>CAVYCF010000001.1:0-76945 GCA_963766975.1 uncultured Acidobacteriaceae bacterium
GGCGAAGGAGAAGTTTGACCGGTCGAAGCCACATGTGAACATTGGGACGATTGGGCACATTGATCACGGCAAGACGACGTTGACGGCGGCGATCACGAAGGTTTTGTCCAAGCACAACCCGAAGAACACGTTCCGTTCGTTCGACACCATCGACAACGCTCCGGAGGAGCGCGAGCGCGGCATCACCATCGCGACGGCGCACGTTGAGTACGAGACGGCGAACCGCCACTACGCGCACGTCGACTGCCCGGGCCACGCGGACTATATCAAGAACATGATCACGGGCGCGGCGCAGATGGATGGCGCGATTCTGGTGGTCGCTGCGACCGACGGCCCGATGCCGCAGACCAAGGAGCACGTTCTGCTGGCGCGTCAGGTTGGCGTGCCGTACATTGTCGTGTTTCTGAACAAGTGCGATGCGGTCGAGGACGAAGAGCTGATCGAGCTGGTGGAGATGGAAGTCCGCGAGCTGCTCTCGAAGTACGACTATCCGGGTGACGACACGCCGATCATCCGCGGCTCGGCGCTGGGCGCGCTGAACGGCGAGGCCAAGTGGGAGGCCAAGGTCGACGAGCTGATGGCGGCGGTGGACAGCTTTGTTCCGCAGCCGGCGCGCGCGATCGAGCTGCCGTTCCTGATGCCGATCGAAGATATTTTTTCGATCTCGGGACGCGGCACGGTGGTCACGGGCAGGATCGAGCGCGGCAAGGTGAAGGTGGGCGAAGAGTGCGAGATCGTCGGCTTCCGCGAGACGCGCAAGACGGTGTGCACGGGCGTCGAGATGTTCAAGAAGCAGCTGGACGAGGGACTCGCGGGGGACAACGCGGGGCTTCTTCTCAGAGGCATCGCGAAGGAAGACGTCGAGCGCGGCATGGTGCTGGCCAAGCCGGGATCGATTACGCCGCACACCAAGTTCAAGGGCGAGGTGTACGTGCTGTCGAAGGAAGAAGGCGGGCGTCACACACCGTTCTTCAACGGCTATCGTCCGCAGTTCTACTTCCGCACGACCGACGTCACTGGCTCCGCCACGCTGCCGGCAGGCACCGAGATGGTGATGCCGGGCGACAACGTCGCGCTCGAGATCGAGCTGCAGACGCCGGTGGCCATGGAGAAGGGTCTCCGCTTCGCTATCCGCGAGGGCGGCAGGACCGTGGGAGCGGGAACCATCAGCGAGATCATCAAGTAGCTTCTCAAGCAATTGAACGAGGGCTGCCGGCCCATTGAAGCAGTGAGCAGGAAATGACCGGCAGCCACTCCAAACGATCTTTGCAGGCCGGCTGGAGAGAGCCGGGGAAAGAAATAAAGCAATGGCTGGACAGAGAATTCGCATCCGTTTGAAGGCGTACGACTATCGCGTGCTCGACACGTCGACGGGCGAGATTGTGGAGACGGCAAAGCGCACGGGCGCGCAGGTTGCGGGTCCGATTCCGCTGCCTACGATGAAGAACAAGTACTGCGTGCTGCGTTCGCCGCACGTAGACAAGAAGAGCCGCGAGGCGTTCGAGATCCGCACGCACAAGCGGCTGATCGACATCCTGGAGCCCACGCAGCAGACGGTGGATGCGCTGATGAAGCTGGACCTGCCGGCGGGCGTGGACGTAGAGATCAAGACGGTGCAGAAGTAGCAAGGTTTAGCCTTGAAAGTAAAAGGCTTTTAGTTTTTCAAGTTTCAAGCAACACCGGCAGTGCTTGATTGGCGAAATGTTGACGTGAAATTCGCCAGGGCATGATGCGGAGAGGAAGAGGACGATGGCGGTAACAGGGATTCTGGGCAGGAAGGTCGGCATGACGCAGCTCTTCGACGAGAAGGGCGACGTGCACCCGGTAACGGTGCTGAAGGCCGGCCCATGCGTGATTACGCAGCTGAAGACGGCGGCCAAGGACGGCTATGACGCCGCGCAGATCGGCTATGTGGACTTCATCAAGGCCTCCAAGGTGAACAAGGCGATGACCGGGCACTTCGCGAAGTCGAATGTGCCGCCGGTGCGGATGATGAAGGAGGTCGCGGTCGAGGCGGCCAAGGACGGCGAAGAGAACGGCATCAAGGCCGGCGACCGTGTGCTGGTCGACATCTTCAACGATGACAAGTTTGTGGACGTCAGCGGGACTTCGAAGGGCCGTGGGTTCGCAGGCGTCATCCGCCGGCACAACTTCGGCGGCGGACCGAAGTCGCACGGCCACATGTTCCAGGTGCAGGGCTCGATCGGCGCCTCGTCATTCCCGTCGCGTGTCTTTCCGGGCCAGCGCATGCCGGGCCACATGGGCAACGAGCAGGTGACGGTGCGCAATCTGCGCATCCGCGGCATCGACCTCGAAGACAATCTGCTGATGGTTGAGGGCGCGGTACCCGGCCCGCGGGACGGCTATGTACTGATTTCGAAGGCCAAGGCTCCGCCGCGCGAACGCAGAGGGTTTGCCGGTTCGACGACACTCGATCCGCTGAAGGCTTCGAAGAAGGCATCACCGAAGAAGAAATAGCAGGACGCAGTAAACGCTGTGCGGGAAACAGACCGGAGAACACAGCGAAATACCACCGGCGCAAAGATAAGCCGGGCCCGCCACATCGATGGCGGGTAAGAAGAGAGAAGACGATGGCGAAGGTAAATGTAGTCAATCTCGGGGGAACGAAGGTCGGCGAGTTCGATCTGCTCGACGAGGTGTTCCCCAGCGAGATCAATGACGGCCTGCTGTGGGAGGCCGTGGTGCACTACCGCGCGGCGCTGCGGCAGGGCAACGCGTCGACCAAGACGCGCGGTCTGGTCTCGGGCGCGGGTCGCAAGCTGTGGAAGCAGAAGGGCACGGGGCGCGCGCGTATCGCCTCGATCCGCACGCCGCTGTGGCGTGGCGGCGGTACGGTCCACGGACCGAAGCCGCGTAGCTACGACTACCAGTTCCCGCGCAAGAAGCTGATGGGCGCGCTGCGCTCGGCGATTGCGGCAAAGATTGCCGATGGCAAGTTCACGGTGGTCGATTCGTTTGCGATCGACCAGCCGAAGACCAAGCTCTACCGCCAGGCGTTGAACAAGCTCGAAGCCGGCAAGACGACGTTGCTGGTCGAGACCAGCAAGAAGCTGGACGAGAAGCTGTACTTGGGCTCGCGCAATCTGGACGGCGTGGAGTTGGTGCTGAGCTCGGAGGTGCATCCCTACGACCTGCTGCGCTATGAGCACGCGGTCTTTTCAAAGGATGCGATTGAGACGCTGCAGGAGACGCTGAAGAAGTCGATCTCCAAGCGCGCTCTGGAGCGCGAGGCTGCTGCCGCTGAGGCGAAGCCCGCCAAACGCAAGAAATCTGCCAAGGAGGTTGCGTAATGCCAACCTTATTTACAACGATCCGCCGCCCTTTGATTACGGAAAAGGGGATGGGCGTGAAGGAGACCCAGAACACGCTGGTGTTCGAGGTGGCCTCGAATGCGACCAAGACCGAGGTCAAGCAGGCGGTCGAGACGCTGTTCAAGGTGAAGGTGTCGGACGTGCGCACGGCCACGGTCGTGGGCAAGGAACGCCGGCGGGGCAAGTTCTCTGGCTATCGCCCGGACTGGAAGAAGGCGTACGTGAAGCTGAAGGAAGGCCAGAAGATGCCGGAGTATCTGGACAGCATCTAGGCAATGAAAGCGTCTGGGCAGTGGATTTGAGCAACCCAAGTTTGCAGCAGTGAGTGAGAAACAACGATGCCGATTAAATCATTTCGACCGATAACGCCCAGCCTTCGCACCCATACGAAGGTGGTGAACGACGACCTGACGACGGACCAGCCGCACAAGCCGCTGCTGAAGGTAAAGCAGCGCACCGGCGGCCGCAACTCAACGGGCCGGCTGACCATTCGCCATCAGGGCGGTGGGCACAAGCAGAAGCTGCGCCTGATCGACTTCAAGCGTGACAAGTACGGCATCGCCGGCACGGTCGCGACCATCGAGTACGATCCGAACCGCAACGCGCGCATCGCGCTGGTGAACTACAAGGATGGCGAGAAGCGTTACATCATCCAGCCGGTGGGCTTGAAGGTGGGCCAGTCGATCATGAGCGGGCCGGAGGCGGACATCCTGGTGGGCAACGCGCTGCCACTCAAAAACATTCCCGCCGGCACGACGGTGCACAACATCGAACTGCGTCCGGGCAAGGGCGCGCAGATGGCGCGTTCGGCGGGCTCGCAGGCGCAGCTGGTAGCCAAGGAAGGCGAGTACGCGCTGCTGAAGCTGCCTTCGGGCGAGACCAGGCGCGTGCTGGTGGACTGCATGGCGACCATCGGCCAGGTGGGCAACACCGATCACGAGAACCAGTCGATCGGCAAGGCGGGACGCAATCGCTGGAAGGGCATCCGCCCGGCAAACCGCGGCGTGTCGATGAACCCGGTCGACCATCCGCACGGCGGCGGCGAAGGTAAGACCTCGGGCGGTCGTCACCCGGTCACTCCGTGGGGCCAGCCGACCCGCGGCTACAAGACACGCAACAACAAGCGGACGGACGTCTTCATCGTCAGCCGCAGGAGCAAGTAAGGATTTTCAAGTAAAGGTTTTTTGGAGTAATTATGGCGCGATCCGCAAAGAAGGGCCCATTCATCGACGGTCATCTGGAGACCAAGATCCGGGTGCTGAACCAGGCGAATGACAAGAAGGTGGTGCGCACCTGGTCGCGCCGCTCGACGATCTTCCCCGACATGGTCGGGCACACGATTGCTGTACACAACGGCCGCAAGTTCATTCCGGTGTATGTGACGGAGAACATGGTGGGCCACAAGCTGGGCGAGTTCGCGGCGACGCGGCAGTTCAAGGGCCACTCGGCGAAGGCGGCTGAGACCTCGGCGAAGCCGAAGTGACGGCGTTTACGCGGCGTCCGAGCCGCGTGCCGTCATCCTGAGGAGCGCAAAGCGCGACGAAGGATCTGTTGTTGGTAAGTTTCTGGAGTTTGAAGGAAAGAGTTATGGCGAAGACAGCGGCAATTAACGGACGAGAGTTTCGCGCGGAGGCCCGCTTCCAGCGCACCAGCCCCCAGAAGGCGAAGCTGGTGCTGGACATGATCAAGGGGCTGCGCGTGGAGCAGGCGCTGAACACGGTGCATTTTTCCACCAAGCGCATGGCGCCGGTGATCGAAAAGGTGCTGCGCTCGGCGATCCAGAACGCGAACTATCTGGCGCAGGAGCAGGGCCTCGATGTCGACATCGATAACTTGTACGTGCGCACGGCAGTCGCCAACGACGCGCCGCGCATGAAGCGTATCCGCCCGGCGCCGATGGGCCGCGCGTTCCGGTACCAGCGCAGGCTCGCGCACATCATCGTCACGGTGGCCGAGAAGAAGTCCGGCGTGAACGTGGCGACGGTGGTCACGGCGGATGAGCCGGTGGCGGCCAAGGGTTCAGGCAAGAAAGCTCCAACGAAGAAGGCGGCCGCCAAAAAGACTGCCGCGAAGAAGTCGCCGGCGAAGAAATCTACAGCCAAGAAGGCTGCGAAGTAAGGAATTAAGAAGGGAAGCTTATGGGACAGAAGGTCCATCCGTATGGGTTCCGCCTCGGCGTGAACAAGCCGTGGAAGTCGCGCTGGTTTGTGGAGCGCGGCTACGACAAGCTGCTGGTTGAGGACGTGAAGCTGAAGGCCGAGCTGCGCGAGAAGCTCAAAGCCGCCGGCGTCTCCTCCGTTGAGGTCGAGCGGCCGGGCAACAAGCTGCGCCTCATCATCCGCACCGCGCGGCCGGGCATCATCATCGGCCGTAAGGGCGCGGAGATCGACAAGCTGAAGGCCGACATCCAGAAGCGCACCTCGCGCGAGGTCTTCATTGACATCCTCGAGGTGAACAAGCCGGAGCTCGACGCGCAGCTGGCCGCGGAGAACATCGCGCTGCAGCTGGAAAAGCGGGTCAGCTTCCGCCGGGCGATGCGCAAGTCGGTGGACTCCGCACTGCGCTTTGGCTGCAAGGGCATCAAGGTCCGCGTCTCCGGCCGGCTGAACGGCAATGAGATCGCGCGGTCGGAGTGGTATCTGCAGGGGCGTCTGCCGCTGCACACGCTGCGCGCGGACATCGACTACGGCTTTGCCGAGGCGAACACCACCTACGGCAAGATCGGCGTCAAGGTCTGGGTCTATCGCGGCGACATCTACGAGCAGAAGAAGCGGCGCGACCAGGTGTCGACCACGGGAGTGTTTTAGGAATAGGTACCAGGAGCCAGGGTCGCTCGATGAGAGTCAGCGGCTGAAGAGCTAGAGGGTTTTCGTTATGTTGATGCCAAAGAAGGTGAAGTATCGCAAGCAGCAGCGCGGCCGCATGAAGGGCAAGGCGTGGCGTGGGTCGGACCTGTCGTTCGGCGACTACGGGCTGAAGGTGCAGGAGTGCGGCTACATCACGGACCGCCAGATTGAGGCCAGCCGTATCGCGATGACGCGCTTTATCAAGCGCGGCGGCAAGGTGTGGCTGCGTCTGTTCCCCGACAAGCCGATCACCAAGAAGCCGGCCGAGACCCGTATGGGTAAAGGCAAAGGCGCACCCGACCATTGGGTCGCGGTGGTACGGCCGGGCAAGATCCTCTTCGAGATGGAGGGCGTTGCTCCGGAGACCGCCAGGGAGGCGATGCGCCTGGCCTCGCACAAGCTGCCGCTGAAGACAGGTTTTGTGATGCGCCACGATGTGAAGGTAACGGCGGCGGTAAAGTAGGGATTTTTCAAGCAAACAGTTCTGGTTTTGCTTACAGTTTTTTTGTTTTGGGATTTTTACTAAAGAGAGTTCACAGATGGAAATCGAAAAGATCCGTAACCTGAACGACGACGAGCTGAAGAGTCAGCAGTTGAAGGCGGCTGAAGAGCTCTTCCGCCTGCGCTTCCGCATGAAACTGGGCAACCAGGAGGGCGTCAAGAAGCTGCGCGGGCTGAAGCTGGACATCGCCCGCATCCACACCATCGCCCGCGAGCGCGCGCTGCACATTGCCCGCGCGGCGAAGCCGGAGAAGACAGCGTCGGCGGCGACCGAGAGCAAGCCGGCAGCGAAGAAGGCTCCCGCAAAGAAAGCGGCCAAGAAGGTTTCCACCACCAAGGCGACCGCGGGAGCAAAAAAGCCCGCCGCGAAGAAGGCCGCGGCGACGAAGACGGGGAAGAAGGATTAACCGATGGCAGAGACAATGAAGAAGGCTGACAACAGCACAGCAGCTGCGGGCACAGAGACCGCCGCGTCGCGCCGCAACGAGAAGGTGGGCGTGGTGGTTTCGACCAAGATGCAGAAGACGATCGTCGTCGAGATCGAGATGCGCAAGGCGCACCCCAAGTACAAACGGGTGATGAAGTCGAACAAGAAGTTCTACGCGCACGACGAGTCGAACTCGGCGCGCGTGGGCGATGTGGTGCGCATCCGCGAGTCGCGGCCGCTCTCCAAGCTCAAGCGGTGGTCGCTTGAGGAGATCGTGCGGCGCTCGTCGCTGGCGCAGCTGGACGAGAAGGTGCCGGTCGAGGCGTAGCTTGCCGCGAACGGTTTGCGCGGCCACGATGGCGCGAGAGATTGAGCAGGGACGGGGCGAATGCCCCGAGGGCTTCAGCCCGGCAGGAGAATGCAGATGGTACAGATGAGGACGATGCTCGCGGTGGCCGACAACTCCGGCGCGCGCAAGCTGCAGGTGATCCTGCCCTTGGGCGGCGGACTGGGCAAGACGGCTGGCCTCGGCGACGTGGTGACGGCGGCGGTGAAAGAGGCTTCGCCCGACGGAACGGTGAAGAAGGGCAAGGTCGTCAAGGCCGTCATCGTGCGCACCCGCAAGGAAGCGCGCCGGCGCGACGGCACCTACATCCGGTTTGACGAGAATGCGGCCGTGGTGATCAACGATGCGATGGAGCCAGTGGGCACGCGCGTCTTTGGTCCGGTGGCCCGTGAGCTGCGCGAGAAGAAGTTTCTCAAGATTGTCTCGCTGGCGCCTGAGGTTATTTAGGGGTTGATTGCCAGGGATTAGTTACCAGCAAGTGCAAAGCGGAGTCCGGCTCCGGCAGATGGCCGAGGAAGGGGAAGAAGATGGCAGGGATCAAGATCAAGCGCAACGACACCGTTGAGGTGATCGCGGGCAAAGACAAAGGCAAGCGTGGCCGCGTGCTGCGCGTGCTGGCGGACAGGGACCGCGTGCTGGTTGAGCACGTCGGCATGATTAAGAAGCACGTGAAGCCGAACCCGCAGCGCAACATCAAGGGCGGCATCGCGGAGCAGGAGTCGCCGGTGCACCTCTCGAATGTGATGGTCGTCGACGGCGAGGGAAACAAAACGCGCGTCGGCAAGCGCATTGAGGGCGAGCGGCTGTTCCGGTATTCGAAGGCGAGCGGGAATCTGATTCCCGAGAAGAAATAAGGCGATTCTTTCAAGCAGGAAGCTTTTTAGTTTTTGCTTTTAGATTTTTGGTTCATCCCACGAAACGGTAAACGGGCGAGAAGCTAATTCAACCCACTCCGGAGCCGTGGAGAAAGAGAAGAAGGACGATGGCAGCACGGTTCAAGGACAAGTACTTCAACGAAATTCGCCCGGCGATCGCCAAAGAGCTTGGCATCGAGAACGCGATGGCGATTCCGCGGCTCGAAAAGATCGTCATCAACATGGGCCTTGGCGAGGCGACGCAGAACGTGAAGATCATGGATCCGCTGGTGGCGGATCTCGGCTCCATCACCGGGCAGAAGCCGGTGGTGACCAAGGCGAAGAAGTCGATCGCCGCGTTCAAGCTGCGCGAGAACATGCCGATCGGCGCGATGGTGACCCTGCGCGGCGAGAAGATGTATGAGTTCCTCGATCGGCTGATCACAATTGCTCTGCCGCGCGTGCGCGACTTCCGCGGGGTATCGTCGAAGAGCTTCGACGGCCGCGGCAACTATACGCTGGGCCTCAGGGACCAGCTGATCTTCGCGGAGATTGACTACGCGAAGGTGGACAAGACCAAGGGCATGAACGTGACCATCGTGACCACGGCCCAGGACGACAACGGCGCCCGTACGCTGCTGAAGGCGTTTGGCATGCCGTTCCGCCAGGGGGCATAAACATCGGGTTTCGCGCCAGCAAGACGCGCGAGACGAGAAGGGTTTGGAAGGAAAAGAAGATATGGCAACGACAGCAAAGCGCGTCAAAGACGCACGCAAGCCGAAGTTCAAGTCCCGCCAGCACAACCGCTGCCAGCTCTGCGGCCGTCCGCGCGCATTCCTGCGCAAGTTCGGCGTCTGCAGGCTCTGCTTCCGGTCGCTGGCGCTGAAGGGCGAGATCCCGGGCGTGGTCAAATCCAGCTGGTAAATACGCGGCTGCGGCGGCTATAAGGCTTTCTAAGCAGTTATAATTGGAAAAAGCGTCGCACCGTCTCACCCTGCCAGAGACCTCACCCGACCGGGGTGCTGAAGTCTGGAAGGCGCAACACAGGTTCCCTGAAGGCCGCAGGAAAAATTCAGCGGCCACAGAAGAATCCGAACAAATCTGGCAGTGCATCTCCGCTGGTTCTTGCGCGCTTGTGTGCGCCAGCGAACGGGGGATGAAGGAGAAGGAATGAACCTTACCGATCCAGTAGCAGATTTTCTGACGCGCATCCGCAACTCCATCCGCTCGCGGCACCAGAAGCTCGACGTTCCCGCCTCGAAGCTCAAGGCGGAGATCGCCCGCATCCTCAAAGAAGAGGGCTACATCGCCAACTTCAAGCCGGCGGAAGAGAACGGCATGAAGGTGCTGCGCGTGTATCTGAAGTACGGCCCGAACAACGAGGCCGTCATTCGCGACCTGCAGCGCGTCTCGCGCCCGGGCTGCCGCGTTTATCTGGGCCGCGACGAGATCCGCCGCGTCCAGGGCGGCCTCGGCATCTCCATCATGACCACCCCGAAGGGTGTGATGACGGGCCGCCAGGCGCGCCGCGAGGGCGTAGGCGGCGAGGTGCTCTGCGAGGTCTGGTAAGTCCGGCAGATGCGCGAAGAGCGATGCTCTTCGCGACGACGATGGAAGCGCAGCGTATCGCGCAATGTTTTGGAAGTGACGGGCCGTAAAGCCCGGGCTGCAGTGGAACGGAGAAGCAATCCTTCTCCGCGACTCGCAAGCCGCCAAAGGATTTTGAAATGTCACGTATTGGAAACAAGCCGATTCCGTTGCCGCAGGGCGTCAAGTTCACCGTCGAGGATGGCGGCAAGAGCGTTCTGGTGGAAGGCCCCAAGGGCAAGGTGAATGCACTGCTGCCCGGCGGCATCACGCTGGTGCAGAAGGACGGCACGCTCGTCGCCGAGCGCCAGAACGAAGGCCAGGCGGCGTTCCATGGCCTGGCGCGCGCGCTGGTGGCCAACGCCGTCAACGGCGTGACCAAGGGCTGGACCCGGGAGCTGGACATCGTCGGCATCGGCTACCGCGTGGAGATGAAGGGCAAGGGCACGGTAGTGTTCACACTGGGCTACTCGCACCCCATCGAGTTTCCGCTGCCGACAGGTATTGAGGTTGCGATCGATCCGAAGCAGACGCATATCACCGTCTCCGGCATTGACCGCCAGAAGGTCGGCCAGGTTGCCGCCGATATGCGTTCGCTGCGCAAGCCGGATCCGTACAAGAACAAGGGCGTGCGCTACTCCGACGAGAAGCTGAAGAAGAAGGTCGGCAAGACGGGCGCGAAGTAATCGTGCGTAGCGGGCGTCTGAGCCCGCTGCGATCATCCTGAGGAGCGCAAGCGACGAAGGATCTGAACAAAGTTGAAACACCGAACGTCGCCGGAAGCCGGTGACGCCATTAGGAAGGAAGAGACGAAATGCTGAAGCCCCGCGAACGTAATGTGATCCGCCAGCGCGTGCATGCGCGCATCCGGGAGAAGATGTCCGGCACCGCCGAGCGGCCGCGCCTGAATGTCTACCGCTCGTTGAACCACATCTACACGCAGTTGATCGACGACCAGAACGGCGTGACGCTGGCGTCTGCCTCGAGCAAGACCAAGAAGGACGAGAGCAAGGCGTACGGCGGCAACGTGGCTGCGGCCAAAACCGTGGGCAAGCTGATCGCCGAGCGTGCCCAGGAGAAGGGCATCAAGAAGGTGGTCTTCGACCGTGGCGGCTATCTGTACCACGGCCGGGTGAAGGCGCTGGCGGATGCAGCGCGCGAGGCGGGTCTCGAGTTTTAGGTTTTTTGGCGCGCCCCCGGGCGGCCGGAATGGATGAAGGAATATGGCACTGAGGAAGAAAGTCGACGGCAACCGGATGAACCTCAAGGATGAGGTGGTCTCGATCAACCGTGTGACGAAGGTGGTCAAGGGCGGCAAGAACATGTCGTTCGCGGCGCTGGTCGTGGTCGGCGATCCCGGCGAGGGCGTGGTGGGTTATGGCTCCGGCAAGGCGAAGGAGGTCCCGCAGGCGATCCGCAAGGGCATCGAGGCGGCGAAGAAGAACCTGCTGAAGGTGAATCTGACCACGACCACCATCCCGCACCAGGTGCTGGGCCACTTTGGCGCAGGTTCAGTGCTGCTGAAGCCGGCGCCGGAAGGAACGGGCATCATCGCCGGCAAGACGGTGCGCGCGGTGATGACCTCGGCGGGCGTGCAGAATGTGCTGACCAAGTCGCTGGGTTCGGCGAATCCGCACAACGTGGTGAAGGCGACGTTTGATGCGCTCTCGCAGCTGCGCAACAAGGCAGACGTTGCGGCGCTGCGCGGCAAGACAGTCGAAGAGATGTAAGAAGCCAGCCTCCGCTTACTGGAGACTGCGCGACGGAAGTTTTGGAGAAGGACTATGGCAGCGGAAAAGAAGATCAAACTGCAGTATTTTCGCTCGAAGATTGCGACGCCGGTGAAACATAAGCTGGTCGTCAAAGGGCTGGGCTTCACGCGGCTGAACCAGATCGTGGAGCGCGAGGACACCCCCTCGATCCGCGGCATGGTGGCCAAGGTGCCGCATCTGGTGCGCGTGGTCGAGTAGCTGAAACACGCGGAGGCGATCTCCGCGAAATGCGAGTCGGCCTTGGGCCGGCGTTAGCGAGGAAATGAAATGGCAATCCGCAATCTATCGAACCTGAGGCCGCCGAAGAAGGCCAACGAGAACAAGAAGCGCGTGGGCCGCGGCATGGGCTCCGGCATGGGCAAGACCTCAACCCGCGGCCACAAGGGCCAGGGCTCGCGCTCAGGCTCGTCACTGATGCGAGGCTTTGAGGGCGGCCAGATGCCGCTGCATCGCCGGCTGCCCAAGCGCGGCTTCAACAACATCTTCCGCACCGAATACACCGTCGTCTCGCTCGACCGCATCTCCGAAGTCCTGGCCAAGGCGCCGGGCACGGTGCTGACCATCGAGGCGCTCGCCGCACACGGCCTGCTGCGCAAGAAGAACGGCCTGGTGAAGGTGCTGAACAACGGCAAGCTGTCGGGTCCGGTCACCATCCATGCGCACAAGTTCTCCAAGACCGCCCAGGAGGCGATTGAGAAGGCCGGTGGCAAGGCAATTTTGATTGGCGGCGCCGCGGCTTAGTCCGCGAACTTTGCGCCGGTCTTGGCCGTATAGCAAATGGGCCGCCGTTTCCGCTAGGATTGTGTTTCCCGATGGTTTTTGACGGCGCCGATCAGTGGTTCCGGCCCGCGCCGCACAAGAGGTTCTGATGTTTGAGAAGATTGCCAACATCTTTCGCATTCCCGACCTGCGCAAGCGTGTCTTCTTCACGCTGGGGCTGCTGGCGGTCTATCGCCTGGGCGCATTCATTCCCACGCCGGGCGTCAACACCGCCGCGCTGAACCAGTTCTTCAATTCTTACTCCGGCTCCGCGCTGGGCCTGATGGACATGTTCACCGGCGGCAACCTGCGCAAGCTGACCATCTTCGCGCTGGGCATCATGCCCTACATCACCGCGTCGATCATCTTCCAGCTGCTCACCGTCATCTATGAGCCGCTGGCCAAGCTACAGAAGGAAGGCGAGCTCGGCCGGCGCAAGATCACCCAGTGGACGCGCTATGTGACCGTCCTGCTGGGCGTGGTCCAGTCCTTCGCCATCGCCATGACGCTGTCCAGTCCCTCCACCAACATGGCCAACATCCCGCGCGGCTACTTCATTCCGCTGTGCGTGATCACGTTGTCGGCCGGTACCGCCTTCATCATGTGGCTGGGGGAGCAGATCACCGAGCGCGGCATCGGCAACGGCATGTCGTTGCTGATCTTCACCGGCATCGTCGTCGGCCTGCCGCGCGGCATTGCCGACCTCTACCAGAAGGCGCGCGACAACGCCTGGGGTCCGCTGACGCTTCCCGGCATCGTGCTGCTGATTGCCGCGATGGTGGCCATCGTCGGCTTCATCGTATGGGTGGAGCGCTCGGAGCGGCGCATCCAGGTGCAGTACGCCAAGCGAATCGTGGGCCGCAAGATGATGGGCGGCCAGTCGACGCATCTGCCGCTCAAGGTCAATTCCGGCGGCGTGATGCCGATCATCTTCGCCAGCTCCATCCTCTCCGCGCCGCTGCTGTTTGGCAGCATGAGCTTCTTCGGCGGGCAGAAGCTGCAGGACACGGCGTTCTTCGGGCCCATCCTGCGCAACATAGCTCCCGGTGAGCCGTGGTACGTATTGCTGAACACGGTTGCGATCATCTTCTTCGCGTACTTCTATATCTCGATCGTCTTCCGGCCGGACGACATCGCCGACAACATGCGCAAGTATGGCGGCTTCATTCCCGGCATCCGGCCCGGTCGCCGCACATCGGACTTCATCAACGATGTGCTGACCCGCATCACCCTGGTGGGCGCGCTCTACCTGGTGGTCGTGCAGCTGATCCCGACGGTGCTGCTCACCGGCGTGCACCTGAACCACCTGCCGCTGGTAGGCGGACTGTTTGACCGGCTTCCCACCGTCTTTACCCAGGGCCTGGGCGTGAACTTCTACTTCGGCGGCACCTCCCTGCTGATCGTCGTAGGCGTCGCCATGGATACGGTGCAGCAGGTGGAGTCGCAGCTGATCATGCGGCACTATGAAGGCTTCTCCCCGAAGAGCGGACGTATTCGCGGCCGGCGGAGCTGGTAGGTGCGACGACATTGAGCGCGACCGAAGCAGCGGCGAAGGCGAGTGGGTTTGTGCCTGGCCCTGTCCTGGTGCTGGGCGCGCCCGGCGTGGGCAAGGGCACGCAGGCCAAGCGGCTGATGGCGCAGTACGGCATTCCTCAGATCTCCACAGGCGACATCCTGCGCGCGGTCCGCAATGACGCCCATACGCCTGAAGCCATCGAGGCCAAACGGCTGATGGACCAGGGACTGCTGGTGCCGGACGATATCGTCAACCAGCTGGTCGCGGACCGGCTGTGTGAGCCCGACACGTCACGCGGCTATATCCTGGACGGCTTTCCCCGCACCCTGCCGCAGGCCAACTGGCTGGATGAGCACCTGGTCTCCGAATGCGGCGGTCATGCGCTGGTTGCGCCCGTCGTCGCAATCTCGATTGTGGCGGACTACAAGGACCTGCTGCGGCGCATTACCGGCAGGCGGATCTCGCCGGCAGGACGAATTTACAACATCTACTTCGATCCGCCGAAGGTCCCGGGCATCTGCGATGTGGATGGCTCGACGCTGGTACAACGGGCCGACGACACCGAGACCGTCTTCGAGGAGCGGATGCGCACCTTCGAGGAGCAAACCGCTCCGGTGATCGAGCACTACCGTGCGCTGGGTCGGTTTGAAGAGGTGAACGGCGATGGGCCAGTGGAACCGATCACGGCTGCGATCGACGCGGCGCTGCATCGGCTGCGCCGGGCGTAACATCCAAAGTTTGCGGGCTGCTCAATCGGTCCGCGCGGAATTCTAGAACGATGCCAGTCTTCATCAAAACTGCTGCTGAGATCGACAAGATGCGCCGCTCCGGCGAGGCGCTGCGCCGGGTGCATGACGCTGTCGCGCCCCTGATCGTCGTCGGCGCGTCCACCATGGACCTTGAGACTGCCGCCGCGTCCACGATGGAGCAACTGAACGCGACCTCGGCATTCAAGGGGTATCATGGGTTTCCCGCGGTGCTCTGCACGTCGATCAACTCCGAAGTGGTGCACGGAATTCCCTCGGCGAAGCGTGTATTGAAGGATGGCGACATCATCTCCATCGACTGCGGCGTGATCGTCGATGGGTATTACTCGGATGCTGCGGTGACTTATGCCGTGGGTACGCCCGCGCCCGCGACGCAGAAGCTGTTGGACGTCACAAAAGCATCGTTAGAACGCGCCATCGGCGAGGCGTTGCCCGGCGGACGGCTGGGCGACATCTCGGCCGCAGTGCAGGAGATGTGCGAGGCTGCTGGTTTCGGAGTCGTCCGCGAGTTTGTGGGCCACGGCATCGGCAAGTCGATGCATGAGGAGCCGCAGGTGCCGAACTTCGGCACGCGCGGCAAGGGGCCGCGGCTGAAGGCGGGGATGGTGCTGGCGATCGAGCCGATGATCAACGCGGGCAAGCCTGAGGTGAAGGTGCTGCCCGACGGCTGGACCACCGTGACCGTCGACGGCAGCCTGAGCGCGCACTTCGAGCACACGGTGGCCATCACCAAAGATGGGCCGGTGGTGCTGACCCGGTAGACATCGTTTTCCAGATTGCCCTGAATTCAGTGCGGTTTTGGATGGTTTTGGTTGGGAGTTTCGTCCGATTCTGGGCTATACTCGAAGATGCTGTGTGCTCAGGCCCATGGCGCTGGCGGCTGGACGTGATTGGAGCGGTATTTGCTCTAAGAAACAACCGGACCGACCTGAAGGAGAGCGTTTGTCGAAGGAAGATGCGATTGAAGTGATGGCAACGGTCGTCGAGACCCTGCCCAATGCGTTGTTCAAGGTGGAGCTGGAGAACAAGCACCAGGCCCTGGCCCACATCTCCGGACGCATGCGCAAGAACTTCATCAAGATCCTCCCCGGCGACCGCGTCGCGATTGAGCTCAGTCCGTACGATCTCAACCGCGGAAGAATCGTCTACCGCTACAAGTAGATGAGACAGCCTTGAGCTACTAGCTTTTAGCTACTGGCTTTTCGCTGATAAATCTGAATCAAGCATGTGCACTGGCATGGCTCTGGCGAATAGCCGGAGCAAAAAGCTGGTGGCTGTATTGGGAGTTTGCAATGAAGGTCCGTGCCTCAGTCAAGAAGATCTGCGACAAGTGCAAGGTCATCCACCGCCGCGGGGTGGTGCGTGTGATCTGCGAGAACGCGAAACATAAGCAGCGCCAGGGATAGCTTTGGCGTAGACGCAACACCGGCCCCGCTGGGCGAGTTAGCCGAACCTAAGGCTTGCGATGAACCCGATGGAACGAGCAAACCAATTGCTCGTAGCCGCCAACCAACAACCCCGTTCGATGGCCATCAGCGCTGCCGGACCACAACGACAAAGGATTCCCATGGCACGTATTGCCGGAGTCGACGTACCCAACCACAAGCAGGTACGCATCGGACTCACCTACATCTACGGGATTGGCGATTCGCGCGCGGCCAAGATTCTGGCCGAGGCGAACGTTGACCCGTTTGCGAAGATTGGCACGCTGGACGAGGATGCGCTGAACCGCATCCGCCACGTGATCGAGACTCAGGGACAGATTGAAGGCGACCTCCGCAAGGACATCAGCCTGAACATCAAGCGCCTGATCGAGATCCAGAGCTATCGCGGCCTGCGCCATCGCCGCTCGCTGCCGGTACGCGGCCAGCGCACCCACACCAACGCACGCACCCGCAAAGGCCCGCGCAAGGGCACGGTTGCCGGCAAGAAGAAAGTGACCAAATAAGCCATGGCAAAGACTGCAGCGGCAGCCGGCGCCAAGACCGGCAAGAACAAGAAGTTCAAGAAGCGGGAACGCAAGAATGTTCCGTTCGGGCTCGTATTCATCCAGGCGAGCTTCAACAACACCATCGTCACCATCACGGACCAGCAGGGCAACACGCTCAGTTGGAAGTCGTCGGGTTCGCTCGGCTTCCGCGGTTCGCGCAAGGGCACGCCGTTCGCGGCGCAGCAGGCAGCGCAGAATGCCGCCACCGCCGCGCGCGACCACGGTCTGCGCTCGGTCGATGTGCGCGTCTCCGGCCCCGGTTCGGGCCGCGAGTCGGCCATCCGCGCGCTCGCAACTGCGGGTATTGAAGTCCGCTCGATCCGCGACGTAACGCCGATGCCGCACAACGGCTGCCGTCCGCCCAAGCGGCGCAGGGTCTGATTCATGTTCGCCCGGTTGGGGATCAGAACTCGCGTTCTGCTGCTTGATCTGGCCGGAATGGCTGCGTTCGTCGTGATTGGTCTCATGTATCACGATGTCGTACGAACCATCTTCAGCGGCGTGTTAGTGCTCGCCGCAGTCAACTTGATTGGTCTCTATCGCGCACACAAACGTGGCGCTCTATAGACCGGGACTCAACCGGATCGGGACGAAGCGCATCGCGCGTAAACCGATCGTCACCTGAAGTAAAGGAGAACTAGAAATGGCACGTTACACAGGCGCCGTCTGCCGGCTCTGCCGCCGCGATGGCACAAAGCTCTTCCTCAAGGGCGCAAAGTGCTTCACCGACAAGTGCGCGATTGAGAAGCGCAACTTTCCTCCCGGCCAGCACGGCCAGACGCGCAAGGTTAAGAAGGTTGTGGGCTACGGTCTGCAGCTGCGCGAGAAGCAGAAGGCCAAGCGCATCTACTTCACGCTGGAGACGCAGTTCCGCGCGTACTACCAGAAGGCCGCCAACAAGACCGGCGTCACCGGCGAGCTGCTGCTGCAGCAGCTGGAGACGCGGCTGGATAACGTCTGCTACCGGCTGGGCTTCGCGATGTCGCGGCGTCAGGCACGCCAGCTTGTGCGCCACGGCCACGTGCAGGTCAACGGCCGCAAGGTCAACATCCCGTCGTTCCAGTGCAAGGTGGGCGATGTGATTGAGGCGCGCGAGGCGTCGAAGAAGCTCGGCGTACTGGAAGAGTCGGCGAACTTCGCCTCCGGCCAGCGCCAGGTGGCGTGGCTGGAGATCAACCGCGACAACAAGTCGGGCAAGGTGATTGCATTGCCCAGCCGCGCGGACGTGAACCTGCCGGTGAACGAGCAGCTGATCGTCGAACTGTACTCGAAATAGTCAGAGTTTGTCATTCCGCAGCGCAGCGGAGGAATCTGCTTCTCCGTTGCGCGGGAATGCTCAAAAGCAATACCACAATCCAGTTGGCAACCGAACCATCCCGGCTTCGCAGAATGCATCGCGAGTGACCAGGGAATAAGGAGAAACACATGCTTTGGAGAGGATTCCAGAAGCCCAAGCGTCTCGCCGTCGACACCGAAACACTCACCGAGAAGTTCGGCAAGTTTTCCGCGCAGCCCTTTGAGCGCGGCTTCGGCACCACCATCGGCAACGCGCTGCGCCGCACGCTGCTCTCGTCCATCGAAGGCGCGGCCGTCACCGCCGTCCGCATCGAGGGCGTGCTGCACGAGTTCCAGTCGATCTCAGGCATCGTCGAGGACGCGACCGACATCGTCCTGAACCTGAAGCAGATTCCGTTCAAGCTCGCGGGCGAAGGCCCCAAGGCGCTCTACCTGCGCGCTGATTCTCCAGGCGTAGTCACCTCCGGCATGATCGAGGCCGACGGCGACGTCGAGATCCTCGACAAGGACGTCTACATCTGCACCGTCAGTGAGGGCGGCAAGATCGACATGGAGATGCGCCTCAAGCGCGGCCGCGGCTACGTCTCCGCCGACAAGAACTTCGACTCCGACCTTGGCCTCGGCTTCATCCCCGTGGACTCGGTGCACTCGCCCGTCCGCAAGGTCAACTACCTCGTCGAAGCCGCGCGTCTCGGCCAGATCACCGACTACGATAAGCTCACGCTCGAGATCTGGACCAACGGCACCGTCCTTCCCGCGGACGCGCTCGGCCTCTCCGCCAAGCTGCTGAAGGACCACATGAACATCTTCATCAACTTCGAAGAGGAGATGGAGGCGGGTGCGGAGGCGATCGACGGGCCGGCGCTGCGCAATGAGAACCTCAACCGCTCGGTCGAGGAGTTGGAACTCTCAGTCCGCAGCTACAACTGCCTCAAGAACGCCAACATCGCCACCATCGGCGAGCTGATCCAGAAGACCGAAGCCGAGATGCTGAAGACCAAGAACTTCGGCCGCAAGTCGCTGAACGAGATCAAGGAGATCCTCGCGCAGATGGGCCTGTCGCTCGGCATGAAGATCGACGAGAACGGCAACCCGGTCCCCGGACCGACCTCGGTGCTGCCGGCGGCGACGCTCGCGGCCAGCTTCGGCAACTTCGACGATGACGACGAAGAAGACGAGGACGAGGACCTGGAGCTTCCCGTCGAGACGGAGAACTTCTAAGCCCTTCGCAGCCGAATCAGTTTTCCCTGTACCAAAACTATGGCCGCATCCCTCAGAGGGTGCGGCCTTTCTGTCGGTGCCTGCGCACATCTGGCTCAATCTGAGCCCAAATTCTGCTAACATCGGCGCTGCCGCGAACAGAGGTGTCTCCGATGCAGCCTGCCTGGTCCCGCTCTGCGCTTGCATGCGCTCTCCTGGCCGTTCCAACCATGTCGAGCGCTCAACCGCCCGCCCTGGATGTAGCGGTCTCACCGCATAAACTGATCGCCTTTGAGGTCGGATCGGTGCGTGTGCAGGCGGAAGCTCGCGGCGGCCCAGTTCGGTTTACGGCGGATGGCTTTACGGCGGATGCCGCTCCGCTCGAATATCTGATTCGCAACGCATACAACATTACCCGCGACAATTCCGTGCGCGGGCTACCTGCGTGGGGCGCGACCGATTACTACGTAGTCTCCGCGAAGGTTGCCGACTCCGATCTGACGGAGTGGAAGACCTATAGCGTGAATCAGCGGAGGCAGGTGCTCCAGCAGTTCCTTGCCGATCGCTTTCACCTCAGCCTGCATCCGGAGACGATCGAGGTCCCAATCTACTCTCTGGTCGTCGTCAAAAGTGGCTCGAAATTGCAACGGGTTACGCCGCCAGAGGGCGACCAGCGCGGATTTATGGACCCGAAGGACGTTGGTGTTGAAGTAGGACACCATGTCACGATGGGCGGTCTCGCAGATATGCTTTCCCACTCGTATTTCGGTCTCGACCGCCAAGTGTTCGACCATACAGGATTGACCGGCAACTACGACTTCACCCTGACATTCGAGCCGATGCAATCGTCTCGTACGGGCGCCGAGGCAGTATCGGAACCTTCAGGCCGGCCGTCCATCTTCACTGCACTGGAAGAGCAGCTTGGTCTGAAACTCGAACCATCCAAGGGGCCACTCCAGACTCTGGTCATCGACCATGTCGAGCGGCCGTCCGCGAACTAACGATTCGCGCACGGTACACTCATGACAGTGTGCTAAACTGTAGTTGCGCTTGGGGAAAATGACGAGCGCGGCTTCGCAGGAAGGACTCCCGGCAGCTTTGGGATCTGGCCAGAGACTGCGAACGCCTCTCCCACCGCAGACCTTCTGCGCGGAATTATCAGGCTTGCAATACGAGCCGCCGCATAAGAGGAAGACGCGCTGGTTGCTCTGGCTAGAAGACCTGTCATAAGGACAGGTCTCGCCGTGCAGCAGCAGCCGCTGGATTCCAGCCAAGCTGACGAAAGATTGAAAAATGGGCGCCGAGGTGTAGCTGCACCTCCCGGTCTGCCCACAACGCTAAAGGAAGCTTTACTTGACAACCGCAACGCTCGAGCCCAAGGCTCACACCACCACAAACTCCTACAAACTAGCCACCAACGGCAATCACCGGCCCACCAACGGCACCCACGCAATCAGTGAGGAAGCCGCCCCTGCCCGCAGCAAAAGTCGCCCTGCCAATGGCGCAGCGCCAAGCGCACCGGCGGACACCACGGTCAGCGCGAACGAGATCGAGATCGATCCCGTCACCCATCTGCCGTTCCTCAAGAACGTCCACTTCGACGACTTCGCCATCTCGGATGCGCTGAAGCAGCGCCTCAGTACAGCCGGCTTCCGCACGCCCACTCCGGTGCAGGCCAAGGCCATCCCGCCCGCGCTCGAAGGCCGCGACATCCTCGCCACCGCCTCAACCGGAACCGGCAAGACCCTCAGCTTCCTCATCCCGATGATCGAGCACATGGACCGCAATCCGCTGCGCCTCGAAAAAGGCCAGCGCAAGCCGATCCGCTCGCTCATCCTGCTGCCCACGCGCGAGCTGGCCATGCAGGTGCTCGAGGCCTACGGCAAGCTGATGCCCAACGCCAAGCACGACGCAGTTCTGGTATGCGGCGGCCTCTCGGAGAACACGCAGCTCGACCAGCTCTCGCGCGGCCCGCGGCTCGTCGTCGCCACGCCTGGACGCCTGGAAGACTATCTCCGCCGCCGCGAGGTCTCGCTCAACCACGTTGAGATGCTGGTGCTCGACGAAGTCGACCGCATGCTGGACATGGGCTTCCTGCCCGCGATCCGGCGCATCGTCGGCGCGCTGCCGCGCACCCGCCAGACCATGTGCTACTCGGCCACGCTCGACGCGAACATCAGCGAGATCGTCCGCGACTACGTGCGCACTCCTGTCCGCATTGAGATCGGCACCGCCTCGCGACCCAGCGAGCAGGTGGAGCTACGCGTCTACACCGTGATGCAGGACCAGAAGCTTGGCCTGCTGGACAAGATGCTGAATGAGGAGCAGGGCACCTTCCTCGTCTTCGCGCGCACCAAGCACGGCGCGGATCGCATCGCCAAGAAGCTCGAAAAGCAGGGGCACGACGTGGACGTGATCCACGGCGACCGCTCGCAGTCGCAGCGCACCGCGGCTCTCAAAGGCTTCGCCCTCGGCAAGCACCGCGTGCTGGTGGCCACCGACGTCGCTGCGCGCGGCATCGACGTGCAGGACATCGCGCACGTCGTCAACTACGACATGCCCAACGCACCGGAGGACTTCGTGCACCGTATCGGGCGCACCGGTCGCGCGGGCGCCAAGGGCGTTGCCACCACCTTCGTCATGCCGCAGGAGCGCGTGGATGCACGCCGCTTCGAGGCCGCGCTCAAGGTCAAGTTCGTCTGGCGCGAGGCGGACAAGAACCTGGCGAAGGAAGAGCGCAACAAGCCGCTCGATGTCGCCAAGTCGAATCCGAACGACCTGCTGTCGCTCGAGACCCGCTCGTGGAAGACTCCCGGCGCAAGCGCCGCAGCAGAGCCTCCGGCGCGCGGCGGATTCCGGCAGCGCAGCGGCGGCCCGAATTCAGGGCGTAGTCACTCTGCCGGCAGCGGTTCCGGTCGCAGGCGCAGCTCCGGCAGCGGCCGTTCCGGCTCGTCGCGCAGAGGCTAGTCGCTCTCGTCGATTCGGTTCCATCTACTTCAGGCTCCGTTCGGGCAACCGGCGGAGCCTGAAGTGTATTTTGGTGAGATGGCCGAAGACTCGCGTGGACTGAAGGTGATGGAGAAGCTGCTGGGAGCCGATCCAACGGACGACCAGAACATTCTCCTGCGCGTGATCCAGCCCGGCCTCGCGGGTCTGATGGATGGATCTGTTTCCACCCTGGCGCCGATCTTCGCGACTGCATTCGCTACGCACAGCTCGCACACCGTCTTCCTCATCGGCGCGGCGACGGCGGTGGGCGCGGGCATCTCCATGGCCTTCTCCGAGGGGCTGTCGGACGACGGCAAGCTGACCGGGCGCGGCAACCCCATCTTCCGCGGCATGGTCACAGGGCTGATGACCTTCATCGGAGGCTTCCTGCACACGCTGCCGTTCCTCATCGCCAACGTGCACGCTGCGCTCGACGTCGCCTACTTCGTGGTCGGCGTGGAACTGATCGTGATCGCCTTCATCCGGCACAAATACTTCGCCACCAGCTTCGCGCTCAGTTGCCTGCAGGTCATCGTGGGCGGCGGCTTGGTCTTCACTGCAGGCGTGCTCATCGGCCAGTCATAAACCGCCATCGACGCGACGTGTGCCTCCTGCTGCCGCGTCAGATCGTTGGGATACCATGCCGGACGCGATTCATGTTCGCTTAAGGTTCGCGACTCTACGATGAATCCGGCCGGGTGGGCGACCCGTCTATGCTGGTGTGGGGGCGAAACAACAACATAAGGCATCAGAGACTCCGCGTTATGGGTCTCCGCACACTCCTGGTTCCGCGATACGTATCTCTTTTTAGAGGATGGCTTTTTTTGAATATCCCAATCCGCGCACTGGCTCTGTGTCTCCTTCTTGGCGGCTCTATTCTTCCCGCTGCGCCAGCCGATTTTTCCGCGACAACCCACGTCTTCCACTACGAGAATGTGCTGGGCACCTCGCTGGATTTGAAGATTCAGGCGCGATCCGACGCCGAGGCTGACCGTGCCGCATCGGCGGCACTGGCGGAGTTTGATCGCGAGAACAAGATTCTCAGCGCGTGGACGCCGGACAGCGAGTTCTCGCGCTGGGTCAAGACCCACGGGACGGCGGAGAAGGTGTCTCCGGAGCTGTTTCAGGTATTGGCGCTGTTCGATCAGTGGCGAGCGAAGACCGGCGGAGCACTCGACGCCTCGGCCGAGACTGCCGTCGAGGTATGGAAGAAGGCCGCGGCCGAGGGGCGGACTCCCACACAGGCAGAGCTGACCGCCGCAGTAGCCGAGATGCAGCGGCCGCACTGGCGGCTGGATGCCGCCGCGCAGACCGCGACGCATCTCGATGACGCGCCGATCGCCCTGAATTCCTTTGCCAAGAGTTACATCACCGGACATGCGGCGGACAAGGCGTTGGCTGCCGGGGCCACCGGCGTGGTGCTGAACGTCGGCGGCGACATTGTGCTGCGCGGCAATGCCACCGAGAGCGTCTCGATCGCGGATCCAAAGTCGGACGCCGAAAACGATCCTCCCGCCGACATCGTGCGACTGAAGGGCGAGACCATCGCCACCAGTGGCGACTACCGGCGTGGCGTCGACGTGGGCGGCGTGCATTTCTCGCACATCGTCGATCCGCGCACGGCAGAGACGGCGGAGCGTGTGCTGAGCTCAACCGTGGTCGCAGCCGATCCGGCGGAGGCCGGAGCGCTGGCCACGGCATTTTCGGTCATGGCCCCTGCCGAGAGCGCGCAACTGGCGCAGCAGCTGGGCGGCGTCGAGTATCTGCTGATGCTGCGCGATGGGCGCACCATCCAGAGCGCGGGATGGTTGAAATTCGAGACGCCGGCGTTAGCAAGCGCGCAACGGCCGCGGCTGGTGAACGCGAGCTACTCGCCCGGCGCGGGTGGCGCAGCGAAGAGTGCGGCGGCTCCCTCCGTTCCCATGGACCTCACCATTACGCTGGAGCTGGCGCAGCCCAACAGCCCGCGCTTCCGCCGGCCATACGTCGCGGTGTGGGTGCGCGACGCGGAGAACCACCCGGTGCGGCTGATCTCGCTGTGGTCGGAGAAGCCGCGCTACCTCGATGAGCTGCGCAACTGGTATCACGACTATCCGGTGGCGATGCAGTATGGCGGTGAGATCTCGCCGAGCGTCTCCTCGGCGACGCGGCCGCCGGGCAAGTACACGCTGCGCTGGGACGGCAAGGACGACAAGGGCAACGAGGTGAAGCCTGGTAAGTACACCATCATGATCGAGGCGGCGCGCGAGCATGGCGGATACGACGCGATGCATCAGGAGATCGACTTCGACGGCAAGACGCCCGCTCAATTCACCCTACCCGCAGGCAATGAGATCACAGGCGTGCAACTCGACTACGCAAGGCGCGCCGAGTAGAGGATGACCACGGCAACCCATAGCCCCATCCCTTTCCGGGTGAAGCTCCGCCGCCAGAGCGCGATCATCTCGCGCTGGCTGCATCTGTATCTCTCCATGGTCTCGTTTGCCGTGGTGCTGTTCTTCGCGGTCACAGGCCTGACGCTGAACCACGCAGACTGGTTCGCCGGCCAGGTGAAGGAAACCCGCTACGGCGGAACCATGCCCGCGGAGTGGCTGCGCGGCAGCGCGCCGAACCAGCTGGCGATCGTCGAGAAGCTGCGCACGGCGCACGGCATCCACGGCGCCGTCTCGGACTTCCGCGTGGACGACGATCAGATCTCGGTCTCCTTCAAAGGCCCCGGCTATGCAGCGGACGCGTTCATCGACCGCGACAAGGGCACCTACGACCTGACCGAAACACGCAACGGCTTCGTCGCCGTGCTCAACGATCTGCATAAAGGCCGCGACACCGGTGCAGGCTGGTCGTGGGTGATCGACGCCTCCGCCGTGCTGCTGACCCTGGTATCGCTCACCGGCCTGCTGCTGCTGTTCTTCGTCTACAAGCGCAGAACCTCCGGCCTGATCCTGGCCGCAGCCGGCGCGGTGGTCTGCTGGCTGGTCTGGCTGAAGTTCGTGCCCTAGAGTCGCAGAGCGCCGCTGCGCCGCTGTTTCAGCATCTTTGAGATGTGTCCCGGGCCGTCCCATGCCGCCCGGCCGCCTTCCCCTGTAAAATTGAAGGAATTGCCATGATCAGTGTTTCCAATGTCACGATGCGCTATGGCGCAAAGCTTCTCTTCGAGGACGTGTCCGTCACGTTCACCAGCGGCCGCCGCTACGGACTTACCGGGCCGAACGGCTCCGGCAAATCGACGTTCATGAAGGTCCTCGCCGGCGAGCTCGAACCGCAGAAGGGCGACGTCGTCCGCCCCAAGAAGCTCTCTGTCCTCAAGCAGGACCAGTACGCCTTTGACCAGTACCGCGTCATCGACACCGTCATCATGGGCAACAAGCGGCTGTGGGCAGCGCTCGAAGAGCGCGAGACAATCTACAACAAGCCCGAGATGACCGACGAGGACGGCAGCCGCTTGGGCGAGCTCGAAGGCATCGTCGGCGAAGAGGACGGCTACGAGGCTGAGGCCAACGCCGCCGTGCTGCTGCAAGGCCTCGACATCCCCGACGAGGTCCACGAGCGCAAGATGGGCGAGCTGCAGGGCGGCCAGAAGGTCCGCGTGCTGCTGGCGCAGGCGCTCTTCGGCGAGCCGCAGGCCCTGCTGCTCGACGAGCCCACCAACTATCTCGACCTCGACTCCATCCTCTGGCTGCAGGATTTTCTCGTGCGCTACAACGGCACGCTCATCACCATCTCGCACGACCGCCACTTCCTCAACTCGGTCTGCACCCACATCGCGGACATCGACTACGAGACCATCATCACCTACACCGGCGGCTACGACGACATGGTGGAGCAGAAGACCTCCATCCGCTCGCGCATCGAGTCGCAGAACGACCAGCGCGAAAAGAAGATCGCGCAGCTCAAAGACTTCATCGCCCGCTTCTCCGGCGGCACACGCTCCAGCCAGGTCGCCTCACGCAAGAAGGAAGTGGAGCGGCTGGCGACGACCGAGCTTGCGCGCTCCAACATTCAGCGCCCCTATATCCGCTTTGAGCAGAAGCGCCCCAGCGGCAAGCACCTGCTGGAATTCGAAGGAGTGAAGAAGGGCTACGCCTCGCCCAATGGCGGCACGCTGGAAGTGATCGACGGCTTTACCGCTGCGGTCCAGCGCGGCGAAAAGATCGTGCTGATGGGCCGCAACGGCGCAGGCAAGACCACGCTGCTGAAGGCCCTGCTGGCGAACTGCGAGGGCCTCGAGAAAGCCGAAAAGGCCGAGATGTCCATCGACGCCGGCACAGTCAAGTGGGGGCACGAGGCGCAGATCGGCTACTTCGGCCAGGAGCATCGCTCGTCCATCTCGCCCGGCATGACCGTCGCCGACTGGCTGCACGGCTTCGACGAGGACGCCACCAAGGAGGATATCCGCGGCATCCTCGGCCAGATGCTCTTCCGCGGCGAGGAGGGCCTGAAGTCCACCGACGCGCTCTCCGGCGGCGAGGCCGCGCGGCTGCTGTTCTGCAAGCTGATGCTGCAGAAGCCGAACGTGCTGGTCTTCGACGAGCCGTCGAACCACCTCGACCTCGAGAGCATCAACGCGCTGAACGCGGCGCTGCAGAAGTTCGAGGGCACGGTGCTGCTCGTCACGCACGATCTCGACCTGATCGACGAAGTCGGCACGCGCATCTGGCACTTTGAGGGCGCAGGCGGCAGCTTCAGGATCGAGGACTTCAAAGGCCCCTACGCGGAGTATCAGCAGCAGCTGGCAGCTGCGAAGTAGACGGCTGGACGATCATTTGTCGCGCGGAGCAAAGAGTGGACTTATCACTGCGCTACGAACCGAACGGACGTGCTCACAACGATATCTTCCTGCGTTTTGCTGGGCAGACCTATGTTTGCGACTCCTACTATTTTGCTCTCGACAGGGGATTGCAAGAAGGTGACGAATCCGATGCCAAGATCATAGCTGTGCTCTGCAGACTGCTTGAACAATGGCTGGCTGCAGTAAAAGATCTAGCAGATGGTGATACTGCTTTTCTTCCGTTTGATTTTTCCGACCAGTCCACGGGATGGCTAAGCTGTCGTCGCAAGGGAAACGAGATTGTCGTGTCACGAGGCTGGGCGCTCGTTCACGGTTACTGGTTTTTTCCATCTGCAATCGGGGATTACCTCAATCACCTTCCTGATTTCAAAGTCGACGGGCCAACGATTTACTCGACGAGGGAGGAACTGCTTCGGGCAATCAAGCGTTCCTTGGCAGAGGCAATATCCAGCGGGTCCCATTATCCGGCCCACCCCCTCTAAAATGCTATACTTCGCTCATACGCGCAACCTTGCACAAAGGCTTGTGATCCAATCCTTTTAACGCGCAGCGGCCGCTAAGGCGCTGTGGAGGCCAACTATTCCGCCGATTGATAAGCGCTCCGCCAAAAGTTTTATCCGCACCAACGAACGCATCCGTGCACGCGAGATCCGCGTGATCGATGAGAATGGCGAGCAGCTGGGCATCATGGCGCCATTCGATGCGTTGAAGATGGCGCGGGAGCGGTCGCTGGATCTGGTGGAGATCTCGCCCAACGCGGTGCCGCCCGTCTGCCGCATCCAGGACTACGGAAAGTTCCTCTACGAGAAAGACAAGAGCGAGCGCGCGGCGCGCAAGAAGCAGAAGGTCATCGTCATCAAGGAAGTCAAGTTCTCGGTCACCGTCGACGAGCACGACTACCAGACCAAGAAGAACATGGCCGTGCGCTTCCTCGGCGAGGGCGACAAGGTGAAGGCGTCGCTGCGCTTCAAAGGCCGGCAGATGGCGCATCGCGACCTGGGCTACAAGATCATCAACCGGCTCATCGGCGACATCGGCGAGGCCGGCGTGGTGGAGTTTATGCCGCGCATGGAAGGCACCACGCTGCACGCCATCATCGCGCCTGGCAAAAAGAATGAGGCTGCCGCAGCCGCAGCTGCCGCCAAGAAGCCTGCACCTGCTGCCCCTCCTGTCGCACCCGCGCCAGCGGCTGCGGCTCCTGCGGCGGCGACCGGCACGGGCCAGTAGGCTTCTCCAACTTTACCGATGCCTCATCCCGAGCGAAGCGGCTTGAGCACGTAGTCAAGGGACCCCCGCATTTGTTGCTCGCGTCGTAGCGGCCCCTAATCCGCCGCCGGCTGCTCGATCGAATCAATCACCAGCACCTCCACCGGCTCCTTCGCCGGGACCAGCTTCAGCCCCAGCTGCTCTTCGAGTGCGGTAAAGACCGATGGCCTGCCTGACTCATCCGCACGCGCCGCCGGCGCAAACTCCAGCGTGAAGTCGTATTTGCCCGCCAGCCCCGTCTTGTCGACGACGGGCCTGCCCGTCTCCCTGCCGAGAAGAAACATCAGGTTGGTCAGCGGCGCATTGGCCCACTTCACGTCGCCGGTGGGCGCGCCGAAGGCAGACTGGCCGAGCTCATCGGGAGCAGGTTGCTTCAGCTTCTGCCCGCCCTTCGCAATCACGAGGTCGTACGCCGGCATCTCGCGCGGCTCCATGTGGGCCTTCATATGGAAGCGTTCGCTCAGCACCTGCTGCAGCATGCGGAACTGCTCGTCATGATTGAGCTTGCCATAGGCTGGGGCATCGTCTCCGCTCACACGGGCCTCGATCGCGTAGAGCTTGGAATTATCCTTCGTCCAGTCCGGCAGGCCCGCAATCCATGACTGGTCCATCAGCCGGTACGCGCATTGCACCAGGAAAGCGACCGGCACGCACGAAGCGGTGAGCCCGTCTTTCAGCCAGCCAACCGCGCCGCTGTTCGCCGGACAGCTGCTGGAAGACATCGGCTTCACCGAAATCACGTCCCACGTCAGCGGCTTCGCCGCCGGACTCGCGGACTGGGCGGAAACTCCCGCACTGCCCACCACCACGCAGCAGCACATGATAGAAATCGAGAATCCACGCATCAAGCTATTTTTTCTCATTCCGTATCAGTCAGTTGGACGGCAGGGCGCCTCAATTCGCTTGACACCCAGGCGTAGAATTAACGGAGCAGCAAGAGGTGCGCGACCTCGCCACGGCGGCGAGGTCTGGCCCTATTTTCTCTCGTCACCCTGAAACCGAAAAGTACGCCAGCAAGGGGGAGGGCTCCACGCAAAATCAACAAGTTACGAAGCTAGCAGGCCTAAGCCGCTTGTTTTCAGGTAAGTAGCCTAAGCCCTTTGTTTTCAAGGTAAACAGAAATTCTATAGGGGGGTGGGGGGTTGCAACGTCACCGTTTGATCAACCACATCCCCCAGCTGGCAGCGATGGTCACGCCGACCAGCAGCACAAAGCAGTAGGCGCCGAACCGGACCATCATCTTTGGCTCGGAGCGCTGGGTGATGCCGAAGACCACCGAGATGCACGCGGCGAATAGAAGCACGGCGGAGAAGTGGGTGATGGTCATGCGGGCTTCCTGCCGATGGCGATGGAGTGGGCGTCAACCGCGGCGACGATGTTGAGCATGCCGCCCACGACGATGAACTTCGTCCCGTAGTCGGCGATGGCGATCAGCACAGGCGCCTGTCCCCAGCCGACGAGGCGGCCAATGAGATAGGGCAGGCCGGCGCCGAGGTCGCCGAGGAAGCCGAGGATGTCGAGCGGCTCGCCGGTGTTGGGCGAGTAGAGCTTGCCGCCCAGCGCAACGCCTACGGCGAACATGGTGAGGATGGCGGCGGCCAGCAGCAGCGCGCGCACCCACTTGCCGAGGATGAGGTGCCCGGCGCCAGGGATGAGCCATCCGGCGATGAGGATGAGAAGAGGGAAGGTGCTGCCCGCGGCGTTTTGAGTAGGCAGCGCGGCGGTATCGGCTTTGGTGGCCATGCAGGAGTAATGATAGCAGCGCGGAGCGTGCCCGAGGAGTGACCTAGATCCTGACCAGTTCGGTCTGTATGCGGCCAGTGACAGTGGCCGAGCCGGGGCGGGTGATCATGTTGACCTCGCTGCGTACGCCAAAGTCGTCGGGCAGGTAGATACCTGGCTCGATGGAGAAGCAGGTGTTGGCGAGGATGCGGCGGGTGTCGTGGGTCTCCAGATTGTCGAGGTGGGCGCCGGCACCGTGCAGGTCTGTGCCAATGTTGTGGCCGGTGCGGTGGATGAACTTCTCGCCAAAGCAGGCATGGCGGATGACCGCGCGGGCGGCGTCGTCAGCCTCAAAGCCCGCGATGGGCTTGTTGGCGGCGAAGGCGGTCTGGATCGCTGCTATCGCTGCATCGCGAGCTGCTCGGACGGTCGAGAAGACGAGCTGCTCGCGCTCGGTGGGTTCGCGTCCGATCACGCCAGTCCAGGTGACGTCGTAGTAGATGGCGCTAGGCTGCGCGAGCTTGCCCCAGACGTCGATGAGGAGGAAGTCGCCGTTGCGGATCGTGCGCGAGCCGGAGGAGGGGGGCTCGTAGTGCGGATTGGCGGAGTTTTCCTGGGCAGAGACGTTGGGGCGGTGCTCCCAGATGAGGCCCTCACGGCGCATGGCCTCGGCGAGCCATTCGACGATGTCGAACTCGGTGACTCCCGCTTGCGGCGCATTCGCAGAACCTGCCACGCGGACGCGTATGTCGATGTGCGGCCACGCCGCGGCGAGGATGGCGTCGATCTTCTGCTGGGCAGCATAGTGCGAGGCGATCTGAGCGTCGGTCAGGATTGCTTCGAACTGGGCGACGAGGTCGGCGGAGGAGATGATCTCCTTGCCAAAGGAGCGGACGAGCTCTACCGTGCCGGCGTCGACCATGGAGACGTAGAGGATGGCGTTGCGCGGGGAGTACTGCATGGCGATGCGCGCGGCGCCGGAGAGCATGGCTTCCAGGTGCGACTCGAGCTCCTGCCAGGAGGAGTATTCGGTCTTTGCGCCGGGGAGGGAGTCGAGCTGGGCGGATTCGATGCGGTGGACCAGCTTCCGCGGGTCGCCGGAGGCGGGGATGAAGTAGTACCAGCGGCGGGTGGTGTGGCAGGCGGAGGAGAGGCCGAGGATGCGGGCGGCGAGCGGGTCGCGATGGTGGTGGTCATAGAAGAGCCAGCCGTCGAGGAAGGCGTCGCGAAGGGCTGACTGGATGGAGCCGAGGTCCATGGTGGAATTTTATCGCCCGCGGATTTTGTACGAGCCAGCGCGGGCACTGAAGAGGAGGCCGGTAGAATGAGACTGCGGCCGCGGTTCTTGGCTGCTGGGGAGTGGATTGCATGAAGGCGCTGGTGATCGAGCGGCCGGGCGAAGCGCGGGTGGCGGAGATCGCGGCGCCGGAGGTGGATCCGGAGCACGCCACGATGCGCGTGAGGCGCATCGGGCTGTGCGGGACGGACCTGAGCACCTACCTGGGGCGGAACCCGCTGGTGACGTATCCGCGCATACCGGGACACGAGGTCGCGGCGACGCTGGAGCGGGTGCCAGAGAACGAGCTGGGTCTGGCGGAAGGGATGGATGTGACGCTGTCTCCATACACCAGCTGCGGGGTGTGCTCGTCCTGCCGGCAGGGTCGCGTGAACAGCTGCAAGCGGAACCAGACGCTGGGCGTGCAGCGCGATGGTGCGCTGCGCGAGCGGATCGCGATGCCGCTGGAGAAGATCTATGCACCGCGGCTGCCGATCGAAGAGCTTTGCCTGGTGGAGCCATTGACGGTGGGCTGCCATGCGGTTTCGCGGGGTCGGGTGACGGGAAGCGACGTGGTGGCGATCTTTGGATGCGGAGGAGTGGGGCTGGGCGCGGTGGCTGCTGCGGCGTTTCGGGGAGCGAAGGTGATCGGGATCGACATCGACGACCGCAAGCTGGACCTTGCGCGGAAGGCCGGTGCGCGGGAGACGATCCACTCGCTGCAGGAGGACGTGCATGCGCGGCTGGAGGAGTTGACCAACGGCTACGGACCGGATGTGGTGATTGAGGCTATTGGGAGACCGGAGACGTTTCGCGCGGCGGTGGAAGAGGTCGCATTTTCCGGCCGCGTGGTGTACATCGGATATGCGAAAGAGCCCGTGGATTACGAGACGAAGCTGTTTGTGCAGAAGGAGCTGGACATCCTGGGCTCACGCAATGCGCTGCCGGTGGATTTCGAAGAGGTAATCCGCGTGCTGGGGAGCGGCAGGTTTCCGGTGCGGGAGGCGATCAGCGCCACAGTACCGTTGGAAGAGGCACCCGAAATCCTGCGCGCGTGGAGCGAGAACCCGGCGGCATTCAGCAAGATCATGATTACGATGGACTGACCACAGGCGCGGTGAGCAGGCAGCATCGGAATAGTTTTGGAGGGCTTTGGTCTGGGTGCGGTAGCGATCGACGTGCTGAAGTAGCTGGTTCGCAACCTCGCACCACAGTCAGGACGCCGATTTACTTCGCGGAGACGGTGAGTTTGTAGGTTGCGGAATGCACCAGGAAGCCGTCGGTGGCGGAGACCACGATGGTGTAATTGCCGGGACCGGTGTAGCTGGCGTTCTGGGCTGGGAGTTTGCCGGAGCATCCGGTGAAGAAGACACAGGATGCGGCCACAGCAGCGACAGCGACGAGGAACAATATCCCGCGACGGAACGCGACGCAGGTGCGTCGCCGCGCCCACCAAAGCAGCGTGCCGCTCGCGAGCGCCACGAGCCACAACCAGCCGCGGCCGCCGGGGCCATAGCCGACGATGGTGTACTGCGAGGTGGTTGCCATGGTGATGGTGAAGTTGGACGAGGGCGCGGCGGGAACGAGCGAAGTTGAGGTGAGACCGCAGTTTGCAGCGACTGCGCCGCCGAGGTTGCAGGTGACGGTGAGGGTCGAGGCGAAGCCCGCAATCGGCGTCAGCGTTCCGGTGCTGGTGACGGTGTCGCCGGCGACGACAGATCCGGAGGAGGGATTGATCGCGATGGTGAAGTCAATTCCATTGCCGCTGAGCGCCGCCGTAAGGCCGTTGTAGATAGGAAGGGAAGAAGAGACGCTGACGGAGCCGTTCTGCTGGCCCGTGGTGGTGGGCTGGAAGGTGACAGCAACCTTGCAACTGGCCCCGGCGGCGAGCGAGGAGCCGCAGGCCGCGGTGCTGACAGTGTAGGGGCCCGTGGTGGTGAAGCCCGGAATGGGAAGCGGGCCGCTGGCGAGGCTGGTGAGGGTAAGGTTTTGCGTGGCAGAGGCGCCGACGTCGAGCGAGCCGAAGTTGAGCGGGCCGCCGGAGAACGAATACCCCGGGGTGCCGGTACCGGTGAGCGATGCGGTGAGCGTGTTGCCGGCGGAGACGACATTGAGCGAACCGGTGCGCGCGCCGAGCGCGGTGGGCGTGAAGGTGACGACGATCTGGCAGCTTGTTCCAGCGGCTACCGAGGAGCAGTTGTTAGGGGGGACGATGCTGAAGTCGCTGCCGGTGATGCTGACGGAATTGACCTGCGCTGCGAAGCTGGAGTTGTTGGTCCAGGTGAAGGTCTGCGCAGGGCTGGTGAAGCCAACGGCCTGTGAGCCGAAGTCCTGGGTGAGCGGCGCAAGGGAAGGCTGACCACCATCATCGGTGAGCTCGAAGAGCATGTACTCGAGGAGCTTTTCCTGCGGCGTCATCGCGCCGCCAGCGCATTCTGATGGGAAGTTTTCTAACGCCGAACTCTGATCCTGTTTCAACGTGATACTCATTGAAGAGAACGCGCCCGCATTGGTTCAGGGTCTGGCCCGCAGGCGCGATTGGCGTATCGAAGACAAACTGCATGACCGGATTGCCGGTGGTGTCCAAAGTGAGCCAGGACTGAGTGGGTGGATTGACTCCAGTAACGTCCTGTCTCAGCGTATTGAGTAGCACTTGATTGGGCGTTGTCGACACGCCAATCGAGGGCAATTGCAGCCAGTTCGCCAAAGTTTGGCCCGCCGTGAAGCTTGTATTGACCGTGGCTTCTCCGGGGTCGGGTGAAAGGCTACGTGACGCGGTTCCGCCGATCCAGTTAGCCACGGTATCGAAGGGGTGATTCTGATACATCCAGTCGTAACTGAAGTGGCTGGAGTACACGCGGCCGCCGGAGTTTGCGAAGTTGACCAGGTTCGCGAGTTCTTGTGCAGGCTTTGCAATCGCGGTACCTTCGCACGGAAGCATGAGCACATCGTAAGAATCTAGAGTGGCTCCATTACCGCCCATCAGCGTCGATTGCGTCTGTGTTTGCGGCGAGATTACGACGCCACTGCCGGTCGCTCCGCCCCCACCAAAGAGATTGATTCGTCCAATATCTGTCGCATCTGTGAATTCTGATCGGGAGATGCCCATCTTCAGCAGTACGCACTCCACCTGATCTGCCGCGCCGGTGGCGATTGCGATTTTGGGAATGTCGCCCTGCAACTGGTTGGAGGGCATGACGGTCATGGTCGGGTCTGCCGGAGTGCTGGTGCAGGCGGTGGTGGTGGGGACGACGATCTGGCGGCGCCATCGGCCGGAGACGATGACCAGGGGAATGTTGGCGCCGACGGGGACATTGTCGAGTTCAAAGTCGCCGTTAACGCCGGTGACGGTGCCGACCAGCGGCGAGCCGGAGGGCGGCGCGCCGACGAGTGGGCATTGCACACCGGGTTGAAATGGGTCTACCGAGGTGGTGGGTATGTAGACGGTGACGTTGGGCAGCGGGTCGGTGCCGTTGGGGGCATAGACGGTTCCGGTGATGGAGGTGGTGGTCCCGGGGGCGCAGCTGGTTACCTGGCAGGCGCCGCCGGGAAGACAGACAGGAGCAGGTGTTTGCGCGGGCGCGGTGTTGCCAAACCCAGCAGAGAGGAGAGAGACTGCGATCGGCAGAGCGGAGAAGCGACGCATGGTTTGGCCCACTGCTTTTTCTGACAGCGAAGGGTGCGCATCAGTTTACAGAGCCGGACCTTCTCCGGTCGTTAAAAATTTTGGGGGAATGAGGGTTACCAGGTGTTACCGTGGCGGCGGGAAGCTGCGAACCCGTCGTCCGGCGGGAATACAACTTGCGCTGGTAACTGTGGCTGGTGATAGTCTGGCGCAGCTTCGTAAACGATTGGGCGGGAAGCCCCGTCTGATCGCGAGTATCCATATCTTTCTGTGCGAGGTTTTTCTGCACCAACACAAGCAAATGATGAGCGGCGTCTCGCGGCAGTGCGACAGACTTCGCATCCGCATGGCTTGCGCGCGCCGTCTCGTGGGCATTGGGGCAGTCGCGCTGATTGGTGCGACCCTCCTGCTTGCTCCGGCGGCGACCGAAGGGCAGTCCCTGCCAACAGCCAGCAGAACAGGCGACCTGCAGATAGGAGGGGGCTTCGTCTTCGCCAGCTCCCGCTATAACTTCGCGCCGATCACGCTGATCGGGGGGGCGGGCTACTTCACGTTCGACTGGCGCACCCACTGGGGCGTGGAAGGCGAGTTTCACCACGCGCGCGGCACCCAGGACACTACCGTGTACGAGCGCACCTACGAGGTGGGGCCGCGGATTTTTCTGACGCGAGGAGCCGTGTCGCCCTATGCCAAGCTGATGTTCGGCCGTGGTGTCTACAACTTCCACGACGGCATCGCGAACATTGCGTACAACATGTATACCTACGGCGGGGGCGCGGACTTTCGAGTGGCGCGTTCGCTGAATGTTCGTGCGGACTATGAGCTCCAGAACTGGATGGGCTTTCCGTTGGGCACGCTACACCCTTCGGTGGTGACCGTTGGCGTGGCCTACCACTTCAACAGCCATGGGGCCCCGGATTTTCCTCGATAGCCCTATTCCAGCAATGCCATGCGCGTGCTCTCCATCACGCGAAGTCGCTGCAGGACCTTGCGCGCGAGCCCGGTCATGGGGATTCCCGGCAGGCGCGATGTGCGCACCCAGTGCAACTCGCGTTCGATGTCGTCGGGCATATTGCGTTGAACCGCTTTGCGCAAAGGATGCACGGAGGCTGTCCCGCGTTTTGTTTTCGCGCTCGGTTCGAAATGCTGCGGTGCGAAGACCTGTACATAGTAATTTGTGTTGGTGATGGAGTGCCGTGCACGGAGGACAGGCTCGCGGCCTTCGACGGCTTCCATTGGTAACGGCGGCAACTCGAACATTGCGGGCATAACACTTGCGCGGGCTGAGCGCAGTTCCAGCAGCACCTCGGTTGCCGTTCCGCGCTTGCGCAGTTCCAGCAGATACGCCGCGGGAACGCTGCGCTGCGGCGCCCGCGGTTGCGTGGCATGTTCGCCGCGCGTGCGGCACATGGCAAAGACCGGACACAGGCTGCACAGCGGCGCGCGGGGCAGGCAAATGGTCGCGCCCAGTTCCATCATGGCCTGGTTGTGGTCGCCCGGTTCGGTGTGGATGGGCGTCGAGGCACCGCCGGCGCCGCCTGCACGCTCCGCGGGATGCGCACTCGCAGCGAGAGCAATTCGCTCGGTTGCTTCCCATTGCTTTCTGCCGCTTGAGCGCTGCGCTCGGCCTGCTACTACCTGCAGGTCGTCTGTCCCACCGCGTGGGCTGAAGGCGACGGAAGATCCTGGCCGCGTGTCTGGCATCAACGCCTGTGCCTGGTCACGCACGAACGCCCGCGCCGCGGCGGTCGCTTGATCTGCGCGCCCGATCAGCCGTAAGACAACCCGTTCTACATTGCCGTCGACGACGGCGACGGGTTCGCCGAAGGCGATGCTGGCTATCGCGGCGGCGGTGTAATCTCCAATGCCGGGCAATGTGCGCAGCTGCTCAGCAGTCGGCGGCAGTCGGCCGTCCCGCTCCAGCACGATGAAGCGGGCTGCCTTGTGCAGCATGCGCGCGCGCCGGTAGTAGCCCAGCCCCGACCATGCCGCGAGCACGTCCGCCTCTTCAGCAAGCGCCAGCGAGAGCAGCGATGGAAAGCGGCGCAGGAACTCGTTGTAGTGTTCAACCACGGCAGCGACTCGCGTTTGCTGCAGCATGATCTCCGATACCCAGATCCGGTATGGGTCTGCCGTGCCGCGCCACGGGAGCTTCCGCGCCGCTGCACGGTACCATTCCATCAGCCGCGTGTTGAACTCCACCGCGTCCAACAGCGCGGCAGGGTGGTCGCCTGCGCCTGCTGATTTCTTTGCTGCCATGCTGTCCAGTGTATTGGAAGGTGGACGGATGGCTTTGACCAGACCGCGAGGCACCGCGCGGACAGGATGAGGAATCGCGTTGACTCGCCGGGGCCGAGAAGAACCTATCGGCAAATTGCTACCCAGCCTGCGATCTCTGCTAAAATCACACCAGCCGGTTTTGCGAATTTCTGCGCGCTCCCGCCGCGAACCCAGAGAAATTTGCACCCATCTTACCGGCATTCACCGTGGTGAATTCGGGGCGTAGCGCAGTCTGGTAGCGCACCTGCTTCGGGAGCAGGGGGTCGTTGGTTCGAATCCAATCGCCCCGACCATTATTTTTCCAAGAGGTTTCGATGTGCCAAGATAGAGCCTCTACTTTTAGTGCAGGTGCTCTGCGCCTCAGATCCGCATAAATAGTGGGCTCAAGCACCCTTCTAGAATGCACAGGAACGAGAGGACTTCAGCTTTCCGCCGCTCCGTGCGATCCGGTCGCGTTGGTCTTGATGCAATTGGTTTCTTACAGATTCCTGACGCCGCAACCGGTAGCCTTGCAATAATGGGAATAACGCGTTATAGGTCTCGTGCTTTGCCTCTGTCATTGACGGCAATCTTTGTCGTCGGGATCGGCGGGAGCTGCGCAACCGGATTGAGACCGTCGGCATCATGCTCAGCGTTCGCGGCCGAAACCGTCTATGACGCCGGCACGGTTCTGGACACCGAGATGGCAGCAAAGTGCCTCGCCGCTGGCGCCCGCTTCATCACCAGCCCGGGGTTGATCCGTGACGTGCTCGAATACACCATCAAGAGCGAGGCTGTTGCTATTCCCGGCGCCCTTACTCCCAGCGAAGTCATCGCCGCGTGGAAGGCGGGGCCGACTTCGTCAAAATCTTCCCCTGCGCCCAGGTCGGCTGTGACCAATACATTCGCGCGCTCAAGATTCCGTTGCCGCAAATTCCATTGATCGCCTCCGGTGGCGTCAATCAGCTCACCGCCACAAACTTCATCTACGCGGCGCTTCGATTTCGAGAATCGCCCGGGGTAAGGTGGTGCCGGGCCGTACCTACAGTCGGCTCCCTTGGAACGGGCGTGGGTTCCTGCGGATTGAGACTCCCGCAGCCACTTTTGCGTCTAGACAAAGTGCCGCGATAAGAGAGCGTTTGTATGCGTCAGCATGCCATTGGCCGGGTTTTTGGGGCGGTGCGAGGCTGAATTTCATACAGCGCTTTACAGATGCAGGCAATCTAGACTTAAATGTGGTGGCCATGAGATCAAAGAAACCGCAGCTTCTCTCGCATCGGAATTCCTCGAAAAACGCAGACATCAACCAGTTCGTCGATCGCCGCCGCTTTCTGCAATATGCGGCTGGCGTTGGAGCAATGGCCAGCTTCGGCAGAGGCGCCTTCGCTCAGGCGGTCGGGGCGCAAGCCGGCGCCACTGGACCTGCGGACTCTCGTCTGCCGGATGGGACCGAGCACACCTCCTGGGAGCAGCCTCTGACGTTCACGAAGACCTACTACGTGGATGGCGCCTCTGCCAAAGCGGACGACAACGGTCCGGGTACGGAGAAGCGGCCCTTCCGCACCATTAATAAGGCCGCGCAGGTGCTGCAGCCGGGCGAGCGAGTCGTGATTGCCGCGGGAACCTACCGCGAGTTTGTGCGTCCGGCGCGTGGTGGCTCCGGGGCAGACAAGATGATTAGCTATGAAGCCGCGCCCGGCGCGCAGGTCTTCATTAAAGGTTCAGAGATTGTGAAAGACGGCTGGACGCAGGACCCCGCGGGCAACTTCCGCCGCGCCGGCGGACCGGGTGGTCCCGGCGGTCCCAACGCGAATCCCGGCGGCCCAAATGCCGCCGCTCCTGCCGCTGCTGCTGCCCCGCCGCCACAGACCTCCACCTGGGGGTATCAGTTAACCGGCGCGATGTTCCCGGACGCTTACAATCCGTTCGCACTGGCCAGCGTGGCCGGTGACCGCTCCTGGCTCGACACCAAAGCCAACGACATGGGCCCGTACTTCCGCCGCCGCGGCCTGGTCTTCGTCGACGGAAAGCCGCTCGAGCCAGTGGAGCAGCAGCGCGAACTCACCGCTGCCCAGCTTCCCGGGCCGCCGCCGCCAAATGCGCCCCCTAATATGTCCGGTACCCCGACGCGCATCCGCACCGGTCCCATCATGCAGGAGGTCGGCGGCACGCTGAACGGCCGCTTCTATACCGATGCCAACGGCCAGTCGATCCACATCCGCCTCGAGAGCGGTACTCCGGCCGACCACACCATCGAGATCACCACCCGGGAGCAGGTCTTCGCGCCCGCGGCCCGCGGAGTCAACTACATCCGGTTGAAGGGACTCACCTTCCAGCACGCGGGCAATGGATTCCCGCTGCCGCAGCGCGGAGCGATGGTGGATACCGGGGGCGGCGCGCGATGGATCATCGAGGACAACACTGTCGAATGGGCGAACGCCATCGGTCTTGAGATCGGCGGCGGCGGAGGCGGATTTGGCGGCGGCGCGGGCGCAGCAGGTGCGGGCGCGCCGCAGGCCACGTCGAACCACATCGTTCGCAACAACAGCATCCGCTATTGCGGTATTGAAGGCATCGCAGGCATGGGCACGCGCGATGTTCTGGTCGAGGCCAATACTATCGAGTGGTGCGGATGGGCCGATGCGGAACGCGAGTGGGAGTCGGCTGGGGTCAAGTTCCACAGCGCGCAGAACCTGCTCTTTCGGCGCAACGTCGTCCGCCACATGCGCCATGCCAACGGCATCTGGCTCGACAGCGGCAACCGCAACTGCCGCATCACCGGCAACGTCTTCGGCGATACCGTCTCCGTCAGCGCAGCCATTCACATGGAGATGAACCGTCAGCCCAACCAGATCGATAACAACATCGTCTGGGACGTGCGCAACGCGGAGCCCGGGACACCCGGACAGCGCGGCTGCGCCGGCTCGGGCATCTTCATCAACGCCAGCGACCAGATCGTCATCGCTCAGAACTTGATTGGGCGCGTCGAAAACTCCGGTGTCTTCGCCATCGTGCGGCCGGACCGCGCGGGCAGCGGCCTCGCGTCCCAAAACAACATCAGCAACAACATCTTTACGAAATGCGGCAAGACCGCCGTTGTCTTCCTGACCGACAAGAACCAGGCGGATGGCAACGTCTACGCCGGCATGCCGGCTAACTTCCTCGGGTTCTTCACCGGAGACAACAAGCAGTTCGTTGACCTCGCAGCCTGGCGCGATGCGCATGGATGGGACAAGAACAGCGTCGCAACGGATGCGCAGATCGACTTCAATGTAGATACGCTGCAACTGACGATCAACGGAGGCCAGAGCTTCCCGAGGGTGAGTGCGGTCGATCATATTGACAGCGACCTCTATGGGAAGCCGACCGGAGACACAAGAGCCCCCGGACCTCTGGCTGATCCTGGAGCGAAGCAAAGCTGGAAGGTGGATCCGCGCGTGACGGCGTAAGAGGCTTCAGTGATCTTGAGCGGTGCGGTGGCTGGGTGGGCGCCGCCGGTGCCAGCTTTATCGTGCCGGGCGGGCTAAGCTGGTTGCCTGATCGCGGCTGCCATCCCTCGCATATGCTCCGCCGTCGAAGGTGTCGGTCTTCTTACGGAAACATTCGCGCAGCTATTTGTTGCGGAGCGGCTCGATGATGGCGGACATGTCCTTCTCGCCGTAGCCCTGCTCGATGGCGTTCTCAAAGAGGCGGCGTGCGGCCATGGCCGTGGAGAGCTCGACGTCGCAGCTGGCGGCCTCGTTCTCGGCGTAGCGGATGTCCTTGGCCATGAGGCGGAGGAGGAAGTTGACGTCGTAGTTCTTCGCGACCATGCGGGCGGAGATGCCGGCGATGAGCGGGCTGCCGGGCGCGGCGGACTTGAGGAAGGTGAGGGCCTTCTCCGGGTCGAGGCCGCTGCGCTCGATCCAGGTGAGGGCTTCGGCAAGGGAGGCGACCTGCACGGCGGCGAGGAAGTTGTTAATGAGCTTGAGCTTGGCGCCGGAGCCGACGGGGCCGAGGTGGATGACCTCCTTGCTCATGGCTTCGAGGACGGGGCGGGCGAGCGCGACAGCGGCCTCGTCGCCGCCGACGAGGAAGGAGAGCTGGCCGCCCTCGGCCTGGACGCGGCTGCCGGTGACGGGAGCGTCTATAAACTGAAAGCCCTGGTTGGTCGCAGAGTGGGCGAGGTCGGCGACCCAGGCCGGAGAGAGGGTGGAGGACTCGATGAGGACCGCGCCTTTTTCGGCGGCGGCGAGCGCGCCGCTTTCGCTGAGCCATGCTGCGCGGGAGGCGGCGTCGTCGGCGAGCATGGAGACGATGAACTGCGCGCCCTTGGCAGCATCGGCGGGTGAGGCGGCGATGCGCGCGCCCTGGGCAGCGAGCGGCTGGGCCTTGGCGGCGGTGCGGTTCCAGACGGCGAGCGGGAAGCCAGCTTTGAGTATATTCGCGGCCATACCTGCCCCCATGGTGCCGAGACCGAGCAGCGCAACGGATGGTTTTGGTGTTTCACCGGTCATGGTGCCCCCCCTCCCCCCCTATAGAAAAATCCAGTTGACACAAAACAAAGGGGTTATTTCGCGTAGCAGAAAACAAAGGACTTATTGGAAGTCCAGCCTGTGGACTCTTTGCCCTACTTCTATTTTACAGGAGTGGGAGAAACTAAACTGCCAACTCTATCGTGAATGGTTTGAGGTGGTTAGGTGGAAATGGGGCTTGACAGCAACTCATAATGCAAGAGCTGATTTAGGCTTCAATGCTGAAATTTAGGACCTCATTTCTGCCTAATGTACGGGTAGTTTTCCTAGGTACGGGACGATTGCCGTTATGGTCACAGGTTTGTCGTCCTTCGACACAACGGAGACGAGATAGTAGGTATTTGCGAGCATCGGATGCAACACACCCGTCAATTCAAATCCTGCTACGTTCGGATTTGTGAACGTGTAGGTGTTGAATGACCCAGAAAATTCGATGTTATATGTGAAGAATCCAGCCTTGCTGGACATGCAAGGACGGTCGCATATAGCCGCGATTTCTGGAGCGTCCCAACTCGAATCGGCATAAAACCTTGCGTAGGTGATCGGGTAACCGCTCTCATCTTTATCGGGAAGATCGTGGCCATTGCCGTCCTTATCTACTTTTTCGATTCCCGCAAAGTTTGGTATTGCTGATCCCGTGACGTTGACGGTCTGCGCGGTAATTCCGCCCTGCTGTCCCACGCTCTGAACGACTACTGACGAGCCATATGAAAGCTGATCTAACCGGAGCTTTATTTCTTTCAGATATTCCTGGTTCGTGAGCGCAACCTTCAATATCCCTGGTATTTCTTGAATGTCTTTCTTCTGCTGGTCCGTGAGATTGGAACAATCTATCTTTACGTCTCCAAGAAGAGCCACGACATTGCTACATATGCTTCGATCCGCATCTTGCTTGATGGTTTGGGAGTATGCCGCAGCACTTGCCACGAACAGGAACAAAATCGGCGCGCGAAAATGTGCAGTTCGATTCTCTCCTAGCATTTGACACTCACATCGTGGCCCGCTGCTTGGTTTGTGCACTTGCTGTCCTTGCCGTTCTGAATGATGACAATAGGAGCAGCTTGCGGTTCTGGTAACGCGGTCGATGGCTCTTGCACTTCGGTGGAGACCTTGTGTTCACTGTGGACTCTCCATCCGGATACACATATAGCAGCGCTCGCCGCGAGAGTGAGAGCCGTCGCGAGTATCTTGGCCTTCGTCGTCACGCGGGGATCGCTTTCTTCGCGGTGCAAGTGCCCTGCCCGAAGGAATACGACGCCCACTATCAAAGAGATAATGCTAAGCGGGAGCGCCCATAGGTGCTCAATCAGCCAAGGCATGCCTGCCCCCGCAAAAAGAAATCCGTAGCCAAACTTAGTTTCCCTGTCCATCGTGCGCCCCGTTTTTCTCAAAGTGCGCGGCCCTGCGCCCGTGCAGGAAGTGTATCGCCTTTTCTTCTCCTTTTGGCGTGATTTGAGGCGGGGTCCAAGGCTTTTTAGATGTCTGGTGAGAAAGGGCCGAATGGTTGGGGCCGAATGGGCCATACGCAGGTCCTTCGACTGCGCGGCGTGCTGATGCCCGCCGCTCCGCTCAGGATGACAGTTTGTTGGTGGGCGGAGCGTTTGTGGCACGCGTGAACGCGTGCCCTTCCGGGGTTCAGAGGCAAAGCAACTGCAGGTCCCTCCGCTTCGCGATCCGCTGACGCGGATTGCTTCGGTCGGGATGACAGAGTTTGGGGGTGAGGGACGGTTTGCGGCATCCTTCGACTGCGCTCAGGACAGGTTGTGGGCACGTGGCGTTGTGATTTGCAAGGCAAGAACAACTGCAGGTCCTTCGACTGCGGCGCGGTCCCGCTCAGCGGGACAGCGCCTTCGCTCAGGATGACAGGACAGGGGCGGCGTGGATGTCCGGGCTGAAGCCCGGACCTATCTCAGAGACAAAGGCAACTGCAGGTGCTTCCGCTTCGCGATCCGCTGACGCGGATTGCTTCGGTCGGGATGACAGAGTTGTGGGGGGGGAGTTTGGCGGAGATGTTATTCCTGCCCGAACGTCTTCATGGGCTTCCCCCAGCGTTCGCTGAGGTCAGACCATGCTGGGTTTTGCTCCTCAATGAGCGCGAGCTTTTTCGCGCGTGACCATCGCTTGATTTGCTTCTCCCGTGCGATTGCGACGTAGACGTCATTGTGCCGCTCGAACCAGACGAGGCGGTTGCATTTGTACCGCTTGGAGTAGCCCTCGAATACGCCGTTCCTGTGCTGCCAGATGCGCGCCTCGATCTCGCTCGTCATGCCGGTGTAGAGGTTCTTGCTGCGGCTGGCGATGATGTAGGTGTAGTAGAGGTGCTCTTTCACGCTGGAAGGATAGCAAACGCAAGTGCCTTAACTGCAGGTCCCTCCGCTTCGCATCCGCTATCGCGGATTGCTTCGGCCGGGATGACAGTTCATGGGTAGGTGGAGCCTTTGTAGCTCGCGCGAATGCGTGTCTTTCCGGGGCTCAGAGGCAAAGGCAACTGCAGGTCCCTCCGCTTCGCATCCGCTGTCGCGGATTGCTTCGGTCGGGATGACAGAGTTGTGGGGACACTTAACTGCAGGTCCCTCGGCTGCGGCGTGTGCTTACGCCCACGCCTTCGCTCGGGATGACAGTTCATTGGTGTGGTCTTGACTTCCAGAGAAAATCCACTACTATTTGGTTGTGGATTCTCTGGATACGACATTCGCTGCTTTGGCTGATCCAACCCGGCGGGCGATGGTGGAGAGACTCTCCCGCGGGCCTGCCTCCGTGCATGGCTTGACGGAACCATTTGAGCTCTCGCAGCAGATGATTTCGAAACATATCGCCTGCCTGGTGCGGGCGCGGATTGTGACCAAGAAGAAGCGTGGGCGAGAGAGTATCTGCACGCTGAGGCCGGAGGCCATCCAGCGTGTCAGCAAGTGGGCGATCAGTTATCGCCAGTTCTGGGAAGAGAGTTTCGACAAGCTGGATGCGGTTGTGAATCGGATGAAGAAAGCAGGAGAGCAGAGATGACCAAAAACATGGTGAATGAAGCAGAGCGGATGGTTGTCACCCGCGTTTTCGATGCTCCGCGCGAGCTGGTATGGAAGGCGTGGACGGACCCAAAATATGTGATGCAGTGGTGGGGGCCGAAGGGCTTTACTGCTCCTGTTTGTGAGATGGACTTTCGCGTTGGCGGTAAGTTGCTCTGCTGCATGAGGGCGCCGGACGGGCAGGAGTGCTGGAATGCGGTTGAATACCTGGAGATTGTCCCGCAGGAGAAGATCGTCTCCTTGATGTACTTCTCGGATGCGGAGGGAAACAAGATTGATCCTGCGGAGCTGGGGATAGAACATGAGGCGATCGAGGGCGCGTACGACGTGACCCTCTTTGAGGACCTGGGGAACGGCCAGACAAAGCTCACGTTCATTGGAAACGAACCCATGGAGAGCGCGAAGAATAGCGGCCAACTGGAAGGGTGGAACGAGATACTGGAAAAACTTGCTGCAGTGATTGAGGAGCTGGCGCAAGGGCGATAGAGGCGGGATTCTTTGGTGAGGAGCACCCGTGAATGCGTGCCGCTCCGGTTCGTGCCCCGCTGGGGATCGTGCGAGAGATTAAATGCGGGGATTCTTCGCCGATGGCTCAGAATGACAAGTTCAAATTTTGGCGGCAGAATCCCACCCAAGCGAAGCTTGGGTGGGGCACCCAGAGGCAACGGACTTTCTAGCCCGTTATTTTGAAGCGCTTGAGGGAGTCTTCGTTGACGGTGAGGCCGAGGCCGGGGGTGGAGTCGCTGAGGTCGATGAAGCCGTTGGCGGGTTCGGGTTCGCCCGAGAAGATGTACCAGAAGAGTTCGTTGCCGACTTCGACTGAGACTTTGGGGAAGAACTCCGCGATGGGCGAGTTGAGGCTGGCCATGACGACGTGGTAGTTGTGCATCTGGCCGGCGTGGGGGACGACGGGGACCTGGAAGGCCTCGGCGAGGGCGGCGATTTTGCGGGCCTGGGAGATGCCGCCGACGCGGTTGGTGTCGAACTGGATGTAGTCGAGGGCGTTGGCTTCAAGCAGGTCGCGGAAGCCGAAGAGGGTGAACTCATGCTCGCCGCCGGCGATGGGCAGGCGGCCCATGGCCTTGAGCTGGGCGTAGCCGCGGGTGTCGTCGGGGATGACGGGCTCCTCTAACCAGCGGAGCTGGAAGGGTTCGAGCAGCGGGACCATGCGGCGGGCGTAGTCGAGGGTCCAGCCCATGTAGGCGTCGGCCATGAGGTCGACACCGTAGCCGATGACCTCGCGGACGTTGCGGACGAGCTCGAGGTTCTGCTGCATGCCGGCGGCGCCGTCGATGGGTCCCCAGCCGAAGCGGAGCTTCATCGCGGTGTAGCCCTGGTCCTTATATTTCTGGGCTTCGGCGCGAAGCTCCGGGATGGGCATGGCGTAGAGGCGGCTGGCGTAGACGGGGATCTTGTCTTTGGTGCGGCCGCCGAGGAGGCGATAGACGGGCTGTTTGGCGTCCTTGCCGAGGAGGTCCCAGAGGGCGATGTCGACGGCGGAGATGGCGACCATGCCGACGCCTTTGCGTCCGAAGGCCATGGTCCGGCGGTACATCTGCTGCCAGAGGAATTCGATGTCCCAGGGATCGGCGCCGAGGAGCAGCGGCGTGAGGTAGGTGTCGATGGTGGACTTGGTGACGAGGGGCGAGAGCGCGGCGTTGCCGATGCCGACGAGGCCCGAGTCGGTGAAGATCTCGACGAGCACCCAGCCGTGGAAGGCGAAGTTGCCCATGGAGGGCGCGCGGAAGGCGACGAGGTCCATGGGGTTGGTGCAGAAGTGCGCGGGCAGAGGAGTGACGGGGCCGTCCCATTCGACGACGCGGGTGCGAACTTCGGTGATCTTCATTTAAGCAGTGACTCCGTCTTGCAGGGTGTGCGGTTGGAGAGGGTTGAATTTGCCGCCGAGTAACAGGATCGCAAGAAATGCGATGACATGGAAGCTGCCGACGATGGGAAAGAGGGTTCCGTAGCCGAATCCGTGGTCGAGGAGCCAGCCGGCGATGACGCCGAAGATGGCTCCGCCGATGGCGCCGCCAAAGCCGATCATGCCGGCGACGGCGCCGACGTTGGAGAGTGGGAAGATGTCGGCAGGGAGGGTCATGATGAGGCCGGACCAGGACTGCTGGCAGAAGAAGGCGACGGAGAAGAGCGCGAGCGCGTAGCTGACCGAGACATGCGGGACGAGGATGACGACGGGCATGAAGGCGGCGCTCAAGCCGAGGGCGCATTTGCGGGCAAAGTCGAGGGAGCGGCCGCGGGCGAGGAGAGAGCTTGAGAGCCATCCGCCGAGGAAGCTGCCGAGGCCGGAGGCGGCGTAGGGGATCCAGGCGTAGGCGCTGACGTGCTTGATGTCGAAGCCGCGGACGTCATAGAGGTACTTGGGGAGCCAGAGGAGGTAGAAGTACCAGGCGGAGTCGGAGAGGAATTTGGCGGCGACGAGGACCTGGACCTGGCGGAGTTTCACCAGATCGAAAAGGCGGGAATTGGAGGAAGAGGAGATGGTTGCGGACGTGGGGGTGGAGTTGATGGTTGTGGAGTTGGAAGCACGGTAGCTTGCGGCCCACCATGCTGTCCAGGCGAGGCCGAGTGCGCCGGAGGCGAAGAAGGCCATGCGCCATCCGCTGGTGAGGAGGATGAAGCCGATGAGCGGAGGGGCGAGGACGGAGCCGACGGCGGTGCCGGCGTTGATGATGCCCATGGCGGTGGAGCGCTTGGGGGCGGGGACCCATTCTGCGACGACGCGGGTGCATGCGGGGAATGCGCCGCCTTCTCCCATGCCGAGGAGGAAGCGGCCGACGAGCAGGAAGGAGACGCCGTTCGCGAAGCCCTGCAAGGCGCATGCGGCGGACCACCAGAGCATGATGGCGAGGAAGCCGCGGCGGGTGCCGATGACGTCCAGCAGACGGCCGCCGCCGGCGTAGAGGAAGGCGTAGGGGATGAGGAAGGCGGTCTGCAGCCAGGAGAACTGCTGGTTGTTGAGAGGGATGGTCTTCTGGATGGACGTGACGGCGACGGATAGCGTCTGGCGGTCGAAGTAGCTGATGGCGATGGCCGCGGTGACCAGCACGACGTAGTACCAGCTGGCTTTGGCGGTGGGTTTCGTCATCTTTGTATGGGCGGAAGTTTTTCAGCTGCAGGTGAAAAGGTGAGGGAGCTGCAGCGGTTCCATCATACGGGAGCGGGCGGCGCGCGATGGGTATGGGGCGCGTGGTTCAGCGCGGTTTGGCGGGAGGGGGCTGTGCGGGGGCGAGCGGTTCCATATCGACGCCGACCTTGAGCGTGTGCGTACCGCCGCCGAGGACGAGGCCGCGCAGAGGGCTGACGTCGCCGTAGTCGCGTCCCCAGGCGAGGGTGACGTGTCCGTCGGAGGGGACGACGTTGTTGGTGGGGTCGAGATCGAGCCAGCCGCAGCCGGGGCAGAATGCGGAGACCCAGGCGTGGGAGGCGTCGGCGCCGATGAGGCGGGGCTTGCCGGGCGGCGGCAGGGTGCGCAGATATCCGCTGACGTAGCGGGCGGCGAGGCCGATGGAGCGCAGGCAGGCGATCTGGACGTGGGCGAAGTCCTGGCAGACGCCGCGGCGTTTGCGAAAGACATCTTCGGCGGGGGTGCGGACGGTGGTGGCGCCGGACTCAAACTCGAAGTCGGCGTGAATGCGGGCGGTGAGATCGAGCAGGGCGTGCTGCATGGGGCGGCCGGGAGTGAAGGAGTCGAGCGCGTATTCGGCGAAGTCGTGGCGGAGGCGGATGCGGGGCGACTCAAAGGTGAACTGGTAGGCGTCGAGCGCCTGAGGGCTGGTGTCGCGCGGAAGGCGGTGTGCGACGTCCTCCCAGGGGAGGGAGCAGTGGGCCTGTGGTGCATCGTCGACGACGACTTCGCTGCGCGCGTCGACGACGAGCTCGGTGTGCGGCTCCTGGAGGGTGAAGAAGCAGAGCTGGTTGCCGAAGAAGTCGGTGCGCGTGGAGAGGGTGGCGGGCGCGGGGCGGATCTCCAGCGTGGAAGAGAGCACGCGCTGGCGGGGCAGAGAGCGCACGGCCAGGCAGGCGACGTGATTGCCGACGGAGACGGGTACCTTGTAGCGGTAAGTGGAGCGATGGAGGATGCGATAGTTCATGGTTTACTGGTCGACGATGGTTGGCAGCGCACGGGCGTGGCTGAAGTAGTGGCTGGAGAGATTATTCGACCACGAAGCCAGCATCTGCTCCATCTCTTTGAGGAAGGCGTGCAGTTTTTCCAGCTGGCGGCCCTGAGCGGCAGCGGGGGCGGCATCGGATCCGAGTAAAGGATATTCGATCTCGCGGAGATCGAAGGCACGGAGGCGGTCGAGCGTAGCGCGCATGGCGTTGAGGTCTTCGGTCACGTGCCGCGGCAGCTTGGCGTAGAGGTCGGCGATGTGGCTGAGCTGGAAGCCGAGGGAGCGGGGGTTCTTCTCGTCGGCCATCAGGACGTCGAGCACGGCGAGCGGCTGCAACGTGGTGTAGTAGCGGGTGCGATAGGTCATGGAGCTGTCCTGGACCTCGAGGAGATATTCGAGGAGAGGCCAGTCCTGCTCTCCCAGCGGCTGGGCGATCTCACGCAACTGGCGGGCGAGGTAGATGGCGCGCTCCAGCCGGCGGCCGATACTGATGAAGAGCCATCCCGATCCGCGATTGACGTTCTCGCGCTCCATGCCGGAGAAGGCGGAGAGCAGTTCGAGGCAGGCGGTGAGCATGGTGGGATATTCGATGAACTGGGTGCCGCGTTCCACCTTCATGGACTCGCTGAGCTGGCTGATGAGGAAGTTCATGTCGGCGGAGAGCCGCTCGCGCACATTGCCGCCGACCCGCGCGATCTCGGCGAGAGTTGAGGCGAGGCTGTCCGGCCTCTTCGCGCCGGTCAGCAGAGAGGTGAGTTCCTGCTTGAACTCCTGCGCGGTGGGGCTGCGGCCTTTGCGGCGTTTGGGGAGGCGGCTGTGGCGCGACTGGAGACAGGAGTGGAGGCGGGCGAGACATTCGATCTCCGTCTCGTCGGAGCGGCGGACGCGCGTGACCAGAGTGCGGGCGAGGCGGGCGATATTCTCCGCGCGTTCCACATAGCGGCCGAGCCAGAAGACATTGTCGGCGGCGCGGCTGGGGACTGAGGTGGGATTGCGGCGCAGCTCCAGCGGCTCGTTGCGCGGGCGCAGCATGCTGAAGGTGTCCACGGGCGAGTCCCAGAGCACCCAGGCGTCCTTGCTGTGTCCTCCGCGCTGCATGGAGACGACGGGGCCGCAGTCTTCGGCGACGCGGGTGAGGCCGCCGGGCAGTGCGACCCATCCGTTGCCGGTGTTGAGCACGTAGGCGCGCAGCACCACGCAGCGGGAGAGCATGTGGCCGTTCTCCCAGACGGGAGCGGTGGAGAGGGAGATCTGTTCCTGCGCGACGTAATCGTAGGGCCGCAGGCGAAGTTGTGCGGCGAGTTTGGCTTTCTCGGCAGTGGGAATTGCGGCGCCGAAGACCGGCTCCATGCCGCGCGACGGGAAGGCCGGTTTGATGACGACGGATTCCAGGTTGTTGAGCACCCAGTCGAGCGCGTATTCCTGCCCGCACCACCAGGTGGCGACGGAGGGCAGCAGGAGGGTTTCGCCGAGCAGCTGCTTGCAGAGGCCGGGGAGAAACGGCATTACCGCGGAGGTCTCAATGACGCCGCTGCCGAGGGCATTGGCGACCTTGACGTTGCCGGCGACGATGGCGTCGACCAGTCCGGGAACGCCGAGCAGGGAGTCGCCGCGCAGTTCGAGAGGATCGCAGAAGCTGCCGTCGACGCGACGCAAGATGACGTCCACCTGCTCCAGACCGTCGACCGTTTTAAGGAAGACGCTGCGGTCGCGGACGGTGAGGTCCGCGCCTTCGACGAGTGTGAAGCCGAGATAGCGGGCGATGTAAGAGTGCTCGAAGTAGGTCTCGTTGTGGGGCCCGGGGGTGAGCAGAACGACGCGGGGATCGGGCTTTTGCGAGAGGCCGATGAGGGCGTCGCGTTGCGCGCGGAAGAACGGGGCGAGCCGCACCACGTTGGAGTTGAGGAAGACGCTGGGCAGAACGTCGGAGACGATGGTCCGGTTCTCGAGCGCGTAACCGCTGCCGGCGGGCGCCTGGGTGCGGTCGGCGAGGACCCACCAGCGGCCGTCGGGCGAGCGGGCGAGATCGACGCCCAGCATCTGCAGATAGCTGTTGGCGGGAACCTTGACGCCGACCAGCGGCCGAAGGAAGGACGGGTTGGCGTAGAGCAGCGCGGCGGGGAAGCTGCCGGCGGCGACCAGCTCCTGCGGGCCGTAGAGATCCTCAAGCACGCGGCCGAGCAGCTGCGCGCGCTGGATGATGCCAGCCTCGATCGAGCGCCATTCCTGCTCCGGGATTACGAACGGCACCATGTCGATCTTCCAGGGCCGGTTGGCGCCCAGCGGATCGCCGTAGATGTTGTAAGTGATTCCGTTCTCGCGAATGCGGCGCTCGGCGCGGGCCCATCGCCGCTCCAGCTCCTCCGGTCCGATGGAGCGCAGCGACTCGATGAGGCGCTCCCAGTGGGCGCGCGGATTGACGCCGTCGGCGGAGAGCTCGTCATACGCGGCGGCCTCATGCGGCGCCTGCAGCAGATCGACGGTCATCGCGACGGCTCCGGGGTTGCAGCCTGCGGGCCGGGCACGCGCAGGTCCAATGTCATGGGGAAGAGCGGATGGGTCTGCTCCGGCGGGATTACCTTTTGGCCGGAGGGCGCCTCGGCGGGGATGAAGCGCTCCGTCCGGCGTTGCTCGGCTTCGGCTGCGCTGGTGGGTCGTCCGGTGTAGATGCGGCCCTCAGGTGCAAGCGCGTGATAGAGGCACCGTGCCAGAGACTGCTCCGTCACGCGATCGACCACATCGAAGACCAAAGGGGATTGCACGGGAATGGTGGGGTGCAGGGTTGCGGACAACTGCCGCGCGCGGAAGCGCACGCCGGCGACCATCTCGCCGGCGACGCCGGTTGATTTGAGGGGAACGCGATGGCCATTGCAGAGCACGGCGTAACGCGAGTCCGCGGCCGCGCCGGAGAGCCTTACCTGCACGCGCTCGAGCGATGAGTCCACGGAGCGCACGGTGCCGCCGGAGGTCGCCTCCTCGGCGAGCACGTTCCAGGGCTCGAGGGCGCGGCGCAGCTCGAGCTCCACTCCGTTGGCGGCGACCGAGCCGATGCAGGGAAAGCGGAAGTCGAAGTGGGAGGTGAACCAGCGCTCGTCGAATGCGTAGCCTGCGGCGCGAAGAATGGCGAGGACGTCGTGGAGATCGGCGCGGAGGAAGTGCGGCAGCAGGAAGCGGTCATGCAGGGTTGTTCCCCAGCGGACGAAATCAGCCTGAAACGGGGTCTTCCAGAACATGGTCGCGAGCGCGCGCACCAGAAGGGTGGTTGCCAGTCCCATGCGAAGGTGCGGTGCCATCTCGAAGGCGCGCAACTCGAGCAGGCCGATCTTGAGGCCCATGCCCTCAGGCGGATAGAGCTTGTCCACGCAAAATTCCGCGCGGTGGGCATTGCCGGTTACGTCCACCAGCAGGTTGCGGAAGAGCCCGTCGACGATCCAGGGCGGGCAATCGCTCGGCGGCATGTTGCGGAAGGCGACTTCGAGCTCATACAGGGCGTCGAGGCGGGCCTCATCGATGCGCGGACACTGGCTGGTAGGGCCGACATAGGCGCCGGAGAAGAGATACGAGAGCGAAGGATGGTGCTGCCAGAAGACGACCATGCTGCGGAGCAGATCGGGGCGGCGAAGGAAGGGGCTGTCGAGCGCGCTGGCTCCGCCGAGAGTGATGTGGCTGCCACCGCCGGTTGCGACGCGGTCGCCCTCCCAGGTGAACTTCTCCGCGGTGAGCCGGCAGCGGGCGGCCTCCTCGAAGAGTATTGTATGGACGGACTCCAGTTCCTTCCAGTTGGCCGCGGGCGGCAGGTTGATCTCGAGCACGCCGGGATCGGGAGTGACGCTGAAGGAGCGCAGGCGAGGATCGGAGGGCGGGGTGTAGCCTTCGATCCTGACCGGTGTGCCGAGATGCAGGCAGGAGTCTTCGATGGCGGCGACGAGATCGAGATAGTCGGCGAGGACAGAGATGAAGGGAAGAAAGACGTGCAGCCTGCCTTCGCGCACCTGCACGCAGAGCGCCGGCCGGATGAGCACGGGAGCATCAGCGGAGTCCGCGAGCACTGGCGGGAGGGGATCGGCAGGGGGCTGCGCGGTGAAGAGTTCCATCTTGCGCTCTGGAACGGGCAGCTTTGCGCGGTCGGCGAAGGGCGCCTGATCCATGGGATAGGCGAGTTCGTCGGGCGCGACCCAGGGCAGCGCATCGACGGGAATGCGATAGCCGATGGGGGAGTCGCCGGCGCTCAGGACGAGGCGCTCCGGCCTGGGGAACCATAGCTGGCTGGACCAGGCGATTCTGCCGCCGGGCTGCCTGCGCCGGATGGGCAAGACGTAGCCGGCGGGGCTTTCAGCATCGGGATCGTATGCGGGCAGTATATTTTCCGCAGTCACCTGGAGACGCCTGGTGAGCGCCTGAAGGAAGCGTTGGGCATCGTGCGTGGTCAGGCCATCGTCATGGCCGTCGTGGGCGATCAGTTGGTCGGCCTGCCAGACGGGTACCCCATCGGCGCGGGAGTAACAGCCCAGCGCCCAGCGCGGCAGCGGCTCGCCGGGATACCACTTGCCTTGGCCGCAATGCAGCAGAGAGGCGGGCGCGGTCTTCTCTCTGAGGCGCAGGATGAGCGCGAAGCCGAGCCGGCGTTTTTCCTCCCCGAGCGCGGTGAGGTTCCACTCCGGGGCCTCTGGCGAGTCGACGGCAACGAAGGTTGGCTCGCCGCCCATGGTGAGGCGCATACCGGATGCGCGGAGATCTTCGTCGACGCGCGCGGCGACAGCTTCCAGCTGTGACCATTGCTGTTCGGTGTATGGCTGCTCCACGCTGGACGCCGACTGCAGACGGCGAACGGTCATTTCATGGTGGAAAGTGACGTCTGCCGGCTCGCTGGTGCCGGAGATGGGCGCGGCGCGGCGGGCATCCGGGGTGCAGACCAGCGGGATGTGGCCTTCGCTGGCGAAGAGACCGGAGGTTGCATCGAGGCCGATCCATCCTGCGCCGGGAAGATAGACCTCGGCCCAGGCGTGCAGGTCAGCGGAGTCCTGCTGCGGGCCGCCGGCTTCGGATGCGAGTTGAATGAGGTATCCCGAGACAAAGCGGGCGGCGAAGCCGAGATGGCGCAAGGCCTCGATGAGGAGCCAGGCCGAATCACGGCAGGAGCCACTCCTGGTCCCCAGAGTCTGCTCGGAGGATTGGATTCCGGGCTCCTCGCGCACCTGGTAGGAGACCTGATTGCGCACGCGATGGACGAGGTCGGAGAGAAAGACGATGGAACCGCGCCGTTCCTTTGGGACGGTATTGAGGAAGTCGCGGAGACGTGGCCCGGCGCTGGCGGTGGAGCGATACGGCCCAAGGTCGACCGCAAGCTCAGGCGTGTATTGAAAGGGCCAGTCGGCGACCTCGGGTTCGAGCACGAAATCGAACGGGTTGACTGGGGAGAGTTCAGCGATGAGATCGACTTCGACGATCAGCGCGTCGGTCTTTGCGGGAAAGAGCACACGGGCCAGGTGATTGTGATGGACGTCGAGCTGCCACTTCAGCAGGTGGTCGGCCGGCGTGACACGCAGCTGATAGGCAAGAATGGGGGTTTTGCAGTGCGGCGCAGGGCGCAGCTGTATGGATTGCGGTCCCAGCGTGACCGGATGACCGTAGCGATATTCCGTCCGGTGATAAAGCGCAACCCGAATGCCTGACTGCCTCCCGCAAGGTAAAGCTCGCCTTCCGCCCATCGCTGGACGCGGCTTCGCCTGCATTGGTCTCGATAAAGCTAACCTACCACACCGGCGTGGGTTGAATGGAGAGGCACGCCGCAGTATGGAGCGGTGAAATGGACGCCATTAAAAGTGGCGGAGCGTCCCGGTGGGTTTCGTCCGTTCGTCGGAGGCGGCAGGGCGTTCGGTCGATTCCGGCGCGGAGAACGGCCGGATGACTGCCGAGTTGCTCTCGGACGTGCGTTCGAGCGAGCGGCTGACGAGGTCGCGGGAGCCGAGGCCGACGGCGAGCGAGAGGGTGAGGACGATTCCGCCGAAGAGGATGCCGAAGGCGAGGTCGACGATGGTGCCGCCGATCTCGAGGTGGTCGAGCGCCATGGCGGCGGTGAGGACGAGCACGAGCCACTTGACGCCGAGCGAGAGGAAGCGGGCGTACTGCAACTGCAGGTTGACCGCGCCGATGAGGACGGAGCGGGCGAGAAAGCGCGCGATCACCGTTCCGGCGAGGAGGATGAGGATGGCTCCGGCCCAGTGGGTGAGGTAGGGGATGATGAGGAACGAGACCTGGGAGCCTTCGGAGAAGGAGGCGTCGAAGGCGGAGACGCCGATGAGGAGGCCGGCAAGGACGCAGGCCCAGAAGACGGTGCGCGCGACGAGCACGGTGGGCGAGTGGCGGGGGGCCCAGTCGGCGACGTTGGCGGCCTGGTCGCGGGCGAAGCGCTCGTCGAAGTGCAGTGCAGTGAGGATGCGGCGCAGGACATAGGCGAGCAGCGCGCCGAGGACCGTGAGCACCAGGACCGCGAGCAGCAGGGCGAGCAGGCCGGGCAGGAAGCTGGCGAGCTTGACGAGCGCGCGGTGCATGGATTCGTGGAGAGCGAGTGAGATTTGTTGACCCATGGTGCCTCCTTCACGGGTTCGGGTGCAAGCGGGCTACGGGTTGAAGCGGTCGGGCCAGCGCCAGCGCGAGACGAGGTAGGGCTTGTCGGTCTCGAATGCGGCGGCGACGGCTTGAATGTGGTCCTCAGGGGCGATGAAATCGGGCGCTCCGGGCGCGGTCTGGAGCAGATGCGAGGCGACCCACGCGAGGTAGAGCGGCGTGAGCGCGCCGAGCAGGTGGCCGCGGTTGAGGGTGCGCAGGCGGTAGGCGAGGACGAAGTCGTAGACGATGCGGGCCCAGAGCGCGTCGGGCATGCGGAAGGTTTCCGGAGTTAACAGAGAGAGCTTTTTGAGGCCGAGGAGCGAGTTGGGGGGCAGGACGAGCGACCAGATCTCATGCAGGTTGGCGTAGGCGAGGCGGAAGGAGTCGAGCATGGGGGCGACGTCGGGGGGTTCGGAGACGGCGTCGGACGGAGTTGATGGGTGCGGAGCGATTCCGTTGCGCGGCGGTTGGTTGAGGCGCGCGCGCTGCCAGAATGCGGCTTTGGCGTCGACGTCGGCGAAGAGCGAGCCGGCGACCTGGGCGAGGACGGAGTTGAGGTCGAGCGAGCCGGGCGGAGGAAGCGTGCGCGGGCCGGCGGGGACCTCGGCGACCAGGAAGGACGCGACCGCGGCTTCGGCGACCGGCCAGATGAGGGTGGAGTTGGCTCCGTTGGCGGTGGAACGCTGGGCCACGGTGGCGAGGCGCTCGGCCATGCGCGCGGAGAAGCCGAGGTCGACCGCCAAGGGATAACGCGAGCGGGTGGCGAAGAGCGCGCGCGTGACGGGATAGAGGATTGCGGAGTTGACGAGGCCGTCGCGGGGGCCGAGGGCATAGTTCGGTGTGGCCAGATCAGCATGGTTCGAGAGGACGGCTTCGGCCAGGGCGCGGACGGCTGCGGGGCCGAGAGACTGGGCTTCGGGGCCAAGGAGCAGGCAGGCTTTGGCGCTGTGTTCGTCGATGAGCTTCCAGGTGTTGAGGTAGTCGGCGGCGGTGAGCAGCCAGGAAGAGCCGGGCGAGCCGGTTGGCGCGGGCGGCGTGTAGGAGACGAGCTGGACACTGGGCGGAATGCCAATCTCGGGCGGCGCAGGTTCAGGCGTGGCTACGAGGATGGGAGATTGCGCGAAGGCCTCGGCGAGATTGGCGAGGACCGACTTGAAGTTGTCGGGCGCGAGTGGGCCGAGGCTGATCAGCAGGCCATGCAGGGAAGCGGCGGCGGCATCCTCAGGCGCTGTGTGCTGGTTGACGATGGGACTAGTGGCCATGGGCGTTGGCGTTCTCTTGTTGCGAAGGGCTTACTCGCGCAGACTGAGGATGCCGGCCAGTGGGATGCGCACCCAGGCCGGGCGATTGTTGAGCTCGTAGAGCAGTTCGTAGAGCGCCTTCTCAAGCAAGTATGCGTTGAGGAGACGCTGGGCCTGCAATGGCTGGGGAGTGAGATGCGCGGCGGAGGGGTTGCGTGCGGGAGTTGGTTCCGCTGCGGCCATGGTGGCGCGCCACGCGTCGAGGAATGCGGTGGAGGCGGCGTTCTGCCAGAGCTGCGCCCAGGGCTCGAGGCTGCGGGCGGCAGAGGGATTGCGCTGGGCGAAGCGATCGAGGGCAGAGTAGGCGGCGTAGCTGAAGGAGCGGACCATACCGGCGACGTCTTTGAGAGGCGATTGTTTGGCGCGGCGCTGGGCGAGTGGGCGTGCGGGCTCGCCTTCGAAGTCGAGGATGACGTAGTCGTTGCGCGAGCGCAGGAGCTGGCCGAGGTGGTAGTCGCCGTGGATGCGGATGCGCATGCCGGCTTCGGCGGGCGGAATCTCTGCGATGGCATGGGCGCGGGCAAAGAGTTGCGCACGGCGCGAGAGGATGAGCGCGGCGGAGTCCGTCGTGAGTTCGTCGGGCAGGGTATTGAAGGCGCGCTTGAGGGCGTCGAGGGCTCCGGTTATTTGAGCGCGGATGCGGGTGACGTCGGCGGCGAGAGCATCGGGTGTGAAGGGCTCGGGGGTGAAGGCGGGGTTGTCGGTCGGCGTGGCGAGGGCGAGATGCAGCTCCGCGGTGCGGCGGCCGAGGAGCGCGGCGGCGTCGAGCGAGAGGCCGGCGTGCTCGCGAGCTTCGGCGGGGATGGCGGAGGACGGCTCGCCGGATGAGGGCAGCTCGGTGAGGAAGGAGGGCGGCGCGCCGGTGTCGGGGGGCAGAGCCAGAGTGGAGACGGACTCGTAGTAGCGCGCGAGTTCGTCGAGAGTGAACTCCCAGCCGTCGCCTTCGTTCTCGACAAGGCCTTGCAGCATGGCGAGTGTGGTCTGCTCCCCGTTGTTATTGCGACCGCGAATCTCTCCGAGGAACGGGGCGATGCGGGGGAAGTGGGCGACCTCGGTGAGGAAGCGGCCGATCTCGACGTCGGGATTTTCGCCGGGCTGCAGGCGGCGGAAGAGTTTCAGGATGAGCTTCTGGTCGTAGAGGATCGAGGTGTTGGACTGCTCGGCGGAGCTGGTGCGCGCGGGCAGAGGGTTGGGGCCGCGAGCTTCGGCGAGGCCAGGGGATGGGATGCCGGATAACGAAGGCAGCTCATTCTCAGGGGAATCCTTGCATGTGGGCGATTGCGCGTACAGCGTCCCGCGTTCTTCGATCAGCGAGAGGAGGGTTTGGCGGAAGTCTTCGCGCGCGGTGGCGTCGTGCAGGATGGCTGGGCCTTCCGCGGTGGTGAGGGAGGCGAGGATGGAGTGGGGCGCGTCGGCGCGGATGGTTTCGGCGTCGGGGCCGGTGGTGAGGGCGAGCGGAAGCTGATAGGTTTCGGGTGGAGTATCCGGCTGCGCGTCGGCGTAGGTGATGGAGAGGAAGACGATGGCTGCAGGAGCAAACGCAGGTCCTTCGACTCCGCTCCCTGCGGTCGCTTCGCTCAGGATGACAGATTTATTTTTTTTGCCAACTGCAGGTCCCTCGACTCCGTTGTTCGCTTCGCGAACAACTCCGCTCGGGATGACAGATTTCTCTTTTGCACTAACTGGTGTGACTGCCGCGAGCGTCTGTGGCACCTCGAACCAGTCGGCGATGCGGATGGAGGAGATGGTGCGGGACTTGGCGCCGAACCAGCGCTGGCGGGCGAGGTAAGGCGGCAGCAGTTCGTGAAGGAGTGACTGGCCGGGGCCGGCGAGCAGGTCGCTCCAAATGTTGCCGGAGGCGGTGGTGACGAGGTCGAGGGTGGATTCGCCGGATGACATGGTGGGGGGATCAGCAGGCGCAGGCGCGGGCTGCAGTTCGAGCCAGAGAAAAGAATACGGCGCGAGCGAGAGCGCGTAGGGCTGTGCGGTGATCCGGGGAAAGGGGACGTAGCCGAGCAGTTCGACGGGCACCATGCCGGCGAAGCGCGAGAGATCGAGAGCGACGGGCTGGTTGAAGCGGGAGAGGTTGGCGACGCAGAGGACTATCTCTGCGTTTCCATACTCATCCCTATACTCGCGCAGGTAGGCGAGGACTTTGCGGTTGTCGGGTGCCGGTTCGGGGGAGGAACTCCTGGGTGCCGCGGCCGAAGACCTTGAAGAGCTTGCGCAGCGCGATCATGTTGCGGGTCCAGTGCAGCAGCGAGGACTGGTCGGCGAGCTGGGCTTCGACGTTGATGGCCTCGTAGCCCCAGATGGGGTCCATGATGACGGGGAAGTAGAGGCGCGCGGGGACGGCGCGGGAGAAGCCGGCGTTGCGGTCGGAGTCCACTGCATGGGGGTGCGGACGCCGTTGCGGTCGCCGAGGTAGATGTTGTCGCCCATGCCGATCTCGTCGCCGTAGTAGAGGATGGGCGTGCCGGGGAAGCTGAAGAGGAGCGAGTTGAGCAGCTCGATGCGGCGGCGGTTGTTGTCGACCAGCGGCGCGAGGCGGCGGCGGATGCCGACGTTGATGCGCATGCGCGGATCGGCGGAGTAGGCGAGGTACATGTAGTCGCGCTCGTCGTTGGTGACCATCTCGAGGGTGAGCTCGTCGTGGTTGCGCAGGAAGAGGCCCCACTGGCAGGTGTCGGGGATGGCGCGGCGTCTGCGCCATGATGTCGGTGATGGGCAGGCGGTCTTCCTGGCGCAGCGCCATGTAGATGCGCGGCATGAGCGGGAAGTGGAAGGCCATGTGGCACTCGTCGCCGTCGCCGAAGTAGGGGCGGACGTCGGCGGGCCACATGTTGGCCTCGGCGAGGATGAGGCGGTTGGCGTACTCGGCGTCGATGACGGCGCGGATCTGCTTGATCTTGACGTGGGTCTCGGGGACGTTCTCGCAGGAGGTGCCGTCGCGCTCGACGAGGTAGGGGATGGCGTCGAGGCGCAGGGCGTCGACGCCCATGTCGAGCCAGAAGCGCATGGCGTTGAGGACCTCTTCCATGACGCGCGGGGTTGTCGAAGTTGAGGTCGGGCTGGTGGGAGAAGAAGCGGTGCCAGTAGTACTGCTGCGCGGTCTCGTCCCAGGTCCAGTTGGATTTTTCGGTGTCGGTGAAGATGATGCGGACGCCTTCGTAGAGCTTGTCGGTGTCGCTCCAGACGTACATGTCGCGCTCGGGCGAGCCCTTGGGGGCGCGGCGGGCGCGCCTGGAACCAGGGGTGCTGGTCGGAGGTGTGGTTGATGACCAGCTCGATCATGACCTGCATGTTGCGCTCGTGGGCGGCGTCGAGGAACTGCTTGAAGTCGTCGAGCGTGCCGTAGGAGGGGTTGACGTCGACGTAGTTGGCGATGTCGTAGCCGTCGTCGCGCAGGGGCGAGGGGAAGAAGGGCAGGAGCCAGAGGCAGGTGACGCCGAGGTCCTGGAGGTAGTCGAGGCGGGAGATCAGGCCGGGGAAGTCGCCGATGCCGTCGCCGTTGGAGTCCTGGAAGGCGCGGACGTGCAGCTCATAGATGACCGCGTCTTTGTACCAGAGCGGGTCGGTGGCGCTGCCGGGTTTCTTCACGTGCGGGTTGCCTCTTGGGTTGGCATCTTTGCGGTTGGATGCAGGGCCGAGGGCGCGGGTGGCTGTGCTTCGAGTATGAGCTATCAGGTGCGAAGAATGCGGAAGATGTGGGCGGTGGCGTGCGGGGTTAGGGAGACGTAGTTGGTGGGGCCTTGCCAGGTGTAGTGGGTTTGGGTGAGGAGGTCTTCGACGTTGTAGGTGGCGTCCCAGGGGAGGTTGAGTTTGTCGAGGTCGAGCGTGATGAGGCGGCCTGCGTGTTGATCGGGTCGAGGTTGACGACGACGAGGATGATGTTGGTGTGGTCGGTGGTGGACTTGGAGTAGACGAGGAGGTTGTCGTTGGGGGCGGTGTGGAAGTGGAGGTTTCGTTGCGCTGGAGGGCGGGGTTGTTGCGGCGGATGTGGTTTAGGTCGGTGATCAGCGGCGCGATGGAGTTGGGGTCGGTGCGGTCCCAGGTGCGGAGTTGATATTTTTCGCTGTCGAGGTACTCTTCGCTGCGGTCTTGCCGGGGGAGGGTTTGGCGGGGCGGCCTTCTAATAATTCGTAGGCGGGGCCGTAGATGCCGTAGTTGGCGGAGAGCGTGGTGGCGAGGATGACGCGCTGGCGGAAGATGGCGCGGCGTTTGGCCAGGTCTGCGATCTGGAATTGGGCGTGGAGGATGTCGGGGGTGTTGGGCCAGACGTTGGGGCGGAAGAAGTCGGAGACGGGCGGGTTGCAGATTTCGGTGAAGTATTCGATGAGGTCGGCCTTGGTGTTGCGCCAGGTGAAGTAGGTGTAGGACTGCGAGAAGCCGGCCTTGGCGAGGGAGTACATGACGTGGGGGCGGGTGAAGGCTTCGGCGAGGAAGAGGGCGTCGGGCGCGGTCTTTTGGATTTCGGCGATGCACCACTGCCAGAAGGGGAGGGCCTTGGTGTGGGGGTTGTCGACGCGGAAGACGCGGACGCCGCGGTCGATCCAGAACTTGAAGACGTTGTGGAGGGCGTCCCAGAGGCCGCGCCAGTCGGGGGACTCGAAGTTGAGGGGGTAGATGTCCTGATATTTCTTGGGGGGATTTTCGGCGTACTGGATGGTGCCGTCGGGACGGTGCGAGAACCAGGTGGGGTGCTCTTTGACCCAGGGGTGGTCGGGAGAGCACTGGAAGGCGATGTCGAGGGCGATGTCGATGCTGTGGGCGCGGGCGGTTTCGACGAGGGCATCGAAGTCGGCGAAGGTGCCGAGGGCGGGGAGGATGGCGGTGTGGCCGCCTTCGGCGGAGCCGATTGCCCAGGGGCTGCCGACGTCGTTGGGCTCGGGGGTGGTGGAGTTGTTGCGGCCTTTGCGGAAGGCGTGGCCGATGGGGTGGATGGGCGGCATGTAGAGGACGTCGAAGCCCATGGAGGCGATTTCGGGGACGCGGGTGGCGACGTCGCGGAGGGTGCCGTGATGGCCGGCGGGGCCGGCGGAGCGGGGGAAGAGTTCGTACCAGGAGGAGAAGCGGGCGCGCTCGCGATCGATCCAGAGGGGGAGCTCGGGGGTGTGCTTGGTGGCGAAGCTGAAGTCGGGATACTTGGCTACGAGGGCGATGAGGTCGGGGGTGATGGGGTCGTCGTAGACGGGGAGATTTTGGTCGGCAAGGGTGCGGAGATGGGTGGCGGCGGCGGCTAACTTTTTGGCATCGGCGCCTTTGGCGCGGGAGGCTGCTGCGTCGAAGTGGAGGGCGCCGATGCGGAGGGCGAGGGGGATGTCCTGGGCGGAGTCGGTTTGGGCGGCGAGGCGTTTGGCTAGGTCGTGGACCCAGGTGTCGAAGTGGTCGATCCAGGCTTCGATGGTGAAGAACCATTGGCCTAGCTTGGAAGGGTCTTCTGGCGAGCCGGCGGTGAAGGTGGCGGTCCAGAGGTCGTTGTTGATTTCGGTGAAGGGGACGGCGCTCCATTTGCGCTGCGAGGCGTGGCGATAGAGAAGGCGCGCGGCGACGTGATCGTGGCCATCACCGAAGATGGCGGCGGTCACTTCGACGCGGTCGCCGAGGATGCGCTTGGCGGGATAGCGGCCGTCGTTGACGGATGGCTGGATCTCTTCGATGACGATGCGCTTGCGGCCTTCGCTGGGTTTCATGCGCGGTGCAACTCCTTTGCGGACTACAGACATGGTAGTGGATGTGGGTTGAGGGTACGACGCCGGGGGGTGGATGTGCATCCAATTGCGTACAGTGCTGAGGTACTCGGTTGAGGGTGCTTGCGATCCCGCCGTTCCCGTTTGGCCTCTGGTTGGACGGATGCGGTGAGGGTGGGACTGGTTGTAGGCGCGATGTGGAAGACGGGGCTGCAAGGATTGGCTCGCTGGCGCGGGCGTTGATCCGAGCAATGCATGATGAATTGTTTGTTTATTTTTTAGGGTGTTTGGAGGAGCCATGTCCGGAGGATTTTTTGGAAAGAAGAAGGTGCCGCTGCATGGCGCGCGGATTGAAGACTACGCGTTGATTGGGGATTGCGAGACGGCGGCGCTGGTGAGTCGCGATGGATCGATTGACTGGTTGTGCTGGCCGAACTTTTCTTCGGCGGCATGTTTTGCGGCGTTGCTGGGGACGGCGGAGAACGGGTTCTGGAGGATTCGTCCGGTTGAGGATGTGGTGGAGGTGCGGCGGCGATATCGGCCGGGGACGATGATTCTCGAGACTACGTTTGTGACCAAGGGTGGCGAGGTTTGTCTGACGGATTTCATGCCGCCGCGGGGAAAGCATTCGGATGTGGTGCGGATGGTGCAGGGGATAAGCGGCCGGGTGAAGATGCACATGGACATGGTGCTGCGATTTGATTACGGGCTTACGGTGCCGTGGGTGACCAAGCACGGAGAGGAACTACATGCGGTGGCGGGACCGGATATGGCGGTGTTGCGCAGCCAGTGCATCAGTGGCAGACCGGTGGACCTGAAGGGTGAAGACATGAAGACGGTGAGCGACTTTGTGCTGCGCAAGGGCGATAAAGTCTGCTTCACACTTACGTATGGAAACTCATTCGAGGCTGTGCCTGATCCGATTTCTCCGGAGGACGCGTTGAAAGATACGCATGACTACTGGTGTGAGTGGTCGGATCGTGCGAGGTACAAGGGGCAATATGCGGAGGCGGTGCAGCGGAGCCTGATGACGCTGAAGGCGATGACGTATCGGCCGACGGGCGGCATTGTCGCGGCGGCGACGACAGGGTTGCCGGAGAGAATTGGTGGGGAAAGGAATTGGGATTATCGATACTGCTGGCTGCGGGACACAGCATTCACGCTGCTGGTGCTGATGCGCGCGGGATACACGGAGGAGGCGGTGGCGTGGAGGCTGTGGCTGCTGCGTGCGATTGCAGGATCGCCGGGTCAGATACAGAGCCTGTACGGCATCAAGGGCGAGAGGCGATTGCCGGAGTGGGAGTTGGATTGGCTGCCGGGCTACGAGAACTCGAAGCCGGTGCGGATTGGCAATGCGGCGTCGCAGCAATTTCAGTTGGATGTGTATGGCGAGGTGTCGGTGGCGTTGAGTCGAACTCCGGAGGCGGAGAACGAGTTGCGCAGTTCATCTACGGGGCTGGAGGCAGCGCTGATCGACCATCTTTGTCATGTGTGGGACCAGCCGGATGAAGGGATATGGGAGACGCGCGGCGGGGCAAAGCACTTTGTGCATAGCAAGGTGATGGCGTGGATGGCGCTGGATCGTGCGGTGAAGCGGCACGAGCACTTTGATGGCGTCGGCGATGTGAAGCGCTGGCGCAAGAATCGCGACTTGCTGCATAAGGAGATTTGCGCGAAGGGATTCAACAAGAGGCTGAACTCGTTTACGCAGAGTTATGGGTCGACGGCGCTGGATGCGTCGTGCCTGCGGTTGGCGCTGGTGGGATTTTTGCCGGTCGACGATCCGCGGATTATAGGAACGATCGACGCGATTCAGAAGGGATTGATGAAGGATGGGCTGGTGCAGCGGTATGATCCGGGGAAGAGCTCGGATGGATTGAAGGGCGGCGAGGGAACATTCCTGGCGTGCAGCTTCTGGATGGTGACCTGCTTGTGGCTGATCGAACGCAAGCAGGAGGCGACGGAGATGTTTGATCGGCTGCTGGCGCTGCGCAATGATGTTGGGCTGCTGAGCGAAGAGTACGATGTGCAGGATAAGCGCATGCTGGGCAACTTTCCGCAAGCGTTATCGCACATTGCACTAACGCATGCAGCGTTTACGCTTTCGGGCCAATGGACGCCGGAGCCTTATAGCGCGAATGCGTGATGCAGGGCTGCGATTGGTGCAACCTGACGCGCTCCTTTCCGAGTCTATTGATTGATAGAACTAACTTCATTGAAGGTGTGAGGAGCAGATAAGGTATGAGGCGTGTACCGGGTTCGACCTATCGTCTGCAACTGCATCGAGAGTTTACGTTCGATGATGCCGCGGCGATCGTGGAGTATTTGAAGACGCTTGGGGTGACGCACGTGTATTGCTCGCCGTATCTGCAGGCGGCGCCGGGAAGCATGCACGGTTATGACGTGGTGGACCATCGCAGGGTGAATGAGGAGCTGGGCGGTGCGCCGGCGCATGAGCGCTTCTGCAAGCGGTTGGAGAAGTGTGGGCTGGGGCAGGTGCTGGATATTGTTCCGAATCACATGAGCCTGGGTGCGGAGAATAAATATTGGTGGGATGTGCTGGAGAACGGCACGAACAGCCGCTATGCGAGCTTCTTTGATATCGACTGGAATTCTTCGGAAGAGCGGTTGCGGGACAAGGTGCTGGTGCCGGTGCTGGCGGAGCAGTATGGGCGGGCGCTGAGTGCGGGGAAAGTGGTGGTGAGGCGCAAGGGTGTGCGGTTCACGGTGGAGACGGCGGGGCAGACGTTTCCGGTGTCGCCGGCGAGCTTGTCGATGATTTTGGGCAAGGCGGCGGAGTATGCAAAGAGCGATGCGTTGAACTTTGTGAGTGCGAGCTTTGCGCGATTGCCGTCGCCGGACTTCTGGGATCGGCGGACGATCCTGGCGCGGCATCGGGACAAGAAGGTGCTGGTGGGGCTGCTGGATCGGCTGTGCCACGAGGATGGGGATGTTTCGGAGGCGATCGATCGCGTGGTGAGCGAGGTGAATAGCAGTGTGGATGCGCTGGATGAGTTTTTGTCGCAGCAGTACTATCGGCTGGCGTATTGGAGGACGGCGGACCAGCAGCTGGGGTATCGGCGATTCTTTGATGTGAACACGCTGATCGGGTTGCGGGTGGAGCGCGAGTTTGTGTTCGACGAGACGCATGCGCTGATTTTGAAGTGGCTGAAGCAAGGGCTGCTGGATGGCGTGCGGGTCGATCATCCGGATGGGCTGCGGGATCCGAAGCAGTATTTTGAGCGGCTGCGGGAGCGGGCGCCGGAGGCTTGGATCGTTGGGGAGAAGATCCTGGAGCCGGGTGAGTGGCTGCGCGAGGACTGGCCGATTGAGGGGACGAGCGGGTACGACTTTCTGAACATGGCGATGGGCGTGCTGGTGCACCGCGAGGGATTGAAGAAGCTGGGCGAGCACTACACGACGTTCACGGGGGATGACTCGGATTTTCCGGGTGTGGCGCACGACAAGAAGATTGCGGTGGAGCAGGAGGCGCTGGGCAGCGATGTGAATCGGCTGACTACGCTGTTTGTGGACATCTGCGAGAGCAATCGCGATCAGCGGGATTTTACGCGGGCGGAGATACGGCGGGCGATTCGCGAGGTGGCGGCTTGCTTTTCGGTGTATCGGACGTACGTGGTGCCGGAGCGCAACGAGATTAGCGAAGAGGATCGCAAGCGAATTCATCGGGCGATCGAGAGCGCGAAGGCGAATCGCGCGGACATCGATGGTGGGCTGTTCGACTTCATGCGCGATGTGCTGACGCTGAAGGTGATTGGAAAGACAGGAGACGGAGTTCGTGAATCGCTTTCAGCAGTTCACTGCGCCGGTGATGGCGAAGGGCGTGGAGGACACGGCGTTTTACTGCTGGAATCGGCTGACCGCGATGAACGAGGTGGGCGGCGATCCGGACTGCGATGGGTTCAGCCTGGAGGATTTTCATAAGTACCAGGTGAGGATGCAGCAGACGTTTCCGATGACGATGACGACGTTGAGCACGCATGACACGAAGCGCAGCGATGATGTGCGGGCGCGGATGCTCGGTGTTGACCGAGATGCCGGATGGGTTTGCAGAGGCGGTGCGGCGGTGGAGCGCGCACAATGCGAAGTTTAGAAGTGGCGATCAGATAGACACGCGGCACGGAGTGGTTTCTGTACCAGACGCTGGTGGGCGCGTGGCCGATCAGCGACGGAGCGGCTGTGGGAATACATGCAGAAGGCGATGCGGGAGGCGAAGGTGCGGACGAGCTGGGTGGCGAACAATGCGGAGTATGAGAGCGCGCTGCATGCGTATATCGATGCGATGCTTGGGGACTGAGGAGTTTGTCGCGGAGCTGGAGAAATTTGTAGGGGAGATTGCGGCGGCGGGGCGTATGAACTCGTTGGCGCAGACGTTGATGAAGTACACGGCGCCGGGAGTTCCTGATATGTACCAGGGCGGGGAGCTTTGGGATTTGTTCGCTGGTGGATCCGGACAATCGGCGGCCGGTGGATTATGGGCGCAGGGTGCGCTGCTGAAGGAGATGAAGGCGATGAATGCGGCGGCAGGTTATGGAGCGCGGAGACGAGGGATTGCCGAAGCTTTGGGTGGTGCATCAGGCGCTGCTGCTGCGCAAGGAGCATCCGGAGTGGTTTGGACGCGGAGGCGGAGTACGCGGCGTTGCAGGTGGAAGGGGCGGAGCGGGAGCGGGTGATTGCGTATCGGCGGGGAGAGCGCGTGCTGACGGTGGTGCCGCGGTGGTCGCATGGGGCGAAGGCGTGGGGCGAGACGGCGGTGGAGGTTCCTGAGGGGCGGTGGAGGGATCGGCTGACGGGCGTTGAGTTTGGGGTGGGCGCGTGCTGGTGGGCGAGCTGCTGAAGGCGTTTCCGGTGGCTCTGTTGACGCGGGAAGATTGAGCAGGGCGCGAGCGGAAAGATTGATCAGGAGAGAGGAAAGCGATGCACAAGTTTGGAATCTGGGCGCCGAGGGCGAAGACGATGTCGTTGAAGTGGCGTGACCAGGTGTTGCGATGAAGGGGCCGAACAAGCGGGGTTGGTGGACGCTGGCGGTGGAGGATGCGCAGTGTGGGGATCGATTATGCGTTTCTGATCGATGATGATCCGACGGCGTATCCAGATCCGCGCAGTCTGCGGCAAGCCGAGCGGCGTGCATGGGCCGTCGCAGCTTTATGACCATGATGAATTTGTGTGGCATGACCAGCTGTGGCGCGGGTCTCCGAGGACAGGGGCGGTGATGTACGAGATGCACATTGGGACGTTCAGCGAGGTGGGACGTTCGATGGTGCGATCGAGCATCTGGATTATCTGGCCGAGCTTGGCATTACGCATGTTGAGGTGATGCCGATCGCGGAGTTCGCCGGGCGAGCGCGGCTGGGGATATGACGGCGTGGCGCTGTTTGCGACGCATGAGCCGTATGGCGGCCCGGATGGGTTGAAGCGATTTGTGGATGCATGCCATGCGCAGGGGCTGAGCGTGATCCTGGACGTGGTCTACAACCACTTTGGGCCGGTGGGAAGCTACGCGAACAAGTTTGGGCCGTACCTGACGAAGAAGCACAAGACGCCGTGGGGCGACGCGGTGAACTTGGATGAGGGTGGCAGCGACGAGGTGCGGCGGTTCTTCTGCGACAACGCGCTGATGTGGCTGCGGGATTATCACTGCGATGGATTGCGGTTCGATGCGGTGCATGAGTATCATCGATCGGTCGGCGGTGCATTTTATGGAGCAGCTCTCGACCGAGGTGGAGCGGTTGAGCGCGACGGTGGGACGGGAATTTTATCTGATTGCCGAGAGCGACCTGAACGATCCGCGCGTGATCCGGCCGCGCGAGGCGCATGGGTACGGGATGGATTCGCAGTGGAGCGATGACTTTCATCATGCGCTGTTCACGCTGCTGTACACGAAGGAGCCTGACCGCGGGTACTACAGCGATTTTGGCACGCTGGCGGATCTGCATAAGGCGCTGAAGCATGTCGTATGTGTATGACGGGCAGTACTCGAGCTATCCGGAAGAGCAAGCATGGGCGGCTGGCGGAGGGGTTGTCGGCGCATCACTTTGTGCACTTCGATCAGAACCATGACCAGGTGGGGAATCGGGCGCAAGGGCGAGCGGCTGGAGCAGCTTGTGCGGGATGGATGCGGCGAAGGTCGCGATGGGCCTGGTGCTGATGGCGCCGTTATGTGCCGATGCTGTTTATGGGCGAGGAGTTTGCGGCGTCGACGCCGTTCCAATATTTCGCGGACCATGAAGATGACGAGATGCGGAAGCTGGTGGCGGAAGGGCGGAAGCGGGAGTTTGCGGCAGTTTGGCTTTGGCGAGGATGTGCCGAATCCGGAGGACGATCGAGACGTTTCAGCGATCCAAGTTGAACTGGGGTGAGATTGGCGAGGGCAAGCATGCGGAGATGCTGGCGTGGACGAAGGCGCTGATCAAGCTGCGGCGATGCACGGTGGCGTTGAATGATGGGAGCATGCAGCATCTGCTGGTGTCGAGTGACGAGGGGCGGCGGACGCTGGTGATGGTGAGGGATGAGGCGCGGATTGTGGTGAACCTGGGGGAGGAGGTTTACCCGTTTGAACTGCTGGAGGGGGAGACACTGACGCTGGTGTCGCGCGATGGGGTTGCGGTGAAGGATGGGAAGATGGAGTTGCCGGGGATGACGCTTGCGGTGTTGATGTCGACGACGAGGCAGGCGGAGGACCGCGAGGTGCATTGAGTGCTTGGATTCGAGGGGGGCTGCGATAATTGCGAGATGAACGAAAGGGGGGCGCCGTGTCGATCAAGACGATCAGCAGTCGCGAGGTGTATCGGAATCCGTGGTGCAGGGTGCGGGAGGATGTGATTGAGCGCGAGCGACGGGCAGCGCGGGATCTATGGGGTGATGGATAAAGATCCGGCGTGCATCGTGATTCCGCTGGAGAGGACGGAGGAGGGGGAGTTTGTTTGGCTGGTGCGGCAGTTTCGCTACACGGTGGGTGGGACATATTACGAGCTGCCGCAGGGCGGGTGGGAGACCGCGGAGGTTGAATGCGGAGGAGTTGGCGCGCGGCGAGCTGGCGGAAGAGACTGGGTTGCGCGCGGAGCGGATGACGCACCTGGCGGATTTGTGGATAGCGTATGGAGCGATGCGGCAGATTCATCATGTGTTTCTGGCCGAGGGGTTGACGCCGGGAGAGACGGCGCGCGATCCGGAGGAGCATGACATGACCGTGCATCGCGTGGCGGTGAGTGAGTTTGAGGCGATGTTGCTGGATGGGCGGGTGATGGATAACTGCACGGCGGCGGCCTGGGGAGTGTATCGGGTGTGGGAGAAGAGCAGGGATAGGGATTAGGGACGGTTGGTGTAGGCTGGGCGTCATCGAGGGAAGTGAGGTGGGTGATGATTTGGAAACGGATGTTGTGGCTCGGCGATGGTGGTGGGGTGTGTGGGTGGGGTGGTGCGGGCGCAGGCGAAGGTGGAGTCGAAGGAGCCGGTGCAGCATGAGTTTGTGATCAAGAACTTCAAGACCGAGAGTGGCGTGGTGCTGCCGGAGGCGAAGATCGTGTATGGCACCTATGGGACGCTGGATGCCGCGGGCGATAACGCGGTGCTGTTGCCGTCGCATTACATGGCGGAGATGCATGGGTATGGGTGGCTGATTGGCGAGGGTGGGATTGCGAGGGAAGGCGCTCGATCCGGCGAAGTTGTTTCTGATTACGAGCGAGTTGTTCGGGAATGGGCGGTCGTGCTCGCCGAGCAATACGCCGGAGCCGTTCCATGGGCCGCGGTTTCCGGTGATGACGATGCGCGACAACGTGAATGCCGTGCACCAGATGCTGACGGAGCAGTTGGGGGTGAAGCATCTGCGCGCGGTGATTGGGTTTTCGATGGGGGCGCAGCAGGCGTTTCAGTGGGCGGTGAGCTATCCGGATTACATGGACCGGATTGTGGCGACGAGCGGGACGGCGAAGACGTACGGGCACGGCATCGTGCGGAACGAGGGGGAGATTGGGGCGATCGAGACCGATGAGGCGTTCAAGGGCGGCGACTACACGGTCGAGCCGAAGAAGGGGATTGAGGAGTTTTCGCTGATGTGGACGGGGTGGCTGTACTCGCAGGAGTGGTGGCGGCAGGAGTTGTGGCGGACGATAAGCCGCCGGGCACGACGTTTGAGCAGGTGGTGGACGAGTACAGGACGAACTTTATTCCCGGCGCGGATGCGAACAATTTGATTCTGCAGATGCGGACCTGGGAGAAGAACGATGTGGGCGCGACGCCGGGGTTTGGTGGCGATGAGAAGAAGGCGCTGGCGTCGATCAAGGTGCCGGTGTTGTTTATGCCGTCGGCTACGGATTTGTATTTCCCGGTGACGGATGCGCAGTATGAGGCGCAGTTTATTCCGCACGTGACGCTGATGCCGATACCAGCCTGTGGGGGCATCCGGCGGGTGCGGGGGCTTGTCCTGCGGATGAGAAATTTTTGAACGAGCACATTGCTGCGTTCATGGATGGGAAGTAAGGAGGAGTTCCGATGGCGATCAAGGTGATCATTACGGGTGCTACGGGGATGGTGGGTGAGGGCGTGCTGCTGGAGTGCCTGGCGCATCCGGAGGTTGAGGAGGTGTTGCTGGTGGGGCGCAAGGCTTATGGGCGGTACGCATCCGAAGCTGAAGGAATTGCTGGTCGCGGATTTTATGGAGCTGGATGGCGTGAGGGATCAGCTCAGTGGGATATGATGGCTGCTTTTATTGTGCGGGCGTTAGCTCGGTGGGAAAGAAGGAGCCTGAGTACACGCGCGTTACATATGACGTGACGCTGCATTTTGCCGAGGTGCTGGCGGAGCTGAATCCGGGGATGGTGTTTGATTACGTTTCGGGTGCGGGGACGGATAGTTCGGAGAAGGGGCGCGTGATGTGGGCGCGGGTGAAGGGGCGGACCGAGAATGCCTTGATGCGGCTGGGGTTTCGGCGGGTATATAGCTTTCGGCCGGGATACATTGGGGCGACCGCGGGACAGCGGAATGTTCCGTCGTACTACAAATATTTTGCCTGGATGATTCCGGTGTTGTATCGGGTGTTGCCGAATCAGGGTTGCACGATGCGGGAGGTTGGGTTGGCGATGATCAACAGCGTGGTGGTGGGGTATCCGAAGCAGGTGCTTGAGGTGAAGGACATCAAGGCGCTTGCGGTGGCGGGGTTTCCTAGTTGACTTGTTTGCTGCGGCGGGACATGAAGTCCATGAGGAGGTAGTTGCCGAGGGTTTGCGGGGTGGTGAAGTAGGCTTTGCCGCGGCACATGGCGGACATCTTCTGCACGAACTGGACGAGCTGGAAGTCGTTGGCGAGCATGAAGGTGTTGATCATGATGCCGGCGCGCTTGCAGCGGCTGACTTCTTCGAGGGTTTCGGCGATGACGATGGGGTCGAGGCCGAAGGCGTTCTTGTAGATGCGGCCGTCGTCGAGGGTGAGGGCGGAGGGTTTGCCGTCGGTGATCATGACGATCTGCTTCATGTCTTTGCCGGAGCCGCGCAGGATGCGCTGGGCGACGCGGAGGCCTTCGCGGGTGTTGGTGTAGTGCGGGCCGACTTTGACGCGGGGGAGTTGCGAGATGGGGATGTGCTTCGGCGGAGTCGTGGAAGAGGACGAGGTCGATGGTGTCGCCGGGGTACTGGGTGCGGATGAGGTGGGCGAGGGCCATGGCGACGCGCTTGGCGGGGGTGAAGCGGTCTTCGCCGTAGAGGATCATGGAGTGCGAGCAGTCGAGCAGGACGACGGTGGCGCAGGAGCTCTGGTAGTCGGCCTGCTGGACGTGCAGGTCGGAGTACTCGAGGTTGAGTATGCCGGAGCCGTCGGGTGGCCTTCGCGGGCGAAGACGCTGTTGAGGGTGGCGGTGATGTCGAGGTTGAGGGAGTCGCCGAACTCGTAGGGCTTGGAGCTGCCGTTGGTTTCGACGCCGGCGGCTTCGTGGCGCGTGTCGTGGCGGCCGAGGGAGGATTTGCCGAGGGGGCCGAGGAGGTCGCGGAGGGCCTTGTAGCCGAGGAAGTCCATGCCCTTGTCGGTGACTTCGAAGGCGTCGGTGTCTTGCCTTCGCCGGCTGGCCTGTGCCTTCTGAGGGGTCTTCGGCGTTGAGGTAGGCCTCGTCCTTCATGCGCTGGATGATCTTGTCGATGAGCTCTTCGACCTGCGGCTCTTCGAGCTGCTCGAACTGCTCCTGCGCGTCTTCGTCGAGGAGCTCGCCGGATTCGAGCGCCTGGCGGATGGCCTCGCGGAGGCTCTCCATGGAGTCGTCCATATTCTGGAAGGGCGAGAAGGGGTCCTGGAAGCCGGAGTCGAGCAGAAAGTCGGAGAGCGCCTGCATGAGGTCTTCGAGGTCGAAGCTCGAGGAGAGGTCGCCGGTGAATTTGGTGTAGCGGGTGAGTTTCATAAGGGCAGAGGTAGAGGTAGAGGGTAGAGGGTAGAGAAAGACGCGGGGACGCTCGTTTAGATTAGACGGTTTGCGGGGGTTGTGGATCGGGGGTGGTTAGTGGAGGGATTCCGCGGTGCAGGACAGCAGAATGGCAAGAGGAAGACAGTAGGGTTCGACCAGAATGACAAGGGCTTAGCTAGCTTAGGGACAGCTACGACTTGGAAAGGGCGCGGTTGGCGTTTGCACTAGAGGGGCTCCCGATTTGTGGGCGTCGGACGGAGGATGATGATCTATGCGGGGCGGGTGCCGGCGAGGACGGCGAAGCGGTTGTCCTTGAACCAGCAGTCGGCGTCGGTGAAGCCGGCTTCGCGCATCCAGTGGAGTTGGTCTTCGACGGAGGCGCAGCGGTCGTCCTGCTGGCGGTAGAGGGAGTCGGCGATCTGGTCGGGGGTGGCGCCGGCTTCGCGGACTTGCTGGAGCCAGAGGGCTTTGTAGACGGCGTCGAGGGCGGGGGTGGGGCCAGCGACCTGCTCGGCGTTGACGAAGGTGCCGCCGGGGCGGAGCGCGCGGAAGATCTTGGCGAAGAGGGCGCGCTTGGCGTCGTGGTCGATGTGGTGGATGGAGAGCGCGGAGACGATGGAGTCGTAGGTGCCGTTGAGGGGCGCGGTGGTGTAGTCGGTGACTTCGAAGGTGACGTTGGTGTCGTTGGCGAGGCGGTCGCGCGCGCGTGGCGAGCATGGGCTCGGAGAGGTCGGCGAGGACGATGTGGGCGTTGGGGTACCACTGGCGGACGAAGTGCGAGAGCAGGCCGGTGCCGGCGCCGAGGTCGAGGATGGTCTTGGCGCCGTGGGCGATGAGGTCGGTGGTGCGGCGGTAGAAGGCGTCGTAGCAGGGGATGAGCTTGGCGCGGTCGGCGTCGTAGGTGGGGGCGGTGATGTCGAAGATGGCTTGGGTGGTGGACATGGGGCCTCGGTTCAGAATAGACCGAGGGGATTGCGATGAGGCAGACAAGCGGTAATCGGTGGGGAGCTTCTGTTACTCGATGAGCAGATGGCGACTTACTTTTTGCGGAGGCTTCGAGCTCGTCGAGCGTGCGGGGCCAGTCGGAGCCGAGCAGGCGCGAGAGGCTGCGGTCGGCGAGGACTTTGCCGCCGGTCTGGCAGGTGGGGCAGTAGTTGGTCTCGTTGTCGGCGTAGCGGATGCGCTGGATGGGCGGCCGCAGCGGGGGCAGGGCTGCTGAAGCGGCCGTGCACGGCCATCTCCGGGCGGAAGGCGGTGACCTTCTCGGGGAACTTGTCTGCGGCTTCGGCGTTGAAGCGGTCGATCCAGAGTTGCAGCGTTTCGCGCGTCGCCGTGTAGAGGCGTCAACTCTTCGGCGGTGAGTTTGCGGGTTAGGGCGATGGGCGAGAGCTGCGCGGCGTGGAGGATCTCGTCGGAGTAGGCGTTGCCGATGCCGGAGAGATGCGCGGGTCGGTGAGGGCGCGCTTGAGGGTGCGGTTTTCGGCGGTGAGGGCTTGCGTGGAAGGCTCGGGAGGTCGAGGCGAGGACGTCGATGCCGCCGGGGTCGAGGTCGGCGAGCGCGCTTCGCCGCGGACGAGATGCAGCGAGGCGCGACGCTTCGTGCCGGCTTCGGTGAGCGTGAGCGTGCCGTTGGGGAAGTCGAAGGCGGCGAGGTTGTTGCGGCCGCCGAGCTTGGCCGCTCTTCTTCGGGTCGAGGTCGCGCCAATGCAGGCGGCCGGCGATCATCAGGTGCAGGACGAGGAAGAGGTCGTCGTCGAAGACGAAGGCGATGCGCTTGCCGATGCGGCGGAGGCGCGGACGTTCTTGCCTTCGATGGCTGTCGATGCGGTGGGATGGCGGTGCGGAGAAGGAGTGGGGATGGCGATGCGGAGGTGTTCGAGCGGCTGGCCGACGATGCGCGGTTTGAGCGCGGTGAGGTAGGCCGTGATGTCGGGGAGTTCGGGCATGCCTCCAGAATCGTACATCCAAGCGTATGCCCAAGAGAGATGTTTGCTTGGAGGTTATAGCTGCAACTCGCTATGGGAGCCGAAAAGTCGCACGAGCTGGAGCACATCGTGCATAACCTGCTTGCGATAGATGAGATACGAGATCGGGTTTGACGTGGCAGTCACGGTGGTCCGCCCACTCGCCGGTGAGTGACGTGATCCCGGAACGCGATTGGCAGATTTTTCGTCGGCGCAGAGTAGATGAACGAGCTATAGTCGAACTCTTCATGGAAACAGTTTCCTTGCTGCCCCGAGATTCGCGCTTCAGGTCTGCGCTTGAAGCGCGAGGTCCTGAATTCAATCTTCCGCATCCAGGTCGGCCAGGAGGGCGGCTATGGACACAGTGCTTGATACGAGGTTGCCGCCACGGGCCTCAATTGCATGGCGGCAATTGCGTCTCGGCGTTGGGGGAACAGAAAGAAGATCCATAAGGGAGATACGGACTCGTCCTGTCCACGATCTTTGAGGATCATGTTGCGGACCATATCGTCGAGAGATTTTTTTTTTTTTTTTTTTTTTTTTTTTTTTTTTTTTTTTTTTTTTTTTTTTTTTTTTTTTTTTTTTTTTTTTTTTTTAAATTTTTTTTTTAAGCTCCCGCAGCGGCATAGGATTGCCTGCGCCTTGATTATGCTAGGGTAGCAAGGTCAACGTGCGTCTCGATGATGGCTTCGTAGTCGGCATTAAAAAACGAATAAAACCTCGATGTATGAAGATTTTGGAACCTCGATGTGAAGATTTTACCAGCGCTAGTTGAAGCCGCGGCGGGTGCGGTTGCGGGCGATGTCGTCGAGGTCGCGCTCCTGCACGCGTTCGCGCATCGCTCGGCGAGGTTGGCGGCGTCTTCGTTGCGCTTGCGCTTTTCGCCGGCGGTGAAGGTGCGGGCTTCCGAGCGCGAGATCTTCTTGTGCGCGGTCATGCCTTCGAGCAGGAACTCGGCGGCGGAGACGGCGACTTCGACTGGGGTGCGCGAGTTGATCTTCAGCGGCGAGAGCTTTTCGAACAGGCCCTGGATGGTCTTCAGCTCGGTGAAGACGGCTTGCGCGGGCTGCTTGTCGTTGAGCTCGACGGCGCCGCCGAGGTTGAACCACTGCTCGATCTGCTGGGTGTTGGTGTCGGCGAAGTAGCTGTCGTAGATGTTGGCGACGGACTGGCGGATGAGCTCGCGGATGACGGTGTCGGCGCCCTTCATCTCGCCTTCGTACTCGAGCTCGATCTTGCCGGTGATGCCGGGCAGCGCGGCGAAGATGTCGCCGACGCGCGGGACGACGAGGATTCGCCGTGGATCAGGGCGCGGCGTTCGGCGTTCGAGACGACCAGCTCCATCGTGCTGATGGGCAGGCGCTGCGAGACGCCGCTGCGCTTGTCGACTTTCTTGTCGTCGCGCGCGACGAAGGCGACCTGCTCGACGATCTGGCGGATGTAGTGCGGGATGATGATGTTCTTGATGGCGGTGTTGCTGGGCGTCGTAGGAGCGCGCGGTCCAGGCTTCCTGCTCGGTGATGGTGATGGCTTCGTCGAGCGACTCGGGGTAGTGGGTGCGGATCTCGCGAGCCGATGCGGTCTTTGAGCGGGGTGACGATCTTGCCGCGGGCGGTGTAGTCCTCGGGGTTGGCGGAGAAGACGATGGCGACGTCGAGCTCGAGGCGGACGGGGTAGCCCTTAATCTGGACGTCGCCCTCCTGCATGATGTTGAAGAGCGCGACCTGGATTTTGCCGGCGAGGTCGGGGATCTCGTTGATGGCGAAGATGCCGCGGTTGGCGCGGGGGAGCAGGCCGTAGTGCATGGTGAGCTCGGAGCCGAGCTCGTGGCCGGAGCGCGCGGCCTTGATGGGGTCGACGTCGCCGATGAGGTCGGCGACGGTCACGTCGGGCGTGGCGAGCTTTTCGACGTAGCGCTCGACGGGCGTCATCCAGGCGATGGGCGTGTCGTCGCCGAGCGAGGCGATGAGGTCGCGGGAGAACTTGCTGAGCGGCGCGTAGGGGTTGTCGCGCAGCTCGGAGCCGGCGACGTAGGGGCAGTGCGGGTCGAGCAGCGTGGTCAGCGCGCGCAGGATGCGCGACTTCGCCTGGCCGCGCAGGCCGAGCAGGATGAAGTTGTGGCGCGAGAGCACGGCGTTGACGACCTGCGGGATGACGGTGTCGTCATAGCCGACGATGCCGGGGAAGAGGG
>CAVYCF010000002.1:0-40134 GCA_963766975.1 uncultured Acidobacteriaceae bacterium
CATCGCACTCCATCCTCTCTCGTTCGCTTTGCCGGCGCCGCCGGCGGATTCAAACCAAACTCAGTAGTACGCGTAGATCTTTGCGTACTCGCCACGCAGCTCCGGCGCCACCTTCTCCAGGCTCGCCAGATAGAACTCGCGGATCATGCCCTGGTCGCCGTTCGAGAGCCGCGTGTACTCGTTCTCCATCGGCGCGCCCAGCAGCCCGCGCCGCAGCACCTGCTCAAAGTCGCGGATGCGCAGCCCCGCGCTCTGGATCGCCTTCAGAAAGCCCTTCACCCCGGCCGAAGAAAATGCCGCTTCTATCGCCGACCGGACCGCGCCAAACGCCTGCGGATCGCCCACGGGAATCGTTGCCTGCTCATGCAATGCGTTCAAACTCACGAAACTCCTCGATATGTTCTGGAGCGGGAGACGGGAATCGAACCCGCGACCAACAGCTTGGAAGGCTGTGACTCTACCACTGAGTTACTCCCGCCCGCTGCGGGCCGGCCGCCAAAAAACTGGAGCTGATGATGGGGCTTGAACCCATGACCTCTCCCTTACCAAGGGAGTGCTCTACCACTGAGCTACATCAGCCTTTTTCTGCAACCCTCTTATCCTACCGCGAACTTGAGCCGGTTGCCTATCGCGAACCCAGCCGCGTGAGCACCACCCGCGCCGCAAAAAACCCAAGCAGCACCCACGTCAGCGACCGGAACTTTCCCGGCTCAATCGTCCACCACGCCAACAGCGCCAGCCCCGCAAATACTGCCAGCGCAACTCCCATGCGTCCGCTGCCGGCGGGCTTCAGGTCCACATCAAACTCCATTCGCATGGCGCGGAATTCCAGCGAAGAAAAGATGGTGCACAGGGGAGGATTCGAACCTCCGTAGCGCATTGCGCGGCAGATTTACAGTCTGCTGCCATTAACCACTCGGCCACCTGTGCATTCTTGTTGTGTCCGCTCCGGTGCGGCGGACTCAGATTTGGAGCTGGCGAACGGACTTGAACCGTTGACCCTCTGATTACAAATCAGATGCTCTACCAACTGAGCTACGCCAGCCCTTACGCGGAAAACCACCCGCCGAAGCCGCGACGTATACCGTTCCCCGCACCCGCGAACCAGCGCCCGAAAGTGCGCGCTCCAGAGTGCGCCGCAGCCTCAACTTTAGCATAGAACCAGTCTCATATTGAGCTGCTTCGACTCGCTCAGGATCTGGAATCCGCTTCGATGGCGGATTCCACAATAGCCTCGCATAGACGGTGCTTGCTTATGAGACTGGTTCCAGCCAGTGGGCACGAACCTAACGGCAAACGTCGCTTCCCCACAGCCGTCCTATATCATAGCTACGATCGCTCGCCCCGCACCTGGAGCCGCCTGCATGTCTCGCTCGCGCATTCTTTTTCTGCTTCTGCTCTGCCTCTTCGCGCCCGCTCTGACGCGCGGGCAGAATCCTGCCGATGCCGCCGGCCCGCTGCCCACACCCAAGGTCGCCGCCGCCAAGATGACCAACGACGCCGTCATCAAGCTCAGCAAAGCTGGTCTTTCAGACGATCTCATCGTCCAGACCATCGACACCCAGCCCACCGACTTCACCACCGACGCCGACTCGCTGCTCGCGCTCAAGACCGCCGGCGTCTCCGACCGCGTCATCCAGGCCATGATCAATAAGGGCCGCATCCGCATCACCGGCGCCGAACCCGTGCTCCCCACCATCGCGCTGTCCGACGTAAACGAGATCGGCGTCTACTACAAGGACAAGAACGGCCGTTGGCAGATGATCGATCCTGAGATCTTGCACATCAAGTCAGGCGGCTGGGTCAAGTCCACTGTCACCGACGGCGTCATCAAGCAGGACGAGAACGGCCACCTCAACGGCCGCGAATCCAAGCTTCTCCTCCCGCGCCCCATCGAGTTCCTCATCTACGCGCCCGACGGCGTCGACATCGCCGAGTACGACCTCGTCCGCTTCCGCCTCAACTCCAACAACCGGGAGTTCCGCGTCAAGACCGGCGGCGTCTTCCACTCCACCTCCGGCGACGACCGCGACCGCGTCGAGTTCAAGCCGCACAAGGTCGCCCCGCACACCTGGGAGTTCACCCTCGGCATGGACACCCCAGGCGCCGAATACGGCATCCTCCCGCCCGGCACCACCAGCCCCGCCAACGGCGGCAAAATCTACACCTTCGCCATCTCGGAATAAGGTTGTGGGATTTTTCACTACCCATTGCGGCCCGGCCCGTTTCAGCGCCCGCCCGTCTCCACGGCCCGGGCTACAGTACAACCTCTAACGCGCGCTCTCGGAGCGCATCTGAAACGGATCGCTTAGCGTATGCGCTGTGCCGTTTGAGGCATAGTGTACGCGGGCGAGAAAGGCGCCGGCCTGACGGTCCATCGACGCTGCTTCAACCTTCTGCTGCGTGCAGGTCTCCCCGCCCGGCGAATTGGACGCCATACGGCACGTATCCTCATCGTGCGCCAGAACACTCTTTTTGTTGGAGGCATTGATAAAGTAGCGCGCGGTAGACACCGGCACGGCCGCATCCGCAGACCACCGGCTGAAGTCCTCGAGAAATGCCGGCGGCAACTGCTTCATATGGATCGAGTCCGCTCCCACCTGGCTGGAGAAGAGAGTGAGCGTCGGGCTCGGCTCACCATTGGAGGGATAAAAGAAAATCCCTCCCATCGCCGTTCCCTGCTGCATGTCAACCCAGAGAAAAGCGCGCCCGCGCCCGCCACTCTCGGGAGTCCGCCGGCCTGTCACCATCACATAGCGGTCGTTGCGAATCTGCACCGGGATCTCGGAGGTACGCAACATCCCCTCTAGAGCGTTCACCACCGGCATATCGGTGCCGAAGTGAAATGGCGCATAGGGAACTACCGCGTCGACCAACTGGCGAAATGCAGTGTCACGCATCACTGTGCTGGAGGACTGGCTCACGAAGTCATTGAGAAACTGAAGATCGGCGGAGGCAATTGTGTGCTCGAAGGTTGTCGGCAGCGGCTTCTTGCGGCCGTCGGTTGCGCTGAGCGTCGATAGACGATGCGCCGCACTCGGCTGTGCAGGAGCGACTGCTACAGAAGCGAGTATGCGGTCTGATCGATCGGGCCACTGCCCGGGCGCCGCCGTTGCTGGTTTCGCGGCCAGCGATCCAGCTTGTTCCGCTGCGGCGGCACCGCTATCGCTCCGGTGACTGCGATGGAGCAGAAGCAGCCCGGCAAACACCAAAGCCAACAGGCCCAGAAACGCCCCGCCGAGGGGGGGAGCCACCAGCACAACTCTGGTCAGACGGGAAAACGGCACAACTGCTCCTCGACACTTGGCAGCTAGGGTATGGCGTTCGATTGATCCAGTCAATATCCGGACTTTTCGTAATTTGCGGCTCAGCAGAATTATTTGTGAATACCCTATTGATTATTACCTATACATAATATAGTGTTCCTTTAGAGCTATCGTATGCTTTACAACCGCATCGCAGTACTTCGGTCGGAACGATCACTGAGCCGTCAAGGTCTGGCCCGGGAAGTGGGTGTAAATCCGCAGACGATCGGCTTTCTCGAGCGAGGTGACTATACGCCCTCGCTCGAGCTGGCCTTCAAGATCAGCCGCTACTTCAATCTCCCGATCGAGGCGGTGTTCTCCCCTGAGCCCTTTCGTCCCCTGAGCGAGCAGGTATACCCAATGCAGCGACGTGAGGCCTCATAATGGACGGCGCGCAGACAGGGGTTTTGACGATGCCGCAAGCCAGGAAGACATCCGATCGAAAAGACCGGACCCATCTCCGGCGCATCTCTCACTGGGGCAACAGCCGCCGCGTCCGGCGTTTTGTCGTGCTGCTTTGGATCGCCGTGCTGGCAGTTGATCCATGGATCGTGATGCGGATCAGCCGCAGCTTCGACGCGCTGGCAAGATTGCCCCAACTGCTGTTGCCCACCGTCACTCAGCTGCTCATCACCTGGATCGCATTCCGCTCCATGCAGATCGGTTTGGCCCAGCCGCCGCTGAACGACAGCGCGGTCATGCAATTCGGCGCCGATTTCGACACGCTTACCGAGGAAGAGCATGAAGAGTTGATGCGCAGCCGTTCTCGCGAACTGCTTCTCGGCGCGCTCGAGCGGGACGAGCGCGAGGCCGAGTTGCAGGCGCGTGCGGAGCGCGTGGCTTATCGTCTGCTACGGCCGGGGCTGCCGGCGCTCGTCGCGGCGTATTGGGGCATATGCCTCTTCGCTCCTATCGGGACGGCGCGCCCTGCACTGGTTCTTACAGCGGTCGGCCTTACATGGCTCGCAGCCTTGGTGCTGGTGTTGCCGACCATGGTCCGCATGTGGACCCAACCGAATGAAGCAGGAGAGACCCAGCTCGCACAATCGGAGAAACAGGACCAATGATCCTTACTACACCACCTCGGCCCTCAGGCGCCGGCCTCAGGGGAGTCTCCTTGAAGCCATCGAGTTGCTATGTCGTCCTCTCAGTGCTCGCCCTTGCCCCGTTAGCTTCGTCGCAAAATGCCGCGCAACAGACGCCGGCCGTCGTTGGCAGCACGGTCACCGGGCATGTCTTCTGTGACGACACCCAGGCTCCTGCGCGCTTCGCAAGAATCATGCTGAAGTCCACTACGCCCAATCACGCCGGCAGCGACCTGATGAAGTCGATGACCGACACCATAGCCAAAGCCATGGCCAAGAGCGGCGAGCCCCAAAAGCCGCAGACTGAGACGCAGAAGCGCACTCTCGCCGCTGCCTCCAGGAACATGGACCTCGTCACCGACATGCTCGGTGCTACTACCGTCGGCCTGGACGGGGCCTACAGCTTCGCCGGGGTCAAGCCCGGCACCTACTATGTACATGTCATCTTTCCCGGCTACCTGGACACCTTCAGCCAGTTCACCGATGACGATTTTGCCAGCCCAGATCCCGCGGTCCGCGCCCGCATCGGGCAGATTCCTACCGTCACTGTAAGCGGCACGGACTCGGCCAGAGCGGACGTCCGCATGGAGCGCGGTGCGGCGGTCAGCGGACGTCTCCTCTACGATGACGGCACACCCGCGACCGGATGGACCCTCACGGCGGTCAAGCCTACGTCCTTGGACGATCCCGCCGATGCTGTAGCCGCCACCATGGCTCCAGCGCTCGCCATGGGCGGCTTCGCCCAACTCTCCAAGACCGACGACCGCGGCAACTACCGCATCTCCGGTCTCGCCGCCGGCGAGTATGTGCTTCGCGCATCACTGGACGCGACACCCGTCGGCATTAACAACAACAATACGGGCGACGGCGGTTCCGGCATCAAACTGGTCGCCTATTCCGGAGACACCTTTACCCGGGCCCAGGCCAGGACCTTCAAGCTGATCGCAGGGGACGAGCGCGTCGGCGTCGATATCATCGTCCCGGCCCGCCACCTGCACAACATACTTGGCCGCGTCGTCTCCAGGGCAGACGGCCACACGCTGAATGTAGGCCAGGTGAACCTTACCGTGAAGGACAATCCAGCCGTCACCCTGATGGCAGCCGTCCGCGACGACGGCAGCTTCCGCTTTGAATATCTGCCAGAGGGTGTCACTTACACTCTCACCCTCGAAGACGCTGCTGACGGCAGCACAACCAATACCTCCAAGTTCTTGGGCATGAGCATGCCCGATACCAAAATCCTCCACAAGTATGACTCCGCCACGGCCGATGTTCTGCTTGGCGGCGCCGATGTCGACTCTGTTCTCTTCACCGTCGCTCAGACCAGCTGGACGCCTGCGCCCGACAAACCGGGCGCAGCGAATAGCAATCCCGCGGATCTTCTCAAGGGAGTTCTTGGTGGCCTCGTCGATTCCACATCCTCCACAACCGACGCCCCAAAATGATCACCCCATTGCAGCCAGCCCCGCTTCAGCGTACAAACAAACTGGATGCGCAAACGCACGCGGTACTCGCTGTTCATCGCGCTGGCCCTCATCGCCGCGCTGATCACCGCCGTCTGGCTGCGCAAGCACGCCCCGCCTGAGGTCGCGCGCCTTCTGCCCGAGTCCGACGCCATCGTCTACGTCAACCTCCGCCCCATCCGCCTGGCCACGCACTTTGACCGCACCCCCGTCGCCCACGACGCCGACTACCAGCGCTTCATCGACGCGACCGGCATCGACCCCGAGCGCGACCTCGACGCCGTCGCATTCGCGCTGCACCGCATGGACAATCCCAACGGCCCCAACGGGGCAGTGGCCTACTCTGAGGTCTTCGAGGGCCGCTTCGACGGCGCGCGCCTCGCCGGCTATCTCGCCAGCATCGCCGGCGCGCGCGAGGACTACGCCGGCCACACCATCTACACCATTCCCGTCGAAGGCCGCCAGGTCCGCGTCGCGCAGCTCGGCTATGACACCATCGCCGCCTCCAACATGCCCACCGAAGAGCAGATCCACGCTATGCTCGACCGCTACCGCGCCGCGGCCTCGCCCTTCTCCGGCTCCTCGCTGCTCGAAGCCCGTTACAAAGACGTCCCGCTGCTCTCCAGCGCCTGGGGCATCGGCCACATCGGCTTGCCGTTCTCTGACTCCGGCCGCATCCGCATCTTCGGCATAGACCTGCCCCTGCCCGAGGACACCACCTTCGTCGCCAGCTTGCGTCCCGGCGTCAACTCCATCCGCCTGCGCGTCGAGCAGATCGCCCCCACGGAAGCCGACGCCGCCGCAACTACCGCCGCGTTGACCGGCATCATCGGCCTCGCCCAGACCATCCAGCCGCTGGTCTCCGCGCAGTCCTCACCCGCCGATGCCAAGGCGCTCGGCGATTTTGCCTCGTCCATCAAGGTAGAACAGCACAAGGACCGCGCCGTCCTCACCGCCAACCTCCCCCTGGATCTGCTGAAGTCCCTCGCCGCCGGCGCATCGCCAACTCCAATCCAATAGGGAGACGCGCAAACTGAAGCCGTCATCCCGAGCCGAGGCCGGGCGTCAGCACGGGCCGGAGTCGAGGCCCACCGCATTTTTCCCTTCGCAAATAAAAAGCCCCGCAATCTCCGCGGGGCCTTTTCTATTTCTGAAATCGCAGCTTACGATCCCGCCGCCGTCAGGCCATCGCCGCCCAGTCCGGCCAGCGTCTCCCGCAGATACTTGTGCGGATTTACCGGCGTGTTGTGGATGCGCACCTCATAGTGCAGGTTGGACCCGGTAACCCGTCCCGTCGCGCCCACATAACCGATCACCTGCCCACGCACCACCCGCTCGCCTTCCATCACCGCGAAGCCCGAGAGGTGACCGTAGCAGGTCTCAAGCGCGTTGCCGTGGTCCAGGATCACCTCGCGGCCATAACCATTCGCCAGGCCCGCCAGCTTCACCAGGCCGTCCGCCGTGGCCCGCACCGGCGTTCCTGTCGGCGCGGAGATGTCAATGCCGCTGTGGAACTCGCCCTCGCCGTTGTGCAGCACGGGGTCCACCCGCTCGCCGAAGCTCGAGGTGATCGGCCCCATCACCGGCCACAGCGATGGCGCATCCAAAGATCCAATCGAGGCATCGATCCCCACACCGATTGATCCGCCCAGCGGGCTTAGCGTCGAAACTCCGTCGATCGCCCGCGTCGCCGCGCCGCTCAGCGCCGAGTTGCGCAGATTGTAGAACTTGTCCAGAGACTTGTAGTAGCCGTCGTCGCTCAGCCCGCTGGAAGCCGTCTCCGTAACCGCGCCCGTTGTTGCTGCGCCCGCCACGTTCTTCGCCTCATGCCGGCCCATCAGCGCATGGCCCATCGGGGCCACCAGCTTATTGGCCGTCAGCCCATACAGCGCCGAGACCTCCGTCGCCAGCGAACTCAGGGACGCAGCCTGCACGTCCTTCTCTTTCTCCTGCTTCTCCAGATGCGCGTAGTCCTTCTGCAGCGCGTCATGGTCCGAACGCAGCTGGTTGAAGCTCGCCGTCTTCACCAGCATCCGGGTATACGAGCCCGCCAGCCCCGCCATCGTAAATGTCCCGATTACGGCCGCGGCGACGAAGATATAGGCATAGTGCAGCGGCAGCGGCACCTTGCGCACTGCGCCATTCTCGTCCCGGCTTACCAGCAGCACATAGTGCCGCCCCTTCAGTCCAAAACGCTTTGTACTCAAATCAAGAAACCTTTGCGTCGGGATTTTGGCACCGCAAACCGTGGGGAGGTTGGGCATAGAGGGAGTGTCTCGGCTAAAACTCGAGTCAGCAATGACCAGTTCGTGCGCCAGCCCTGCCGAGAACGTACCCTCGTCGACGTTACTTCAGATTGTAACAGTCACCTTCCGGGATCACCAATGGATTTCGCTGCCTTTTCGTGGCCTTTGGCATGCAAGTTGCTCATTTTCTGCCGTTCTACCTCTCATCCGGACTACCGAAGTCTGCTCTGGCCTTCGGCCCGGTTATCCTTCAAACCATGCCCAGGCCCTTCGCCGAACTCGACCTGATCCGCCAGATTCGGTCCGAGCAGATTCGCGGCGCCCGGACCCGCAGCGCGACAGTAAGGCGCGCCTCCGGTTCAAACCTCGTCCTCGGCATCGGCGACGACTGCGCCATCCTCCGCCCGCCGCGTGGCCACGACCTCCTCGTCACCACCGATTTCTCCCTCGAAGGCCGCCACTTCCTCCGCTGCCTTCACCGGCCCGAATCCATCGGCCACCGCGTCCTCGCCCGCGGCCTCTCCGACCTCGCCGCCATGGGCGCCACGCCGCTCGCCGCCTTCCTCTCGCTGGCTTTGCCCGCAGACCTCGTCGCAACCCGCAGCGGTCGCACCTGGCTCACCCGCTTCTTCACCGGCTTCAATGCCCTCGCCCGCGCCCACTCCGTCCCGCTCGCCGGCGGCGACACGTCGGAATCCCCCTCCCCGCACACCCTCGCCGATATCATCCTGCTCGGTTCCGCACCCGCCGACCGCGCTCTGCGTCGCAGCACTGCCCGCGCCGGCGACGCCCTCTACGTCACCGGCGACCTCGGCGGCTCCGCCGCAGAACTCGCCGGGCTCGAGCAACGCGCACGTCTCTCGCCTGTCCGCACCGCACCCAACCAGACAGATCCCAATCCGCACCCGCATCTCTACCCCCAGCCGCGCCTCGCCATCGGGCAAACTCTCTTGCGCCACAGACTCGCCACCGCCTGCATCGACCTCTCGGACGGCCTCTCCACCGATCTCACCCACCTCTGCCAGGAATCCCATCTCGGCGCCGAGATCAACGCCGCAGCGCTTCCCGTTCACCCTCTCGCTGCAGGCGCTGCCCTCGCCGCCGCCGCGTCCGACCCATTCGCCCTCGCCCTCCACGGCGGCGAAGACTACGAACTCCTCTTCGCCGCGCCGCCCACTGCCCGCATCCCTGGCTCCATAGCCGGCGTCCGCATCACCCGCATTGGCACCCTCACCCGCAAGAAGGCCATTACCCTGATCGACGCAGATGGCCGCCGCACCCCGCTCCAGCCCGCAGGCTGGGAGCACTTCGCTCGTCCGCGTTGATATCGCATTGCCTCCCCCATCGGACGCATCCTCCCGCCCACACGCGCGCAGGCATTAGCATTGGAAGCGATGCATGACACCACCAAAGCCGTCCGCGCCAACCTCACCCGCGCCACCGCCGGCGAGCCGCTCCACCCCGGCCCCGTCTTCGCCGCGCCCTACCACACCCCCGGCGACCCCAACGAAGCGCCCTACAGCTACGCCCGCTCCCACAACCCCACATGGACCACGCTTGAGCGCGCCATCGCCCAGCTCGAGTCCGGCGTCTTCGCTCCCGGCGTCGCAAACGCCGGCGAAGCCTATCGCGCCAACGCGCTGGTCTTCTCCTCCGGCATGGCTGCCTGCGCCGCCATCTTCGGCGCCTTCCTCCGCCCCGGCGACGCCATCGTCTTCCCCGACAATGCCTACTTCGCCGCCCGCCAGCTCCTGCAGGGCTATTTCGAGAAGATGGGCATCGAACTGCGCCTCGCCCCCACCGCCAACAACGCCCAGGGCGACCACCTCGAAGGCGCGAAGCTGCTCTGGATCGAGACCCCCTCCAACCCCACCATGGAGATCGCCGACATCGCGCTGCTCTGTGAGCGCGCCCACGCGGCCGGCGCGCTCGTCGCCGTCGACAACACCACCGCCACGCCGCTCGGCCAGCGCCCGCTCGCCCTCGGTGCCGACTTCTCCGTCGCCTCCGACACCAAGTCCATGACCGGCCACTCCGACATCATCCTCGGCCACGTCGCCACGCGCGACCTGGAGCTCCGCCAGAAGCTCGACGAGTGGCGCACCCTGATGGGCGGCATCCTTGGCCCCATGGAGGCCTGGCTCGCCCTGCGCTCCATCCCCACGCTGCCTCTGCGCCTGGAGACGAAGTTGCGAGAACGCCCAGCGCATCGCCGAATATCTCCTCACCCGCACCGACGTCGTCAGCCACGTCTACTATCCCGGCCTGCCCTCGCATCCCGGCCACGACGTCGCCGCGCGCCAGATGCAGCAGTTCGGCTGCGTCCTCTCGTTCGACCTCAAAGACAAAGCCGCCGCCGAAACCTTCTTCGCCAAATCCCAGCTCATCACCGAGGCAACCAGCTTCGGCGGCACCATCACCTGCGCCGAGCGCCGCGCCCGCTGGGGCTCCGACGCCGTGCCCGAAGGCTTCATCCGCCTCTCCGCCGGCCTCGAACACATCGACGACCTCCTCGCCGACCTCGCCCACGCCCTCGACGCGCTGAAGTAACCGGTCAATCGATGTCTATGGATGCCGTCATCCCGAGCGGAGCCGCAAGGCGGCGTAGTCGAGGGACCCCCGCATTTGTTTTTGTTGATGGGGAGTAGAGATGACGCCAACCACCAACCTCGCTTTCCCGCACGCCTGGCGCGCCGAGATCCTCACCGCACCGCCGCTCATCGCGCCGGCGCGTCAGTTCACCTACCCACGCCCCGTCCCCGGCGAAGAGGACGCGCTCGCCCGCGGCGCGCTGCAGCTCCTCATCCATCGGCAGGACAGTGAGGAGAAAAATGCTGGGGTGCCCCATTCATCGACAGCTTCCTCGTCGATGAGTGGGATGAACACTGCCTCGCCCTTCCTCGCCACCTGCGCCCTCGGCTTCACCGACCCCTCCATGCCCACCGGCCTCTACTCCTGCCCCAACCCGCAGGAGCTCTGCTCCGTCGCCGGCGGATACGCGTATGTGATCGACACCACCGCTCCGGAGCGCTCCACGCACATCCCGCTTCGCCCTGTGGTCGAGGTCCTGTCGCTGCCCGACCACGGCCTGCTCCTCTTTGCCGGCTTCCACTCGATCCTCGCCCGGGGCACCGAAGGCCTCGCCTGGCAGACCGCGCGCCTTACATGGGAAGGCCTGCGTCTCACCGGCATCCGCGCCGCCGCAGACGGCGTCCCCAGTCTCACGGGCCTCGGCTGGAACATTCAAACCGACAAAGAGGTCGAGTTCGCCGTCAACCTGCGCACCGGCGCCCACACCGGCGGCGGCTACTAGGGCCGTATCTGCGCCTGCAGAATCCCGCGCACCTCGGCCACCTGCACCTCGCTCAGCGCGCTCTTCGGGACCGTGCGGAACGCCTTGGCATCACCCACCGTAAACACCAGTCTTCCCTCGCGCCATCCGCGAAACTGCGCCCATGGCGCAAAGCTCGTCGCGCCCAGCGCATTCGCCATGCCGATACCATTCCCGTCGATCGTCATCCGCTCGCCCGCCCCATTCATCCTTTGCACCCTGCGCCTGTCTCGAAACGACCAGCTCCACACCGCCACCACCGCCAGCAACGCCGCCGCGAATGCCAGCCCCACCACCCCGCTCCAGTTGGGGTGATGGCTCCGCAGATTCGCCACCATCACCACCAGCAGTACGCCCACGACCATGATCAAGCGCAGATACCGCAGCAGCCACCACAGCCGCGTCACCTTAGTCCGGTTCAGCCTCACTGCCTCGCGCATCTCCGCGTTGCTCAACTTGCACGCAAACTCCACTCCGTAACACTCCGTAAACTGAAATGGTGACCGAAGCATGCAGAGTCTATTAAGACCGGATCTGCGTCTGCAAAATCCCGCGCACCTCGCCTATCTGCATCTCACTCAGCGCCCTCTTGGGGATGGTGCGAAATGTCTTTCCACTGCCGGCCGTAAACACCAACTTACCCTCATTCCATCGGTCGTAGTGCGACCATGGCACCGAGGTCGTCGATCCATTGCGCGAGCGTGTCTCAATGCCGAAGGCACCCAGCCTAATTGTTGCTGTTGCCGCATTCACTTTTACGGCCATTTGGCTAACGCTGCGAGAGACCCTCCACCAAAAGACAACAAGTACCAGCACTTCAGGCCCCAGCAAAATACTGAGATTTGCCCAAGTCGACTGCTGATGTTCGACGACATCGAGAGCGATACCGAGCACAAATGCAATGATCATCAGCGACAGATGGAGTTTCTTGCGAAGTGGATGAACCCAGAACTTCCATGATTGATTCATACGGAATGCCTCGCGCATCTCTGCATCACTCAGCTTGTAATCGAATTCCACCTAAAGCTCCACATTGCTAACGACGAATGGACAAACTATAGCAGCGCGCGATTTGTACTAATTGCATAAAAGCTCAGCCCCGCATCCCCCTGCTTCAGCTCCCGCGTTCTCACCAGCGCGCCATATCGCTCCGCCAGCGGCTTCTTCGCGCTGTGCTCGGCGATCACCATCGCACCCTGCGCCAGCATCGCCCGCCCGCGCTCGCTGCCCAGCAGCTCCAGCGTGCGCGCATACTCCGCCTCCGCCTCCCATGGCGGATCGAGGAAGACCACATCCACCTTCGTCTGCGCCTTCACCAGCCGCTCCAGCAGCGCCATACTCCCACGCGCATCCACCTCTGCCTCGCTCTCAATCCCCAGCGCCTTCAGATTCGCCCGGATCGCCTGCAGCGCCGGCTCCGCCTTCTCAGCCAGCCACACCCGCCCCGCGCCGCGGCTCACCGCCTCAATCCCCACCGCACCCGTCCCAGCGAAGAGATCGACAAACCGCGTACCCTCCATGCCCGCGCCTCCTGCACCGGCCGTAAGAATGCTGAACAGCGTCTCGCGCAGGCGGTCACTCGTCGGCCGCGTCGCATCGCCCTTCGGCGCGGTCAACATCCGCGACCGGAATCTTCCTGCTATCACCCGCATCGTCTCATTATTGCCGCAGGCGCCCCATTATCGCCGCATCCGCATTTAGGGTGCCCCATTCATCGCACGCGTTTTGCGCAATGAGTGGAAAGAACACCGCCCACTCTCCCAACGCATACAATTGTCCCCATGCGTGGATGGAGCATGCCGGTTGGCCGTTTCTTCGGAGTCGAGGTGCGGCTGCACGGCTTTTTCCTGCTCCTGCTCGCAATGGCGCTCGCCCTCAGCGTCGTCTCGGGGACCGCGCCCGGCCGCGTCTTCGCCCTCTGGCTGCTGCTGCTCTTTGCTGTCATCGTGCGCGAGGTAGCCCGCGCCCTCGCCGCCGCCTGGTTTGACCTCGACCTGCGCGGCATCCTTCTGCTGCCCACCGGAGGTCTGCTCTCCTGGGGTTCGCTCGATTCCGCCGAACGCGCCTCTTCCCCGGAGATCGAACGCTCTCTCGCCGCCGTCGGTCCCATCGCGTCCATCGCCTTCGGACTTCTTCTCGGCGCCATCATCCTCGCCTCAGCGCCCGGTATCTCCGTCACAGCACGCCCCTGGATCGCTCCGCAGCATCTATTGCGCGCGGCCGTCTGGCTCAATCTTCTCCTCGGCATCGTCAACCTGCTGCCCGCCTTCCCCCTCGACGGCGCACGCCTCCTGCGCACCGGCCGCGCACCCGGCGCGCCCGGCGGCAAAGACCGCCGCGCCACCCCAGAATCCAGCCCCGTCGCCGCCTTCGGCTTCACCCTGCGCAGCGGCTACGCCCTCTGGCTCGCCGTCGCCCTCGTGGTCGCCGGGCTGTTGATTGGCAACATCTGGCTGCTGCTGCTGGGCGGCTTCCTCCTCATCGGCGCGCAGATGGAGTCCGCCCGCCTCGCGTCCTCCGACGCGGGCGAGGTCCGCATGCGCGACATCATGCTCACCCAGTTCTCCACCCTCTCCGCATCCGACACCCTCGAAGACGCACTCCAGCGCGCCGTCCACACCATGCAGGACGTCTTCCCCGTCGTCCGCGGCGGCACCCTCGTCGGCTCCGTCTCCCGCCAGAACCTGCTCGAGGCCCTCGCCGCCCACGGCAACAGCTACGTCCAGGGCGTCATGCAGCGCACCTTCCAGACCGCCCAGCCCGACGACTCCCTCGTCAAGACCCTCCGCCGCATCATGGGCGAGCAGGGCGCCCAACTCGTCCCCGTGATGGACGGCGAGCGCATCGTCGGCATCGTCACCCCGGGAAACCTCTCCCAGTCCATGGGCCTGCTCAACCAGAGCCGCCGCGTCCGCCGCAGCGACGGAGACGACTAGCCGCCAGGCTTTGATCGCACTGCAATCTGCTTCATCCCATCAACTCCCGTAGCCCGCGCACCCGCGCGTCGAAACTCAAAGTGCGTTCGACGTGCATCTGACGTGCATCTGAATAGACAGTTACTCTCGTAACGGTCACAGCCCAGGGTCTTTCAGTTGGCCCTGCAATTCCCTTTCGAGGTGCCTCATAAAGGCGACCCACACCATCCTGCTCTTTGGCCGCCAGCCCGATCTCCTCGCCACCCACCACTGGGTACTGGAGACCCGAGGCTACGGCGTCTCCACCGCAACTTCCCTCGCCGAGATGGCCTCGATCCCCAGGGATCCCCCGATCCGCCTCATCCTCCTCTGCCCTCAGCTCTCGCCCGCCGACCGCACCGCCGCCAGCGCTCTCGCCGCCACCCGCTGGCCCGGGACCATCACCCGCGCTCTCCCGCAGCCTGCGCGGGTGCCCACCGGACTCCTCGGACGCCTCATGCACACCTGCGACGGCCCCACCGACCTTGTCGCCACCGTCCGCACCCTCCTGCGCCAGGAACCCGCCGCACCCCCCAAGCCCTCCCGCCGCGGCAAAGCCGCGTAACAACAGCCCTGTCATCCTGAGCGAAGGATTGCGCACCAGCGCGATCCGAAGTCGAAGGACCTGCTCTTTCGAAATGCGCGTCCCATGCATGTGCAGCGACCCGGGGGTCGCCAGCGAGCGGTCTTTGCTCGCTGAGGTGGCAGAGCGCATGAGTGGGGGATAATGCTTGAGTGACGGCGAACCCAGACGAAGAGCCCAATCAGCAGAAGCCCCTCGCCCCCGGCCTCTATCTCGTCGCCACGCCCATCGGCAATCTGGAAGACATCACCCTCCGCGCGTTGCGTGTCTTGCGCAACGTAGACCGCATCGCCTGCGAGGACACCCGCCAGACCCAGAAGCTCCTCAACCATTTCCAGATCACGACCCCCACCGTCAGCTACCACCAGCACAATGAGGCCTCACGCACGGAAGAGCTCGTCGCCCAGCTCCAGTCCGGCGCGCGCATCGCCGTCGTCTCCGACGCCGGCACTCCGGGCATCTCTGATCCCGGTGCCGGGATCGCCGCCGCGGCCATCGCCGCCCGCATCCCCGTCTACCCCATCCCCGGAGCCAACGCCGCTCTCGCAGCCCTCATCGCCAGCGGCCTGCTCGCGACGGACTCCTCCCGCACAGAGAACTCCGCCGCCTTCACCTTCCACGGCTTCCTCCCCGCCAAAGAAGGCCAGCGCCGCACGGTTCTCGAAACCCTAAAAAACTCTGTCATCCCGAGCGAGCGCGCAGCGCGAGTCGAGGGACCTGCGGCTGCTTTTTCTGAAGGCATCCACATCTTCTACGAGGCCCCGCACCGCATCCTCGCCACCCTCGCCGACATCGAAGCCGTCTTCGGCCCCGCCCAGCCCATCGTCCTCGCCCGCGAACTCACCAAACTGCACGAAGAGTTCCTCCGCGGCGCCGTCTCCGACCTGCGCAAAACACTGTCCGCACGCCCGAGTATCAAAGGCGAGTTCGTCCTGCTCTTTACGCCCGCTTCTACCGCGCAGACCAACTCCGCAGAGTCATCATCCACGCAGATACAGCTCTCCCTCGCGCAGGAAGTCCGCGCCCTCATGCAATCCGAAAAATTGTCAGAAATGGACGCGCTCAAGCGCGTCGCCCGCGCCCGCGGCCTCTCCAAAAGCGCCGCCTACCGCGAATGGCAACGCAGCAAACGCTAGTTGAGGAGTGGCGGTACTTCCTCGGCTGAATCATCGCCCTCTTCATCTTCGGAGAAACCGTTGGCGCAGAGATCACCGTTCAGATCGTAAGCGTGATACTCAAAGCAATCTGGGTATTGAGCGAAACCCGGTTTGCCCTTTAGCCGTTGAATTGCAGCTTTGGCGTTCTCTTCGCACGAATATGCGCCAACAAGGAGAAGCTGTCCGGTCGGTCGAATGTGATACAGCAGGAAGACTTGCTCTTGCATATGCCGAACCTTCCTACTCCCGCCCCTTCACCCGGTCATACACATACTTATCGCTCGTCGTGCCCAGCGACTCGTTGTACAGACTCGTCGCACCCGCCGCCTGCTTCAGCTCTTCGCTGAACTCGTGGATCGCATGCAGGTGGTCCGCCGTCGCCGGAATCTCCAGCTTCGCCGTCTTCAGGAACTTCTGGTAGCCCTTGTCCACCAGCCGCGCAATCTCGCCGCCCAGCAGCCACCCCGGCCGCTTCGTCACCATGGTGGTCCCGTCCGGCGCCGCGGCAATCTCCGCCGCCACACCGTACTTCCGCACCTGGTAGGCCTTCGCAGTGCTTTTCGTCAGCGCGATCCCGCCATCTGCACCATTCCGCGCCTCGGAGACATCAAACTTGTCTCCGGCCAGCGCTGCCAGCGCCTCGTCGAATCTCGGTATCGTGATCTTCTTTGTCATACGGTAGACTTGGTTTAACTCTCGCACATCGCACCGGGCCATTCAAACCCGCGCCATCCATGCGAGCCGATTTCGCCTCATCCCGTTCCTTTTGGGGGCTTCTCACCATGCTGAAACTCTGTTGCTGTTGTCGCTGAGACCGCCGAATCTTCTTCGACGAACCCATCTCCAGCAGCACAACGACGGAAAGCCCCCATGGAAACCTCTCCCAGCACAGCCGCAACCGCAACCCGCCCCCTCGGCGTCACCGTCCTGGAGCGCATCGGCAACACGCCGCTGCTCTCCTTGAATGACCTGGTTGCCCGCCACATCCCCAACGCATCCGGCATTCAGATCCTCGGCAAGGCCGAGTGGACCAACCCCGGCGGCTCCATCAAGGACCGCGCCGCCGCCTCCATTGTCACCGACGCCGAAAAGCGCGGCCTGCTCAAGTTCCACCAGTCCCGCACCGGCGCATCCCGCGGCCTGCTCGACGCCACCTCCGGCAACACCGGCATCGCCTATGCCATGCTGGGCGCCGCGCTCGACTTCCCCGTCACCCTCTGCGTCCCCTCCAACGTCTCCGAGGAGCGCAAGAACATCCTCGCGGCTTATGGGGCTGAAGTTATCTGGACTGACCCCGCCGACGGCTCCGACGGCGCCATCCGCAAGGCCCGCGAGCTCGCCGCCGCCCACCCCGACCGCTACATGTACGCCGACCAGTATGGCAATCCCCAGAACTGGAAGGCCCACTACCGCACCACCGCCAATGAGATCTGGCGCCAGACCGACGGCCTCATCACCCACTTCATCGCCGGCCTCGGCACCAGCGGGACGTTTATGGGAAACACGAGACGATTGCGTGAGCTGAATCCCGCCATCCAGTGCATCTCCATGCAGCCGGACTCACCCTTCAACGGCTTTGAAGGTCTCAAGCACATGGCAACCGCAATCGTCCCGCCGATCTATGACGCCACCCTCGCGGACGAAAACATCTTCATGGAGACCGAGCGCGCCTACTCCATGGCGCGCGAACTCGGCCGCCGCGACGGCATCCTCGTCGGTGTCTCGGCCGCCGGCGCCGTCGCCACCGCCTTGCAGATCGCTGAGCGCGAACACCGCGCCGGTCGCGAGGCCGTCATCGTCGCCATCCTCGCCGACTCCGCCGACAAATACCTCTCCGAACGCTTCTGGCAGGAGGAGTAGTGCGAAGCCGGTTCGCCTTCGCTTCTGAGATAGGTCCGGGCTTTAGCCCGGACATCCGAACCAACGCAAAGGCCGTCATCCCGAGCGAAGCAGAGGGCGTCAGCACTCTGCGAAGTCGAGGGACCCCCGCATTTGTCTGTGCTCTTGTCTTTCTCGTCGTCGCCTCAGGCTCGGCTGCACTCCATGCACAAACTATTCAGATCAAGCTTGTGGATGGAAAGACAGGACACATCATCGCGCACGCCTGCGCGGGCGTCTGGATGAAGAATGACCCGCTAAAGACAGTATTTATTCCGACAGGCAAGGACGGTATAGCCGGACTGCGCCTCGAACTGGAAGCGAATTTCACTTATGATCCAGCGCTAGGTTGTGGAGGTTCTGGAGCCATCAACCCAGTGCTAAAGTACGGCGATACGTTGATCGCCTATAGCGGTTCAGATAATCCATCGTGTGCCTTCCCTGAAAGCATGCCTAAGGAACGATGGAAGGAGATCGAGTTCTCAACAAGAGAGGTGCTTGAGCACGGGGCCACTTCGGCAAACACCTGCGGCAAAGTCGCCGTTTTGCCACAACCCGGCGAGGTGATCGTCTTTGTCAGACCCAGAAATCTCCGGGAAAAGATATTTGATTGGGGAAATAGCGATTCGTTCCCGTTTTAGGGCGTTGAGAATGCGATGCTGTTCCGCCACTAAACTAACAACTAACAACCATCAACTGAGAACTAAAACTATGCTCTTCCTCACCCACTCCGACTACACCGCCCTCCGCGCCCACGGCGAGGAGACCTACCCCTACGAGTGCTGCGGCGTCCTCCTCGGCAACGCCACGCCCGAAGGCAACCGCGTCCGCCAGATCGTCCGCGCCGGCAACACCCGCACCGACCGCGCCCACGACCGCTACCACATCGCGCCCGAGGAGCTCATCAAAATCCAGCGCCAGGCCCGCGGCCTCTCGCTCGATATCGTCGGCTTCTACCACTCCCACCCCGACCACCCCGCGCAGTGGTCGCAGACTGACTTCGCCGAGGCCCACTGGGTCGGCTGCAGCTACATCATCACTGCCATCGAGCACGGCAAGGCCGCCATCACCAACTCCTTCTTCCTCTCCGGTACCAGCGAGGAAGACAAGCAATTCCTCGACGAACCCATCGAGATCACCACCTAGAAAGCCGGGCCACGAATGCGGGTGGCCCATCCTTCGCGCAGCGAAGGGTGTGTTGCGTTGCACTACTGCTCGGACTTGTCATTCTGAGCCGTAGGCGAAGAATCCCCGCATTTGTTTTTGTTGTTGCTGTTGCTTCTGAGATAGGTCCGGGCTTTAGCCCGGATATTGGAGCCCACCACAGAACTGTCATCCCGAGCGAAGCGGAGGACGGCAGTACTCCGCGAAGTCGAGGGACCTGCAGTTAGAATCGTGTCAAGCCCCCAAACCACCTAACCCACTCACCTGAAACAACATCCACTTGGCAGAGTAGTTTTGCTCCAACGCTTATAATGGAAGCAGGGGAGAATATGACCGCATCGCGTAAAAGCCTTGTCATTCCGCAGCGTTCGCTCGCAAGCGCAGCGACGAGCGAGTGCGAAGGAATCTGCTTCTCTTCAAGCCCCATCATTCTCTGTACCGGGCCGGCCCACGCCGGTTAACCCCTTTGCCTGCAATGTGGTGTGCGTAAACCGTCTCAAATGAAACAGCTGTAGCCAGTATGCTGCAACTGAATAGAAACAGAGCACTTAGGTATACCCACCCCCCCGGGGGGGGGGTAGAGGACCAAGCCCGATGAAGATCAATATCCCAACTCCGCTGCGCGCCTACACCGGCAGCCAGCCCACCGTCACCGTCGCTGGCGCCACCATCGCCGAAACGCTCGCCTCGCTCACCAGCAACTACCCGGACCTCAAAGGCCACCTCTACACGCCCGAGGGCAAGCTGCGCAGCTTCGTCAACATCTACCTCAACGACGACGACATCCGCTACCTCCCCGCCAAGGAGGCCACCGCCACCACCGACTCCGACGAACTCACCATCATCCCCTCCATCGCCGGCGGTCTGAATCCCAGCGCGGAAGGCGCAATCTAATAAGAGCCATGCCAACCGCAACCCTCGAACCAACCAAACTCGAACTCCCCAAGCTCTCCAACGACGAGATCTCCCGCTACTCCCGCCACCTCATCCTGCCCGAGGTGGGCATGGAGGGCCAGCAAAAACTGAAAGCCGCCAAGGTCCTCTGCGTCGGCACCGGCGGCCTCGGCGCGCCGCTCTCGCTCTACCTGGCCGCCGCCGGCGTCGGAACCATTGGCCTGGTTGACTTCGACGTTGTCGATGCCTCCAACCTCCAGCGCCAGATTATCCACTCCACTGCCACCGTCGGCAAGCTCAAGGTGGACTCGGCCGAGATCATGCTCAAGGGCCTCAATCCCTACCTCAACGTCGTCAAGCACAACACGATGCTCACCAGCGCCAACGCGCTCGAGATCTTCAAGGACTACGACGTCATCGCCGACGGCACCGACAACTTCCAGACCCGCTACCTGGTCAACGACGCCTGCGTGCTCTCCGGCAACAAGCCCAACGCCTACGGCTCCATCTTCCGCTTTGAGGGCCAGGCCTCCGTCTTCGCCACCAAGGAAGGCCCGTGCTACCGCTGCCTCTACCCGGAGCCGCCGCCGCCCGGCCTCGTCCCCTCCTGCGCGGAAGGTGGCGTGCTCGGCATCCTGCCCGGCCTCGTCGGCGTCATCCAGGCCACCGAAGTCATCAAGCTCATCTTAGGAATAGGAGACCCCCTGATCGGGCGTCTCCTTCTCGTAGACGCCTTGGGCATGAACTTCCGCCAGCTCAAGCTGCGCAAGAACCCCGACTGCCCGGTCTGCGGGACTCATCCCACCGTCACCGAGCTGATCGACTATGACCAGTTCTGCGGCGTCCCCAAGCCCGCCGAAGTTGGCCCGCTGGAGGTCGCCCGTGACAAGGCCGTCGCCGAGTCGCCCATCGTCGACGGCATCCCGCAGGTCTCGGTCGAGGAACTGAAGCGCAAGCGCGACGCGGGCGAGAACTTCTTCCTGCTCGACGTGCGCGAGCCGCACGAGGTGCCTATCGCCAACCTCGGCGCGCCGCTGATCCCGGTCGGCGAACTCGAGAAGCGCATCGGCGAGATCGCCTCCCACAAAAACGACGAGGTGATCCTGCACTGCCGCTCCGGTTCGCGCAGCCAGAAGGCCGCATTGATCCTGAAGCAGCACGGCTTCACCAACGTGGCCAACCTCGCTGGCGGCGTCCTCGCCTGGGCCGACAAGATCGACCCCACCATGCCGAAGTACTGATTTGGTGACAACGCAATACGAGGAGGTCTATTCCGCTTTATCGTCCTGGGTCAGGATCTGCAGGCAGAGCGGCCGCTCCAGCATGCAGTCCATCTTCGCCATCGCCGCAACCGCCTTCTCGATGGTCGAGGTCAGGCACGGTTCGGTGGTGATCACGAACGGCAGCCGATGCTTCGGGTGCCCTGGATGCTGCAGCAGCGAATCGATATTCGCGCCCACCTTGGCCAGCGCGGTCGCAATGCCCGCCACGATGCCCGGCCGGTCGTCCACCACGAAGCGCAGGTAGAACGGCGCCAGAAACTCGCCCGTCACCTCGCGCCGCCGCACCGGCAGCTCGACCGCAACCGACCGCTGCGCCACCGCCAGAATGTCCGAGACCACGGCTACAGCAGTGGGTTCTCCGCCCGCTCCGTGTCCGCTAAAGACCACGTCGCCGCCAAACCTGCCACTCGTCACCACCATGTTCTGCGTGCCGTGCGACCACGCAATCGGCGATGTCAGCGGCACCAGCATCGGGGCCACGCGCGCCTGCACCAGCTTGCCATCCAGCTGCGCCTGCGAGACCTGGCGAATCGTACAGTCCAGCTCCTTCGCGTAAGCAAAATCGATGGCCTCAACAGATGCAATGCTCTGCGTCGCCACCTGGTCCGGATCGATCTCCGCGTGCAGCGCCACGCGCGACAAGATGCACAGCTTCGCCCGCGCATCGTAGCCGTCCACATCGGCCGAGGGATTCGCCTCCGCGTAGCCCAGCGCCTGCGCGTCCTTCAGCACCGCGGCGTAGCTTGCGCCGGTCTCCATCTTGCTGAGGATGAAGTTGCAGGTCCCGTTCACGATGCCGCTGATGCGCGTGATCGCATCGCCCGAGAGACCCTGCAGGATGCCCGCGATCACCGGCACACCGCCCGCCACCGCCGCACCATGCATCAGCTGCACGCCATGCTGGGCGGCGAGTTTGTTCAACGCCGTCCCGCGATACGCGATCAGCTGCTTGTTCGCCGTGACCACAGACTTGCCCGCGGCAAACGCCTTGCGCAGCCAGCCTTCCGCTGGGTTCAGCCCGCCGACCAGCTCGACCACGATCTGCGCGTCAGACTTGAGGATGACATCGAAGTCCTCCGTCCACACCACGCTCGACGGCACGCATTTCGCCTTCTCCGACGCGCGCTTGCGCGCCACATCGCGGTTATAGATGTGCGTCAGCTCCACGCCCGCGAACTTCTGCTGCGCGAGCACCTTCGCCACCGAGCTGCCCACCGTGCCAAAGCCCACCAGCGCGATCTTCACCGGCGTAGAGCCATTGGACGCGCTCGAGCCCGCACTCTTCTTCGCAATCTTCTTTGCAGCTTTTTTTGTCGCCATGGTCAGTATTCGATCTTATTCGGGCTGGAGCGCCATCTGTCAAAACTCTCGATCGCCTCACTGCCCAGCAGTCTCGCCGTGGGAATCGTGCGCTCGGCGATCGGCTTCGCCACCTCGGCATAGAGAAAGGAATCGTCAAACCCCGCTGCCGCCGCATCCGCCGCCGTGTTGCCGAAAAAGATCGCATCGCAGCGCGACCAGTAAAGCGCGGCCAGGCACATCGGGCAGGGCTCGCAGCTGGTGTAGACCGTGCAGCCGGAGAGCTGGAAGCTGCCCAGCACCTTGCACGCCGCGCGGATCGCCGTCACCTCGGCATGCGCCGTCGGATCATTGGCCGCCGTCACCTGGTTCACGCCGGTCGCGATCACCTCGCCCGCACGCACCACCACACAGCCGAACGGCCCGCCTGCGCCCTTGGCGACATTCTCCGTCGCCAGCGCGATGGCCCGCCGCATAAACTCCGGATTTGCCTTGACAGTACTGATAATCATCTTCCCGTCCAGCTGAAATCGCCACATCTACAGTTATACGCATCGCCCGCGGTCGAAGATAATAGCCAGCATGGCTCCTGCATCTGCCAACGAACGCCGCGCATTCGTCTCCGAGCGTGTGGTCACGCCGGAGGGAACGCGCCGCGCCGCGCTGCTGGTGGAAGACGGCATCATCCGCGCCGTCTGCGCCCCGGAGGAACTGCCCGCAGATGCGCATGTGACCGACTTCGGCGCGCTCGCGATCCTACCCGGCCTGGTGGACACCCACGTCCATATCAACGAGCCCGGCCGCACCGAATGGGAGGGCTTCGCGACCGGCACACGGGCCGCCGCCGCCGGGGGCTACACCCTGCTGGTGGATATGCCGCTGAACTGCCTGCCGGAGACCACCACTGTCGCTGCGCTTGAGGCAAAGCGAGTCGCTGCAAATTCCGGCGGCCCGAACGGTGGCAACCAGTGCCTGATCGACTGGGCCGCATGGGGCGGGGCGGTGGCCGACAACCAGGCACACATCCTGCCGCTGGCACGGGCCGGCGTTCGCGGGTACAAGTGCTTCCTCATCTATCCCGGCTGCGACGGCTTCGCCATGATCGACCGCGAGCAGCTCGAGCGTTCGCTGCCCTCCATCGCTGAATCCGGTCTGCCGTTGCTGGTGCACGCCGAGTTGGCCGAGCACATTGAGAGCGCGACCTCCACGCTCAACGCCCGCAACGCCAACTGGCGCAGCTACGCAACCTACCTTGCCTCACGGCCCGACGAGGCCGAGGTCGGAGCCATCCGCATGATGATCGCGCTCTGCCGCCAGTACCGCTTCCGGCTGCACATCGTGCACCTGGCCACGGCGCAAGCGTTGCCAGACCTCCGTGCCGCGCGTGCCGAGGGCCTGCCGATCACTATTGAAACCTGCCCGCACTATCTGCACTTCGCTGCAGAAGACATTCCCGACGGCGCGACCCTGTTGAAGTGCGCGCCGCCCATTCGGTCGCGCGAGAACCTGGAACAGTTGTGGGAGGCGCTCCGTGAAGGCCTGATCGATATGGTCGTCACCGACCACTCTCCCTGTCCTCCTGCAATGAAGCGGACCGACGAAGGCCGCTTCGATCTCGCCTGGGGCGGCATCGCGAGCCTCTCGGTAGCCCTCTCCGCCGTCTGGAGCGGTTCCATGCGACGCGGTTTCAGTCTGGACGACCTTGCCCGTTGGATGTCCTCCGCACCCGCTTGGCTCGCAGGCTTCAGCGATCGCGCAGGCATATTCGCGCACGGCCGTGAGGCCAGCTTTGTCGTCTTCGATCCGGAGGCAGAGTTTCAGCCTGCAAGCGGCGACCTCCACACGCGCCACGCCATCTCGCCCTATGTTGGCGAGAGCTTGCTTGGCCGCGTCGAGGCAACATATATGCGCGGGGCGGCTGTCTATCAGCGCCAGACACGAGGTGCGTCGCCGCAGTTTGCCAAGGCCGCATCGGGTCGTGAACAAAGGGCGGAGGCCTCCGCGCGATGACCCTTCCCAACAAATCGCTTACTCGCTGGAATTCGCTCCCTGCCGCGGAGGCCGCGTGCGAGATCCTGCCCTGCTGCGGCTCGCAGGCGTGGGCGGAGAAGCTCGCGACCCAACGGCCATTCACCACCCCGGAGTCGCTCTTTGCCGCCTCCGATGCCATCTGGCTTGCGCTTCCCGAGGCCGACTGGCAGCAGGCTTTCGACAGCCACCCGCGTATCGGCCAGCGTCATGCACAGGCCGCAACCGCGCAGTCGCTCTCCTGGTCTTCGGGCGAGCAGAGCGCAGCCATGGCCTCACAGGATGAGGCCGCAAAGCTCGCACTGGCTGAGGGCAATCGCGAATATAAAGCAAAGTTCGGCCGTATTTTTCTCGTCTGCGCTTCGGGCAAATCCAGCGCCGAGATACTGGCCATCCTTCGCAAGCGCATAAACAACGCGCCCGAGCAGGAACTGCGCGAGGCCGTCGAGCAGCAGCGCCAGATCACCCAGCTGCGCCTTCGCCGCTGGCTGGGAATCGCTCAATAACGCAGGTTTTCGTCGTACAATCGAATCCTTCATTGATGGCCATGGGACTTTCAACGCATATTCTCGACACGCATCTCGGCCGGCCCGCCGCCGATGTCGCCATCACGCTCCACCACCATCGGGATGGCGCCTGGCATCAGGTCGGTTCGGCCCTCACCGACTCCGACGGCCGCTGCCGCACCCTGCTGGGCGGGCACGCTCTCGCCGCCGCTGACTACAAGCTCCACTTTGACGTTGGCGCCTACTTCCGCGCGCATCATGCGGCTTCGCTCTACCCCTTCGTCGAAATCGTCTTCACCGTCGCCGACCCCGCCGAGCACTACCACATTCCGCTCCTGCTGGCGGCCAATGGGTATACGACGTATCGCGGAAGCTGAAGGGCATCGGTTTGTAACCTTTGTAGTTCGGAAGGCCCGTATCTTGTAACAGGGAAGAGAACAAATGATCGAACTCGCTGAAAACCGTTACGGAAAATCCCGCGTCCGGCTGATGAAGGTCATCCGCACCCCCACGGGCACCGAACTCTGCGAGTGGACCGTGCAGGTGCTGCTGACCGGAGACTTCGACACTGCACATTACGACGGCGACAACAGCAAGATCCTGCCGACGGACACCATGAAGAACACCGTCTACTGGGTCGCGAAGAAGTCTTCCGCAACCTCGATGGAAGGCTACGCGAAAGACCTGGTCGACTTCCTCCTCAGCCGCAATCCGCAGGTTTCCTCGGTCACCATCTTGGTCAAAGGCCACATGTGGAAGCGGCTGACGGTCGGCGGCAAGCCGCATCCCAGCAGCTTCATCCGCGGCTCCGGCGAGTTGGCCACCACGACAGTCTCGCGCGCGCAGGGCGGCGTGTTCACGATCTCCTCCGGCCTCGAAGACCTTGTCGTAATGAAAACCGCCGACTCCGCCTTCGAGGGCTACATCAAAGACGAGCTCACCACACTGAAGGAGACCAGCGATCGCCTCTTCTGTACCGCGGTCACCGCCGAGTGGCGCTATACCTCCGATCGCATCAACTTCGACGCCGCGCGCGCCGCGCTGCGCGAGGCCATGCTCGCAGCTTTTGCCGATCATAAGAGCAAGTCCGTGCAGGAGACACTGTACGCCATGGGCAAGGCCGCGCTCGAATCGACGTCCGCCGCCGATCAGATCGATCTCGTCATGCCGAACAAGCATTGCCTGCTGATCGATCTCGAACGCTTCGGAGAAAAGAATCCCAACGAGATCTTCGTGCCTACGGACGAGCCCGCTGGCCATATCGAGGCCCGAGTCAGGCGCATCGCTTGAGCAGTCTTTCGCATCCAGCTCGTGCGGATCGCGTAATCTCCCGCTGCCGAGAGATCGCGCAATGTAGCGAGGTCCCCGGTGAGATCACCCGCACCTTTCTCGCGCCGTCGACGCATCGCGTGCACAAACTCTTCACCGGCTGGATGCGCGCAGCGGGCATGCAGGCGCGCATTGATGCTGCCGGGAATCTACGTGGCGTTCTGGCTGCCGCGACTCCGGATGCCCCACGACTTCTCGTCGGCTCGCACCTCGACACCGTCGCCAATGCCGGCGCATTCGATGGCGTTCTCGGCGTGGTGATGGGCGTCGCGCTCATCGAAGAACTCGCCGCACAGATCGACGCGACGGGCGAAGCAATGCCCTTCGCGATTGAAGTTGTCGGTTTCTCCGAAGAAGAGGGCGTTCGCTTCGCGAAGCCCTTTCTCGGCAGCCTCGCCCTGATCGGCGAGCTGGATGCCGAGACCCTAATGCGCGCGGACAGCAGCGGAATCTCTATCGCACAGGCCATGCGTAACTTCGGCCTCGACCCGTCGCTGCTTGCGGGCGCGGCAATCGATCCCGCAACCTTCGCCTATCTTGAGTTCCACATTGAGCAGGGCCCTGTGCTTGAGAGCGAAGACTTGGCCCTCGCTGTTGTCGATGCTATTGCCGGACAGACGCGGATGACGCTCACCTTCACCGGCCACGCCAACCACGCCGGCACTACGCCCATGGGCCCGCTGCGGCACGATGCGCTCGCCGCCGCCGCCGATTGGGTGGTTGAGGTGGAGCGCCATGCTGCAGCCACGCCGGGCCTTGTCGCCACCGTTGGCAAGCTGGACATCCCATCTGCCGCCGGCAACGTCGTCCCCGGACGAGCGATTGCCACTCTCGACGTCCGCCATGCGCAGGATTCCATCCGCACAGCGGCCGTAGGTCATCTTCTCGCCTTCGCGCAATCTGCCGCATCCTCGCGCAGCGTCGCCCTCGAACACACCAGCCTACTCGACCAGTCCGCCGTCCCCATGGACTCCGCTCTTACCTCGCTGATTGCCGCGTCCGTCACGCGCATCACCAGCAATCCTGCGCGTACGCTAACCAGCGGCGCGGGCCATGACGCCATGATTCTGGCACGCCGCGTGCCAAGTGCGATGCTCTTCCTGCGCACTCCCGGCGGCCTTAGCCATCACCCGGACGAGGCTGTCCTGCCTGCCGATGTTGAGGCCGCACTCGCTGCCGGACTGGAGTTCCTGACCCGCCTGCGCGATGATAAGGCGATGCTCGATCAACTCGTCTCCAACGCGCGCTCCTACGGCGAGGTCCGCCATGCATAACCTCGGCCACACGCGCGGCTCCAGCCGCCGCGACCACCTGCTGCACACGCCGGACACCTTCGTCCGCTCGCCGCTGCCCGGCCTCACCGGCGGCCTGGCCATCGTGCACATCTCGCCTGTGGCCGGCGCGGCCTTCACGCAATACACCGTCGAGCTTGAACCCGGCGGAACGCTTGCTCCCGCAGCAACGCAGCGCTTCCTCTACGTTCTCTCCGGCGAAATCAACCTGACCTCGCAGAAGCCCTCCGCAGCTATCTCCGCAGCCATCCATCGCTTGCGTACTCAGAAAAACTCCCTCGCTGCCGGCGGCTGCGCGTATCTCCCGCCACAGTCCACCTTCCACATCATCGCGCGCACCACCGCACGCATCGCAATCATCGAGAAGCCATATCAGCCGCTCGAAGGCATCGCTGCTCCTCAACTGCATATCGGGCGCGAGGGAGACGTTGCCGCAACTGCACTCAACGGGGACCCCGACCTCCAGGTGCGCGCGCTGCTGCCGGACGCGCCCGCCTTCGACTTCGCCGTCAACACCATGACCTACTCGCCCGGAGCTTCGCTCAGCCAGGTTGAGGTTCACGTAATGGAACATGGCCTGCTGATGCTTGAAGGCGGCGGTATCTATCGCCTGGGCGACGCGTGGTATCCCGTCACCGCCGGCGATTTCATCTGGATGGCGCCCTTCTGCCCACAGTGGTTCGGCGCGCTCGGCAAGACCCCAGCGAAGTATCTAATCTATAAGGACTGGAACCGGCACCCGCTCGGCTGAGGCGCGCGCTAGCCTGGGTGTTATCGCCCCGCCAGGCAGCAAGCCGGTCCAGGTGTTGTTAAGGAGGCTCACATGCCCGCCGACTCCGCCCGTATTGAGGTCTCCGTAGACTCTGCGCGCCTCCTTGGCGAACTCCACGCTCTCGCCGCCTTCACCCACGCCGAGCCATCGCCGCTCGGCACCAGCGTCACGCGCGTCGTCTTCACGCCGGACGACCTCCGTGCGCGCGCGTGGCTCAAAGAGCTTGCGTCGGCTTCCGGCCTTCAGATCCGCGAGGACGCCGTCGGCAATACCTTCTTCCGATGGGTGGGCACAGAACCAGATCTGCCCTCCGTCGCCACCGGCTCGCACATCGACGCCATCCCTCACGCTGGAATGTATGACGGTACCGTCGGCGTGCTTGGCGGCCTGGAGGCCATCCGCGCCCTGCAACGCTCCGGCATTCGGCCGCGCCGCTCGATCGAGCTTGTGCTCCTCACGTCTGAAGAGCCCACACGCTTCGGCATCGGCTGCATCGGCAGCCGCCTTCTGGGCGGCATTATCGATCCGGCTAAGGCCGATGCACTGCATGGCGCACAGCGCGGCGCAGAAGACGAGACGCTCGCCGAGGTCCGCGCCGCTGGCGGCTTCCCCGGTCCGCTCTCCTCGGTCCGCCTGCCCAAGGGCTTCTACCATGCGTGGGTCGAGCTGCACATCGAGCAGGGACCGCTGCTCGAGCGCGAGGGCATCCCGCTCGGCATTGTCACTGCCATCGCCGCGCCCGCGAGCTACCGCTTCACCATCGAAGGTCTGGGCGGTCACGCCGGTGCGCTGCTTATGCCTGACCGCCGCGACGCGCTCTGCGCCGCCGCCGAAGTCATCCTCTCGCTCGAGAAACACGCCCTGTCCACTCGCGCCATCGATACCGTCGCCACCGTCGGCACCTGCGACGTCTTCCCTGGGGCTGTGAACAGTGTGCCCAGCCGCGTCACTTTGCAGGTGGACATCCGCGACATCGACCCCGCTCGCCGCGAGGGCGTCATGCAGTCCGTCCGCGCGGACGTCGCAGAGATTGCCGCCCGCCGCGATGTGCGCATCGCCGAGGCTCTCGTTAACGCAGACCAGCCCGCACTCTCCTCGCCGCACATCGTCAATGTCATCGATGAGGTCTGCCGCGCCCAAGGCGTCACGGCCAAACATATGGTCAGCCGCGCCTACCACGACTCGCTCTTCATGGCGCAAGTCGCGCCCATCGCCATGATCTTCATTCCCTGCCGCGGCGGCGTCAGCCACCGGCCCGACGAATTCGCGAAAGCCGAAGACATCGCCACCGGAACGCGCGTACTGGCCTCCACGCTCGCGCTGCTGGCATCGGAATAGAACCAGGCAGTCTGCATCCAAACCTTTATGCCGATCCACTCCATCAATCCGGCTAATGGCGTTCTGCTGAAGAGCTTTGCGTCCATCACCGATGAGGCGGTGCAAGAGAAGATCGCGCTCGCGCGGACGGCCTTCGAAGAGTACGCATCCGTCCCACTCGCCCACCGCGAGCTCTGGATGAACAAGCTCGCCCATCTGCTCGATTCCGAGACCGCGGAGTTGGCGGCTCTCATCACCGCTGAGATGGGCAAGCCTATCGCGCAATCGCGCGCCGAGGTGGCCAAGTGCGCGCTCGGGTGCCGCTACTACGCCTCCAACGCCGCGCGAATCCTCGCATCGGAATACATCGACATCGGCGGCGGCGAGGCCGCTAGAGAAGCCTACGTCCGCTGGGACCCGCTGGGTGTCGTCCTCGCCGTCATGCCCTGGAACTTCCCGCTCTGGCAGGTCTTTCGCTTCCTCGCGCCCGCGCTGATGGCCGGCAACGCGGGCCTGCTGAAGCACGCCTCCAACGTGCCGCAGTGTGCCCTCGCCATTGAGTCGCTGGTGCGCCGTGCCGGCTTCCCGCGCGGCATCTTCCAGACGCTGCTTATCGAAACCTCGCAGGTCGAGCACATCCTTGCCGACGAGCGCGTCGCCGCCGTCACGCTCACCGGCAGCGAGGCCGCCGGACGGGCGATCGCCGCACAGGCAGGTTGGTTCATCAAGAAGTCTGTGCTGGAGCTAGGCGGCAGCGACCCGTTCATCGTCATGCCCTCAGCAGACCTCGACGCAGCCGTGGCCGCGGCCGCCAGGGCCCGCGCCATCAACAGCGGCCAATCCTGCATCTGCGCCAAGCGCATCCTCGTCGCCGATGCCATCTACGACGACTTCGAGCCGCGCTTCATCCAGGCCATGGACGACCTCAAGGTCGGCGATCCTATCAGGGATGAGACCGAGATCGGCCCCCTCGCTAACGAAGCCCAGGTCAATGAACTCGACGCGCAGGTGCAGGCCGCGATGAAGGCAGGCGCCCGCGTGCTCACCGGCGGTGCGCGCATGGTCGGCAAAGGAAATTACTATGAGCCTACGGTGCTCGCCGATGTTCCGCGCGAATGCGAGGTCTACCGCCAGGAGCTCTTCGGCCCGGTCGCCATGCTCTTCCGCGTGCACGACATGGGGGACGCCATCCGCGTCGCCAACGATACTCCATTCGGCCTGGCCGCCTCGGTCTGGACGCGCAGCGAAGCCGAGCAGCGCCACTTCGCAGAAGCGCTCGAATGTGGCGCCATCTTCTTTAATGAGATCGTCGCCAGCGATCCGCGCCTGCCATTTGGCGGCGTCAAGCGCTCCGGCTATGGACGCGAACTCTCCGCCGCAGGCATGCGCGAGTTCCTCAACGCAAAGACAGTTGTTGTTTCTCAGCCGGTGCAGAAGCCTGGGCCCGCTCCTCTGGAGGTAGTTGGCCCGCAGACCGAGCGTCCGGACCAGGACGCCGTCCGCTCCTTCCGCGACGAGTTGCTCGCCACCGTGCGCACCGCGCAATAACTCCGGCCCACGGTCTGACTCAAGGCTCTGGAAAAGGAAAGAGGCGCAGCCGTGAAGCTGCGCCCCCCCTGTTTTGTTGAGTGGATGTTAGAAGCTGAAGTTCGCCTGCAGTGTGATCTGGCGCACAGCATTGGAGCCACCGCCGGCCCTGCCAAAGCCGCTGTTGCCGCCAAGCGTAATCTGCTTGCCAAACTCCGCGTTAGAGAGGTTGGAGACTGGGGTGCCGTAAGGAACCTCATTGAACAGGTTTGAGGCCTGTGCGCCCAGGGTCAGGTTGTACTTGTGGCCAGTGTTGCCACCGCGACCGCCACCACGGCTACCACCGCCGCCGCCGCCGCCGCCGAACCCACCGCCGCCACCACCGAAGCCGCCACCACCACCAAACCCGCCACCACCACCACCGCCACGGCCGCCACCGCCGCCGCCGAAGCCGCCGCCACCGCCGCCGCCGAAGCCGCCGCCACCCGGAGGTCCACCGCCGCCAGGTCCCCCGGGACCGCCAGGACCGCCAGGTCCGCCCTGACCTTGTCCACGGGCACTGGCCGCATCCGTCCGCTTGCCGAAGCCGAACGAACGAGAGAGACGCAGATTGATGGTGACGTTCGCCGGGCCTGTGCAGTAGTTCACAGGGATCTGCTGGTAGCTCTCACCCTGGATCGGCGCAGTGGAAACCGTCTCCACGCTGAAATTGCTCGCATTCGTGCAGTTCTGCCAGTTCGGCTTAACCATCGCACCCACGAATCCGGGGCGGTCATCGGCAACGCCGTCAGCGTTGTTGTCGACGCCCGTGGTGAGGTTGTAGGGGTTGCCGGACTGCGCGATCACAATCGGGCTGGCCGTGATCTGGTAGGGCAGCGCAAAGCTGCCCAGCAGCGTCAGGCGGCTGCGCACGGCAAAGCTCGCACGACCGTAATCCGTGGCCCCGTTGTATGGGTTGGTGATGCCGGTCAGGTTGGAGTTCGCCCAGTTCGCCGAGTAGGTCCCGGTAATGGTGTTCCCCTTCGGCGTGCGCATGTTGAGGCTGACGTTGATCTGGTTCTGCCGGAAGACGCCCTCCGACTGGGTGCAGTTCAGGTACGCCGTGCTCGTGTTGAAGGATGTTGCCGATCCGGTGTACGCGCAGGGTGAAGTAGCCTCCGGGAAGATGCGGGTCATAAACTGGTGGTCCCCGCGCGCGTTCAGGTAGGTGACCGACATGTTGATGTAGTTGGTCAGCTGCTGCTCCAGCGTCAGGGCAGTCTCAAAGGTAGCCGCGCTGCGGATGCCGGGGCCCACCACCGGAATCTGAACGCGCGCCGAGGTAGTCCCGGTGCCGCTGGTGCAGCCGCCGGTGGCAGCGGTGCTGGGCGTGCAACCCACGCCGGGATAAAAGTAATCGGCGGTCGACTGGTTGGACGGGTCCTGCTGGACAAGGCTCTGGATCTGCCCCAGGCTGAACCGGTTGAAGAAGAGGCCGGCGCCGGCGCGCAGCACGGTCGTGGTCCGGCCGTTCTTGCGTGGAATGCCCCAGGCCAGCGACGTGCGCGGGCCAAGGTCATGCGTACTGTTGATGAAGTTCTGTGTCTCCAGCCTCAGGCCGTAGCTCCAGGTGAAGTTCGGCGTCACCTTCCAGTCGTCCTCGGCGTAGAACTCCGCATCCCATTGGCTAGCGTTGTTAGTCAGCTTGTTGATGGTCGTCTGAGAGTAGGTATACGGCACGCCGCACTGATAGGAAGATATCGTGGAGACGATCGTCTGGCAGGGAGTGGTCTCGTGCAGCGAGGAGCAGGCGCTCGGCTGGTTGGTGATGCTTGGATCGGTGCATGGATCCAGCAGGTACGCGTACGAGATGTTTCCGTTCACGCCGCCGTTGGAACTGATCGACTCGTTGTTCGTGCGTAGCCGGCCGCCCAGCCTGACAAAGTTCTTGGCCAGCTGAATCGAGGTATAGTTCTGCACCTCATAGTGGTCGGAGGTGCTGTTGTTGATGCTGCCGCCGCCCGTGCCCAGCGCGCTGAAGTAGCCGGAGACGTTGACGCCCGTGTTGGTGTTGAACGGCGTCGACTGGCTGGTCTCATGCTCCCACTCGAAGCGCGTCTCGTTGATGATCTTGTCGCTCAGCACCTGGGTGTCGCTCACCTGGATGGTCTCGTCGCCGCTGGTCGAGCTGGAACCCTGCGTGGGCAGAGAATTGCCGCCGCCGTGGCTGGAGCTCGATCCATGCTCGGAATCAAACCGCACCGTCAGCGTGTTCTTGCTGCCCAGCATGGTGTCGAAACGCGGATTGATGTCCCACCGGGTCTGCGGCGAGGCAGCCGCGCGCAGGTTGATCGGATACACATACTCCGCGCAAGACCCGGGGCCCGTATAGGGCAGGGTGCCAGGCTGGCACACCGTCGTCGCCGTGGCCGAGGCCGCATAAATGCCGGCTGGATTGATGACGCTGTTGTTTGCGATGTCGCGATAGGATCCGCCGATGGAGTAGGACATGCCCGTACGGATCGGGCCGGTCAGGCTGCCGAAGCCGAACAGCGTGTGGTAGTCCGGCTGGTCCTTGACGAACGGCGAAGAGGTATTCAGGAACTTGTCATTGCCCTGGAAGCTCGCATTGCCGTGCATCTTGTCCGTGCCCGGCTTGGTCAGAATCTCGATGCGACCATAGCCCAGCTGGTCATACTGTGCCGAGAACGGGTTGGAGTTGATGCGGATGGCCAGGATCGAGGACTTAGGCGGCAGCTGGCCGCCGGTGAAGCCGTCAATGTAGATCTGGCCGCCGTTGGGTCCAGCCGAGGGGCCGGCCAGCGCCTGCAGCTCGCTCTGCAGCTCATCCGGATCGTCCGAGAGCGCGTTCAGCGCGTCGCCCTGCAATACGGTCGCACTGGCGTTGTTCTCAGGATCGACCGAAAGCTGCGCGGTATCGGTGGTCACGTTCACCGTCTGCGCTGCGGCCTCCAGGTCCATGTGGACGTCAGACGCCACGCTCGCGCCGTTGGCCACCGTCACCGCCTGCGAGGTGTACGTCGCAAAACCCGGAGCGGTCGCCGTAACCGTATAGCTGCCTGCAGCCAGCCCACGGAAGCTGTATGTGCCATCACTCTTCGATGTGGTGGTCTGCGCCTTGCCGTTGGCCGGCGCAATGGCAATCGTTGCGCCCGGAATCAGCGCGTTGTCTGGATCGACGACCGTGCCATGTACTGTGGCGCTGCCCGCAGCCGCCGCCTGCGCGGAGCAACGGACCGCGAAAGGCAGCGAAGCCGCGAAAAACAACGTAAGGGACACAAAAAGATTTCGTAAAGACATCATCACTCCTGAAAAACCAAAGCCGTTGAAGAATTCAATCGAACAGAAACCGGAAACCCGGGGCCGGGGCACTGCAAGACACGCGACGCATCTCTGGAGTGCCCGTTCGTTACTCCTCGCCGCCGCCGCCGCCCCCACCAATGCTCCAGGAGGAAAGGTTCATGCCGCCCTGCGGGTTGGCCGTGAGAATGGGATCAACGCCGGTCAGCACCGTGACTCCTGAAACCTCGCTTGCGCCCGGAGTCGGCTCCAGGGCAACGATCATCACTGCCTCGCCCTTCGTAAGCTCGTCGAGCGGCACCGCCTGGAACTGCGGAATCATCTGTGCCAGGTCGCCGCCCGCGGAACGCCGTCCGGCGAAACCTGCTCCGCCGCCGGGTCCGCCTGCGCCAGCGGCAGGCGTTGCGCCGCCCGAGCCGCTGCGGCCACCCGCTGCGCCGCCATTGGCCTGCGCCGCAAAGCGCTGCGCCACCATCGCCGGCATCTGGCGGATATCCGTATTCGCACCGACGTCAACTGTCATCGTCTTCTTGGAAGCCAGGTCCTTCAATGTAATCTTGCCCGCCGCCGCATCCACAGAAATCAACAGGCCCGACAGGTCCTCGAACGAGCCACTCACCACCTCGGCCGCCTGCACCGTCAGCCCGTCGGCCGACTTCGTTCCCCGCGCCTGCAGCTGATCTTTTACCTGTACTTGCGCCAGTGTGCCCGGCTTCGCATCCTGGTACTTTACCGAATCGCTCGCAAAGCGCTTGAATGCTGTCTTGCCCGTGGTGTCTACCGTGATCTTTTTTGTCCCCGAGGTCACCGTGATCGTGCCCGACGCCGGATCAATAGCGCTCACGATGCCGTTAATCCCGTTTGCCTTCCAGTCGGCCTGCTGATCCGCCTGCATCTTCGCGATGTCAGCGGACTTCATCAGCACAACCTGCTTCGCACTAAAACTTGTGGGAGTGTCGCCCGCTCGGACCGACGCCAGCACCCGGTCGCCCACGGTGATGTCGGAGAACTGGCTCGGCGTCGCTGTCTTCAGGTCTGTGCTGCCTACCGCCAGCACCGAAATCTTGACCCCGTCAGGAACCGCAATCGTCACTGTCGGGCCGGCATCCGTCGTTACAGTCAGCGCGTTTCCCGTGATCGCCTTTACAGTGCCTCTCTGGGGAGGGGTAGCCGCTGCCGGAGCGGCCGCCTGCGCGAACACGCGCGGCGCGACCGGAGCGAGCAGACCGGCAAACACGATCTGGACTAGCAAAGTCCGCAAAATGAGTGCGTTACGGCCCGCACGAAGATAGGTGGTGGATGCCATCAAAATACTTGTTCTTACCTCGCTGTGGTCTGTCTAAGAATACGGCATGTGGCCGGCAAAAGTTTCGTCGGAACACAACTTTCACCTCGAGCTCTGGTACCGTTCTGGTGGGCGAACACAAGACGTAAGTCTACCAGCGTACGGGTAGCGTTTTCCCCGAATCCCGGGGCGACGGCTGCTTCTCTTCATGCACCATGGGAGTCCAGGCGCCTGACAGAGTGAACGCCGCGTGGATCAGCGAGATGTGCGACAGCGCCTGAGGAAAGTTCCCCAGCATTCGCTTGGCGCCGGAGTCATACTCCTCCGCCAGCAGGCCCACATCGTTCGCCAGCCCCAGGAGTCTACTGAAAAACGCCCGCGCATCGGCCTTGCGCCCGATCAGCCACAGATTCGACACCATCCAGAAGCTGCACGCGAGAAACTCGCCCTCGCCGCCGCGCAATCCGTCCGCGGTCTCGCGCGTCTTATAGCGCTGCACAAATCCATCGCGCATCAGCTTCTTCTCGATCGCCTCCACCGTGCCCACAATGCGCGGATCGCTCGCCGGCAGAAACCCCACCAGCGCGATGCGCAGGCACGACGCATCGAGCGTTCCGCTGCCGTACGACTGCACAAAGCTGTTCAGATTTTTGTTGAAGCCCTTCGCGCACACCTCGCGATGGATCGCATCGCGCGTCTTCTTCCATCGCGCAATCGTCTTCGCCCGGTCCTTCGGCCACGTCTTCTTGCCTTCACGCCCGCGCTCCTCCTCCAGCATGCGCAGTGCGCGGTCCAGCGCCACCCACGCCATCACCTTGGAGTGCACAAAGTGCTTCGCGCCACCGCGCACCTCCCAGATGCCCTGGTCAGGCTCGCGCCACACCTCGCACAGGCGGTCCATCAGCGAGATCAGCACCGCCGTCGCCGAGACGCGAATGTCCTCCTCAGCTTCGGGCATGCGCGCCAGGGCCGACGCTACCTCGCCGAAGACATCCAGCTGGAACTGCCCCGCCGCGCCGTTGCCGATGCGCACCGGCCGCGAGTTCTCGTATCCCGGCAGCCATGTCGCCTCCCACTCCGGCAGATCGCGCTCGCCGGCCAGGCCATAGATCGTCTGCACCTGCTCTGGCGCACCGGCCACTGCACGCAGCAGCCAGCGGCGCCATTCCAGCGCCTCGTCGCGATACCCGGCGCGCAGCAGCACCAGCAGCGTGAAGGAGGTGTCGCGCAGCCAGCAGTAGCGATAGTCCCAGTTCCGCTCGCCGCCCATCTGCTCCGGCAGCGAGGTCGTCACCGCTGCGACGATCCCGCCCGTCGGCTTGTAAGTCAGCGCCTTCAGCGTCATCAGCGAACGAGACACCTCCGCCGCATACTCACCACGATAGGTGTTGCGCTTCGCCCAGCGCCGCCAGTAGGTCTCCGTCTGTCGTAGCGCCTTCTTCCCCGAGCCCGCCGGAGGAATCTTCTTCATCGACGAGCCATACATCAGCGTGAACTCCACCGTCTTGCCCTTGCGCACGGTGAACTCGCTGATCGTCGTGTGGTCCTGTCCGGTCAACTTCGCTTTGGTGTGCAGCACCACCATGTCCGACCCAGCCACTGCGCGCAGCTCGCTGTTGGAGGTCACCCACGGCACCGTTCTTCCGTAGTCGAAGCGGATCGCCAGCTCCATCTTCATGCGGACGCTTCCGCGCACGCCGCGCACCACGCGTATCAGTTGTGAGTGCTTGCCGCGCGGCGGCATAAAGTCCGTCACGCACACTTCGCCGCGCGCGGTCTCAAAATATGTCTCCAGGATCAGCGTGTCGTTGCGATATGCGCGGTGCGTCTTGGTCACGCTGCCTGCCGGCGCAATCTTCCAGAAGCCGTGGTCGCGCGTCCCCAGCAGTGCGGCAAAACACGCTGGTGAGGAGAAGTTGGGCCAGCAGAGCCAGTCGATCGACCCCTCGCGCTGAGACCAGCGCCGCCGTCTCGCAGTCCCCGATCAGCGCATAGTCCTCAATGCGCGCACCATGCATCCGCGCATGAGACGTGGAGGCTCGTGCTCCGCTGCTCTTGGTTTGTTTCACCGGCGCGCGACCCATCCGTCGTTCCCTCCGCTCCTGCTATCCCTGTGCAATCACTCTCCAGTAAGATGCAGCGAGCAGCACTGGAAGCGCAGCGCGAATCCTGGTCCCTGGTTTCGAGCATGCGGTCCCGAGCATCTAGTCCCTATGATGAAGCCCACCGAAGGCCGCCAGCGCGTTGTCATTGAAGAGGTCCAGCCCCAGGTCAACTGCGGCCGCTACGCCGCGCGCCGCTTTTTGGGCGACCAGGTCGAGGTCCGTGCCGCCATCTTCTCCGACGGCCACGACCATGTGGCTGCCGAACTGCTCTACAAGCGCGAAGGCGAACACGCCTGGCACGCCACGCGCATGACGGCCCTCGTCAATGACATGTGGATTGGGCATTTTCCCGTGGACGCGCTCGGTGCATGGCGCTTCACCATCCGCGCCTGGGTCGACCACTTCGATACTTGGTGCGCCGACCTGCGCAAGCGCCTCGCTGCACAGAATTCCGCGCAGCCCGGCGCGTCCACTCCTCCGCGCGATCCCGCGACCTCCACCTCCGCCAATCCTGACGCTGCCAATCCTTCGACCTCGGCTGCAATGCAGGACATCCCACTTGCCTTCACCATCGGCGCCAACCTGCTCGACCAGGTCGCCGCACGCGCCAACGGTGACGATCTCAAAGAACTCAAGGCCGCCGCGCGTCACTTGCGCGAATTGGCCGACCAGAAGCTTCCCTTCTACGACGATCCCCTCACGCCAGAGCTTGAGGCGCTCGCCGCGCGCCATCCCGACCACTCCTTCGCGACCACATACGAGAAAGAATTGCCGCTCTGGGTCGATCGCGACCGCGCCCGCTTCTCCGCCTGGTACGAGCTTTTCCCGCGTTCCACCTCTCCTGATCCCTCCCGCCACGGCACCCTGGCCGACGTCGCAGCGCTGGTGCCCGAGATCGCGGAGCTCGGCTTCGACATCCTCTATCTGCCTCCCATCCATCCCATCGGCCAGGCGTTTCGCAAGGGTAAAAATAATTCGACGACCGCACAGCCGGAAGATGAAGGCAGCCCGTGGGCGATCGGCGACCGCCACGCCAGCGTCCCCGGCGGCGGCGGCCACAAGTCCATCCATCCCAAGCTAGGCACCTACGCCGACTTCGACCACCTGATCACCGCTGCCGCGGCGCACAATCTCGAAATCGCTTTAGACATCGCCTTCCAGTGCTCGCCCGACCATCCCTGGGTGACAGAGCACCCCGAGTGGTTCATCCATCGCCCCGACGGCACCATCCAGTACGCCGAGAACCCGCCCAAGAAATATCAGGACATCTACCCGCTCAACTTCGAGTCGCCGCAGTGGCAATCGCTGTGGGACGAGTTGCGCAGTGTCTTCCAGTTCTGGATCGACCGCGGCGTCAAGGTCTTTCGCGTCGACAACCCGCACACCAAGGCGCTGCCCTTCTGGGAGTGGTGCATCGCGGAGCTGCACGCCTCCGCGCCCGACGTCATCTTCCTCGCGGAGGCCTTCACCCGGCCGCACGTGATGTACTCGCTGGCCAAGGCCGGTTACACGCAGTCCTACACCTATTTCACCTGGCGCACGGAGAAGCCAGGCATCGAGGCCTACTTCAACGAGATCACGCAGCCGCCGGTCTCCGACTTCTTCACTCCCAACGTCTGGCCCAACACGCCGGACATCCTGCACGCCTCGCTGCAGCAGGGCGGACGCCCGGCGTTCATGTCGCGGCTCATTCTCGCGACGACGCTCGCCGCCAACTACGGCATCTACGGCCCCGCGTATGAGCTCGGCGAGAATGTCCCCGCAAAAGAAGGCAGCGAAGAGTACCTCAACAGCGAGAAGTACGAGATTCGCAACTGGAACCGCAATGCACCCGGGTCGATTGCTCCTTTAGTCGCGCTGCTGAACAAGATCCGCCACGAAAATCCTGCACTACAAAGTGACGGCTCGCTGCACTTCCATCGCGTCGACAATCCGTGGATCATCTGCTACTCGAAGGCGACCTTGCCGCCGCCCGCGCCCATGACGCTGGCGGAGGCTGAGGCTCAGCAAGACCAACGTTGAAGGCACAAC
>CAVYCF010000003.1:0-339175 GCA_963766975.1 uncultured Acidobacteriaceae bacterium
AACCTGAACACGGCAAGGGATGATGCGACGGCGACGCTTCTGCCCAATGGAAAGATCCTGATCGTCGGCGGAGACGACTCTTCTCTGCTTTCGGATGCGGAGTTGTACGACCCGGTGACGGGTACCTGGTCCCCTACCGGTAATCTGACCACGGCGCAGGACGTTGCCACGGCGACATTGTTGCCCAACGGTAAGGTCCTGGTGGCTGGCGGCACCGGGAGCAGCGGCTCGCTGTCGAGCGCGGAATTGTACACCCGGCGACCGGCCTCTGGTCCTCTGCCCAAAGCATGGCAACCGCACGTTACGCAGCCACCGCGACCTTGCTGCCCAACGGCCTGGTCCTGGTCGCCGGTGGCTTCAATACTGTCAGCGGCACGCCACTCATGAGTGCGGAGCTGTACGACCCGGCGACCAACACCTGGTCCCTCCCGGAACTGTCGCAAGCATGACCACGGCGAGGTTCTATGCGACGGCGACGCTCCTGCCGAACGGCCTGGTCCTGGTCGCTGGTGGCGTTGGCAGCAGCGGCGTGCTATCGACTGCGGAGCTATACAACCCGGCGACCAACAAATGGTTAGCCACAGGCGCCATCAGCCACGGCGAAAAAGGTCTCTCCGCGATCCTGCTGCCCAACGGTGAGGTCCTGGTCTTTGGCGGCGTTGATAGCAGCCACCAACCTGTCGCAAGTGCGGAGTTGTACAACCCGGCGAACGGCCAGTGGTCCCCTGCCGCCACTCCCCTGATCGCACAAAGTGGAGCCTCGGTAGCACTCTTGCCAAACGGCTTGGTCCTGGTGGCGGGTGGGGAGGACATCAACGGCAACGCTCTGTCGAGTGCGGAGTTGTACGACCCATTCAGCAACGCCGCGTTCTCCAGCCGGCAGCCTGAGCACCGCGAGCTACAATGGCAACGGCGGGGCGCTACCCAACGGCCTGGTCCTGGTGGCGGGGGCTTCGGTTCCAGCGGTGTCGTGTCGAGCGGGAGTTGTATGGCGGTACCGCCCTGACCATCACCAGTGCCGCCGGCACCACGTTCACCATCGGCGACGCCGGCAGTTTCACCGTGACGGCCACCGGCTATCCCGATGCGTATTTCAGTCTGAGCGGCGCTCCCGCCTGGCTCTCGATCAATCCGACCACCGGCGTGCTCAGCGGCACGCCGACGGACCCGGGCACCGGGGGCTACAGTGTTTCCTTCAACGTCACCGCGACCAACCCGCTTGGGTCCGCCACGCAAGCCTTCACCCTGACCGTGGTCTCCGCCGTCACCGGCCACGTCTGGGACGACCTCAACGGCAACGGCATCCAGGACGCCGGTGAGCCCGGTATCGCTGGGGCCGTCGCCGAACTCTTCGACGGCAGCGGCAACTCCCTCGGCACCCGCATCACCGACGCCAACGGAGCGTATTCCTTCGACGTCGCTTCTCCAGGCTCCGGCTATCACGTCGTCATCCGGCCACCCGTCGGCTTCACCTTCACCGCGGAGTCCCAGGGCAGTGATCCGACCAAGGACAGCGACGTCAATGCCACCGGCAACTCGGCGGCCTTCAACGTGTCCTCGGGAGTGGGCATTGTCCTCGACGCCGGACTGGTCGGCGCCGCGCCGAACTTCGGCTGGGCCGCAGAGGCAAGCGGCATTGGGGCGGCCGTCGAGGCCCACGCGCCCGCCATTGATGCGGCGGGCAATGTCTACGTGACCGGTGAGTTCTTGCAGGGAACTGTCGATTTCGATCCCGGCCCCGGGACGGTCACCCTCACCAGCACGGGCGTTGAGGATGCGTTCGTCGCCAAGTACACCTCCGTCGGGGCCCTGGTCTGGGTGCGGCAGATAAGCGGTAATGGCGTGGACGTCCCCGTTGCTATCGCCGTGGACTCGACCGACAACGTCTACATCACTGGCCAGTTCAGCGGCACGACCGACTTCGACCCCAACCCCAGCCCCACAAGTACCTACATCCTCACCAGCCGTGGTTCCTATGACCCTTGTGGCCAAGCTCGACGGCGCAGGCAATTTCGTCTGGGCACGGCAATTCGGCGGCATACCTCCACAACGGTCGCAAAGGCCATCCAGGTAGACGCGGCCGGCGACGTCTACACGACCGGTATGTTCAGCGGCACCAATGACACGGCCTACTTCGACCCTGCTTCCACGATGGCCTATAGCCTTACCAACACCGGATCTGGCACTGCTTTCATCACCAAACTGGACAGCAGCGGCAACCCGATCTGGGTCAGCGATCTGACCGGGTCGGGGTACGCCGCGGGCTGAGCCTTGCCGTGGACTCTGCCGGAGACGTCTACACGACGGGCGCGATTGAAGGCACGGTCAACGCTGGGGCCTACGTTTTGAGCAACCCGAGCAACTCCTCGACCTTCATCACAAAACAGGACCCGTCGGGCAATTTCCTCTGGGCAGACGCGATCGGCGGGAGCAGCGCTCGTTTATTCCCAGGGCTTGGACCTGGTCGTGGACGGAAGCGGTGCCGTCTATGTGAACGTCCAGTTCGACGGCACGACGGACTTGACCCAGGGCCGGGACGGAACTCCTCGGCACCGGGGGGCGTCCGGACACTGCGGTCGTGAAACTGGACGCAGGCGGCAACTTCAAATGGGCCACGCCCCTGGGAGGAAGTTCCAGTGGTCCGTATCAGCTCTACGCCTACAGCATCGCCCTGGACAGCGCGGGCAACCTCGACGTCGGCGGCTTCTTCACGACCACGGTCACGATTGGCGCGGTGACCCTAACCAGCCACGGCGGCCAGGACGCCTTCGTCGCGCAGCTGGGCGACTCGGTCGGCCAGATCATTCAGGCACAATCGTTCGGCGGACCGGGCGATGAAAGCGTCGATCAGCTCGCTGTGGAGACGGCAGGGGGACGTCATCGCCACAGGCTATGTCTACGGCAACAACCCGGTTGACTTCGATCCCACCTCGGGCGGAGTGTTCAACCTGACGAACACCGGGACCGAGGGCACCTTCATCATCAAGTTGCTCGCCGACAAGCCGCCGCTCGCCAACCCCGACAACTACACCACCACGGCGGGCGCGACCCTGGTCGGCGGCAGTGTTCTGACCAACGATAGTGAACCGGCCGGCGTGAACAACGTGCCGCTGACCGCCCACCTGATCGCTGGCCCGTCTCACGCGGCGTCCTTTACCCTGAACGCCGACGGCACCTTCAGCTACACCGGGGGCCCCCCTCTTCGGCGGCATCGACAGCTTCACCTACGTCGCCGTCGATTAAGGGGGCGGCTCAACCCGACCACGGCGACCATCACGGTGGACGAGGCCCCCGTCTTCACCAGTCTCGGCAGCACCACCTTCATCGCCGGACAACTCGGCTCGTTCACCGTCACGACAGCCGCCTATCCCGTGGCGACGTACACCTGAGCGGCGGTCCGGCCTGGCCGCTGACGATTGACCCGATCACCGGCGTTCTAAGTGGCACGCCGCCCAACCTCTGCCCTACACCTTTACCTTCACGATTACCGCCAGAAACGCCTTCGGCACGACTCCGCAGAGCTTCACCCTGACCGTCGATCAGGCGCCGACCTTCACCACCGCAAACTCCACGACCTTCATCGAAGGCCAGGCGGACACCTTCACCGTCGCCGCGACGGGCAACCCGGCACCTGTTTACACTCTCAGCGGCAATCCTCCCTGGCTCTCGATCAACTCGACCACGGGAGTCCTGACCAGCATGGCACCCGACCTGGGGACCGGGCCGTCCACGTTTTCCTTCACGATTACGGCCACCAACCTGCTTGGCTCGCCAACGCAATCCTTCACTCTGACCGTGGTCCCCGCCGTCGCCGGCCACGTCTGGGACGACCTCAACGGCAACGGCATCCAGGACGCCGGCGAACCGGGAGTCGCCGGCGCCGTCGCCGAACTCTTCGACGGCAGCGGCAACTCCCTCGGCACCCGCATCACCGACGCCAACGGAGCGTATTCCTTCGACGTCGCTTCTCCAGGCTCCGGCTATCACGTCGTCATCCGGCCACCCGTCGGCTTCACCTTCACCGCGGAGTCCCAGGGCAGTGATCCGACCAAGGACAGCGACGTCAATGCCACCGGCAACTCGGCGGCCTTCAACGTGTCCTCGGGAGTGGGCACCGTCCTCGACGCCGGTCTGGTCGGCGCCGCGCCGAACTTCGGCTGGGCCGCTGAAGAGACAGGGGGGGCCGCCGAGGGCCGGGCGGGCGGTCGATGTGCAGGGCAACGTCTACGTGACCGGCGAGTTCCAGGGAACAGTCGATTTCGATCCAGGCCCTGGAACCGTCGCCCTCACCAGCACGGGTAGCAAAGATGGGTACGTGGCCAAGTACACGTCCGTCGGGGGCCCTCATCTGGGTGGCGCTGGTTGGCCGGCACCGGCGCCGACATCCCCGTGGGCATTACCGTGGACGCCGCCGACAACGTCTACATCACTGGCCAGTTCAGCGGGACGACCGACTTCGACCCCAGCCCCACAAGCATCGACCCTCTCACCGCCCGCGGTCCCACCGACGCCTTTGTGCTCAAGCTCGACAGCACAGGCAACTTCATCTGGGCACGGCAGTTCGGCGGCAGTACCTCCTCGACGTCCGGGCAGGCCATCGAGGTAGACGCGGCCGGCGACGTCTACACTACTGGTCTGTTCAGCGGCACGGCCGACTTCGACTCCGCTGCCCTGGGTGCCTATCGCCTTACCAACCTCGGCCAACTCTGCGTTCATCGCCAAACTGGACAGCAGCGGGAATCCTGTCTGGGTTCGTGCCCTGACGGGAGCGTCGTCGTCCGCCTTTGGACTCAGCCTTGGCCTGGACTCTGCCGGGGACGTCTACACGACCGGCACCTTTGCCGGAACGATCGACTTCGACCCGGCCTCTGGGTCTTCCTACGACCTGACCTATGCGGGCAGTGGCTCGACCTATGTCTCGAAATTGGACTCAAACGGGAACTTTCTCTGGGCAGATGCCTTTGGCGGCTCGGGAACTTTTTCCCAGGGTTGGAGCCTGGCCGTGGACGGGAGCGGTTCAGCGTATGTGACCAGCCAGTTCGGTGGCACCGTTTTCTTCGACGCGACCCACTCCCTCAGTACCGCGGGAACTCCGGACACTGCGGTCGTGAAGCTGGCGCGGGAGGAAATGTCATCTGGGCCACGGCCCTGGGGGGAAGTTCGAGCGGTCCTTACCCGCTCTACGCCTACACCATCGCCGTGGACGGCGCGGCAACCTCGATGTCGGCGGCTTCGTCACGAACACAGTGACCATTGGCCCAGACGCTCTAACCAGTCAGGGCGGGCGCGACGCCTTCGTCGCGAGCTCGAACTCAGCCGGCACCATTATCCAGGCGGAGTCGTTCGGCGGCCCCAACGATGAAGGCGTTGATCGGGTCGTCGCGGACGCGCAGGAAACATCATCGCCACAGGCTACACCACCAGTCACGGTCGACTTCGATCCCACCTCGGGCGGAGTGTTCAACCTGACGAACACCGGGACCGAGGCCGCCTTCATCATCAAGTTGCTCGCCGACAAGCCGCCGCTCGCCAACCCCGACAACTACACCACCACGGCGGGCGCGACCCTGGTCGGCAGCAGTGTTCTGGCCAACGATAGTGAACCGGCTGGCGTGAACAACGTGCCGCTGACCGCCCACCTGATCGCTGGCCCGTCTCACGCGGCGTCCTTTACCCTGAACGCCGACGGCACCTTCAGCTACACCGGGCCCCCCTCTTCGGCGGCATCGACAGCTTCACCTACGTCGCCGTCGATAGCAAGGGCGCGGCCTCGAACCCGACCACAGTGACCATCACCGTTGACGAGTCGCCGGTTTTCACAAATGCCGCCAACACCACCTTCACGGTGGGGCAGTTCGATGCGTATACCGTGACAGCTGCCGACTATCCCGCTCCGACGTTCAGCATCAACGGCAACCCGAGCTGGCTGCACATCGATCAGGCGACCGGCATCCTCAGTGGGACAGCTCTCAATCTCGGCTCCGGGCCGTACACCGTCAGCTTCACCATCACCGCGAGCAATGGCATCGGTAGCCCAACGACCGAGAATTTTACCCTGACCGTCGATCAGGCGCCGGCGTTCACCAGTGCCGACCACACGACCTTCATCGAAGGCCAGGCAGGCACCTTTACGGTCGCCGCGACGGGCAATCCTGCGCCGACGTTCAGCCTCAGCGGCAATCCACCCTGGCTCTTGATCGACTCGACCACCGGCGTTCTAGCGCGCAGCAGCGTGCCCGACCTGGGGGCCGGCGCTATTCCTTCACGTTCACCATCACCGCGAGCAACGGCGTCACCCCTGATGCCCCCCAGACGTTCACCCTGACCGTCGATCAAGCCCCGAACATCACCAGCAACGACAGCACCACCTTCACCGTGGGCCAGACGGGGACCTTCACCGTCGCCGCCACCGGCTCGCCGGCCCCGACGTACAGCCTCGCGCCTTTCCCTTCACAACCTTGCCGAGCTGGTTGTTGATCGACCCCACCACAGGCGTCCTCTCCGGCACGCCGCCCAACCAGGGAGATGGCTCGTCCACCCTTCTTCCCTATACCGAGGTCTTCTTCGTCAACGCGGCCAACACGCTCGGCACCGACAGCCAACTCTTTGAACTGTTCATGGACCAGGCCCCCGCCATCACCAGTTCCGCCAGCACGACATTCACGCCCGGACAGCTCGGCAGCTTCACAGTCATCGCGACCGGCAACCCGACGCCGACGTTCAGCATCAGCGGCAACCCGCCCTGGCTTTCCATCAACCCAACCACGGGCGTTCTGAGCGGCACCCCGCCGGGGGTCGGCCCCTACTCGGTCAGCTTTACGATCACAGCCAGCAATGGAATCACACCGGACTTCGTTCAGCCATTCACTCTGAACGTCCAGCACGTCAACCAACCGCCGGTCAACACGGTGCCCGGCACCCAGTTCACTCTGGAAAACGAGCCGGTCGTCATCACCGGCATCAGCACCGCCGATCCCTATGCCGGCAGTTCGCCGATCTCCATGACCCTGAGCGTGCTCGACGGCACCGTGTCCGTCAACCCGTCTGTCACCGGCGGTGTGCCCCTGATCGACATCAGCGGCAACGGCACCGGCTTGCTCGTCCTCAACGGTTCCACGACCGAGATCAACGCCACCCTGACCGCCGGCCTGACCTACCAACCGGCCCCGGACTTCCTCAGCACGGACACCCTGACCGTCTACACCTACGACAACACTCAGGTCGGCGTCGGCGGCCCCCAAAAGCGCCACCAGCACGGTGAGCATCCAGATTGACAACACCATCAACCTCACCGGCACGGTCCCCGGCGCGATCGTGAATCCGGGCGACGTCGATACCTTTGCCCTCACCGTGCCTGCCGGCGAGATGGGATACCTCTACGCCCAGGCCACGCCGGCGGCCGGCAGCCCCCTGGTGCCGCAGATTTCCCTGAGCGACCCGGCCCTCGTGGACGGCTATGACCTGGGCAGTTACCTGGCGATCACCTCGTTCAGCAACAGCAGTGAAACGATCAATTATTCCCAACCGGTGCCCGTCGGCCAGGACAGCACCACCGGCCTCCTGGTGGCCAGCGGCGGCGGCACTCCGGGCTCCGGCAATCTCAACCCGAACTTCACCCAGTTCCTCTTGCCGGGCACCTACTTTATCACCGTAGCAGCTGGCGGCGACGGCACGAGCACCGGTGCCTACACCCTGACAACCAACTTCACGCTCGCCGCCAGTGATCCGTTCGTCAGCCAGTTCAACCAACCGCAGATCGTTACTGCTCCGGGGCCCGTGGCGGTGATCGCTGCCCCGCTGCGGAACAATGGGATCACCGACCTGGTGACGGCCAACGACGCTCCTGGAGGCGCCTCCCTGACGGTGATCCTCGGCGACGGCGACGGCACCTTTCAGGCCGCCGTCAGTTATCCCATCGCCGGACCTGCCGGATCGACGCCGAACCTCACCGACGTCGTCGCCTCTGACTACAACAATGACGGGCGACTTAGCCTTCTGACTTACGATGCCACCGCCGGTATCATCTATGTCCTACCCGGCCTGGGCGACGGCACGTTCCTGGACACTCCCTCCAGTGTTCTTACCCTGAATGCCGCCAGCAATCCGAACCTGCTCGCCCTCTTCGCCAGTGGGCCGCAGACGACGGCCTTGCTCCCGAATGGACAGTTGCCGGACGTGAATCGCGACGGCTATCCGGATACCATCACTCTCGTGTCTCAGAACCACAATGGTCAGGCTCCCTACACTACCGGTCTGGCGGAAAGTTTTGGTGTGCCCGGGACCGTGACCGGCAACGTCAACGGTGTCGTCTCCTTCCTGGGCCTGTTCAGCTTCCCAGCGACCGTATCCCTGAGTTACACTTTCAGCTCCAGCTTCTCCGTGGCCGCCAACGACGGCAAGGTCCCGGCCGGCATCGACGAGCAGACGCCCCTACTCACGAACGTGACCGGCCATGCCCCGGGCGATCTTGCGCAGGACGAGCTGGTCGTGGATCAGTCAGGTGCAATCCTCCTGCGCCAGGGCGTTCCCGACCACCCCGGCACCTTCGAGGCCCCCCTGACCATCAACGATCCTACGACGGACCCGGCACGAGCCATCGCCGTTCTGGCCACCGGAGCGAACGCTCGCATCGCTGCCATCGGCCTCCAGGACCGAATTGCTATCTACTCACGCCAGCTCGATGGCACCTGGGTTGAGACTCCCGGCCCCACCTTGCAGGCCAGCCCGTTCCCCAGCACCGTCATACTTGCCGTCGATCTCAACCAGGATGGCATCCCAGACCTCGTGGTCCCCAATCCCTTGCTGGGCACGGTCGATGTGTACCTGGGTCGAGCCGATGGGACCTTTGTCTCCACGCCGCTAAGCTTCAAGACTGGGATCACGGTCTCAAACGTCACGGCCGCCGACGTCAACGGCGATAACCGTATGGACCTGATCGCCACCGACCCGGCCTCCGGCGATGTGAGCGTCTTACTCAATCAGGGATTGTCCGGCGGCCAGCTGGGATTTCAGCCGGCGGTGCTTTACCGCGCCGGCGGCAGCTCTTATGGTGAAGTGGATAACCAGTTCGCCTCGATCTTCAACACCCAGGCGACAAGCCTCGGCTTTTCCGGCTTCCTCGATCCCTATCCGAGCCAGTATTTCGTCTACTCCGGCGAGCAGACGATCGCGGCGGCCACCGGCAATTTCAGCGGCCCGAACTCGACCGACCTCGTCACCGTCAACCGCGGCACCAACACCATCGGCCTGCTGCTGGCCCAGCCGGGGCCGCAAGGAAACCTGGAGGCCAGCTACGCCAATCCCCTCGTCTTCTCCAGCGGCGGCCAGGGCCCGACGGCGGTCGTCGTGGCCCCGCTGGTCAAGGGCAGCACTCAGGACGACGTCGTGGTCCTGAACCAGGACAGTGACAGCATCGCCGTCTACCTTGGCAACGGCCAGGGCGGCTTCACCACCAGCACACCGTTCTTTACCATCACCGCCGGCAATGGCGCCACCGGCATCACGGTGGCCGACGTGAACGGCGACGGCATCCCGGACCTGCTCATCGGCAACGCCGACGGCGACGTCCTCACCCTCATCGGCGCCGGCGACGGCACCTTCGTCCCTCTCGTCCAACCCGGGACGGACATCCCCCTGGCCGTCACGCCGCTCAGTGCCACACAGGACGACATCATCCTGGCCAACCCCGTAGCCAACCAGGTCGCCACCCAGAGCGGCCTCCCCGCCAATGCTGTCACCAACGGCAGCAGCGGCACCCTGGTTTCGACGGCCGTGACCGTGTTCCAGAACGCCCAGGATGGCATTCTTGCTCCCGGCGCCGTGCAGGCCGCCAACCTGATCCCTGGCGATCCCTATCCGGCCCTGATCGTCGCCAACAGCGGCGGCAATGACGTCTTTGTCTACCCCGGCACTGGCCCCGGTCAGTTCGACGTGGCGACGGCCCAGAGCTTCGCCGTCGGCACCGACCCGGTCAGCGTCACGGTGGCTGACGTCAATGGCGACGGCACCCCCGATCTGGTCGTGGCGGACAAAGGCTCCAATGACGTGGCCATCCTGCTCGGGCAGGGCAGCGGCAGCAGCTGGACGACGATCAAGGGAGAGCGACTCTCCAGCGGCGGCAACGGTCCTGCCTCCACCGTGGTCAAGGACGTCAACGGCGACGGCATCTCGGACATCCTCGTCACCAACAGCGGCTCCAACAATGTGGCCCTGCTGCCCGGCGTCGGCGGCGGGTTCTTCAACGACCAGAATCCGACCGTCTTCGCCACCGGGCCCCGGCCGGGCCAGATTGTCGCGGTGACGACAGCGACCGGCTCGGGGTTCGTTGTGGTCAACACCGGCGGCAGCACCCTGACGGAACTGTCGGACTTCACCGGCGGGCAGTTCAGCACGGACCGAAACATCGACGCCGGCGGCTTCAACCCTGTGGCTCTGGTGGCCGTCGATCTCGACCTCCCCGGAGCACTCCCGGGCCTCACGGACCTGATCGTCGCCGATGCCAACACCGGCGACCTGTTCACCCCGGCGACCGGCAGCGACACCGGCAACCTCACCCTGCTCGTCGGTGATGACACAGGCTTCAGTGTCGAGGAAACCTTCACCGACCCCAACATGCCGAACCCATCCGCTGTCGCCTTGTCGGCGGTGGACGAGGGCGTCTTCTACGCCACGACCGACGGCGTCGAACAGGCCTTCCGGTTCCAGATCGACCTGGCACCGCCGCAAACGGTCAGCACGTTCCAACCCGTCGAAGGAAGCTCGCCCGTCGCTTTTGCTCCCGCGGTCGTTCCCGTCAGCGCGTTCGGCCCCCCCACCGTGGTGCCGGTCACCAACCTCGCCGAGATCGCCGAAGTCCTGACGGGTTCCGCGTCCGATGGGGGGATGCTGGGTTCCGCGCTCATCGGTGGCGAGGCGGGCTCGAACCCTCTCGGAATCGAACGAAGTCTATCGTTGTTCGTCTCCGCGGATGGCGGCAAGGGCACCACCAACGACGCCTGGCGGCGTCTCCTTGATGACCTGGACGAAGCCCACGAAACCTGGGCCGGCAATGTCGTCCAGCAGTCCGCCGAGGCCTGGCGCGGCTTCCAGGAGAGCGTCCTCGACGTCGATTCCGGGAGAGGCGCTCTGGTGAGCAACACTGGACATCTGCTGGGTGTGAACGAGCTGAACTTGCCCGACCTCCAATGGCGCGCCGATCGGCAATCAGCTCCTGGAAGTCGGCGTGGGTTCGGTCCAATCCACCTGGAATGCCACGGCTCTCGCCGCAATGGGCGAACGCTACCTGGCTTCCGCGCAGGAGATGGTTTCACCCTGGCTCCCCGCCGAGAAGGTTGGACTCCCGACCGAGGATCTGCCCCTGCTGGAGGGGCCCGCGCCACCTGGCAGGGGATCGGCGCCGCGCTGCCGGCGCTGGGAGCCAGCGAACTGCCCTTGCAGGATACCGTGGACGCCGTCTCGCGCAGCCTGCTCGAGACGTTCCGGCTGGCGCCGTCTTCTCCCGCCGCGCCTCGCCCAGGCCGGAGTCGCGTCCGGTCTTCCTGGCAGGCGAAGGCGGGACAGAGACGCAGTTCCCGCTACTGTTCGTGGAAAGCATCAGCCGCCGCGACTGGTTGTTCGACAGCTCCCTTCGGGAGGAGCGGCCCTCTGTGTGGCTGATGCTGGCCGCCGTGGCGGCCTTGCCGCTCTACGCGCCGCTCTGTGTGGCTGACGAGGAGGACCGCTCCAGGGAGGAGTGAGGGCCTTGGGATTGTTCGCTTCACGTCGATCTTGACGTTTGACTCAGAAGGGCCGTTGCCTCGTTGGTGCTGGTGGTGGCGATCTCAGAATCGTACTGTGTTCAGGAGTCCCTCTCAATGAAATTCTCCAACTGGTTTCTGCGGACTCGCTGGCGTTCATTGTCTGCTCGTGCCGAAGTGAGTTTGCCGCGGCAGCCGCGCCGCCATCACCTGGTCCTTGAGCAGTTTGAGGACCGGACTTTACTAAGCAGCCACAATACGCTCCCAACGGCCTACGTCCTCAACCCCAATCCAACCGCGATCCTCGCGGATTCCCTGGCCGGAGACGTTTCGTACAGCAAGTTCATCGGTCCGGTGGACGGGGAGTTGACCGCGTCGGTGCATGTCACCTCCGGCACTCTGAAACCTCGGCTGACCCTGTTGCTTGGCGACGGCTCCACCGTGCTAACCCAGAGTGTCGGTCAGGTGGGCAACGCGGACCCTCTGTTTCAGCAGAGCCTGCCGGGAAACCAGACGTTTTATCTCGAAGTGGATGCACTGCAAGGGGCCGGTAGTTTCAATCTGACGGCGTCGTTCAGTCCCGGGTCGTTGAATACCGACTCCCTCCCTGCGGGCCTCTACACTACCGGGGTAGCGGTCGGCGATCTGGATAATGACGGAAACGTCGATATCGTCGCGGCCAACCAGGATACCAACTTCGTATCGGTGTTCACGGGCCTCGGGAACGGCACCTTTCAGTCCCAGGCCACCTATGCGACAGGCCCCGGCTCCAACTCGGTAGCTCTGGGAGACCTGAATGGGGACCACAAGCTGGACATCGTCACGACAAGCCACTCGGCCGGGTCGGTAAGCATCCTCCTCAACAACGGCGACGGCACCTTCCAGGCCCCTACCACGCTCAACATAGGGGCCGGCGACGGGGTCGCCCTCGCGGACCTGAATGGAGACCACAAGCTCGACATCCTTGTGACAAACGCCTATGGCGGCTACATCGACGTCCTGTTGGGCAACGGCGACGGCACATTCCAGGCGCCGGCACAGGTCAACACGAACGGCGCGGGGACCTTCGCCCTCGGCGACCTGAACGGGGACAACAAGATCGACATCGTCACATCCAACGCCTACTACAGTGGATACTCCGTGATGCTGGGCAACGGCGACGGCACCTTCCAACCGCCCGTCGTTCATTCCACCGCAAACAACGCCCCTGTCGCCCTCGCAGACCTCAATGGCGATGGGAAGCTCGATCTGGTCACTTCCAACCCCCTCTCCTCGGGTGGGGAGATCAGCGTCTGGCAAGGGAATGGAGACGGTACATTCCAGGCCCCGACGAACTATCTCACTCTCAACCTGGGTCTTTTTGCCTTCGGAGATCTCAACGGTGACGGGAAGCTCGACATTGTTGCCATCGACAATTCGGACGTGGGTATCACCGTCCTGCTCAACAATGGCAACGGCACCTTTCAAGCCCCCGCGAACTACACAACGGACCCCGGCCCCGTCGACCTGGTGCTCGCCGACGTCAATGAGGATGGCCGACTCGACGCCATCACGGCCAACTTCGCAGTGAATACCGTCAACGTCTTGTTGGGAGACGGCGACGGTAGTTTTCAGGCCCCGAAGAACTTCACCACCGGGGGCGGGACGGGCGACCTCGTTCTCGGCGACCTGACTAACAACGGCCGACTGGACGTCGTGGCCGTGAATTTTGGTGACAACACGGTGTCTGTGCTCCTGGGCAACGGTGACGGAACGTTTCAGAACCAGCAGACCTTCGCCACTGGCATGAACCCCTCGACAGTCACTCTGGGCGACATCAATGGCGATGGCCGGCTCGACATCGTCCTCACCAACTCCCACTCCAACACGCTCGGGGTGCTGTTAGGCAACGGCGACGGGACTTTCCAGAACCAGGTCACCTTCGCGACGGGAAACCACCCCGTTGCCGTCACGCTTGCCGACGTGAATGGGGATGGGAAGCTCGATGCTCTTGTGACGAATGCCGATGACAACACGGTGTCGGTACTCCTCGGCAAGGGCGACGGGACTTTCCAACCGCAGAGCACATTTGCGGTTGGAAACCAGCCGGTAGCCGTGACGACGGCGGACCTCAACGGCGACGATATTCCCGATCTGGTAGTCAGCGACTATCAGGACAACGCGGTAGAGGTACTGTTGGGCAATGGCGACGGCACCTTTCGGGCCGTGCAGACCGATGCCACCGGGACGGGCACCGGACCCGTTGCCGTCGGCGACGTCAACGGCGATCACAAGCTCGATCTCGCCGTCGTGAATCAGCAAGACAACACGGTTTCCATCTTGCTCGGCAACGGCGACGGCACCTTTCAGAGCCAGCACTCCTATGCCACTTTTGCCGGCCCGGGGTCGGTTGCCCTCGGCGACCTGAACGGCGACAACAAGCTCGATATCGTCACGGCAGACGGTGCCCAGAATTCCATTACCGTCCTGTTCGGCAATGGCGACGGCTCCTTTCAGGGCCCGGCATATTACAACTCGCTCTACGGTCCCGGCACGGCCGCGCTTGGCGACCTGAATGAGGATGGGACTCTCGACATTGTTTGCAGCAATGCGACCGCACAATTGACAGTTCTCGCCAACCTTGGCAATGGCAGTTTCGAGGCGATTTCGCCCACCACCACCGTCCCGCTCCAATCGACGCCGTTGCTCGTCCAGTATCCCGGTGAGACTGTTTCCGATGCCGTCATTCTGGACAACAACGGCGACATCTTGTTCCGCAGTGGCCGGCCGCAGGAGCCTGGCACTTTCGATCCTCCCACCCTTGTGAATCCGGCAATGGGGGCCCGTGGCATCGCCATCGTCTCTTCGGCCTCGGGACAGCCCCTCATCGCCGCCACGGACGTGTCTGGCAATGCGGTTTCCCTCTATGCCCGCAACGCCGATGGCAGCTTCAGCGTCGTCCAGACGTTGCCGACCCTGGGACTCTATCCCACCCTGATCCTGTCGGGCAATCTCAGCGGCAGTTCCGATGGCCTGGCTCATGATCTGGTGGTATACAACGCACTGTCCGGCACCCTCTCCATCTTCCTGCCCAACGCTGCTGGCGTTTATCAGCCCGCCAGCACTCTCGCGATCGGTTCCGGAGTCTCGGCCCTGGCCCTCTTGCCCCAGGCGAGCGGGCCGCCCGACCTGCTGATCACGAGCCAGGTCTCGTCGCAGGTCACCGTGCTGACGAACGACGGCAGCGGCCATTTCAGCCTCAACGCCGCCGGTGCGTATCGTACCGGCTCCTCCGCGTATCCCTATAGTTGGAGCAACGGGGTCTATTCCTTGCAGGAGACCCTTGGCCTGGTCGTCGGCAACTTCAGCAACGCGGGAGCGGCCAACGACATCATCGCCTTCAACGGCGTCTCGAACGATCTCACGCTCCTGGAGGGAAAGACAGCCAGTACCTTCCTCAATCCCGTGTCCACCACGCTTGGCTTTATCCCCGGCGCCATCGTCAGCGGCGACTTCAACAACGACGGCAACCTCGATCTCGCCATCCTCGATCCGGCGACGGACAAGGTCTATATCTACATGGGCGACGGCCAGGGCCAGTTCACCTTCCTGGCCTCGTACTCGGCGGGCAACGATCCCACGGGGATCAGCGTGGCCGACGTCACCCGTCCCGGCGGTGGCCCTCCTGATCGGAACCTGGATCTCCTCATCGGTAACGGCTACGGCGACATCCTCGTCCTGCCCGGCAACGGCAACGGCACCTTCCAACCCTACGAGCGCCTCGAGGACGACATCCCGCTCGCCGTCGCCGATCTTCAGGGCAATGGTCAGGACGATTTCATCTTCGCCAATCAGGCGCTCGACCAGGTCACGGTTCAGTACGGCAGCACCGCTGGGCAGACGACCCTGGCCAATGCCCAGAGTCGCCCAGCCCGTCCTCGGTCCCGGGGCCGTAGATGGTGGCCGACCTCAATGGCGACGGCATTGCCGACCTGATCGTGGCCAATAGCGGCAGCAACGACGTCCTCGTCTTCCTCGGCAATGCCGACGGTACCTTCCAGGCCGCCCGCAGCTTCTTCGCCGGCGAGAACCCCGTCGGCATCACCGTGGCCTACCTCAAAGGCGACAATGTCCCCGACCTGGTCATCGCCAACGAAGGCTCCAACGACATTTCGTCCTCTATGGCAAGGGCAGCGGCGCCAGCTGGACAATGACCTACGGACCACGTCTCAAGAGCGGCGGCACTGGACCCGTTTCGACGGTCGTGCAGGACGTCAACGGCGACGGCATCCCCGACATCCTGGCTTCCAACAGCGTCTCCAACAATGTCGGTTTCCTCCCAGGCCACGGTCAGGGAGCCTCTTCCCGACGGCAACCACCATGATCACCCGACCGGCTTGCACCCGGGTCCGATTGTCGCCGTCACCACGGCTGCCGGACCGGGCTTCGTTGTCCTCAACAGCGGCAGCAGCACCCTGACCGAACTGAGCGGCTTCAACGGCACCACCTTCAGCAGTGTGCGGACCCTCAACGCCGGCGGCTTCAACCCGGTAGCCGTCGTCACGGTCAGCCTCGATATTCCCGGCGTGACCTTTGGCCTCACCGATCTGATCGTCGCGGACGCCGACACCGACGAGGACGTCAACCCGGCGACGGGGGAGGACACCGGCAATCTGACCCTGTTGGTCGGCGACGACACCGGCTTCGCCGACGACCAGACCTTTACCGATCCCGGGATCCCGAACCCTTCCGACGTTGCCCTGTCAGCGGTGGACGACGGCGTTTTCTACGCCACCACCGATGGCGTCGAACAAGCCTTCCGCTTCCAGATCGATGTGACGCCGCCAGCACCGGTCAGCACCATTCAACCTGTGGCGGGTGGCTCGCCGGTCGCTTTTGCCCCTGCGGTCGTACCCGGCAATGGCGTCGCCCTTGTCGCAACGGTGCCGAACAGCAACGACAACCTGCCCGCCGCGTTCCCGCAAGCCGCGCCGAACAACATCGCGGGGATCGCCGAAGGCCTGCTCACTTCCGTTTCGGGTACGGCGATCAACGGCTCGGCCCTCGTCGGCGGCGAGGCGGGCTCGAATGGGACCGGCCTGGACCGGGCGCTGTCGCTGATCGTCTCCGCGGATGGCGGCAAGGGCACTTCCAACGACGCCTGGCAGCGACTTATCGACACCCTGGAAGAAGCCAACGACAACTGGGCCGGTGCGCTGCTGGGACAATCCTCAAGGGCCTTGTTGGCCTCGCGCGAGACCCTGCAAGGAGTCAATCAAGTGTCCGCCGCCCTTGTGAACAGCGTCGGACAGCGGTTGAGTCTGGACCAGCTGAATTTCTCGGACTTGCAATGGCGAGAGATCGGCGTGCAGATGTGGGAAATCGGTGCCGGCTCGGTCCACACGACCTGGAACGGTTCCGCCCTCGCGGAAATGGCGGAGCGTTATCTGGCCTCCGTGGAGGAATTCATTTCCCCCTGGGTGCCTACGGAGGAGCCTGGGACGATGAGCGAAACGCTTCCGATGCTGGCGGGAGCGTGCCACACCTGGCAGGGGATCGGTGCCGCACTGCCGGCGCTGGGAGCCAGCGAACTGCCCTTGCAGGATACCGTGGACGCCGTCTCGCGCAGCCTGCTTGAGACGTTCCGGCTGGCGCCGTCTTCTCCCGCCGCGCCTCGCCCCAGGCCGGAGTCACGTCCGATCTTCCTGGCAGGCGAAACGGAGTCGCAGTTCCCGCTTCCGCTCGTGGAGAGCACGACGCGCCGCGACTGGCTGCTCGACAGCGCCTCTCGGGAAGAGCAGCCCTCTGTGTGGCTGATGCTGGCCGCCGTGGCGGCCTTGCCTCTCTACGCGCCGCTCTGTGTGGCTGACGAGGAGGACCGCTCCAGGCTCAAGTGACCTCCGGGGAAGATGCTGGACTCCTCTCTCTGGTGCCGTTAAGGTGGTGGCCACCAGCCGAGAGGAGGAAACGATGGCGACGGGAGATCGGTTTCGCGCCCTGCTGCGCCGGCTCCGCGACGGGAATACCGATGCGGCTACCGAACTCGTCCAGCAGTACGAGCCGGCCATTCGCCGGATGATCCGCGGCCAGCTGAACAACAACCGGCTGGGACGCCTCGTCGATTCGGCGGACGTCTGTCAGTCGGTCCTGGCCAATTTCTTCGTGCGCTTCGGCGCGGGCCAGTTCGAGCTGGAGGAACCCCAGCAACTCCTCCAGCTGCTGCTGACGATGGCGCGCCACCGCCTGGTGGACCTGGCGCGCAAGCAGCAAGCGGCCCGGCGCGATCAACGCCGTCTGGAGGCGGACGGCCAGGCGGCCCTCGAAGCCGTCGGTGATGAAGCCACCCCCAGCCGCATCGTCGCCGGCCGGGAACTGCTGGACAAGGTGCGGCAGGAACTGTCGCCGGAAGAACGCCAGCTCGCGGACCGGCGCTGCCAGGGCGTGGGCTGGGCCGACATCGCCGCCGAGGTCGGCGGCTCGCCGGATGCCCTGCGCATGAAGTTGAACCGGGCCGTCGATCGGGTCGCCCAACGGCTCGGCCTTGATGAGGTGCCCGATGCCTGAGCCGGACCACTACTCCGTTGCGCCGACCACAGACTTCAAGACCCGCGACCCCGACACCTCTCGTCCGCTGCACCTTCCGGGGCAGGAGGGCGTTCCTTCCCGCCGCGACTCGGATCGGGCCGGCTGGCTCTCGGCCCTTCTCGACGATCATCGCCGGCGCTGGGAGAACGGCGATCCGGTTCGGGTCGAAACTCTGCTGGAGCAATTTCCCGAACTCGCCCAGGACCAGGAAGCACTGCTCGACCTGATCTATCAGGAAATGTTGCAGCGCGAGGAACACGGTGACGCCCCGGACCTGACCGAATATCTGGAACGCTTTCCGTCGCTGCGCGATCCGCTCGAGCGACAGTTCTCGGTGCAGCGGGCCTTGCAAGCCGATTCGGTCTTCGGGGCCGGGTTGGGCAAGAAGTGGCAGGCACCGGGAGCGCCGGGCGGCACGGACCCCTATGCGACCGCCTCCTTCGCGGACACCCCGGGCGTCCAACCGGGCCGGCCGGCCGACCCGTATGCGACCGTTGATTTCGCCGTCGCGCCGTCGTTGCCGGTGCAGGACACGCACTATCCGAAGGTGTCGGGATACGACATCCTCGGCACCCTGGGCAAGGGCGGCATGGGAGTGGTGTACAAGGCACGCCAACAGGGCCTTAAACGTCTCGTCGCTCTCAAGATGATCCGCGACGCCTCGCTGGCCGGCGCGCACGAACTGGCTCGCTTCCAGATCGAGGCGCAGGCCCTGGCCACCCTCCAGCATCCCAATATCGTGCAGGTCTTCGAGGTCGGCTCCAGCGACGGACTGCCGTTCTTCTCCCTGGAGTTCGTGGACGGCGGCAGTCTGGACCGCCAGCTGAAACGGACGCCGCAGCCGCCGCGCCGGTGCGCGGTAACCCTGGAAGTCCTCGCGCGAGCGGTCGCTGCCGCGCCATGACAAGAACATCATCCATCGCGACCTGAAGCCGGCCAATGTCCTGCTGACCCGAGAGGGCACGCCCAAGATCACCGACTTCGGCCTCGCCAAGCAGCTCGACCAGGACGCCGGCCAGACCCGCACCGGCGCCATCATGGGCACGCCGAGCTACATGGCCCCCGAGCAGGCCGCGCGGCGCACCGAGGCGATCGGGCCGCCAGCCGACGTCTATGCCCTGGGCGCGATCCTCTACGAGATGCTGACCGGCCGCCTACCCCTGTTCGGCGACGACGCTCGTGGACACGCTGATCCTGGTGAGGACTGCCGATCCGGTGCCGCCGCGCCAGTTGCAGCCGCAAGGTGCCGCGCGACCTGGAAACCATCTGTCTGAAATGCCTGCGCAAAGAGCCGACCCAGCGTTATGCCAGCTCGCGAGACCTGGCCGACGACCTGCGCCGCTGGACCAATGGCGAGCCGATCCTGGCGCGGCCGGTGCCGCTGCGCCAGCGCGTCCTGAAATGGGTGAAGCGGCACCCTGCTAAAGCCGGGCTGGGCCTGACGGCGGCCGGACTGCTTCTGACCGCGTTCGTAGCACTGGCAATCTATGGCGAACTCCAGTCGCAGCGAGCGGACGCCGCGGTGAAGGAAAAAGAGATTCGGGTGAAGCAACTCGAGGCCCAGCAAGAACTGCGCGGCGCTTCTGCCATCGGCCCGCGCTGGCTAGAGAAGTACGAGTGGGAAAATGCTCTGGCGATCCTGCGGGAGGCTCAGGGCCGTATCCAGCAGGACGCCACGGCGGCCACGATGTTTCAGGAGATCGAGGCCCTGTTCCGCAAGGCCCGAGAACTGGAAACGGCCCAGAGAGAGTATGTCGCGTTCGAGGGGGAAATCAACGAAGCCGCCTTCCTGGAACCGCGCATCGGAAGTGACCGTGAAGCGTTGGCAAAAAGCGCGCCAGAACGATGAAGCGCGCCCTGAAGCGGTATGGAGTGCTGCGAGACATTGCCCAACCGGTGCCGGTCGTTCCATCCGAATACCTGTCGTCTACCCAGCAGGGTGTGCTCCGGTCCCGTACCTGGCAGCTGGTCTTCATCCTGTCGGAGATCGAAGCGACCCCTCAAGCGGGCGGCGATCCGCAAGCCGGGCTCACGCGGCGCTGGCCCTTCTCGATGGTCTGGCTCAGGTTTCACCGGCCACGCAGTGTCTGCACAACCAGCGCGGTGTCTACCTCGATCTGCTGGGTCGCAAGGCCGAAGCCCGTGCGGTGCGGGAAGCTGGCCCCCGAGGAACCGGTCGATGTCGCCGACTATCTGCGGCGGGGCACGCTGCGTTTATTGGCCAACGAAAGGGAAAAGGCGTCCGCCGATTTTCAAGAAGTGCTGCGGAACGAAATCAATTCCTTCTGGGCTTTGTATTGGCTGGCCCTTTGCGAGATGCAGGCGGCGACGGCCGAACCGAAGACGGTTGAGGCGCTGACACTGCTGGCGGCGGCGGAATCCCAGCTGAATCTCTGCGTGAAGCAGCGGCCGGACTTCGCCTGGGCGTACATCCTGCGGGCCAATGCTCGGGCGGAGCAGGGCAAACGCGAGGCCCAACGGTTGGCGCAGGGGAAAGCCAATACCTACTGGCAGCTGGCCCGGCAGGACTTCCAGGCGGCCGAGAAGTATTCCCTGGATGACGAGGCCTGCTATGGTCTGCTTGTTGGCCGCGGAGCTGTGTCTCTCATGCAGCAACAGTTCCCCGCGGCGGAGAAGGACCTGGTCGCGGCCCGGCAGATGCGGCCACGCTCGCCGCAAGCCTATCTGCTGCTGGCGCAGGGGCATGGCGCAGAGCAGCGCGAACAGGCCCTGGCGCAGCTCGATGCAGCGATCCAGCAAACTCCCGAGCAAGCGAGCCTGTATCGCACGCGGGCGCTTCTGCGACAGGAACTCGGCAAGGAGCACGTCGCAGGCGCCTTGCAGGACTTCGAGCGAGCCATCGCGGTGGCGAAGGCCCACCACGAGCCCGGAATCGACCTGGCCGTCCTGCACGTGGAGCGCGGCGAACTCTTGCGGCAGCAGCAGGACTTTACGGCAGCGCTGGCGGCCTTCGACGCCGCCCTGGAAGCGCGTGCGGACCTGGCCCGGGCCCATTTTCTGCGCGGCGAGGCCCTCTCTGCCTTGGCCGATCGGGAAGGCGATCCCGAGGCCAAACGACGCGGTTATGCCAGGGCCCTGCGCAGTTTCAACGAGTTCGTCCGGCGCGGCCGACCGGATGCGAAAGATTACAACCTCCTGCGCGGCGGTGCGTTCGCAGCTGGCCCTGGCACTGTTCACGGCGGGCGGATCACCGGAGCAGGTCGCGCAGAACCAGAAAGAGTCGCTGGACCTGTACCAGGGCGCTGTGGAGGACTATAGCCGTGCTTTGGACCTCCAACCCGACAGCGAGACGTACTCGCGGCGCGGTTGGAACCTGCTGCTGATGATGGACGCCCCCAAACTGGCCCTGCCGGACTTCCGGCGTGTGGTTGAAAGTGTACCCACCGACCCGGCCGCTGCTGCCGCGGCCTACACGGGCGCGGTCTGTGCCTGGCGCACTGGGTTTCCTGGTCCGAAGCGGCGGCGGACGCTCGGAAGGCCCAGGAGCAACTGACGAAAGCGAAACCGACCGCTTTCCTGGTGTACAACGTGGCTCGAATCTACGCGCTTGTCTCAGGTCGCCTGGCCGAGTTGCCGGGAGCCGATGCGGAACAGCGGGCCCTGCGGGTACAGTATCAGGACCGAGCCGTGGAGCTGATTCGCCAGGCCCTGGAACTGCGTTCGCCCGAACAGCGGCCGGGGTTCTGTGCGAGTCCGGTGCGCAGCGACCCAGCGCCGGCGGCGGTCCGCAGCAGCACCGCCTTTCGAGCCCTCGCGCAGCAGTACGAGAAGAAGGGGCCAGGCAAGGATTGAACCTGGAGGCGACTCCACGGGCCGCGTTGTTAAATGTCCGGACTTGATCGGCTGCGCGGCGCCTCGATATGCTGGCCGGCTCCCGGTCCGCATCGTCAACCGTTGGCCGAAGGAGGCGACCAATGAACGCCGTTGCATACTTTGAAATCCAATCCGCCAATCCCGAGAACGCGGTCGCGTTCTACCAGGCAATCTTCGGTTGGAGCTTCACGTCGGCCGAACAGATACCTATCCCCTACTGGCGGATCGAAACGCCCGGGATTCGCGGCGGCCTGCTCCAGCGTCCCGCAGCGACTCCACCGCCAGAGTGCGGGACGAATGCGTTTGTCTGCTCGATCGAGGTCGCGGACATCGACGCGGTGTCGGACAAGATCACGTCTCTCGGCGGCCGGGTCCGCTGCCAAAGTTCGCGATACCGGGTGTGTGTTGGCATGCCTACTTTCTCGATCGGGACGGTAATACGTTCGGGGTGTTCCAGGCGGATTCGGCGGCGGGATGAAAGTCTCTTCCAGGATTGTGCAGGGATAAGAGCGACGGGAAAGAATGAGGCGAGCCGGGAGCGTCAGCTCCCGGAGGAATCCGCAAGCGTAGGACGTTCCTCCGGGAGCTCAGCTCCCGGAGGAATCCGCAAGCGTAGGACGTCCCCTCGGAGCGTCAGCTCCCGGAGGATAGCTCGACGCTCCCGGCTCGCCTCTGATGTCAGTTTCTTCCGCTCGCTCTAACTAAGAGACCGCTGATCTGCGATCACAAGATTATTCCGCCCCCTCCGTAGGGGGTATCGCTCATGCTCTTCCCTTCACATGGCCCTCTCCCACATCCGCGCGACTCCGCCTCGTTTCTCCACCTTTGCAGTTCCCCACGGTGCGTGAAATAGGCGAAATAGCGGAACGACGACACGTCGCACGACAGGGCTATCGCTTTCCAAAACTCGTCGGGCAAATCCCACGCTGGGGGTTTGACTGCGGCCGGACCAGGAGCGATAGAACATATGACCGGCGTCGTGTGGTTTTCCTGTCGTGTCGTGCCAAACGACCGGCGCCGGAGCGCAGCAGGGAAGGGTCATCATGTTTCGTCACAGTCTCGCGTTCGTTGCGGCCCTCAGTCTGGTGGGGCCTGCCCAGGCCGGCACCTGGGCCGACGGGATGTTCGAGGAACTGTCCAAAGATTTCGGCTCGGTTCCCCGCGGTCCGGTGCTGTCTCATCTCTTCCACCTGACCAACAACACCGGCAGCAACGTCCACATCGCCTCGATCACGGTTTCTTGCGGCTGCACCACCGCCACGGGCGCGACTACCTGGGTGAAACCGGGCCAGAAGACGGTCATCCAGGCCGAGATGCGCTCGAACAACTTCAGCGGGCCGCAAGATGGTCACCATCAACGTCCGCTTCGATCAGCCGCAGTCCGAAGAGGTGCGCCTCTGGGTGCAGGCCAACAGCCGCGACGACGTGTCGGTCACGCCGGACGCCTTCGCCTTTGGCCAGATCAAGCGCGGCACCGAGTCGGGCGGCACCGTCAACGTCACGTTCCTTGGCAACGGGCAATGGGAGGTCACCGGCGCCCAGTGCGACAGCAACTACGTCAAGACGGCCATCAAGCAGGTGCGCCGCGACATGGCCGAGGTGACCTACCAGGTCAGCGCCCAACTCCGCAAGGATGCGCCGGTCGGCAAATGGTACACCGACATCTGGCTGAAGACCAACAACCCGGGGTCACCGCGGGTGCGCGTGCCGCTCACGGTCGAGATCGAATCGGCCCTGACGGTCAGCCCCTCCGTAGTGGACCTGGGCGACGTCAAGGTCGGCGGCCAGGTCGAGCGCAAGGTCATCGTGCGCGGCATCAAGCCGTTCCACATCACCGAAGTGAAGGGCACGGACGATACCATCCAGGTGCATGACACCACGACCGAGAGCAAGCCGGTCCACGTCCTCGCGGTGACGTTCCAGGCGGGCAAGGCCGGCGACTTCAGTCGGCGCTGAAGGTGCTGACGGACCTGACGGATGAGAACGAAATTGAAATTTCGACGAAGGCGCACATTGTGCCGACGGAGAAATAAGCGCCGAACTTGTCGGTAGCGCAGATCGTTCCTAGTGTGAGCAAGGTGGATCAACGCTGGCCTTTCCGCTGGCGGCTTAACGTGAAGTGCTCGGTCACTTCACGCTAAGCCGCCAGCGGAAGGGCCAGTTCCACCAATGAATCACTCTCCTATCATCACCAGGGAACCCCCGCCATGCCGGAGGAAACCTCCGCGAGCCCGATTCGCAAGCTGCTCGTCGCCAATCGCAGCGAGATCGCCATCCGCGTCTTCCGCTCGGCCCACGAGCTGGGCATCCGCACCGTGGCGATCTACTCCCACGAGGACCGCTTCGCCCTGCACCGCTTCAAGGCCGACGAGGCCTATCGGGTCGGCAAGCCCGGCGAGCCGATCCGCACCTATCTCGACTATCGACGCCATCGTCGCGCTGGCCAGGCAGCACGAGGTCGACGCGATCCATCCCGGCTACGGCTTCCTCTCCGAAAACCCGAACTTCGCGCGGGCCTGCGCCGCGCGCCGGCATCGTCTTCGTCGGTCCGCGCGCCGAGATCCTCGACCTGCTCGGCGACAAGGTGGCCGCCCGGCACATCGCCCAGAAGGCCGGCGTCCCGGTGCTGTCCGGCAGCGACGCAGCCGGTCAGCCAGCAACGCCGAGGCGCGAAGCCTGGCCGCGCAAGCTCGGCTATCCCGTGATCGTCAAGGCGTCGATGGGCGGCGGCGGCCGCGGCATGCGCGTGGCCGCCAGCGCCGACGCATCTCGACGAGGCGCTCGAGCAGGCCCGGCGCGAGGCCGGCACCGCCTTCGGCGTGCCCGACGTCTTCCTCGAGAAGTTCCTCCCGCAGGCCAGGCACATCGAGGTGCAGCTCCTCGGCGACCAGCACGGCAACCTGGTCCACCTGTTCGAGCGCGACTGCTCGGTCCAGCGCCGCCATCAGAAGATCGTCGAGATCGCGCCGGCGCCGAACCTCGACCCGGCCGTGCGCCAGCGCATCCTCGACGCCGCCCTCGCGGTCGGCCGGGCGGTCGCGCCTACGACAACGCCGGCACCGTCGAGTTCCTGGTCGATGCCGACACGGGCAGTTTCTACTTCATCGAGGTCAACCCGCGCATCCAGGTCGAGCATACGGTCACCGAAGAGGTGACCGGCGTCGACCTGGTCAAGAGCCAGATCTTGTTCGCCAGGGCAGACCGCTGTCGCGACCCCGAGATCGGCCTCGGCGACCAGAGGCGGTCGTCACGCACGGCTACGCCTTGCAGTGCCGGGTCACGACCGAGGACCCGGCGAACAAGTTCATGCCCGACTATGGCCGGCTCAGCCACTATCGCTCGGCCGGCGGCATGGGCATCCGCCTCGACGCCGGCCCGGCGTTCACCGGCGCGGTCATCACGCCGTTTTACGATTCGCTGCTGGTGAAGGTGACGGCCCACGGCCGGCGCTTCGTCGATGCGGCCCGGCGCATGGAGCGCTGCTTGCAGGAATTCCGCGTCCGCGGCGTGAAGACGAACATCCCGTTCCTGATCAACCTGGTGACGCACCCCGCCTTCCTGGCCGGCGAATGCACGACGCGCTTCATCGACGAGACGCCCGAGCTGTTCCACTTGCCGCTGCGCCAGGACCGGGCGACGCAAGCTGCTCGGCTACATCGGCGAAGTGCATGGTCAACGGCCATCCCGAGGTGAAGCGGCAAATGGCAGGGCGAAGCACTGGCGGGCCTGCGCCGGCCGTGGCCGGAGCACGAGGTCCTGCACGACGCGACGCCGAAGCCCAACCGGCCGCGCCGCCGCCGGGCACGCCGCGATCGGTTTCATGAAGCTGGGGCCGGAAGGTTCGCGCGATGGGTGCTGCGAACAGAAGCCGCTGCTGCATCACCGACACGACCTTCCGCGACGCCCATCAGTCGCTGCTGGCGACGCGCATGCGCACCCACGACATGCTGCGAGATCGCGCCGCTCTACGCCGCTCGTGCTCCGGCCTGTTCTCGCTGGAGATGTGGGGCGGCGCCACCTTCGATACGTCCATGCGCTTCCTGAAGGAATCCCCCTGGGAGCGGCTGGCCGACTTGCGCGAGCGGATGCCGAACATCCTGTTCCAGATGCTGCTGCGGGCCGCCAACGCGGTCGGCTACACCAACTATCCCGACAACGTCGTCAAGGCGTTCGTCAAGGAGTCGGCCGCAGGCCGGCATCGACCTGTTCCGCGTCTTCGACTCGCTGAACTGGGTGCCGAACATGAAGCTCGGCCATCGAGGCCGTGCGCGACGCCGGCATGCTCGTGCGAGGCCGCCATCTGCTACACCGGCGACATCCTCGATCCGCAGCCGCACCAAGTACGACCTGAAGTACTACGTCGAGCTGGCCAAGGAGCTGGAGAAGCGCGGGGCGCACATCTGCTCGCCATCAAGGACATGGCCGGCCTGTGCAAGCCGTTGGCCGCGCGGACAGCTGGTCAGGGCGCTGCAGCAGGAGGTCGGCATGCCGATCCATTTCCACACCCACGACATCGCCGGCGGCCAGATGGCCAGCGCTGCTGCTGGCGGCCGAGGAGGGCGTGGACATCGCCGATGGCGCCGTCGCGTCGATGGCCGGCATGACCAGCCAGCCGAGCCTGAACGCGCTGGTCGAAGCCGCTGCGGTTCACGCCGCGCGACACCGGCCTGGACTCCGACGCCCTTGCAGACGACGGCGGACTACTGGGAGCAAGGTGCGGCGCTATTACGCGCCCGTTCGAGATCGGCCAGCTGGCCGCCGGCGCCGACCTCTACAGCTACGAGATGCCGGGCGGCCAGTACACGAACCTGTTTCAGCAGGCCAAGGCGCTGGGCCTGGCGGCGCGCTGGCAGGAGGTGTGCCGGGCGTATGCCGAGGTCAATCAGCTCTTCGGCGACATCATCAAGGTGACGCCGACCTCGAAGGTCGTCGGCGACATGGCGCTGTTCATGGTCGCCAACAACCTGACGCCGGACGACGTGCTCGACGGCGAGCGCGAGCTGGCGTTTCCGGAAGCGTGGTCGAGTTCTTCGAGGGCCGGCTGGGCCAGCCGCCGGGCGGTTTCCCGAAGGCGCTGCAAAAGCAGGTCCTGCGCGGCCGGCAAGCCGCATCGCGGACCGGCCCGGCGCCAGCCTGCCCGCCGCCGACTTCGCCGCGCACGCGTCAGGAACTGGAAGCAGCAGCTGCGACCGCACGGTCGACGACCGCGAGCTGCTGACGCTACCTGCTCTATCCGCGCGTCTTCCCCGACTTCGCCGCGCACGAGCGGAAGTATTCCGACACCAGCGTGCTGCCGACGCCGGTGTTCTTCTACGGCATGGAGCCCGGCGAGGAGATCAGCGTCGACATCGAGCCGGGCAAGACGCTGATCATCAAGTTCCTGACCGTCGGCGACCCGCACCCCGACGGCCGGCGGCTGGTCTTCTTCGAGCTGAACGGCCAGCCGCGCGAGGTGGTGGTGCTCGACCGCTCGCTGGCGGCGGAGGTGCGGACGCCGCCGAAGGCGGAGCCGGGCAATCCGAACCAGGTCGGCGCGCCGATGCCGGGCCTGGTGGTGCAGCGTGCGGTGGCGGCCGGCGAGCAGGTGGCGGCGGGCCAGAAGCTGTTCACGCTCGAAGCGATGAAGATGGAGACGACGCTCTACGCCGAACAGGCGGGCCGGGTCGCCGAGGTGCTGGTGAGGCCGGGGACGCAGGTGGAGGCGGGCGATCTGCTGCTGAAGTATGACGGGGAACGCTGAGGAAAAGGGGGATTCCATGCCAGCGGCCCCGACGGTCCACGAAGCGGACTTGTCTTCGGGTGCCAGCGGCGCGGTAGAAGACGGCGCAGAGATTGATTTCGCCGCTGCGGTTGCCCGCCGACAGGCCAGGCTCGATGTAGTCGTGCGGGGCGACGACACATCGGCGAACCGCACCGTTGCTCGAAATGTCGAGGCAGCCGTCGGACCGCCAACCTTGCCGCAACGACCCCATCGGCGAGCGGGACCGCTAGCTCTGCCGCACTTTCATCAGCAGTCGCGCGTTCCAGCAGGGCACACCTTCTACGAAACTGAGAACCGGAAGGCACGGAGGAAGCCATGAAATTCTTCACCCCGGAACTGATTCTGCGTGGCGGGTCGCTGAACGATGCCGAGGCGGACAAGGCAGAAGGGGAATGGGAGCAGGCGGTCGAAGCTTACGAGAACGAACTGGCCGCGATCCGTGACCGGCTTCCTGCGGAGGTCCTTCGCTTTCTCGATGACTACAACCTTCACGATGGCCGAATCCTGTTGTTCGCCCTGAGCGAAGACGAGCAGACTGCCGAGATGTACGTGCAACCGGTGAGGGAAGGCTCGCCGTTGCTTGCGTTGACCTACGTTCTGACCGAAGCCCCGCGCGTGATTCCGCATGCGGACATCGCAGAAAGCGGAGGCGCCGCTGGAGTGGCTTTACGACGAGGTAGGATTGTGTTTGGAAGGGGCCTCGACGGGCTTCACCCACAACATTTTGCTCACGAGCGGCGACGAGATGCGGTTGACGTTTCGAGAGTTTCACATGGCTCGGAAGCACACGATGCCAGCTCTTTCGTCGTTGACGCTGGCAATGTCGGTTCGCGCTTGCGGACAGAAGATGACCTGGTAAGCCCTCGCTATTCCTCTTCAGGAGTCAGCGGAAGGTTGTGCTCCACTGCGAGCTTCTTCAGAAACTCCCGAGCTTCCGTGCCGCGGCCGGCCTTCACATCCTCCAGCTTCCCGCAAGATCGCCAGCTCCTTCTCGCGGTCATAGGGTTCGGGCGGCGGCCCCAGGTCGTCGGGGTCGTCCACCTCGACGCGGACTTTCGCGCCTTCGGCCAGCACTGGTCCGTCATTCAGCACGATCACGCCGTTCACCACGATGCCTTCGAGTGTCATTTTGTTCCTCCCCTGAGAACATCATTTTATCCCGATTCGGCCAGGCACCTCAATCAAAGTCCACCCAGTTCAACGTGATCCTGTCGAAGGGGCAAGGTCTGGAACCTCTTTCCAGCAGACTTGCCGAGGATCAGGTCGAGCGCCCAGCAGCCTTTCGGGTGCCATTCGTCCGCGTAGCGGAAGTGGTCGGCGAGGTCGGCGTGGCCGGCGTCGAGAAGGGCGTCGTGCAGGGCGAAGGTGCAATTCTCTCCTGAATAGAGCGCCGATGCGAGGCTAACGACCGGCGTCGCAAAAGTGTGTGAAGTCGCGGTCTGAAACGGGTTCCCAATGATGTGCCGCAGTATCTTACTTTGACCTTGCTCTCCCGCCGGTGGATAACTGCTGACCAAACGAATAATCGCGCCCACATGATCCCAGTGCGTTTGTGGCGAATTTCTGCCGAAGATAGGGAAAGCGACGGAAGCGACAGCGTAGGCGGCCTGGGATTCAATGCTCACACCTTTCAAACCCGTGGACGCTTCAAAGGCTGCGTGGGTGCTTGCTTTCATATCCTCGATGCTCACAAGGCCATCGGCAAATCGTTCAGCAACCTCTAGTGCCTTTCGGCTCCGGTCATCGTGTAGCAACTCCCAGAGCTTGCGACAACACGCACAGGCGAACAATCGCACTTTCCGCTCGGTTGCTCTCCCCTGGAGGAAAGTCAACATCCTCTCCGGGTTCTTACAGGTTTTCCACTCGTGCTCCGTCATCACCCAGCCCTCCCTTTGCAATCCCCGTCCGGCTCCAGTATCCTACACTGCACCATTCAAGGAGAGAAAGCCATGCACCCTCGCAGCCGATGCGGACTGTTCGCCCTTCTCGCCCTTCTCCTCACCTTCGCCCCCACTGCCCGCGCCGAAACCTGTCTCTCGCCCTTCGTCAAACGACTCGACCGGCCCGAAAAACTGCTCTACGTCTTCTGCCGTCGCCGCCGGCCAGAAGAACCACGATTGCTTCCTCGTCATCGACGTGGACGCCGCGTCGCTGAAGTTCGGCCAGATCATCCACGCTGCTCGACCTCGGCTCCGCCGGCAACGAGACGCACCACTTCGGCTTCACCGACGACCGCACGCACATCTGGGGTTGCAGCCTGTTCTCCAGCAGGATCTTCGTCATCGACGTGGCCACCGATCCCGCCAAGCCGAAGCTGGTCAAGACGTTGGAGGACGTGACGCAGAAGACCGGCCTGACCGGGCCGCACTCGCCGTATGCGCTGCCGGGCCGGATGCTGATCTCCTTCCTCGGCAACAAGGACGGCGGCCTGCCCGCCGGCCTCGCCGAGTTCAACAACGACGGCACCTTCATTCGCCGCATCGACCTGCCCAGGGACGCCCCCTACGGCTACGACGTGGCCATCAAGCCGGACCTCAATCGCATGGTCACCTCGAGCTTCACGCCGCCGAACAACTACAAGAAGCCGTTCGCCAAGATGGACCTGAAGAAGTTCGGCAACCAGCTCGTCGTCTGGGACTTCCGCGAACGCAAGCCGCTGCAGACGCTGACCGCCGGCGGCGCCCCGCTGGAGTGTCGCTGGTCGCTCAAGGAAGGGGCCAATTACGGCTTCACCAACTGCGCCCTCGATGACTCGATCTGGCTCTGGGAAGGCGATAAGGACGGCAAGTACACCACGCCGCAAGCTGTGCGCCACCGGCAAGCTGCCCGCCGACCTGCGGCAGTCGCCGGACGATACGTTCCTCTACGTCAGCTGCTTCGGCTCCGACGAGATGCAGCAGTGGGACGTCAGCGACCTGAAGAAGCCGGTCCTGAAGCGAGCCTCAAGCTCGGCGAGCATCCGAACATGATGCACGTCACCGGCGACGGCAAGCGCATGTACATCACCAACTCGCTGCTCAGCACGATGGACCCGAGCGAGCAGTTCTGGGTCAAGATGGCCCGCATCGGCAAGGACGGCCTGGAGGCGGAGCCGAAGCTGATGATCGACCTGACGAAGCTGCCCGGCGGAGCGGTGCGCGGGCATGACATGCTGCTGAAATGAGGGCGGGTGCAAATGGCGCTGCTGGTAAACTGCGAGTGCGGCGAGCGCGTCATCGCCGAGGACAGCGAGGCGGGACAGCCGGTCCCCTGTCCGGCCTGCGGCAAGATGGTCGAGATGCCGCAGGCCTACAACCCGCTGTCCACGGCGAAGTACGTGCAGGCCGCCGCCGAGGCGCCGCCGCCGCCGGTCGAAGAAGTCCGGCCGACGGGACCGCCCTGCCCCGATTGTGACGGCACCGGCCACTGCCGCCATTGCCACGGTTCCGGCCAGATGCAGGAGGCCTTCCTGGACCGGCTGACGAACGGCATCACGAACACCATCACCGGCATCTTCACGTCGCTCGGCGACATGCTCGGCGGCGGGCCCCGGCGGTCGGCGCATCCAGACGCGCTCGCAGAAGCGCGCGGCCAATGCCTGTCCCTCCTGCGTGGGCAAGGGCAAGTGCTTCAAGTGCGAAGGCTCCGGTTTCGTTGTCCCCGAGTGACGCTTCGGAAGGAGACCGCATGTACGCCATCGGACTGCTGAGCCTCGCCTTGAGCTTCGCCGACACCGCGCGGCTGGCCGTCATCCAGAAAGCGCCGTCGTTCGCTCTGACCGATCAGGACGGCAAGGCCCTCGCTTCCGCGGACTTGAAGGGTAAGGTACTGCTCGTCGGCTTCGTCTTCACCACCTGCAACGGCACCTGTCCGGCCACGACTCATCGCATGGGCCAGGTGCAGACGGAACTGAAGTCGCGCGAGCCTCCTCAAGGACGATCGCGTTCGTCTGCTGTCGATCACGCTCGACCCCGAGCGCGACTCGCCGGAGGTGCTGAAGAAATACGCTCGCCTCTACGACGCCGATACCGCCAGCTGGAGCTTCCTTGGCGGCAGCGCCGACGACGTGAAGAAGGTGACGGAAGCCTGGGGCATGTGGGCCAGGCCGGCAGCGAATGGTCAGCTCGATCATCCGTCGCGCGTCTTCCTCGTCGACCGGCAGGGACAGGTGCGCGAAATCTATCACCTCGGTTTCCTCAAGGCCGCTTGGGTCGTCGAGGACATGGAGTTGCTGCTCAATGAGAAGTAACTGCATTTCCCCCCTCTCTCCGCAGGGAGAGGGGAGTAAGTCGCTGACAGCGGAGGACCATCCGTGCGAACGACTCGAGTGGCCGCGGTGAGCATGAACGGCTATCTCGGCGAGCCCGAGCGCGTGCTGTCGCGCCATCGACGGCTGGTGCGAGCAGGCCGCCGCTGAGAAGGCCGAGCTGGTGCTGTTTCCCGAACTGGTCATCCACGGCCACTGCACGCCGAACACCTGGGAACTGGCCGAGCCGGTGCCGGACGGTCCGAGCGTCACGCGGCTCGTCGCAGATCGCCCGCCGGCATCGCCTGGTCCTGTGTCGCCGGCATGAGCGAGAAGGAACGCGACATCGTCTACAACACGCAGGTCGTGGTCGGCCCGACGGCTACATCGGCAAGCAGCGCAAGCTGCACCTGTCGCGCGACGAGGTCTTCTACTACAAGGGGGGCCGCGAGATCCCGGTCTTCGACATCGGCCCGTGCAAGGTCGGCATCGTCATCTGCTACGACAACCAGTTCCCCGAGATCGCCCGCGTGCTGGCCCTGCGCGGCGCCGAGGTGATCCTGATGCCGCACGCCGGCCGCTTCAAGCTCTGGGACGACACGCCGGAGAGCGAGGCCGCGGCCCGGCGCTATTCGCACAACTTCCTGAAGAAGTACGCCCTGCGCGCCCGCGAAAACGCGTGCTTCGCCGATGCTGACGGACCAGGTCGGCCGGGCCGGCTACGTCGACATCTGGCCGCGCGACAGCGAGAACCAGCCGCACCACGCCGGCGCCGCCCTGATCTGGGGCCCCGACGGCGAACTGCTCGCCAGCACGCAGGAAGAGACGCATCCGGGAGGAGATGATCGTCGCCACGCTCGACGCGGAACTGCTGGCCCAGGAGCGGTCGCTGGCCAACTACATGCTGCGGACGCGGCGGCCGGAGTTGTTCGAGGAGCTGGTGCGCGATCAGGTCAGCTGCTGAGGGTGAGGAACAAACGCCAACCCGACGCGCCAGCGAGGGATCCCTCGCTGGCGCGTCGGGTTGGTGTGGATGCGCTAGCCGCGTTACTGGTTCTTCTTCGCCTTCTTCTTGCCTTCGGCGACGACGACGCGGGTGGCCTTGCCATCAGCGTCGGCCTGGACCGTGACGCGGGAGCTGGCCTTGACGTCGGCGAAGCTAACGGACTCTTCCTTCTTGTCCTTCTTCTTGCCGACGATCTTCACGAACTTCGTTTCCTTGGTGATCGTGAACGTCTTCTCCTCCGGCTTCGCCTGCTCGCTGGCGTCGGCGCCCTTCTTCTTTTTCTTCGCGTTGATCTTCACGGTCAGGGTGCCGCTGTCCTTGTCGTTCTCGCTCGCCTGGACGGCGGTGACGGTCCCGTGGACGGCCTTGGTCTTCTTCTTGCCCTTGGCCGCGGCGGCGCTGGAAACGGGGACGATCAGGCTCAGGGCCAGGCTCAGGCTCAGCAGAGAACGGAAGAGCATCATGGTATGTACCTCGAAGGAGAAACGGTGGGGTTGCAGGTATGGAGATTTAACAACGAGCGGCGGGAAAGGTTTCGCTGCAAAAAAGCATTTCCGCTTGCGGCTTCGCGTGAACTGACCGAGCACTTCACGCGAAGAAGCGGTTTCAAAAGCGGGTGGGTGAGCCGCCGGGTTGATCCCGGCGGTCTTCCCTCGGCGGGGATGAACCCCGCCGCTCACCAGGTTTTGAAACCACTTCTAAGCGGAAAGGCAACGATCACTGCAGATCGCGGATGATCGTCTCGCTGTGCGTCACGGTCGCGCCGTTCTCCTGATAGGTAGAGCTGGTGCTGGACTTGAAGCACTTCAGCACCTGGGCGACCTCGGCGAAGAGAATATTCCGGTAGGCAAGGCCGCCGTATATGCCTCAAATCATTTGAGTTACATGGATACGCCCGTCCTCTTCGCCAAGCTTCCCTTCCAGTTCCGCATCCTGGCCAAGCAGGGCCTCTGGAAGATCCCCTTCGTCGGCTGGTACCTCCAGCGCTCCGGCCAGGTCCCCATCGACTCCGGCAGCTCGCGCTCCGCCATCGCCGGGCTGCTCCGCGGAGTCGCCACGCTCAAGGCCGGCCTGCCGCTCTTCGTCTTCCCCGAGGGCGCGCGCTCGCCCGACGGCACACCTGCAGCCCATCGCACTCCGGCGGCGCCTTCATGGCCATCCGCGCCGGCGTGCCGCTCGTCCCCGTCGCCCTCATCGGCACCTACGAGCTGCTTCCCATGCACGTCTACTCCCTCCGCCCGCGCCCGCTCAAGATCGTCATCGGCGACCCCATCCCCACCGCCAACCTCACCACCAAAGACGCCGACGCCCTCACCGCCCGCCTCTTCGCCGCCATCACCGCGATGTACCATCAGTACAGCTGCTAGGAATCAGCATCCCGCGATCCGCAGCCTGTATCGATGACTGACCGGTGGCAACAAACCTAGAAAATTGTTGCGTATTAACCATTAATTACTATGAAAAAACCCCGCATCGCCATCCCCGTCCCCACCAGCCACGACCTCGACTACAACCGCCGCTCCTGGATCCAATACGCCAAAGCGCTCGAGCGCAGCGGCGCCGATGCCGTGGAAGTCCCATTGAATCAGTCACCTGCGGAGACAGCCAAGCTCATAGCTAACTGCCAGGGCATCCTTCTCCCCGGCTCTGGAGCCGACGTCAACCCGCAGAAATTCGGCCAGGAAACCCAGCCCGAGACCGCCCCCGCCGACCTCGCCCGCGAGAACGTCGACGAACTCCTCCTCCAGGACGCCCACAACATGGGCAAGCCGATCTTCGCCATCTGCTTCGGCACCCAGATGCTGAACGTCTGGCGCGGCGGCACCTTGGTCCAGCACCTGATGCCGATGCCCGTCAACCACCAGGCCGGCCCCAGCGTAGGCGCCGCCCACCCCGCCGCCATCGCCCCCGATTCCCTCCTCGCCGAGCTGGTCGCCTCAGACCTCGAACCTCGAACCTCGAACCGCGAACCCCGCATCCCGATCAACTCCAGCCACCACCAGGCCGTCGGAATCCCCGGCGACGGACTCCGCGTCTCCGCCCGCAGCCCCGAAGACGGCGTCGTCGAAGCCATCGAACAGTCCGTGAGTGACGGCACCCCAACCGGCGTAGGCGGCAACTTCATCCTCGGAGTCCAGTGGCATCCCGAACGCACCTTCGAAGAATCCGCCGCCTCCCGCGCCCTCTTCCGCCGCTTCGTAGATGAAGCCGCCGCCTGGCACCCCAAACCCGCCAGAACCCAGGACTAAAGACGGACCCCTCGTATTGTCATTCTGAGCGGAGCGAAGAATCCCCGCATTTTTCCCGCCACGGAGCCGTATTTGGACGCCAAATCCATCGCCGCCCTGCTCCAGCCCTACATCGCCAATGGCCCTCCAAATGCGGATTGGTCGCGCATTTGCACGCAACTGGCCACTTACCTCGACCTGATCCTGAAATGGAACGCGCGCACCAACCTGACGGCCATCCGCACGCCCGAAGAGATCGTCCGCCGCCACTTCGGCGAAAGCCTCTTCGCAGGAACCCATATTGTCAAGTGCAAAACCCTGCTGGATTTCGGCTCCGGCGCAGGATTTCCCGGCATCCCCATCCAACTTTTGCATCCCGAAATCGCCGTAACCCTAGCCGAATCCCAGGGAAAAAAAGCCGCCTTCCTTAGAGAAACCGTCCGCACCCTGAATCTCCCCACCGAAATCTGGGCCGCCCGAGTCGAATCCATGCCCCCAAAACGCCAATTCGACTCCGTAACCCTGCGAGCAGTCGACGACATGGACGTCGCAATATCCGAAGCGGCAATCCGCGCCAGCCACCGCATTATGCTCCTGACAACCTCGCGCCAGCCAGTCCATCCGGCGATAGGCAAGGACTTCCAGCTGTCCGATTCCCTCCCGCTGCCTGAATCCAAAGACGGCATTCTGCTGATAGCCGAACGCCTCTGACCCGGCCAATGTTCCACGTGGAACAAAGTCAGGTTCAAGGAACTAGTTCAAGGCTGGAGGTAAAGACGGCGCGGAACAGATGTTCCACGTGGAACACTCAACGTAGCCAAGCCGCTCTGGCCCCGCATCCGACCATCATCTTGAAACCTTGCGGCTCGAACCATGAACTTTTAAAGATTTCCACATCCGAGCACGTCCATCCCCGCTGGATTCACCGCTTCGGCCGCGCGTCCACAGGTTTCTCCACAGGAGGGAAGGCTTCTGCACAGGCGTCCAACCTTGCCATGGATATGGCTTGCCCGATAGGCTTCGTTTACAACCGTGTCCACGTTATCTGCACTCTCGAATGTTTTCCCAAGTCAAGCCCCTGACGCTGCTTCCAAAGTTCTTGCTGTTGTGAACCAGAAGGGCGGGGTGGGCAAAACCACTACCGCGATTAACCTTGCAGCGGGCCTGGCGCTTGAAGGATTGCCCACTTTGCTGATCGATTGCGATCCGCAGGCTAATGCCACTGGCGGTTTGGGTGTGGCGCGGGATGAGACTCGGCTGAGCGTTTATGACGTGTTGATGGGGAATGCGACACTTGACGAAACCCTTATCGATACTGGGGTTGAGGGCCTGAAGCTGCTGCCTGGAAGCAAGAATATGATTGGGGCGAACCTGGAGCTGGTGTCGCAGGAGCGGCGGGAGTTCCGGTTGCGTCAAGCGATTGAGCCAGTCCGCCACAAATTTCCATTTATTTTGCTGGATTGCCCGCCGGCGCTCGATCTGTTGACTCTAAATGCTTTAGTGGCGGCCGACGGGCTGCTGGTGACCATGCAGGCCGAGTATTTTGCGCTTGAGGGGATTACGGAGCTGATGCAAACGCTTGACAGAGTTTCGCAGGCGTTCAACCCTACGCTGGCGCTCGAAGGCGTCCTGCTGACGATGTATGACGACCGGACCAACCTTTCGCAGCAGGTTACCGACAACCTGAAGGGCTTTTTTGGGGACAAGCTGCTGACCACGACGATCCCGCGGAATATTCGGTTGGCTGAAGCACCTAGCCATGGCAAGCCGGTGCAGCTTTATGATCCTCGCTCGCGCGGGTCGGAGGCGTACACGGCGCTGGCGCTGGAGCTGCTGAAGCGCAACGGCGTGGCCAGTCGGAAGGTCAAGCCGAAGGCGGCTGCGGGGGATGGGCCGAAGTTCTGGCCGTACAGGTAGGTTCAAGGTTCGAAAAAAGCTTAACACCGATTGGCACCGATTGAACCGATCTACGGCGAAGGAGTTGGGTTCGAGGTTCGGGGTTCGAGGTTCGAGGGAAAGACAAATACGGAGATTCTGACTCTGCGAGTCAGAATGACGACCTCTATAAAAGTTGTAAGTATCTGAAAAGAGGCAGGATGGAAGCATCGCATACGCACGCAGGCTCGAAGCGCCGGCGCTGGGCAAGGGAATTGAATCGCTGCTGGGGCCGCGGCCGGGAGCGGTTGCGCTGCAGGCTGCTGCGCCGGAGCCTACGGGGAGGCCGCTGGAGATTCCGCTGGACCGGATTGACCGCAATCCGAATCAGACGCGTACTTCGTTTGACGAGGGGAAGCTGAAGGAACTTGCTGATTCTATTACGGCTACGGGCGTTGTTCAGCCCATTGTGGTGCGTGAGATCGCGGGTGGGCGCTACCAGCTGATTATGGGCGAACGCCGGTGGCGGGCTTCGCAGACGGCGGGAAAGGCTACCATTCCAGCCATCGTTCGCCAGGTTTCGGACGAGCAGGCGCTGGAGATGACCATCGTCGAGAATCTGCAGCGGGCAGATTTGAACCCGATGGAGCAGGCGCGCGCGTATGAGCGTCTGAGCCGCGAGTTCAAATTGACCCAGGAGGAGATGGCCAAGCGCACCGGGAAGGACCGTGCAAGTGTCGCTAACTTCCTTCGTTTGTTGAAGTTAACTCCTTCTATCAAGAAGCTGGTGGAGGACGGGACACTGAGTTTTGGGCACGCGCGGGCGCTGCTGGCGCTGGACTCGCCGAAGAATTTGACAGATGTGGTGGAGGCGATTCTGAAGCAGAGCCTCTCTGTCCGGCAGACGGAGGTTATGGTTGCGGAGATTCTGAATCCGGAGCGCAAGATGGCGAGGTCGGTGCCGGAGGGACGGGTGCGGCCTGATGTTGACCCGAATGTTCGCGAGGCGCAGGACATGCTGCAGCGACGCCTGGGTCTGAAGGTTCAGATCGAGGACAAGAAGGGCAAAGGGCGCGTGATTATTGAGTACTCGGGGGTGGATGATTTCGATGCGATTCTGAGTGCGCTGGGGGAATAACGTATTTGTGACTTATTTTGTTACATTCTAGCCGAGGATTAAAGTGCGGGTGCCTGCAATTGCTGGAAGGGTACCGCGAATCGCTTGGCCGATAGGCCTGTTCCTGACGACAAGCCGACTTCCCATTACTAGCGATTTCAGTCACGGACGAAGGAACGGCGCGATAGCAAAAACGCAGCAGGTCAATAAGTGCGCTGGATGAGTTTTTCCCGCCGCTTGTGGTCCAATCCTGTAGCACAGCGTGGCCCGCGCTGAGGTGTCGAACGGCCTTGAGGTAGCCGCCCCAGCCTTTCGCCCACGGCAGTCCGGTGAAGAGGAGAAACATGGCGAAAAAGGAGATGTAGATGCCGGTGACCGAGTGGATGTCTTTCCAGAAGGTACGCCCACCCTCCCGTAGCCGCGGGTAGAGAACTCCTGCCAGGCCCTTCGTGTTCGACGGCCACCACAGAAATAGGCCCGTCACGATCATGATGACGGCCCACGAGGCAGCAAGCTCGACGATCCACGAACCGTACTTGCCGATCAGCAATTCACCGTGAAGACGTGACATGAAGACATCGACGCGATGGTCTTCGTTGTTGATCTGTAACACCGCGAGCGTCTGGGGGTGAACGTACACGCGGAACTGCTGCGTGCCTCTATCGACAAGAACCTCAGCCGCAGAGGTGGGCGTATTCTGCAACTCGTAGGAGTCCAACGTAGTGCCGGGAACGGCGGCGAGAGCAGCCTGAACCTGGGCGTTAGCGGTCGCACGTTGGGTGATCGCGAGGTGATCATACGGGCGATCCAGCCAATGCTGAATCTGCGGATGAAACAGAAATATGGTTCCGGTGGTCGAAAGCCATAGGACGAATGGTATGCAGAAGATGCCCGCGTAAAAGTGCCAGCGCCAAACCGTACGATGGTCAAGACCACGGGCCATTTCGGAAGTCGCTGTCGATGTGCTCGACATGTGTGCCTCTGACGGGAAAATAGGCGGGGATAAAATGAGCCACCCCGGCCGGAGAACATAGTCAAAACTGGATAAGTTAGAAGCTAAGCTTAGCCGCGAAGCCTACGTTGCGCGGGTCGAATACAGCCGTGGCTTGGCCAAAAGTGGATGATGGAGCCGTTGGATAAGTTCCGGTTCCCCAGGTTCCATTGGGAATCTGATTATTGCGATGATTAAGTGCGTTGAAACCTTCAACGATGGTTTGTAGCCTGAAGCGCTCACCCACCGGGAAGGTGCGGCTGAGGCGGGCGTTGAGGTTGAAATATTGGAAGCCGACCCCGGCATTGCGGCCGATCATGGTTCCGGACAAAGCGTTGGCACAGGTGTTCGTTGCATTCGGTGTCAGCACATAACCAGGAGCGCAGGGCCGCAGGCCTGTAGTCTGAACGCTATTCTGCCCCGTCGTGATGTTGAAAGGATATGGGGAGTAATACTGCAGGATGCCGCCGAGTTGAAAACCGTAGGTCAGCTTTTCGACTAAAGTGTGTTCGGCTCCAAGCGAAGAGTGAATAGTTGCATCGAAGACGATCCGGTTGCGCTGATCGTCATCCGAAAGGCTGCGGTCTTCTCGAATGTTGAAGTTGTTGACGGGCGAAGAGAAGAAGAACTCGCTTACATCGTCAATCGCTTTCGACCAGGTGTAGGAGATGCGAAAGCTGCCGTAACGAACCGGCCGTTGAACATAAGACACCGAAAGCGCATCGTAGTAGGAATCTGCTCCGGGGTAGTACTGCTTGTTGTTTGCGTACGCGGAGTTTGGACGGCAAAGGTTGATCGGGTCAACTACCGGGTACTGCGGTCCGCTGGACGGCTGCGAAGCATAGCATGTGGGAGTGTTCAGATTGACGCTCATAAGTATATTCAGCCCGCGAAGATGCTGATAGCTGAGCGCAAGATTGCTCGTGGGGGTGAGTTGCTGGTCAACTTCAAGGCTGGCCTGCTCGGAATAGGCATTTTTCATATTTGAATCCATCGTGCTCAGGTTGAGGCGGATGTTTGATGGAACAGTTGTGGCGGTGTAGTTGGGGTCAATATTCGGGAAGACCGGAGCGCCAGGTTGTCCGTAAGATGGAGAAAAATTGACGAACGTGGAGCTGTTCAGGTTGGTAGTGTTGCCGCTTGATTCCAGAGCATTGGAAAGAGCGCGTAGTGGAACGCGATCATAGAAGAGACCGAAGCCGCCGCGAATTACCGTAGTCGGCTTTGAATACGGCGAGTACGCGAACCCAATTCGGGGGGAAATGTTATTCGTATCCGTTGAGATGCTCTTGAGGTATTGCAGATCGTAGCGCACGCCAGCGTTGAGGGTAAGTTTCGGGTTTACCTTCCATTCGTCCTGTACGAAGAACCCGATGTTGGGATTAGTTTGTGGAACGACGTAGTTGCCGAAGGACTGAGTAAAGGTGCTGTACTTGCCAATCTGAAAATTGGCAAGGGAGGAGAAAGCATAGCTTCCACGAATCGACTGCGGGTAGGTAATCGTGAGGTCGTTGAACAAGAAGTCGGCTCCAGCACGAAGAGCATGAGGTCCGGCCTGATGCGACAGGTTGTCGACCACCTCATATAGCCGGTCGTAGCGCGCGGTAGGTGAGCCTGAAAGCGTCCCAAAGGAAGCCACGCCGGAAATGCTGACCGCCGGTCCGACCGGATCATTAACCGGAGCTTTCAGGTCACTGTTCGTGAACTGACCGCGAGTCTCGTTCACGGTTTGCGAGCTTATGGTGTAAATATTGCTGACAGCAATCGTTTGGTCGAGGTCGGTGAGGCTTGCGCCAGCGCTGGTGTAAGCAGTGCCGCCTACTCCACGTGAATTGACGCTGCTTACATGATAGAGGCTGTAGCGGATACTCAGGTTGTCGTGCTGATTGAGTCGGTGATCGACCTTTGTAAACAGATTACTCATGCGGATCGGGTTGGGATAGATCGTGGTTGGAGTGCCGGTGTTGATGTTGAGTAGTTGACCGGGATAGTGGGTCGCTGTCAGTACCGTGTTGATGGCTGCGGACTGTGCGGTCGTGATGGTGATGATGCCGGTCTGGTTGAGTTGTCGCTGCTCAAAGTTTGCGAAGTAAAAGGTGCGGTTCTTGATGATCGGGCCGCCAACCGAGGCCCCAGACTGGACTTGTGTATAGGGCAGAAGCGTTTGCGAAAGCGCGTTCTCCGCGTTGAGATGTTTGTCCCGCAGGTATCCATAGACGTCCCCATGCACATGGTTGCCCCCGCTTTGAGAGACGAAGTTGATATACCCACCCAATGCGCGGCCGAACTCCGCCTGAGCGCCGTTGGTTACCACCTGCATCTCACGAACCACATCGAGGCCAAATGCGGTCTGCACCAGGCCGGCCGCGTCGTCGTTGGCGGAGAGCCCGTCGACGATGAAGCTATTTGAGAAATTGTGCTGGCTGGAAATAGAGATGCCCTGTCCAGCCACTGCTGACGTCTCCGCAAAGAGTTGATTGGCGGCAGTGTTCGTGGGGGCGACGCCTGGGGCCAGGAGCGCGAGGTCGAGGAAATTACGGCCGTTATATGGAAGATCTGCAACTTCGTTGCGTGAGATCGTCGCTGCGACCTGACTACGGTCTGTTTCCAGCACGGGGGCCTCAGCGTTGACCGTGACATTCTCCGCTGCGCTGCCTACGGCCAATTTGACCGGTAGGTCGAAAGCCGCGCCGATGGTGAGCATGACGGTACGGCTTGCATCGGCAAATCCATCGTGATGAATTGTTATCTGATATTGGCCGACCTGCAGATAGGGGAAGCGGAAACGTCCAGCGGAGTCGGTGTCCGCCTCCGTCGTGACTTCGGTGGCAACCGCTTTCGCCGTCACGATAGTATGCGGCAGCACGGCCCCAGTTGAATCGGTGATCTGACCGGCGAGTGAGGCATTATTTACCGTCTCTTGTGCGACAAGTACCGAAACTACGAGAGACAAGAGCAATAGCGAGGACAGGAATCGAAACAATTTCGTTCTCCTAGGGACGGCAACATGGACTAACAGCGAATGGTTCTGGATTTGGGAGTAGAAAGGACACAAGTAGACAGCTTTCTAGCGTTGAGTCCCCCTATGCTCGCTAGTCGGCAACTACGCACAAAATGCTTCGCTCTATGGCCGAAATCTCTACGATCATAAGCAAGGCTTGCGAGCCTGTGTGGCGGCAATTTGTCGCACAGCATTTTCACTGACTGAAGAAACTCGCCGGGCTCTTCAGTCTCTCGATCTGCCGTTGCATATGCGTCAATTTGCCGCAGTCTCTCCACCGCTACTGGCGTAAAATCACGAGAGTTGCCCTATCGCCGCGACCGCAACGAGCGCAAGTCGAGTTGACACCCAAAATGAGAGTCTTGGTTACAGAAAGTCAGGATGTCCGCGGCGTGGATTTGCGATCGTCCGCCGAACTTGCGCCGAGCCTCGCTTTACCGTGGCTGATGAAGCTGCGATACGGCATACTTGCGGGCCTCGTTTTCCTTATCCTTATTGCTTGGTTTGTCTCCCATATCGCGCTTCCTCTCGGATGGCTTGTCGTCCCGCTTATCGTGATGTTGCTCTCCAACGCCTTGCTCAACAAGCTCATGAGATACATAAGCGCGAAACATGCCTTAGGATCGGCCTTGGGTATCGACGTGGCCTGTCTAACGGCGATCCTTGCGCTATCGGGCGGACCGGCAAACCCGCTGACTCTGCTGTACTTGGTGCTCATCACTCTCTCGGCCCTGGTTCTCAGCAAGGGATGGACTTGGTCAATAGGCGCCCTATCTGTTCTGGGATTCGCCATTCTCTTTCCGTTTCACGTCCCCCTCCCGGTTCTCGAGGGGCACCATCATATGAGTGACGGGTTTTCGGTCCACTTGGCCGGCATGTGGATCGCGTTCATCGCGGCGGCGTTGCTCATCACGATTTTTATCAGCCAAGTGTCTCAGACCCTTCGCAATCATGAGCAGGAGGTTCGTCGACTTCAGGAACTAGTCAGCCGGCACGAGAGGATCACTTCTGTTGTTACTCTGGCTGCGGGTGCTGCTCACGAGCTTGGAACACCCCTCGCCACTATCGCCATAGCCGCGCGAGACCTGGAGTCATACGCCACTACACAGTCTCCCGACCGGGCTGTGGAAACCGAAGCAAAGCTAATTCGCGATGAAGTGGAGCGTTGCAGCAAAATTCTGCGGGGCATGAATGCGCAGGGTGCAGATTGCATCGGAGAGATGCCAGCACCAGTTCGGCTTACAGATTTGTTTAGCCGTTTGATGGGCAGCTTTCCCCCATCTCAGCACGCAGCAATCAAGGCTGTCGCAGATACTAATCTGGAAGCTGTCCTTCCGATAGAGACTACGCGACAAGCGTTGACTGCACTCGTGAAGAACGCCCTCGATGCCAGCGAAGCAGGTCAGCCCATAGAAATCAGCGGGGAGTGCGCAAACGGGAAAGTGTCATTTGTGGTCCGTGACTCTGGGAGCGGTATGCCCTGGAACACTCTCAATCGAATCGGCGAACCTTTCTTCACTACTAAAGCACCGGGAGAGGGGGTCGGCCTGGGAACCTTTCTGGTTCGCGTATTCGCCGAGAACATGGACGGTAACCTGGCATTTGAATCTGTTGAAGGAGAAGGAACCACTGTGATTTTGGAGGTGCCGCTTGTCAAGCTCGACCGATCTTGAAAAGCGCTCTGTCCTCATCGTTGACGACAATGAGACCTTCCGCACTCGACTCGGCCGAGCATTCGAGACCCGTGGCTGGGAGGCTTACCTCGCATCAAACGGCGATGAGGCGATGACTCTGGCAAGGGAGATGGCTCCTGACATGGCCGTCGTCGATCTTCGTATAGCGTCAGAAAGTGGTCTGGATGTCGTGCCCATCCTCCGGGCGCTGGATGCAACACTGTCGATCATCATGTTGACTGGTTACGGCAGCATCGCAACAGCCCTGGAGTCAATCAGACGAGGAGCCGACCACTACCTGACCAAGCCTGTGGACGCGGATCAGATACTGACGGCCTTCGAAGCACTCCCCGCTCAGCAACTGGACTTGAAGTCAACCGAGAGTGTTCCTAGTCTTGCCAGGGTGGAATGGGAGCACATCAACCGTGTCTTGACTGACTGCGGCGGCAACGTGACGCAGGCAGCGAAGAAGTTGAAAATCCATCGTCGGTCCCTGCAGCGCAAGCTATCCAGGTACGCGCCACAATAATAGAAGAAGTTACATGCCAATTTCTGTCCCAGGCGGTTCTCGCGCCGTGAAAGATTCACCCGAAGGAGTTCCTCGCGCATCGCTAATCCCGGTTTCCCTCCTGGCACTTGCGATCATTGCCTGCATACCGATCAGGCTCGCGGCCCAGGAGACAGTTCCTGTTCGAATCATCGATCAGACCGGAGCGGTGATTATCGGTGCTAAGGTGCAGGTTCGCAGCGCCAACGGTACTTTACAAATCACGACCCAATCGGACGGGAACGGCTCTGTTCTCATCTCTGGATTACCGGCAGACAATTATCGGCTGGTGATATCCAGTGCGGGCTTTGAGGCGAAAGAAGTCCCCGTCACAGTCGGCACCATCGGCGAAGCCGCCCCGCTGCGCATCTCTCTGGTAGTACGCGCAGTGAGTACAGACATAAAGGTGCAGGGACGGGCGGATGAGCTCATCGGCGTTGCCGAATCAGCTACTCAGGGAACAGTCGGTGCGGCCGAGATCCAGGATCGTCCGATTCTTCGTTCAGGAGAAGTTCTGGAGACGGTGCCCGGTCTCATCATCACTCAACACGCTGGTGGCGGCAAAGCAAACCAGTACTTTCTTCGCGGCTTCAATCTCGATCACGGCACAGATTTCGCCATTTTTCTCGACGATATGCCGCTGAACCTGCCATCGCACGCGCACGGCGAAGGTTACTCGGACATGAACACCGTCATCCCGGAGTTTGTCGAGCGCGTGAATTTCGAGAAAGGCCCCTATTACGCCGATGTGGGCAACTATAGCTCGGCCGGAGCGGCCCATGTGGAATTCTTCCGGACGCTTCCCCAGAACTTCATCCAGGTAGAGGGCGGTTCGTACACCTATGGTCGAGCCGTCTTCGGCGTATCGCAAAAGCTAGGTCCAGGCAATCTGCTGTACGGCGGAGAAGAGTATTACTATAACGGCCCTTGGGTGCATCCCGACGCTTACAACAAAATCAACGGCATCATGACCTACAGCCAGGGCGATGACGAAGAGGGCTTCAGCATCACTGCTCGCGCTTACCACGGGAAGTGGAACTCGAGCGATCAAATCCCCGACGCTGCTCAGCCTCTCGTTGGTTTCTTCGGCACGCTGAACCCGACTGACGGTGGCCACTCGCAACGCTATAGCCTGCAGGGTGAGTGGCATCGCCAAGGCACAGATTCTGAGTCGAAGATCTCCGGCTATATGTTTTATTACGATCTGGATTTGTTTTCTGATTTCACTTACTACCTGGTGGACTACAACAAAGGCGACCAGTTCGAGCAGCAGGACAGGCGCTGGGTGGGCGGCTTTGACGCACGCCATACGATTTTCAGCACATGGTTTGGCCGCAAGATGTCCAACACGTTCGGCCTGCAGGTCCGCAACAATTGGATCAACAACGGTCTTTATCGATCGGAAAATCGCGTGCGTACGACGAAAATTGATTATTCCGCCACCGGCGCCAGTTTTTTCCCGACAGCCAGCGCCAGTGGTCCTGCCTGCGTCACCATCCCCAACTCCGATATCACTCTTGTCGTTACCCTGCCTGACGGCACCACTGCCACTACTACAGTTCCAAACACTACCTGCCCTGCGTTGCCCGCAACGACCGAGCGGGATAATTTCACCGACACGATAGGCAGTGCTTATTGGGAGAATAAAGTCCAATGGACAAGCAAATTTCGCTCGGTCGTTGCGCTGCGCGGCGACGACGAAAGATTCATCGTCACCAGCCTGGCTTACCCGACCGACAGTATCACTTTGCCCGACGGCACCACCAGCACGGTAAACGCGGCAAACTCCGGCTCGGTCAGCAAGTTTCTGCCCAGCCCGAAAGCAAGTTTGATCTTCGGACCGTGGGCCAATACCGAAATCTATCTGCAGGGTGGATTTAGTTTTCACAGCAATGACGGGCGCGGTGCGACGCAACAAGTGCAACCGGTTTCGCCGGACAATCCTTACCCCAATACGCCTGTCGCGAAAATCTCTCCCCTGGTCCAGACCAAAGGCGGGGAAGTCGGCGTGCGCTCTGTGGCCGTCCCACATCTGCAAAGCACCCTGTCGCTCTGGTATCTCCACAGCAATTCCGAATTGGAGCAGGATGGCGACACCGGAGGCACGGTCGCCTCAGAACAGTCGAGCAACCGTTATGGCCTTGAATGGGCGAACTACTACACGCCGGCGGAACATTTGGCCGTAGATTTGGACATCGCGGACTCGCGCGCCCAATTTACCCAAATTGATCCAGATGATGCTGCACAGTCCATCTTGAATGTCCCGCTAACCGTAAATGGCAGCCCAGACGGCAACGTGAATTGGCAACAGGCCGGCCCGGGCGGAAAGCTTGTGCCCGAGGCGGTCAAGGTGGTGATTTCATCGGGCGTTACGCTGCACGATTACAAAAGGTTTTCTTCGAGTCTGCGCCTGCGCTACTTTGGTCCGCGCGATTTGACGTCTGACGGAATCTATCAGTCAAAGCAAACACTGCTGCTCAATGGAGAACTTGGTTATCAAATCGAGAAGCAAATGGCGCGTTTCGGCAGAATTCCTGAACATGCTCAACCGCAGCGATAGTGACATTGACTATGCCTATACTTCCCAGATAACGCCAACAGCCACACCGGCGTTCACACGCATATTCCATCCTGCCGAACCATTTCTGATTCGATTTGGCTTAGGAAGAAGCTTTTGACAGATCGCAGGATGTCAACTGCGTATGGAAGTGCACCATCGCCTTTTGTTCAAAAACTGGTTTATATTCGTGTAATGCTGGGTATATCCACAAAGTCGAGAACGCGATCACCGTGGCGGGTTCTTCTTGGCATTGTGTGCATCTCCCTGGTAATGCTTGGCGGGGTCGTCTCCGTCACGCACACCCACTCGCAGGCAGAGACCTTTCACCAGGATTGCGGCCTCTGCGTAACCGCGCACATGGCGGTGCAGGTTGCGGTGACCGTGACGCAGGTGTTCGTCGCCCAGGTCTTCACTCGGGTTGAAGCCGCCTGTCCCGTTGCCCGGCCCCAGTTCACTCCACAATTTGCTCTGTTCTCGCGGCCTCCTCCGGCCGGTTTGGACCGCTCCTAAACAGCGTTTTCCAAATCAGGCTCTAACTCAAGGAGGCAGTGCATGCACACGCTCGCTCAGCGCGCGCTTTTCGCGACGCTATTAATATCCCTTTTTCTCAATCTCCCGGCCATCTACGCACAAGCGGGCGGTAACTCAGGCACCATCAACGGCACTGTCGCCGACGCAACCGGCGCGGTCATCGCGAACGCAACCGTCGCCATCCAGAACCCCGTGAGCGGATACAGCCGGCAGACCCACACAGACGGCTCGGGCCACTACCAGTTCACCAATCTGCCGCTGAATCCGTACCATCTGATCATCTCGGCGGCCTCGTTCGCGACCGCGTCGCAGGACACCGACGTGCGGTCGTCCGTGCCTATTACGTTGACTGCGGTCCTGAAGCCGGGCGAGAGCTCGACCGTGGTGGAGGTGACGACAAACGGCGGGGAGCTGATCGAGAACGATCCGGTTGGCCACACCGACATTGACCGCGACCTGTTCCAGAAGCTACCGCTGGAGAGTCAGTCGTCCACGCTGAGTTCTCTGGTTACGCTTGCGTCTCCGGGGATTGCGGCCGACTCCAACGGCCTCTTCCACGGGCTTGGCGATCACGCGTCCAACTCATTCTCGATCGATGGCCAGCCCATCACCGACCAGCAGAGCAAGGTGTTCTCGAACCAACTGCCATCGAACTCGGTGCAGTCGCTGGAAGTGATCTCGGGTGCGCCGCCGGCGGAGTTTGGCGGCAAGACCAGCGTGGTCATCAGTGTGACCACGCGCTCTGGGCAGGGAGTTACGACGCCGACGGGCTCGGTTTCCACCTCCTTCGGAACGTTCGGGTCGGTTACCGGGTCGGTTGATCTGAGCTACGGCGGCAAGAACTGGGGCAACTTCATCGAGGTGGACGGGCTGAACACCGGACGGTTCCTCGACCCGCCGGAGTTTTCCGTCTTCCACGACAAGGGCAACGAGTTCAACGTGTTCGACCGCGTGGACCGGCAACTGACGGCCTCGGACTCGGTTCACTTTAACTTCGGCGTCAGCCGCTCGTGGTTCCAGACGCCAAATTCGTTTGACAACCTGAACATTCAGAACGTGGTCAGTGGCGGGACGACGGCGAATCCTGTGTTCGCGAATGTGGGCAACACGGACCAGCGCTCGAAGATCGACACCTTCAACATTGCTCCCACGTATACCCACACGCTGAACGCGAATTCGGTCTTCAATATCACCGGGTACGTTCGCCGCGACGCCTACAACTACTACCCCAGTAACAATCCGCTGGCCGATCTGGGGCCGATCCAGAACCAGACCATCAGCCAGGCACGCTCGCTGACCAACGCGGGAGCGCATGCTTCCATCTCGTACGTGAAGGGCATCCACAACATCAAGGGCGGAGTGGAATACTCGCAGACGCTGCTGAGGGAGAATGACCCGCTCGCCATCGTCAACCCCACCTTCAACTCGCCCTGCGTGGATGGCAGCGGCAATGCCTTACCCGGTTTTACCAGTCCTAATCAGTGCGCCGCGGCGGGCTATGTTTCCAACGATCCCTCGGTTGGCGGAACCTATGACTCCGATCTTCTGCCTTACGACCTGACTCGCGGCGGCGGCTACTACACCTTTAACGGACACACTGATGTGAAGGAACTCGCGCTCTACGTTCAGGACCAGATCACCGCCGGTGACTGGACCATCAACGTCGGCATACGCGGTGACCTTTACAACGGCCTCGCCATCGCGCGGCAGGCCGAACCACGGCTGGGTGTCGCATACACCATCCGGCAGACGAACACTGTGCTGCGGACGTCGTATGCCCGCACGCTGGAGTCGCCGTTCAACGAGAACCTGGTGCTATCCAGCCAAGGATGCGGGAGCGATATTCTCGCGCCTCTGCTGCTCTGCACTCCGGGCGTGGGCACAACGCTGCAGCCCGGTTACCGCAATGAGTTCCATGCCGGGCTGCAGCAGGCGATCGGCAAGAACTTTGTGCTGTCCGGCGACTACATCTGGAAGTACACGCATAATGCGTTTGACTTCTCCGTGCTGGGCAACACGCCGATTACCTTCCCGATTGACTGGCACAACTCGAAGATTCCGGGGTTTGATCTGCGGGCGGACGTGCCTCACTTCCATGGGGTCTCGGCGTTTGTTGTGATGTCGTCGGTGGCAGCGCGGTTCTTCCCACCACAGGTCGCCGGAGCGGGAGCAACTCCGCCGGTAACGGGCGCGTATCCCTTCCGCATCGATCATGACGAGAAGTTCAACGAAACAACCCATCTCCAGTACCAGATTCCCGGCAAGTTCTCGCCTTGGTTTGCCTTCAACTGGCGTTATGACAGCGGCCTCGTTGCAGGATCGACTCCCTGCTACAACGTGATTGGCGCGAATACTCTCTGCTCGGCGACTTCAATCAGTATTAGCGGACAGCCTGGAGTCGACCTCAGCGTCCTTACTCCCGATCAGCAGTTTCAAGCTGGGATCGCATGCAACGGTGTGAACGCGACTCCCTACTCCGGGTTCACGCAGTGCCTCGCGTCACAATACAGCTCCAGCCTTCTTTCAATCCCGGCGCCCAACACCGAGGACGACGATCACAATCCGCCGCGGGTCGCTCCGCGGAACCTCTTCGATGCCTCAGTCGGCAGCGACAATCTGTTCAACCAGGAGAAGTGCAAGTGGAGCCTGCACCTTACTGCAGTTAACTTCACGAATAAGTACGCGCTGTACAACTTCCTCTCGACGTTCAGCGGAACGCACTACGTGACTCCGCGTGCGTTGACTGCGGAGCTGGGATTCCACTTCTAGCACGGCTCGGCTAACCCAGGTCCGGAGGGGCCTCCAAAGCTCCTCCGGGCGAACTTCGCAAGAGGAGGGTTTATGTCATACGTTCCGAAATGGGGTCGGAGCAGCAAGCGTCGCATTCAACTGATACGGTGGTCACGTCGTGAAATCGCCAGCATTACCATACTCGGCGGATGCATCTCTGTCCTTTGCCTGGTGCTGGCGCAATGGCTGGCAACACACATATTTGATTGAGACATGGTCAGAGAGCCCGACTGCCTGCTTTGGAGTTCCCGGCAGGGGGATTAACCTAGCGCCAAATAAGTCAGCTTTCGCCGTATCGGATCACGGCTCTGATCCAGCCACATAGGTTTCTGTTGTAGGGTATTCGATCAATTCAGAATCGACGACCACACTCTCAAATTCACGATCGCTTGCTATTGCCAGATGGGCGGAGCGTAGGCCCTTAGAATTCGATCCTTCCCTGAAACGCGATCATTCGCGGTGAACTGTCGCCACCCAGCCCCACGCCCAGAAGCCCAGTCGGCGGCGATATAGTGCTGGCGACTGCCCCAAAACCAGTCTGCGTTGCTGGTTCTCCGGGTATCCCCGCCTGATTGTTCGGTAGCGCAAAGTTCGGGTGGTTGAATACATTGAACACCTGCGTATCGAAGCGGAACGTGATGTGGTCCGCAATCGGAATCGTCTTCGTAACGTAGACCTCGGAGTAGGTGAAGTGAGGCCCGCGATAGTTGTTGCGACCGGAGTTACCGAACTGGCAATTGGCGGCGGTATCTCCTCCGACACACTCACCAGTGCTCGGATCGACTACTGAGGCGAAGGCGTCCGGGTTGAGCCACTGCAGACTGCCGGGTTGGGTCACTCCGGAGACCGGGGTCTTGCGATACAGTGGCACGCCCGGGAGCCGGTTTGCATACTGTGGCCCACTGCCCTGGAAGACACCGTGGTTGTTCGCCGTGTACGGCGCGCTGAGCACACTGAACGGAACCCCGCTGTGCAGGATTTCCGTCCCCGACACCTGCCATCCGCCCAGAGTTCGACGCAGCACTGAGTTGCCCGTGTGGAATGGAATCTCATATACCGCGAATCCGGTGAAGTTGTGACGCACATCGTAGTCGCAGTTGCCGTACTCCTTGCGCAGATCGCCGGGAAGCGGCGAGAGAATTCCGAGGGAGGAGTACGCAAGCAAGCCGCCGTTCGATACCTCGTCAAGACAATGGCTATAGCTGTAATTCGCGTGCAACGTTAGTCCCCTGAATTGCTTCGTCGCGCTCGTCTGCAAGCCCGTGTAGTTGCTGCCCGCACCCGTGCGAAACTCATTTACGTTGCCAAACCTCGCGTCCAGCGGTTGGCCATATGTAAACGGCGCAAAACATCCGGCGCAGACAGTCTGGTAGCCGTTTAACTGCACCTGGTATGGCTCCTGCACGGCTCGCGTCCCAACGTAATCAACCCGCAGCGATCCGCGTGTCCCCAACTCCCGCTCCACGCCGAGACTCCATTCAAGAAAGTACGGCGTCTTCAGCGTGCCGCTGGGAAACGTATTCAGATTCACAGCAAATCGTGACGGCGTGCCGGAGCTGAAAGCTGTCTGGAACGCCTGGTTGGCTCGCACGGTCGCATCCACCGCGCTTCCCGCAACCCCGGGTGCAACCCCCACCCCGCCAACCTGTCCGTTGATGCCACCCACAAACACCGGAGCATACGGCGGATTCGTCGCACCGAAGTCCGCGATCTGCGCCGGGATGATGTCATTGAAGACTCCGCCGCCCGCATGCAGGGCCATCGCATTCGAGACCTTGTACGCCACCGACGCGCGCGGCTGCCAACTGAACAACGGCGTGCCCGGAAACAAGTTGCGCACGTTTGTCTCGATCGTCTGGTTCAAAGGCTGGTTGATGTCGTGCGTCATCTCCAGGAAGGATCCAGCGGGCCGTGCGAATAGTCCGTGTTGATTTACTGGATTCGTGTTCCAGGTTGCCCGCAGCCCTGCAATCACCGTCCATCGCTGACTAAGTTTGTACGTGTCCATCGCATAGAGATCGAGATTGCCAACTGTGACTCGCTCCTTCTGCGTAACGGGAAACGCTGCCGTGACCGTAGACGCTGCCCCGTATGTGAACTGCGCCAGATCGTTGTAAACCGCCTCTGGCACCACTCCTTGGCCCAGGTCGTAGTCGCTCACGTCCAGCCGGCGCGAGTTCTCGCCGAACTTGAAACTATGGCGTCCGCGCGTCCAGATCAGGTTGTCGTTGATCTGCCACTGCGTGACTTTGCGGCCCTGCGTGTAGGTCTGATCATTGCCGCCAAGCGTCGTGAACGGCGCGTTGGAGCTGCCCCCGGCGAGCACGATCGGAAATGTCTGCAACACCTCCGGGTAGTTATTCGGCAGAAAGAGACTCGAATACCAGCTCGCCCCCGGGTTGAGCTGGTTCACCAGGTTCGGCCTGAAAAGGTGCGTATAGCCCGCGACGAGTGTTCGCTGAGGCTGCGGCGAGTACGAGTTGAAGATCGCATTGATCGGATCAGTGTATGCAGCCTGTAATCCGGTGTCCTGCTGGAATCGGTACCAGACGCTGTCGTTTGCATCGATCGTGTGATCGATCTTCAGCACGATCAGATTCTCGCTATCGGAGTTGTTCAGCGACTGTGTCCGCTTGTTTGCGCAACCTGAACCGTTGAACAGGTTCGCAGCAGTTTGCACACCAGCCAGCAACATGCCGTTCGCGTCTAACGGGCAGGAGAGGACAGGAGTCGGGGTGCCCGCCGTAGTGCTGTAGAGCCCGAACATGTTCCGGTAAAAGGCCTCTTCCTGGGGCTGCGCGGGCAACGCCGTACTGTCAATCGGGTCCGTTCCGCCCAACGGCAACTGCTGCAGCACATATTGCTGATAGGCCGACGACGGCACGGTAGTTCGCGCCACCAATGGAAGCGCGATACGGATGCCTTCGTAGTGGGCGAAGAAAAACAGCCTGTTCATGCTTATCGGTCCGCCAATGCTCACGCCAAACTCGTTCACCGTTGATCGGGGCTTCTTAGCCACGTTTCCTGGCGTGTCGTTGGCGTGGAGAAAATAATCTGTTCCGTTCAGCAGAGAGCCGTTCCAGATCTCGTACGCATCGCCGTGAAACTTGTTCGTCCCTGATTTCGTGAAATAGTTCACCTGCGATGCGCCGTAGCGACCCTGATCGACGGCGTAGGAGTTGGTGTTCACCGTGGCCTCTTGCAACGCATCCAGCCCGATCACTAGATTGGTTGATAGACCAATGTTCAGGCCGAGGAACGGATCGTTCGCATCGAAGCCGTCCAGAACAAAGCCGTTCGAAGTCGCAGGGAGGCCATTGAACTCGACATTGCCGTAACCGCCTGCTGCTTTGGCATCGTTCGACGACCCTGCAGTATTCATCAGCGCACCCTCCGCAAACTGGGCAACATAGGTCAGGTCCTGACCAGGATTCGGCAGACTCTTGATCGCCTTTGCTTCCAGCGTCATGGACGTATTCGCATTCTCAAGACTCATCAGCCCGGATTGCGCGATCACTTCCACCGACTGCGAGGTTGCCGCCGGAGCCAGCGTGAAGTTCACCGTGGCGGTCTGGCCCAACGAGATGTTCGTTGGTTGTGACACCATCGGACCGAATCCCGCAACGTGGACTTCGATCCTGTAGGTCCCCGGATTCACCTGGGAGAAAAGGAAGCGTCCCTCGCGATTGCTCTGGGACACGCGGACCGCGCCCGTATTCACCTCGGTCGCCTTTACCTCCGCGCCGACAATCGCCGCATCGCTTTGGTCTGTCAGAGTGCCAGCAATAGCGCTGCTGGTGCCGCTCTGCGCCCGCAATGGCAACAAATCAGCCACTGTGAATAGCGCAAGAAGCACTGCGGTCGGACGTATAAGTCTTCCCATCATTTGTTAGGTGCACCTAACTATTAGGCTCACCTAATTCTATCAGGTTGTCAAATGCAACAGAATCGATCCCGAACAAGTGGGCAAATGGATTTCAGTTGTTGTGAACAGGCCGATGCACTCATCGAGGATCAGACGACTCTTCGTGCAGCTCTGAAACGAAGCTCTTCCGCATTTAGCTCTCCGACCTCGAGGTCTCGAAAGTAAACTCTGTAGAACCCTGGTGTGGTTAGCTCAAGTGCGAGCTCTTCGAAGCGGAATACTTCGCTGATGAAAATTCTGGTCTTGTGCCAGCTGATGTCGCCACTGTTATTCACTTTTCGCAGAAGAAGCCCTTTGGGGTACGTGAACTCCGGCAATTTGCGTGGCAGTCGGACAGAACTGGGGTGATAGAGACTGGCCGGAACTGCGTTCTTCAGGCCCTCATGTGGGCGCTCGTTATTGAAGACGTAGCGAAAATTATCGAAGCGGCTCTGCTGTGCACGAAGAGATGACGCAGGCGGTTTCGTCGTGTCCTCCTTCAGCGTGCGATGCATGCGCTCGTGACGACCGTTCTGTTGCGGTCGGCCTGCTTGAATCCGTTCGTGAACAATCCCCAGCTTCATCCAGCCGAGCGCGAGTTTCGAAAGTCCCATGAGCCCCGTGCCCGCGAACGGCGCGCCGTTGTCGGTCCTGATTCGAGCTGGCATTCCGTACTCCCGCATAGCTGCTTCACAGATCGCTCGAACCTGGCTAAGGTCTATGCGCGAGACGATCTGGCAACGAATCAAATAACGGCTATACGCATCGGTTATCGTAAACGGATCGCATCGCTTGCCGTCGCCCGTCACGAAGTAGCCTTTGAAATCCATACACCACAGCTGATTGGGTCCCGTGACCATTGAGAACGGCTCTGAGCAAGGCGTGATGCGTTTTCTTTTCTTCTGTGGACTCGTCAAGCCCGCTCGGCTCAGGATGTTTCCGAATGTGCTAGCTGCAGGCCACACCAGTTCTGGCTGTAACATTTCCAGCCTTGCCTTGAGTTTGCGTGCACCCCAAGACGGATGCTTGGCACGGAGCACGAGGATAGCGTTCTCCATCGGCTCAAGGGTTGCGTGCGAGCAGGTATGCGGCCGGCGACTGCGATCCACGAGTCCTTCTGGTCCGGTCTCGTTGTAACGGTTGATCCAGCGGTAGGCCGTTGGACGTGAGATTCCATACGCGCGACACAGGTCCGCTACTGACATCTCTTCCTTCTGATAACTCGATAAAAACTGCAAACGTTGATCCAAGATACAACTCTCTTTCCAGGGCATACACCATCGTCGTGCGTCACCCAAACGCCGCGTGTCCGTTACCGTCGCGCTTCGCTGTAAACCATGTCTCCGGTCTATTTCGTAACGCAAGTGCTAAGTACGCTCAGGGGCTCCGCCCCGATCGCGCGGCGCAAGGGTATCCCCAATCTTCCGCGCTGCGCTTGTGCAGACCTCCGCTGCGCTCCGCCCTTTCCGTTCCGCCTTCGGCTCCTCTCCAAGGGTGGGGAGACCCCTCCCCTTGCGCCTTGCTACCCCCGCCTTCGCCAGGAGGCGTTCGGCATGTATGTACATGCCGCTGCCAATTCAAAGGCAGAGGCCAGTGCAACAGCCACAGGAGGAACCACCCATGAACACCACAAGCCACCGCAACCACCGTCAACCCGTCCACCCAGAACCCCAAACAGCCGCAGCAAAAGCAGACCGCGAAAGAAGTCATCGCCGCCAACGTCAAGGCCCTTATCGAGCAGTTGGAGCAGGGACACAGCGAAGGTCTCACCGCCTACCTCACCGCGATGGGCAAATTCCACAACTACAGCTTCGGGAACATCCTGGAGATCGCACGGCAGAAGCCAGACGCGACCCGAGTTGCCGGGATGTATGCGTGGAACCAGCTTGGCCGCAAGGTGAGGAAGGGAGAGAAGGGCATCCGCATTCTGGCTCCCGTTGATCGGCATCCAAGCGCAAGAAGGATTCAGAAGCCGAGAAGGACACTCCGTACCAGAATCAGCCCGTTCTTGGTCGGATTCCGCGCCGCCTACGTCTTCGACGTGAGCCAGACCGAAGGCGCGGAGCTTCCCGAACTTTCACAGAGCGTGTCAAGCGGAGACGTTGGCGAGTACCGCGAACGCCTGATCGACTTCATCATCGCCCAGGGCATCGAGCTTGAGTTCAAGGAGAGCATCGCCCCCGCTTTGGGCGTGAGCTACGGAGGCAAGATCGCTTTGCTTCCCGGCCAGTCCGCAGCCGAGGAGTTCTCAACGCTTGTGCATGAACTGGCGCACGAGATGTTGCACAAGGCCGAACGCCGCACCGCTACCACCAAGGCTGTCCGCGAGACGGAAGCCGAGGCAATCGCCTTCGTAGTCGGCCAGACCATCGGCCTCAACACGGGAAGAGCATCGGCAGATTACATCCACCTGTACCACGGCAACGCGGCACTCCTCGCCGAGAGCTTGGAAGTCATCCAGAAAACCTCAGCCGTCATCCTCTCCGCACTCGAAAATCCCGCAGTAGAAGCCACCACAGAAGCAGAACCCGAACTGGCGCAAGCCAGCTAACCCCCTCTTATCCGGGACGGGCGGCCTCGCGCCGCCCGCTCAAACGCCCCCGCGCGACCCAACCCGCTCAAGGAGAGCAGCCATGAACCCGCAGACCGCAACCGAGTACCGCAACCTTCCCCTCACCGTCCTTACCGAGTCCACCACCAACCCGCGCCATATCTTCGAGGATGCAGCCTTGAAGGAACTGGCCGATTTTGTGTCCGGGCACAAAATCGGCATTTTGTTCCGCAGACCGTTTTGTTGCCGAGGAAGAGGGGAGCCGCATGGAAACAGGCGGCTCCCCTACGTAATAGGCACATAACCATTACAGCGAGCCAAGCCATTTCAACAGCTGTTGATCGTCACGCCATCCTTTCGTTGGGTGAGGTGATTCCGAAGTTCCGGTTGGAGGGAGACAAGCCTCCACAGCAGCCTGCTTGGTCCTCAAGGTGATTTCGACATAACGGTTGGTGGTTTCCAAGCTGACATGTCCCAGCCAGGCTCGGATGACATTGACGTCTACGCCTTTTTCCAGAAGGCCCACCGCCGTCGAGTGACGGAAAACATGCGGCGAGATACTGCGGCGCCTTTTATCCGGAGTAGTGGGAGACAAGGCGGAAGTGTGCCGCTTGACGATCTTGTAAATGCCGAATCGCGTAAGGGGCTCTCGCTGACGAGACATGAACAAGGGGACGGACTGGTTGCCGCGCACGTCGGCCGTCAACCTCTTCAACAGTTCAGCAGTTTCAGGCCAGAGCGGACAACTTCGCCACTTATCGCCCTTCCCATGAAGACGCACGCGCAGCGGACCGTCGAGATCAACATCTTCGACTTTCAAGTCGGCCACTTCCTGCGCTCGCGCTCCGGTGTTATAGAGCACCATGAAGAGAGCCCTGTCACGCAGTGCGAGGATTCCATCGCGCGGCAAGGTCCGGAAGAGGGTTTCGATTTCGTCGTGTTCCAGGTATAGCGTCTGAGGCGGCGCAGTCCGTTTGACAGGAGTCGCCTCCACTTGTTGGGCTTCAGCCAGCATTTCCGGCTGTCGGAGGGCGAGGAAGCGGTAGAAGGTATGCAGGGCGGCAAGCCGCTGATTGCGTGTGCTCACACGATTCCCGCGCGTGACCTCCATTGTATTGAGGAAGTCACGCACTCGCTGTGCCGACAGGTCAGCCAGCTGTAATCGGGTTATCGGCCGCCGGCAACTGGCAGCAACATAGGCAAGGAAGAGTTTCATTGTGTCCCGATAGCTTCGCACCGAACCGGGTCGAAGCCCCTTCTGCGCCTTGAGGTGATCTTCAAAAAAAGCGAACAGCACTTGCCCCACTCCGATCATTGCGCACCTCCTTTCGGGGCGAGCATCTGGAAGCGTTGGGCGGCCTAGTTGAGAAGCTCTTCGGTGATCGTCAGGTACACAGAGGTGGAAGTGGGATCGACGTGGCCAAGGAAAGTGGAGAGGTGCATCAACCGGCAGTTGGGATCGATGCCTTCCCGATACCATCGAAGCAGTGTGGCGACAGCGAACGAGTGGCGCAGATCGTGGAGTCGCGGCGGCGACACGCCCGGCGGGATATGCAGTTTCAGCTTGGGCAGGAGAGCATGAAAAGTCATGCTGATCGTTCCTTTATCGACGCTACGCCGCTTGGAATTGAAGGTGAACATTGGCAGTTCGGAAGCAGGCGTGCTTCCATAACGTTCTGCCTCATAATCTTTCAGGCGTTGTGTCAGGCGAGGTCCCATCGGCACATATCGGCTCTTGGCGAATTTCGTCTCCCGGATGAACAGTAAATTGCGGGTGAAATCGGCATCGCCTATCTTCAAGCGTGACACTTCGCCTACCCGCAACCCCAGGCCATAAAGCAGAGCGAAAATCGTCTCGTACACAAGGCCTCGATAGGGCGCACGGGATCTCTCCGGCAGTTTTCGTGCTTCTGCCATTAGACGTCTCGCGGTATCGAGATCGAACAAGTATGGAATCCGGTTGCCGGTGATGCGCCGCGGACTAGCCGTCACAGGACTCCGCTGCGTCCACTGCTGCATAATTGCAAAGGCAAAGAACCGGCGCACTGCATACAGAATGAGGTTGTATCTCTTTGGCCCGACTTTAGGACGGGACACCAGGAAATCATCGACTACAGCGCTATCGATGGCGTGCCAGTCAGCGATGTCGTGGTTGCAGAGATACCGGTCGAACAGTCGCAACGTATGCGCATCGTTTAAGTACTTGCGGTTCAGTGCACGCTTGTATTGCACGAACTGATGGAGGTAAGGCGCCAGGAAGCTCTGGAAAAAGGGAGTGTTCATAGAGCCTCCCCATCGCCCATGGCAACCTCGCGCAGGGCTTCGATAGCGACTTTCGTATAGATGCGCGTGGACTCCGGCGAACGATGCCCAACATAATCGCCGATAGTCTTCAGTGGGAATTCGGCATCGATCAGACGTTGTACGCAGGTGTGCCGGAGCGTATGCGATCCACCTTTGCGCACCTTGATTTCCGCCTTCTGCAGATAAAAGGCTACACTCGATGACACTGTGGCGGGAGTGATTGGGGAACGCGGGGCCACAACGCGGAAGAAGAGATGGCGATCCTCAGTCTCAGGTCTACCTCGTTTGAGATAGTCGATCAGGGCTTCTGCCACTACTCCGGCAAGCGGATACGCAGTCGCATGGCCAGCCTTGCGTTCCGGCACCTGGAATCGCTCGCGTTTCCAGTCGATATCTTCCAATGTGAGTTTGGCAACCTCGTGGGCTCGCAGCCCATAGGTAACAAGAAAGAGCAAGATGGCATAGTCTCGCCGACCTCGGATTGTCCTTCGGTCCACCGCTTCCAACGTGCGACGGACCTCGTCCCAAGTGATTGACCGGGGGACATCGGCCAGACGGTATACCTGGGGCATACCAACTGCACCTCTTAGGTCCCGGTCGGTAAGTCCTTCGCGATGGCAGAACCGCAGCAGCACTTTTAGATGGCAGCAGAGATCGCGGCGCGTGCAGGGAGCCATTCCTGGCGCACATTCGACGACGAAAGATGCCAGAAGCGCGGGCGACAGGTCGCCTAGCGAAGTGATCCCGGCCTTCCGGAGGTACTGCCCAAACTCGTGCAGATGATGCCGGTACCCGGCGATCGTACTCTCCATCAGTCCGCATTCATTGCGCAAATACTTCTGGAACCCAGGAACCTCTGCTTCAAGTGGAAATGGGCGGCGGTGACGATTATGCCTTACTTGGACTCCACTGGCCAGCCGCAGCATCTGACGATGGCATTCCCAACATCAATTGCATGCTTGCGTAGCGAGGCCGATGTCTTTGCTTCCGGTCCGTGCTGAACCAACCATTCGGAAACAAAGTCCTCGACAAGAGCAAGGGCAGAAGCAACATCTGTGCAGCCCCTCTTCTGTGCGAACTCAGCAAAGCAGAAAAGCCGTGGCAACCGGCGAAAGACGGTGCGGGAGGAATAGCCGTTCGCTTCCATCCATCCCGCGTAGTTATCAATTTGAGAGCCGAGCCAACTGTCACGGATTCGGTCGATGGTTGAAGGTTTAACGTAATAGTGTTCGAGCATGACAATCTCCATTCGGAAATGTCCGATGGGAAATAATCATGCACCTGGTGCTGGATACAGTGCTTTGCTGCCACCCGTTATAGTTTGCTGCCGCCACCAGTTCCGTTTGGGTCTTTCAGATAAATGATCAGCAGGTAAAGTGGACTCCGCCGATCCAGAATGTTTACCGAAGTGTTACTGACGGATGGCCGACGATCCACCCGGGATCAGTTAACACAAGCCGACTTATCGTTACTAATCTGGCCCTCGATGAGTGCCTTGGCGATTTCGCATCAACCGAGTCAATGAAAGGGTCCTTTCCCGATGGATGGCAATTGTCAGTCGAGCTCAATGCCGGAGTGAAATCTTCACATGGCGATGGATGGACTTGTTGCTGCGGTTTGCACACTTCCTCGGCGCTGCGCTCTCGTAGTGGGGGGCGCATATCGTGACTGCTTTTATCACCGTTACTTTTGTCCGGGAACTGATATCCTCGCGCCAACGTAAGCTCTCCTGAGGTGTGGAACCACTATGCTTACTTTTGCTACCGACCGCTCGATCTCGCCCGCCGACCACTTGCCCGCCTCCACTACGCGCCGCGACACTGCTCTCCTCATGGCTATTGCCGCCTCCTTCGCCCTGATCCACATCCTCACCAACGGCCGCTACGGCTTCGATCGTGACGAACTGCAATTCCTCTCCGATGCACGTCATCTCGACTGGGGTTTCGTTGCCTATCCGCCTCTCACACCGTTCATCGAGCGCATCGGCTTTAGCCTCTTCGGCCTTTCGCTAGTCGGCTTGCGTCTCTTCTCAGTCCTCGCCCAGGCAATCGTTATCCTGGTCAGCGGCCTTATGGCCCGCGATCTCGGTGGGAACCGCCTTGCCCAGGTCACCACCGCTCTTTCGGTTGGACTTTCCGGGGTCCTCATCATCATCTCCACTGTTTTCCAGTACACGTCCTTCTCCTATTTATGGTGGACACTCGCTTGCTGGTTCACCATCCGCTTGCTCAAGTCCGAGAACCGCCGCTGGTGGATCGCCATCGGCACCGCCATCGGCCTGGGCCTGCTCACCAAGTACTCGATAGCCTTCTTCATCGCAGGTCTGCTTGCCGGACTTATTCTCACCCACGCACGCCGTTACCTGCGCAGCATCTGGTTGTGGTGCGGCGTTGCGATTGCGCTTTTCCTATTCCTACCCAATATCGTTTGGCTCATCCGCCACGACTTTGTCTCCTATCACATGCTCCAACAAATCCATGCGCGTGACGTGGGCGAAGGCCGCTCCGATGGGTACTGGACGTATCAATTTCTTATGGATGTAAACCCGTTCGCCGCGCCGCTCTGGATTGCCGGCCTCATCGCCTTTTTCCGCTCAAGCCGCTATCGCATGCTCGCCTGGATGTACGTTGTCCCGGTCGTGCTCTTCTGGATTAACAAGGGGCGCTTCTACTACGTCGCAGAGGCGTATCCAGCGTTGATTGCGATGGGCGCGGTCGTTGTCGCACGCTGGCTTACGGCGCGTTCCGCCTATGTGCGGTACGGAGTCGAAGCTGTCTTCTTTGCTGGCCTGGTTTTCTGCGGTGGATACTTCCTTGCCGCCTATGTGCCTTTTGCGTCCAGTGGTCCGCTGCGCGATTTTGCCCTGAGCAAGAGCTCCGATCTACGCGAGGAGTTCGGCTGGGAAGAACTCGTGAAAACCGTTGCCGGCATTCGCGATTCGCTTCCAGCGGATCAGTCGTCGAACGTCGGTATCCTTGTTGGCAATTATGGCGAAGCGGGAGCGATTGAGAATCTTGGCCCTGTTTACCATCTGCCGCCGCCCATTGGCCTGATCAATTCGTTTTATTTGCGAACCTATCCGGAGCAACAGCCCTCTACGCTGATCGTCGTCGGGTGGTCGCAAAGGCGGGTGGATGCCGAATTCACGTCGTGCCGGTTGGCGGGGCACAACGGCAACTCGCTCGGCGTCCACAACGAAGAGAGCGATGACAGCCCTGACATCTTTGTCTGCGGTCCGCCCCGTGAAGGCTGGCCCGAGTTCTGGCGGACACACCAGCGCTTTAGCTGACATACAAAAGCGATTTCGGAACGAATTGCGCCTTTTCCAAAGGGGCGGCCTCGATAGGCTGAGCTGACCTATTCAACGCATCCGAATTACTGAGATAAGGCTGAAACATGCAAGACAGATGGCATATCTTGGCAGTCAACGCACGCAAACAGTTTTCGCAATGCTAGCCTGGGCAGCATTTCACTGTGATTTGACGACTTCAAGCCGAGTTACTCATGAGCGAGTTTGGGAACATTAGTCCCCACAAACGCCATTATCGGCATCTGAGACCATTCCGGGCGGATCACCGACAACACGGAAAGAACCGAGATTCTGGACGGGTTGGCGACCACACGCCCGCCACCCTGGATGTGTAAACATAAGCCGACTTTTCGGGATTCATTTGATTTCGGTGAGTGTATTGGCGAATTGGCACTCGTCCGTATGTATTCCCAAGAAGTACGTTACATTTGCTCGCCAAGAATCATGGACACATAGTTTCGGGCGTCTTCCAGTAATTCTTCGCGCGCAATGCCGGTTTTGGCACGAAGCTGCAAACCCTGCAACAAATCGACGAGCGCACGGCCTCGCGCTTTGGCAGAAGGTGTGCGCGTCAGACGCCCCGCCTTCATCTCCTGCTCGAAACGTTTCGCGAAAATGTCAGCGGATACGGTAAAGCCCTTCGCGAGCCAAGAACGGATCTCCGTTACTCGGTCCGACTGTCCAAGCGCAGCGGCGGCCATCATGCAACCGCCGCGCGCGTCGCCAGCAGCCTGGTTGACGGTAGCCTCCAAAAAATCGCCCACGGCCTTGTGAATGTCCGGCTCCGCTTGAAACGCTGCCATTTTGGGAGCTCCATACGTCAGCGCATAGCGCTCGACCGCCCTGAGCAGCAGAGTGGACTTGTCACCGAAGGCTCGGTATAGCGCGGGTTTGGTGACGTTCACGGCGCGCGCGATCCGATCTACGTCGACCCCTTCATACCCATGCTCCCAAAACATCTCAACGGCCCGGTCGAGTGCTTCCTCGGGAATGAAGCCTTTTGGACGCCCGGGGGGACGCCTCGAAATATTAGTTACCATTGCGTACGAAACTCCTTGCATTGCAACTACACATATCGTACTCTCGCGTATGTAATGTTTCAACGGGAGAAAAAATGATCGAAAGTATCTTGATAACCGGAGCAAATGCTGGGCTTGGCAAAGAGACGGCCCGACAGTTCGCATTGAAAGACGAAACAAGAAAGGTGATTCTTTTTTGCAGAAACCGAGCGAGAGCAGAGGCAGCCAAGAAAGATCTTGAGATGCAAACGGGGAAAAGGATTTTTTCAATTGTTATTGGGGATGTTACGGATGCCGATTCCGTCCGAAGAGCAGTAGAAGACATAAAAGAGCCGATTGATGCAGTCGTTTTGAATGCAGGTGGCGTCATCGGGAAAACGGCTGCGAAAACTACGCCCTCCGGCATGAATCAATTGGCTGCTACGAACATTTTAGGCAACGTGATTCTAGTGGATGAATTGATTAAGCAGGACAAGTTAAGGAAAGCAGTTCTAGCCGTCAGTGCCGAAGCTGTTCCCGGCGTAAAGATGCTCGGCGTGAAACCAGTCTCAATGAGGACTTCGTCTGTAGATGAGTTTGCTGCTGTTCTCGACGGATCATATTTCAGCAACAAGTTCAATGCATTGCAAGCATACGCATACGTCAAGTATGCGGAAACCATGTGGACGTTATCCATGGCGAGAAAGTATTCCAGGCTCAAGTTCGTTGTTGTGAGCCCAGGAAACACAAAAGGAACTCAAGCACCAGACAGTCTTCCTCCACCACTGCGGTTCATGTTGAAGTTTGTGATGATGCCTATTGTCTTCCCATTGATGGGCGAAATGGTGCATACGCTCGACGTAGGCGCAAAACGCTTTGTCGACGCCATCTCGGATGAGCGGTACAAAAGCGGCGTTTTTTATGCCAGTAAAGAGGGAAAGCTGTCAGGGGACATGGTGGACCAGAGCACCTTTTTTACTGATTTGAAAAACACTTCTTTTCAAGATAACGCCAACGACGCAATCCACCGTTTTATAACTTAGGCACTCGGAACGGGCGTCACTGGGCCTGCGGGCTCAGCCAGGAGTCCCCACGATTGGCGCGGAAGTCTGACAGCAAAAAGAGGAGTAACAAGATGCATAACTTGGTAGTGAGCTGTTTGGTTTTTGCTTACCTCTCGGCGAACGTATACGCCGTCGTAAAGGTGCGGTTGTTTAAGATAGCCCCCTCGCGCGCGCACATCGTCCTCTATGGCATCCCCTTCATATTGTGGGGCTCTCTCATCTTGTTGGGATGCAAGCTCATGGAGGTTCAGCGCCGATTCGATGAGTGGGCGGCCTGACCGGGGTTTCCCGATTGAAGAACACAGGCTAACGCTCTCATCGACGATCGGCGAGAGACCATCGTCGTGATGAATACTGCTAGACGCGCTTGTCGTCAGAAAGCGGCGTTCCGAGCGGATCACCGGCTACTCTTCAGTTATCAGTTGAGCAATATTCCCGGACGCCTTCGCGTGGATGATGCTGCTCAGTCTTTCGACCTGCCCATGGCAGGATTCCTCGCTTTCACGGACGCGAATACCTCTGTTGCGTTTGCGTTCCGCTGATCCGTTATGTGTCGCTCGGAACGCGGACCGCTCGCTGCCAAGCGCCATTCTTGACGTTCGGCCACAAAACGGTCTGCGGAACAAAACGCCGAGAGCATCCGCAGCCAGGGCGTTCTCTCACCCTTGCTTGTGCGGCCCCTCACCGGCCAGAGCTTCGAGATTGTCGCTGGGGCCAGACGCTACCGCGCCGCGCAGATGGCCGAGGCCCCGACCGTGCCCGTCCGTATCGTCATCCTGCGCATCTCCTTCCCAAGTTGAACAGAATAAAGCTCTCTCTCGTATTAGTGTATGCCAGGACCGAGGAAGTCTTTGACAACGAACTGGGTGCCGTGCTGCTCTTTGCACTTCGGAGAGGGGCGGGGCGGCCAATCAGCTGACAAGCTCATCCGGCGCTGGTGTTAGACTTTGCGCCATGCCGGAAGGGGATATCGAGATGGCAGCTTATATGTGTTGGTACGGGTATTGAAGGCGGTTGAAAATGCTGATCGCTGAAATTCACGGAAAGTACGTCCTCGAAGCGAGGAGTTCCGAGGACTACTTGACTTCTGCGGTTTTCGGTCACCTGCGCTACATAAAGCCAGGCACCTTCTGGGACGCGCTCTTCGACCTCGCTGTGTCCCAACCAATCGGATCTCGTGTGATAACTGCCAGCGAGCGGATTCAGGAGGGGATAGGGGGTTCACTCGGCTCATTCGCAACCCTCAAGGCAATTTTCTGGCCGAGGCACCAGGAGGGCATTCCCGATCTGGTTCTCCATTTCTCAGGGAATCCTGCGCGATCCGTTGTCATCCTTATCGAAGCGAAACTAAACGCCACAAAGAGCAGCATCGGGGAGCATGACCAGCTTGCTCGCTATCTTCGGATTCTGGATTCACTTCCGGAACTTCACCCACCGTTGCCCTCTGACGCATTGGCGTTGGCTGTCTACCTGACAGCAACGGATTCCCGAAGCGAGATTCTTGAGAGCCTCGAACAATACGGCGACACCGAACAGGTGCGCCAGCGGCTTTTCCATCTCCAATTGCAGGACTTGATTCGCGCCATCGAATCGACGGCGCGCGCCTCCGAAGTCGAGGAGCTCATTCTGAAGGATGTATGCAAGTTTCTGCGCAAGCGAGATCTGCAATATTTCTCGGGAATGGAAAGAGCCGCGACAATTCCTGCCATCCTTGAGGCAGATGGTGACTTCCTGAAAGACGAACCTCTATTTGATTCTGATTCGATACCGACGGGTCTGGACAGAATTGACGAAAGGTGGATGCATGCCAACTGAAGCCGGAAAGAAAATGCAGGAATGTATTGGGGCCGTGTGCCGCATGCACACCTCCGCGAGTAAACTCCTCACAGACTTCGACAAATATGTTGACTGGCCGAGCACATCTGTTTTCCAAAACCAGGCGACTAAAGAACTCACGTACGCCACCCGAGCCAGTTACTGGATGCCCGACGGCGTTTATCGTTACTTGAGCTGCAAGGACAATCCGCGTACGGTCGAGGCGATCGCTGTGTGTTTTGTGGAGTCCGGGCTTGAGGAGCCTGTTCTGTTGATCGGGCGATTGCAATACGCCGAAGATCCACTTCAGACACGCGCAATGTGCGATGGATGGGACCTCTGGTATCTTTATTTCCCGGTTCGGCCTAACTGGACGCATGGGATCGCGGCCGAATGCGTCGCGCCCGCAGACCGAGCCGCGCGAATCCGAGAGGCTGCATTGATATCGGTGCCGTTGTATAGCATCGCCCGGATCGCAGACGTTTCACCATTGCTCGAAAAGGTTCGAACGAAGAATCCCGCGGCGATCGGCGACGTCTAGTGACTCAGACGGGTTGCCAATTGGAGGCTCCAAATCAGAGTTCAAAGTTTGCGACCCTAGCCGAATTGGAGGCACTGATTGTGAGCAGGTTTTCTTCATCACGGCACTTTATTGATTCGAAACCACGCTTCAGGTTGACAAGGCCAGCGCTTCCGTCAGACTTGCGAGGCGGCCAAATGACGATTGTTTTTGAGAGCCTGTTGGCGGTCTATCCAGCCTGCTTAGCGCTCGATGAGTTGGTAAAGAGCTGCGAGAAGCGAGAGTATCGGGCGAGATTTAGAAATCCCAAAACGAACATTCATAAATCCATGCTCTATCACCTGAATCGCATTGACGCGGCTCAGCAATGCTCAAATTAGGACACTACCTGAAAGGGAGGGCATCAATGGATCAGGCCAAGGTGGCAAATGCGCCATCAGCAAATCCAAACCGAGTTCTGTTTGCTCGGATCGGCTGGATGACCCACTATGCTGGACCACAGAAGGGTGATGAGCGTCCCAAAGGCGGAGGACGCTACAACAAGACGAATGTCGGTCATGAACTGTTCAACTTTGCCCCGTTCAATGACCGTCTCTACGGGAATCGCACGGGGAACGGCGGCGTCAATTTTGCACGAATAGACCCGGGTTCGGCTGGGGCGAAGAAGCTCGAAGATGTTCTCGTCGTCTTTGTCGCTCGGCAGCACATTGTCGGCTGGTATCGCGGGGCGACAGTTTATGCCACCGGCGCCAAATTGCCAGTTTCAGCGGTCAATGAGATGAAACGCCGCCTGAGGCAATCTGCTATTGAGGGTTTCAAGCCTGGGGGATATAGCTTCGAGGCCGCAGTTGGGAGCGCGACGCTGCTGCCTACGTATGAGCGCAATCAAGAGGTTGACGGCAACGTTAAGGGAGGGTTCGGACGGTCGAATGTCCGCTACCTCGATCAAGCAGGCGGCAAGGCAAAGAACCCCGCATGGATGAACAAAGTCATCCAGTATGTCTTAACCTACGACAGGGCGAATCTGCTAAACGACCCTTCCGCCGAGGCTAGTTCCGAAGAAGCCGCGACGGTAGCGCAGGAGCGAGCGGAGGGTTTCCAATCCGACCCGCAGATCCGGAAAATCATTGAGAAGCATGCGATGAAGGAGGCTCTCAAGGCGCTGGAGAAACGAGGCTATCGCCAATTCGTCGACACGTCTGCTTCGAAATCGTACGACTACACGTGCCGGAAGTTAGGGGAGACGTTCTTCGTCGAGGTGAAAGGGACGCAAACTCTAGGTAGGAGCGTGATACTTACCAAGAACGAGGTAAAACACGTAGAGACCAATCCGGGCAAATGCATTCTCGTCGTCGTACATTCGGTCAAAATGGCTGGCAAGAAGGTCTCCCAAGCGGGGACTGCGGACGTCACAGAAGAATGGCAGTTGACCGATGGAGTATTGAATGCCATTCAATACTTGTGGAAGAGGTGACGGTTCCTATTGCTTGGAAGGCGGAAGCAGCGGGAGCCCAATAGCTTTTCGAACGCTATTCCAATCTTGAAGCGAAAGCTGCATATCACGTTTTTCACGGGCTACCCGTGCGTCGAATGCCTGTCGTTGTTTCTCCTTACATTCCTCGCCGAGTTCCAGATCTTTGTGTGACTCGTTACTCATTTCTGTTGACGGGTAAACACCAGTTCCAGGGGATCCGTAGGCTTTCCACAACTCACGGAAGGCCGCGTAGCACTCATCACCGTCGTTTATCAAATCGGTCGCGGCAGCAGCCCGCTCGTTATCCGCAATCTCTTCCGCATCTTCCTGCCGGTCCTGTTGAACGCTATCGAGGAGAGCCAACGCCTCTTCAAACTGTCCTAAGACTTCGCGGTCTCTCTTGGTTCTCAGCAGCGGCCTTGCCTGTGTCACGTACTGGCGGGTTTCCGTCTGACTAGCATGTTCGTCATTGGCAGCGACCAGCAGCCGTTTTACGTCGTCACTCAGGCGATGCTGGTATAGGTACCACCCACCGGTAGAAGCCCCGGCAATTAGGACTACAGCCAACGAAACTCCAATCCAAGCTGTTGGCCTCATCACTCGTCCTCGTCCTTCGGGCACGTCGTCCGTGCGGAGAATTGTACCAGCGGGGAAATGAGTCAACGGGCGGAATATACAGGCAAGAACCTACCGTCGCAGCGAGAGTATTTCAGCGAAGATGCGAAGTGGTTTCTCCCTCCGCTCCTTCCGGACGTTGCCAATCATGCAGTTTAGGTGTGGATATAAACCACGGAAAGAAGTATTATTATCCGAGGAACATGTCCGATGCCTCTTTCAACTCCACTCTCCACCGTCGAGCGAGCTCTAAGCATTTTCAGAGCGAATGGCGGCGTGCTCAAGACGCAAAGTGCAATGAAGCTGGGGATACATCCGAGGACGCTCTACGCCCTTCGAGACGATCAGCTCCTGGAGCGGCTGGATCGCGGTCTCTACCGGGTTGCCGATGGAAAGCCGCTTGAAAACCCAGATTTCGTTACGGTCGCCCTCAAAGTTCCAAGAGGTGTCATTTGCCTTATCTCGGCACTGGCCTTTCACCACATGACGACGCAGGTTCCGCACTCCGTTTATCTGGCAATCGCTGCGAACGATCAAGTCCCGGCACTTCGCTATCCTCCACTCCGTCTCTTCTGGTACTCCAAAGCAGCCTTTGAGGATGGGGTGGAAGCGATTGACATGGATGGCATTAAGGTACGCATCTATTCGGCGGAGAGAACTCTGGCCGATTGCTTCAAGTACCGCAACAAAATCGGGATAGACGTATGCGTCGAGGCGCTAAATCTATATCGCAGTCGCAGACGGATGAAACTCGACAAACTGGAACACTACGCCAAGCTGTGTCGCGTCGAACGAGTGATGAGGCCGTACATGGAGGCCATTCTGTGACCGTTGACGTTGTGAAGAACATGGGCGCGTCCGTTCGTCAACGTCTCCTCAACTACTCGAAGGCGAGCGGCAGGCCATTTGCCGAGATGTTGCAGTATTACGCAATGGAGCGCTTTCTCTACCGCCTCTCCGTCTCTCCCCATGTAGAGATGTTTACTTTAAAGGGAGCCTTGCTGCTGACCGCTTGGCAGGCCCCCATTTCACGGCCAACGATGGACATCGACCTTCTTGGTCGCACGGACAATGCTGTAGATACGATCGTCAAGCTCATGCGCGAGATCTCCCAATTGGAAGTCGCAAATGATGGGATCGTCTTCGACCCAGCATCATTCGCCGGCGAAACCATAAGGGAAGACGCCGACTACGCCGGCGTTCGTACCGAGTTCGTCGGGCGCGTCGATAATGCCCGCGTCCACATGCAGATCGACATCGGATTCGGGGACGTGATGACACCGGGGCCGGAGAAACTAACCTATCCGACGATTCTCGACTTTCCCGCGCCGATGCTCTCCGGCTACAGCCGGGAGACGGTGGTCGCTGAGAAGTTGCAAGCGCTCGTCCAGCTCCGCCTGTTGAATACGCGGATGAAGGACTACTTCGATCTCTGGCTGCTGACTCGGCAGCCGGAGTTGAACAGTAAAGTCTTGGCTACGGCAATCAAACGGACGTTTGCAAATCGAGGTATGGAGATCGACCGCGATCCGATAGGACTGTCACCGGCCTTCGGCAATGATCCTGCCAAGCAGACACAGTGGAGCGCATTCTTGAAGCGGGCGAGGCTCACGGAAGTGCCGCACAGCCTCGCCGCGGTCGTCAAAGACCTGCATGATTTCTTCTCGACGGTTCTCGCTCAGGTCTAATCGCTATGGTGCAATATGGACTCAAGAGGGCCTATGAAGTGCGGCGGAAATCGGCGTATGAATGCCTGTTTGCGCGTAGGGTATATATGCGGGTACGGCTGTGGAAAAGAGTAATATCTTATTTGTTATCAATGTCCACGAATCCCTGGGGGGCAACCAAAAAAAATAACCGCTTTAGTATCAGTAGTTTGTAGGCCTTCTTGTAAGACATGTCTCCTGTAGCACTCCTACTCCATTCAATGAGCGGGTACTGGCTGAGTGCGTTTTCCTTGAAGTGACAAATGCCCTCCATCCGCGCCAGATCTATGGGGCAGGGATGTAACTCTCGGAAACAAAGTTAATTCTCCGAGGAGTCTAGCCATGCCTCCTTCACTTTATCTCAGCGTTCGAGCCCCAAAATCCTGTGTCGATGAGTGCATTGGCGATTTCGCGTCAATCCAGAATCGGACCATGCAGGAAAGCAAGTTGGCTCAGGTCTGCGCAAGTGTAATCATGGCCGCTGCTGAACGTCAGCTTTAGAACAGTCATTGGTGTGAGAGAAACGCGGAAGCGTTTGCCCGTGCACACCAATGTGTTCTGCTGCTGTTCAAGGAGCCCATACCCGCTCTCCGCTTGATACCCAAAGATCTCATCCAGAGGAATACGGACGGTAATCCCCATCCATCAGGAAGTCCACCGCCGTGTGGCTTTTATCGAGAACGAATCCATGCAACCATGGTGTTTATCAATTTTTTGGCCTACGGTCAGTCCAAATGGCAAACGACCCTAAGAAACAGAGATAGAAGTCGAGACCTGTCCATGCGCTTTCAGTCGATCTTTCAAAAGTTCATACCGTTCCTCGTACTCCCTCTGCTGGCTGTCACCGCCATGACCGCGCAGCAACCTCTCAACACTCTCCTCGTCGACGTTGACCACCGCCCCGCCATCAGCCTCGACGGTCGCTGGCACTACTTGGTCGACATGACCGGCACAAACCTCTACACCGCCCAGGGCAAGATCAGAGACAACACCTACGCCCTCAATCAGCAACTCGACGTCTCCGGCCCCATCAAGCCCGCCGAGTACAACTTCACCACTGCCCCCACCCTCAACGTCCCCGGCGACTGGAACACCCAGGACCCCACCCTCTTCCGCTACGAAGGCGTTATCTGGTACGAGCGCGACTTCGACTTCCACCCCAAACCCGGCACCCGCACCTTCCTCCACATCGGAGCTGCCAACTATCGCTCTCACGTCTGGGTTAACGGCAAGCGCCTGTGCGACCACGAGGGCGGCTTTACACCCTTCGATTGCGAAGCCACCCAGGCCCTCCATTCCGGCAGCAACTTCGTAGTCATCGCCGTCGACTCCACCCGCCTCGTCGACGGCATTCCCGCCCTCAACTACGACTGGTACAACTACGGTGGCCTCACCCGCGACGTCTCCCTGGTTACTGTCCCAGCCCACTTTATCGACGACTATGATGCCCACCTCGTCTCCGGTACCTCCAACAAGATCTCCGGTTACGTTCACGTCGAAGGAGCATCTGCCGGTCTTCCCGTCACCATCAAAGTCTCCGAAGCACATCTCGCCACGACTGTCACCACTGACACCGACGGCCGCGCGGCCTTCGATCTCACAGCGAACTCCCTCAGCCTCTGGTCTCCAGGATCCCCCAAGCTCTACAAGCTTGAAATCGCCGCCGGCGAGGACTCCCTCAACGACGACGTCGGCTTCCGTGATATCCGCGTCGAAGGGACCCGCATCCTGCTCAACGGCAAGCCCATCTTCCTCCGCGGCGTCTGCGTCCAGGGCGAAGCTCCTTACCGCACCGGTCGCGCCTACTCCGAGAAGGACGTCGATACGCTCCTCTCCTGGGTCCACGAGCTCCATGCCAACTTCATCCGACTCGCCCACTACCCCAACGACGAGCGCATGCTCCGCGCCGCCGACCGGCAGGGCATTATGGTCTGGTCTGAGATCCCGCTCTGGCAGCAGATTGCCTTCGCCAACCCCGAGGTCTACACCAAGGCCGACACCATGCTCCATGAGATGATCCGTCGCGACCGCGATAAGGCCTCCATCCTCTTCTGGTCCGTCGCCAACGAGACCCCCAACAACCCCACCCGCACCGCCTTCCTCACTCGCCTCGTCGATCAGGCCCGCTCCCTCGACCCCACCCGCCCAATTAGCGCGGCCCTCAACACCACGCGCCTTGAAGGTTCCACCATGACCCTCCCCGACCCCCTCGCCCAGGTCCTCGACGTCGTCGGCGTCAACGAATACATCGGCTGGTATCAGGGTGAGCCGGCCCTGGCTGACACCATCACATGGGATCTCCCCCAGAAGCCCATCATCATGAGCGAATTCGGAGCGGAAGCTAAGGCCGGCAACCATGGCCCAGTCGACCAGCGCTGGACCGAAGAGGCCCAGGCCAACGTCTACCGCCATCAGATCCCCATGCTCCACAAAATTCCCCAGCTACGCGGAACCTCCGCCTGGGTGCTCATGGACTTCCGCTCTCCCACCCGCAACCTTCCTCTGCTCCAGGGCGGCTTCAACCGCAAGGGCCTCATCTCCGAAAAAGGCGTAAAGAAACAAGCGTTCTTCGTCCTCCAGAAGGCCTATGAAGACGGCAAATCCAACTAGCCGCCTGAGGATACTCCAGGTTAGCTATCTCGCCGACGCTCGTGCGTGTGCTTCAGGACTGGTGTCAACCGTACCCAGGCTTCTTCACTTCCTATCCGAGCCGACGGCAGAAGACCGCCGCGCTTTCGGCTCTCGTCAGCACTTTTGCGGTTCTGAACGTGCTTCGGTGAAGGCGAGATCAGTAGCGATCAGTCGGCTTGTGTCATCGATGCGTCTTGAGGCTATGCAGACATCCGCATACTGGCTCCCATGACAGGCGTTCGCCGTAAGAAGGACGACGAAGCCGCCCTAGCCATCACACGACGAGCACTATTCGACAGAACCTATTCTTCGCGTTCTTCTGAAACGCTCTCGGTGTCCCGCTGGTAGCCGGAGTGTTGTATCCGGTATTTGGGCTGTTGCTTAGTGCCATGATCGCCGCTGCCGCAATGAGCTTCAGATCTGTATCTGTTATTGGCAACTCGCTGAGGCTAAGGTCTGTGAAATTGTAGTTACTCTAAAAGATGTGAGAAGGTGAGTTTCGACATGAGGGCAGCAATCTATCAAGGCGTATCAACAGCAGATGGCGGACATCTTCGGATTGAAGATGTCTCCCGTCCCCAGATTCAACCCGGCCATGTTCTGTTGCGGGTCATCGCTTGTGGTGTGTGCCGTACCGACCTACATATCGTCGAGGGTGACCTTCCGGCGCTACGTCCTCGATTGATTCCGGGGCATCAGATTGTCGGCGAGGTCGTAGAAGGTGCTACGGAGGCTATACCAGTGGGCAGCCGTGTAGGCGTCTCGTGGATGGGTGGCACCGACGGGGATTGCTGGTTCTGCAAACACCAGATGGAGAACCTTTGCGATCATCCAACATTTACTGGCTACACGGTAGATGGCGGCTATGCTGAGTACGCGTTCGTGCGCTCGGACTTTACGTTCCCACTACCGCCGGGGCTGGATGAGATCCATGTCGCGCCTCTATTATGCGCGGGCATCATCGGGTTTCGGAGCCTGCGTGTCGCCGGGGTGCAGCCAGGTGAGCGGGTCGGATTATTCGGTTTCGGCAGCTCAGCTACGCTGGCGATCCCCATTTTGCAGTCCTGGGGGTGCGAGACCTACGTTGTGACACGGGGAGCAGCGCATCGGGCTACCGCCCGTAAGCTCGATGCGACCTGGGTCGGGCGAGAAGATGACAGTCCGCCTGTTTCGTTGGACAGGGCCATTACATTCGCACCGGTTGGTAAGGTCATCGTCGATGCGCTTTCCTGCCTTCGGAAGGGCGGCGTGGTTGCGATTAACGCCATTCATCTCGACCAGATGCCGGCTTTCGACTACGACAAGCTCTTGTGGGGCGAACGGCAGATACGAAGCGTCGCCAACATGACCCGCCAGGACGCACACGATTTCCTCAAACTCGCACATGACCTTAGGATTCAGCCGCGTGTAACCACGTTCTCACTTGAGGATGCGAACAAGGCATTGCTCGCGGTCAAGGATGAGACGGAAAATGGATCTGCCGTAATCGTCCTCTGAGCAGCGGCTGGCTTACGGATGAACTAGACCACCTTCGCACGTTTTCTTGCGTGTGCGGCAGTCGGCTCGTGATCGACTAGGACCGGCCTGCGTGCGGTTTGCTCTGGTAGTCGATCGTGCAGCACCACATTAAGAAGTGCTTTGTGAACGTGGATGCGACCGTTGTAGCTGATGTAACCGAGCTTGCGGAAGTTGTTCATGAACTTGCTTACGCGTGACCTAGTGGTGCCGATCATGTCGGCAAGCTCCTCCTGAGTGACTTGAGGGATCATGCTCTCCGGCTCACCTGGTTTGCCGAACTCAGCCATGATGAGCAAGGTTCTAGCGAGGCGCTTTTCGCTGTTGTTGAACAACTGGTCGATCAGGTCCTCCCGCGTTCGCACTCCACGAAGCAGGACGAACTTCAGGAAGATGTCGGAAAACTCATGTTGTTCGTGAAGGAGCAGCACCATTTCCTTGCGGCTCAACTTAAGGGCTCTGCAAGTGGTGATAGCCGTGGCAGTGGCATCATGCATCTCACTGCCGCCGGCAAGCGATTCTTCTCCTATAAAGTCGCCGGGAGCCAGCATTGTGACGGTCGCCTCTTTACCCCTCTTCGAGACGACGGTGAGCTTTGCTCTGCCTGAATCGAGGAAGAATATGGCATTTGCCATGCCTCCCTGAGAGAAGAAGACATGTCCTGCCTTCACCTGGACCATTCTGTGGGTGACGCCCGCAGCTTCCAAGAAACGTGCAGGGTCGAAGAGAGTTCGTTTTGTTCCAGGCATTGATTACCTCAAGTTCGCCTCTGTTGAGATGCCCAAAAAAGTGGGAGAGACAGTACACATAGAGAAGTGGGCACGTCATAGCCAGAAAATGTGAGCACTTTAGCTCACGTTTGAGAGATCAAGGGCCTTGTCGCTCGTCATGGCCGTGCTGTCTCTCAGGTGGAGAGCAATGCGACTCTACATCCCTTCGTCAGCAAGCCCAGACTCATCTCAGCCTCGATTTCAACGCGATCATCGCGGCTGAAGGGCGACCATTCGATTCGCACACAACAGATTTGAGAAGAGGAAGACTATGGCTTACGAGAGCATCAATCCGAATGACGGCAAGACTGTGAAGACGTTCCCAGAGCTGACCGATGAGCAGCTCGAAGAGAAGATTGCAACGGCAGCCGCTTGTTTCCAGACATGGAAAAAGACCCCCTATGCCAAGCGCGCCGCTATCGTAGCCAAGGCCGGCGAGTTGATGCGTCAGGACGTCGACCGTTTTGCGAGGCACGCAACTATCGAGATGGGCAAGCTCATCAACGAGTCCCGCGGCGAGGTGAACTTCAGCGCGAATATCCTCACCTACTACGCCAAGAACGGGGAGCGTTTTCTTGCACCAGTGAAGTTGAATCCTGAGCACGGCGAGGCCCACATGGAGTCAAGCCCCATTGGTGTGATCTTCGGCGTCGAGCCGTGGAACTTTCCTTATTACCAACTGGCCCGCGTTGCCGGACCTCACCTGATGGCTGGCAACACCCTGATGGTGAAGCACGCAGGTTGCGTGCCGCAGTGTGCCATCGAGTTCGAGAAGCTTTGGATCGAAGCCGGTGCGCCAGAGGGTCTCTACACCAATCTGCTCATCTCGCATGCGCAGTCAGACAAGGTGATCGACGATCCCCGCATCAAGGGCGTTGCCTTGACGGGTAGTGTCGCCGCGGGCCGCAGTATTTCGGCACGCGCCGGTACCAACCTCAAGGTCTCTTCGATGGAACTTGGCGGCAGCGACGCGTTCATCGTGCTGGAAGATGCGGACTTGGAGAAGACCATTCCATGGGCCGTCTGGGGGCGCATGTATAACGCCGGCCAGACTTGCTGTGCATCGAAGCGCTTCATCGTCGTCGACCAGATTGCAGACAAGTTCCTGGCGAAGTTCAAGATTGCTCTCGGCGAGCTGAAGCCGGGTGACCCGATGGATGAGAAGACCACGCATGGGCCTCTGTCGACTGAGTCCGCGCTCAAAGACCTGCTCAAGCAGGTGGATTCCGCGGTTAGACATGGGGCGAAGGTCGAGCTCGGCGGTAAGCGTATCGACCGGCCTGGCTCGTTCATGGAGACTACCATCCTGACCGATGTGGCGCCGGACAATCCGGCGTTCCGTGATGAGTTTTTTGGTCCGGTCGCCATGTTCTTCCGCGTGAAAGACGAGGCTGCCGCGATTGCACTGGCGAACGACTCGGACTTTGGTCTGGGTGGTTCGGTGTTTACCAAGGATGTAGAACGTGGCAAGCGAGTTGCGTCCCAGGTGGAGACCGGCATGATGTTCATCAACAACATCGACTGGAGCGATGCCGAGCTTCCGTTCGGCGGCATCAAGGACTCCGGTTACGGGCGTGAGCTCGGCAACATGGGCATCCAGGAGTTTGTGAACAAGAAACTGGTTCGCACCCACGACATGGTCGCTCCGCTGGTCTAGTAGCTGGGCTTTTAAAGGCATGGCACGGTACTCCACTGTTTGTGGAGTACCGCGTTGCTTTCAACGAACTCTTGAATGTTGGAGAAACGATCAGACTGTAAGCGATGAGGAGAATCTGATGTACGTGCATGTCGCAGTCTTGAAGGAAACGGTACCGCACGAGCGCCGCGTCGCACTTGTTCCTTCCATTACGGCGGGGCTTGTAAAGTTGGGCGCAAGGCTGCACATGCAGACAAGCGCAGGCGATGCAAGCAGTTTCCCTGATGAGGCATACAAGGATGTTGCCTTCATCGCCGAACGGGCAATGCTTCTTGCGGATGCGGATGTCGTGCTTGCCGTGCAGCCACCCGCGCTTGATGTCATCGACGCGATGAAGAAGGGCGCCATCCTGATCTGCTTCGTCTATGCCGAGAATGAGCGTCCTCTGGTGAAGCGGATGCTGGAGAAGAAGATCACCTGCTTTGCGATGGAGCGTATCCCGCGCGTCACGCGGGCGCAGCCGATGGACGCGCTTTCAAGCCAGTCCGCATTGGCTGGGTACTATGCTGTGGAGCTTGGTGCGACGCACCTGGCTCGCGTATTGCCGAAGATCACAACAGCAGCCGGGACGATTGGCCCAGCTCATGTTCTCGTGATGGGGCTTGGGGTAGCGGGCCTTGAGGCGGTCGCAACCGCGCATCGCCTCGGCGCCGTGGTGGAGGGCTATGACGTGCGTCCCGACACTGAGGAACAAGTCCTGTCTCTCGGAGCGACGTTCGTCGAGACCGGAGTCAACGCACAGGGCAAGGGCGGATACGCCCGAGAGCTGACGCCAGAAGAAAAGACCAAGGTAGCCGCCGTGTTGACGAAGCATATACAGCAATCCGACTTGATTATCACGACGGCAGCGATTCCGGGCAAGCCTTCACCCAAGCTCATCAGCAGCGCCCAGGTAAAGGGCATGAAGCCCGGTTCGGTGATCGTCGATCTATCGGCCGAGGGTGGCGGCAACTGCGACGACACTGTACCGGGACAGACGACACAGGTTGGATTGGTGACGATTGTCGCGCCACTCAATGTGCCCTCGCTGCTCGCACAGGACGCGAGCGAACTCTATTCAAAGAACCAATACGAACTGCTCAAGCTGATGTTGAAAGCGAACGTCATCGCAGTCGATTGGACGGATGAAGTGATCGAAGCTACGGCACTGACCCACGATGGCAAATTGTCGAAGGCCCCAGAGAAGCCAGCAAAGCCTGCAGTGAACCCGGTAGATGTAGCCAAGCCAGCCGCCCCGAAGCCCACCAAAGCAGCCTAGCCAGGTACCAGGGAGAGTTCCATGCATTTTGATATGGCTATCACAGGTTTTGTAGCAATCTACATCTTCATGCTCGCCGCGTTTGGGGGCTGGGTCATTATCGGCAACGTGCCTGCAATTCTGCATACGCCTCTCATGTCCGGGTCGAATTTTGTGCATGGCATTGTCGTCATCGGCGGAATCATGGCGTTGCTGAATGCAAGCACAGTGACCGAGCAGGTGATCGGCTTCTTCGCGGTGCTGCTAGGTGCAGGAAATGCCGCGGGCGGCTACGCAGTGACGGACCGAATGCTTGCCATGTTCAAGGTCAGCGGGCACCAACCCGCTCACGCCATCCGCGCAAGACATCCCGCGAAAAAGAGCTAGGGAACATGATGGAATCGACAATCGCACATCTTGTTACCGGCGCGGCGGATCTGATCGCGGCATTCCTCTTTATGTACGGCCTCAAGCGGATGTCTTCCCCGGTCTCTGCGCCATCCGGCATCCGGCTTGCGGGCTACGGGATGCTGGTGGCGGTCGTTGCCAGCTTCCTGAACGTCTTCACAGTGGACACGGCGGCGAAGCCGCATCTCTGGATCAACCTTGGTTTAGCAATAATTGCTCTGCTCCTCGGGGCATCTGCTGCGTGGTTCAAGGGGCGGTCCGTGGCGATGACCGAGATGCCGCAGATGGTCGCAATTTACAACGGCCTTGGCGGTGGCGCCGCGGGCGCGATTGCCGCGGTGGAACTATTCGGCAACAAGACGCATGGAGCCGGACAGCTTGTGGTGACGCTATTGGGCGGCCTCATCGGCGCGATCTCGATGTCAGGTTCCGTGATCGCATGGGCGAAGCTCGATGAAGTTCTCAAGAAGCCGATGCGCTTTCCCGGCCAAAGACTTGTGAACGCAGTTGTGTTTCTTGCGTCGCTGGTCATAGGTGGCTACATCGTCTTTGTAGCGCAGACTGGCGCGGCGCCATTCCTCCCTATGGCCTCTGTGCTGTGGATCTTCTTTGGTACGACATCGCTCTTCGGCATACTGATGACTCTGCCTATCGGCGGCGCTGATATGCCGGTAGTGATCTCCATCTATAACGCGGCCACTGGATTAGCAGTCGGCTTTGACGGTTACGTTATTCAAGAACCGGCACTGATGATTGCGGGGATGGTCGTTGGCGCAGCCGGAACTCTGTTGACACTGCTGATGGCGAAGGCGATGAACCGCTCGATCAGCAACGTGCTCTTCTCGAACTTTGGCGAGGCAAGCAAGAAGAAGCGGAGCAAGATGAAGGGCGAAGAGAAGCCCGTCGAGCCAAGCGACGCTGGTATCGCGATGCGCTACGCCAAGAGCGTCATCATCGTCCCCGGTTATGGACTTGCTGTCGCACAGGCTCAGGAGAAGCTCTACGAGCTTGTGAAGTTGCTACAGTCGGCGGGCGTGAGTGTAAGGTTTGCAATCCATCCGGTTGCGGGGCGTATGCCTGGACAGATGGACGTGCTGCTTGCCGAGGCCGGAGTTCCGTATGACCTTATCCACCAACTGGACGAGATCAACAACGATTTCGCAACAACAGATGTCGCACTGGTCATTGGAGCAAACGATGTCGTTAACCCAGCCGCTCGCACGGATAAGTCATCGCCCATTTACGGAATGCCGATCCTCAACGCCGACAAGGCGAAGAAGTGTTATGTGGTGAAGCGTGGACAGGGCAAGGGCTACTCGGGCATCGAGAATGAGCTTTTCTACGAGGACAACACCTATATGGTCTATGGCGACGCGCAGGCTGTATTGGTCCAGATGATCGAGGCGGTACGCGGCCTCGACGCTGCCGCAGCCTAAACCGCAAGAAACGCAAGAAGTTCAACGCAATTCAACCGTTAGACAGATTTGAGAAGAGGAACCCATGAGCACAGCGACCCTTGAGCCAAAGATTGAATCCACATCCAGGAAGCAAACAAGCACGATGCAGGCGGCGGTCGTTGAGGCGTTCGGCAAGCCGCTGGTGCTGCGCGAGTGGGCCGTCCCCACGGCCGGGCCCGGTCAGATCGTGGTCAAGACGGAGGCCTGCGGTGTTTGTCATACGGACCTCCATGCCGCGAATGGCGATTGGCCTCTGAAGCCGACACCGCCCTTCATTCCAGGCCACGAGGCCATCGGAATCGTCACTCAGATTGGTGCTGGAGTGACTATCGTCAAAGAAGGCGATCGCGTGGGTGTGCCGTGGCTCTATTCGGCCTGCGGCCACTGTGAGTATTGCCTTACGGCGTGGGAGACGGTGTGTCCTGACGCGCAGTTCGGTGGGTACACAAAGAACGGTGGCTTTGCCGAGTACATCCTCGCGGACCCTGATTATGTGGCACACATTCCAAAGGGACTCTCGTCTGTGGAGGCTGCACCCTTGATCTGCGCCGGCATCACAACATACAAGGGCATCAAGCAGACTGAGGCTAAGCCCGGTGAATGGATAGCAATCTCCGGCTGTGGCGGTTTAGGGCATCTCGCAATTCAATACGCGAAAGCGATGGGGCTCCTGGTCGCCGCAGTAGACATCGACGATGGCAAGCTAGCCCACGCGAAAGCACTAGGTGCCGATCTGGTCTTCAACGCGAAAACGAGCGATCCGGCAGCCCAGTTGAAGAAGGAGACTGGCGGCGGAGCTCACGGTGTGTTGATTACAGCACCGTCGCTGCCTGCCTTCAAGCAGGGGATCGGGATGACGCGCAAGCGCGGTATATGTGCTCTGGTCGGACTTCCGCCAGGCGATTTCCCGGTGCCTTTGTTCGATGTCGTGGCCAACTGCATCACCATTCGTGGCTCGTTTGTCGGAACACGTGAGGACATGGCGGAGGCACTCGACTTTGCGGTGAGAGGCAAAGTGAAGGCAGATATTGAACTGCAACCGCTTTCAGAGATCAACAATATCTTCAAGCGGCTTGAACATGGAGATGTAGCAGCTCGTGTTGTCCTCGAGTTCAAATAGAATGCTTGCGACTGCGATCCTGATGGAAGGGGAGAGCCTAGGCTCTCCCCTTTGTTGCGTTCCGTCGCTAAATACTGCGGATTAGGAGGAGTAGGAGATCGCTCCGCCTGGGCAATCCTTCGCCTTCATGCCCACTCCGGTAGAGTCGCGTTGCTCACGCACCTGCATGAGCCCTTGGGCACAGACACCGCCTCGGCGACTCACTAGATTTGGAGTGTCCGACTGTGCAGCAATCGAGGTGATATCTGTGACTACCGCAACTCTTGAACCAAAGACTGAAGTAACAACTCCCCACACATCCAAGTCCACCATGAAAGCACTCGTCTACCGGACATCTGGCAAGGGTTCCGGAAAGCCTTCATGGGAGGACCAACCGCATCCCGCAATTCAGGACGTAGAAGATGCCATCGTCAAACTCACAACGACGACGATCTGTGGCACGGATCTGCATATCCTCAAGGGCGACCTGCCCGCCGTAACGGACGGCCGCATTCTCGGGCACGAAGGCATCGGCGTCATCGAGAAGATAGGCTCAGGCGTCACGGCCTTCAAGGTAGGAGATAAGGTCATCATCTCCTGCGTTACTGCCTGCCTGAAGTGCGACTTTTGCAGGAAGGGCATGCTATCCCATTGCAGACACGGTGGGTGGATTCTCGGGAACCTCATCAACGGCACACAGGCTGAGTATGTTCGCATCCCTTACGCCGACGGAAGTCTCTATCACTTTCCCGAGGGCGGCGACGAAGAGGCGATGGTGATGCTGAGTGACGCTCTACCCACCGGCTTCGAGTGCGGTGTTCTGAATGCTGAAGTCAAGCCCGGAGACACTATTGCCATTGTAGGCGCAGGGCCTGTAGGTCTCGCGGTTCTGTTGACGGCTCAGTTCTATTCGCCGGCTGTGATCTACATGATTGACCTGGACGAGAACAGGCTTGCTATTGCAAAGAAGTTCGGTGCAACCACACTTATCAATAGTTCCGACCGCAAGGCGGTTGAAACCATCATGAAGCTCACAAATGGCGAGGGCGTCGATGTTGCAATAGAGGCGGTTGGCACACCGACGACCTTCGACATCTGTCAGGGCATCGTCGGGGCCGGAGGTCGCCTCGCAAACGTCGGAGTCCACGGAAAGCCCGTATCGTTGCAACTGGAAAAGCTATGGGATCGCAACATCTCGCTCACGACTCGTTTGGTCGATACGGTGACGCTGCCGATGTTGCTGAAGGTTGTGCTTTCAGGCAAGGTGGAACCCGCCAAGCTCATCACGCATCGCTTCGAGTTGAAGGATATCCTCAAGGCTTACGAAACCTTCGGCAATGCTGCCAAGGAATGCGCCCTGAAGGTTATCCTTACCAACAAGTAGAGATGTTCACGGCGGTCACGGTTTCTCTTCGTGACCGCCGCACTCGTATCGAAGCGCCTACAGAACATTGTCGGCGGAAGTCGTCTTGACCGCGCGGGCTGAACCGCGTGAAGAGTGCGACTAGCTTGTCTCGCGCGGCGTCATGGAAGTCGACGAATCCGTTGTCCTAGTGAGCAAAACAGCGCAGATTTAGTGGTGGTTCGAGAACATACTTGCTGTGCAAAGGGAGTTTTCCATGAATGCACCGACAAAATGTGGCCATCCCGCTTGTAGCTGTTTCCCGGTCTCCGGGAAACAATACTGTAGCGAAACCTGCGCCGATGCGAAAAGCGTGGCGGAATTGGCATGTCAATGTCAGCATCCTACGTGCCAAGGTACGGCGCTGAAGCCGTAGCCGGCCAAGAAGCCGTCTGGGGAAGTGCCGTGTCGACAAGAACACGGCTTTGGCAGTGTCTTGCAACACTTCCTCTTCTGCCGGTGTCTTTACTGCGTCCGCAGCCAGCCATAAGATCGAGGCGTCATTCGCATGGCTAGAGGCGGGTCGGTCACTCGCAGCCTAGGACATACTTGCGGTGCGAGTGCATTTGGAAAGCAGCACAGAGATTTTGCCGTCCCCAAACGAACCTGAGCTGACCTATGGATCTCGGGAGGTACTTCGGCTATTTCTGAGATGAAATCTCTCGCTCTTTGAAAGGGCCATTCGGGCTAGTCGCAACTCCAATGCAACTCACTCAGGTCGTCGACCAGGAGCAACCATCGTGAGTCCGACTACAGAAATCCCGCAGCCGCAGACAACCCCAAAGCCACGGAGCCGCCCCAGGCCGGCGAGCCAAGAGATGGCTCGAAGCAGGACTCCAATGACAAGCCGAAAGCCCGAGCCGCGGAGGACCTGAAGCCGGGAGCAAAGCCAACATCTAAAGACGACTTGAAGTCGATTCCGACGACCTGGAGGCCAAGCTACAGTCCTCTCCGAAGGGGCTGACGCAGGCTGAGGCGGCAAAGCGGCTGGCGAACGACGGGCCGAACGCGCTTAAGGTGGAGAAGTCGAACGCATTCCTGAAGTTTCTGACCTATTTCTGGGGACCTATCCCGTGGATGATTGAATCCGCCGTGATTCTCTCCGGGGTTGTGCCGCACTGGCTGGACTTCTTCGTCATCCTGGCGCTTCTCTTCTCCAATGCGGTCGTTGCGTTCTGGGAGGAACATCAGGCGGGGAATGAGATTGCGGCGCTGAAGGCCAAGCTGGCGAACGACGCGACGGTGCTGCGAGACGGCAAATGGACCCAACGTATTCGATAACGGGCGACAAATCTCGCGCTGAGTCCAATTGCTCAGTAGGAACGCGCCTGAACTGGGAGACTTGACCCAGAGCGCAACTTGATTGGTTCGGAAGAGAGTGCCCCGGGGTTGGTCTTCACTTGGTTTATGGCGAGTTGACAACAACCTTCATATTGCAGTTCAGTAGCCGTCCCGCAGTCTTCGAGGCAAGACGCATATGACAACCATCATCACCGATCTGAAGTCCGATCACCGTTCTCTTGGACTGGGTAGTCTCTCGCTTGCTCAACTTGAAGGAACCTTGATCGCCGCAACTCTTCTATTAGACTCGTGGCGGACGACTACTCGTTTCAGTTTCACGCTGCCCCCTCCAAAGGCGTGCTTAAAGGAGAACCCAGTATGCCTATTGCGACGGACTTCGTGAAGTCGGTTAAAGGAGAGACTTTTGATTCGCTGGTGCTCGCATCGCCAAATCCTGTAGTCGTCGAGTTCATGTCCTACGGCTGCGAGCACTGCCGCTTGTTGGAGCCGATCCTCCAAGACGTGGCCGAGAGACTAGGATCACGGGAGTCCGTGTTGAGGGTCAACATCGCGGTCGATCAGGGCCTGGCGAATCTCTATGAGATTGAAGGGACTCCGACTCTCGTGATGTTTTCAAAAGGAGTCGAAGTTGGAAGAGCAGTTGGCCCTAGTCCTTCGGTGAAGGTGTTGTGGAAGGACGTCACCCGACCATTCAAAGGATTGGCATGATCATGGTTCAAGCTCCGAGCAAACCTATTCTCCTATTCAATGACGAGTGTGCCGTATGCCGTGTAATCGCTCGATGGGTCATGAAATCGGCGAATCGCACTGAAGGGGACAACTCGATCATCGTTCGGCCGATCGGTAGCGACCCACTTGTTCTGCGAACACTGAACCCAGCCTTGGACATTTGGGATGCTTACGCAAACATACATCTTCTGATGCCGGACGGATCCATGAGAACAAACGGAGACGCTGTTGCGGAAACCTTGCGTAGTCTGCCGAATACGAAGTGGCTTGCACACTGCTTCAATGTTCGTATCTTTGGGCGAAGACCGTTCCAGGCCATACTCAATGTTGCTTACGCGATCTTGGCAGACATGCGTCCCCTTCTCGGCTGTGAGAGCTGTGGAATTCCTCCGCCATGGCTGCGGCCGTTCCATTGGATGGCGCAGCGCACTAAAACTATTTTCAAAGCAAGGAAGCACATGGCAGGAACTGCACACTTCACGAGACGGCCGGCATCGGAGCAGAGTAGCCTGCCCCGACATTCGTTAGCCCTTAGCGGTAAGCTGGATTAGTGCAAAATTAATGCGAAATTGACGACCTTCGGTCGATTCGTATCGAACCGACTCAGTTTCCGCACGCTGGATTTGGTCCCTCTAAAGGTCACCCATAAGCGATAGTCGGTCTTTCCGTCTAGACGCTTGAAAGTGTATTTGCCGTCACGATTCGTGACGTAAGAGACCACCCCCATCGTCACGCCGTTTTCAGCTTGAACCACCGCACCCTTGAGTGGTTCGTGCTGATGATCTGTCACCGTCCCAGATAGATTCCTGGTTCCAATTTGTCCGAGTGCGAGGGAATGCCAGAGAAGTAGAGAAGCCCAAAAGCTTAGAGTGGGCAAGTGACGGCTAGCTGTTGTTTGATTCATCATGAGGCCTCATCCCACCTAATTATTGACGGCAGATCGCAAAGTGCTGCATCTCCCTTCAATGTGCGGTCGCTCAGATGCCCATACACTCGGGGGCGTAGTTTTATCCGAACGGGCATCTCCTCGTCGCGCCTAAGCATTTTTACCCAATGCAATGCACGCGAAATCTCTGACGACGTGAAGTAGAGCGTTTGAGCCTGAAGGGCCGCGCTCGCAACCAGCACCATGCTCGCTATCTCCTCCCATTCACTGGCAGCCGACTATCGCAAGCCGGCAATATGATCAGAGTACCGCCTCAGGAATCGAATCTCATTCCAGCGCGATGCCCAGTCCGCACCATCCATCTTGCTCAAATCAGCTAGCACGCCAATGGGCTTCTTGTAGTCACCGATCAAGTGGTCCAACTTCGCAGTGAGATCGCTGGTGTCAGCGGCAGTCACTGAACCATGAACGGCAAATCCGAAAGCCGGCCCTCTCGTCTGCTGCAGATGTTCAATCATTGTGGATCTCCGGGCGGCAGACAACTGCGATCATGTGTTGCTTCGCGATCGCTTCAATCTCGGGCAGGGTCAAGGCTGATAAATCTGCGATCTCTGTCGCGACTACATGTCGGGAGATATCGTGATGATTGGCGTGAAGATACTCCGCCAAGTACTCAACTGCGCTGCTCTTTCCGATACCGTGTCCGATCAGAACAATTTCGTTGGCAGGTAATAAATCTTTCGCGATCTGTTCGTAGAAGGTCTTGTCTTCCGGCGTCCGCTCTCCCTTGTAGTGCGCTTCCTTTCTATGAATCAAGTGACGATGGAAGCCGAATGGGTCGTAGGGTCGCTCAGTATGTTCCAATTCCGGTACTTTCTGGCCAAAGTCCTGGTAGACATGCGCAACATGATGATCAATCACCACAACCATTCGACAGGGTTGAGAGGATTGGTCAGGTGCGAGCGTCGGACCGGCGTCACGTAGAAACTTTCGCAATCGGCCGACTTCGTCGACGCTGAGGTCGTGAGTGTGCGGATGCTTGAAAAAGGCTCGTTGCGTGCCCACCGTGAAGACAAACTCTTCGCCGCCGCGGGGTTGTACATTGCCGATGCTGCCGATCAACTCGACAGTGCTAGCCCAACTCAGACTTCGAGGCAGCTTTCCGGTGAGGAGGCTTGTATGAAGCAGATCAAGATCATGACGGACGTGTGTACCCATACACCTAGCATGGCATTCTGGACACCGCAATGGTGTATCCCTCTGCTCACCGATAGATCCTTCTTAAGGAGGTGCTCGCCGGGACTGGGACACGCAAACAACACCCCTTAGGTTCTCTTTGGACTCATTCGCCGGAACTTCGAATCGAACCCCTTCCCAGGTCAGAGACGGTCCCTCGAATGGCGTCGGTCCGCCGAATGGACCGCGATTTTGACGGCGGCCAACGCAACTGCTTATAGTTTCGCCGCTCGCAAACGTAGTGCCTTGGCGATGACGGATACAGAACTGAAACTCATTGCGGCAGCGGCAATCATGGAGTGCAGCAGCACCAGTCGCGCCGGTCTCCGAGGCGGAGATTGCGGCCGAAGCGTTCAGGAAGATTTGCTCCTCTTGGCGTTCGCATGCAACGTCGGTTGGATTTCGAATCAGCTTAAAATCTGACCGTTTGGCGCGACGCCATTCGTGACTGGCGCCTCTGGTGGGAGATTCATCTGTGGCTGATTGTTGGTTGCTCCAAGCGCCTTGTCTTGTCCAATTCCCATCGTCAGGGCAGTAAGACCGGCGAGTCCACCCAGCTGCATGGTCTCGATAGCGGAACTTGGAACAACGACAATTGTCGAATTGGCTTTCAAGCCTTCGTACAGCATGTTCATCGCTCTCAGGTGAAGAGCAACTGGGTTGTTCAGATAGGTCTTCGCGGCTTCGCCAAAGTTCACTGCGATCTGACGCTCTGAATCGCCAAGGATGACGCGGGCCTGGCGCTCTCTCTCCGCCTGCGCCTGCATCCACATCGCATCCTCAAGTGAAGCAGGGATCAGTACATCCTTCACCTCGACCGAGATGACGTTGATGCCCCACGGTTCGGTGCGAACGTCAATGATTTTCTGAAGAATATCGCTGATCTTGTCCCTGCCTTCCAGCATGTCGGAGAGCATTGATTTGCCGATCACATCGCGCAAGGCCGTCTGAGACGCCCAGCCGATGGCGGCCTGATAGTCCGCCACGGCCAGCGCGGCCTTTTGTGGATCGATAATCTTCCAAAAGAGCACCGCATCCACGTCGACGGGTACGGTGTCTTTCGTCAGAGTCTTCTCCGCCTTGAAAGAGCTGGTGAGAACTCGCGTATCGATCCAGTAGGGAATTGTGTCGATGAGCGGGATGATAAGAAAGAGGCCGGGACCTTGGAGCGAGCGAAACTTTCCCAATCGCAAAACAACGGCCCTGCTCCATTGATCCGCGACCTGAATGGCCGCCGAGATCAACCACGCAGCAACCAGGGAGCACCCCAGGATACAGCCGGCAAGCAAGCCCAACGAGGCGGCATGAAGGGCATAGGCGACTGTAACCCCGGCCGCTAGAATCGCATCGTCTGACTTAATTTTGAAAGAGGAACCGATACCTTCGCCTGCGAGAAGGACCGTCGGCTCATCCGATGCCGCATAGCTGTGCCCGTTTTATGGCAATCCCAGGCTTCCAAAGGCGCGTGGATAGGTCACGATGCCCCAAGGCAGATTGATTCCTTCGATGGTTCCGATCTGCTTGTATGAATTGGGATCCACGATCACGATGTTGTTCGATCGTCCACAGGCCATCAGGATTTTGGAATCGTCTGGGGTGAAGGTAAAGTGCCAGCAGCGCTTCCCAATCGGGACCTCAGCGATGAGATTGAGCGTGTCGGCATCAAAGACCTGGAGCTTACGTGCCATGGCCGCCGATACGAAGATGCGCCTGCCCGCGCGGTCAAAGGATTCTCCATACGGCTTGGCTGCAGTGGAAACGGACTTGAGTACGTTGAAGTTGGTGTCCATCTTCAGTAGCGTTCCGGAAGCTTCCATGGTTACTGAATAGAACGTGTGGGACGGAGATATCTTTATGTCGCGCGGACGGATGCCGTACGGCTTCATGTCGATGATGCGCACGGAGGCGCCAGTAGCCGCATCGAACACCTGAATATTGTCCTGCGCCTCGTTGGCGACGAGCAGGTATTTTCCATCGGGAGAGAACTCCAGTCCCTCGGTCTCCTTCCCAGCCGTGGCAACGGGACCCGCAGCCCATGTACCCACATCGAAGGAAGCGATCTGCGCCGGAGGCTCGTTGGCATCATCGTCGTCATCGTCGCCGCCGGGACTTCCGGGCTTCGGAGGGCCGCCCGATGATCCGGGCTCGAACGTCGAATAGACACGCGTTCCCGCCGGGTTGAGCTTGACGAACTCCGGGTTGTCGCCAGTATGTGCCCTGGCGATCAGCTGAAGCTTCGGGGTGCTGAAGATGGCGATGTCCGCACTGTCCTTGTCCGCCGTGATCAGATATTTTCCGTCATAGGTCACACCTACTCCGCGCGGCTCAAGGTCGTCCAGTTGAATCGAACGCACGACGGTAAGACTCTTCAGATCGATCACGTCAATCTTCCCGTTCTCCTCCGTGACATAGGCAACGTTCTGGGGTATACGGTAATCGCGATACCACAGACGGAGGCCGCCACCAGCAGCTGCTAAGGCCAGTATGGTAGCTATTGCCATACCGATCCTTTTTGTGTTCGTCATTCTCGTGCCTCGTTTCTGTGCGGACAATCGAACTGGCATCTGGGAAAGAGCTCAAGACTTCAGCCAGAAGCACTCTCGGTAAATGCGAGCTTCTTTCTCTCTATATCAATATTCCGCGAAAGCGCGTCTTGTTCAGTGAAAATGCGGGCCTAGGGTTGCTATTTCGGATAAGCGAGGCGATGCCGAAGACTGCGCAGTGCCCACGTACTTCTTATAGGCCGCAATCCAGTCGGTGGCGATCTCCCGCTGGGCAACGGGCAGGTCGACCGTTCCCGCGCAGACCATCTGATGCAGCCGCCGTTCCAACTCGTCCTTGACCTGCGCATTCCACTGAGCATTGGACGAGGACTCAGGCCAGAGATTTCTGATGTCGCTGGTTCCGCCCAGCTGCGGGTTGATGAGGTAGTCGATCTGATATTCCCGTGTGTGCTTCTTTGCGCGCACACCGTACTCGTCCAGCACGGCTTTTTGCAGCGAAGGGGAGACTGCCGGGTCGAGGTCATTGTCATTTGCGGAGCACACCTCAGCCAAAGTTACCGGCCGCACCGCGCCGGGAGTCAGCGATCGGTTCGGGACGAAGAATTGCGCCTCAGGCGATGCAATATGACGCCAGCTTCCGCCCTCCGGCAGCGCAAAGGCGAGCACCAAAACTCCGAGCGCAGCGATACCCAATCCATAGGGGGACGAGAACGGGCCGAGCAGCCTGCCGTGGGAAGGGCGAGATGGTTGAAGCGCCGCGAGCGCCCTCTGCAACCGGTCCCTCGGCTCCACTTCGTAGGAATCCGGCGGTGGCAGCTCGGCGCGGTATATGTCCGTTATGGCATCAGTGGTGCTCAACATCGCCAGCTCTCGCTGATGGCAATCGGAACACTCTGCCATGTGCGCACGGACGCGAGTTGCCTCTTCGGGCGGGAGCTCGTGGTCGATGTGGCGAAGGATGATCTCGTCGGTAGGATGCTGCTGATCGGAATGCTGCCGATTCGAGGACATCATTCCCTCCCATCCATCGCCTGCACCCGAAGCAACGAACGAGTGAGAGAGGCGGATACGCTGCCCAGCGAGATTCCGACCACCTGAGCGATGCCTCGATAGGTAAGCCCCTCCGCCCGAAGCCTCAGGCACAACTGGTCATTCAACGGCAGTGCTCGCAGCACAGTTTGCATCCGGGCATGCCTCTCCCTGAGCAGCATACTCTCCTCGGGGCCTGCGTCAGGATCGGCAATCGCAATCTGTTCATAGTCGAGACCCATGACCTCTCGCGCGCTCCTGGTCCTCTTCTTCAGCGCAAGATTGTGGGTGACCCGGAACAGCCAGCCGTGGAGATTCTCGCGCGAACGCCCGCGGCGCAGATGCTGGAAGAGGGCGAGGAAGCTCTCCTGAACGATGTCCTCCGCATCCGATACTGAGACGCCAAACGCCAGTGCGTAGCGCCGCAGCGGCAAATGCAACGACTGGAAGAGGCAGATGACTTGATGTTCCGCGTCCTCGCTTTCGCCCACCCCTGACAGATGCAGAGCCGAGCCAGCCGCGGAATTTACTGCAAAAGAAGACATTGCGCTCCCTTGGCTGAGACGTGCTGCTGGACGGCCAAGTTTCCAGAAAAAGACTGAACAAAAAGGCAGGTCAGAGGATATACAGCTGAACACTCTACATAAGGATATCGATTTTCGCATGCCTTCAGGATTCCGCACTGCTTTTGCACTCGGCGTAATTTCTCTCGTTCTGTCATCGACGTACGCCATCTGCCAAGCGGCCCATACGGGCGAGTTGCGGCTCCGCGTGCATGACCCCGCCGGGCACGCCCTACACGCAACAGGCTCACTGACCGGCCCCGGCGGGGCACAGACCCGCAACGTCGAGACCGAATCGGATGGATCGCTGACGGTCGCCGACCTCCCCTATGGCCGATACACTCTCTCGCTGCAGCAGCAGGGCTTCGCCCCACAGATGCTGAGCTTCGTTCTCCAGGCAAAGACCATGCCCGTGCGCGATGTGGTGCTTTCCATCGCAGGCCTGCGCACGGAGATCAATGTTTCCGCCACTCCGATTGGTGTCGCGGACATTCCACTGAGCGATGTGCCAGTGCCGGTGCAGGCTGTGAGCTCGGAAACCATTGAGGACACCAACGCCATCGATCTGACCGATACGCTCAAGCGCCGGTTGAATGATGTTTACGTCAACGAGAACCAGGACAACCCCTTCCAACCGGATGTCAACTATCGCGGCTACACCGCGTCACCGCTGGTTGGTTCGCCCGCCGGCCTCTCGGTCTACCTGGATGGCGTGCGCCAGAACCAGCCCTTCGGCGATGTGGTGCAGTGGGACCTGATCCCGAAGGTGGCGATCGATACGGCGGAGCTGATTCCCGGCTCGAACCCGGTCTACGGCCTGAACACGCTGGGCGGCGCGATCGCCGTCGAGACCAAGAGCGGCATCACTAGCTCAGGCGCGCGCGTGGCCGGGTATGGCGGGAGCTGGGGACGTCGCGCAGTGGACATGGAATGCGGCGGCAGCAGCGGCCCCTGGAACTGGTATGCGGCAGGAACACTCTTCCACGAAGACGGCTGGCGCGCGCGCTCGCCATCTTCGGTCAGGCAGAGCTTCGCTAAGATCGGCTACACCGCCGCCAACACAGTTCTTTCGCTCTCGGGCGGCTATGCCATCAACTACCTGACTGGAAACGGCACGCAGGACTATCGGGCCATCCAGCGCACCGTGGGGCTCAACCACGGCTACAACAGTGTCTACACCGTCCCGGACACCACCAATCAGCACCAGCCTTTTCTTACGCTGAATGCAACGCAGGTACTGGGCCGTGGTCTGACGGTGAATGCCAATGTCTACCTCAGGTACACGCGCACGGACGGCGCAAACGGCGACGCCAATGACGACGCCTTCACGGAGTCGCTGTACACGCTGAGCACCAAGGACAAGAATGCCCTGACCACCGCGGGCATCGCTTACCCAACCACGCCGATCACGGCGGCCAACACGCCGTTTCCCTATCTGCGTTGCATCGCCGCGAGCCTGGAGCTCAGCGCGGGCGGCAGCGGAGAGCCGGCCGAGAAGTGCGATGGCGTCGACACGAACGGGGTCACGCGCCAGCATTCCTACGGCGTAAGCGGCGTGCTGAACTGGCAGGCCGGGCGCAACCAGCTCGCCATCGGCGTCGGCTTCGATCGCGGGAGCCTCACCTTCGTGCAGAACTCGCAGTGGGGATACCTGAACAACGATGGCGTCACTCTCACCACGGTTCCATCCTTCGACGACGGCAGTGAGGTGAACGATGACGGATACCTCGACGATGACCGCGTGAACCTGCATGGCACGACAACCACGCCCAGCTTTTTCCTGACCGATACCTTCGTCTGGAAGAACTGGGTCTTCAACGCAGGCGGACGTTACAACCACACCAACGTCGACAACACAGACCGCCTGCCGCCGGCGGCGTCGGGCCGCCCTGGGCTGACGGCGGACAATATCTTTCAGCGCTTCAATCCGACTGCCGGCGTCGTTTACAAGCCGACCGCGCTGCTGAACGCCTACTTCGATTACGGCGAATCGAGCCGCGCCCCGACCTCGACGGAACTGGGTTGTGCCAATCCCAACTATCCCTGCTCTCTGCCCAACGCCCTGGTCAGCGATCCTCCACTGGAGCAGGTCGTCAGCCGCACATTCGAGTTCGGCGTTCGCGGCAATCCGGACGGACGCATTCGATGGAATACCGGGTACTTCCACTCCATCAACTATGACGATTTGCTCTTCGTCGCATCGCCGCAGACCGGCTTCGGGTATTTCCTGAACTTCGGGAAGACGCGCCGCGAGGGTGTGGAATCCGCGGTCTCGGCCCACTTCCACAACATGGATGCGGGCGCGGAGTATACCTTCCTTGACGCCACTTATCAGAGCCCGCAGACCATCGAGTCGGACAGCAACAGCAGCAACAGCAACGCCCTCGGCGGCGAACCGGGCGTGACCGATGGCGGATTGATCAATATCGTGCCCGGCGATCACATCCCGCAGGTGCCGCAGCACATGCTCAAGCTCTACTCGGACTATCACCCGCTGCGTAAGCTCGAAGTCAGCGCAGATTTCAACCTCATCAGCAGCTCCTACGTTCGCGGCAATGAAAACAATCTCGAGCAGCCGGACGGCCAATACTATCTGGGTATGGGCAAGAGTCCGGGGTTCGGCATCGTGAACCTGGGAACGCGCTACTCCTTCAGCCCGCGTTACGAGATCTTCGCTGAGATCGACAACGCGCTCAACCGGCACTACTACACTGCCGGACAGCTCTCAGACACGCCTTACGACAACAATGGCAACTTCGTCGCCCGTCCGTTTCCTGCCTACCCGAGCGGGGACTATCCCATCCTGAACACGACCTACCTGGCGCCCGGCGCACCCTTCGGCATCTTTGGGGGCCTGCAGGTAACGATTGGCAAACGATAGAGCCGGGCTGCGGTGCGGGAACCTTTGCATGTGCGCGGTGTCTATTGAACTGGACGCATCCCCTCGCAGGTGCGCACCGGTGGCCTGAAGATCAGGCCGCAGCCGTTGAGAGTTGACGGAGGTGCCTTATGTTCGAGGGAAGCCTGTTGGAATCGCGCGGGCTGATGGTGTCGCGGGCGCAGCGCTGGTCGGCAGTGGGATCGGCGGCGGCGCAACTGATGCTGGCGGCGCTGATTGTGATGGTGCCGCTGATGCGGCCGCAGACACTGAAGATTTTCACGCAAGCTCCGCATCTGACGGTGCCGCCTATGCCTGTGAGGCCGCCGAATGTGCGGATGACGCCAAGCAACGAATCGACCACGGGGCCGACCGTGCATGCGATGCCCACAGCGGTTTCTACAGGCGCGAGGATCTTTTCGCCAATCCCGGGTATCCCGATCGAAGATGGCCCGCCGAGACCGATTGGGCCGATTGCAATGGTACCTGGAGGCTCCATGCCAACGACGGGTACAGGCGATGGGCCGGCGGTGACGCTTGCGCCTGCGGCGCACATTGGGCCGATCAATATCTCGCATGGTGTATTGGAGGGGATGCTGCTGGCGCCGATCCGGCCAGCGTATCCGCAGATTGCGATCCTGACGAAGACCCAGGGGACAGTGGTAGTGGAGGCGGTGATTTCAAAGACTGGGAAGATCGAGAGCGCGCATGTGGTGAGCGGGCCGCCGATGCTGCGGCAGGCGGCGCTGGATGCAGTGGCAGGGGCGCGCTATAAGCCGTACCAACTGAGCGGCGAGCCGGTGGAGGTGCAGACAACGGTGACGGTGGTGTTCCGGCTGGATCTTTGACAATCACTATCGCAGGAGGATCACGAACAGAACGCGGCAGCAAGAAAGAGGGCAAAGGCCGCGATGGCTGCCCAGGTACGAGCTATGTCCAACCGCTCCCATCGCTGGATTGAGGGCAACCAATCCTGTGGTGGAGCGACCGGGTTCCATGTCAGCGCACCTGATTGATGGGAGCAGTTCCTGTAAGCGTGAGCAGAAGAAATATTCCTAAGAAAGCCAGGCCTGCGCAACGTGCGACAAGATGAAGACCATGATCTTCCCAAATAGCAAGAAGCACCCCGGAAAAGAGCGCGAGCAGCAGGAGGATTGGCACCAAAATACGCAATCGACGGATGAGCGTCTGACGCAGCAGGATGTGCGATGACGTATCCAATATGGAGAGTGCCGAACGAAGTCCATAACAAATAACTAGTTCTTCGCCGGCAAGCAATCCCGCGAAGAAGAGGTTTGTCCATCCGAAAGCCATCTGTGTCGTACCATGTGCCATTTCCGGAGTTCTCAGGCCGACTTGAGTTGGGGAATCTCGAGGACCTTGTTTAGGGTGGACGCGGCTGGCGCGCCCTCGGTGTAGTCGAGGAGCGGGTAGCCGGCCTCTTTCCAGCCGTCGAAGCCGCCGCGCAGCGGGCGCACACGGTTGATGCCGAGCTTATGCAGCTGCATGGCGACCTTGGCGCTGGTCTCCTCCGACGGGCAGGTGCAGTAGAGGATGACGTCGCGGTCGCGCGGGATCTGGTTCGCCATCGTGGCGAGCTCTGTGGGGCCGATGCGGACTGCGCCGGGAAGGACGCGCGGATCGGGCAGGTAGTCGAGTGGGTGGCGCAGGTCAACGATGTACGGCTGGCAGGCGACCTCTCCGGCGGCTGCCTTGTCGAGCATGTCCTTCACGGCTGAGGGTTCGATACGCAACTCGCGCACCTGGGCGACAAAGCGGCGCTGTTTGATGACGCGCCACAGGAAGAAGCCGATCACCATCAGGACGAAGACCAGTGCGGCGAAGTGGCTGAGCAGGCCGAAGAAGGCCTGGCTGCGCTTGGCGACGTCACCGAAGAAGCGGCCCGCGAGAAAAAAGCTGAGCGACCACAGCAGAGAGCCAGAGAGGTCGTAGAGCAGGAAGCGGGAGTACTCCATGCCGGCTTGGCCGGCGATGGGCGGCGCGACGGTGGAGAGGCCGGGGATGAACTTGGCGAAGAGCAGCGTCTCGGCCCCGCGACGGCCGAAGTAGTCCTCGGTTTTTGCGATGCAGGTGGAGGCTTCAAACGAGAAGCGGCAGAGCAGGCGGATGACACTGGTGCCGTAGCGGCGGCCGAGGCCGTACCAGAGCGAGTCTGCGAGGATGCAGGCCGCAACCACAGCGATAAGCGCGGGGATGCCGTGGACGCGGTGCGCTGCGCTGAGCGTGCCCGCGGTGAGCAGGACAGGGATGCTGGGGATGGGGAGGCCGAGCTGCTCCGCCAGCACCCACGCGAAGAGGATGGCAATGGCGTGACGGACGAAGAATTCCGTGGCGATCGGCATAGAAGGGATTCCCTTCCCTTTATAGATGATGGAGGGCGGGGATCGGATTGGCAAAAACTTTCGCGTGCGCGACGCAGGCGATTTCCGTGCCGCGAACTACATTGGAGGTGGATGGTGCGTGTCCACTTTGGGCGCTTCGCCCTTGGGCAGGCTCTTGACGCCGCCGGGGTTGACGGAGTCGCGCAGTTCCTTGGAGGGCTTGAAGAACGGGACTCGTTTGGCGGGGACATCGACGCGCTCTCCAGTCTTGGGGTTGCGGCCGATACGGGAGTTGCGCTGGCGGGTGCGGAAGCTGCCAAAGCCGCGGATCTCGATCTTGTCGCCGGCCTTGAGGGCTCCGATGACTGATTCAAAGAGAGTATCGACGATAATCTCGCCGTCGCGACGGGTGAGGTCTCCGAGGGCGGTTACGCGGTCCACCAGGTCGGCCTTGGTCATCGTCGTGTCTCCTTAGAGAAGCTGTCTTGATGGTAGCTTATCGCTGATTGTAGATGGGATGCAGGAATTTCGGCGGCGGAAGAGAGAAAATTTGACAGACAAAAAAGACGGCACGGATGTTTTCATCCGTGCCGGGAGGCCAGTGACGCAACTTGTGTCGGCCGGGAAATAGGCCGGAAAGTGTCGAGCATTCCGCTCTGCGGTTGAGTATACCGCAAACTGGAGAATTGCAGGCTGCTTTCTACTGAAAAATGTAGCTGGATGGTAAATGGCTGAAAGCTATCATATTTCTGCGATATGGCGGGCCATCTCGGCGTCTCGCGAGGTGACGCCGCCAGCGTCGTGGGAGACGAGCGCAAGGCGGACGCGGCTGTAACGGATGTCGATGTCCGGGTGGTGATTGGCCTGTTCGGCAAGCTGGGCGACTTGGTTGACGAAGACCATAGCCGCGACGAAGTCGTCGAATGTCCAACTGCGGACGAGCTGGCCGCCTTCGAGCTTCCAGTCGGGGAGTTCACGGGTAAGGGCGGCGAGTTCGTCCTGGGTGAGGGTCTGCTTGCTGGGCGCCATGAATGCCTCCGGAATGGCCCGCTGTAGGGCAGGCGCAAGGCGATGCTACGCGGGCTGGAGAGAGATGTGCAATGCGGGGCTGGTCTGATTTCGAAGAGTCATACGGAGATTCTTCGCCCATTCTAGTTGGCTGCGAATCGCTGAGGGCTCAGGATGACAGTTCCGTCAATTTGGGTGTGCCCGTAGCCCTCGTCTTTACACTCTCTGCGCCGAGGTCAAGCACGCCGCAGGCGCCCTGCTCCACACGCCGGCGAAGCTCGATCCAGAGGGAGTCAGGCATGCGCAGGAAGACGTCGACGATCCTGGGGTCGAACTGCTCTCCGCTGAAGCGGGCAATCTCGAGGCTGGCCTCGGCGAAGCTGCGGCCCTTGCGGTACGGGCGGTCGGAGGTGATGGCATCGAGGGTATCGGCGACGGCGAAGATGCGGGCGCCGAGAGGGATCTCCTGACCGCGCAGGCCGCGCGGATAGCCGGTGCCGTTGAAGGTCTCCTGGTGGGCGTAGACGATCTCAGAGGCCTCGCGGAGGAACGGAATCTTGCGGATCATCTCGTAGCCGCGGTCGCAGTGCTGGCGCATGATCTCGCGCTCTTCCGCGGTGAGCTTGCCGGGCTTGAGCAGGATGCGGTCGGGGATGGCGATCTTGCCAATGTCATGCAGGAAGGCGCCGCGGGCGATGATGCTGAGCTGGTCGGAGTCAACGCCCATGGCACGGGCCAGCGCGACCGTATAGGCGGTGACGCGGCGGGAGTGGCCCTGGGTTTCGGAGTCGCGCAGATCAAGGGCGTCGCCCATGGCCTCGAGCGTGATGTCGTAGCTGCGTTCGAGATCGCGCATTGCGACACGCAGACGGCTGGTGCGTGTGGAGACGATGGCTTCAAGGTTGTGGCGATAGTCGAAGTTTTGCCGCTGCAGGCGGGCGTGTTCGAGCGCGCGGTCGACGGTGGCGAGGAGTTGTGCGCGGTTGAAGGGCTTGAGGAGATAGTCGATTGCACCGCGGCGAAAGGCATTGGTGGCCACGCGGATGTCATCGACGCCGGTGAGCATGACGACGGGGAGGCCGGGATAGTCCTTCCCGATGGAGTCGAGAAGGCTGAAGCCGTCACGGCCAGGCATCATGACGTCGCAGAGGACGAGGCTGCAGCCGGGGTCGTCCTGGAGATAGCACAGCGCGTCCGTGGCACACACGGCCGATGCGGCTTCAAACCCGCTGGCTGCAAGCATGGCAGCGACGGCGCGCAGGACATCGGGATCGTCATCGACGATGAGGACGCGGGCCGGCTCAGGGACGAGCGCATGCGCCGGTGCGGATTCGATTGCCTGCAGTTCCATACTGTGGATGAGTCGCGTGCTGCGGTGGCGCGATCCTCTGATGCGTCTATCGGCTGCGCGAGGAGGAGCATCAGCCGCTTATCATCCTTGCAGAGGAGAAGAGAACAGTGAGCCAAGCTGACGAGAATATCTGGGCCGAGGTAGATCGCTACATCACCGGGACGATTCCGCACAACGATGCAACGCAGGAAGCGGCCATTGCAGCCAATCATGCGGCCGGGCTGCCGGCGATCGATGTCTCCGCGCCGCAGGGAAAGATGCTGCATGTGCTGGCGCTGGCTCTGGGCGCTAAGCGAGTGCTGGAGATCGGTACGCTCGGCGGCTACAGCACCATCTGGCTGGCGCGCGCGCTGCCTGCTGACGGCCGCGTGGTGACGCTGGAATATGCGTCGAAGCATGCCGAGGTTGCACGGAAGAACCTGGATGCAGCGGGCGTGGGAGCGAAGGTGGAGATACGCGTGGGTGCGGCGGCGGAGTCGCTGGAGAAGCTGGCGGCGGAGGGTGCGAAGTCATTTGACCTGATCTTTATCGACGCGGACAAGGGAAACAATCCGGTGTACGTGCAATGGGCGCTGAAGCTGGCGCGCAAGGGGACAGTGATCATCGTGGACAACGTGATCCGTGACGGCGCGGTGCTGGAGGCAGAGAGCACGGACAAGGATATTGTGGGGACGCGCAGGATGTTCGAGCTGGTGGGCAGAGAGCCGAGCCTGATGGCGACGACGATCCAGACAGTCGGCGCCAAGGGATATGACGGGTTCGTGATCGCGGTAGTGACGAGCTAGCTGGCGGTAGTTACGAGCTAATTGTGCGGCGCATTTTGCACGCTGAATGATTAGCTTTTCTTGTCGCGCTTTGCTTTACGCTTGGCGGCCCAGCCCTCTTTTGTCACCTGAGGTGCGCGGCCGATGGCGAGCGCGCCGTCGGGCACAGGCAGTGTGACGCAAGAACCGGCGGCGACGTAGGCGCCGTTGCCGATGGAGATGGGCGCGACGAGGGTGGAGTCCGAGCCGATGAAGGAGCCGTCGCCGATGGTAGTGGTGTGCTTGTGCACGCCGTCGTAGTTGCAGGTAATGACGCCGGCGCCGACGTTGACGCCTTCGCCGATCACGGCATCGCCGAGATAGGTGAGATGGTTCGCTTTGGAGCCGCGGCCGAGCGAGACCTTCTTGGTCTCGACGAAGTTGCCAACGTGGGCGCCGGTGCCGATGCGGCTCTCCGGACGCAGATGCGCGTAAGGGCCAAGGACAGCGCCGTCATCCACAACAGCGCCGTCGAGGATGCAGCCGTTGCGCACGGTGACGTCCTCGCCGAGGGTTGAAGACTGGATGACGGAGTACGAGCGGATGCGGCAGTCGCTGCCGATGCGCGTGGAGCCGAGGAGCTGGACGTAAGGCTCGATGACAGTGTCGGCGCCGACCTCGACCTTGGCGTCGATGACGCAGGTGTCCGGACGGAAGATGGTGACACCCTGCGCCATCAGGCGCCGGGCGCTGGCCGCGCGCATGGCCTGGTCGAGGTGCATCATCTCGGCGATGGTGTTGGCGCCGAGAACTTCGTCGACATTTTCGGCCTGATGCGCGACGACGCGCAGGCCATCGGCGACGAGCATCGCGGCGACGTCGGTGAGGTAGAACTCGCCGTGCGGATTGTCGATGGAGAGACGGTCGAGGCGTATGAAAAGCGGGGCCGTTTCGAAGCAGTAGATACCGGAGTTGATCTCTCGCGCGTCGAGCTGGTCCGGCTTGAGCGCCTTGTGCTCGACGATGGCAGTAACCTCTGGCAGATACGGCGCAACGCGCAGCACGCGGCCGTAGCCGGTGGGGTCCGGCGGGACGGCGGTGAGGATCGTCATCGCGGCGTGCTCACGCAAATGGAGGTCTCGGAGAGCTGCGAGGGTCTCTGGACGGATGAGAGGGACGTCGCCGGAGAGGACGAGCAGGTGCTTCGGAAGCGGATGGCCGGAGGTCTCAAGCCATGCCTTGAGCACCTGCATGGCATGGCCGGTGCCATGCTGCGGTTCCTGCAGGATGAACCTGACACCGGTGCTGGCGACGGCGGCCTGGACGCTCTCGGCCTCGTGGCCGACGATGCAGTAGATGTCTGCTGTGGCGGCGACCGTCTTTGCCGCAGCGATGACGTGTTCAAGCAGCGCGCGACCGCCGACTTCATGCAGCACCTTGGGGCGCTTGCTTTTGAGCCGTGTGCCCTTGCCGGCGGCCATGATGGCGACCGCGAATCCAGTTGCTTCCATGGAGGCTATCTTCTCACGCAGCACCGGTGGAAGCCGTTACTGCGCGGGTGCGGTCCCCTGCCCTGCGGGCGCTGCGCGGCCCGGTGGCGGCGGGATGGTGATGTCGAGATCGGTGACCTTACCAAGTTGCGAGAGCGGCGGCTGAATTTCAGACTTGTTGCCGACGACAAGAATCGCCAGCTTTGAGACATCGATGTATTTGTTGGCGACGCGGGTTACGTCTTCCGCGGTCACCTTCTCGACGCCATCGTGATACTTCTCGAGAAAGTCGGGTGGATAACCATAAAAGGCGAGCAGGACTTGCTCGTCGAGGGTCTTCTCCGGCGTATCGACGCGGAAGATGAAGGAGTTCATCACCTCGTCCTTAGCCTTGCGCATCTCGTCTGGCGTGGGCGGCTGGGTCTTGAGCTTGGCGATGGTCTCAAGCACGGCCTGCGTGGCTGGCACGGTGGACGTGCTCTTGGTGCCGACCTGGCTCAGGAACATCCCGGGGTAGTCATAAGCAGAGCCAAATCTGCCGCTGACGTCATAGGCGAGGCCAAGTTTGGTGCGGACATATTGGAAGACACGCGAACCGAAGCCCCCAGAGAAGATTTCGTTCATTACGCTGAGGGCGTAATAGTCCGGATTGTTGACCTGCGTGCCCAGGCCAACGATCTGCACGGTGGATTGATTGATGTCTTCCTTGTCGGCGAAGTAGACGCCGGGCGTGGGGCCGGGAAAGTCGACCTTCGGCGTCTCGATGGGAGCGCCGCGCTTGAGCGGCTCGAAGGCGGCGCGGAGTTTGGCCTCCATCGCAGCGGAGTCAAAGTCGCCCACGACGGCGACGATCATACCGTTAGGAATCACCGTGCGTTCGTGCCAGCCCTTCAGGTCGTCGAGCGTGACGGAGAGGACGGTGGAATACTCTGCCTGGCGCGCGTAGGGGCTGCCCGCTCCGTAGACGAGTTTGGCGGCTTCACGAGCGGCGATATCGCCGGGATCGTCGTTACGGCGGGAGATGGAGGTCATCATCTCGCGTTGCGCCAGCTGTAGCTTGTCCTGCTTGAACGCCGGATGCAGCAGCAGGTCCATGGCCTGGGCGAATACCGGGTCGAAGTCCTGTTTGAAGCTGGACCATTCGAGCGAGGTGCTGTCGGTGTCGCCGCCGGTCTCAATGCCGGCGGCCTTCTCGGCCAGCTCTTCGTCCAGCGCATCTCCGCTTTCAGCCGCCGTGCCGCTGGTGCGCCAGGCTTCGCTATAGAGCGAGATGAGGCCCGTCTTGGCTGCGGGGGCCTCGCGGCTTCCGCCGTGGATGTTGATGGAGCCGTCGATGAACGGCAACTCGTGGTCTTCCTGCAAATAGATGACTAACCCATTGGCAAGCTCAATGCGCTTCGGCTGCTGTGGCTTGAACTCATGCAGCGGAGGGATGGGGATGGACTTCCAGGGCTGCGCCTGAGAAGGAGCGACATTGGCGTTGGGTTTGGCCGCGGGCTTTGCGGTACTCTGCGCAAATACAGCTCCAGCGACGGCCAACATCGCGCATAAAAGGGAAAGCTTGCGAGAGATGGTCTTCATTCGCCACCTCCTGTGCTGGCCGCGGCGGGTTGGGCGGGAGCCTCAAAGAGAATCTCGGCAGTGGTACGGTTGCTCGGGATAAAGACCTGGTTGGCGACGCGGCGGATGTCAGCCTTGCTGACCGCGTTGATACGGTCGAGTTCGTGGAAGAGCTCGCGCCAGTCGCCGTACCGTGTCTGGTACTCGGCGAGCTGGTGGGCAAGACCGTCATTGTCGGCAAGCCCGCGCAGCAGACCGGCGCGTGCGCGGGTCTTGAACGTCGCAAGCTCCTCGTCGGTAACGTCGGCGGTCTTCAGGCGGTCGATCTCCTTGTGGATGGCGTCGCGCATCTCGTCCGGCGCGTGGTCGGGCACGGGAACGGCGTAGAACGCGAAGAGGTTGGGATATTTGTCGCCGGGGAAATCAGTAAGGCCTTCCGCATCAGCAGCGATCTTCTGGTCACGAACGAGACTCTTATAGAGGCGCGCTGTGCGACCGTTGGAGAGAATGTCGGAGATGGCGTCGTAGACGGAATCGTCGGGATCGCGATAGTCGGGCCGGTGATAGCCCTCGATATAGAAGGGTTGGGTGGCCTCGCGGATGATGACGGATTTCTCCGCGAACTGCCTGGGCTCGATGGTCGTCATCGGCTCGGGTTTCGGGCCGGCGGGGATGGCGCCGAAGTACTTTTCCAGCATCGGCATTGCTTCCGACGTCTTTACGTCGCCGACGATCGCGATGACGATGTTCGAGGGCACATAGTACTTCTTGTGGAAGGCATCTGCTTCCGTGGCCGAGACCTGGCTGATCTCGCTGGGCCAGCCAAGACCGGAGCGGCCGTATGGATGCGCGGTGTAGGCCGTCGCGAGGAACTGCTCCACCAACGCGCCCGTGGGGCTGGAGTCAACCCGCATGCGGCGTTCTTCCTGCACGACGTCGCGCTCTTTGTAGAACTCACGTTCCACCGGATGCGCGATGCGCGCGCTTTCCATGTAGGCCCAGAGTTCAAGACGGTTCTCCGGCATGGACCAGAAGTATTGCGTGGAGTCTTCTTCGGTAGAGGCATTCAGTCCGACTGCGCCGTTCTGCTCAGCCAGCTCTGGAAACTGATTGGGGATAACATACTTTTCCGCCTCAGTCTGCGCGTCGTCGAAGGCCTTCTTGAGCGAGGCGAGCTTCGCGGGGTCCTGGCCGACCAGCTTGCGGTACTCCGCGTCATAGGCAGCGTAGGCGATCTCGACCTTGGCGAGCGCGACTTTCTCTGCGGCGTAGTTGGTGGTGCCGATCTTATCGGTGCCTTTGAAGGCCATGTGCTCGAACATGTGTGCGAGGCCGCTCTGGCCCTGCGGGTCATCGGCGGAGCCAGCGTCGACCAGCGTGTAATAGCTGAAGACGGGCGCTTCGGGACGCTCGCAGACGATCAAGGTAATGCCGTTGGGAAGCACTTTGACGGTGGTGCGCTTCTCAAAACCAGCGAGGTCCTGAGCCCGTGCTAAGGGGCCAAAACTGACGGCGCACACCAGTGCGAGGGTAACCGATGATCGTAGACGCACAAACTACCTCCGGCAGGAACCTGCGTGGCCTACAAGGATAACGGAAAGCCTCTTTCAAGAGTGGTGCTTCCCTAATCGACTCTGACCCGTGTGCAGGGTAGGCAACCTTTTGCGTATGAGGGGGTCTAACCGTGTAAGCTGCTCAGGGAGGCCAGACCGGCAAATGGTTCCAGAGAAGACCGTTGCGGAATGCCTCCAGGAAAGTTAGAACCCCCTCCACTTAGGACCCGTTCATGCGCATCGCCTCCCTGCCCCGAGCTTTCGTAGGCTTTTTGGGTTTAGCCTCTGCCTTGTCCCTTCTTGCAATTCCAGCAATGTGTGCGGCGCAGAGCCGCATCCACGCAGACGTTACAAGCGGCACGCGTGCGGAGATTGCGGACTCCGTCCATCCACGGGCGCGGACGGCCACAGACCTGGGTGCGACGGCGGACGATACCAAGCTGTCGATGTCCCTCCGCTTCAGCATGACAGACGCGCAGTCGGCGGCACTGGACCAACTACTCGCGGACCAGCAGAACCCGGCATCGCCGCGGTACCACCAATGGCTGACGCCGGCACAGTTCGGTGCCCAATTCGGGCTCTCGGACGCCGACATTGCGACGGTGACGGCGTGGCTCGGAGCGCAGGGCTTCACCGTGACCGGCGTGGGCAATGGCAGGACTTTTGTGACATTCGATGGAGACGTGGCTCAGGCGAATGCGGCTTTTGGGACCAGCATTCATAATGTCCTCTCGCGCGGCGAGCAGCACTATGCCAACCTCACCAACATCACCCTGCCGGGAGCGCTGGCATCTGTGGTGGGCAGCGCTACCGGACTCAGCAACTTTCGCCCGCATGCGCACCTCGGCACCGTCTCTCATCCGCAGTTCACTTCCTCTGTATCCGGAACGCACTATGTGGCACCGGGCGACTTCTACGCGATTTACGATATGGAGCCGCTGCTGACGGCCGGCTATACCGGTGCGGGCATCGGAACCGGATCCAACTGCCATAGCACGGGCTCGCCTTCGACCTGCGGCGACATCGCAGTTCTGGGTCAGGTCGATCTCTACAACAACAGCACCTCTGACGTCCTCGCCTTCCGCAGCGCCGCAGGCCTGAGCACCACGAATCTGCCGACGACCGTATTGGCAGGCGCGGATCCGGGGCAAGCGCGCGCCTGCAACGGTTGCTATCCCAGTGTGGACGACCTGGACGAATCTTCGATCGACGTGGAGTGGTCTGGCGCAATGGCGCCCGCCGCGTCGATCCTGTTCGTCACCGGAACGGACGTGATGGCGAACTCCATGACCACAGCCATCGACAACAACCTTGCGCCTATCATCACCACCAGCTATGGAGGCTGCGAGACGGGCTGGGGCTCCACCGAACTGAACAGCTACAACCAGCTGTTCAGACAAGCGGCCTCACAGGGCCAGACAATTGTCACGTCTTCCGGGGACTCGGGCGCAACGGATTGCGACACTGGAACCCTGGCAGTTGAAGGGCTTACCGCCGATTTCCCAGCCAGCTCACCGTACGTCACGGCGATGGGTGGCTCCATGTTCAATGAGGGTTCGACAACGGGCGTGACGCCGTATTGGCTGAGCCCAGACACCACCTTCACCGCGGGCTCGGCTGTGCCTGCGGCGGACGTATCCGCAAAAGGCTATATCCCCGAAGCGGTGTGGAACGAGGATTCCACTGCTGGTTCAGGCGCGGGTGGCGGAGGCGTCAGCGCGTTCTTCGCCAAGCCAGCCTGGCAGGTGGAGACTGGAGCCTCAGGCATGACAACCACAGTGCCTGCCGATTCCTCCCGCGACGAGCCGGATCTGGCATTGAATGCAGCATCCGAGCACGACGGCATGCTGTTTTGCGTGCAGGGCTCTTGTGTGGTTGGCTTCCGGGCCACCTCAGGAGGCGGTCTGACGGTAGCAGGTGGAACGTCGTTCGACTCACAGGCATTCGGCGGCATGCTGGCGGACATCGAACAGAAGGTTGGGCCGACAGTGAATAACGGCCCCCGGTTGGGAGTGGTGAATCCAACACTATATGCGCTGGGCAATCAGGTGGCCTACTACAACAACACATCCTCCAGCGTCTTTCACGACATCACGGTCGGCAACAACAGCAACCCCTGCGGGAATGGCACGCCAAACTGCCCGAACGGCGGCAATATCGGTTATAACGCAGGTACTGGCTATGATTTGGCGACGGGCTGGGGGTCGGTAGACCTGAACAACCTGGCGACAGACTGGAAGCTGGTGACGCCGGAGAGCCTGGGTTCTAACGGCACGGCTATCTCCACCACTACGCTGGCAACAACTCCAGCATGCACCGGCGGGACCACTGGGCCCTGCACGGTGAGCGTGGCGGCTGCAAGCAGCGTCACGCTGACTGCGACGGTAACCGGCTCTGCGGGGACACCGACCGGGACTGTGCAGTTCCTGGACAACAATGTGGCGCTTGGCTCCCCTGTCAACTTGGGTTCTGGCGTAGCGACCTATACCTACACTCCGAGCTGCTCCACGCTGGGCCAGCAGTACATGACGGCGGTTTACTCAGGGAGCACGACTTATGCGGGCTCTAAGGGGCCCGCGTTACCCACCGGCCAGGCGGGGTACACCGGAGGCACCACGATTACCGGCGACGACTCGGTGAATACAACACCGCTGATTGTTACGGTGACGTCGAGCATTTGCCCTGATTTCTCACTCGCTCCGAGCGGCACAAACACCAGCACAGCAACCATCAGCGTCAGCGGTACAACCGCGGCGGTGAATGTCTCCGCCGGCGGGACGGTTCCTCCAGTCACGATCACGGTGACGCCTTCGAATGGATTTGCCGGCACAGTCAACTTCACCGCATCCGTGGTGGCGACTTCGGGTTACCTCGCGCCGGTTACATTCAATCCGACGTCCTTGACCTTTTCCGGAAGTTCGTCCGCGCCTCAGACGACCATAGTCACCCTGTCGGGGATTGTCGCTGACCTGCATCTGCCTGGGGCACCCGGGAGTTCCAAGCCGGTTGGGCGTCCTTGGTATGCTGCCGGGTCCGGCGTCGCGATTGCGTCGCTCTTCCTGATCGCATTCCCGCGGCGCAGACGGCTGGGCGGCCTGCTGATGGTTCTGGTAGCGGCTGGGCTGGCGTTCGGAGTCACGGGCTGCGGCGGCAGCAGCCAGCAGTCGGTCTCGGGAGGTGGGGGGAACACAACCAATCCGTACGCTGGCAGTTATACGGTAACGGTGACGGCCACCTATTCCAACGGGGGCCAGACATCGACTCACAGCTCCGTGATCACATACTTGATCCAGTAGAGACGAGATCTCACGGCAAAGAGATGAAGAAGGCTGGCCTTAGGGGCAGCCTTCTTTGTTGCAACTTTGTTGCAAGTCTCTCTACTGGAGAACGTGCGGGGATTCGTGGAGTTGAGTTACTCCGGTCGTGCGTTGACGCGTTCCGCCATAGAGATCTCCATCAGGCGTTCCTGGGCGAGGAACGGGGCCACTCCCTCGTGCGGATTACGGGTGTAGCGGCCGTCGGGCTGGAGCATGCGCGCCTTGGTGTTGTCGCGCAGGTAGGTGCCGAGAATGTCCGTGCGCAGGCGCTCGGAGAGCGCGGGATCGACGACGGGAAATACGACCTCGCAGCGTTCGAAGAGGTTGCGCGACATCCAGTCGGCGCTGCCGCAGAAGACTTCCGGTTGGCCTGCGTTGGCGAAGCTGAAGATGCGGCTGTGCTCCAGGAAGCGGCCGACGATGGAGCGCACGCGAATGCGCTCGCTGAGGCCCGGGACGCCGGGACGGAGCGCGCACATGCCGCGGATGATGAGGTCGATCTCGACGCCGGCCTGCGAGGCTTCGTAGAGGGCGCTGATGGTAGGACGGTCGAGCAGCGCATTCATCTTGGCGACGATGGCCGCGGGCTTGCCGGCGCGCGCGTTGGAAGTCTCGCGGGCGATCAGGCTCAGAATCCCCGGCGCGAGGGTGATCGGCGCCATCAGCAGCGGCGAATAATCTTCGGCGTCGGCGCGGGCAGTGAGGTAGCGGAAGACCTTCTGCACGGCGGCGGTGATCTCAGGCCGCGCGGTCAGCAGACTGACGTCGGTGTAGAAACGCGCGGTGACTGAGTTGTAGTTGCCGGTGCCAAGATGCGCGTAGCGGCGGATGACGCCGTCGGGATCGCGGCGCACCATCAGCGCGAGCTTGCAATGGGTCTTGAGGCCGAGGATGCCGTGAAAAACGCCGACCCCGGCGTCCTCCATCTCCCGTGCCCAACGGATGTTGGAGGCCTCGTCGAAGCGGGCCATCAGCTCGACGACGACGGTGACCTCCTTGGACTGCGCCGCGTCGGTGAGCGCGGTGAAGAGCGGCGACTCGTCGCTGGTCCGGTAGAGGGTCTGCTCCATGGAGACGACGGCGGGATCGGCGACGGCCTGGGCGACAAACTCCTCCACCGTGAAGTAGGAGTCGTAGGGATGGTGCAGGAGGATGTCTTTGCTGCGCAGCTCATCAAAGAGGTTTGCGGACTTGGCGGACAGCGCATATCGGCGGCCATGGAACGACGGGAACTTCAGGTCCGGTCGGGCGACTCCGCTGTAGAGGTTCATCATGCGCGCGAGATTTACCGGGCCCTTGGTACGGAAGACCTGCGAGGGCTCAAGCTCAAAGTTCACGCGTAAGCGCTCGACGATCTCCTCGGGCGCCGAGTTCTCGATCTCCATGCGGACCGCGTCGCCTTTGCGGCGGTTGTGCAGCTCTTCGCGGACGCTCTCGAGCACGCTGCGCGCCTCTTCCTCCTGGAGGTAGAGGTTGCTGTTGCGGGTGACACGGAAGGGCGCGCGGGCCAGGACTTCATAGCCGCGGAACATGCGCTCGACCTGCGCCTCTATGAGCTTGTGTAGCATGATGAAGTCGTGACGGCCTTCGCTGGAAGGCAGCGGCACCAGGCGCGGCAGCGCACGGGGCACAGTGACTACGCCGAGCACGGCCGGCCCTTTCCTGGCCGTGCGGCGGGAGCGCAGAAGCAGCGCGATGCAAAGCGCTTTGTTGAGCACGCGCGGGAAGGGATGCGATGGATCGATGCTGACCGGGGTGAGCAGCGGGTCAACCTGGGTCTCGTAGTAATTCAGCGCATAATCGCGGGCCTTGGGGTCCAGCTCCCGCCAGTTGAGGAGGTGGATGCCCTGGGCGCGCAGCGCGGGGACAAGCTTGTCGTTCCAGCACGCGTATTGGGCCTCCACAAACTCATGCATCAGGGCGCTGAGGCGTTCCAGCCGCTGGCCCGGCGTGGCGCCGCTCTCGCCGGAACGCTGCGGCTCGATAATGCCCTCTTCAAAGTGCTGCAGAAGGCTGGCGACGCGGATCTCCACGAACTCGTCAAGATTGCTGGCGGTGATTGCCAGAAACTTCACGCGCTCCAGCAGGGGGTTGGTGACGTCCTCGGCCTCTTCCAGCACGCGACGGTTGAAGAGCATCCAGGATTCATCGCGATCGAAGTAGCGGGGCTGGTGCGTATGCGCCGTTTGCGCAGATTTGGACGCGGCAGGAGATTTTGCCTTACTGGACCTGCGACCCGAGGAAGGCACATCCCTGGCAGCGCCGTCCTGCTTCGGCTTGGCGCCTTTGCGCGTCCGGGCCGATGCTGGTTGGGCGGATGGGGTGTCTGCGACCTCTGTGCCTGCATCGTTCATGGGCGTCCTAGGAGAAGACTATCGTAGTGCGCAGCGGCCCGGTTGTGAAGCGAAGATCAATTCTCCCGGGTCGTGTAGTCTGGAAACAAAATTGATTCAGATAATGACCAAAGAGACACTCGAATTCCTATGAAGATCAATCAGCTTGGCACATCGGATATGTGGCTCTCCCCGGTTGGACTGGGGACGTGGGCCATCGGCGGCGGCAACTGGGCTCACGCGTGGGGCCCGCAGGACGACGAGGCGTCAATTGCGGCGATCCATCGCGGACTCGACCTGGGCATGAACTGGATCGATACGGCTGCGGTGTATGGACTGGGCCACTCGGAGGAGATTGTGGGCCGCGCGGTGAAGGGTTACCACATCAAGCCCTTTCTTTTTACCAAGTGCGGGCTGGTATGGGACGAGAAGGGCGAGGTAAGCCGCAGCACACAGCACATCCGGCGGGAGTGCGAGGACAGCCTGCGGCGTCTGCAGGTGGAGGCGATCGATCTCTACCAGATCCACTGGCCGGCGGATGGCGAGGACATGCTGGAGGCCTGGGAGACGATGGCCGCGCTGAAAAAAGAAGGCAAGGTCCGCTACATCGGGCTCTCTAACTTTCCAACCCACGAGATGGAGCGGCTGCTGGATGTGGAGCGCATTACATCGTTGCAGCCGCCGTACTCGATGATCAACCGCTCGGCCGAGGCGGAAATCCTGCCCTTCTGCAAGGACCACGCCATCGGTGTCATCAACTATTCGCCGCAGCACTCCGGGCTGCTGACCGGCACTATGACCAAGGAGCGCGTCGCTGCGCTGCCCGCGGACGATTTCCGCCGCAAGGCCAAGAACTACCAGGAACCGCACCTGACGCGGAACCTGGGCATCGCGGAGTTTCTGAAGGGCATCGGCGCACGGCACGGTGTCTCTGCCGGCGTGGTGGCGATCTCCTGGACCCTGGCCAACCCGGCAATTTCGGCGGCGATCGTCGGCGTGCGCAGCCCGGAGCAGGCCGATGGCGTATGGCCGGCGGCGAAGTTCCGGCTGAGCCATGATGAGCTCGAGGAGATTGAGGCCTACCTCACGGCCCATCCCCCGGCTGCGTAAGCCAGTGGCAAAACAACTTCGGAGATTCACCCAGCCTGCTGATGCGGCTTGATGCGGCGGACCCTGTAAGTCGGGCCGCGCCAAGCTGCGCCCTTTCTGCAGCTTTACCGGCTTGATCCGGCGCTGGTTACCTTTTCCCATTCCATGTGCCTGGAAGTGCAACCAAAGTGCCATCGTGCGCCGAATATCAGAGTGGCACAATGAGATTCGTAGCATAAACTTTGGTAACTGCAACAGGCTGCATATGGCCGACAGTTTCTAAAGGAGGAACCTTGAAGGCCTGGCACAGACCCGGTGGATGGGACGCGGTGAGGACCGCTGTCCGGTTTCCGCTGCGGCTTGCGCTGCACCTCAAGACAGAGGATGGAATGATCGAAGCGACCACGCGCGACATCTCTTCCAACGGCCTGCTGTTTGCATCGGCCCCCCTGCCGCGCATCGGCAGCAACGTCGAGTTCACGATGGACATGCCGTCCGAAGTGCTGGGCGGCGACACCAATATTCGCGTTCATTGCACCGGACGCATCGTTCGCCACCATCTCGCCGAGGGCGAGGCTATGGCGGCGGCTGTGATCGACGAATACTCCCTGAAGGCCTGACACCCTATGACGCTGACCCTGCATTCCGAGAAGTCCTCCCCCACTCCGATCTCCTCAAGACAGCCGGCGCAGAATATGGCCGAGCCGGACCAGCACCCTCATCCGAACGCGACGACCTCTGCCATCCGGATCATCCTTGCGGACTCGCAGGCGATCTATCGCGTGGGAATGAAGAAGGTGTTCGCGCTGGAGGACGACATCCGCGTGGTGGCGCAGGCCGAATCGCTGCCCAATCTGCATTCCGCGCTGCAGCGTTACCCGACCGATGTGGTGCTGCTGGAGGGCCAGATGATCGCGGGCACGATCGACGCCATCCCCGAGCTGGTGAAGCATGCGCCGGATGCCAAGCTGATCGTGCAGGTGGTAGATGCCGACGAGTCCAACATCGTCGAGCTGTACCGGCGCGGCGTGCGCGGCGTAGTGCCGCGCTCCATCTCGCCGGACTTGCTGATCAAGTGTGTGCGCAAGATCGCCGACGGCGAGACGTGGATCGACAACCAGTCGATCAGTTGGGTGATTGAGGCTTACCGGTCGCAGGCCACCTCGCTGACCAATCCGCGCGTACAGCCCAAGCTCTCAAAGAAGGAACTGGCGATCATCAGCTGCATCACGCGCGGCATGCGCAACAAAGAGATTGCCTACCAGATCGGCACCACCGAGCAGGTGATCAAGAACTACCTGCGTAAGGTGTATGACAAGCTGGGCGTATCTGACCGGCTGGAGCTGGCGCTCTACTGCCTGCACCACCAGTTGCTGAAGAATTACGCGCAGGACACCGAGGTGGTGCAGATGCCGGCGGCCGCGCAGGTAACGCCGCTCCGCGCGAAGATGTAGTGACCTGCCTGCAGTGCTAGCATTCGGCGTGGCCTTACTGGGTAACTTCAGCGCGCTCACCCGCGTCCAGCGCAACACCTTCGCCGCCTGCTTTCTCGGCTGGATGCTGGATGCCTTCGACTTTTTCCTGCTCACATTCTGTCTGACGGCGATCGCCCAGGACTTCCATGCTTCGCGCAAGGCCGTAGAGGAAGCTATCTTCTGGACGCTGGCCATGCGGCCGCTGGGGGCATTTCTATTTGGCTGGATGGCGGAGCGCTTCGGCCGCCGGCCAACACTGATCCTGAACGTAGTGGCTTTCTCTGTGTTCGAGCTGGCCTCGGCTCTCGCTCCGTCGCTGCATAGCTTTCTGGTGTGCCGGGCGCTGTTCGGTATCGCTATGGGCGGCGTGTGGGGTGTGGGCGCGGCGCTCGCGCTGGAGACGCTGCCCTCCAAAAACCGCGGCTTCTTCTCCGGCCTGCTGCAGGAGGGATATGTCTGCGGCAATCTGCTGGCCGCGCTGCTCTACTGGCAGCTCTTCCCTCGCCTGCACGGAACAGGCATGCTAACGAGTTGGCGCGTGTTTTTCATGATCGGTGCGCTGCCGGCGCTGCTCGGCTTCTATCTTAACTTCAAGGTCGAAGAGTCGCCTGCATGGCTGGCGGCGAAGAAGGCGGGCGTACGCTCCAGCACGGAATGGAGCGCATTGGCCAATGCCTTGCCGCTATTTGTCTTTGTCGTTTTGCTGATGACCGCCTTTACGTCCTTCAGTCATGGCACGCAGGACCTCTACCCAACCTTCCTGCAGCATGATCTTCATCAGACGGTTGGACACACGGGCCTGATCGCAGCCATTAGCAATCTTGGCGCACTGATCGGCGGTATCTGCTGCGGAGCCCTCTCGGAACAGTGGGGCCGCAAGCGAACGATCGTCCTCGCCGCGCTGTTTGCCGTTCCCATGATTCCGCTGTGGGCGTGGTCGCATACCGGAACTATGCTGGCCGCCGGTGGCTTCCTGATGCAGTTTATGGTGCAGGGGGCGTGGGGGATTGTGCCGGCGCACTTGAATGAGCTGTCGCCGGCTGCGGTGCGGGCAGTGCTGCCGGGGTTTGCGTATCAGCTTGGCAATCTGCTTTCTTCGCGCAATCAGATATTTCAGCAGACCTATGCCGATCACCATGATGCTGGCTCGCTGCGGATGGCGCTCTCGGGTACGGTAGTGATTGTGGCCATTGCAGTGGCCGCGCTGACTGCGCTGGGACCGGAGGCTAAAGGAATCCAGCTGAGCTCGGCCGAAAGCTGAGCCTCAGCCTTCGCTAGGGACAGCTACCGGCGCAGGGACCGAGCGGGCGGGGGCCCGGCGTCCGCCAAGAAGGCGAAAAAACGCGGCACACGCACCGTAGGCCGCCAAAACGCCGAAGGCCAGAGACGCAAAAACTGCACAGACAAGACCTAGAGCGGCCACGAACCTAGTTCCCTCTTTATGGAGACGTGAGTGCAGCCGGAAGCAGCACATCCAAGCTCATTCTGGCAGGAATCGTGAAACCTGCAAGTACAACTTCAAGGGAAGCCGTGGAAATACGTTGTTTCCTCTGGTACATCGTCGCGATCTTCGCACAGCTGCCCGGAGACAGGCCTGCGGATCACAGCTGTCCGGCGGGAATGCCGTATCCTGTTAGCTTGGCCGATTTGTCCTGAGAAGCTTCTATGGACGCCGGCTGTGCAACTCATCGATCCGAATGGCAATTACGCACATTACGGTGCGCGGCGCGCGGCAGCATAATCTGCGCAACGTCTCAGTGGAGATACCGCGCAACACGCTAACGGTCGTGACCGGGCTCTCGGGCTCAGGCAAGTCTTCGCTGGCGTTCGACACTATTTACGCCGAAGGGCAGCGGCGCTACGTCGAAACGCTGTCGGCGTACGCGCGGCAATTCCTGGATCAGATGGAGCGTCCGGACGTTGACGCCATCGACGGGCTTTCGCCGGCCATCTCGATTGAGCAGAAGACCACCTCGCGCAGTCCGCGATCGACGGTTGGCACCATCACGGAGATCTACGACTACCTGCGGCTGCTGTATGCGTCGGTCGGCCAGCCGCACTGCCCCAACTGCGGACTGCTGATCACGCGGCAGACACCGGAGCAGATCGTCGCGCAGATTGTGGACCGGACGGCGGCGCAGGGCGAGCGGATCACGGTCTTTGCGCCGCTGGTGCGTGGACGCAAGGGCGAGTTCCGCGAAGAACTGGACGCGCTGGACCAGCAGGGCTTTCGCGCGCGCGTGGATGGCGAGATGGTGGAGCTGACCGAAGGCATGCGGCTGGACAAGAAGAAGAACCACACAGTGGAGGCTGTCGTCGACCGCGTGATTCTGAAGCCGGTGGCTGACGCGGCGGGCACAGGCAAGAGCGATCCGGTCAAGTACGATACGGCGCGCCTGGAAGCGTCGGTGGCGAAGGCGCTGCAGATGGCCAAGGGGCTGGTGCTGATCGCGACGCAGGATCCCGACACGCGTAAGCAGGTGGAGACGCTCTACTCCTCGTCGATGGCCTGCCCGGACTGCGGGATCAACGTCGCGAAGCTGGAGCCGCGCAGCTTCTCTTTCAACTCGACCTACGGCGCCTGCCCGGAGTGCCATGGCCTGGGCAGCATCTACGACTTTGACCCGGCAAAGACCATTACGGACTGGTCAAAGCCGCTGCTGGATGGCGCTATGGGGCCGGGATCCGGGTCGGCGTATCTGCTGCGTTTGATCAAACTTGCGGCGGAGAAGTACAAGATCAACCTGAAGCAGCCGTTCGAGAAGCTGACCAAGGAGCAGCAGGACCTGTTTCTCTACGGGCCGCCAAAGGGTGAGGGAGGACGAACGGGCTTCCACGGCATCTTTGCCTACCTGCGGTCGAACCTGGATGAGACGCGCAGCGAGGGCTATCGCGAGTACATGATGCAGTACATGTCCGCGACGACCTGCCCGCGCTGCAAGGGTAAGCGGCTGCGGCCGGAGTCGCTGGCGGTGACGGTGAGGGTCGGAGGCAGGGCGATGTCGATCGCGGACTTTACGGCGCTGTCGCTGGAGCGCGCGCTGGAGGGTGCGCGAGCGATGCAGTTCTCCGGGCGCGAGCGCGTGATTGCCGACCGGCTGCAGCGCGAGATCATCGAGCGCCTGGAGTTCCTGAACGCGGTGGGGCTGGACTATCTCTCGCTGGAGCGGTCGGCGGCGACGCTGAGCGGTGGCGAGGGTCAACGCATCCGGCTGGCGACGCAGATCGGGTCCAGATTGCGCGGCGTGCTGTATGTGCTGGATGAGCCGTCGATCGGGCTGCACCAGCGCGACAATCAGCGGCTGATCGAGGCGCTCGAAGACCTGCGCGATCTGGGCAACACGGTGCTGGTCGTCGAGCACGACGAGGACACCATCCGCAAAGCCGACTATGTGCTGGACCTCGGGCCGGGCGCCGGCAAGAACGGCGGCGTGTTGATCGCAGCCGGCACACCGGAAGATGTGATGGCCGAGCCGGAGTCGCTGACCGGGCAATATCTCGCTGGTAAGCGCGAGATTGTGACACGCGGCGAGCCGCGGCCGCTGACCGGCAAGTGGCTGACGGTGGAGAACGCGCATGCACACAACCTGCGCGAGATGACGGCGCACTTCCCCCTAGGGCGTGATGACGGTGGTGACGGGCGTCTCGGGCTCGGGCAAGTCGACGCTGGTGAACGATATTCTGTACCGCGCGCTGGCCAAGGAGCTGTATGGTTCGCGCGAAGAGCCGGGGCAGCATGGACGCGTCGTGGGCATCGATCAGATCGACAAGGTGATAGAGATTGATCAGTCGCCCATCGGACGCACGCCGCGGTCGAACCCGGCGACTTACACCGGCGTGTTTGCGGCGATCCGCGACATCTTCGCGATGCTGCCGGAGTCGCGCGAGCGCGGCTATAAGCCGGGGCGGTTCAGCTTCAACGTGCAGGGCGGGCGATGCGAGGCCTGCCAGGGCGAGGGGCAAAAGCGCATCGAGATGAACTTCCTTCCCGATGTGTTTGTGCTGTGCGATGTTTGTAACGGACGGCGTTACAACCAGGAGACTCTGGCGGTGCGCTTCAAAGGCCACTCGATCGCCGACCTGCTGGACCTGCCGATTGAAGACGCGCTGCCGGTGCTGAAGGACATTCCCGCCGCGGCGGCCAAGCTGCAGACGCTGGTCGACGTGGGGCTGGGGTACATTCACCTGGGCCAGTCGGCAACGACGCTCTCCGGTGGCGAGGCGCAGCGCATGAAGCTGGCGCGCGAGCTTTCCAAGCGGCAGACCGGACGGACACTCTATCTGCTGGACGAGCCGACGACAGGGCTGCACTTCGACGATGTGCAGCGGCTGCTGGAGGTGCTGCACCGGCTGACCGATCTGGGCAACACCGTCATCATCATCGAGCACAACCTGGACATCATCCGCAATGCGGACTACGTGCTAGACCTCGGCCCGGAGGGTGGCGAGCGCGGCGGTCAGATGGTCGCGCATGGCACGCCGGAGCAGGTGGCGACGGTGGCGGCATCGCATACAGGCAGTTTTCTGGCGCGCTACTATCCGCATCTCGTAACTGTGGCCGGCACGAACGTCGCCTCGACCAATGGCGCCTCGCGCAACGGCAGCGGAGACTCGCCCTACGCCGGGCCGCAGCCGGCGGATATCGCGGCGGCAGCCGACAAGGTGAAGGGACCAAAGAAGAAGTTTGAGGCGCCTGAAAAGAAGACGGGCGTGCCGAAGGGTGCGTCTGTTGTTGAGGGCGACGCCTCCTCGAAGGTGACGGCGACCGCGAGGAAGCGTGGCGCAAAGAGCAGCCCCGCGCGAGGACGGAGGAGCGCATGAGCCTGTCGCCCATTGATCCGATTGATCCCCCGTCAGATCGCATGGAGATCCTCGCCCCGGAACGAAGAAGCGTTGCTGCGATGGAACCTTCAGCAAACATGATCGAGCTAACGCCTGCGCCGGACGGGCGAATTCCCAATCTCGGCCATGCGGCGCTGTTTCTCGGTTTCGCCGCGATGCTCTTCCTGCTGATGCAGCTGGCCCTGGTGATGCTTGGGCTCGCGCCGGTGAAAGAGGCTGGCGGCACGATTACGGTGCTGCACCCCATGCTGCAGATCGCAGTCCTGGGCGCGACCTACGCGGGGACGCTGGCGGCGGCTTGGCTGTTCTTTCCACTGATGTGGCACAAGCCGTTCGGCGCCGGTCTCCAATGGAACTGGGCAGCAGCACGCGGCCATCGGTTAGGGCTACTCGGCATGGGATTGCTGCTGGGGGCGACGAGCGCGGTTGCATCGAGTCTTATAACGCAGGCGAAGCAGCCGCCGGTCGACCAGTTCTTCCCCACCGCGACGGCCGCCTGGATCATGACGATCTTCGGGACACTGGTTGCACCGGTGTTCGAGGAGATTGCGTTCCGCGGATTTCTGCTGCCTGCATTCGCGATCGCCCTGGATTGGCTGCGCAGCCCGCGCTCCGAGGGCGGCTATGCGAAGTGGCGGGCGAGCACCAGCATCTCAGCGATGGCATGGACCTTCTCCGCGGTGTTGACCAGTGTGCTGTTCGTGCGCATCCACGCTGACCAGATAGGAAATGCGGGGGGGCCTCTGGCGGTGCTCTTCTGTGTATCGCTTCTGCTGACTGGGGTGAGGATCAAGACGCAGTCGGTGGCCGCGTCCGTGCTGGTGCACGCGGCGTACAACGGACTGATCTTTCTAACCACGCTGATTGCCACCGGTGGCTACCGCCATCTGGACCGGTTGACACAGTAAAAGCCCAGGCCAGCCAAGATATGCTGGAAGCACCATGGCAAAAGACACGCGCACCTCCCTGCTTCATCTGATTGCTACGCTCAGCTTCCGGCTGGGCGACTTTACGCTGGCCAGCGGTCAGAAGTCCGACTACTACATTGACTGCCGCACGACGACGCTGCACGCCGAGGGCGGGCGGCTGGCGGGGCTGGTGCTGTATGACCTGATCCGCGAGCACATGCCGTTGGTGAAGGCGGTCGGCGGGTTGACGATGGGCGCGGACCCGCTGGTGTCGAACACCGCGAGCGCGAGTGCGTGGGCGCTGGCGGATTACAACGAGATCGCCACGATCAGCGATGAGCTGGAGATGGATGACCCAAATCCTGGGCCGGCGCCCGAGTTGATTCATGGATTCCTGGTGCGCAAGGCGGAGAAGACGCACGGCACGGGCCGGCGAATCGAGGGTTTTCTCGAAGAAGGTGCGCCGGTGGTGATCGTGGACGATGTCTGCACCACGGGCGGCTCGACGATTACCGCGATTGAAGCTGTGCGCGATGCCGGGATGAGCGTCGCGGGCGTGCTGTGCCTGGTGGACCGCGAGCAGGGCGGCCGCGAAGCCATCGAACGTGTGCTGGCGGAGGTGCCGGCCGACGATGAGATTCCCTTCCACGCAGTCTTCACGGCGAACGATGTGCGCAATGCGCATGTGGCGGCGGTGAAGAGGTAAGCCGGATACAGACGGAAGCGGCCCTCGATCCCAAGTAAAATAGAAGCAATGATCCCCACACTGGAATGGCTGCCGGAAGGCGTAAATTTTCTGGACCAGACGAAGCTCCCGCTGGAGGAGACGTACGTTCTGGCCACGGACTACAAGCAGGTCGCAACCGTCATCCGCGACATGATCGTGCGCGGCGCGCCGGCCATTGGCGTCTCGGCCGCGATGGGTATGGCGCTGGGCATTGACCGCAGTGCGGCAAAGACGCTGCCGGAACTAGCGGCTGAGGTCGCCGTGATCGCGAAGACACTCTCCGAGACGCGGCCGACGGCGGTGAATCTATTCTGGGGCATCCACGAGATCCGCAGCGTGTATAGCTCACTCGCCGACGCAGGCAAGCCGATCCCGGAGATCAAGGCCGCCGTCGTCGCACGGGCTCGCGAGATGTACGACGAGGACATCGCCGCCTGCAAGCAGATGGGCGCGCATGGCGCGGCGCTGCTTCCTAAAGAAGGCGCGGTGCTGACGCACTGCAACGCCGGCGCGCTGGCGACCTGCGGCTACGGCACCGCGCTCGGCGTCATTCGCGCGGCAGCGGAGCGCGGGCACACTATCTCCGTCTATGCCGATGAGACGCGGCCCTTCCTCCAGGGCGCGCGGCTGACGGCCTGGGAACTGATGAAGGACGATATCCCGACGACCGTGCTGTGCGACAACATGGCAGCATCGCTGATGCGCCAGGGCAAGATCCAGGCAGTGATCGTTGGCGCGGACCGCATCGCCGCGAATGGCGACGTGGCCAACAAGATTGGCACCTATGGCGTGGCTGTGCTGGCCAAGGAGCATGGGATTCCCTTCTATGTTGCCGCTCCATGGTCCACGCTGGATCTGGCGACGGCGCACGGCGACCAGATCCCGATCGAGCAGCGCAGCCCGCGCGAAGTGACGCACTCGAACGGCAAGCAGATGACGCCGCACGGCGTCGGCATCGAGAACCCGGCCTTCGACGTGACGCCCGCGAAGTACGTGACCGCGATCATCACCGAGCGCGGCGTGCTGAAGGCGCCGTACGGCGAGTCCATCCGCGAAATGGCGATGGCGCATGCTGCGGAGATGACGCCGGCGTAATCGGGCTGTTGCGCCCCCCGTGTAGGATCGAAGAGTTGGGCCGTTTATTGCGCGGCCGGCATCTAATCTCCAGTCACACGCATGGCTCCCAAACGCAAGATCGGCATCACCTGCTACCCCACCTACGGCGGCAGCGGCGTAGTTGCAACCGAGCTTGGCATTGAGCTGGCTGCGCGCGGGCACGAGGTCCACTTCATCACCTCTTCCCCGCCCTTCCGGCTGAGCGGCCGCGAGACCAATATCCGCTTCCATCAGGTCGAGGTCTACCAGTATCCGTTGTTCGAACATCCGCCCTACGACCTCGCATTGGCCACACGCATGGCGGAGGTTGCGGAGTTCTACCAGCTGGACTTGCTGCATGTGCACTATGCCATTCCACACTCGCTGTCCGCGCTTCTGGCCCGGCAGATGCTCGAAACTAAACAGGAAGTCTCGCGGCGGCGCTATCTTCCCTTCATCACCACGCTGCACGGCACGGACATCACACTAGTTGGCCTCGACCGGTCGTACCTGCCGATCACGCAGTTCGGCATTGAACAGTCGGATGGTGTGACGGCCATCTCCGAGCATCTGCGCGACCGCACGCTTGAGGCCTTCCACATCCAGAACGAGATCGAGGTGATCCGCAACTTCGTCAACTGCGATGTCTACGTGCGTACTCCTTCAAAGTACGAAGCCATGCGACCGCAGTTTGCGGCAGAGAATGAAAAACTGCTGGTGCATCTCTCCAACTTCCGTCCGGTGAAACGCGTGGCGGATGTAATTGAGGTATTTGCACGCGTCGCGAAGGCGATGCCGGCGCGACTCATGCTGATCGGCGATGGGCCTGAGCGTTCGGCGGCGGAATACGTCGCGATGCGGCTGGGCGTGGCCGATCGTATCCACTTCCTCGGCAAGCAGGACAACGTAAACGAGCTGCTGCCGCTGGCCGATCTGATGCTGATGCCGTCCGAGATGGAGTCCTTCGGACTGGCCGCACTCGAAGCCATGGCGTGCAGCGTGCCGACGATTGCGACCCGCGTAGGCGGCGTGCCCGAGCTGATCACCGATGGTGTGAACGGCATGCTGTTCCCGGTGGGCGATGTCGACGCGATGGGCGGTGCCGCCATCGCTCTTCTGCGTGACGAGAAACGGCTCGCTGCGATGGCGCTTGCCGCGCGCAGGACCGCGACGGAACGCTTCTGCGCCAGCAAGGTGATTCCGCTGTACGAGGAGTACTACGAGCGCGTTCTCGCTCGCAGTGCGGCGGAGCAGCCGCACTTGAGTTCTTAAACTTAGAACTCTGCACCGGAGCTGTCTTTCATTCGCGAGTGAGCGCCTGCGAGAGATCGGCCCATGTCGCCTGCAGAGCCTCACCCAGCTTGCCCCAAGGCGCGGAACCGGCATCGAGCACCGGCATGATGAGCGTGATCTTGGTGCCTCGGCCCGGGCGACTGACAATCTCCACTTCGGCCTGATTGCCATAGAGGACCGCCATGCGTTCGCGCACATTGCGCATCCCAATGCCATTGCCGCTCGCCGAACCGGTCCACGTCACCTCGGAGAGGACGCCTGCGGTGGTCTCCGCCTCCATGCCGATGCCGTCGTCTTCAACCTCGATCAGCAGGCGGCCATCGGAGAGGATGCGGCTCCGCAGGGTGACGGTTCCGCCGGAGATGCGCGGCTCCAGACCATGCTTAATGGAGTTCTCGATCAGCGGCTGCAGCAGCATGCTGGGCACCACGATGGGCAGCGTCTCTTCGGCGATCTCCTTTACGACGTGCAGCTTCTCTCCGAAGCGAACGACCTCAATATCGAGATAGTCATCCGTGAAGGCAAGCTCTTCTTCAAAAGGCACAAAGGCGTCGCGGTTCTTGAGCAGCATGCGCAGGATGTTTGCAAGCTTCACGATCATCTCGCGGGCGAGTTCGGGCTGCGAGCGAACGAGTGAAGCGATCGAGTTGAGGGTGTTGAAGAGGAAGTGGGGATTGATCTGGCGCTGCAGCGCGTCGAGCCGCGCCTCCATCAGCAGGCGACTCTGCTCTTCCAGTTTGCGCTCCGTGCGGATCGCGTTCCAGATTTTGAGCGGAATGCCGACAACCACCGGTGCGCAAGCGCAGATGGCAAGCTCAATAAGCCACGACGGAGAATGCAGCGAGAAATACCGGCGCGGGTTGAACCTCGAGATCATACTGACGGCAAACTGCATGGCCGTGATGAGCACCAGCAGCATGATCTGGCGGTCGAAGTGCGGGCGGCGCAGGTTGCGCGTGACCCACCGGTAGAGACTCAAGTCGATCATCGGCGAGAAAGACCACACGTCCTCGCGGTCTGTGAAGCGGCCGTAGATGCCGATGATTGCGGCAACCGAGAGGTTGACGGCAAAGGCCCAACGCTCTCCATGCCAGACCGCCGGAAGAGCAAAGATGATTCCACCCAACATTGCCGGTGCGGGGCCGAGGAGCAACGCCATCAGAATGGTCGCTTCAAAGGAGATATCGGCGGCATAGAAGTCATGCACGCGAATGCGTATCCATACGCCGGCCGCCAGCGGAAGGCACATCATCGCGAGGAGAGCGACCATCTGACGTGGGCTGCGATGAGCGCGCAGCAAAAGCGTCTTAAATGTATTGGACCGTGCCCACGCTCCGGCGTAAGAAGCGGCGATGCCCAACTGGATCAGCAACGCGATCAGAATGACCGTGTCCTTGATCGGCGGTATCTGGGCCGTTGCTGCTGCAAACGCCATGGACACTACTCTATCGCGGCGGCCGCATTGCAGGTACAGAGGCACACGCGGCTTCACGAATCGCGAAACGTATAATCGATGTATGGCCTTTGAATCTGTGCGCAAAGTGGCTGAGGCCGACTTCCCTACCCGCTGGGGACACTTCCGCATCCTCGGCTTCGAGGGCGTAGTCGCCAACCCCGAGCCTTGCAACGAGGCGCAGCCCGCGCCGGCAAAGCGCATTGAGACGGCGATCGCGCTGGTGATGGGAGATGTGCACACTGCCCCTCCGATCGTGCGCATCCACTCGCAATGCCTCACCGGGGATGTCTTTCACTCGCTGCGCTGCGACTGCCGACAGCAGCTGGAGCTCGCGCTGGCGAGGATCGCTGACGCCGGCGCCGGCATCCTGATCTACGAGAACCAGGAGGGCCGCGGCATTGGCCTGATGGCGAAGCTGCAGGCGTATGAGCTGCAGGACCAGGGTCTGGACACGATCGAGGCCAACCTGGAGCTGGGCTATCGAGCCGACTGCCGGGAGTATGAGCTGCCTGCTGCCATGCTGAAGATGCTTGCGGTGACTTCAGTCCGGCTGATCACCAATAATCCGCAGAAGGTGGAGGCGCTGGAGTCGATAGGCATCGAAGTCGTTGAACGCATCTCCGCCGAGGTGCCGGCCGAGCCCACCTTCGAGCGCTATCTACAAACCAAGCGCCAGAAGATGGGCCACATGGTCAGTTAAGATCTGCCAGCTAGCGCGGATTCTTCCTGCGCCACAGCAGATAGATGCCCCACGCCGCCGCAGTGCAGTTGTCGACAATCCGTCCGTCGAGCAGCATGGCTTCAAACTCCGCGACCGAGACGCGATGCACTTCAAGATCCGTCTCTTCGGCGTCGCGCTCATGCTCACCCTGCGTGAGGTCTTCGGCAAGGAAGACATGGTGGCGCTGGTTCATCACGCCGTAGCCGATCTGTAGATCAGTCAAATGCGTCCAGCGAGCGGCGGTCAGGCCGGTCTCTTCGCGCAGTTCGCCGCGGGCCATCTGCTTCTGGATCGGCATCGGCCAGCTCCCAGCCGCCCTGCGGCAACTCCGCGTAGCGAGCGCCGACGGTGTAGCGGTACTGCGAGACGAGGTAGAGAAACTCGCCGTCGGGTGTGGACTCGAGCGGGATGATGATGCAGGCAGGGTCCTTATCAACGACGCCGTAGATGCCGCGCGAGCCGTTAGCGCGCTCGATCACATCTTCGCGCACGCGCGTCCATGGATTGCGATAGACCTCGCGGCTGCTGATGGTCTTGATCGGTTTGGTCAGGCTTTGTTCTCCGTACCCCAGTAGACGGCGTACTTCTGATCGGTGATGCGGTACATCGGCATCACTGGCAGCGCATCCTTGGTCTTGGACTTGAAGCTGAGGTCTTTGGTCGAGGTGATGTCGATAAAGCTCGCGGCATCGCCATCCGGCGCGACCGGGTCGGGCGCTGCGGGGCCTGGGTTGCGTGGCGCTGTGTCGTTGTCGATGCGCAGCTTAGAGTCGGAGGCCGGTCCGGGGCCAAGATCGGCAGCCAGCACCAGCGGGCCATAGATTGCGGCGCGCAGCGTGGGATCGCCGGGCAGAGGTTCAGTGGTGAGCTTCATCGGCAGCGACAGCTCGATCTTGTCGCCGTCGCGCCACTCGCGCGAGAGGGGAAGGTAGCTGCCCGGCTCGGCGAAGGCCTCGAGCTCGCGGCCGTTGATCTTGACTGAGCCGCCATCGACCCAGCCCGGCACGCGCACATGGATAGTGCGACGCTGCGGCGTCGTGGTCTTGACGGTGAGCGTGGTGCCCTGCTCTGAAGGAAAATCCGTCTGCTGACGCAGACCGAAGCCGGCTTCCTTCCACGTAAGCTCTGACGGAATAAACTGGTTGACCCAGACGGCGGCATGCTGCGCGTCGCCCGGTCCTTTGAAATAGATCGTGTCGTTGAACTTCGCGAACTCCTCGGCGCCTGTTCCGGTGCAGCACCAGAAGGCGTCCTCGGGCGAGTTGTAATAGCGCCAGTAGCCGGCTGCGAGCGGGAAGAAGTACTGCTTCAGTCCCTGCGCATTCTGGGTGCCCATGCGGCAGTTCCACAGGGAGCGCTCGTAGGCGTCCATCCAGCGCGCGTCGCCTGTCCAGGAGAAGACGTGCCGATCCAGCTTCATCAGGTTGTAGGCCACGCAGCACTCGGCATCGTGGAACTGCAGCGTGCCCTTCAGGTTGCCAGCGTCCGTGCGCCAGTTCTCGCCCACGCTGGTGTTGCCGATGGGATAGAGCCGCTCCGTCAGTACCTCATCGAGGAAGTACTGCGCGATGTCGCGATAACGCGTGTCGCCGGTCAGCTCATACATGCGCGCCGCGCCGATCACCTTGGGCACATGAGTATTGGCATGGATGCCGGTAAGCGCATCGCGATGCCCGGCCAGCGGATCGAGGAACATCGGCTGCTCGAACAGGTGCGCCGTCTGCAGATAGCGCTCGCGTCCGGTGAGCGAGGCAAGGTTCGCCAGCACCTCATTCATGCCGCCGTACTCGGTGCGCAGCATGAACATGCGCTGGTCGTCGCTGATGGCCTGGAAGTACGCGCTCACCCAGCCCGCGATGCCTTCAGCTGTCTGCAGCGCGTCCTCATTGCCGGTGTGGATGTACATGTCCACCAGCCCGGCCATGATCTTGTGCAGCGTGTAGAACGGCGCCCATACATTCTTGCCCGCTCGCGAGCGTCTCAAACTCCTTCTCCGGGAACGCGCTGAGGTAGCCGTTGTTGTTCGCCTTCTGACAGCGCACCATCTCGGCGACCATGGTGTCGCCTGCCTTGCGCAGGTCCTCATTGCCGGTGCTGGCATACGCCAGCGCAACCGCGGAGAGATAGTGGCCGCCGTTGAAGTGGCCGCGCAGCTCGCAGTCCGGCTTCTCCCAGCCGCCGTAGGGAGTGGCGGTGGATGTGATGCCGGCAGTGAGGCGGAAGCTGTGCAGCAGCCGGTCTGTTGAGAGCGAGGCCAGATACTGCTGGTTGTACTCCGCCTGCTGCTTGAAGATTGAGTCCGTGAGGCGGACCTCGGTCATGGGAAACGGAACCAGGCCGGCGGTCTTGCCGGATATCAGCTCGTCGGTCTTGAGCACGGGCCGCATGGCCGCTGGCGGCTGCGCGAAGGCGTTGAGGCGATTCAAGGTGGCGCTGCCGGCGGCGGCAGCGGCCATTCCGGTGAGGACGGTGCGGCGTGTGAGATTGAACTGGTTCATGCGTTTCTCTCTCTGGCCGCGAGGGTAAGCGATTCCTTTATCGCATCTCGCGGCGGCGAAAGAAGTCTACCAAGGCGCGCAAACCGGTGACAAACACGGACGCAAGGCAAAGAGCCTCCGCAAGGGAGGCTCTTTCTGTACTCCGACGAACGCTGATGGATACTACTTCACCTTGAGAAGGATGACGACGAAACGTAAAGAGAGCGAGTGACTCGATAAGCGCAAGGCCGAGAATCAGGAAGACGAAGATTCCGGGGCGAGCGCCGGGGTTGCGGGCGAGTGCTTCGGTGGCGGAAGCGGTTGCCTTGCCCTGGCCGAGTCCGCAGAGACCTGCGGCCAGTGCCATGCTGAGACCTGCAGCAAGCGGAACCCAGTGTGTTGGCGGTTGGGCTGGCTGCTGCGGCCTGCGCGAAGGCGGGCGTTGCGGCCAGCATCGCGGAGAGCGAGAGGAAGAGGAATTGCAGTTTACGCATTGTGTTGCTCCGTTCTCCCAAAGTACGCCGCCAGTGGGTGGTTGATGCTCACCGTGCTGGCACCCTCACGCTGAACGGCGTTGGTGCGCACCACGAAGCGGGAGAGCATCTCCGTGGCGAAATCGATGTCTAGTGGTCGTGAGCAATTGCCAATGATAGATAAATCATCGTCAGAAGCATGAATACATATGCCTGGATCACAGCGACAACCATGTGTAAACCAAGAAACAGCAACGGAACGCCAATCGGGATGAGGGAGAAAAATGCCAATGTCAGCATGTCTCCGGCGAACATGTTGGCGTAGAGACGAACGGTAAGTGAGAGCACGCGTGCGAGGTGCGATACAACTTCGATCACAAACATCAGCGGATAGAGCCACCAAACTGGCCCAAGGAATTGCTTGTAGTAGCTGAACCCGTTCGACCGGATACCCTGATAGTGATAGTAGACAAAGGTCACTACAGCCAAGCCAAGCGGGACAACTACATCGGCTGTCGGCGACTCAAGACCGGGAACCAGGCCCATCAGGTTGGACACAAGGATGAATATGCCCAGAGCGCTTAGGTAAGAAGCGAAGCGCTCATACCCGTGGCCGATAATGGACTCGCTCTGATCGAGAACGAAGCTATTGATCGCCTCGGCAAGATGCTGCGGCGCGGAGGGCTTTTCCACGTTGAGCGTGATCCTTACCAGAACAAAGTAGATGAGCAGGACCGCGACCACCAGCACCTCCATCGCGAGCGAGTTGCTGATGGGCGCGTGCGGGTGGTCCGGCGTAACGTGGAACGCGGCCAGCAGCGAGTCGACCGGCGCGGCAAGGTGGGCGTTCAGGAAGCGTGTGAAGAGCAGCTGAGTCGGCATAAAAATGATGGCTACAGGGATCAGGCGACGCGGCTAAGTGGTCCAGCTTCGGACGAGCCGCAGACCTTCGATGAGCAACGCGGCCGCGCCTAAAGCCAGACCGGCAGCCAGAGCGAAGACTGATCCTTGCAGATACTTAAGGCTAACATACAGAACGATCACGGCGACGAACAGGCGCAGAAAGAAGCCGATCAGCACGGGTGCGAGTGGCTTGACGGCGGCGGGATTGGCATCAACATCGGCTTCGGCAGCGGCCATGCGGGCCATCAATGCGGACATCAGGCGCAGCCACTCGAAGAGACCAGAGCCGGAGATGAGCGCGCCCACGGCGAACAGCGCCGCGGACGGCCAGCCCAGCTTCCACCAGAGCAGCGGGACGCCGAGAACAGCGGCGATGGCAACCAGGCGCACGGCGTTGCTGATCGAACGGCGCGCGTCCTCATCGGTGAAGGCGGCAAGTGTCAACGGCTGTCCTTGAGGAAGCGCGCGGCGGTGCGATAGATCTGCACAAAGCCAGCGACCGCGCCGAGGACGATGCCGGCGACGGCGATCCAGTCCTGCTGGTAGTGGCGGTCGAGCCAAGCGCCGGCGGCCCAGCCGATGACGCAGCCGGCGGGAATGGCCAGCGCAAGCTGGATCATCGACTCGGCGGTGACCAGGTCGCGCATGCCGGGCTTTTTGTTGGCGCCTTGCGAGTTGAGATCGTTTTGCTCAGGAGCGGGCATGGCTGGATCATTACATCATGATGCGGCGGGCGCTTGCAGCAGGGTGAGGGGGGCTGCGTGCGCCGCTTATACTGGATCGTCAGCGACAATTCATTCCAAGGGCAATCTGAGTGTACGAATCGCAGTTTGAAGAACGGCTGTACAACGAGCGGCTGGAGAAGCTGAAGGAGATCGCCGCGCTGGGGCGCAAGGGCGGCATCGCCAGCGATCTTGAGGCGACGTATCCCAACAGCTACGAGGCGACGGCGACCATCCCTGAGCTGCGGGCAGAGTTTGACTCCGTCACGCCGGAGCAGTTCGAGGCGGAGCTGGCGGCGGGCACCAAGCATGAGGTCTCGATTGCGGGGCGCGTGATGGCGCATCGTCTCCAGGGCAAGGCGGGCTTTGCGCAGTTGCAGCAAAATGGTGTGCGGTTGCAGATCTACGTGCGCAAGGATGATGTCGGCGAGGATGCGTTCGCCCTGTACAAGCTGCTGGACCTCGGCGACCACATCGGCGTGCGCGGATGGATGATGCGCACGCGGACGGGCGAGCTGACGGTGCATGTCGCGGCGACCACGCCGGGCAAAGCTCCGATTACGTTTCTCGCCAAGGCGATGCTGGCGCTGCCGGACAAGTTCCACGGGCTTGAGGACCAGGAGCTGCGGTATCGCCAGCGGTATCTCGACCTCTTTGTGAATCCCGAGGTGCGGGAGGTGTTCGTGAAGCGGGCGGCAGTGTTGCGCGCGATGCGGCGGTTCTTCGATGCGCGCGGCTATCTCGAGGTGGAGACGCCGATGATGCATACCATCGCAGGCGGAGCTGCGGCGCGACCGTTCCTCACGCACCACAATGCGCTGGACATCGACCTGAAGCTGCGCATCGCGCCGGAGCTTTATCTGAAGCGGCTGGTGGTCGGCGGGATGGACCGCGTGTATGAGATCAACCGCAACTTCCGCAACGAGGGCATCAGCACGCAGCACAACCCTGAGTTCACCATGCTCGAGTTCTACCAGGCGTATGCGAACTACCACGACCTGATGGAGCTGACCAAGGAGCTGATCGCGTACGTCGCGATGGAGGTGAACGGCACGACGAAGACGACGTTCAACGGCCATGAGATCGACCTTGCGCCAGAGAAGTGGCAGCAGCTGAGCATGCGCGAGGCGATCATTAAGTTCTGGCCAGAAGAGATGAGAACCAAACCGGCGGCTGACTCATTCCGTTCTTTCAGATACTTTTTGGTCTCTTCTCAGCGTCGCCGAACGAGAACTAGTCGACTGCATTGGACGGACGGAGCCATTTTTCATCTAATGAGCTCGGACGAGCTTTCGGAGCTGCGCTCGGTGCGGCTGTTGCAAGTCGGCTGCTCGGTGATTCCTATCCTGGTAAGGCTATTGCGACTCTCTTCGAAGGACTAGCAGAAGAGCATCTGCAACAGCCCACGATCATCTATGACTTCCCTCTTGCGGTATCGCCGCTGTCGAAGGTGAAGCCCGATGAGCCGGAGTGGGTGGAGCGGTTCGAGTTCTACATCGGAGGGTTCGAGGTGGGCAATGCCTTCAGCGAGCTGAACGATCCTGTCGATCAGAAGGCCCGGTTCGAGGCGCAGGTGGAGGAACGCAAGCGCGGGGATGACGAAGCCATGGCCGATGTCGACGAGGACTACGTGCGCGCGCTGGGCTACGGTCTGCCGCCGACGGCCGGCGAGGGCATCGGCGTGGACCGGCTGACCATGGTGCTGACCGGGGCGAAGTCGATCCGCGACGTGATCCTCTTTCCGCTGATGCGGCCGGTGAAGAGCGAGGCGGGCACGCCGGAGTAGATTCTTCTTCCCCACTCATGCGCGTGCTGACGCCCGCCGCATGAATGGGCCACCCAGACACCCGGGTAGACCGGATGAACAAGCTACAGGTCCCCTTGACTCGCGGAGCGCTGACCCGTTCGTCTCGGCCTCGGAAAGATGGTAAGTGATTGATTTCCGGTTGGTGGATGGTATCGAGCATGAGTGCCACCCCGGTAAAACTGAGCCTGTACTTGAAAACAAATGGGTTGCAGGTCGTAATAGAAAACAAAGGAGTTGGTAGAGACAGCACGCCAAGCCAAGAGTTAAATGCGAAGGGCCCGGCTGGTGCCGGGCCTTTGCTTTACTACCTCTATTTTACCGGCTCGAGCGAAACTGTTATGCCAACTTTCGGAAAGATTTATCTCCCGCGTTGAGTGCGAGTTACGCGCGAGAGTGGATGCGCGGGGGCTTGACAGCCTCCGGTGCGGGGCATGACGCGGTCTAGCGGTGTCCGAAGGGGAAGCTGAGACCGACCTTGGCGTTCAAGTCGTTGCGCCAATCCGCGTGGGGATAGAGGAAGACGTACTCGGCCGGGGTGAGAACGAGCGAGACACGGTGCGCCAGCGGGATGGAGAGGCCGAAGCCGGTGGCGACGATGGGCTGCTCCGTAATGCCGCTGGCGGAGGAGGAGCGGACGTCGCCGGCCTCAAGAAAGATGCTGGGCTTGAGGTGCGGCGTGGGGAAGACCTGTCTGGTGAGGCCCAGGGTGAAGCCGTGCGAGTTGAGCTCGCCCTTGGCGTTGTGGCCGTAGTAGTTGGTGTTGGAGAAGAAGATGGCGTAGCCGCGGCCGACGTTGATCGCAGGGCGCACAAACCAGCCATTGAGGTTGGAGCGGTAGCCGGCGCCCTGATCGGCCCAGAGATAAGTCCAGGCGACGGCGAAGCTGCCGAGGGGTTCGGGTTTCTTCTGCGCGTAAAGGGCGGGGGCGCAGAGAGAGGCGAGGAGGAGAGCGAGGGTGAAAAGCTTCATTGGGGCCGACTCAGGATAACAAGCAAGAAGCAACCCACCCTTCGCTCAGCGAAGGATGGGCCACCCGACTCACATCTCTCTGGGCACAAATGCGGGGATTCTTCGCCTACGGCTCAGAATGACAAGCAAAGAGGCATGGCCAAGGCCACGCCTCTTTGCTTCATCTGGCAAGACGCTACTGGAAGTTGAGGGACTCGATGCCGAGGAACTCGGCGGCCTGGCCGAGCTGTTCTTCAATGCGCAGGAGCTGGTTGTATTTGGCGATGCGGTCGGTGCGCGAGGCGGAGCCGGTCTTGATCTGGCCGGCGTTGGTGGCCACGGCGAGGTCGGCGATGAAGGTGTCCTCGGTCTCGCCGGAGCGGTGCGAGATGATCGAGGTGTAGCCGTAGCGGCGGCCGAGCTCGATGGCTTCCAGGGTTTCTGAGACGGTGCCGATCTGGTTGACCTTGATCAGGATGGAGTTCGCGACCTTCTGCTCAATGCCCTGCTGCAGGCGGAGGGTGTTGGTGACGAAGAGATCGTCGCCGACCAGCTGGATGTGGCCGATCTTGTCGGTGAGCAGCTTCCAGCCGTCCCAGTCGTCCTCGGCGAGGCCGTCTTCGATGGAGACGATGGGGTAGCTGGGCGGCCCAGTCGGCCCAGAAGTCGACCATCTCCGCGGAGGTGAGCTCGCGCTTGTCGGACTTCTTGAAGATGTACTTGCCCTTCTCCTTGTCGTAGAACTCGCTGGAGGCGGGATCGAGCGCGATGGCGATCTGCTCGCCGGGAGTGTAGCCGGCCTTTTCGATGGCCTCGAGGATGAGTTCGATGGCTTCTTCGTTGGACTTGAGCGAGGGAGCGAAGCCGCCTTCGTCGCCGACGGCGGTGTTGTAGCCGTTCTTCTTGAGCACGCCTTTGAGGGTGTGGAAGACCTCGACGCCCCAGCGCAGAGCATCGGAGAAGGTCTCCGCGCCGACCGGCATGACCATGAACTCCTGGAAGTCGACGTTCGAGTCGGCGTGGGAGCCGCCGTTGAGGATGTTCATCATGGGCGTGGGCAGCACGCAGCCGTTGACGCCGCCGAGGTAGCGATAGAGCGGGAGGTTGAGCGCGTTCGCCGTAGCGCGGGCGGTGGCCATGGAGACGGCGAGGATGGCGTTGGCGCCGACCTTGCCCTTGTTCTCGGTGCCGTCGATGGCGATCATGGTGGCGTCGACGAGGCGCTGGTTGGAGGCATCGAGGCCGGCGAGCTCGGGAGCAAGAATCGTCTCGACATTTTCGACGGCCTGCAGCACGCCCTTGCCGAGGTAGACGCTCTTGTCGCCGTCGCGCAGCTCGACGGCTTCATGCTCTCCGGTGGAGGCTCCGGAGGGGACGGCGGCGCGGCCCATGGCTCCGCCGGAGAGGGTGACGTCAGCTTCGACGGTGGGATTGCCGCGGGAGTCGAGGATTTCGCGGGCGATGATGGAAACGATCTCGGTCATAGGGCTCCTGTTCGTGCTGGGGCTGTGGGAGGCGTCGGCCAGGACGCCGGATTGGGCGCCGGGGTGGTTACCTTGTGCGACGATGCGGTGGGCAAGCCGGTCTTTGAGTTGGGGACGGCGGGCCCGAAGGTCAACGGGGACGGCCGGCCCGTGGGTTGCGCGGATGGTTGTAATGAGGTCGATGTCGGGGCGCTTCAACAAAATGGATTTTAGCAAAGGTGGGCGAAGGGCGAGCTGAGGGCGGCGAAAATGGACCTGGGAGCCGCGGGAGATTGTCCGGGGTGGGAAGATTTTGCTGGACGGGATGGAAAATGTTTCGCTCAGGGCGTGCAAAGAAGTGCAGTCTGGTTAGAAAGGGCTCATGGGAACTCTGTAAACCATTGATTTTGTGAGTGAGTGCGGCTGAGAACGAATGGCCCGACGGTTGCATTAGGTGAGGGTGCATAGCGACTTTGTCGTTTCTCCTACGACATGGGTTTCGTTGGCAAAGCAACTCCGGGAAGGTACAAGGGCGGCCCCGAACTGGGCCGCCCTCACCTTTTGTGGCGCGAGGGTTGTAAGCGTCCGGGCAGCACGGGGGAGCTGGGCGACCCAAGGGCCTGGATGGCGCTTCTGGTCGCATCTTTCTATTGCCCGGTCGCTTCTCTCTATTGGTTGTTTCGATTCCCTGCCAAGGTTTTTTATGCGTTGGGCGCAGCCTCGCCCTAGTCTCAGTGTTAACCAAGTTGTAGATGCCGCGTGCGAGTTGAGCACATGCGGCTGAGTGGACAGGATATGGGGCTGGCGACAGGAGGGTTCGATGAGGATTGCTGAGGGTTGGAAGAGGGTTGCGGGTATGACCTGCGGGGGGGCGGCGCTGGGGCTATTGGCGTCGATGCCGGCGGTGGCGCAGAGCTCCGGTGTGTCGCATCCGCCGACGGCGCCCATTGTGGATACGGATGATGCGACTCCCATGGTGCCTGCGGCGAAGCCTTCTGCTGCGATTCCGATGAGCGCGATGCCGACGACGCAAGCTGCTCCAGGCGCGGTGATTCCGGCGGCTCCGGGCGAGACCTATGGCGCGTATGTGCCGTACAGCGGAGCGGGCGCGGCCGCTGCGGTGCCTGCTCAGGCCACTGCGGGTCCGGCGTTCGATCCGGACGCGAATATTGTGACCGAGGCGACGGCGGGACGCAGCGTGATTAAGGCTGTCGACCCGAATGATCCTGACGCAGGGATTGTGACGCGGGTGTTTTCACCGGCGGGTGCGGTGGGCCAGGGCGCGGTGATCAAGGCGCGGCTGCGCGAGACGCTCTCGACCGAGACGACCAGGCAGGGTGCGGAGTTTAGCGCGGTGCTGAGCGCGCCGGTTATGCGCGATGGAGATGTGATTGCGCCGGCGGGTTCCGTACTGGAAGGTCGCGTGACGTACGTGCACGGCGGGACGCGATTCAACGGCGGCGCGGCAATCCATCTGGAGCCGCGGTCGATTACGCTGCCGGATGGTTCGGTGTATGTGGTGCGGGCGCGGGTGATCGACACCGGCGATTGGGACAAGACCAAGGTCGACGACGAGGGCACGATCGAACATCGCAATGACATGAAGAAGACCGCGGCGGTGCTGGGACTTTCGACCGGCGGCGGTGCGGCGGCGGGCGCGATGATGGGCGGGCCGGTTGGCGCTGTAGTAGGCGCGGGAGTTGGCGCAGGCGCGGCAACGATCGTCTGGCTGAAGCAGGACACGCAGGCCGAGCTGCCCAAGGACCTGGAGCTGGTCTTCAGCCTGACCGAGCCGATGAGCGTGACGCCGCTGGGCGCGGGGCAGCATGCGGCGATCGAGAAGAAGGCTGCGGTTAGCGGAGAGTAGGCCGTACCTAGAGATGAGAACGCCAACCAGAAGATGAGAACGCCGCTCCGAGTGGGCGGCGTTTCTGCGTGCGCGCTCGATCAGTCGCTGGCCTGGGCGAGGAGGCGTTTCCAGTTCTTCTGGTTGCGGCGGTAGGACTTTTTGAGGTCTTCGAGGATGCGCTCGAAGTCGGAGTGGCCGGTGAGGTGCTTCCATGCCGGGTTCCTGGAGAACCAGGGATAGTTCTCGTTGCCGAGATAGATGGCGCGGCGCAGCCAGTGCAGCGCCTCGGACTCGTCGCCGTCCACCGCGAAATAGGTGGCCAGGCGGTAGGCCATCTCGCCGTCGGCCTCGGCGGCGGAGAGGGTTTCGTCAAGGATGAAGGTTGCCGCCTTGGCGCGGTCGCCGAGCTGGACGTAGCAGAGCGCAATGGTGGGGAAGACGATGCGCAGCGAGGCCTCGTCGGAGATGACGCTCTTCGAGCGTCTGCACGGCGCGGGCGAGATCGCCGAGGCGCATCTGCTGATAGCCGAGCGAGATGCGCAGCAGCGGCTGGCGCGGCTCCAGCGTGAGGCCTTTTTCGATCTCCTCGCCGGCGAGCTCGAGCTGGTTCTGATATTGATACACGCGCGCGCGGTGGTTGTAGATGATGGCGGCGTTGTCCGGGTTGAGGCGCAGGGAGGTGTTGAACTGGTCGAGCGCCTCGTCGTACATGCCGTCGATACGCAGAGTGATGCCGGCGACGAGATGGACGTTCCAGTCGTTGGCGGCGGTGCTGCAGCAACTGCTCGATGCCGTGGCGGGCGGACTCTTTTTCGCCGCGGGAGAGCAGCATGTAGACGCGGTAGAGATTGGCCTCGACCGAGCCGGGATCGAGTTCGAGCGCCTTGTCGAAGGCGCGGCGGGCCTCCAGCACGATGGATCTGGCCGCCCAGCCCGTGGCGGGCGTACTGCAGGTGCGTGATGCCGAGGCCGGACCAGGCTGGCGCGTAGTCTGCGTGCTGGGCGGTGACGCTCTCAAAGAGCACGCGCGCGCGGTTGAGGTCATCGAGCGAGCCGGTGCGCGACATGAAGGAGGAGAGCACGGCGCGCGCCTGGAGATACTCCTCGGAGACATCGGGCGAGAGCGAAGCCGCATCGTCGTCACGCGCGGAGTCGGCCGCAGTCGCGGCATTTGCCAGATCGCCGAAGCCCTGCAGGGTGGAGAAGACCTCGTTGCAGATCTCGGTCTGCACGCTGATGAGGTCAAAGGACGCGACGTTGATGGAGCCGCCGGCCCGGACGGACTGCGAGGGCACGTCGAGGAGCTGCCAGTTGAGGTCGAAGCCGGACTCGGAGCGGAAGAAGTTGCCGGCGAGCACGAAGCGGACCAGCAGCTTCTTGCCGATGGCCAGCGGATCGAGCTGCTGCGCGGGGATGGACATCAGCGAGCTGGATGGGCGCACCACCAGCGAGGTCATGCGGGCGAGCCGCGCGGCGATGGCATCGGCGAGCGCGTAGCCATAGAGCGGCGCGGGCGTGGTCGCCGTTCGGTGTGCGTGGCCGCGCCGAAGTTGATGAAGGGCAGCACGACGATGGAGTTCTGCTTGTGAGGTGGCCGTGGCGCCGGACTCGCGGAAGCGCTCGGCGAGCATGGAGAGGATGCCGGTGGTGCGCTTCTCTTCCTCGGGCGAGTCGAGCTCGAGCCGGCCCTGCGCGGGTATCTGTGCGAGATGGCGTCGCCGGGAAGGCCGACCGAGTCGAGCTGCAGCGCCTTCATCACGGTGCGCAGGCCTTCGCGCACGTCGGCGGCGGAGGCGAAACGGGCTGAAGGCTGCTTCTCCAGGCAGCGCAGGATGACGGACTCGAGTTCGACGGGCAGCTCGGGGACGATCTCGCGCAGGTTGGGCGGATCGGCGAACTGGAGTGCGCGGATGGTCTGGAACTCCGGCGTATCCGGTCGATGGAAGGGATGGCGTCCGCTGGCGAGCTCATAGAGGATCAGGCCGAGCGCGAAGATGTCGGTCTGGGCGGAGGAGCGGCCGGTGACGAACTGCTCCGGCGCCATGTAGGCGATGGTGCCACCGCGCGCGGTGTAGGTGGCCTCGGGCGGAGGCGGCGTGGGACGGCGGTCGGGCGCGGCGGGATCGAAGTCGGCCTCGTCCATGCTGAACTGGCGCGCAAGGCCGAAGTCGAGGATCTTGATCAGGCCGCCGTCGGTGAGCATGACGTTAGCGGGCTTGAGGTCGCGATGGAAGATGCCCAGCTGGTGCGCGGCGAAGAGGCCGTCGGCGATCTGAATGCCGGCGGAGAGCACCAGTTGCAGGCTGGCGGGACCCTCGGCGATCACCTTGTCGAGCGGCTTGCCGGGGATGTACTGCATGACGATGTAGGCTTCGGCCGCATCGTCTTTGCTGCCGGCGCCGCTCCCGGATTCGGCGGGCGCTTCGCCGACGTCATAGATGGCGCAGACGTTGGGGTGGTCGATGGCGGAGGCGAGACGGGCCTCACGGAGTTGGGTGGCGCGGACCTGCTCGAGCGACTGGGTGCCGCGCTTGAGCAGCTTGAGCACGACGGGGCGCTGCAGGAGGGTATCGGTGGAGAGGTAGACGACGCCCGAGCCGCCGGCCCCGATCTTGCGGATGATCTCGTAGTGCTCGATGGTGCGGCGCTTCATGGTTCATTATCGCAAGCAATGAACGTGGAAAAGCCTTGTGCGATGCGGAGTTTGCGCGAATGGGATTCAATCCGGCAACGCGCAGAATGCTGCATGGAGTGGGAAGAATTTTTCTTCCTGGGCCGTTACTCGACTCGAGGCAGGCGGGACTGGAGCATGGAGCCGAGCTCTTCGATCTCGGTTGGTGTCAGGTGGTCTTTGGGGATGGGGAAGAAGCCATGGCCGCTCTTCTGGAAGAGCACGAAGTTGTCTGGGTCTTCGGCGAACTTGGTGTAGTTGGCCCAGGTGCTGCGCACAGAGCCGTCGGTGGTCTCCAGCCGCAGGCCGTTGCGGTCCAGATCGAGCGAATGCAGGAGGTGGAAGTTGCGCTTGCGGCGATAGTCGTTCTCGAAACGGCGGCGGCGCATCCAGAGGACAGACATGAAGATGGGGATGATGCCGAGGGTCAACAAGAGGTCAAAGTCGTCGGGGATGAAGCAGGCGCCGATCCAGACGATAGCGATGATGTAGGGGCTGTAGAACTCAACCAGCGACCACTTGTTGCGCTTGCGCAGTTCGAGCAGCGCGGCGCTTCTGTAGTCCCTCTCATTGACGCGGTACTTAATGTTCATGGCTTAAGCGATGCCCTGAGAGTCTTCGGGTTCATTTTTGGCGGCGGTAAGCATCTCTGGATTCTGCTACTTGCGCATCCTCCCACGCGGCCGGGGAACATCTCGTTCTCCAGATTGCCGCAAGCCGCGATTGCGGGCAATACCACCTTGAGGGCAGCCGGGGAGTTTGACAGAAAGGGCCGCCGTCGGCTTCAGTGGGGGTGGGAGCGGCAGTTGCCTGTTTACAAAGGGTCGACCCAAAATATCTGACAGCGTTCAGGTATACGACATGAGCAGATTCTGCGTCTTAGCATTCCAGAGCCCTCCTACAAGTGCGGTGCCTGGGATAGCCAATAGAGGGCGCGCGAGCGGGGCGAATTTGGTGAGGATGATGACTGAAGACGATCGGCAGATGACTCTTGGCAACCCATCGGCTGTGCTGCTGATCGACGACAACGCAGTTCAGGCGGCCACACGACAGACGATCCTGCGAAGGGCGGGCTATTACGTGATCGCCGCATTGAATCCGGCGCGCGCGCTGGAACAATTTCGCAACCGTGAGTTCCCCGCCCCGATCGGCGCCATCGTTACGGACCATTTAATGCCGGGCATGAACGGTTCGGAGTTTGTACGTGAGCTGCGCAAGACGCATCCTGACCTGCCGGTGATGGTGATCAGTGGCCTGGAAGAGGCGGAAGTGGAATACGACGGGCTGAATGCGCGCTTTCTGCTGAAGCCGCTGTCGCCGGAGTTGATGCTGATGAACCTGCGGGAGATCCTCAATCCGCTGGCCCAGGAGCAGGGCGCGGCGTAGACGGCACGGCTGATTCTCCTTTTGTGCCAGGTTTGCGCGAAGATCGCTCCTCAAACTGCACATCACAGGCGGAAGGTGCGCCGATTTGAGAGAATAGGCGTGCCATGCAGCCTCATCCCATGCCGGAGTTCGGGAGCTTCTGTCTCCTGCTCGGCCTCGTTCTTACCGTTTACAACTTTGCTGCGGGCGGACTGGCCTTGTGGGGCTCCTCGGCTGCCGGATTGCGCGCGAGCGGCCGTCCAGTTGAGTTATGGAACCGGCTGGGCGAGACGGCGAGACGTGCGGGCATTGCCAGCTTTCTCGCGGTCACCTGCGCGGCCTTCGCGCTGGTGTGGGCGGCGTTCACCAATGACTTCTCCGTTGAGTACATCCGCGAGCACACGAACATTGCTCTGAACCCGGCGTACAAGTTCGCCGCGCTGTGGAGCGGCCAGGAGGGTTCGCTGCTGCTGTGGGCGTGGCTGCTGAGCGGCTATGGGCTGGTGCTGCGGGTGCGGCATCGCCTGGATATGCGGCTGTCGGCGTTTGCATCCGTAATCCTGGCGGCGATCCAGATCTTCTTCCTGCTGCTGCTGTGCGTAGGCGCACCGCCGTTTTCGCTCACACAGGGGCCGGTGCCCGCCGACGGCAACGGCCTGAATGTGCTGCTGCGCTATCCGGAGATGGTGATGCACCCGCCGCTGCTCTACCTGGGGTATGTGGGCTTCTCGGTGCCGTTCGCGTTCGCGCTGGGCGCGCTGATGATGCGGTATCCGGGTGAGAAGTGGATCCACATTACGCGCCGCTGGACGATGGTGACGTGGCTCTTCCTCACGGTCGGCATCTTTATGGGCGCGCACTGGGCGTACAGCGTGCTGGGCTGGGGCGGCTACTGGGGCTGGGACCCGGTGGAGAACGCCTCGCTGATGCCGTGGCTGACCGGCACCGCGTTTCTGCATTCGGTGATGATGCAGGAGAAGCGCGGGATGATGAAGAACTGGAACGTGTGGCTGATCTTCTCGACGTTCCTGCTGACTATCCTGGGCACGCTGCTGACGCGGTCGGGCGCGGTGCAGAGCGTGCACGCGTTTGCGCAGTCGAACATTGGGCCGTGGTTCTACGCGTTCATCACGATTGCCTTCTCGGTGTGCCTGTTCACATTCTTCCTGCAGCGCGACCACCTGAAGAGCGAGAACAAGCTGGAGTCGCTGGTGAGCCGCGAGTCGAGCTTCCTGTTCAACAACCTCATTCTGCTCGTGGCGTGCTTCGTCGTGCTGTGGGGCACGCTGTTCCCGGTGCTGAGCGAATACGTGCAGGGTGACAAGACCGCGGTGGGCGCTCCGTTCTACAACCGGGTCAACATTCCGATCGGGCTGTTCCTGCTGTTTCTTACCGGGATCGGTCCGTTGCTGGCGTGGCGGGCGACGTCGATGCGCTCCATCCGGCGCAACTTTGTGCTGCCCATCGTAGCGATGGTGGCGGCGGCGGTTGCGTTGATCGCGGGGGGAGTGCGGCCATGGAATGACGGCGACGACATGCAGTCGACCTTCTTCTCGCTGGTGACGTTCTCGCTTGCGGCTGGAGTAATTACGGGCATTACCGAGGAGTTCCTGCGCGGTGCGCGGGTGGTGAAGGCGCAGACGGGTAAGAATCTCTTCGCGTCCGCCCTACTGCTGACGCGGCGCAATACGCGACGTTATGGCGGTTACATCATCCACTTCGGGGTGGTGGTGATCTTTATCGGCATTGCGGGCGGCGCGTTCAACCGCTCCGCGCAGATGGTGATGGGCGACGGCGACCAGATGTTTATCGGCCCCTACCGGCTGGTGTGCGAGAGCATCACCCAGGACTCGACGGCGGAGTATGACACCGACTATGCGCTGCTGGACGTTTACCGCGGCAACAAGTTCATCAAGCAGCTGGCACCGGAGCGGCGGGTCTACTTCCCCGGCACCGATCATGAGCAGCCGGCGACCATGGTGGCGCTGCACTCGACCGCGCAGAGCGACCTGTACGTCGTCTTCGACGGCCGGGACCCCAATACGAACCAGCCGGAGATTCGCGCGCAGCTGCATCCATTGATTACATGGATATGGATTGGTGTGGTGATTGTGGTCTTCGGTACAGGCATCGCGCTGGTCCCCAACCTGCAGCGGACGTCGGTGCGGCTGCGCAATGAGAGTGACGATACGGTTCCGGTGGCTGCGGATGTGAATGCAGCGGGAGTGCTGGCGAAGGTGAGCAATGTCTAGCGCGCAAGAGCAGAATCCCCGCTTGTTGAGCGTATTCCGGGCGATTTTCGGGGCGAAGCGGGGCGTGGTTTTTTGGGCGAAGGCCGTCCAATGCGTTCTTCTCTGCGCGATCGCTGTGACCATGCTGGGCGCGGTGCACTCGCAGTATGACCGGGTGGGCAACGAGCTGATGTGCGCGTGCGGCTGCGGACAGATTCTGCTGGAGTGCAACCACCTGGGCTGCCCTTCCTCGCCGGGGATGATTCAGGAGCTGCATGCGCAGGTGGCCGGCGGCGCAAGCGACAAGGCGATTCTGGCGTGGTTTGCCGCGAAGTATGGCCCTACGGTGCTGGCCGCGCCCATCCGCGGCGGTTTCGACAACGTTGCGTGGATCGTCCCGTTCGCGATCTTTGCGCTGGCGATCGTCGGGACCTTTGGCGTTGTGTGGGTGTGGAAGCGGCGGTTTGCGACGACCGCTGGAGATCTCCCCTTCGAGGCTTTTTCGGGGAGCACACCTCACGAGGACGCGCTGCGCGAGCGGATTCGCCGCGAGACGGAGTACTGATACATGGAAGTAATCGCCATCGTCGTGCTGACCGCCGTATGCGCTGCGTATATCTTCTGGCCGGAGCGCAATCCGTTTACCCAGGCAGACAAGACGCGCATCGACTCCCTGCGGGAGCGCAAGGACTCTATCTATGAGAACCTGCGCGACCTGAGCTTCGAGCACCAGGCCGGCAAGTTCACCGGGGCGGACTACGAGCAGCAGCGGCGCTCGCTGGAGGATGAGGCAGCCGCGGTGATCGCGGAGATGGAACTGCTGGAGTCGCGAGGCATGAGGGGAACAAGGGCGAGAGTCTAGTTGTTCCAGCGGCGTGAAAGAGTACGTTCCGTATATACGTCATGTGTATACTTCTACAGAAGAGGTCTACTGTCATGCCGACTGCCAAGGTATTCAAATCCGGGAACAGCCAGGCGATTCGCTTGCCCAAAGAGTTCCGCCTCAAGGTAAAAGAGGTGGAGCTGGTTCGGCAAGGCGAAGACATCCTGATCCGGCAGCCAAAGGTGCGGAGTGTCAAGGCGGCCTTCGAAGCTTTGATGGGAATGCCGGACGATTTCTTTGCCGACGACCGGGACGACCCTCCGCCTCAGGAGCGCGAAGGACTCTGATCGATGCGTTTCATGGTTGATACCGACACCTGTATCTATGTCGCGCGCAAGAAACCGGACCTGCTCGATCGTCTCTCCGGTCTGTCGTTGCATGACGTGGGCATGTCCATTGTGACTTACGCCGAGTTGCGCTTTGGCGCAGAGAAGAGCGCGAGCCCCGCGGCGGGCCTTCGAACGCTGGAGGAATTTACCGAGGGCATTCCGGTGCTCCTGTTCAACCGGGAAGTTGCAGGGATTTACGGCAAAGTGCGTCTTTATCTGCAGCGCAAAGGGCAAATAATCGGCAACAACGATTTGTGGATTGCGGCGCATTGTCTGCAACTGGGTCTTACGCTTGTAACCAATAATGAACGCGAATTCCGGCGCATCCCTGATCTACCAATCGAGAACTGGACCAAATGATGAATCGAACGAGCTGCACTTTTTCCGCCGCCGCAACGATGCTGTTCGCGGCTTCTTCACTCGCTGCGACCCTGACCGGCACCGTGACCAACCGCACCACGGGCAGGCCTTCGGCCGGCGATACGATCGCGGTCATCAACACGGCGCAGAGCATGGACGAGATCGCGAAGGCGACCTCCGGCGCGAAGGGCGACTTTCACGTCGACGTTCCGGACGGGGGGCAGATCCTGCTGCACATCACGCACGCGGGCGCGGAGTACTTCAAGAGCGTAACTCCAGGTTCGGGCGCGGTGGACATCGATGTCTACGACTCGGCCACTAAGATCGACGGCATCAGCGGCGAGGCGCTGGTGGTGCGCGCGGAGACCGATCCTGCGGGCAGGACGCTGAACGTGATGGAGAACTTCTTCGTGCAAAACGCATCCGCGCCGCCGCGGACACAGTACGGCGGCAACACCTTCGACTTCTACCTGCCCAAGGGAGCGCAGCCCGGCGAGGCCGTGGCCAGTGCGCCCGGAGGGCTGCCCACCAGCACCACCATCAAGACCATCGACGCGGCGACCGGTCACTACGCCTTTACCTTTCCGGTGCGGCCGGGCGAGACGCGGTTCCAGGTGACCTACACCGTTCCTTACAGCGGCAGCCTGCCTTTTAACATCAAGCTGGGACTGCCGACCGGTGATGTCGCCGTGATGCTGCCGAAGACGATGCAGTTCGCGGGCGCGGCTTTTCAGCCGATCAACGATCCTGAGGTGAAGTCGCAGAGTTATGACGACCACCAGCCGACGTTCCCGCAGCCGGTTGAATTCACCGTCACGGGCACGGGACAGTTGCCGCAGGACAATGGGCCGGCGGGCGGAGCGACAAGCGCAGACCAAGCCGGTGCAACCTCGCAACCGGCTGCAGACGGCGAGCGTCCGGGCGGCGGGCTGGGCGTGCCGGTCGATCCGGGCGACAACAACGCGCCGCTCTCCAAGTACAAGTGGTGGATCGTGGGCGGGCTGGGACTGGCGCTGGCTGCGGGAGCGGGCGTGATGCTGAAGAACTCCCCGGCAACTGCTATGGCAGGTGTGGGGCAGGATCCCGGACCGGACTTTGTAAACCTGGATGCTGTGCCCCGCAAGACGCCGGCGGCCTTTCGGCCTGCGGCACAAGCGGACCCTTTGGCCGCGCATGCAGCAGCCCCGAATCCACTGTTGCAAACGCTGAAGGATGAGCTTTTTGAGCTGGAGACGGACCGTTTTTCCGGACGCATTACGCCGGAGCAATATGCGGAGCAGAAAGCCGCCTATGACGTGGTGTTGCGGCGCGCACTGCAGCGAGTGGAAGGATAGCCGGGAACTCAGCCGGGATCGATTTACAATCCACCGCGTCTAATATCGCTGTAGGTGCGCAGGCCATGGCGGACATGGCCGCGCAGAAAGAGCGCATGAACACCTTCAAATCGACGCTGCTGCTGGTCTCACTTACCTTGTTGCTGCTGCTCGTTGGCGATCGCCTGGGCGGACAGAACGGCCTGATACTCGCGTTTGTCCTCTCCGTGGGGATGAATTTCACGTCGTACTTCTTCTCGGACAAGATTACGCTTGCCGCCTACCGCGCGCAGCCGGTGACGCGCGAACAGCTTCCGCGCGCGTATGAGGTGGTGGAGCGGCTGGCGGCGAAGGATGGCATCCCGACGCCGAAGATCTATGTGATTCCGACCGATTCTCCCAACGCGTTTGCCACGGGGCGGGACCCGCAGCACGCATCGGTCGCGGTGACGCATGGCATCCTCGGGCTGCTGAACGACGAGGAGCTGGAAGGTGTGCTGGCGCACGAGCTGGGACACGTGAAGAACCGCGACATCCTTACCAGCTCGATTGCGGCAACGCTGGCCGGCGCCATTACGCTGCTGGCACGTTTCGCGTACTACGCGGAGATCTTCGGCTTTGGCGGCGGTGGGAACCGACGCGACCGCAATGGCGGCGCGCTGACTGCGCTGCTGATGCTGTTTCTCGCGCCGATCGCAGCGACGCTGATCCAGCTCGCGGTGTCTCGCTCGCGCGAGTACGAGGCCGACGCCACGGGCGCGCACACCACCGGCAATCCATATGCACTGGCCAGCGCACTGCAGAAGCTCGAGAGCTATTCCAAGCAGGTGCCGATGCAGGCCTCGCCGGCGACCGCGCATCTGTTCATCATTGCGCCGCTGGTGGGCGGCGGCTTCGGCAGCCTGTTTTCCACGCATCCTCCGACGAAGGAGCGCATCCGGCGGCTGATTGGCCGCGACTGGGTGTAAGCCGAATGGCGATTATCTTTCGTGCGCTGCGCCTGCTGTCTCTCACCATCTGGGTGGGCGGGCTGGTCTTCTTCGCGTTTATTCTGGCGCCGCTGGCGTTCAGCACTCTGCCCACGGTTCGGGATGCGGGGATGATTGTAGGCGGGACTCTGCAAGTGTTGAACACGGTTGGCAGCGCCTGCGGCGCGGTGTTTCTGATCGGGACGATCACGCTGTGGCTCCGTACCGAGCCACGTACCGATCTGCGCGGGCGGCGGCTTCTGCTGATTGAGTCTGCTTCCGTGGTCCTGATGCTCGCGGCGACTGCCGTGGTGCAGCATGGGATCGTTCCGGCGATGGAGCGCGACCGCATTGCAGCGGGCGGAGACATTGACGCCGCACCGTTCGAAAGCCCGGCAAGGCGCGACTTTGAGCGGCTTCATCCCATCTCGGAGAAGGTGGAGGGTGCGGTGCTGCTGCTGGGCATTGCGAATGTCATCCTGATCGCGGCGGAGCGCGGAGAGCGTTCGCACGCGCAGGCAGGTTGAGCCGGCTGAAACGTCCGCTCACACGTTGAACTTGAAGAAGAGGATGTCGCCGTCTTTGACGACGTACTCTTTACCTTCCGACCGCAGCAGGCCCTTCTCTTTCACCGCCTGCTCGCTGCCGTACTTGAACAGGTCTTCGCAGTGGTAGCAGTCGGCCTTGATGAAGCCCTTCTCGAAGTCGGAGTGGATGACGCCGGCCGCGCCCGGGGCCCTGGTGCCGCGCACGATGGTCCAGGCGCGGACCTCCTGCTCACCGGCGGTGAAGTAGGTGATGAGGCCCAGCAGGGCGTAAGCCGAGTGGATCAGGCGGTCGAGGCCCGGCTCGGCGAGGCCCATCTCCTTGAGGAATTCGCCGCGCTCGGCGGGATCAAGCTGCGCAATCTCGGCCTCCATGGCGCCGCAGATGCGGATGACCTGGGATTTCTCTTCCGTCGCGCGCTTCTCGACGGCATCGACCCATTCGTTGCCGCCGGTGAGACCATCCTCGTCGACGTTGGCGACGTAGAGCTGCGGCTTGGCGGTGATGAGGTGCAGGTCGCGCGTGTACGGCAGCTCATCGTGCGTGAACTCGACGGTGCGCGCGGGCTTGCCGGCGTCGAGCGCGGCCTTGAGGCGGCCGACGACGGCGAACTCGGCCTTGATCTTGGCGTCGGCGTTGGCGGGCTTGTTCAGCTTCTCGAGCTTGGCGTAGCGCTTGTCGACGGTGTCGAGGTCGGCGAGCAGAAGTTCCGTGTTGATGATGTCGATATCGTGCAGCGGATTGACCTTGCCAGCAACGTGCACGACCTCAGGATCGGCGAAGCAGCGGACGACGTGCAGGATAGCGTCGGTGGAGCGGATGTGGCCGAGGAATTGGTTCCCCAGCCCTTCACCCTTTGACGCGCCTTCAACCAGACCGGCGATATCGATGAACTCCATCGTGGTGGGGACCAGCGATTTGGGCTTGACGAGGGCCGAGATCTTGTCCAGCCGCTCGTCTGGCACGGTCACGATGCCGGTGTTGGGCTCGATGGTGCAGAACGGGTAGTTGGCGGCCTGCGCCTTGGCTGAGGTGAGTGCGTTGAAGATGGTGCTTTTGCCGACGTTGGGCAGGCCAACGATTCCGCAGTTCAGAGGCATTCCGGGGAGCTTCTTTCTAGGGGCTTGCACGCAAGCTAAGATTGATCTGATTAACAGGATAGTTCATTGCTGATGCTTGCACCGCGCTTCTGGATCGCTCTTGCGCTTGGCCTCTTCGCCGGGCTCGCCGACTACCTTGGCGGCTTTCTGCTGGTGCGGCGCTCGCCCTCGGCGCGTGCGCTGCGCTACTTCGTCGCGCTGGGTGCGGGCTTTATGCTGGCCGCCGCGCTGCTGGAGATGCTGCCCGAGGCGTTCGCGCTGAATGCGCACTGGGCCGCGCCGCTGCTGCTGGCCGGATACTGTGGCGTGCATCTGCTCGAACACACGCTGGTCTCGCACTTCCACTTCGGCGAGGAGACGCACCAGCACGAATTTCTCTCCGCCGGTCGGCAGCTACTCGGTGCTGCTGGGGCTGGCGACACATACTTTCTTCGACGGCATCGCGATCGGATCGGGGTTTGTGGTGTCGGCGTGGCTGGGGTGGGTGCTGTTCATCGCGATCTTTCTGCACAAGATCCCCGAGGGCTTCACGGTGGCCAGCGTGATGCTGGCCGGTGGACAGGGGCGGCGGGCGGCGCTCAACTCAGCGCTGTTTTTAGGCGCGATGACCGTGGCCGGAGTCCTCGCCATCAACCTCTTTCCAGCGTGGGTGAAGGCCGGGCTGCCGCTTTCGGCTGGGGTGACGATTTATGTTGCGGCGACCGACCTGGTGCCCGAGGTGAACCGCGAGCCCGGCGTGAAGATGGCGCTGGTCTTCTTCGCCGGGGTGCTGCTGTTCTTTGCGCTGCGGGCGATTGGGCCGGGGTAGGCCGGGCCTTCGAGAGTTATTGCCGCTCCTTTTTTCGCCGAAGAGTCCAGAGCCGTCCTCGAGACGTTGAGGGGTTACCTGCATCTAAACAGGTGCAGGGTTTGCACTGGTATCTGTGCCGATTTTGGTGGTAGGGTAGTCGAAACTTAAGCGGGATACAGAGCATCTTGACGCGGCGACTACACTAGATGCAGTGGAATGGGCGGTTTATACGCCGGGAACGGATTCCGGTGTCGCCTTGGTGGTCCTCCGACGAACTGGCTGACGCGGGGGACGGTGGTTGAATGGCACTGTAACGCGCCCCATGGATGGCACAAGGGGGCCGGGCAGGGCCGGGGCATGAAGGGGGAACATGTTCGAACGCTATACGGAGAAAGCGCGGCGGGTGATCTTCTTTGCCCGCTACGAGGCCAGCCAGTTCGGGTCGCCCTATATCGAGACGGAACATTTGCTGCTGGGGCTTCTGCGGGAGGACAAGGCGCTGACCAACCGGTTCCTGCGGAGCCATGCGTCGGTGGAGTCGATTCGCAAGCAGATTGAAGGACACACCACGATCCGGGAGAAGGTTTCAACGTCGGTGGACCTGCCGCTGTCGAACGAGTGCAAGCGGGTGCTGGCGTATGCGGCAGAAGAGGCCGAGCGGCTCTCGCACAAGCATATCGGGACGGAACATCTGCTGCTGGGCCTGCTGCGCGAAGAGAAGTGCTTTGCGGCGGAGATTTTGACCGAGCGCGGACTGCGGCTGCCAGCGATTCGCGAAGAGCTGCAGCGGACGACGCAGGAGAAGGCGCCCCAACAGCAGCAAGGTAGCGGCAAGGGCCAGCGCGGCGAGCAGTCCATGCTGGCGGAGTTTTCGCGCGACCTGACGGAGAGTGCGCAGAACCAGCAGCTGGATCCGCTGGTGGGGCGCGACAACGAGGTCGAGCGCGTGATCCAGATCCTTTGCCGCAGGACGAAGAACAATCCGGTGCTGATCGGCGAGCCGGGCGTAGGCAAGACGGCAATCGTGGAAGGGCTGGCGCAGAAGATCGCCGACGGCGAGGTGCCGAGCTTCCTGGCCGACAAGCGCGTGCTGGCGCTGGATCTGTCGCTGATCGTCGCGGGCACGAAGTATCGCGGGCAGTTTGAAGAGCGGCTGAAGACCATCATGAAGGAGTTGATGGAGAACCAGAACTGCATCGTCTTCATCGACGAGCTGCACACGCTGGTGGGGGCGGGGTCGGCGGAGGGGTCGCTCGATGCGGCGAACATCCTGAAGCCTGCATTGTCTCGCGGAGAGATCCAGTGCATCGGCGCGACCACGCCGGCGGAGTACCGCAAGTCGATCGAGAAGGACCGGTCGCTGGAGCGGCGCTTCCAGGCGGTGAAGGTGCCGCCACCCAACGAGGAAGATGCCATCAAGATCATCATGGGCATCAAGGACAAGTATGAGAAGTTTCATGCGGTCTCGTACACGGACGACGCGATCAACTTCTCGGTCTCGCATTCGAGCCGGTACATCCCGGACCGCTTCCTGCCCGACAAGGCGATCGACCTGATCGACGAAGCGGGCGCGCGGGTGAAGCTGCGGCAGACCTCCCTGCCCGAAGAGCTGACCGAGGTGCAGAAGCGGATCAAGTTCATCGTGCACAGGATGGAGAACGCGATTGCGAACCACGAGTTCGAGAAGGCGCGCTTCTACAGTGACGAGGAGCGCAAGGAGCGCGAGAACCTGCGTACGCTGCGCGACAAGTATCACCTCGACGATTCAAGCGCGGGCATTGTGACGCGCGAGGACATCGAGGACGTGGTCAGCCGCTGGACCGGCGTGCCGGTGACCTCGATCAAGGAAGAAGAGACGGCCAAGCTGCTGCGCGTGGAGGAAGAGCTGCACAAGCGCGTGATCTCGCAGGACAAAGCGATCTCGGCGCTGGCGCGGGCCATTCGCCGCTCGCGGGCGGGACTGAAGAATCCTGCACGGCCCATCGGCAGCTTCCTGTTCCTGGGGCCGACGGGCGTGGGCAAGACGGAGATGGCGCGCACCCTGGCGCAATTTCTCTTCGGCTCGGAGAAGAGCCTCATCCGCTTCGACATGTCCGAGTTCATGGAGAAGCATTCCGTCTCGAAGCTGATCGGCTCGCCCCCGGGATACGTGGGCTATGAGGAGGGCGGCCAGCTCACCGAACGCGTCAAGCGCTCGCCCTACTCGGTCGTGTTGCTCGATGAGATCGAGAAGGCTCACCCCGATGTCTTCAACCTGCTGCTGCAGGTCTTTGAAGACGGGCAGTTGACCGATGGCCTGGGCAACACGGTGGACTTCAAGAACACCATCATCGTGATGACCTCGAACATCGGCGCCAAGCACCTGCAGAAGCGCGAGGGCCTCGGCTTCCAGAGCGGCCAGGAAAGTATTGTGCTCGACAAGATGGAAGAGCTGGTGAAGGGCGAGGTCAAGCGCACTTTCAATCCAGAGTTCCTCAACCGCCTGGACGAGATCATCATCTTCCTGTCGCTGACCAACGCCGACCTGATGCAGATCCTGGAATTGCTGGTACAGCAGCTGAACACCAACCTGGTGCACAAGCAGATCACCATCTCGGTGACCGACGCGGCCAAGCAGTGGATCCTCGAGAAGACGGCCTCCGACCGGACGTACGGAGCGCGGCCTCTGCGGCGCGCGTTACAGAGGTACGTCGAGGACCCGCTGTCGGAGGCGCTGATCGCCGGCGGCATTGCGCAGCGACCGGCGTTCCTCGAGGTCTACATGGAGAATAACCAGCTCTTCTACCGGCCTATCTCAGCCGAGGGCGGCGACGCCGAGGAGAAGGCGGCAGGGCTGGCGCTGACGGCGGTATAAGCAGCTGTCAGTTTTCCGTTCTCAGTGCATACAAATGCCCCGGCTCATCACCGGGGCATTTTCTTTTCTCTGAATGTAAGCCTACATCAGCGACTGTGCAGACTTGATCGCGCCTGAGGCAGCGTCGGTCACCTTGTCCAGCGCATCGTTCACCTGGCCGCGGGTGCGCTTGATGGTCTTCTGCGCTTCCTTGCTCAATGACTCCGCCTGTTCCTTGAGATATTCGGCTGCATCTTCAAGATAATCCACACCATCGTTGATGTTGCGCTTGAGCTGGCGGCGCGTCTTCTCGCCCGTTTGAGGAGCGTAGAGAAGGGCGACGGCCGAGCCGGCTGCGACACCCAATCCAAAAGCGATCCAGATACCTTTTGCACTCATACAAATTCCTCCGAAGGCACAGCATGTGCTCATCCATAAGACACAGCATAGTCGCGATTGGTTGCGCCGAATGTGCCGCAAATCACGCCGCAAATCACCTTGCCTTCTTACCTTGCCTTCTTACTTCGTCTTCTAAGCCCGCAAGTTCGCGTGCGCACACAAAGACCCGCGCAAACATGGCCGCGTTCAACCGGCCGGTATTGGTGTTGCGCAGCGAGGGATGGTAGCTGCCGAGGAGGGTGAGGCCGTTGGGCAGCTTGTATTCGGCGCCGTGGGTGAACTTGTATTCGGAGCGGCGCGCGATGACGCTGGTGTTGACCAGATGAGCGAGGTAGCCGTCCCAGGCGATCTTGCCCAGGCAGACCACCACCCGCAGCTTCGGCAGCTCGGCGATCTCCGCCGAGAGATGCGCGGAGCAGTTGCGAATCTCCTGCGGGGTGGGCTTGTCGCCCGGCGGGGCGCAGCGGACGACAGAGGCGATCCAGGCATGGCGCAGGCGCAGGCCGTCGTCGCGGGTGACGCCGCGCGGCTGCGAGGCCAGCCCCAGCGAGTGCAGCACGGGATACATGAAGTCGCCGGAGCCATCGCCGGTAAAGGGCCGGCCGGTGCGGTTGGCGCCGTGTGCGCCGGGTGCAAGACCCAGGACGAGGATACGGGCACCGGGATCGCCGAAGCCGGGGACGGGGCGAGACCAGTACTCCTGGTCAATATAGGCGCGGCGGCGCCTCTCGCCAATTTCTTTGCAGTAGCCGCGCAGGCGCGGACAAAGCTCGCACACGACGATGGCGTTGCGCGCACGATCGAGCGCAGGGCTGGTTGGCTGGAGGGAGACGAGAGAGGCGGGCAAGCGGACCTGAGGTGGCGAGGTTGATCCGGCTGTGCACGCATCTGCAGTGGGAGCAGTCACTGCCAGCCGTCATGTCGTTAGAATACATCCGAGTAACGTCACGAAATACGGCATCTTATCGAGGAGGCAGAGGCGCACGGGATGGACGAAGACAGAGCAGGCGAGGGGATCTCCCGTTGGTTTCACAGGGTTTGGCGCAGGGGCCTGATGCGCTCGGGGATGGTGACTGGACTCATCCTGGGCGTCCTGGCGATGATCTTTGTTCTGGCCTACCGGCAACACGTGCAGGGTAACTTCCACAAGCTGAAGCAACGCATGGTAACGGAACGGCCACAGGCCGCGATCCCGATGCCCGGCGGACAGGAGGCGATTGAGCTGACCCGTACCCGCCTGATGGAAGATGCCGCGCCGGAGTTCCTGTCGATGACTTTGCTGCCGGGCCGTGGGATGAATGTACTGCAGATTCGCGGCTTTGTTCCGAGCACCGGCGAGGTCGACCTGCTCGCTTCGCCCGGGGTGGATGAGGCGGCGGCGGCGATGACCGGGAGAGACGCAGACGCCGGAGGACGGTACAGCCTGAAGGCAGGGGGGGCATTCGAGGTGCCCTGGGCGGACGAGATCTGGGGAGCTTCATCGGGCGGCGATGGGCGAACTTCAATCCAGTGGCAGGGCCAGCCGGTTGAACTATCGCCCATGGCATCTCCCTGGGTGGGAGGCCTGATGCTGGCAACGCCGTCCGAGTCGTCGAACTCGTCCACGCTGCCTGACGGCGGACAGGCGGAGGCGAACTTTAACGGGTTTGACGATCACTGGCCCTCCACAATGGAGGTAAGGACGGCTGCGCTGCTGAGCGGCCATACGGTGGACCTGACTGTCGTGGTGCGCAACACCGGGAGCACGGCGGAGCCGATTGGCATTGGATGGAGACCACGATTCGCAATCCAGAATGGAGCGCGGTCTCGTCTGCGCCTGCACATACCGGGCGAGTCCGTGGTGGAGCAGGGCGGGCGGCGGAGCGGGATACCTACCGGAAGGCTGACGCCGGTCGCCCACACTGCATTCGATTACAGCGCGCCTGGAGGCGCGAAGCTGCCCGACGACAGCATGGACATCTGCTTCGCGGACCTGCAGCAGGGCGTCATGGACAACGGGCCCGCCGCTGAGTTGAGTGATCCGCTCAACGGCTACAAGCTGCGGCTCACCGCGCTGAGCCCGGAGATCAAGGCCATCCATGTGACCATGCCTGCGGATGGCAGCTATATATCCATTGATCCTCAGTTCAACTATCCCGACCCGTTCGGGCATGAGTGGGACAAGGCCGGGGGGACAGGGATGGTAGTCCTGCAGCCGGGACAATCGACGGAGTGGAAGGTTCGGCTGGAGATTCTGCCGCTCAAGGACACGACCGCACAGTAAAGCCGAGTCCCATTTAGCCAGCTGAAGATGCAGGCCGCCCCTGCGTCGTTTGACCGCCTGTGAGCGAGGCTCGTAGAGTGGAAAGAGCGCGTCTTTGTGCGCGAATGATCTTGTGCGGCGCGGACCAAGAGAGCGCCTGGGAAGGTATTGAGATTTTGAGTCAGGTTGAGATGGCAGAAAACGAAACAGCAGCGGAACAGCAGACAGAGGCATCGGCGCCCGAACACGCGGGACATGACCACGAGCATGATCACGACCATGCTCATCAGCATGGGCCAACGCTGAACCCGGAGTTGATGCGCGAGATTGCGGTTGAGGTGCCGGCCGAAGAGGTCTCGAAGACCTACGCGCAGATGACGAAGCGGTACCGGAAGGCAGCGCGGCTGCCGGGGTTCCGCGCCGGCAAGGTGCCGGAGTCGCTGATCCGGTCGAAGTTCGCCAAGGAGCTGCGCCAGGAGGTGCTGGAGGCGCTGGTGAGCGAACGTTTTCGCAGGGAGATTGAGGAGCGCAAGCTGCGCCCCATCTCTGAGCCACAGTTGCTCGACCTGCAACTGCATGATGGCGAGCCGCTACGCTTCAAGGCGGCCTTCGAGGTGCTCCCCGAGTTTGACGTGGCCGGCTACGACACCGTCAAGGTGGAGAAGCCCGATGTCACCCTGACCGACGACGAGTTCGAGGCAGAGATGCAGCGCGCTCTGGAGAGCCAGGCCACGGTCGAGACGGTCGAAGAAGAACGCGCGCTGGCGAACGGCGACTGGGCGGAGATCGAGTTCAAGGGCGAGATCAAGCCGCTGGCCCAGACCGTCGGCGAGGAGCCTGTAAAGGGTGAGGAGATCACCGGCAACGACGTGCTGCTCGAGATCGGCGGCAAGAATACACTGCCGGCCTTCAACGATGCGCTGCGCGGCACCAAGGTCGGCCAGGAGCTGACCTTTGAGGTGGACTACCCCGGCGACTTCGGCGACCGCCGATTGGCCGGCCAGACCGTCAGCTACGACGTGACCGTGAAGGCCATCAAGAAGAAGACCTACCCCGAGCGCGATGCCGAGCTGGCCAGGCAGTTGGGCGGCGTGGAGACGTGGGAGGAGTTTGAGAAGGAGCTGCGCGAGCGCGCGGCGCGGCGCAAGAAGGATGCGCTCGAGTCCAACGCCAAGGGAAAGATGCTGGATGAGTTGATCGGCAGGTACCAGTTCCCTGTTCCCGAATCCATCGTGCAACAGCGCATCGATGCGCGGCTGGAGCGCGGCCTGCGCGCGCTCGCGGCACAGGGCATGAAGTCCGAGGACATGCGCAAGCTGGACTTCACACGCCTGCGCGCGGCGCAGCGCGATGAGGCGGAGCGCGAGGTGCGTGCAACGCTGGTGGTCGATAAGATCGCCGAGGCGGAGAACGTCACCGTCAGCGACGAGGACCTGGACCGCGAGCTGCTGATGCTCTCCATCCAGTCGCGCGAGCCCTTCGACACGCTGCGCGATCGCCTCAAGAAGGATGGCGGCATGGAGCGTCTGCGTGAGGAGCTGCGGCGCGAGAAGACCGGCACGGTGTTGTACGAGAAGCTGGCGTCCGAGAAGTTGGCGTCATAAACAAAGCAGATTCCTTCGTATCCAATCTTTGGTTGCATTCGGTGGGCTTTACAAAAAGCGCGGCAAACGCCGCGGGAAAGTAAGAGGACACGATGGGACTGGTACCAATGGTCATCGAGCAGACGAACCGGGGCGAACGCGCCTACGACATCTACAGCCGTCTGCTGCGCGACAACATCATCTTCCTGGGCACGCCGATCGACGACAATATCGCGAACGTGATCATCGCGCAGCTGTTGTTCCTCAGCAGCGAAGACCCGGACAAGGACATCCAGCTCTACGTCAACTCGCCGGGCGGCTCCATCACCGCCGGCCTCGCCATCTACGACACCATGCAGCACATCAAGAATGACGTGATGACGCTGTGCGTCGGCCAGGCCGCATCGATGGGCGCGTTCCTGCTGATGGCGGGCAAGAAGGGCAAGAGGTTCGCATTGCCCAACTCGCGCATCCTCATCCATCAGCCGTCCATGGGCGGGCTGAGCGGACAGGCCACCGACATCGACATCCACGCGCGCGAGATCCTGCGCATCCGCGAGATCACCAACAAGCTGATGAGCAAGTCGACCGGCCAGCCGCTGGAGCGCATCGAGCGCGACGTCGAGCGGGACTTCATCATGACCGCCGATCAGGCAAAGGAGTACGGCATCATCGACGAGATCATGGACCGGCCGCGGACGTAGTCTTCCCGCCACAAAGAACAGCAGCAACTACTTCTCCAAACCCTGGCCTTCGCGCCGGGGTTTGGAGTTTGGTTCAGAGAGTAACCGGAGTGACCGGAACGGGGTATCCCGGTGACTTCCGTGTAGCTTGCGCCAATCCGTTCGGGTGTAGACTGTGTGAGTCTCCAGCAAGAGCGGACCAGGAGTTACACCGACCATGAAGACATCCCGCGGTTCGGACGAATCGCTTCGCTGCTCTTTCTGCCACAAGTCACAGGACGCGGTGGCGAAACTCATCTCATCGCCCTCGGACTATCCGCGCGCGTACATCTGCGATGAGTGCGTAGGCGTCTGCAACTCCATCCTGGAAGACGACCGCAGCGAAACGGCCGCTGGAGCTGCACCTGCGCAGCTGCCCAAGCCGCAAGAGGTCAAGGCGTTCCTCGACGAATACGTCATCGGACAGGACACGACCAAGAAGAAGCTGGCAGTCGCGGTCTACAACCACTACAAGCGCATCCAGATGAACAAGACGCGCGGCAACGATGTCGAGCTGTCGAAGTCGAACATCCTGCTGGTGGGGCCGACCGGCTCCGGCAAGACGCTGCTGGCGCAGACCCTGGCGAAGATGCTGGACGTCCCGTTTGCGATCGTCGACGCGACCACCCTGACCGAGGCCGGTTACGTGGGCGAGGATGTGGAGAACATCATCCTGAAGCTGCTGCAGGCCGCGGAGGGGGATGTAACGCGCGCGCAGAACGGCATTATCTATATCGACGAAATTGACAAGATCGGGCGCAAGGACGAGAACCCGTCGATCACACGCGACGTCTCCGGCGAGGGTGTGCAGCAGGCGCTGCTGAAGATCCTCGAAGGCACGGTCGCCAACGTGCCGCCCCAAGGCGGACGCAAGCACCCGCACCAGGAGTTCACCGCGGTGGACACGACCAACATCCTGTTCATCTGCGGCGGCGCTTTCGTGGGCCTGGAAAAAGTGATCGGGCGGCGCGTCGGCAAGAAGTCGCTGGGCTTCCGCGTGCTGAACGATGTGGAGGGCGATCCGGCGGACGTTAGGCCGATCCGCGCGCAGCGCGATACCGAGTTGCTGCGCCAGGCCGAGCCACAGGACCTGTTGAAGTACGGCCTGATCCCGGAGTTCGTGGGCCGCCTGCCGGTGCTGGGCATCCTGGATGAACTGGATGAGGTTGCGCTGGTGGAGATTCTGACCAAGCCGCGCAATGCAATCCTGAAGCAGTACGCCAAACTCTTCGACTACGAGAATGTGAAGGTGACCTTCTCCGAAGACGCGGCGCGCGAGATCGCGCGCGAGGCGCTGCAGCGCAAGGTTGGCGCTCGCGGTCTACGCATGATTCTGGAAGAGCTGATGCTTGACCTGATGTACTACGTGCCGGGTAACAAGCAGATCGGCGACCTGACCATCACTGCGGAGATGGTGAAGAAGCACAGCCTGATGCTGCCGCTGCTGCTGGAGAAGGCCGGCTGACGCCGTTACTGATGTAATGGCAGGGTGTTGAGCTAGTCAATGCCGGCAAAGCCATCGTGCCCCGCCCGTGCGGGGCACTTTCGTTTCCGGCCTGCACAAAAGTACATTAACTATTTGGACGTTGGCACGATTGTGCAAGTGCGCCCACAATATCAGGCAGTACAATCACTGCAAGACGCGACCTGCGGTGTTGAACCCACAGCCCATGCCGGCGCGTCTAATGGGGAGATTATGGCGAACCAACCAAAAAGTGTACTGACCGGCGAAGTCCGCAAGCTGCCGATGATGCCGATCCGGGACATGGTCATCTTCCCCCACATGATGACCCCATTTGTCGTGGGCCGCGAGTCCAGCGTGAGGGCGCTCGAAGAGGCGTTGACCGGCGACCGCAAGATCTTTTTGGCCACCCAGCATGACGCCAGCGTGGACGAGCCCGGAGCCGACGACATCTTTGAGACGGGCACCATCGGCAACATTGTGCAGAGCGTGCGCATGCCCGATGGAAACATCAAGGTGCTGGTGGAGGGCGTGGAGCGCGCCCGCGCGATTGAAGTCAACGATGAAGACGGCTTTTTCGTCGCGACGGTACGCACCGGCAAGACGCAGCTGGAGATGACTCCACAGGTGGAGCAGCTGATGCATCGCGTGCACTCGCTGTTCGAGCAGTACAACAAGCTGCAGCACGCGCTGAACAACGAGGCCATGGCGGCCAGCGTGCGCATGGACGAGCCGGCCAAGCTGGCCGATACCATCGCCGCCAATCTGCAGCTCTCGATCGAGGAGAAGCAACAGCTGCTGGACGTATTCGACCCGGAGCAGCGGCTGTCGCGCGTGGGCGATGTGCTGGACGTGGCGATTGAGAAGCTGAACATGGACCGCAACATCCAGTCGCGCGTGAAGCGGCAGATGGAGAAGGCGCAGAAGGAGTACTACCTCAACGAGAAGATCAAGGCCATCCAGAAGGAGCTGGGCCGCGGCGAGAAGAGCGAGTTCGATGAGCTGAAGAAGAAGATCGAGACCGCAGGCATGCCGAAAGACGTGCTGGAGAAGTCGCTGCAGGAGCTGAAGAAGCTGGAGGCGATGCCTCCCATGTCGGCCGAGTCCACGGTCTCGCGCAACTACCTCGACTGGCTGCTGGCGGTGCCGTGGAAGAAGCGCTCGAAGGAGATCCGCTCCATTGAGCACGCGGAAAAGATTCTGAACACCGACCACTACGGCCTGGAGAAGATCAAGGAGCGCATCCTCGAGTTCCTCGCGGTACGGCAGCTGGTGAAGAACCCCAAGGGATCGATCCTGTGCTTCGTCGGGCCTCCGGGTGTGGGCAAGACCTCGCTTGGCATGTCGATCGCAAAGGCCACCGGCAGAAAGTTTGTGCGCATGTCGCTGGGCGGCGTGCGCGATGAGGCGGAGATCCGCGGGCATCGCAGGACCTACATCGGCGCACTGCCGGGGCAGATCATCCAGTCGATGAAGAAGGCAGGGACGAAGAACCCGGTCTTCATGCTGGACGAGATCGACAAGATGGCGTCGGACTTCCGCGGCGACCCGGCCAGCGCTCTGCTGGAGGTGCTCGATCCGGAGCAGAACACCTCTTTCCAGGACCACTATCTTGACGTCGAATACGATCTCTCGAACGTGCTGTTCGTCGCGACCGCGAACGTCCTGCACACCATTCCCGGCCCACTGCAGGACCGCATGGAGATTCTGCGGCTGCACGGCTATACCGAGCTCGAAAAGCTGGAGATCGCGCGTCAGTATCTGGTGAAGAAGCAGCGCGAGGCCACCGGCCTGACGGAAAAGCAGATCAGCTTTTCGGACGATGCGCTGCGCGAGATCATCCGCAAGTACACACGCGAGGCGGGCGTGCGCAACCTGGAGCGCGAGATCGGCAATATATGCCGCAAGGTAGCGCGCAAGGTGGTCCAGTCGACGCCGCATCACCACGAGGAGCTGACTGCGGAGAACGTGAGTGAGCTGCTTGGCGTGGCGAAGTTCCGTGACTCACAGGTGCATGACAAGAGCGAGGTGGGCCTGGTCACCGGCCTGGCGTGGACCGAGGTGGGCGGCACGCTGTTGCAGACCGAGGTGCAAGTGCTGGACGGCAAGGGCAAGCTGACGACCACCGGACAGCTCGGCGAGGTGATGCAGGAGTCGGCGCAGGCCGCGCTGAGCTACATCCGCTCCCGCGCGCAGCATCTGGGGCTGAACAAGGAGTTCTACCGGCACGTCGACATTCATGTGCATGTGCCGGAGGGAGCAATCCCGAAGGACGGACCAAGCGCGGGCATTACGCTGGCAACGGCCCTGGCCAGCGCGCTGACCAAGATCAAGGTGCGGCGCGATATCGCCATGACCGGCGAGATCACCCTGCGCGGGAAGGTGCTCGCGATCGGCGGCCTGAAAGAAAAGTTATTGGCGGCGCATCGCGCAGGGATCTTCGAGGTGATCGTGCCACAGGACAATCACAAAGACATAGCGGACATGCCGGAGCTGTTGAAGACGGAGATGAAGCTGCATTTCGTGGAGCAGATGGACGAGGTGCTGCAGATTGCACTGGAGGAGAAGCTGCCTGAGCTTGCCGAGGAGACTCCGCAGGCCCTGACGGCGGTCCTTCCAGCTGCGTTACCGGGTTCGCAACCGATAGCACACCAATAGAACGTTCCACCGCAAAGAGGTAGGCCGGGGAATCAACCCCGGCCTTTACTTTGTAGACAAGAAGAGCTGATGCGCTTCTCTAGGCCGCGCTGCGCCCGGTAACAAAATGCATGACCAGCGAGATGACCGCAAAGAGCAGAAGCAAATGGATCAGAAACCCTGCCGTGTGGAACATGAAAAATCCACCGGCCCACATCACAACCAGAACAATGGCGAGTATCAGGAACATGGTGACACCACTTCCCTTCTTTGCAGCAAGATAAACGTGCGTCGCCGCACAGAGCACACACATAGGAGCGGCAATTCGGTCGCATGGTTGCTTCGCCTGTGGATTCTTCCGTTCGCGCGAATGGCCAGGGTCGCATCGACGGCTGTGCGGATAACAGCTGGAGTAGCGAGCCGCATCTACATCAACATCGCCGCTGGTTCAAAACAGGAATGCGCGATAAGGAGACTGTGATGATCATCCTTCTGGTCATTCTGCTGCTGCTTGCGTTGGGTGTCTTTCCTACGTGGCCCTATAGCCGAAGCTGGGGCTATTATCCCAGCGGTGGTCTGGGACTGGTGCTGCTGATCGTAGCGCTGTTCAACAATGGATTTTGACTGGGACTGCACGGGCCCATTGGACGCAAAACGACCGCTGCGAAGGCGCCCCATTTGCTTGTGCGAAGGGTTTCGACCGTCGCGCTGAGGCTTACGAGCTTACGAGGAGCGGGTCAGAGAAGCAGACAGCCGCCAGCGATCGACGGAATCAGCATCACCTCGTCGCCCTCCTGAAAAGCGTAACCGTCGCCGCCGAGAAAACGAATGTCTTCGTCATTAATATAGATATTGATGAACTTGCGCAGCTTGCCGTTCTCATCCTTGATCTGCGTGGCAAGCGCGGGAAAGTTCTGGTCAATCTCGGCGAGCAGCGCGGGAAGATTGGCTGCGCTCGAGTCAAACTGCTTTTTGCCGTCGGTGTGGCGGGTGAATGCGGTGGGAAGTACAACCTTGATGGGCAAAATCAATCTCCTGCTGTAGCCAGCTCCGTTTCGCGGAGCGCGGGTTCGCGATCGCCATCCAGCGAGCGCAGATAATCGGCGAAGTCGGCGAGGCGCGGGCGAACGGCTCGCGCATCGATGTGGTCATAGCGGCCAGCGAGAGCGTCGGTGGTCTTAAGACCGTTGCCGGTGATGACCGCGACGGTCGTCTCATGCGGCGCAATGCGGCCATGGGCGTAGAGGCGCGCAGTAACCGAGGTAGTCACACCGCCAGCGGTCTCTGTGAAGATGCCTTCTGTCTCCGCCAACTCCTGCATGCCGTTGACGATCTCGACATCGGAGACATCCTCTGCCCAGCCGCCGTCGGCGCGGATCATCTTTGCCGCCGCAGGACCGTCGGCAGGGTTGCCGATGGCGAGCGAGCGGGCGATGGTGTTGGGTCGCTGCGGGACGATGTCCTCAGCTCCCTCTTTTACCGCAGTGCTGATGGGCGAGCAACCGGTGGCCTGAGCGCCAAAGAAGCGCACCGGCTGCGCAGGCGCGTCGACCAGGCCAAGATAGATGAGCTCCTGAAAGGCCTTGCGGATCTTGCGGATCAGGCTGCCGCCGGCCATGGGGACGACGACATTGTCCGGCAGGCGCCAGCCCAGCTGTTCAGCGATCTCATAGCCGACGGTCTTGGAGCCCTCGGCATAGTAGGGCCGCAGGTTTACATTGACGAAGCCCCAGTTGTATTCATCCGCGATAAGCGTGCAGAGGCGATTGACGTGGTCGTAGTTGCCGTCGATGCGGATGAGGCGAGCGCCGTAGACGAGCGTGTTTAAGATTTTTGCCGGCTCGAGGTCTGCTGGCACAAGGATGCAGGCCTGGATACCGAGACGCGCGGCCTGCGCTGCGACCGAATTGGCGAGGTTGCCCGTGGAGGAGCAGCCGACGGTTGTGAAGCCGAACTTGCGCGCGTTGGCAAGAGCCACAGCCACCACGCGGTCCTTGAAGCTAAGCGAGGGGAAGCAGACAGCATCATTCTTGACGTAAAGATTCTCAGCGCCGATGCGCTTGCCGAGCCGATTGGCGCGAACCAGCGGCGTGAAGCCGACCGGCAGATCGGGCTGGTAGCCCAACGGCACCGGCAGCAGCCGTGCATAGCGCCAGATGCTGGCAGGGCCGCGAGCGATAGAATCCCGCGTGAATTCCCCGCGGGCGGACTCCAGGTCATAGACGATCTCAAGCGGCGCCAGGCACTCCGGGCAGCCGGACAAAGGGCGGTTGCCGTAGCGGCGGCCACACTCGTTGCAGGCCAGCTCATATGCGGAACTGGAATACTCCATCGAAGCTCCCTCTGCCGAAGGCGGAGCGACTGCGACTGAACTCTCTTTTGGATTTGGCGGGAGACGCGAGGAAAGGAGACTTGCGGGTGCAGCGCTTGGGTTGCGTGCTCCGAATCTCATGTTCCCTGCGCGGCTTTGTGGCCAACCAGGAGAGAGGTGACACCGGTACTGTGTTTTGTCCGGTTGTCGTGGCGTCGCAGGGCTCGTCCCTCAGCCACTCTTCATGAAATTCAAATCTGCGCGAACGCAGACTGGAATGACTTAGTAGTAACACAGTCACAGAGCAGGGGCAAGTTGCAGGAGCGGGCGCGCAGATGGAGGCGAAAGTTGTATCGACCGCACTATTCGGGGGCGAATGTACTGGCAGATGGAACGGCATCTTCCCCTGGCCACCTGCTGCAAGGGGCTGATATATTCGGCACGGAAAGGCGATCATGAAACAGCTGATGAAACGACTCACGTTGGGAGTTGCTGTCGCACTCTTTGCGGCGACGGCTGCGAAAGCGCAAACTAGCCAGGCTGTACAGACGACGAAGGCGAAGACAGCGGTAAAGCCAGGCGATTCAAATACAGCCACACCCTCCGGCAAAGAGACGCAGTCGGGCCAGGCGGGCGCGGCGCAGACCACGGCCAAAAACTCCGGCCACGCCTCTGAGACCGTCGAGTACAAAGACCCCGAGGACATGACGACTCGCTATCGGCCGGGCAACAACAAGACCACGACCGTCCAGACGACCGCCCAGTCCGCGACCAGCGCCGATGCGACAAAGCCCAGCGGCGACAAGAAGGACGTAGGGTTTCCGGCATGCGACGCATCGTCGAAGGACGCGGCAAAGTGCGCCACGCCGCCCTCCGGTTCGCAGAGCACCCGCGTGAACAAGGTCGACAGCTTCACCGTCAAGCAGTAGCTCCATCGGGGCCAGCGCCGGCCGGGACTGGCGCTGCTCCCCGATCACCTTGCGGACGCCGGCGCAAGCGCGAGTGCCTCCAGGCAACGTCCTCCCTATTGACTGGTTCCCTCGAATTATGGAAGCCTAGCAGGCATTCAGAGAGGTAGCCACCATGAAAGTTCTGTGTGCAGCGGGCCTGATGGCGATGACTCTGGCGGCCCAGGGACCAGTTCGCCCGACACAGCAAGGGCCGCCTGATCCGGCAACGCAGCACGCACCCGATGGAACAACGACATTTCATATCCAGAGCATCGACATACCGCCGCTGCAAGGCGCACCGTTTGTAGCGCGCGTCGATACGGACTGGACGCACACGCTTGCCGATGGATCGCAGGTAACCGTGAAGAACCATCGCACGGTGGCACGAGACAGCGCGGGCCGAATCTTTCAGGAGCGGCGGGGCTTCTCGCCCACTGGCGATGTGCAGGAGACGAGAATCGATGCGCTGGAGTATACGGATCCAATTGCGCAGGAATTTACCAGCTGCAATCCGCAGCGCAGGACGTGCTATGTAACCACCTACCTGCGAAAGCCGCTATCCTCGATGCCTGTGGGAATGACCGGACTGAAGATGTGCGGCTGCGCCAGTGCTCCCGGTCAGGGCATTACCATCCAACAGCAGGCGCTTGGACAGCAGGAGCTCGAGTCGGTGAATGCAATCGGCTCCCAGGAGATTACGACTCTGCCGGCCGGAATGTTCGGCAACAAGAGTGCAGAGCCGATTGTGAAGCAGTTCTGGTACGCACCCCAGCTGGGCATCAACCTGGTGACCAAGAGGTTCGATCCGCGCTCGGGGGCGGAGAACTTTATTGTGAGCCGGGTTTCGTTGGCGGAGCCGGACGTAAAGCTGTTTGATCCGCCAGCGGACTACGCTATCATCCGGCAAATGGTTGTGCGTCCTGCATCGACGCCGAACCGATAACGCGACCTTATCCGCCGCCGTTCTTCTCCAGGACTTCGCGGACTCCGGCCACGAAGGCTGCAGGGTCGAACTCGCTGCGCACAATGTCATCCGGGCAATCGGTCAGGATCGCGACCCGCCAGTTGCAGGTGAAAGCCACGAGCTGGCCATGCTTGGCCGTCTTGATCTCCGAACAAAGATGCTCTGCGTCCGGGATACCGCGCTCGCCCTCCACATCGATCAGAACAAGGTCGTATGTCCGGGCGGTGAACAACTGGGTCGCCTCGGCGGGTTGCAGCGTGGAGTCGACGTGAAAGCCGGAGATGCGTAGCACCTCGTCGCGCAGCGGACGTAACATCTCACGGCGGCAGACGTGAAGAATAGCGGGAGAATCGGATTGCTTCTGGGAGATATCGGTCACAAATGGCCCAAGGCAGATCACGGGATCAAGAGTCCAAACGCCTCGCAATGCCCGTGTCTTAGAGTAGGCTTCGGTTAGACGAATTCTAACCCAGTTTGTCCCTGGGTCATTGCGGATCGTAGTTCAGGTTCGGCCCCAGCCAGCGTTCGGCCTCGGCAAGTGACATCCCCTTGCGGGCGGCGTAGTCCGCTACCTGGTCGCGGCCGATCTTGCCCAGCGAGAAGTAGCGCGCCTGCGGATGCGCGAAGTAGAACCCGCTGATGCTGGAGCCTGGCCACATGGCGAAGGACTCCGTGATCTGAATGCCTGTGGCGGCCTCAACATCGAGCAGCTTCCAGATGGTCCCCTTCTCGGTGTGGTCGGGGCAGGCGGGATAACCCGGCGCTGGGCGAATGCCGCGGTACTTCTCATGGATCATGTCGTCGCTGGTGAGGTTCTCATCGTGACCAAATCCCCATTCCACGCGCACGCGTTTGTGCAGGCACTCGGCGAAGGCCTCCGCGAGGCGGTCGGCGATGGCCTCCGCCATGATGGCGTTGTAGTCGTCGTTCGCGGTGCGGAACTGATCGCGCAGCACGTCCAGGCCGATGCCGGAGGTGACGGCGAAGGCGCCGATATGATCGGACAGGCCGGTCTCCTTCGGCGCAATGAAGTCGGCGAGCGAGCGGCACGGCTCGCTGCCCTCGCGGTTCGCCTGCTGGCGGAGGAAGTGGAGGCGCGATAGCGGCTGAGTGCGCGCAGTATCGGAGAAGAGTTGAACATCATCGCCGATAGCGGTTGCGGGAAAGAGTCCGTAGACGCCGCGCGCGGTGATGAGCTTCTCTTCCACGATGCGGTCGAGCAAAGCATTGGCGTCGGCAAAGAGCTTCTTCGCCTCAACACCTTGCTTTTCGTCTTCGAAGATGCGCGGATAGATGCCCTTGAGCCCCCAGGCGTGGAACAGCGGCGACCAGTCGATAAACTCGCGCAGGACCGCAAGCGGGAAGTCGTCGAGCGTGCGGACGCCGGTGAACTCCGGCACGGCAATATCTTCAGCGCGCCATGCAATGGGCGTGCGCCGCACTCGCGCCTCTTCAATCGCTATCAGCGGCTGGCGCGGCGTGGCGTGCGACTTGCGCACGGCCTCGTACTCGGCCCGATGTTGTTCGACGAAGTCCGACTTGCCGTCTTCGCTCAGCAGGCTGGTCGTGACAGGCACCGCGCGGCTGGCGTCCACAATGTGGATGACGGGCTGGCTGTAATGCGGCGCGATCTTGATGGCGGTATGCGCGCGGCTGGTGGTCGCTCCGCCGATCAGCAGCGGCACTTTGAACTGCAGCCGCTCCATCTCGCGCGCCACGTGCACCATCTCGTCGAGCGATGGCGTGATGAGGCCGCTGAGGCCGATGATGTCCGCGCGCACCTCTTTGGCGCGGGCGAGGATCTTGTCCGCCGGCACCATCACTCCCATGTCGATCACTTCGTAGTTATTGCAGGCCAGCACCACGCCGACGATGTTCTTGCCGATGTCGTGCACATCGCCCTTGACGGTGGCGAGCACAATCTTGCCCTGTGCGCGCACCTCCTGTCCGGCAGCAGCCATCTCTGCCTTCTCCGCCTCCATGTAGGGCGTCAGATACGCGACCGCCTTCTTCATCACGCGCGCGGACTTCACGACCTGCGGCAGGAACATCTTGCCCGCGCCGAAGAGATCGCCCACCACGCCCATGCCCGCCATCAGCGGTCCTTCAATCACCAGCAGCGGACGGCCCAGCTTCTGCCGCGCCTCTTCGGTGTCGGCGTCGATGTAGGTGTCGATGCCCTTCACCAGCGCGTGCGAGAGCCTCTCTTCCACAGTGCCGCTGCGCCACTCCTCCGCCTTCTTCTCAGTCGCCGCGGAGGAGTCTGCACCAGCAGCCTTTAGCCTCTCGCCATAGTCGACCAGGCGCTCTGTAGCATCGGGCCGGCGGTTGAGGAGGACATCCTCGACCATCTCCTTCAGCTCCGGCTCGATCTCCTCGTAGACCTCGAGCATCCCCGCGTTGACGATGCCCATGTCCATGCCGGCGGCGATGGCGTGATAGAGAAACGCCGAATGCATGGCCTCGCGCACCTTGTTGTTGCCGCGGAAGCTGAATGAGATGTTCGACACGCCGCCGGAGACCTTGGCGTGCGGCAGGTTCTGCTTGATCCAGCGCGTGGCGCGAAAGAAGTCGACGGCGTAGTTGTTGTGCTCCTCCATGCCGGTGGCGACGGTAAGGATGTTGGGATCGAAGATGATGTCTTCGGGCGGAAAGCCGAGATCGCCCACGAGTATCCGGTACGCCCGTTCGCAGATGCGGATGCGGTCCTCGTAGGTCGCGGCCTGACCCTGCTCATCAAACGCCATGACGACAATTGCCGCGCCGAAGATTAGTGCTGTGCGCGCGCGGGCGCGGAAGGCGTCCTCCCCCTCCTTCAACGAGATGGAGTTGAGGATGCCCTTGCCCTGGATCAGCTTGAGGCCGGCCTCCAGCACCTCCCACTTGGAGGAATCGACCATGAAGGGGACTTTGGCGACCTCGGGCTCGGAGGCCAACAGCAGCAGGAAGCGGGTCATGGCGGCGACGCCATCGATCATGCCTTCGTCCATGCAGATGTCGATGACGTTGGCGCCGTTCTCCACCTGCTGGCGCGCGACGGCGACCGCCTCCTCGTACTTGCCATCCTTGATCAGCCGGGCAAACTTCGGCGAGCCCGCGACGTTGGTGCGTTCGCCGATCATGATGAAGACGCCGGGCTGCTGGGTGAACGGCTGCGAGCCGGAGAGACGCAGCGGCCGCGTCTCCTTTGGCAACTTTGCTTCGGCCACGCTCATGCAGCGGCCTCTTGCTCGCGCGCATGTTTTTCGCGTCCCGCCCCATAGGGCCGAGGCTCGCGGCCTTCCAGCGCCTTGGCGATCGCGGCGATGTGCTCCGGCGTGTTGCCGCAGCAACCGCCGGCGATGTTGATCAGGCCGCCTTCGGCGAAGCCGTCGAGCGAGCGCGCCATGTCCAGCGGCTCCAGGTCGAAGCCGGTGGGAGAGAGCGGATTGGGCAGGCCAGCATTGGGATACGCAGAGACGGCGATGTTGGCCTTGTCCGCCAGCTCGGAGAGAAATGGATACATCAGGTCCGGCCCGAGCGAGCAGTTGAGGCCGATAGAGAGCGGCCGCGCATGCTCCATCGCAGTCCAGAAGGCCTCGATGGTCTGCGCGGAGATCATCGTCTCGCCGCCGCGCCCAACAGCAGCGGAGATCATGATGGGCAGCTCGGGCTTTGGTCCGCCCGGCCCGCGCCCCTGCTCGTTGAAGACCTCGCGGATGGCTACCAGCGCGGCCTTGGCATTCAGCGAGTCGAAGATCGTCTCCACAAGCAGGAGATCGGAACCTCCGGCGATCAGCGCGCGCACCTGCTCCGCGTAGGCCTGCTTCACCTGGTCGAAGGTGACGACGCGGAAGCCGGGATCGTCGGCGTCGGGCGAGTTGGAGAGCGAGACCGTCAGCGGCCCGATCGCTCCGGCGACGAAGCGCTGGCGGCCAGTATCGTTGGCTACCCGATCCGCCCATTCGCGGCACTGGCGGGCGGACTGCTCGTTGATCTCCGCTGAGAGCGATTGCAGTGCGGGGTCGTTGATCACCTTCTGGTAGAAATCGGGGTCCTTGCGGCCGCCGCGTTCGCGCGGATCTTCGACGAAGAACTCGCTCTGGGCAATGCTGGTCGCGCCGAAGGTATTGGTCTCGATGATGTCCGCGCCGGCCTCCAGAAAGCGGCGATGGATGTCGCCGATCATCGCAGGCTGGGTGAGCGAGAAGAGATCGCCATTGTTCAGCAGGTCTTTCGTCGCATCCGTAAAGCGCTCGCCGCGAATGTCCGCCTCCGTCATACTGTAGGCGCGGATGGTCGTCCCCATCGCTCCGTCGATGATCGCGATACGGGATTCGAGGATCTTCTCCAGTGGATGCTTCACGCGCCGTGTCATATCAGTCATCTCATTCCTTCGCGTAGAGCTATGCTCACGCGAACTGCAAGACGGCCAGCGTTGCTGGTCTTTCCGTAGTTCCAGGGTTGCTGATCTTTTCCGTATTGATGGATGCGAGACAACGGAGCGGACTCTACGCCAGGGCAGCGGCCTCATCCTTGGCCGACGCGATGGCGTCCGGCATTCGCGGAGTCGGGACCAGGAGGTCTTCCTTGCGCATGACGAGGGTAGTCGCGTTCAGCGAGGCCAGCTCGAAGCCGTGGCCATGGGTGATGGCGTCGGTGGGGCAGGCCTCCACGCAGTAACCGCAGAAGATGCAGCGGTTGTAATCGATGTTGTAGACCTTGGCGTAGCGCTCGGAGGAAGAGATACGCTGCTCGGCGGTGTTGTCCGCCGCTTCGATGTAGATGCAGTTGGAGGGGCAGGCCGCCGCGCACAGGTAACAGGCCACGCACTTCTCCAGGCCGTTTTCATCGCGCTGCAGCTGGTGCTTGCCGCGGAAGCGCTCCTGGAACCGCGCGCCGCGCAGCGGGCCGGGGCCGTCGGGATAGTTCTCCACCTCGGTGGGCTGGAACATCTGGCCAAAGGTGATGCTCATTCCCTTGGCGATGGCGCCGACGTTTTTGACGATGGACATACCTTGAGTATACAGCGGCAGGCGGGTTAGCCTGTACGCATGACACGAGCCAGTACATGGATGCGGCGCCCGCTGATTGGCTGCGTGGGAGTAGCCGCTGGTGTTGCAGGCGCTGTGGCGATTCTGCACGCCAAAGGCATCTCCTTCCAACTGACCGATACGTACTTCATCGTTGGCCCGGCGCACGCTCAAGAGTCTGTAGGCGCGATGGCCAAGCCTGTCGCTGCGCCTTCGACAAGCTTATCGGTGACGGTTGACGGCAAGACGGCGACATTCTCGGTCGCGGACCTGAGCGCCATGCCGCAGAAGACGGTGAAGGTGCACAACGAGCACACCAAGGCCGACGAGAGCTACACGGGGCCGGCGCTGGGCGACGTGCTGGCCAGGGCCGGCTTCGTCGTGGGCAAGCCTACACAGCGCGAGATGCTCCGCAGCTACGTCCAGGCGGAGGGCACGGACAAATACTGGGTGCTCTATTCGCTGACTGAGGTCGAGCCCAGTGAGCATGAGGGTGACGTGATCGTCGCGATCGGGATGAACGGCGGCGGCCTGGGCGCGGATGGCGCGCTGAAGCTTGTCTCCAGCGAGGACAAGAAGCCGCAGCGCTGGGTACGCAACCTGGCCGTGATCACGGTGAAGGCCGCGGAGTAAATCTGCTACACAATCCGGCTGCGACTTGGCAGCGGTAGCGCGGATGTGGTTCACTTTCCGGCATGGCGAAGAACACCTCTCGACGCAACTTCCTCCGCACGGCCCCGGTAGCCGCTGCGGCTGGCTTCACTCTGGCTGACACACTCGCGGCAATGGCTCAGGGTGCAGCACAAGCTCCAGCCCAGGGCGATCCGCAGCAGGGTGTGGACCTCGCTGCAGCGGCGCAGCCGGCGAAGCTGTGGTCCGGCAAAGACCTGGACGAGGCGATGAAGGCGTTGGGTGCCAAGCCCGGTGACAACCGGCTCTATGCCTCGAATTCGATCCCGGTGCAGATCGTGCTGACCACCGAGAAGCACAAGAGCGCACCCGAGTTCGAGTGGCACGAGGGCCGCGACCACATCGTGCAGATCATCGACGGCTCGACGCTGTACGAGATCGGCGGCGTGCCCAAAGGCGCGCATGGCGGCAACGGCGAGTGGCACGCGCCGCAGTCCGATGGCAGCAAATCCATGCTGCTCGAAAAGGGCGACCTGCTGCTGATCCCGCGCGGCACGCTGCACAAGCGCTCCACCGAGGACAGCGTCACGTTCCTGCTGATCTCCAACCCGGCGCCGGTGAAGGCTTAGGGCTTGATCAGGGCAGCTTCACCGACTTCTGCTTCGACAAGACGTATTTCTGCCCGTCGAACTTGTAGTCGGTGGTAATGCCATCGGTCTTGGTCACAGCGAAGGTCTCAATGTTCATGCACTTGTTTGATCGCTTGGGATCGGTCGAAAGACTCAATGAAGTCTCAGCAAGTGCAACAACGGGACCCGTGGGCAGATCGCGCAAAATCCAGAATGGCCCGGCGTAGGTGGTAGCAAACGAACCGCCATTGCCGATCACGATCAGGTCGCGCTCATCTGCGCTGCAGAGATGGACCGCAGCCGCTTCGAGGCCCTCCTGCGTGAGCTTGGCACTGGCGGCAGCGCTGAACTTCGTGCGCATCAAGTCGTCACTTGCCAGGGCGGCCAGCTCCGCGTCAGAGAGTGTCTCCGAATGCTGGACCGCGTCTACAAGATTGAAGTAGCGCTGCTCAGCCGCGGGTTTCGAGTTCGATTGTGCCGATGCCGCCATGCCAAGCGCAGCCAGGGTGAGGACGATTCGAGTTGCGTTCATTCGATCCCTAATTTCTTCCAGAGTGCGTCAATCTTGCGAACGACGGCGGGGTCCTGCGTCAGCATTGGCGGCCAGGGACGGGTGAAACCTTCGGCGGGCCACTTGCGCGTGGCATCGATGCCCATCTTGCTTCCAAAGTTGGGTAGCCGCGAGGCGTGGTCGAGCGAATCGACCGGGCCGAGGGTGAACTGGATGTCGCGCTCGGGGTCGATGTTGTTGGCCACGCGCAGCGTCACCTCGGCGAGGTCCTGCACATCGCAGTCCTCATCGACTACGATGACGCATTTGGTGAACATCGCCTGGCCCATGGCCCAGATGCCGTTCATCACCTTGCGCGCATGGCCCGCGTAGGACTTGCGGATGGACACGATCATCAGGTTGTGAAAGACGGCCTCGGGCGGCAGGCACACATCGACGATCTCAGGCAGCGTCAGCTGCATCAGCGGCAGAAAGATGCGCTCGACTGCCTTGCCCATCCATGCGTCTTCCATCGGCGGCTTGCCCACGATGGTCGCGGCGTAGATGGGGTCCCTGCGGTGGGTGATGCAGGTGACGTGGAAGACCGGATACTCCTCCGGCATGGTGTAGAAGCCGGTGTGGTCGCCGAAGGGACCCTCGCTGCGCAGCTCGGCGAGCGAGACGTAGCCTTCGAGGACGTACTCGGCGTGCGCGGGGACTTCGAGGTCGACCGTCTCGCACTTCACCAGCTCCACGGGCCTGCCACGCAGGAAACCAGCGATGAGGAACTCTTCGACCTCGGGCGGCGCGGGAACGATCGCCGAAAATGTTGTTGCGGGATCAGTGCCGATCGCCACGGCAACCTCCATGCGGCCATCGCGGACTTTGGCCTGCGTGGCCTGCGGGATCGACGCGGTCGAAGCCGCAGCAGTGGTGCCGCCGGCGGTCAGCGCCATGATGTCGACGGAGGCAGACTGTCCTTCAACCGTGGCGCGCAGGCGGTCGCGGAGCTGCTCGGCGGCATTCTTCTGGCGCTGCCAGTGCATGCCGGTGGTCTGACCGTCGTAGACCTGCATGCGATACATGCCGACGTTGCGCTTCCCTGTCTTGGGGTCGCGGGTGACGACGCAAGGCAGCGTGATGAACGGGCCACCGTCCTGGGGCCATGTGGTCAGCACGGGCAGCTTGGAGAGGTCAATTCCCTTCCCGCCATCTTCCTTCCGCCGATGGATGACCTCTTTGCACGCGGCGTCCTTGCGGTCGATGACCCTGGGAAAGAAGCTGCCGATCTCCGCGAGTTTTGGGAGCATCTTCAACTTGTCCAGCAGCGAGGTGGGCGCCTCGGGCCGCAACAGCACACGGATGCGCTCGGCGATGGCGTCCAGCGAGTCGGTCTCGAGCGCCATGTGCATCCTGCGCAGCGAACCGAACTGATTCATCAGGACAGTGGCGCCGGGATGTCCGGTGACGTTCTCAAACAGCAGCGCCGGGCCGCCGGCTTTGCTGCTTCCCTTGCCGAGCTTGGCGGTGCGGTCGGCGATCTCCGCCATCTCAAGATTGGGCGAGATGGGCTCGCGTATGCGGCGCAGTTCGCCGGCCTTGTCGAGAGCTCGGATCCAGTCACGAAGATCGTTGTAGGGCACGATCTCTATGGTAATCGGAAGCTTAGCCGGTGTGGCTAATTTCGTAGGGACGCAGGACTACCAGGTGTTGTAGGAGGTGCCGTCGAGCGCGGTCTTCTGCGCGCCGCTATGCACATCGTCGATGCCGCCGGAGTCGGTCTGGTCAACGGAGGTCAGCATGCCCGAGTTGTCGGTGAGCCAATCCTTCTGATTGGTGATGGGATCGTTGGGGATCTCACGAATGTAGCCGGCGCTGACCAGATCCTCGAGCGACTGCGGCGCCTGCTGCTTGTCCACGGTGTAGGAGTCGATGGCGGTACGCAGCACGCGCAGGTCCTCCTTCAGCACCGCTTCCTTGGCGCGCTGCACGTTGCGTGTGTAGGAAGGCACCGCGATCAACGTCAGGATGGCAATAATCGCCATTACAATGACGAGTTCGATGAGGGTAAAGCCAAGCTCAGGGACTAGTCGCTGGGGACTAGGGACTAGGATTGCGGCGCGGTCGATCGTGCTCTCCCTGGTACCTGGTCCCAAGTACCTAGTCCCTCTCGATGAGGGCCGAGCCATGCGGAATGGAATGAGGTTCACCATGTGTTGTACTTCGTGCCGTCGAGTGCAGTGGCGTCGCTCTTAGTGTAGACATCGAATACGTTCTGCCCGCCCCAGGAACTGGCGTCGGGATCGTCCTGGTTGGAGCGCAGGCCCCAGTCGGTCCTCTTGGTCATGGGATCGACGGGAATGGAGCGCAGGAAGCGGACCTTCTTGTCCTGCACGGTCACGCCGTCAACCAGCGTCTCGAGGTCGGGCGGATAGCCCAGGCTGTCCGCCTTCACCTGGATGCCGCCGCGGTCCGCCGCGTCCTTGTAGCGGTCGATGGCGTCGCGCATCTCCCACAGGTCGCGGCGCAGCTCGCGTTCGCGCTCGCGCCGGGCCTCAAAGCGCGCCACCGGCAGCGCAGCAGAAGCGAGGATGGCGACGATGGCGACGGTAATGATCAGCTCGACGAGGGTGAGGCCGGACTCAGGGGATAGTTGCCCGGCGCTCGGCGCTGGGATCCCTTCGCACACTGCGCTTCCCCACTCATGCGCGTATTCGCCGCGCGCGAATGGGCCGCCCTGCCCCAGTACCGAGTACCTAGTACCTCGCACCTGTCTCACCTCACATGCACGACGGCCTGCGAACCGGTGGCGGGAAGGTTGGCTCCTGTGCTGTTGCGCGCGGCAACCTTCACCAGCGCAAGGGTGGTGTCCCCCGGGGCAACGGCGCGGAAGTGCAGCACGCAGATCGGCCCCCCGGACGCCGTTACTCCAGCCACGCCCGGCGGCCGCGAGGCAGAGACCGACACCAGGCCGTTGCCTTCGTCGCGGTGCACCAGCGCAACCGGCTGCCCGTCGATGCCGAGCAGGCTGCCGGTCTCGACATTGACCAGTTGCAGCACCCTGGGATCGAACTGCAGCTGCAGCGGCACGGAGAAGATGTCCTGCGCATTGGAGACGACGACCGCGACATCGAACTCCGAGTTGACGGCCTGGGTGGAGCTGGCCGGCGTAACCGCAAACGACATCGGCTGCATGGTCGCAGCAGGCGCTGTGCGCACCGAGTTGGGCACGGGTGTCGCGGGGCCGGCCGAGGTCGGGTTGGAAGCCGGGCCGTAACCGGGAGTGGCCGAGGGAACGCCCGGAGTGCGCGTGGCCTGCTGCGCCAGCTGCGGCACCATGGCCGCTGCTCCCTGTGCGGCGGTGATGTTGGACGCGGGTACGACGGCGCTGTCCGGATTCGCGGGGGCCAGCGCGTCAGCGAGCGGCACATCAGACTTGCGGATCTGGATATCTCCGTTGGTGCCGGTATCGACGGCGCGGGTGTTGAGGTGGGTGAGCACGCTCTCTCGAACGACGTGCGGCACGAGCACGAAGACGATCTCGTCCTGCGCCACCTCTTTGTTCACCGAGCCGAAGATGTACCTCAGCAGTGGCAGGCTGGCGAGGCCGGGCGTACCGCTGACCGAGTTGTTGTCGGTCTTGCTCAACAGGCCGGCCAGCAGACAGGGCTCGCCATCGCGCAGCTGGATGGTGTCCTTGATCTCGCGCTGGCCGAAGATGGGCTGCGTCACGCCGGAGATAGTAGTGGAGCCGGCCTCGGTCGTGTCCACGATGTCCAGCGTGAGGGAGATCTGGCGATCGAGATGGACCTGCGGCTTCATGTCGATGGTGACGCCGACGTCCTGATAGGTGAAGCTCGTGGATGCCGCCAGGCCGCCGGTGAGGCTGGCGCCGACTGCGGCATTCAGGGTGCCGGTCGCGATCGGAACCCGTGTGCCGACCTTGAGTGTGGCCTGCGAGTTGTCGGTTGCGCGCACGCTGGGGTTCTGCAGCACCCGCGTGTCGGCGTCGGTAAGGAGCGCGTTGAGCGTGCCACCGCTGACGGTCACGGCGAAGTTGGTGGCGTTGAGGTTGGCCAGCGTATTGAGGGTGAAGCTGGATGCGAGCGCCGTGCCCGTAGTGGCGGTGGAGACAGTATTGGTGGAATTGGGCGTGACCTGTGGCGTGATGGAGAAGCTCTGTGGCAGAGTGATGCCCAGGTTGCGCACCTTGTCGCGGTTCACTTCGAGGATCGCGACATCGACGACCACCTCCGCTTTGGTGCGGTCCAGGTCATTGATCAGCTTCTGCACGAGCAGCAGGTGCGAAGGCGGCGCGCGCATCACGATGGCGTCCTGCGAGGCCACCACGAAGGTCTGGTCCGGGGCGGGAAACATCGTACGCAGCGTGGTGGCGATCTCGTTGATATCGAGCTGCTGGATGGAGTTGGTGAGATAGAAGGTCTGCACCGCCTGCTCGTCCAGGTTCTTATGCTTGTCGGGAGTGTTGTCCGCGACGAAGATGGTGTCCGGAGTAAGCACCTTGTAAAACGTGTTGGACTCAAGGCCGATGGTAGACAGCGCATCCGCAAGCGACACATTGTTCAGCACCACCGGAATGCGCTTGCTGGCAGCAGCAAGGCCGTCGTCGAAGAGCACATTGATGCCGGCCAGCTTACCGATCCCCTGGTAGATGGTCTTCACATCCTCTGAGCCAATGTTTAGCTGAATCAGGTCGGAAGAGATCGGCTTCAGCTCGATGGGGCTGGTGATCCGGGAGATCTCGCCCACCAGGTCAGACGACGATGCAGTGCCTGCGGGCGGAATCGGCATGGCGCCGGGGATCTTTTCCGATCGCTCGGTGATGTCGATCTCCTGCCTGGCTGCGTCATCGCCTGGGTCGATCTCCAGTGCGCGGGAGAAGCTGTTGAGCGCTCCGGTAATGTCGCCGTTCTGGCGCAGGACGCGGCCGCGGTCCACATGCTGCGCGGAGGCCTGGAAGCGCATGCGGTCCACGCGGGCGGTATAGCGCATGTCTTTGGGCGCCTTCTCGTGGGCGTTTTTGTAGTCTTCGTAGGCGGCGTCGTAGTCCTGTTTCAACTCCGCAGCCTCGCCCCGTTTGTTCCAGGTGCTGGCGGACTGCGCATGCAGCGAGGGTGCCAGGGCAGACACTACGAGCAGGACCAGGAACGGGAAAACAGGAACACCGATGGACGGCGTCCGGCGAGGCGCCAGGAGCGGCTTGAGGAGAGACGATCGAAACCCGCGCGTCATGCCAATGCCCTGTGCTTCCTTTGCGCCGGAGGATGGCGCGCGTCAAACAGTGAGCTACCGCCTGCGGGCCCACGCTCGACCAATGCACGGCCGGCTAAACAGTTCCGCCCGCTGGATGCCCTGAACTGAAGGCGAGTATAGCATTCGGTTTCGCTCGATCTCAGGGATTTAGCTCCATTTTCAACAACCTGCGGGCGATTCTTTCCCAGCTTTGCACAGTCGCCGGAGAGGGATTGGCTGTTGGTTAGACGGTCGGCACCGGACGCGGTGAGAGCACGACCGCATGTTAAACTCAGGGTTTGCTGTAAGCGCCGCGCCGCGAGGATGCGGACGCCGCCTGCGGTCTGCTGTTGCCTTTCCGTGCATGCTGTACCCCTCGCGGTAACCAGCGCATGCGGTTACTTCGCACTACAACGAAGGTGCTAAAGGCCCGGTCAAGACAAATCAATGCCCCGCTCTCTCTCCAACCCGACCACAGCTGCGCAGCCCAAGCCGGCGGTGAAGGCCAAGGACCGCGACCCGGTCGCCTCCGGACAGCGCGATGCGACGCACAACCGCGCGGCGGGACACAACTACACGCTGACCGACCGCTATGAGGCGGGCATCGCCCTGCGCGGAACCGAGGTGAAGTCCATCCGCGAGGGCAAGGCGAACCTGAAGGACGCCTACGGCCTGCTGAAGGACGGCGAATGTTTTCTCTTGAATGCGCACATCGGAGCCTTCAGCCACGGCAACCTGATGAACCACGAGGAGCTGCGCACCCGCAAGCTGCTGCTGCACTCGGGCGAGCTGCGCAAGCTGGAGGTCGCGACCCGGCAGAAGGGATACACGCTGATCCCCACCCGGCTCTACTTCCGCAATGGCCGCGTGAAGTGCGAACTGGCGCTGGCTAAAGGCAAACAGGAGTGGGACAAGCGCGCCGCCGAGCGCAAGCGCGAGGCAGACGGCGAGGCCAAGGCCGCCATCGTGCGCAGCCAGCGCCGCTAGCCATTCAATTGATCGCCAGAAGGTCTGCCTTCCTAAGGCAGCAGGTTTCCTGAACCGCGCGCGCCACCGCCGCCGTCCGCGGAGGGAGGCTCGGGCGGATTTTCGGTATCGGAGGGAGTCACCGAGAGCGAGCCGGGCTGCTCGCCGGCGGCAAAGTCTCCAGCATTGAAGACAGTTGCTTCCTTGGGCAGGCTGAGCCGGCCGGTGGACAGATACGCGACGACCATACCGGCGGTGACCTCCGGCTGCAACACGGTGATTGGGATCAGGTACTTCCTACTCTTGATCAACGATTCGGCTACGCCGTCGACCGGATGGCTGCGCGGAACGCTGCCCGGGACTTGGCGAATCACAAACGCGGACATCTCCAGCTCGGGGTGCTCATGGCCGTACTTCAACAGAGAGCGCGCCACCTGCTTCGGCGTAGTGAGCCCAACATCGGCGATGAAGTTGCGATGGGCCGAGCCCGGCAGATAAAGATTCAGGACACCACGCGAGAAGTCGGCACAGTTGCGAAACAGAAGATTGAAGTGGGCGGTGTTGCGCCGGTCATTGAAGAGCGCGATGAAACGCTCATCCTGCTCCGGCGTGGTGGCAACCTCAAAACCATGCAGGGTGCGGTCGTAGGCAGAGCCGACCAGTTGGACCCACTCGCCGCCCGGAGTGCCGCCGTGGCGATTGTCCGGCGCGATCGATTCGAGATGGGCGCGGCGATAGGCATCGCGCAACTGCGCAACCTGCTCTCGATCGACTGTGGCCGGCACATCGGAGGCATCGGTGACTGCGTACAGGTAAGGGATCAGCGGGATGGCCATCCAGTCATAGCCATCGATCTTGTGATAGCGGCTGATGACCGCGCCATATTCGCCGGCCCGGCAGGGACGCAGTTGCGTCGTCGACTCCGCACACACGCGATTGAGATACACAGCAGCGTGGCCCGTGGGATTGAAGGCGCCGAAGGTCCCGTACGGCTCCTCCATCAATACAGCAATGGAAGCGCGCGCGGGCAGCGGTGCAATCGCAAATATCATGGTTACGACCAAAGCGAAGGCGCCCAGCATTGCCGTCCGCGGTGCACTTCTCGCTCTTTGCGAAGACCTGAGGTCTCCCGGCGGGAGCCTCTCGGGCTTTGCATCCGCTCTGTCTACGCATCCAGGACGCGCCCCGCATTTCAACGCGGCATATCGATGAATCGAATCCATCATGAGTTAGATGCAACGCAACGAATACAGGAATGTGCTGCTGCCGGGCGGCTGATTCTTGCTTTATTTATTTGACCCCACAAGTCAGGAAGAGGTTGCGTGTGAAAGCAGCCTGGGCGAATGAGATATCGATCGCTATTGCGACGTCGCCGGAGGCTGCGCCTTCTGCTGCTGTAGCTGCCGCAGTTGCTCGAATATCTGCTGCGGGGTGTGCACGCCATTCGGTGACTGGGGAACGTCCGCATCCGGTGGCGACGGCTGGACCGCAGTCGCGCCGTCGCCAGGCTGGCCCTCGTTGCCGGGTTGACTGTTGCCCGGCTGAGGCGCGATATATCCCTGCTGCTGCGGCGGCGACGGTGCGACGTCCTGCGAAGCAGGTGGAGTCGAAGCGGACGGAGTGTAGACCAACGCAGGAGAACTGGACGGCACAGGCGAGGGAGTTCCACCGGTCTGGATACTCTGGACCGGCGACACTGGCATCCCCTGCATCGGCGTCAGCACCAGCTCGACCGGTTCGCTGGCGGCGTTCTCGCGCAGCATCATGTTGTTGCCGCTTCCGTCCAGCAAAACGGAGAGCACTTTGGCGGGCGCGGCCGGTCCATAGGTCCCATAGACACGCTCATCGGCCACGCTGCCGGTGATCTTCATGCCGGTCTTGCGGGCAATTTCACGCAGGATCTGGTCAAGGCTCGAGTTCTCAGTAATTACCAGCAACTGACCCATCTGGTAGCTCACCTGCGCCTGGCGCGCTGGCGCAGCCGGGACCTGCGCGCTCTGCACGGGCGGTGCCATGGTCGTGGGGCTGGTGGCAGGCAGAGCGGACTGGGCACCCGCACTGAATGAGCCGCCGCCGCACATCGCAGCCAGCATCGCAATCTCGAGCGCTGGATTGCATCGCCGCACGGCATACCCTCCACAGATAACTATAAGACGAGCCGGGGCAGCCGATGGAGACAGTGCGATGCAGGCGGCTGCTGTTGTGGGTCCTTTGTCCGCGGCGTGCATACGCCGGTCCCCCCGCCCGCGTCCAAAGCGGTGTACTAGACTGGAGCCGGGATGAACCAGCGACGGAGAACGATCAGGCGCATGGCCGGCGGCAGGATGTTTTGCCTGTTCGCCCTGTTCGCGTGGGTCGCACACGCCGAGACCTGCGTCACCCAATCCGCGATGATCCCAGCCGACCGCGCCGCCCTTGCAGACACCGCACGCGACCTTGCCCTGAAGGTACAGGCCGATGACAATGCCGGGCTGCGCTCGGCTTCCACGGCTGACCTGACGAAGAACCCCGCTCAACTCGACCAGCTGGTGGGCAATACCTCGCCGAAACTCGCCGGCAGCGCGCCGGTTCTGGAACAGGTCTACCTGCTGGACGCCTCGGACCTGAAGAAGAACGCCGACGGCTCCGCGGCCGACGCGGCGTTCTACTGCTCGCTGAATAAGACTACCGCGGAGGTGCAGTTCACCATTCCCGCGCTGCCCTCTGGGCGCTACGGCTTCGGAATCGTCACCTTCGCATCCGCAAAACCGTGGCGCCTCAGCCTCCTGCTGCGTCAGGAGAGCGGACGCTGGCTGCTCGCAGGCTTCTATCCCAGCGCCGTCACAGCCGCCGGCCACGACGGCCTGTGGTACTGGACCGAGGCGCGGCAGAGGGAGAAGGACAATCAGCCCTGGGTGGCGTGGCTCTACTACCAGGAGGCCGAGCGCCTGCTGTCACCCGCGGACTTTGTGATGACGACCCACCTGGATAAGCTGAACACGGAGGCAGCGGGCGCCGCGCCTTCGATGCTCTCGGAGGGAGTCAGCGCGGAGGAGCCTCTGGTGGTGAAGGCGGCCGACGGGACCGAATACCACTTCGTCGGCTTCGGCGTGGACGATTCGCTGGGCCAGGCGAGTGTGGATGTGGCCGCGCATCTTCGTGCAGACGCGATCGCCGACCCGGTGGCCGCGCGCAAGCGCAACGCTGCTGCCGCCGCCGCGCTGGTGGCCGCGTATCCTGAGCTGCGCAAGCCCTTCCACGGCGTCTGGATCTACGCGGAGAGCGCGGGCCAGGAGCCGTTTGCAACCGAAGAGCCGATGACAGCGGTCCAATAGCAACCTGTTCTGTTACAACTGCCGCGTGGCAGGAGGAGCAGGCAGCAGGCCAGTCCAGTCGAGCCGGGGATTTTCGTCTCTCGCGGCGGAATGCTACAGTTGGAAGCGTTTGCACAGGGCCCTCCACCGGGCAGGCAGACCGAGAAACACCGATGGCAAAGCCTACCAAACAGGAAAAGAGCCTCGCGCAGGCGATCCGCGAGCGCCGCGCGACGCCCAGCTTTGACGGCACACCTCTGCCCGCGGAAGACCTGCGGCGAATCGTCGAGGCTGGCCTGAGCGCGCCCAGCGGCTACAACGTCCAGCCCTGGCGCTTCGTCGTGGTGCAGAATGAGGAGCAGAAGAAGCGGCTGCGCGGCGCGGCGTTCAACCAGGCCAAGGTGGAGGAGGCGTCCGTAGTAATCGTCGCCTGCGGGGACGCCGACGGCTGGCGCAAGGACATTGAAACCGTGGTCGAGATGGGCCGCGAGAGCGGAATGCCCGAGGGCTACGCGGCGCAGGCTGCGGAGAGAGTGACGAACTATCTCTCCGCCTTCAACCGCGACGAGATGCACGGCTGGCTGAACAAGATGGTGATGATCGCCTTCACTCACATGCTGCTGATGGCCGAGACCATGGGCTACGACACCGCGCCCATGGAGGGCTTCGACCAGGAGAAGGTGCACGAGGTGCTCCGCCTGCCCATGAGCTACTGGGTGGTAGCGCTGCTGGCGATCGGACACCGCAACGGACCGGACAAGTTCAACGGCGGGCGCTTCGATATTAACCACACCGTCTTCGGCGAAGAGTTCGGCAAGCCGCTCAAGTAAGCGGCGGCGTGGTCTTGCGGCGGCTACCGCTGCTCAAGATGGGTATTCGTGCCGTTTGGGTTCCACAAGCTCAGTGTTTGGCGTTCGTATTGCCTTCGTCGCTTTTTCCTGTGAATGGGTTGGCGAGGAAGGAGGCACTTCCTGTCGCTCGATATCCGACTAAAATCGTGGTTGGAGCTGAGGTTTCAACGGCACGCGATGCCGGAGCCTCAAAAGGCATAAAACGGATAAAGATTACTAGCAATGATCGGGCCACCTCTTCATTCGAACTCTCAATAGAAATGCCCACTCGTGGGGGGATCGCGCTCTCGGAGCTTCCACATTGGTCGCTAGGCAATAATCCAGCTTGTTGGAAAATTGGAATCAGCCTCTCGCATAAAAAGTACCCCTCTGAGTCCGTTCTATACGATCTAAAGACAACTGGTTGGCCTGAAAACATTGATAGTTCATGCTTCATTGCGTCGGGATCGTCTACATGGCGAGCCGAAAACATATATTCGGCCTCGTTTAGAGATTCATCGAGCAAACTGATTTTTTGGTCGGAGAGAGCGTCGTTCCTCTGGCCATATCGGTACCCAACAATTTCGCACAATACGGCTACCGCAAAACAGCAAAGTCCGATCTTCTCTAGCAGTCTCGCTCGCTCTTTGGCTTCTTCTGCGAAGTGGGCGAGTACATCGAAGACAACGAGCAATGCGAAGAACACGAGCGCAGCCAGTTCGAGGTCGCTATGTGCCGCCCTGACAGAATCCAGCGAATTCCAATCGGGCAGCAACACTAAATTCATCGGAATCACCCTAGTTTTAGTTGGCGCATTTGTGTCACGACTTCTTCGCTGTCCTAATGCAGCTCCCGCCGGATCGACGCTAGGCAGCCCTATTCCACCGCAATAGAATCATTTGCCGCCTGTTGCTTCGCGCACCACCCGCAGCGCATTCTGGCTGGCGTCCAGCGGCCTGCACTTGTGGGTGTCGAACTGAGCTTGAATCTCCCAATCAACCTCCTGACCTAAGAGAAGAGAATCGAATTCAGCATTGCACTTCTCGCACACTCCCAGCACGGTCGGCGTTCTCTTCACAATGCGGAGTCTGTGTGATGCCATGTCCAGAGTCTACCGCTTCGCCTGATCCAAGCTAGACCCTGTGGATTTCAAACGTCACCGCTGCTCAAGATGAATCCCGTTGATTAATTGTGTCGCGCGGCGACGCCTTCAGCATCGATTACGCTGATCGGGTGAGAAGGGCCGTACAAAACATCCTGTTCGCTGGAATCGCCGTAGCATGCGGCCTTCGTGCACTTGGCCAGGGCAGCGCAGCGCAACTGACCTACGAGATTGTGTCGGTACGGCCGTCCGCCCCCAACGCGGACCCTGGGGGCATCAATCCGCTTCCCAGTGGAGTGGGCTACAACGCCATCGGCGTCACGGTTCGCGACATGCTCACGGTTATGTACCGGCTCCCGCGGCGGCAGGTCATCGGAGGCCCCGACTGGGTGGATAGCGAAAGATTCGATGTAGGGGTGCGGGCAGACCATCGCTATAGCATCGACGAGCTTCACACCATGTTTCAGAACATGCTGGCTGACCGGTTTCACTTGAAGCTGCACATCGAGACGAAGGACGGCGCGGTCTATGCCCTCACCGTCGCGCAGTCCGGGCTGAAGATGACTCCGGTGGAAGAAGGCTTTGCGCGGAACAGCCCGATTCAGACACAGAGTGAAAACGTCTATATCGCCGACAGAGTGCCGATGGTCTATCTCTGCTTCTGGCTTGGCAGTCAACTGCAAAATGACCATCGCCCCGTTGTGGATGAGACGGGACTGACCGGTCACTACGATTTCAAGCTCACGTTCCGGCCACAGCTTGCGCCGGAGAGCTTGTCTCCCCGCGAAGCGGAGAATCTGCCGTCGATCTTCGACGCGGTAAGGGACCAGTTGGGTCTGCAGTTGACGCCGAAGTCTGGGCCGGTCCAGACCTTAATGATCGATTCCGTCGAGAGACCGTCAAGCAACTAGCGGCAGGCTGCTTTCCTGCATCATTCGTCGCCCTTCCACTCATAGGCGCCGGGCTGGGGCAGGCCCAGGTGTGCGAGAACGCGATGGACGAAGTTGCGCGCCATCTCTTCGGCAGATTGCGGGTGGTTGTAGAAAGTCGGCATCACCGGGAAAATCGTCGCGCCGGCGTCGGACGCGAACTGCATGTTGCGCAGGTGGATGCGATTGAAGGGCGTCTCGCGGATGCACAGGACAAGCGGGCGGCGTTCTTTGAGGGTCACGTCAGCGGCGCGCTCGATGAGGTTTGCCGCCATCCCATTGGCGATGCCTGCGAGCGTGCCCATGCTGCAGGGAAGCACAATCATCCCGGAAGATCGATAGCTGCCGCTGGCGATCGAGGCGCCGATGTCGGCCTCGGCGTGCTGGGTGAACTTGGCTCGTGAAGCTTCTGCATTCCCGCCAAGCAATTTCTCTACGAGTCCGTTGCGGCCGGAGAGCTGCATCTCCTCGGCGAAGACGCGCAACGCCGCGTCGGACGGGATGAGGTCGACGCGGACGACGCGTGTATCGGCGGCGAGAGCGCGCAGCATCTGCGCGGCAAAGACAGCGCCACTGGCGCCGGTAATGGCAAAGGTGAGACGCAGGCCGGTTTCAGTGGGCGAGGTCACGCAGTTTGCAGCTTACGCCATCACGCGCGCGGCCGCCTTCACAGTGGCCCGGCGCACGGTCAGCTTCTCGATGCGATCGCGGCGCACCGCGAAGCCCGAGCCAATGCCGTCGGGCACGATGATCTCGCCCTGTGGCGTCACCATCACCTCCGGCTCAATGATGTCCTCGGCCCAGTAGCGCGCGGAGGCCGACACGTCGCCGGGCAGCGCGAAGTTGGGCAGCGAGGACAGCGCGATATTGTGCGCGCGACCGATGCCGGTCTCCAGCATGCCGCCGCACCACACCGGCACGCCGCGCTCGGCGGTGGCATTGTGCACCGCGATAGCCTCCGAGAATCCGCCCACGCGGCCCACCTTGATGTTGATCACGCGGCAGGAATCCATGTCGATTGCGGCCAGCGCGTCGCGGCGGTTGCGGATCGACTCATCGAGGCAGATCGGCGTGTCCAGCCGCTTCTGCAGCATGGAGTGGAAGTAGAAGTCGTCGTACCAGAGCGGTTGCTCGATCATCATCAGGTCGAACTCGTCCCACTCGACGATGCGCTCGATGTCCGCAACGCGATACGCGGAGTTGGCATCGCAGCTCAGGCGAATCTCCGGCCAGCGCGCGCGCACCTGCTCAAAGATCGTCGTGTCCCAGCCGGGCTTGCACTTCAGCTTGATGCGTTGATAGCCGGCGGCCAGCTCTTCGGCGATCACGTCCATCAGCTCCTCCGGCGAGGACTGGATGCCGATGGAGACGCCGCAGGCGATGCGCGTCGCGCGTGCCGCCCAGCAGGCCGGCCAGCGAGGTGCGCTTCTTCTGCGCATCGAGGTCCCACACCGCGTTCTCCAGCGCCGCCTTGGCCATGCGGTTGCCGCGGACCTGATGGAAGAGCGCGGGCACCGCGCCGCCACCCACGACCTCTTTGCCGACCAGCCGCGGCGCAAGTTCGCGCTCGGCGACCAGCCACGCCGTGTCAATGCTCTCTTCAGAGAAGTACGGGTGCTCGCCGGCGACGCACTCGCCCCAGGCGGTGAGCCCGTCGGATTCGATCTCGACCAGCAGGATGCGGCGCGTGGTGGTGCGGCCAAAGCTCGTCTCAAAGGGACGGGCAAGCGGCATGTTGATCTCGCGTAGATGAACTGCGTCGATGGTCAGCATAGGGTCTTGATGGTCTCGTAAGGTGAGGTAGTGGCAAAGTGCGATCAGAAGAAGTTACAAGTTGCGGTTTGCCGGGGCCTGGTCTTGGTTTTGTGTCGCTATGGAATCTCTGTGGCTGGCCCGAGAAGAAAGCTGCCGTCGCCTTCAGTGGTCCGCTGGTAGCCGGTGACGGCCAGTCCGCGCGCGAAGGCGGCCTGGAGGGCGATACGGTTCTTGGTCTGAAGTTGCTCTGCCAGAGTACGCTGCTCCGGGTCTTGTTTCCAGTCATACACGGCGCGCAGCACGTCAATGCTTTCGGCCACTTTGTCGGATGGCCGACCGTCCGGACGTGGTTGTGCTGCGTCTCTTTCGCCCCCTTCTTCGCCAACAATTCGCCGCACACGCGCGGAGTTCAGCCACCATTCGGCGACCAGCCGGTCCGTAGGAAGACCGCCCTGCAGAACAGAGGTGGAGTGACCGTAAAAGTCTGGCAGATAACGCCTTGCGATCGCGCCGAGGCGGGCGATATTCAGGTGTGCATTCTTGATCTCCAGTGGATCGAAGGTCCATTCCATGCGCTCGATGCCGCGGGCAAGCGCGTCCTGGCGCTGGGCCAGCTTGAGGCGGCGGCCCAGGCCGGCGTTGCGATATTCGGGCAGCACCGCCAGCATGTGCGAGTGAAGATAGGCGCGGCCGTCGCGATACCCAGGCAGCGCCATGGCAAAGCCGACCAGTTCCCTGCCAGCCCATGCGCCAATTACCTGCCCACCGATGGCACGGGCCACGACGAAGACACGCGCGGGAACCACGTCGCCGTCGCTATATCCCCACACCGCAAGCTGAATTTCGACACAGCGCGCGAGATCGGCAAGCTCGGTGACCGGAGCGATCCTAATCTCGTTGCCTTGCTCTGCCCCGCTCATTCCGCCCGCTTGGCCTCGGCCCACAGAGCTTCCAGCTCGTCCGGCGTTCGCGAGCTCAGCGCATCGAAGCCGCCGGCGCTGGCCTCCATGTGGCGAAAGCGGGAGCGGAACTTGGCATTGGCGGCGCGCAGGGCGGACTCGGAATCGATCCTCAAGTGCCGCGCGAGGTTGATGGCCGTAAACATCAGATCGCCAAACTCTTCCTCGATGCTGGATTTGGCCGCAGCAGGGCTGGGTTCGAGCTCCGCGCGCAGCTCAGCCATCTCCTCATCCAGCTTTGCCAGCAGGCCCGTGGAGTCCGGCCAGTCAAAGCCGACCTTCGCCGCACGCGAGCCCAGCTTATGTGCCTCCAGCGCCGCGGGCATGGCGCGCGGGATGTCGTCGAGGCATGAAGCTGGAGCCTGTGCCTCGTTTGCATTCGCTGTGAGATCGCGCTTCTCTTCCCTCGCATTGCGCTTCTCTTGCTGCTTGATCTGCTCCCAATTGCGAAGAACGGCATCTGCATCGGCAGCTTCAACCAACTCACCCGCGTTTGCGCCCGCTGTTGGCGGAAAGACATGCGGATGGCGGCGGATGAGCTTGGCGTTCAGGTTGTCCGCTACGTCGGCAATATCGAAGTGGCCCGCCTCTGCGGCCATCTGCGCGTAGAAGAGCACCTGCAGCAGCAGGTCGCCCAACTCGTCTTTGAGGTCCGGCCAGGCGCGGCGCTCAATGGCGTCGAAGACCTCATAGGTCTCCTCCAGCGTGTAGCGCTTGATGGTGTCGAAGGTCTGCTCACGGTCCCAGGGGCAGCCGCCGGGGCCACGCAGCCACGCCATGATGGCGACGGCCTCAGCCAGTGGGCCGGAGGCCTTCGCCGAAAGCTCCGCAGGAGAGGCGGTGACGAACCCCGCCTCCTCGCTCTTGATCTGTTCTGAACTTGCGGCGTCCGGCATAGGCTCTACTTTACCGCGCAGGACAAACGGCCGCCGCATTCCATCGCCAACTTAAAGTGTGACGCGCCCAGCATGGCCGGGCGCGTCGATACTCCAGCAAAACGAAGGTGCCTTAGCCCAAGGTCACTCGCCGCCTGCAGGAGCAGGTGCAGCCGAAGACGGCGCGCTCTGCGCCATGTTCGACATCAGCTTGATCTCCACGCGGCGGTTCTCCGCGCGACCCGCCTTGGTATGGTTGTCAGCGACCGGGCTGTCCTTGCCGATGCCGATCTCATAGAAGCGGTGCGGCGCGATGTTGTACTTGGTCGCCAGGTAGCGAACCACGGCGTCGGCGCGACGCTGGCTCAGCTCGTAGTTGTACTGCGCATCGCCCACCGAGTCCGTGCCTCCGGTTAGCGCCAGGATGTAGCCGCGTGTGGCCTGGAGGCTGGGTGCGACCTGGTCGAGCTGATCCTTGTCCGCCTGGGTCAGCACGCTCTTGTCGAAACCGAAGGTCACGCTGACGTCCGAGAGCACCTTGTAGTTATCGAGGTTGGCAATTACGCCTTCCAGCGTGCTCACATGGTTCACGGCGAGATCGGCAGCCTGGTTCGCCTGGTTAGCGGACTGGCCTGCAGTCAAGGCATGCTGGTTCGCCTGATCTGCGGCGGACTGCGCCTTGGCAATGCCAGCCTGCGCACGCTGGTCTGTGTCCTGAATGTTGCGGTGATCTTCCGCCGTTTTGGCATCCAGCTCATTGGTCTGCTGGACCAACGGACCGGTCTGCGACTTCACGTAATTCTTGGTCGAGCAGCCCGTCGCGAGCGTCAGCGCTAGCGCACCGGCCGCGAACACGGCGCAGGTCTTTGCGGGGATAGTTGAAAACCTCTGAGTTGCATTGCTATCGAGGGTCATTGTCGGCACTCTCCTGTGCAAAGCGCTGTTGGCCCTGGGCTTTGACTAGACCTGTCACTGCAATCGCCATGCCAACTGAGACCGGGTCGTATAAATTGCTCAATCTGATAGCTTTAGCTTCTCCGTCGCCGTCTCCCCTACAACTTTCGAGGTATCTTCGCCAGTAAGATTTGCGCGCAGTCGAGTCAAACTTTCGCTACCGCCTGCTCAAGTGGCCGACTCGCTCTGAATGCCGTCCTGTTTTTCCACAAGCGGTTAAACTGAAGTTTGGACACTTGCGCACTCTGCGCTGCTCATGGACCTCCTCGCCAAAATCCGCACTCTGCCCACCTCGCCCGGCTGCTACCTCTACAAGAACGCCGAGGGCGAAGTGATCTATGTCGGCAAGGCGAAGAACCTGCGCGCGCGGGTGCGCTCCTACTTTCTCGACGCCTCGCAGGCCAACGCCAAGACCGGCACCCTGATGCGCGAGGCGGTCGACCTTGAGTACATCACCGTCGCCAACGAGCATGAGGCGCTCGCGCTCGAGAACAACCTGATCAAGCAGCGCAAGCCGCGCTTCAATATCCTGCTGCGCGATGACAAGACGTATCCGTACATCAAGCTCACGCTCCGCGATCGCTATCCCAAGGTCTTCGTCACCCGCCGCCTGCGCAAGGACGGCAGCGCCTACTTCGGTCCGTATTTCCCCGGCAACCTCGCCTACCGCCTCGTCGACCTCATCCATCGCAGCTTCCTGATCCCCAGCTGCAAAGTCGACCTCTCGCGCTACCATCCCCGCGCCTGCCTGCAGTACTACATCAAGCGCTGCCTCGGGCCCTGTGTGGAAGGCCTGACGACGCCCGAGGTCTACGCGCAGACCATCCATGACGTGCAGCTCTTCCTCTCCGGCAAGCCGGGTGAGTTGGAGACGCGCCTCGCTACACGAATGGCGGAGGCTGCCGCCGCCGAGCAGTTCGAGCTTGCCGCCAAACTCCGCGATCAGCTCATCACCCTGCGCCAGATGCTGGACAAGCAGCGCATCGCCACCACTGACAATGAAGACGCCGACGTCTTCGGCTACCACTATGAAAACGGCATGCTGGCCGTGAACCTCTTCCACATGCGCGGCGGCAAGATCGTCGACCGGCGCGACTTGTTCTGGGAAGATTTGGCGGAGCTGGTGCTGGATGCGCCTTCCGTGAGCGCTGCACGCGAAGACGAGCCCATGGAAACCGAATCCGAGCCGACGCTCGAACCTGAGCCGACGCATTCCGCGCCGGAGATCGCCGAGGACGGCCAGGCCGATCCCATCCAGATCGGCGCAACGTCTGAACTCTTCGAGAACTTTTCACCCGCCGCCTTCTTCTCGTCTCTGCTCACCCAGCTTTACCTCGACGCCGGCTACGTCCCGCGCACCATCTTGGTGCCCGTCGAGTTTTCCGACCGCGCCATCCTCGCCGATCTGCTGACCGAGCGATGCGGGCGGCGGATTGAGATTCTCGCCCCCCAGCGCGGGGAAAAGCGCTCGCTCGTCGACCTGGTCTGCCTGAATGCGAAGCAGTCCTACGACCAGCGCTTCCGCGTGCTGCAGCCCGCGATGAAGGCCATCCAGGAATCGCTGGCCGACATCCTCATGCTGGAAGAGCTGCCCCGCCGCATCGAGTGCTTCGACATCTCGCACATCCAGGGCGCGGAGACGGTTGCCTCGATGGTCATCTGGGAGGACGGCGCAATGAAGAAGTCCGACTATCGAAAATTTCAGGTGCGCAGCGTGACCGGCGTGGATGACTTCGCCTCCATGCGCGAGGTGGTCGGCCGCCGCTACAAACGGCTGATGGATAGCGGTTCCGTATCTGCCAGCTCCGGACCCGCCACGAAGAAATTGCCCTCGCTGATCCTCATCGACGGCGGCCTCGGCCAGCTGCACGCCGCGGCCGAGGCGCTGGCCGAGATCGGCATCCAACCCGGGACGCCGGACCAGCCCGCGCTCGCCTCCATCGCCAAGAAGGAGGAGATCCTTTACGTCTATGGGCAGGAGTCCGAGCCGGTGGTGCTGGACCGCCGCTCGCCCGTGCTGCACCTCATCCAGAAGGTGCGCGATGAATCGCACCGCTTCGCCGTCACCTACCACCGCAAGCGGCGCGAGATGCGCGACCGCACCTCAGAGCTGGACCAAATCCCCGGCGTGGGCCCGCGCACACGCCAGCGCCTGCTGGAGCACTTCGGCAGCGTGCGCGGCATCCGCCAGGCCGGCCCGGATGCCTTGACCGCCGTCGTCAGCGCAGCCGTCGCGGAAAAGATCCGCAAGCACTTCGCCGAAGAGGAAGAAGTCGCTCAATCTCCGTTGCGCGTGCTGAGTTGATCTCGGCAACGCGAGCGCAGGCAGGCAAGTGTTGCCAAAGGAAGCGCCCAGCCGTTCGTCTCGCTCGCTACTCAGTGGGCGAGTCGTACCCCGTGCACAAGCAACCGGACCGCAACGATAGCAATCGCCGTCAGCATCAGATCGGGCCAGGTCACGGAGGCGGCCGGACGATTGGAAGATTGAGTCCTGGCTCCAAGTGCAGCGCCGATCACGGCGAACACCCAGAATGCCGACCCTGCAAGGTTCGATCCGATGAATGCTCTGGGCAACGGCAGATAGACCAGCAGAACCAGAGTCGTTCCAATCAGCCAGGGCGCAACAACCGTGCAAACTACGGCTGTTGTGCGCGCGAAGGAGGAGGGCGCCCAAGTCACCATCTCGCTCCCGGCGAAATACATCATCGCCGCCAGCAGCGCTGCCCCCACGGACGATATCGTTATGGAAACAGGAGTTGGAAGATGAGCAAATCTCAGCGCGGTATTGAAGTCTCCGCCGAAGTGGACCGCAGCCACTGGCCCCAGAAACGAGTACACCCCAATAATGGCAAACAGGAGGAAAAACAGACCGGAGGTCTTGAGCGATATTTGTATCGATACGACAACCAGCCGGCCACACCCATTGCCAGACTGAACAGCGGCCCGGACACGGCAATGAGGATAAGCTGCCGCGGTGCCGCCGCAGCCGCATCCGGGTTGACCCACATCTGATACAGCGTGCAACTGAATCCCAGTGCGTAACTGACGACGGCATGCATCGCTTCATGCGGCGTTATGTTCAATGCGAATGCGGAGATGAAGAGTAGCGTAGGACGGACCGCTGCGCCGAAGCGATCCGACCGGCCAGGTATTTCATTTGCCATTTGCGGCTGAGAATTCCTCACTGCGCGGGCGTTGCAGGCGCACCTGGATCCGCCGGCGTTACCGGTGTGATTGAGAACTTCTGCGGCGATGGCACAACGAGGGCGCGAGGGGTCTGGACGATGAGCGGGGAGAAACTTCCGCGCGGCTCGACCGTGCGGCTCAATCCATTTGCTCTGTCGCTCATGTGCGTCAGATCGTTCAGAGACACGGCACCTGCCATGTGGATAAAGGTGAGCTTTTGCGGCGCAGCGTCCATGATTACCATCTCGTTGGTCTGGTCGCTGTCGGTCTTGGCGCAGATGTAGCTGAGTTTATCCTTCTCGCGCGACACGATCGGACAACTCCAACTGCCATCCTCCAGCTTCTTCACATAGGTCTCTACATCCTCCATGCGGTAAAGGCCGGGCCTCTCATACGAATAGTCGTGAACCACCATCAGCTTCATCTTCTTGGTCAGGTCGCCGCCAAGCCCATAACTTGGGGCGATCATGCTCATGGTCGACGGATTCAGGTTGATCTCTGTTACCTTGGACGCGCCCTGCGCGAACTTCTCGGTGCCCGCGAGAAGGTCGTCCTTGATGGGCGCGCCCACCTGCAGGTTCAGTCCGGGAACTGACACCGTCACCATCAGGTTGCCCGGCGCATCCTGCGCGAACGCTGTCCCGGTGCCCAAAGAAACCATCGCTGCTGCTGTGAAATATAGTGCCATCGCCTTCTTCATCACTCGTCTCCTTCTTCCACCGCTTGCTCGCTCCTGCTTTGCCGACTGCTAATCTCCCAGCCGAATGCCGGCCTGCTGCAACTGCGCACGCACGTGGTCCAGCGTCTCCCCGGTAATCTGCAGCGCCTGCTCATACTGCTGCTGCGCGCGGGCGGCCTCTGCGGCTTGCTCCCGGCGCACGTGCAGCTGATGAATGCCTACCGCGCCGACCAGTAAAGCAGCAGCAACCGCACTACCAACCCACGGCTGCACGCGGCGCGGCATTTGAAGCACTTTGGCCTTCTGGGGTTCAGCCGCCTTGGCCAGCACCCGCTCGGCAAAGCCGACCGGCGCATCCACGTGCCGCATGGCCAGCGTCAGCTCGGCTTCAAACCTGGCGCTTTGAAACTCGGCGCGCTCAAACTCCGCGCTCTCGAAATCTTCTCGCCCGAATTCATTCCCATCGCTATCAAATTCAAATTGACTCACGGACATACTCCTTCATAGTGACCGATGCCTTCAGCCGCAGCAGCTTCAAACCGCGTTGCAGATGGCTTTTTACAGTTGCCACCGGCTGACCCAGCATCGCAGCAATCTCCTCCGGCAACATCTCCTCCTGGTACCGCAGCACAATCGGCGTCCTCAAAATCTCCGGCAGGCCGCGCAACAGCTCATCCAGTCTTGCTGTAATGGCCAGGTGCGCCGTTACGGAATGCTCTCCTGCGGACTGCTCTTCGCTCCACTCCTCCCCGCCCGACTCTGGCCTTACAGCCCTGCGCCTGAGCGCGTCCGTCGCGCGATGCACCGCAACCCGTCGCAGCCAGTAGCGGACATGGTCCTCGCCCGCCAGCTTCTCCACATTGCGGTGCAGCGAGAGAAAAACATCCTGCGCCACCTCCTCGGCGGTGGGGTAGTCGCCCGTAACGCGCAGCGCAATGGAAAACACCATGCGCTGATGGGCCTCGATCAGCCTTCGGAACTCGCCCTCGGCGATTGCCATGCCCCTCTCGTCCTGACGCTCTCATCCTGCCTATACGGCAGGCCGCGCGCAAGCGGATGCAGATTCTAGGGAATTAAATGCGAAGGCCCAGGCCAGTGGCCCAGGCCTTGGCCACGAAAGTTTCGGCTTTACGCCGTTCTGGCCTGTAGCAGGTCACCGGCTCGCGCCGCGGCCTCGGCCAGAACCTTGTGGTGGATCGTGAACAGCGCCAGCTCCAGCCGGTCGGAGACGCCGGTCTTGTCGTAGATTGACCGCAGGTAGTTCTTGATCACCTGCTCCTTGGTCTTCAGCTGCAGCGCGATCTGCTTGTTCTTGCAGCCCTGCGCAATCAGCGCGACGATCTGCATCTCTTTCGGCGTCAGCCGGTCGCGCACCCGCGCGCCCACCGTATCCTGCGCGGCGATCGACGTCACGTTAGACCTGGCCACACATCGCTGCCCCGCCGCCACGCGCCGAATGCATTCGATCAATTCCACGCCGGTCACGCTACGGAATAGGACGCCCGCCACGTTCGCGGCCAGACTGGCCGAAACCTCAGTGCCGTTCTCGGCGATCAGGATGGTCCGCGTGCCGGCTGCCTGCGCCAGCGCGAGCAGCACCGGCAAATCGACGGTCATGGTGGCGGAGACGACAAGAAATGCGGCGCGATGGGCCTCGATCGCGCTTACCAGGCGCGTCTGCTCATCGCACTGCGCCACGATGCGCATGTCTTCTTCGAGCGCCAGGACGCGCGCCGCTCCAGCGCGGAAGATCGCCTGATTGTCGGCCAGGATAATTCGTTTCATTTATTTTTCTTCATTCCTCGGGCCAGTCAGCGCGGCCTCAATCCATCCATCGGCAGATTTCTCCCGCGGCGAGAGACACGGCTGCTACAACGAGGGTCGCCTTCTGGCCTGCCCCTGACCGGACGCTCCCGCCTGATGCAAGGCTAATCGGCTCCTCCATCTTGCGGTAGCAGCTGGGCTTACACCTTTTAGGGGATGCGCCGAGTCCTACGCATCCCCACCTCGCACACAACTCTTGACAGGTTCGCTAAAGTAGCAGCAGAGGCCCTATGCCAAAGCCCATCCTTCTCGCCATCGACGACGACACCAGCGTGCTGGAGGCCGTGGTGCAGGACCTGCGCCGCCACTACGGCCAGGACTACCGCATCCTACGCGCCGCCTCCGGCCAGGCCGCGCTGGACATCTGCCGCCAGCTCATCGAGCGCAAGGAGACCGTCGCGCTCTTCCTCTCCGACCAGCGCATGCCCGGCATGACCGGCGTCGACTTCCTCGAGCAGGCCATGCCGATGTACCCCAATGCCAAGCGCGTCCTGCTGACCGCCTACGCGGACACCGAGGCGGCTATCCGCGCCATCAATTCGGCCAAGATCCACTACTACCTCAACAAGCCCTGGGACCCGCCCGAGGAGAAGCTCTACCCCGTCCTCGACGATCTGCTCGAGGCCTGGAAGCAGGGCTATAAGGCCCCGTATGAGGGCATTCAGGTCATCGGCACCCGCTGGTCGCCCGCCGACCACGCCGTGCGCGACTTCCTCTCGCGCAATCGCGTCGAGTACAAGTGGCTCGACCCGCAGACCGCTCCAGAGGCCGCCGCGCTGCTCAAGGAAAAAGGCCTCGACGACGCAAAGCTGCCCGTCGTCCTCTTCGGCGACGGCACCGCGCTGGTCGAGCCCTCCACGCAGGATCTCGCCGCGCGTATCGGCCTCAACCTTCAGGCCAAGGAGGAGTTCTACGACGTCATCGTCGTCGGCGCCGGGCCCGCCGGTCTCGCTGCTGGCGTCTATGGCGCGTCTGAAGGCCTGCGCACGCTCGTCGTCGAACCATCCGCCGTCGGCGGCCAGGCAGGCTCCAGCTCCAAGATCGAGAACTACCTCGGCTTCCCACAGGGGCTATCCGGCGACGACCTCGCCAAACGCGCCTTCCTGCAGGCCTCGCGCCTGGGCGCGGAGTTCCTGACCCAGCGCGTCACCTGCATCCGCCAGGAAAACGGCTACCACCTCATCAAGATGACGGACGGCCGCGAGCTCAGCTGCCACGTCTGCCTCGTCGCCACCGGCGTCGACTACTGCAAGCTGGACGTCCCCGGCGCGGACGCGTTCTTCAACGCCGGCGTCTACTACGGGGCCGCGCGGTCAGAGGCTATGTCCTGCGCCGAGGAGGAGATCTACCTGGTCGGCGGCGCCAACTCCGCGGGGCAGGCCGCCATGAACTTCTCCCGCTACGCCTCCAAGGTGCACATGCTGGTGCGCGGTGACTCGCTCGCCAAAAGCATGTCCAAATACCTGATCGACCAGATCGCCGCCACGCCTAACATCGTCGTTGAAACGAAGACCGAAGTGACCTCCATGACCGGCGAAGGCCGCCTGCAGTGCCTCACCCTCAAGACGCCCAACGGCACCGAAACCCGCAACACCAGCTCGCTCTTCATCTTCATCGGCGCCGCGCCCAAGACCGACTGGCTGCCCAAGGACATCGCGCTTGACCCCAAGGGCTTCATCCTCGCCGGGCCGGACCTGAAGTCCCGCGCCAACGGCTCCTGGAAGCTGGACCGCGAGCCCTTTCTGCTGGAGACCAGCGTGCCGGGCATCTTTGTTGCCGGCGACGTGCGCTTCAACTCCGTCAAACGCTGCGCCTCAGCCGTCGGCGAGGGTTCCATCGCCATCCAGTTCGTCCACCAGTACCTCGCAGGACTATAAGGGTTGTGAAACTTGTAACCCAGTTCATTCGTTGATCTATTACCCGATGGTTGCAGTGAATAAATCGAAGCCGGCATGCCTCCTGCCGAATCAAATACAGCCGTGAGCGAGCGCACAGAATCCGCTGTGGCCGCGCCGGACGGCGCAGTGACCGACGAGCTGCTCGCTCGTCTGCGCACTGTCCCCATTCTGGCGGAGGTGCCGGAGCAAGAGGTGCGCTGCCTCTACGGCGGCACCGAGCGCACCCTCGCCGAGGGCGACTACCTCGCGCGCCAGGGCGACGCGCCCCGCTTCTTCTGGTTCCTGTTCTCGGGCGAACTGCGCATCCTGCACATCATGCCCAGCGGCACGGCGGAGCACGTCGCGACCGTTCCCGCCGGCACCGCGCTCGGCGAAATGCCGCTGCTGAGCAATATTCCTTATGGCGCGGACTATCGCGCATCCGAGGCCTGCGAGCTGCTCGAGTTCGACGAACAGCAGTTCTGGCGCCTGATGACCGACTGCCCCGGTATCCGCAAGGCCATCCTGGGCAACATGGCCGTCCGCTTCCAGAAATTCCAGAGCATCATCGTTCAGCAGGAGAAGATGGCCTCGCTCGGCACCCTCGCCGCCGGCCTGATGCATGAACTCAACAACCCCGGCGCCGCCGCCGTGCGCGCCGCCGCTCAGCTGCGCGAGAACCTGATGCGCATGCACCGGCTCACGGCCAAGTTCAGCAAAGCCAAGCTGAGCGATGAGCAGAAACAATGCATGTTTGACCTCCAGGAGCAGGCGCTCAGCAAAGAGAAAGCACAGCCCATGAACTCGCTGGAGCAGAGCGACGCCGAGGAGGCGCTGGCCGAGTGGATGGCGAACTCAAACGTCGAGGACGCGTGGAAGCTGGCGCCCACGCTGGTCTCCGTCGGCATCACGCAGGAGACGCTGGAGTGCGCGCGCGAGGAGTTTCCCGGGCCCTTTCTGTCCGACGCGCTCAACTGGCTCGAAGCCCTGGTCTCAAGCATCCAGCTGGTCGGCACAATCGAAGAAAGCATCGGTCGCGTCTCCACCCTGGTCAAAGCCGTCAAGTCCTACGCGTACGAGGGCAAGGGCCAGAAGCAATCGGTCGACATCAATGAGAGCATCCACGCCACGCTCATCATCCTGGCCCACAAGTTCCGCGAGAAGCAGGTCACCCTCCAGAAAAGCTTCGGCCAGGACCTTCCCCAGCTGCAATGCGAGTGCTCCGGCCTCAACCAGATCTGGACTAACCTCCTCGACAACGCAATTGACGCAGTCCCGCAGGGCGGCACGGTCCGTATTCGCACATGGATGGACGAGATTACTGAAACGCAACCGGCGGGGACTAAATCCCGCCGTTTTCTTTGCGTCACCATCGCCGACAACGGCGCCGGCATCCCGCTCGAGAGCCAGGCCCACATCTTCGACCCCTTCTACACCACCAAACCCGTCGGCGTAGGCACCGGCCTCGGCCTCGGCATCGTGCAGCGCATCGTCGACCAGTACGGCGGCGCCATCACCTTCTCCTCCGAGCCCGGCAACACCGAGTTCCGCGTGCGCCTCCCCCTCGACCGCAGCTAGCGCTGAGCGCGCACCGAAAAATTGCCGTCATCCTGAGCCCGCTTAGCGGGCGAAGGATCCCTGTAGTTGGGATGCCCCCCCATCTCGATTTTGAGAGGTGGGAATAAAGGTGCCGCCATCCCGAGCGCAGCGCGCAGCGCGTCGAGGAACCCCCGCATTTGCTTTCTTGCTACCATCGGGCGTGAGGGACTACTCATGCAACACCTCTCGCCCTTCCACATCGCCTTCCCCGTTGACGACCTCGCCGCCGCCCGCGCTTTCTACGGCGGCCTGCTCGGCTGCCCCGAAGGCCGCAGCTCCGACGAGTGGATCGACTTCAACCTCTACGGCCACCAGATCGTCGCACACCTGAGTCCGCGCGCCCAATCGGGCCGCCAACCCGGCGTGCAGCATCACAACGCCGTCGACAGCCACGACATCCCCATCCCGCACTTCGGCGTCGTGCTTCCGCTCGATGAATGGGAGACGCTCGCACACCGCCTGCGCGAAGCCAACGTGAAGTTCATCGTCGAACCCTACATTCGCTTCCGCGGCGAGATCGGCGAGCAGGCCACCATGTTCTTCCTCGACCCCGCCGGCAACGCGCTCGAGTTCAAAGCCTTCGCCGATCCCAATCAACTCTTCGCAAAGTAAGGAATGGGTGCTCCATATCTCGCCTCTGAGATGTGGGAAGAAGGAGCCTTCACCCCGCCGCGGGAGCCCTCAGCCGGCGGATAAAGCCTTCAGCCCGCAGACAACGCCCGCAGCACACCCACATTCCTCGCCTCATCCCCTGGCGCATCCACCGGCGTCTCCGCGATGAAGGCGCAGTGCGCGAAGCGCTCGTCATGCAGCAGCCGCCGAAACGCCGCCGCGCCAATCGTCCCCTCACCGATGTGCTCATGCCGGTCGAGCTTCGATCCCATCGCCGCCTTGGCATCGTTGCAGTGCCACACCTTCACCGCGTCGAAGCCGACCGTCGCCTCCACCAGCTTCATGGTCTCGATATAGCCGTCCTCGCTCACAATGTCGTAGCCTGCCACATGCACATGGCATGTATCCAGACACACACCCACCGGCGCGCAGGCCTTCAGGCAGTCCACCAGCTCAGCCACCTGCTCCAGCTTGCCGCCGAGGGAGAACTCCGCGCCCGCCGTATTCTCAATCAGAATTTTGAAGTTCGCACTCTGCCCCGTCGCTGAAGTAAAAGCCACGCCATCGATCGCGCGTTCAATCGACTGCGCCGCCAGCCTCAACCCCTCCTCGCGCGTCAGCCCCTTCCAGCTCCCCGGATGCAGCACCAGAAACTCCGCGCCCAGCGCCAGCGCACGCTCCACTTCTCCGCGAAATGCCACCACCGAATTCTCGCGCACTGCCTCGGTCTGGCTGCACAGATTGATCAGGTAGCTCGCGTGGATCGCCACCGGCCCCACATCATGCTGCGCGCGCAACTCACGCATCTTCTCTGCATCCGCCGGCGCAATCATCGCCGGCCGCCACATCCGCGGGCTCGACGAAAATATCTGGAACGTGTTCGCGCCCGCCTCCACCGCGCGGTTCACCGCCGTCCATACCCCGCCCGCCGTCCCCACATGCACGCCAATCCGCTTCGCCATCTCTTCAGCTTAAACGAGATGCCGACTACCGCCTTGCCTGTCGCTTCTGTATGATCCCTCTTGCCTCCCTGAAGTTTAGTTGTCGCGCACGGAAAGGATCTCTGCATGTCCACCCCGCAGACCTACAAGAACCACACCCGCTTCGATCCGCTTTGGCATTTTGTGGCCGCTCCATTTCTTCTGCTCAACGTCATCTTCGCCATCGTGTTGACGGTGCATCACTGGCCGCAGCATCACATCCCGCTGCTCTGGTGGGACCTGTTCTCAGTTGTGCTGTTTATTTACATCGGAGCTGCGCGCGGAGAGACCCTGAAGGTCCAGGACCGCGTCATTCGCCTGGAAGAGCGGCTACGTTACCAGGCGCTGCTCTCGCCCGAGGACCTCGTCCGCAGCGGCGACCTGACCCTCCGCCAGATCATCGGCCTGCGCTTCGCCTCCGACGCAGAGCTGCCTGCGCTCATCCGCCGCGCGCTCGATGAAAATCTCTCTGGGAAACAAATCAAGCAGGCCGTGGTCACCTGGCGCGCGGACAACTACCGCGCCTAGTAAACATCCTGCTGGTAGCGCCGCTCTTTCTTCATCATCTTGATGCGCTCGGCCGCGGCCTCGGGCGTAATGCCCGCGCCGTTGGCAATGGCATCAATCAGCGCCAGGTCCACAGACTTCGCCATGCGCGACGCATCGCCGCAGACGTAGAAGTGCGCCCCGCGCTCGATCCACGCATACAGCTCCGCGGCGTGTTCCTGCATGCGGTCCTGCACATAGATCTTTTCTTTCTGGTCGCGGGAGAACGCCAGATCCAGCCGCGTCAGTGCGCCATCGCGCAGCATCGCCTGAAACTCTTCGCGATAGAGAAAGTCCGTCGCCTCATGCTGGTCGCCGAAGAAGAGCCAGTTGTCGCCGGTCGCGCCCGTCGCCTGCCGCTCTTCGAGGAAAGCGCGGAACGGCGCTACGCCTGTGCCCGGCCCCACCATAATCACCGGCGTCGAGCCGTCCTCCGGCAGCCGGAAGTTCTGGTTCGCATGCAGGAACACCGGCAGCTTCGTGCCAATCGGCGTGCGGTCGCCCAACTGGCCGCTGCACACGCCCTGCCGCTCGCGCCCATGCGACTCATACCGCACCACGCGGATCGAAGTCTCCGCCACGCCCGCATGCGCGCGCTGGCTCGACGCAATCGAATACAGCCGCGGCACCAGCCGCTGCAGCACGTTGAACAGCTCCTGCGGCTGCGCCACCACGCCGGGAAAGTCCGTCAGCAGGTCGATGAACTCGCGGCCATAGCTGTACTCCTCGGCCTTGGCCTTGTTCTCCGGCCCCACCAGGCTCTTCAACTCCGCCAGCCCTTTGCCGCCCACATTCGCCGCACCCGGCAGCTTGGCATACTGCCCGATGCTGCCCCGCGTCAGTGCGCCGATCGAGAGCCGCGTACGCAGCGCCTCCTCAAAGCTGATCTCTACCTTGTAGTGGTCCAGCACGCGTTCTTCGCCCGTGCAGCCCAGCGCCGCCAGCACTTCGTTGACGGCCTGCGCCCGGTTCTCCGGCAACACGCCAATCGAGTCGCCCGGCGTATACGCCATGCTCTCGTCCAGCGAGAAGACGATGTGCCGCGTCTCCTTGTCCGAGTCCGGCCCGTTCAGCAGCCGGTTGTCCGTCACCGTGGAAATGTATGGATGATTGCGTGTGTAAACCGGGCCGCCCACCGCGTCCGCGCCGCTCTCCTGAGTAGCTGCTACTGCCCCCGACACCTCGCTCATAGCCTTGATTGTACCCCCGGCCTGCGCGGCGTCTGTGATCTCAAGCACACCGAATTGCCAACGCTGGAATACAAAGTTCCAGACTGGATCAATCTCGCCGCCACGGCTCCTGCATCGCTTACAGTAGGTCGCGGACTAAAATCAAAGTGTGCCCGCACTCTCCGCCTCACTCGCCGACATCCGCGCCAAAGTAGCTGACGGCACACGCATCACGCCGGAAGACGCGCTCGCCCTCTGGCGCGAGGCCAACGACGCCGACCTCCGCTCACTCGCCTCGCAGGTGCGCGCACGCTTCCATGCGCCCAACGCATGCACCTACATGGTCATGCGCATCATCAACTACACCAACGTCTGCGTCGCGCAGTGCGATTACTGCGCCTTCTACAAACTCCCCGGCCAGGAGGGCGGCTACGTCCTCTCGCAGGACGCGGTCTTCGCCAAGCTTGACGAGCTACTCGCTCTCGGCGGCGACCTTGCCGGCTTCAACGGCGGCTTCAACCCGCACCTCCCGCTCGACTACTACTGCGACCTCTTCTCTTCCATCCGCGCGCGCTACGGCGACCGCCTGGAGTTCTACGCCCTCACCATCGCCGAGTTCATGTACCTCGCCGACCACGCCAAACTCACCTACGCCGAGGCCGGCGTGCGCTTCAAAGACGCTGGCGTGCGCTGGATCACCGGCGGCGGCAGCGAAATTCTCACCGAAGACTTCCGCCGCCGCCACAGCAAATTCAAATACACCGTTGCCGAATACTTCGCAGCGCAACGCGCTATCGTCGACGCCGGCCTGCGGACGACAGCCACGATGGTGATCGGCTTCGACGAGACCATCGAAGAACGCATCGAGCACCTCGACCGCACACGGGCGTTTCAAGACGAATTGCTCGCACAGCCCCACTCTCAGGGCGGCCTCGCATCGTTTCTCTGCTGGACTTACAAGCCCTACTTCACCCAGCTTGGCGGCATTGAGGTCACCAGCGCCGAATACCTCCGCCACCTCGCGCTCAGCCGCATCTTCCTCGACAACGTGCCGCGCATCCGCACCTCCGTTCTTACCCAGAACGAGCGCGCACTCGAAGGCCTGCTCTACGGCGCCGACGACTTCGACCTGCCCATCGAAGACGAGGTGACCCAGAGGGCCGGCGCCACCATCAGCCTGAACTTCGAGAAACTGCTGTCGACCGCGCGCACCCTCGGCTTCACACCCACCTATCGCCACGTCGCGCACGCCGCGCAGAACGTCACGCCCGCGTAGTACGCGCAGCATCCGCAACAGGACGCTACCCCGCGCGAAAATATATTTCTCTTCCGCCGGGAACAATTCGCAAAACAAACGAGTCTATCTTTCCAGCCGGATGTCCTCGAGCTCTTCTCCGGCCCGGAAGGAACGAACGTGCGCACGATCCTCTTCGCTTTCTCTCTTCTGCTTGCATCTCCCCTCGCCCAAACCTCTGCAACGGCCCAAGCTGCCAGGCCCGCGCCCAGACAGTCCGCGCGCTCCGCAGCTAAATCCGTAGCAGCCTCCGCCCCATCTCCCGCGCAGCTTCCCGTCACCCGCGTCTCGCTCTACAAGAACGGCGTCGGCTTCTTTGAGCACGCGGGCCGCGTCACCGGCGACCAGGCGGTCACCATCGACTTCACCACCGCGCAGTTGAACGATGTGCTGCAGTCGCTCACCGCCGTCGACCTCAACGGCGGCCGCATCTCCGGCGCGGGCTATAACTCCACCACGCCACTCGACCAGCAGCTCAAGGCCCTCCCCCTCGCGCTCGATGCCGACGCCGGCTCCAACGATTTCTACAATGCCATCCGCGGCGCGCGCGTCGAGGTCACCGGCTCCGGCGCGGCTGTCACCGGCCGCCTGCTCAGCATTGAGGTCAGCAATATACCTGCCGAAGGCAACCAGCCCACCACGGAGAAGCGCCTGCTTACCGTCATCGGTGACGACGGCAGCGTGCGCAGCGTTGACCTCACCTCCGCCACCACCGTCCGCCTGCTCGATTCGCAACTGCATTCCGATGTTTCGCGCTACCTCGAACTGCTGGCCTCCACGCGCAACGACGGCCTGCGCCATCTCACCCTGCAGGACAACGGCCCCGAAGCGAATAAGAACGCCTCGCGCGAACTCCACGTCAGCTACCTCAGCGAAGTCCCCATCTGGAAGTCGACGTATCGTATCCTCTTCACCGAACCGGACGCTAAGTCCGCCGCGGCGTCGACTCCCCAGACCGCAACCGTGCAGGGCTGGTCGGTGGTCGATAACACCACCGGCGCCGACTGGATCAACGTGCATCTGTCGTTGATTGCGGGCGCGCCGCAGAGCTTCATCCAGCCACTCTCCGTCCCCTACTACTCGCGCCGCCCGGAGATCGGCCTGCCGCAGGAGGCGCAACTCACTCCCCAGACTCACGAGAGCGGCGAGCTCGACTCTATTGCGGCACCGGCTCGACCCGCGGGACCCACAACACAGCAGGGCCAGATCAACGGCCTGTCAGACATGTCTATGGCCAACGCCTCAGGCACTGGTCTCGGCAGCGGCTCGGGATCAGGCCTCGGCCCCGGCTCCGGCGGCAACTACGGCGGCCGACTCGCCGAACCCGCCAACGTCCAATCAGCCCTCAACATTGACGGCGCGAACTACTCCCAGCTCGCCGCCGCCTCCATCGCCCCCAACTCCACCACCGCCGCCTTCGACGACTACTTCGCCTACAACCTCACCGACCCCATCACCATCCGCAAGAACGAGTCCGCCCTCGTGCCCATTCTCCAGACCTCCCTGCCTGCGGAACCGCGTCACGCTGGTCTCCTATGCCAACGCCCGCGTCTCAGAGCCGCTGCGCGCGCTGTGGATCACCAATAGCTCGGATCTCACGCTCGACCGCGGCTCCTTCACCATCGTCGAGGACGGCAACTTCGGCGGCGAGGGCCTGCTCGATCCCATCCATCCCGGCGAAAAACGTCTGCTCTCCTACGCCGCCGATCAGGCCCTCCACGTCTCGACCGAGGGTGAAAAGCTCACCAACCATGTCACCTCCGTCAGCGCCGCGAAAGGCGTTCTGCGCTTCAACCAGACCGACGTTCATGAGGTCACCCTCGTGCTCCGCAACGCCGCGCCCACCCGCCGCACTGTCCTCTCGGAGTTCCCTGTCGTCGACGGCTGGCAGCTCGACAGCGACCCCGCGCCCATTGAGACCACCGCAACCCTCTATCGCTTTCGCACCGTGGTCGACCCCGGCCAGACCGTCCGGCTCCACGTCGGCGCGCGCCGCGAAGACCAGACCGTCTATGCGCTCACTAACTTCAACGACTCCACGCTCACCTATGTGCTGGGCCAGACCGGCAACAGCGATGCGGTGCGCAAGGCGCTGCAGCCGATTCTGGATGCGCGCACTCATGTCGCCGAGATGCAGACAGCGCTCGACGCTGCCAACAACCGCATGAACGGGCTGCGCTCGGATGAAGAGCGGCAGCGCGCCAACATCACCGCGCTCGCCAGCGCGGACAAGACCTCGCGCGACCGCTTCGTCCATGACCTGAACGCAACCGAAGACCAGATCGCCGGCGCGCAGAAGGAAGTCACCACCGCTCAGGCCAATCTGCAATCCGCGCAGGACGACCTCGCCAGCAAGATCCAGTCCCTCCAACTCGACCAGACGCTCTAGCCTCTTATTTCGTCGTCGACATTCGCCCGGGAGCGTCACACTTCGCACAAAGCGCGGAACCTCAACCATGGCCTGACCGTATCCTTCCGTTATGAACTCGCTGGTAAAGGATCGGGGAACAAGAATGGTGAAGCACGCAGCACCAGCAGCGATCGCTACGATACTCACGGCAATCGGGATTGTCTCAACAGGTATCACTGCCGCGCAGCAGCCCGCGCACTTTGAAGCAGCCGCCATCCGCCCCGGCACGCCGCAAACGGGAGGCGGCGCCACCACGTCGGGCGGCGGACCCGGCGGCCAATATCGCATCGTGAATATGCCGCTGAAGCAATGGGTCGAGATGGGATTGTCCGTCCAGGACTACGCCCTGAAGGCGCCCGCATGGCTCGATAACGCGCGATTTGACCTGAATGCCAAGATGCCCAGCCAACCGGTCGCTAAGACCTCTATGGCCGAGATGATGCGCTCGCTGCTGGTGGAGCGCTTCGGCCTGCAGTGGCACGAGGACAACCAGACGGTCAACGGTTTCGAGCTGGTCGCCGACAAGAAGGTCCTGGCCCAGCCAGCGACTCTCATGGAGCGGCTGATGGGCACGGGAGGTCGAAGCTCCGGCAACGGGGCCATCAGCGGCACCAACATGCCCATGTCCGATCTCGCATCCGCTTTGTCAGCTGCGCTCGGCCGGCCCGTAGTCGACGCGACCCACCTCACCGGCGGATACGATATCAAGCTGATGTGGCAGCCCGACACCGACGCCGCCGTCGCACAGGAGCGGCAGTACGGCAAGCAATATGGCATCGACGTCGACAACCTTCCCGGTTCCGCCTCCACCGCGTTGCGGGAGCAGCTGGGACTACGACTTCAACCCGCCAAAGTGCCATCAAGAGTGATTGTTGTAGACCACATCAATCCCCAGCCCACCCCGAACTGATACAGCCGGGGTTTGATTTTCAGGGCCGGCGGTGCAGGCACGTGCTAGAAGTTGAATGCCAGGCCTGCCCTTACCGTGCGCGGCGCCTGTGCGAGGTACAGCGTGCGGCCATCGGAGGAGAGGAAGGGGTGGTAGCCCTGCGCCAGTAGATTGGTCACGTCCACCGTGGCCTCGAGGCCGGGCGGCAGCAGGTTCCCGAGGCTAATGGCCTGGCGGATAAAGAAGCCCAGGTAGGCCTGGTTCGCATCGGCCGCGTATGCGTTCACCGGCGTGACCAAGCCGCGCGGCTGCGAACGATAGGAGACGCGCAGCTTGGTATGCGTGCACTCCAGCGTGCTGTCGAGCGCCGCTGTTGTTGCGGAAGCCGAAAGCGGATGCAGAATGGTCGCGGCGATGCTCTGGCCGTCCGTGCCGGAGGCGTTCAGGCCGGCGCCGGTGGCATATTCCAGTGAACTCCACACCCCGCCGCCAATCGGCTCGACGAGCGCAATGCTGACGCCGCTGGCGGAGTAGCCCGGGCCCAGCATCTCGAAGTTGCCGGTCGCCGTATCCACCGCTGCCGGCGCGCCTGCGGTCTGCTCTGCGTTTTCCGCTCCTGTTCCGGCGATCGCCGGACGCGTCATCGCATCGTGATACACCGTCACGCGCACCGTGCCGCTTCCGGCCTGGCGCGTCACTGCGATCTCCTGATGCAGACCGCTCTCCGCCGTCAGGCGGCCGTTCTGGATGACTGCGACCGGCGTATCCCCGGTCAGCGAATCGAGCGCCGTAAAACCATCGACCCTCTGGCCCTGCACGTCGCGCGAGGTCGCCAGCCGGTAGCGCACCGCCCACACCTGGCCGGGATGCAGCGTCACCCGCAGGAACGGCTGCGTCGAGAGCGCATAGCCGTTGGCGCGGATGGCATACACCGTGCTGCCCGCCTCCACATCAGCGAGATCGCCGAATTGCATCTTCTCCGCGCTGGCCAGCCGCAGCCATTGCAGGCCTTCGGCGCCGTCCGCGGTCCGTATCTCTGGATGCGAGCCGTAGGTCATGGTCATGCGAGACGCTTCACCAAACGCCCCCTTGTGCTCGTATCCGGCGGCAATCTCGCCGGAGGGCATCGCAGGATCCGATGAAGGCGTGCCGAGAACTCCGAGGTCTGCCTGCAACACAATGTCAGAGCCGCCGGCCGCAACCCGGTCGAGCGCGATGACGTTGTGTACGCCGCCGTCGCCAAACCCGGCATCGCCGCCCATGGTCGCGGCACGCATGTGGACTGCCCCGGAGCGGCCTGGGCCATCTTCGCCAGAAAGCGTGTCGTCGTCGCCCAGCAGGCGCAGGATCGGCCGGTCGGGCGCGGAGCGCAGCGTCCAGGTCCAGTCGTCGCCCGGCTCACCCGGCAGGCGGCGCTCGGCCGGAAGCCAGACGGCGGGATCGGCCAGCATATTCATCGTCAGGTTGACGGTCGCGCGCATGCCGGTGACCAGACGCAGGTTCCAGCGCGTCGCCGGCAGAAACGTCACCGCCGTCGCGCGCACGCGGTAGTTTCCGGGGGCAAGTCCGGCGATCCGGTAGCGGCCGTACAGGTCAGTGAACGCGGTCGCGACGGCGGCGGAGCCGGTGCCCAGTATCTGCACCATCGCGCCCACCTGCGCCGAACCCTCCGCATTGCGGACGATCCCCGCGACCGTGGCGGTCGAGGCCGCGCGACTGGTCGCACAGGCTAACGCCAGCGCTGCCAGGCCGAGTCCGAAGCTTGTCCATCTGCGTTGCACAGTTTTTACGCCGCCTGTGCGTCTTGGCTTTCCCTGAAGGTTAGACGGACGCGCCTGAAAAATCGGCCTGTCCTGAACTTGCTGCACCTGCGCGCGATCCTTCAAGTCCGTCGCCCGCTACTGATGCAGACTGATGAAGCTGAGCGCTCTCACCGGCGCTTCGGCTATTTTGTTCATTCTACTGTAAACTTCGCCGTCTCCTCGGTGTGCTGTTTGCTCACGGCGTCATCCACCTTGATGCTCACCTGGTATTGCCCCGGCTGCAGACTGGCCAGCGACATCGTCTTTTCCAGCGTGAGCTGTTCTGCATTCGGGCTCAACTGCGCCGTCAGCTCTTTCTTCTCCAGTACCGTCTTATTGTTCGCATCGGTCACCGTGTAATCCACCGTGGCATTGTTCTGCTTGGTCTTGTCGTCGATGCCGAGGTTGTAGACCTGCATCCAGAAGTTCAGGTTCTGGGAGCGGCTGAACTTGGGAGGCACAACCGTCCCGCCAACCGCGACGCGCGGATGGATATGCGTGTCCCCGATGACGAAGTTTCCCGCCCCGATCTCCTTCGACGGAACGTGATACATCTCGTCGGCCAGAATCAGCGAGGAGTGGCCCAGCGTGTCGTCATCGTACTGCGGCACGTTCAGACTGCGCGTCCAGCGCCCAATGTGGTCCGGATTGTTTACGTCCTTGATCACGATGTCGACCTTGTACAGGCCGGGATCGAGGTAAAGCGACTTCCAATAGACATGGAAGCCCGTCTGTGCACTCGTCAGCAGCTCCGCCGGCGTCTCGACCGTAACCGGATCGCCGAAGGTCTGAACGATATGGTGCGTCATGTTCGAGACCCACCCCTGGATCTCCAGCTTGCCGGTGGAGACCCCGTCCTTGGTCTCGAAGGTGATATCGGAGTTGCGGATCTGGACCGTGATGGGCACGTTCACCGTGGTGTTGGTCACCTTCACGTAGTCCGTGCGTACGTCGAACAGCAGCGGCGGCCCATGCAGCACCTTCGAGGTGACCATGAAGTCTTCCAGATCCTGGAACTTGATCGGCGGCGGCGCCAGGATCTTGGACATCTGGTCCAGACGATCGAATTCCTTACTCTGATTGGTCGCGGTAAAGGGGCCCTTGCCAAGCTGCTCCAGCGCACCGCCCTGGAAGCGTTCGGACTTCGAGGACTGGCCACTCGCCTCCGAGTCCGTCAGCCCGGCGCCCGGAATCATCTTCAGCGCATCCTTCTCCGAGCGGTCGATGGTGTAGTGATAATCGCCGCACTGGCAGGAGTCGACAAACTCCAGGTTGACGTTGTCGCCGATGCCCTCCAGATAGCGGTAGTGCCAGATCTCAAACGGATAGGTCGTGGTCTGGCCGCCACCCTCTTCATTGGGACGGTCGTACTGGCCGCCTGAGGGATGCTCTTCCTTGTCGTCCGGCGGACCCCACGCGATGTAGATATGACCGCGGTCGGTGAGGTATCCCGGCTTGCCGGCGGCGAAGTGGTCATCGGCATATGCGATGCGCGCGTAGATCTCATCGCGATATTCATTGTCCGGGGAGTCCGGGCTGGGATTGCGCCGACGCCAGAAGTTCTCAATGAACGCATCCCGCTCTTCGTCGTTGGTCAGATTGTTGAAGGCCTGGCGCTCCGTCTCCGAGATGATCCAGACAACATCCTGATCGAGCCATTTTTCATACTCGCCCTTGAGCTCCTTCTTGAGGTCCTTCTGCTGCTGGATCTTCTCGTTGTCGCTCAGCCGGCGCTTCAGCGGATTCGGCTTCACCTCGGTCGGAGGCGACTGCGACACTCCATTGGAGTTGGTATTGCTGGAAGGAGCCGCGTCCTGCCCCCATGCGATGCCCCAACCAGCGGACGCCAGTAGTACGGCCAGAACCAGCTGACCCGGTGTTCTCATCCTGTGTTACTCCTGCCGCGGGTCCTCTCGAACCTGGTCCCCGCCAATGCGACGCGCCCATCCAGCCGCGACCGCAAACGGTACGCCTGAGAGCCCTCCGCTATTTTATTGCCCCGCACTCAGCGACACAAGCAAAACAACCGACCGAAACATGCGAAACCGGACACGTGCCCTGCTATCATCTTGCTGAAACCTGCGTATATCCAGATAGACGGCGCAGGTCTTCCCCGGTTATCCGCATTGACCTCGGAACCGGAGCCTTCTTTCCTTCGTATCTCCTATCGAAGCGACAAACCCAGGGCAGCAACCTCGCCGCCAGGAGCCCAGTACTGTGATCCGGCAACCAGGACGAAGAAAATCTGCATGAGCACAAAGAAAAAGATCATCATCACCTCCTCCATCGCTGTGCCCCTGCTGATCATCGCCGGGGTGGCGGCCTACTACTACATTCAGTCCGGCATCCAGAAGGTAACCACCGGTCGCGCCGTGCGCCAGGACCTGACCGCCGTGGTCAGCGGCACCGGGCAGATCAAGCCCAAGACTTACGTCAATATCGGCGCCACCTCCTTCGGGCGCATCACCCACTTGTACGTCAAAGAGGGCGACCGGGTGAAGATGGGCGATATCCTGGCGCGCGTGGAGAGCGTACAGCCGGAGGCCACCGTCGACGCGCAGGCCGCAACCATCGCATCGTCCAGGACTGACATCGCCTCCTACATCGCCGCGGAGAACACCGCCTCAGGCCAACATCGCCCAGGCCAAGGCCGACCTCGAGCAGAAGAAGCTGGACTTCGATCGCGCCCAGCAGCTTTACGACGGCCAGCTGATCGCCAAGCAGGACTTCGACGCCAAGAAGGCCGCGTATGACGTTTCGGCCGCAACCGTCGACCAGCGCGAGGCCGCGCTCGCCCAGGCCAAGGCGCAGACCGCCAGCCAGCGTGCCCATCTGGACCAGGCGCAGGCCAGCCAGCGCGCCAACTTCGACGCGCTCGACAAGACCATCAGCCGCGCGCCGTTCGACGGCCTCGTGACCAACGTCCCCGTCCGCGAGGGCGAGACGGTCGTCGTCGGCATCCAGAACGCCGAGGGCTCCACGCTGATGACCCTGGCCGACATGTCGGTCATCACCGCCGAGGTCAAGGTCGACGAGACCGACATCGTCAATATCCGCATGGGCCAGCCCGCCGACGTCACCGTCGATGCGCTGCCCGGCCGTACCTTCAAGGGCCACGTCACCGAGGTCGGCGACCAGGCGCTGCTGCGCACCACCGGCATCGCCACCTCGCAGTCCACCACCGGCACCGAAGAGGCCAAGGACTTCAAGGTCGTGGTCACACTCGATCAGACACCCGACAATCACCTGGACGAGCTGCGCCCCGGGCTCTCGACCACCGCGAAGATCACCACCGCACAGAAGCCCGACACACTGACCATCCCCATCCAGGCGCTGGTGCAGCGCGACCCGGCAATCGAGAAGCAGCTCGCCGCCAACAACGGAAAGCCGCCGGACACCCCCAGCGACGCGCCTCCTCCGGATGCCGCCTCCGCACTGCCGCAGTTTGTCCAGGGCGTGTATATCGTCACCAATGACAGCGGCACCCTGCGAGCGCAGTTTGTTCCAGTCACCACCGGCGTCACCGGGGCAACCGACATCGAAGTCCTCAACGGCCTCTCCGCCGGCCAGGAGATCGTCACCGGCCGCTACCAGATATTGCGGGCACTCAAGAGCGGCCAGCACATCAAGCGAGACAACGACACCACGGAGACCGCCGACAGCAGTTCGTCGTCGTAAACTGTGAACCGGCGCGCTCCGCCGCGCATCTGTTTGTTCTAACGACCTGTTTCTTTGAGGCAAAGATGGCCGCCGAAGCCGCACCCGAACTCGACACCACCGCGCGGACAGGATCCCACCGGAGGCCCCAGGCCGGGCGAGATCATCGTCACCAGCGGCCTCTGGAAGACCTACGAGATGGGTGACCAGAAGGTGAACGCGCTGTGCGGTGTGAACCTGCGCGTGCGCCGCAATGAATATGTGGCCATCATGGGCCCCTCCGGCTCCGGCAAATCGACGTTGATGAACCTGATCGGCTGCCTCGACACGCCCTCGCGCGGCCGCTACTGGCTGAACGGCCACGACGTCTCCTCGCTCGACGATGATGAGCTGGCCCGCATCCGCAACAAGGAGATCGGCTTCGTCTTCCAGACCTTCAACCTGCTCGCCCGCGCCACCGCGCTGCACAACGTCGAGCTGCCGCTGATCTACAACGGCACCCCCGCCGCGGAGCGCATCGCCCGCGCCAAGGAAGTCCTCGAGTCCGTCCAGCTCGGCGCGCGCATGATGCACAAGCCCAATGAGCTCTCCGGCGGCCAGCGCCAGCGCGTCGCCATCGCCCGCGCCCTCGTCAACCACCCCTCCATCATCCTCGCCGACGAGCCCACCGGCAACCTCGACTCCAAGACCGGCGACGAGATCATGGCGCCTCTTTGACGACCTCCACGCCCAGGGCAACACCATCGTCCTCGTCACCCACGAGCCCGACATCGCCGAGTTCGCCCACCGCGTCATCACCATCCGCGACGGCGCCATCTTCTCCGACCACCCCTCCTCCCGCCACGGCGGCACTCCCAGCAGCAAACAGGGCAGCCACTCCGCCGGCTAACCGCTCGCGCGTCCCTCAGCAACCGTTGTCGTTCGGGTCCCGCAACGCGGGAAAGACGCCTACAGTCTCTTCAGATACGCCTTCGCCGCATCCAGCTCCGGAAACAGCCTCTCGTCTTCCTGGAACGCCTTCGGATGAACGCAGCGCCTGCCGCCGCGTATCTTCACCGGATGCTTCAGGTGCAGCATCTCGTGATACAGCAGATACTCGATGGCACAGCGAGGAGTATCTGCCCGGTCGAAGACGCGGCTCACCATGATGGTGTTGTGCGCGGCATCGTAGTGGCCCAGCATGCGGCGCGCGTGGTGCGCGCTCCACGTCAGCACTGGTCGCCCCATCAGCCCGTGGAAGAAGCGCAGGTTCAGCGTCTCGAACACCTCATCGAGATCGTAGTAGCGCCCCTTCGCGGTAAGAATTCGCTTGCGCCCGCGCGTCTGCCGGATCAGCTCCGCCTGCCGCGAAACCGTCTCCGACGAAACATGCCGGCGATAGCGGTCCGCATGGTTCCGCGCAATGGGCTTTCGGTAGAGCTTCGCCAGCAGAATATGCGCGATCGCCTGATGCACCGGCTCCGGCGCACATTCCAGCAGATCAGACAGCCGCACATGCAGGCACCCTTCGCGCAGACGGATCGTCGTATTCAGCGATGTGAACCGCCGAAAGCGGATGTCCAGCGGAGGGATCGGCGCCCGCGGCCGAAGCTCGCGATACTCGCGCTCGAAGATCTCATTCAGGGCCGGTGTCACAGCTTGAATTTAACACGCGCGCTCTGTGGACTGCTCGCCGCCGCGCCCCGCAAGGCAACATCCTGCCGCCGCACCAAAGCAAAACACCCGGCGTCAGAGTTTGACGCCGGGTGCTTGCGGTTGCGATGCGGTGGTTTAGCGGAACAGCCGAGGAGCAAAGTCCGCGAATGCCCTGCGCCAGCTCAGCCACTCGTGCGCCGTACCAGGAGACTCGAAGTACACGTTGGGGATGCCATTCTTGGTCAGCGTATCGGAGAAGTTCTTCACGTTTGGTCCTTCAACAGAACCTGTCGAGAGGAACAACACCTTGATGTCCTTGTTGAACTTCGCCGGATCGGCAAACGCGCCGCTGCAGCTGGTCTTGGGATCAAATGCGCCGCCGCCGAAGCCGCTGCAGTTGCCGCTCAGCCCGCCCAGGTAAGCGAACTTATCCAGGTTCTGCAGGCCGGTGGTGAAGGTCTGCATGCCGCCCATCGAGAGACCCGCCATCGCGCGGTTGTCCTTGCCGGGCGCAACGCGGTAGTTCTTCTCCACAAACGGCACCAGGTCGGTGAACATCATCTCGGAGAACGTCGGTCCAATCATCGATCCGCCGCGGCCCGCAGGCCGTGCACCCGCGGCACCCGGAGCACCCGCCGGTCTCGGTCCGCCGCCAATATTTACTCCAGGAACACCCGGCGCTCCCGTGGCTCCCGCATTGGCCTGCGGGACCGCCTGCGTCACTGTGCCGCGCGCGTTGTACACCGAGCAATTCTCGTCCGGCTTGCATGCATTCAGGTTGTCCATCACGATGATGAAAGGCTTGGTCTTGCCCTCGGCCAACAGGTTGTCCATGATCAGGTCAACGTGGCCCTGGAAGGTCCAGCCCAGTTCGTTCTCGCCCCAGCCGTGCAGCAGATACAGCACTGGATATTTCATCTTGGTGTTGGTGTCGTACCCCGGCGGCGTATAAATCATCGCGCGGCGCCACTTCTGCGTCACCGTGGAGTAGTACCACTGGTCGCGCACCAGCCCATGCGGCACGTCCTTGTGGCTGTAGAAATCGGCGTCATGCGCGGGAATCTCGATCGCGCTCGACCACGTGCCGCCGCCAAAGAACGTCTGTGTCGCCGGATCATCCACCGTGGCGCCGTCGATGGTGACCAGGTAGTAGTGGAAGCCTTCGACCAGCGGCTCCGACGTGGTGCCGTACCAAAGGCCATCCGGCCCCTTCGCCAGATCGACACCTTTGCCCGCGCGCACGCGGACGGCCTCGGCCTTCGGCGCATCGATGCGGAACATCGCGCGGTGATCAGGGAAGATGCAGGGATAGGGCGCTCCGGGAACGTTCAGCTCGGAGGGCTTGCAATCCGCAGGCGGCTGCGCGAAGCAGGCCGTCGCGGCAAGCAGCGCCAGGGTAACAGCAATCTTTTTCATGGTGTCCTCTTCAATAAGGTGCGGTTGGTGTGCGCGCTCGCTCTGGCCGAACTCCGAGCCTTGGCGGTAATCGCTTACCGTGCGAAGCAAAGACGCAGCTCACGCCGCCTGCCCTTGTACAGAATCTGCACAACCAGTGTCAAATAGAAGCTTCAAATGGAGCTTAGGCCAGCATAGGACGCACGCCGGCCTCTCCGCCTAGCTCGGCTTCTTCTCGCCCTCAGCCGCCTTCGCCGCCTCTTCGAGCGGATGCGGGATATGTCCCACCTGTAGCTTCACCAGCTCCGGCTCCGCGATGCGCTTCGGCCCTAGCACCGCCATCTTCGGCATCGGCCCGCGCACCATCGCCACCTCGTCGCACGCGTAGAGTCGCGGGCAGGCCTGGCAGTCCTTGTATATCTTGTCTGGCATCGCCGTGCGGTCGGCGATCTTGAAGCCGAAGTGCAGAAAGAAGTCGGGGATACGCGTAAACAGGCACACCGAGGTCACGCCCTGCTCGTCGGCCTCTTCGAGAAGAGCTTTGATCAGACGGCCACCCGCCCCCTGCCCTTTCGCCTCCGGCTTGACGACGATCGAGCGGACCTCAGCCAGATGCGGCCCGTAGAGATGCAGCGCGCCGCAGCCAAGAAAGACTCCGTTCTCGGAGTGGGCGACGAAGAAATCGCGCACGTTCTCGCATATCTCCGAGTAGCTTCGCCGCAGCAGCGTGCCGTCGCCGGAGAGCGAGTTGACCAGCTCGAAGATGTCCATCGCGTCATGCAGCCGCGCCGGTCGCACCGCGGCTCCGCCCGTGCGGGCGCGGGTGGACGCGGTAGATTCGCTGGCGGTCATCAGGGACGCGGTGCTGGTCATCTTGAAAAACTCTCTCTCTTCTTCGATTGCGATCTAGCTTGTTTTATTCTGCTCCACCCGCTGCCTGGCGGCGGCTAAAGCTTCTGCAACTCTCGCGCGGGCCGTACCACCGTTGACATCGTGACAATCCAGGGTCGCCTCCAGGGTGATGGCGCTGAAAAAGTCCTCGGCGAAAGCGTCTGACAGCACGCGTAGCTCTTCTATTGTTAGATCGTTCAACTCGCGACTGGATTCAATGCCAATCCGTACTGCATGGCCGACGATCTCATGCGCCTTGCGGAAGGGCACGCCTTTGTTCGAGAGATAGGTCGCCGCGGCCATCGCATTCAGATAGCCGGTGGTGGCGGCCGTCTTCATGCGGGCGTAGTTGAATTTGAGTGCGGCAGTGAACTTCGGCAGCAGCGCCAGCATTCCGGTCAGCGTGTCCGCCGCATCGAAGACCTGTTCCTGTCCCTCTTGTAAATCTTTGTTGTAGGCCAAGCGGCAGGCCTTTAATCAGCGTGCTGAGTGCGGTCTGCGCGCCGATCAGCCGCGCGGACTTGCCGCGGACCAGCTCCGTCAGGTCGGGGTTCTTCTTCTGCGGCATGGCCGAGGAGCCCGTGGAGAAGGCTTCGGGCAGCTCGACAAAACCGTACTCGGCCGTCGAGAAGAGCGTGATCTCTTCGGCAAAGCGCGAGGCATGAATGCCAATAGTCGCGGCAATCTGCGCGAACTCGAGTAGGAAATCGCGGTCGCTGGTCGCATCCATGGAGTTCGGCGTCGGGCCATCAAAGCCCAGCTCGCGTCGCGGCGATCGTGCGGTCAAGCTTCAGCGTCGCACCGGCGATTGCGCCCGAGCCCAGCGGGCAGAGGTTCATCCGCTTGCGCGCATCCTGCAAACGCGTAATGTCGCGCTCGATCATGGCGACATACGCCAGCAGCCAGTGCGCCACCAGCACCGGCTCCGCCCGCTGCAGATGCGTGTACGAGGGCATCACGGCTTCGCCGGCCGATTCGGCGAGCGCGATCAGAGCTGTAGCCCACCCACGCAGGCTCTTCACCGCAACGCCGATCTTGCCGCGCACGAAGATGCGCATGTCGGTCGCGATCTGCTCATTGCGGCTGCGGCCGGTATGCAGCTTCAGTGCCAGATCGCCGATCTCGCGCGTCAGCTCCAGCTCGACGAAGTGATGCACGTCCTCGGCGATCTCCGCCGACTTCGCGAACGAAGCCGTAGGATCGTAGATCGTCCTGGCCGTAACATCCAGCCTGCTGATCGCGCTCAGACCGGCGCACATGCGCTCCGCCTCTTCAGCAGAAAGGACGCCTGCGGCGCGGATCGCACGTGCATGCGCGGTGCTCGCGGCGATCTCCGCCTGAAAGAGGCGGAAGTCGAACGGAAAGCTGCGCTGCCACTGCTCGAAGCCCTTATCCAGCGGCTCGCGAAAGCGGCCCGACCACATCTTGGACGGCTGGTCAGACATTTGCTTGCCCCTCCTCACCAACGCCTGGCGAACGAGACCGAGTCCATGTCCAGTCCGTCACCGTTTTGAATCCCTTGCTTTCCATGCGGCTTTGAAGCGCTCGCAAGGATTCCGCACTTCGCGCAAAGATTGTGGTGTATTCATCATGATCCGCATAGATGACAAATTCCTTCGGGGCCGGAATGAATGCGAAGTTTGCCCACTGTCCAAGTACGCATTCGAGCAGCTCCGCCACCTCAACCTTGTTCTCAGCTTGTAATACAGCCCTATTCAATTGCCCTTCGTCGCAAACGAAGCCGCGTCCCCGCAGATACCAAATTAATTCCCTGGGCTCGAAAACAATCTGCTCGATCCACACGGCACCCTCATCGATTCCAAACTGGGTAAGGATTGTGCCAACAAATTCTGGCAGGTCTTTGAGAGGAGTAATGTATGTCGTCTGGAATGGAAAAGGGACTTCCCGCAAACGCCAACCAGTAACCGTATGCGAGCTAATCTTCATGCTGCCTCCCGGCTTCCTCACCGCCGCCCAGCTGCGGCATCTCTCCGCCCTTGCTCAACCGGATCAATCCGCTCTCGTTATAGATCAGCAGCTTCTCGCGCGTGTCGGTGATGTCGAGGTTGCGCATGGTCAGCTGGCCGATGCGGTCGCGCGGCGAAAACGCCGACTCGGTCTTCTCCATGCTCAGCCGCTCCGGCTTGAAGGTCAGGTTCGGCGACTCGGTATTCAGGATCGAGTAGTCGTTGCCGCGCCGCAGCTCCAGCGTGACCTCGCCCGTCACCGGACGCGCGACCCAGCGCTGCGCCGACTCGCGCAGCATGATCGCCTGCGGATCGAACCAGCGTCCCTGGTAGAGCAGCCGGCCCAGCTTGCGGCCGTTCTCGCGGTACTGCTCGATGGTGTCCTCGTTGTGGATGCCGGTGATCAGCCGCTCATACGCGATGAACAGCAGCGCCAGGCCCGGCGCCTCATAGATGCCGCGGCTCTTGGCCTCGATGATGCGGTTCTCGATCTGGTCGCTCATGCCCAGGCCGTGGCGTCCGCCGATGCGGTTGGCCTCCAGCATCAATTCGACCGACATCGCGCGAACTCGCGGCCGTTCAGCGCAACCGGCACACCCTCCGCGAACCGCACGCGCACCTCTTCGCGCGGCACAGCAACATCGTCGCGCCAGAAGGCCGTGCCCATAATCGGCTCAACGATCTTCATGCTGCTCGAAAGCTGCTCGAGATCCTTCGCTTCGTGCGTCGCGCCCAGGATATTCGAGTCGGTCGAGTACGCCTTCTCCGCGGACATCTTGTAGCCGAAGCCCGACTTCTGCATGAAGGCGGACATCTCCGCACGGCCGCCCAGCTCATCGATGAATGCCGCATCGAGCCAGGGCTTATAGACCTTCAGGTCCGGATTGACCAGCAGCCCATAGCGATAGAAGCGCTCAATGTCATTGCCCTTGAAGGTCGAGCCGTCGCCCCAGATGTTGACGTCGTCTTCCTTCATCGCCGTCACCAGCATCGTGCCGGTCACAGCCCGGCCGATGGGCGTGGTGTTGAAGTACGTCACGCCCGCAGTGGTGATGTGGAACGCGCCGGCCTGCAGCGCGGCAATACCCTCACGGACGAGTGCGCTCGGCAGTCAATCAGCCGAGCCTTCTCCGCGCCATATTCGAGCGCCTTGCGCGGGATGGCGTCGTAGTCGGTCTCGTCGGGCTGGCCAAGGTTCGCGGTGTAGGCATAGGGCAGGGCGCCCTTCTGCTTCATCCAGTGCAGCGCGGCGCTGGTGTCCAGCCCGCCGGAGAAGGCGATCCCCACCTTTTCGCCGACGGGCAGATTTTCAAGAATCACTGACATCGTACTCAACCCTCGATGGCGGCAGCGGAAGCTCGCACACTACACGTCTCTTCACTCACCATCCGCTTACAAATCTCTATTTCGTATTAGTTGCGCCGACGCGCCTGCAGACCGCGGTCCTTCGCTCCGTGGATGCGCTTGGCCCCGCCCAGCAGCATCAGCAGCAGCGACTTCTGCGCGTGCATACGGTTCTCCGCCTGGTCGAAGACCACCGACTGCGGCCCATCGAGCACTGCGTCGGTCACCTCGGCATTGCGGTGCGCCGGCAGGCAGTGCATGAAGACTGCGTCCTGCTGTGCCTTCGCCATCAGCGCTTCGTTCACCTGGTACGGCTTGAAGATCGGCGCGCGCTTGGTGGCCTCATGCTCAAAGCCCATGCTGGTGCACACGTCGGTATAGACCGCATCCGCCCCGGTAACGGCCTTCACAGGGTCCTGCGTCAGCGTGATGCTGCCGCCGGTCTGCTCGCTGATCTCGATCGCCTTGTGGATAATGTCCAGCTTGGGAGCGAATGGCTTGGGGCTTGCAACGGTGCAGTGCACGCCCAGCTGCGCAGCCGTCAGCATCAGCGAATGGCAGACGTTGTTGCCGTCGCCCACGTAGGTGAAACGCAATCCTTCTACCGTGCCGAAGCGCTCCTCCAGCGTGAAGAAGTCGGCAATCGCCTGGCAGGGATGCTCGAGGTCGCTCAGCGCGTTGATGATCGGCACCTTGGAGCACGCCGCCATCTCGGTGATCGTGTCGTGCGAGTAGGTGCGCAGCACAATCGCGCTCATCCAGCGCTCCAGGTTGTGCGCCATGTCCTGGATCGATTCGCGTTCACCCAGCGGCGACTGCGTCTGGTCGACGAAGATCGCGTTGCCGCCCAGCGTATTGATTGCCGCCTCAAACGTCAGCCGCGTGCGCAGCGATGCCTTCTCAAAGAACATCACCATCTGCTTGCCGTCCAGCGCGTGGCGGAAGTCCTCGGGATGGTTCTTCACCGCGTGCGCCAGCTCCATGATCGCGGCCATCTCTTCGACCGTCAGGTCCGAGATAGACGCCAGATCGCGGCCGTTGAGCCGCTTTGAGGTCTCCGAGAACGCCATGTCGCTCTGAATGCCGAGCTGCCTGCGCGACAGTACCGGCTCGTCCCCCTTCGGACTCATCATCACGGTTTTGCTACCCATGTCTCAACTCCTTTGCCGGTGCCTGGCCGGCCATTGCTGTCGCAAGTATGCCGTCGAGCGCGGCCACTGCCTGATCGATGTGTTTGCGCTGCAGTACGAACGGCGGCAGAAACCGCAGCACCGTCTCGCTGGTCCGGTTAATTATGATGCGCTGCGCCATCATCTCACCGGCTGCGCGCTTGGCCAGCTCCGCGGAATCAAGCTCAATACCCAGCATCAGCCCCAGCCCGCGGACCTCGACGATGCTGTCGTGCTTCTTGCGTAACGCTTCGAGCTGCTGCTTGAAATAGCCGCCAACTTCTTTGACGTGGGCGAGCAGCTTCTGCTGCTTCATGGTGTCGATCACCGCGATGGCCACTGCGCATACCAGCGGCCCGCCGCCAAAGGTCGTCCCGTGCATGCCGGGCGAGATGGCGCGCGCCGCCTCATCCGTGCACAACATCGCGCCCATCGGCAGGCCGTTCGCAATCGGCTTGGCCAGCGTGGTGATGTCCGGCTGGATGCCGTAGTGCTGGTACGCAAACCACTCGCCGGTGCGGCCCATGCCGCTCTGGATCTCGTCCGCCAGCAGCAGCGCGCCGGTCGAGTCGCACAGCTCGCGCGCCGCAGCAAAGAACTCCTTCGAGATCGGTCGCACGCCGCCCTCGCCCTGGATCGCCTCAATGCAGATGCCGCAGACATCGCTCGAGAACTTCGCGCGCAGGTCGGCGACATCGTCAAAGCGGACGAACTCCACGTCCGGCATCACCGGCGCAAACGGCTCGCGATACTTCTCCTTATGTGTGGTCGCAACCGCGCCCATGGTGCGTCCGTGGAAGCTGTGCTCCAAGGCAAGAAACTTCGTGCCGAGCTGCTTTCCTTCAGTACGCAGCAGGCCCGCATGCGCGCGCGCCAGCTTCAGCGCCGCCTCCCACGCCTCCGTGCCGGAGTTGCAGAGGAAGACGCGGTCCAGCCCGCTCATCTCCGTCAGCCGCATCGCCAGCTCGGCCGTGTGCTCGTGGTAGAAGAGGTTCGAGGTGTGCAGCAGCTTCTTCGCCTGCTCCGTAATCGCCTTCTCCACCGCCGGATGCGCATAGCCCAGCGCGGTCACGCCGATGCCGCTCAGCAGGTCCAGATACTCCGCCCCGCTCTCGTCATACACGTGCACGCCCTTGCCGCCCGTCAGCAGCAGCGGGTTGCGCTCATACGTCTGCAGAAGCAGCTTCTTCTCCGCGGCCTGTATTTGCTCGAGTTTCGTCATGCCACCATTACCTCCGTCCCATCCTGCACCTTGGTTGCGATCAAATCCGGCAGCAGATGCGCCGCCTCTGCCGGCAGAATCCTTACCCGCTTCACGCCGGCCAGCAGCGCCTCGCGGCACGCATTCAGCTTGGGCAGCATGCCGCCTGAGACCACCGCCTGCCGCTCCAGATCCGGCACCTGCTTCAGCGAGAGCCAGCGCATCACCTGTCCGTCTGCGCCTTTCACGCCCGGCACGTCGGTCAGGAAGACCAGCGCGTCGGCCTTGGTGCAGATCGCGCACGCTGCGGCCATCTCGTCTGCGTTGATGTTGTAGTACTCGCCGTCAAAGCCCAGCGCAATCGACGAGATCACCGGCACCGCGTCCATCTTCCAGATGGCCTCGAGCCACAGCGGGTCGGTCGCGGCAATCTCGCCCACGAAACCCAGGTCCGGCACCGTCTTCTTCTTGCGCGCGCGAAAAACATTGCCATCGCCGCCCGCCAGCCCCATCGCGGAGACGCCATGCGTCCGCAGCGCCGCCACCAGCGACTTGTTCACGCGCCCCGCCAGCACCATCAGCGCAGCATCCCGCGTCTCGGCATCGGTCACGCGCAGCCCGCTGATGAACTGGCTCTCCTTGCCCATCAGCTTCAGCGTCTGCGTCAACTGCTTGCCGCCGCCGTGCACCAGCGCCACCTGGTTGCCATCGCGCACCAGCTCCGCAATCGCCTTGCCGCAGCTGTGCAGCAGGGCCTTGTCTTCAATGGAGGCGCCGCCCAACTTCACCACGTATCTCACTTCAGGCCCTCCGCTTCATCCCAGCCGCACATCACGTTCATGTTCTGGACGGCCTGACCGGACGCGCCCTTCAATAAATTGTCCAGGCAGCTCACCAGCACAAGTCTCTTTTTGTCCTTCGCCAGCTCAAAGCCCAGGTCGCAATAGTTCGTACGCACCACATGCTGGATCTGCGGCAGGTTCGGCGTCTTGTGCACGCGCACCAGCGGGCTGGTCGCATAGAACGCACGCAGACACGCTTCGATCTCCTCCGGCTCCGTCTTCTGTGCCAGCCGCACGTAGATCGTCGACAGAATCCCGCGCGGAATCGGCAGCAAATGCGGCGTGAACTGAATCTGCTCGCTCGTCAGGCCAAGCTGCTCCAGCATCTCGCCCGTGTGGCGATGCCCGAAGACGGCGTACGCCGACAAATTGTCCGCCGCATACATAAAGTGCGTCTTCGCCGTCGCGGCCTTCCCTGCTCCGCTCACGCCGCTCTTCGAGTCGCAGATGATCCCATGCTCCACATCGACCAGGCCCGCGGCGATCAGCGGCTTCAGCGCGAGAATGATCGACGTTGAATAGCAGCCGGGATTCGCCACCAGCCGCGTCTTCTCGTCCGCGATCTGCTCGCGATGCAGCTCCGGACAGCCGAACACGGCCTCGCGCTGGAGGCTCTCCGCCAGCGCCGCGTCCTTGTCCTCCAGCTTGTAGACCGCGCGGTTCTGCGCATCATCCAGCCGCCAAGCGCCGCTCAGGTCAATTACCTTCACGCCATGCTCCAGCCACTCCGGCGCCCACTCGCGCGAGTTCTCATGCGGCAGCGCGAGGAACACAACCTCGGTGCCCATCTCGCGCACCAGCTCCCAGCTGAACGCGCGGACCTCGGGCAGCTTCTGCCCCTCGCCCAGCGCCAGCTGCGGCTGAATGTCTTCGAGCGACACACGCCCCGTCGCACTCTCGTCCGCCACACGGCCCAGGAACAGAGGCTTCGTCTCCGCCAGCCGTGGGTGATGCAGCAGCAGCCGCGCCAGCTCGCCGCCGGCATACCCGCCCACCCCGGCCACGGCGGTCCGCACCGTAGCGCGAGTGGCCGCGCGCGTCTTCGTCTTCGCGCTCTTTGCCGTCTCTATCTCCGTACTCACTGCGTGCATCTCAAAATCCTTTTCTCTGGCTCGCGCTCATATTCTTCGCGCCTGTTCTTCGCGCCTGTTCTTCGCGCCTTCGACCCCTAGCCGATGTACTCTTCAATCCGCGCCTTCAACCTGCGCGCCTGCTGCTCGTCCGGGCAGATCACCAGCACCGTGTCATCGCCGGCCAGCGTGCCCACAACCTCCGGCCAGTCCTCGTAGTCGATGCCCGCGGCCACCGGCTGCGCCGCGCTGGTGGTGGTGATCAGCACCAGCTGGTTCATCGCCTGCCGGACTTCGAGGCCAAAGCTCGACAGCACCTCGCGGATCCCCGGCAGCGCGTCGGCATCGTCCTCCGGCGGCGGCGCAATCGGCAGCGAGTAGCCCCGCGGCCCCTTCGACAGCCGCAGTTCGTGGATGTCGCGCGAGAGCGTCGCCTGCGTCACGTGGAAGCCGCGCCGCGCCAGCCTGCGCCGCAGCTCGTCCTGGCTCGGCACCATGGCCTGAGCCAGCACATCACGGATCGCGGTCTGTCGCTGCTGTTTCATGGCTACTTCCATCTCAGAAACCCAATTTCCTGCTCAACTTCAGACTCAATGCGCCTAAAATGAAAAAGGCCTTTCGGCCCCTTCCCGCCTGCCATACACGCACCAAGCCGGTGCATAATCATGCACTCTATATGTATAAATATTCAGGCGGCATCTGTCAACCGCTTCTGCGATCAAAATGACACCACCAGCGGAACTGGGCTCGGATGCTACGCACCAGTTCCACCGTACCGGCCACCCTTAATCCAGATGGGCTGGGGCACGTTTGCGCTTGCGGATTGGAGCGCTAGCCATAAAAACAGTCAAATAGACACCCTCTCAAGGAAGGAGAACGAATGAAATCCGTAACCATTGCTATTCTCGCGTTGGCCGCCGTTATCTTGATTGAAGGTGAACGGTTAAACCATACTCTGGACGGTCTGGATGACCCGTTTTACCAGCACGACAATCGTCAGATGCGGGGTCTCCTGCCAAGTCAGGAAAGATGAGTCAATCTAAGTTCGGACAGAGGCTCATTTTGTGTCAACGATGCTAATCTTAGCGGCATGATTGACCCTGCTATTTCTGGCTCTCAGGAATCTATGGCAGACCGTCAAAATCGGCTCAGGGCCGCATTTGCCCAAGCAGCGGATCACGCAGCGAATGTGAACAAGCAAGCTGTGCAATCGAGCGTGGACGTTGGCAAAGAGAAAACCCAATACTTCGAGAAGGTATCGCTGGGATGCGGTGCCACTGTGGCACTCATCGTTTCTTTCGTCGGAGCACACGCGGGGCGGCTTGAGCCAAGATGGTTGCTTCGGTCAGCATTGGTCACATTGGTGCTAGCCATGATGTTCGGCTTCTTTCGCAACTGGATATTTCCTTGGTACGTCTTCGCGGTGTGGGGACATCAGGATTTCAAGGCAAAGCTGGAGAGGCAACTTGCGAAAAAAGAACTAGTTTTGATCGGGTTTGCAGTCTCAATCGAAGATGGCCAGCTAATTGACCCTAATGCTTGGCTTCCAGACTCTGAAAAAGATGAGGGTGCCCTGAAGGCAGGAATTGCAAAGCTAAAGGCTCTTGAAGACCGCTCATTCAACTGGACGCAGCGTATTGAGTACGTGACATTGATGTTGGCCAGTGTTGGCTGGGTCTGCTGGTTGCTCTTGCTTGGATCAATTTCTGAGAAGAGCGTTACCAATCGGCACCAGCAGCCAACCACAAAGACCTTAAATTATTGGTTTTTGGTGCGCCCGGAGAGATTCGAACTCCCGACCCTTTGGTTCGAAGCCAAATGCTCTATCCAGCTGAGCTACGGGCGCATCTCGTAAACCTGTAATCTGACGGCTCGCCCCATCCTACGCCTAGCCCCGCGCCGCCCGCCTCTCAGCGGCGCGTCTCTACACCACCGACGGCTGGATCGGCGCCGGCGGAGCAACATCTTCCGGCTCCGGGATCAGCTTCATCGTATCGACGATATCCAGCCCGGCCCTGCGCAGCAGCTGATGGATCACCGCGCCGTTCAGCCGGCTGGCGTCGTACTCCACGCGCACGGTCTTCGCCTGCTCGTCGAACGCCATCCGCCGCACGCCGTAGACGTCGCGCACCTTGGCCAGCGCCAGCATCGCGCGCTCGCCCGGCGGCACGCCGTAGCGGTACATCACATCCAGCTGCGTCATAGGTCGATTCTACCAGCGCGGCGTGTTACAGCCTGCTCAGGTAATCGACAATCTCCGGGCTGGTCCACTCCTGCGCGGAGACAAACTTGCGCCGCAGCACACCCTGCCGGTCGATCACATAGGTCTCCGGCAGCTTCACCGTGCCGTACAGCGTCGGGATGCGGAACGAAGGATCGCGCACCGTCAGGAAATCCACGTGGTATACCTGCAAAAACCGTGCGTAGGTGGCGGCATCGTCGTCATTGCTGATGCCCACCACCACCACCGCAGGCATCGCGCGCTGCAGCCGCTCCAGGCTGGGCATCTCTTCGATGCAGGGCACGCAGGAGGTCTGCCAGAAGTTCAGCAGCACCACATGCCCTCGCAGCTTTGCCAGGTCCACCGACTGCGCACCGTCGCTCACCTGAAACTCCGGCGCCGTGCCGCCGATGCCGCCCGGGTGCGCGCCACGATCGCACGCGGCTAAAAACAAACTACAAGCCAGCAGCGCGCATGCTGTGATCGCTGCCGCCGCAACCGCTTTTCTAAAACCACGCACCACGCACGCTCCCGCTTCCTATAATACGAACCTGTGACCGATTCTCCGAACCCCGCAGCCGAAGCCGCCTCGGCAAACCCAATTGCGCTGCGCCTCTCCGTCATCATTCCCGCACGCAATGAGGCCGAGAACCTGCCCGCCTGCCTGGCATCGCTCCTCGCGCAGTCCGATGACGGCTTTGCGCTTGGCTCCGACTGGGAGCTGATCATCGTCGACGATGACTCCACCGACTCCACCCGCACCATCGCCGGCGAGGCTGCCGCACAACACCCCGGCGTCATCGTCCTCACCGCACCGCCGCTCGACCTCGGCCCGCATCGCGGCTTCACCGGCAAGACCAACGCCTGCTGGGCCGGCGCGCAGCAGGCCCGCGGCGCATGGCTGCTCTTCACCGACGCCGACACCATCCACGACCCCGGCAATCTCTCCCGCGCTCTGCATGAGGCAGAGAAATACCACGCCGCCCTGCTCTCCTACTCGCCGCGCCAGATCGTCACAGGCCTCTGGCAGCATGCGCTGATGCCGCTGGTCTTCTCTGAGCTGGCCAGCGTCTATCCGCCCAAGCAGGTCAGCGACCCCGCCTCTCGCCTCGCCGCCGCCAATGGCCAGTTTCTATTGATAGAGCGCGAGGCCTACTTCTCCGTCGGCGGCCACCGCGCCGTCGGCCGCGAGGTGCTTGAGGATGTCGCGCTCGCCAAGGCGGTCAAGCGCGCCAAGCTCGGCCTGCGCTTCCGCTACGCGCCGGATGCGCTCTCCACGCGCATGTACCGGACGTTTTCTGAAATGGTGGAGGGCTGGACCAAAAACCTCGCGCTGCTCTTCCCCTCGCCCATCGCGCTCGCCCTCTGGCGCGTCCTCGATCTGCTGCTCTTCTTCGGCCTGCCCATCGTCGCAATTTACCTTATGCATTTTGACCGCCCAATATGGGAACCGGCCCTGGTCTGGATACTCTGGGTACGCACGCTTTTTCGCTTCTACAGCCGCGCCGCCCGCTCGCACTTTCCCGTCGCGGACATCGCTATCTCCATCTTGGGCGTGCCGCTGTTCGTCTGGCTGCTGGTTCGCAGCACCCTGCACAATCGCATGCGCAGATCGGTCGCTTGGAAGGGCCGCAGCTACACAACCTGACCCGGCGCCTGCCCGAAAGCGACGAAACCCGTCCCGCGACATCTAATATGTTGTTGACTCTATGGTCCTGCTCACCCGCAAAGCCGAGTTCTCCGCCGCGCACTACTACTGGAACGACGCCTGGTCGCCGGAGGAGAACGCGCGCGTCTTCGGCAAATGCGCCAACCGCAATGGGCACGGCCACAACTACATCCTCGAGGTCACGGTCGCCGGCGAGGTCGACCCCGTCACCGGCTTCGTTGTGGACTTGAAGAAGCTCAAGGACATCCTCGAGCGCGAGGTGGTCTCCATCTACGACCATCGCCACCTGAATCTCGAAGTCACCGACTTCGCAACCCAAATTCCCACGACGGAAAACATCGCCATCGCCATCTGGAATCGCCTCGACGGCAAGATACCCAACGCGCAGCTCTATCGCATCCGTGTGTACGAACTCCCAGACCTGTTCGCCGACTACTACGGAGAGCAGGCATGAGCGCCGCCCGTCACAGTTACCCACCAGCCTCTGCGATCCCATCCAAGCCGCGCGCGTACCTCTCGCGCCGCTATCACTTCTCCGCCTCGCACCGTCTGCATGCAGACGCTCTCAGCGCGGAACAGAACCGCGCCGCTTACGGCAAGTGCAACAACCCCTACGGCCACGGCCACAACTACACCGTCGAGGTCACCTTCGGCGGCCGGGTCGACGCCGCAACCGGCATGGTCTGCGATCTCGCTGCACTCGATTCCTTCGCGCAAACAAATCTGCTGGCTGTCTTCGATCATATGAACCTCAACACGCTGGCGCCCTTTCGCGACCGCGTGCCAACCACCGAGAACTTAACCATCGAGCTTGCCCGCATCTTCAAAGCATTCTCCGCCGCTGAACTGACCCGCGTCCGCGTCGAAGAGACCGGCAACAACTCGTTCGAATACACGCTGCACCCCGCGCCTTCCCCACGCGCACCTGCAAACACGAAAGGCTGAACGAACATGAGCCCGCTCACCACGCCCGAAGCCACCGCCGCCTCGCTCACCACGCAGGAGCTCTACCGCGAACTGCTCCTCCGCATCGGCGAAGACCCCACCCGCGACGGCCTGCTCGACACGCCGGAGCGCATGGAGAAGTCCATGGCCTTCCTCACACGCGGCTACACCCAGGACGTGCCCACCGTGCTCCACGGCGCGCTCTTTGACGTCGAGTACGACGAGATGGTCATCGTCAAAGACATCGAGTTCTACTCCCTCTGCGAGCACCACCTGCTGCCCTTCTTCGGCAAGGCGCACGTCGCCTATCTCCCCAAGGGAAAAGTCATCGGCCTCTCCAAACTGCCGCGTCTGGTCGACGTCTTCGCCCGCCGCCTGCAGGTGCAGGAGCGCCTGACCGCGCAGATCGCCGACGCTATCACGGAAGCCATCGACCCCCAGGGCGTCGCCGTCATCCTTGAAGCCCAGCATCTCTGCATGATGATGCGCGGCGTGGAGAAGCAGCACTCCGCCACCGTCACCTCCGCCATGCGCGGCGTCTTCAAGTCGCAGCTGCAGACGCGCAATGAGTTCCTCTCGCTCATTCGCCGCCCCGGCGCGAATCTTTAAACCCGACCCCCAACGCTGCGCCGCACAGCCTCGCGTAGTCTGAGTGAGGCAATGAACGGTCTTCTCGTCCTCGACAAACCATGCCGGCATCACCTCGCACGACGTCGTCGACATTGTGCGCCGCGCCACCGGCGAACGCTCCGTCGGCCATCTCGGCACGCTTGATCCCATGGCTACCGGCGTGCTCCCGCTGCTGCTTGGCAAGTACACGCGCCTTGCGCAGTTCTTCTCGACGGCCGATAAATCCTACGAGGGCTCCGTCCGCTTCGGCTTTGCCACCGACACCTTCGATGCTGACGGCGCAGCCGCATCCTCGCCGCAACCCCTCACGCTCTCGCTCGATGAACTCCGCGCGCTTGCCGCGCGTTTCTCCGGCGAGATGCTGCAAACTCCGCCCGTCTTCTCCGCAAAAAAAATCAACGGGGTGCCAGCCCACAAACTCGCCCGCGCCGGCAAGCCGGTCGAGGTAAAGCCGGCACGCATCGTCATTCACCGCTTCGCCTTGCTCTCGCTCGCAGGCCCTTCGCCCACAGAGATGCAGGCGCGCTTTGAGATCGCTGTCTCCGCCGGCGGCTACGTCCGCTCTGTCGCGCAGGAGCTCGGTCAGCTCGCCGGCTGCGGAGCCCATCTCTCCGCACTGCGCCGCACACAGGCTGGCCCATTCACGCTCGCACAAGCCATCACGGTGGATGAGTTGAAATTGCTCGCCGCAGATCCAGCCGCAATCGAGTCCCGCCTGCCCCATCCCCGCCGCTGCTGCCGGAGATGCCCTCCGTCACCGTCGATGACCAGCTCGCCGGTCGCCTGCGCAATGGCATGGCCGTCAACCTGCCGGACTACTCCACGGCTCCACTGGTGAAGGTCTTCACCAGCCCCACAGACCTGCTCGCCATCGTCAAGCGCATCGCCGGCACGCTGATGCAGCCGACCGTCGTAATTGGCTAGAGCCGCTGCGGCGCCTATGAGCGCGCCAACTCACAGTTTGCTTCACAGCCTGCTGAACACGCGGCACACAAAGATGCGCGGGCACCTCCGCGCGCCCGCGCACCTCATCCATCCGTTTACGGCTTTTTAGCGCCGATCGTGGTCCCAGTCATGATGGTCGTCGTGGTCCTCGTGGTCCCAGTGGCCTTCATGGTAGTGCCACCCGTCGTTGTAGTGGTCGTAATGTCCATGGCTCCAATACGCGCCCTCATATGGCGGCCGCTGCCACACGCCCGGCGCCCACACATAGCGACCGCGGTCCCACCGCCAGTAGCCATCGACCCAAACATAGCCCGGCCCCGGCATCCCCGGCCGCGCCTCGTACCGTATCGGCGGAGGCGGCTGCCGTCCGATCTGCACACCAAAACTCACCTGCGCCATCGCCGGAACTGCCATGGCCGCGGCCAATGCCGCACCACATGCGATCCTGTTTAACATTGTCTTGCACATAAAGTTGTTCATCCCTTTCTGTACTGCGACTGCCTACAGCATATGTAACCCTAGGATGCACAATTCGCTTCGCTGCATCTCTATTTTTTCTTCAGGACTGGCCGCACCAGCCCCAGCACGTTGCGCGCGACAATCTCGTTGCCCTTCGCCGTAGCATGCGTCTGGTCCCGCTGCATCATGCCCGGCACACCATAAACGTCCCTCAGCAGAAACGGCAGCATGGGCACGCTGTACCTCTTCGCGATCTCGCTGTACATCGCATCGAACTGCCGGATGTAGTCCTCGCCATAGTCCGGCGGCAGCGTAATGCCGGCGAGTACGACCCTCACGCCTGCACGCTTCAGGGTGCGTACGATGTTGTCGAGGTTCGCCTCCGTGTCGGAGATCGGCAACCCGCGCAGCCCGTCATTCCCGCCGAACTCCACCACCGCAATCTCCGGCTTCTGCGCCAGTACATCGCCCAGCCGCGCCACGCCATCCTTCGTCGTGTTGCCGCTGACTGCCCTGGTTCACCACGCGGTAGCGATATCCCAACGCGTCGAGATCCGTCTGCAGATAGTCCGGATAGCTCTGCCCCGGCCCCGTGCCCCGCCCCGCCGTCAGGCTGTCGCCAAAGCAGACCAGCACCGGCCGCTTGTCGCCCGTCGCCGCCAGCGTGGCCCGGGCCCGCTGCTCGTCAGCCGCTGCAGTGTCGTCGACATTTATCTCATCCTGTTCGCCCGCCGCACCTCGAATCGCCAGACGAATTACCTGCGACGTTGCCCCCTGCCGCGGAAGCCGAGGAGGCCGCCTTTCCACGGCATCCGGCAAGTCCCGCGACCAGAACCGTTACAATCACCAGCGAAGGAACTATCCGCATCGTCTCACCGTATCAGCTATAACGGATGCCTGTGTGCGGTCTCACGTCCCACGCACTTTCCTGCCACGCACCTTCCTGTAAGGAGCAGCCCCTTTTGCCCGAGCCCCCCGCCGCCTCTGCTGCCTCTGCTCCCATGATCACCGTCGCAGCCCTGCGCAAGTCCATCCGCAACGGCCCGCGCACCGTCGACATCCTCAAAGGCCTCGACTTCACCGTCGCGCGCGGAGAGTTCATCGCCATCATGGGTGCCTCCGGCTCCGGCAAATCCACGCTGCTCGGCCTGCTCGCCGGCCTCGACACGCCCACCGCCGGCGACGTGCACCTCAACGGCGTCGCCATCTCCTACCTGCCCGAGGACGCGCTCGCGCAGGTCCGCGGCCGCACCGTCGGCTTCGTCTTCCAGTCCTACCAGCTCATCCCCACGCTCACCGCGCTCGAAAACGTTCTGCTGCCGCATGAGCTCAACGCGACCGGCAGTTCAGAATCAGCCGGCCTTGAACGTGCCCGCCAGCTCCTCGGCTCTGTCGGCCTCGCCGACCGCATGTTGCATTACCCCGTCCAGCTCTCCGGCGGTGAGCAGCAGCGCGTCGCTCTCGCCCGCGCCTTCATGCTGCGTCCGCCCATCGTCCTCGCCGACGAGCCCACCGGCAACCTCGACACCGCCAACGGCTCCCAGGTCCTCCAGCTCCTTCTCGACCTCAACCAGCGCGAAGGCACCACCCTCGTCCTCGTCACTCACGATCCCGCGCTCGCCGCCTACGCCTCGCGCATCATCACCCTGCGCGACGGCCTCATCATCTCCGACCAGCGCAAGATTCCGCCCCCGGCACCCGGATCCACCGTGGGAACGGCCTGAATGCCATGACCACCAATCACCTGTCATCCCGAGCGAAGCGAGCCGCGTCAGCGGATCGCGAAGTCGAGGGACCTGCGGTTTCTTTTGGCAAGAACGCCTGATGCCCTCGCTCTCCTACTCCACCGCCGCACGCATCGCCGCACGCGAGATGCGCTCCTCGCGCGCGAAGTTCTTCTTCGTGCTGCTCTCGGTCGCCGTCGGAGTCGCCGCGCTCACCGGCGTCCGCGGCTTCTCCGCATCCTTCCGCACCACGCTGCTCCTGCGCGCGCGCTCCATCATGGCCGGCGATCTCGCCGCGCGTGCCCCCCAGCAGCTCACGCCGGACGAGCAGCACTCCATCGACCAACTCCGCGCCTCCGCCGGCCTCCAGTCCACCACCGTCGTCGAGATGCTCTCCATGGCGTCCTCCCCCGGCCGTCCCGACCCCGTCCTCGTCTCCATCAAAGCCGTCGACCCCGCCGTCTATCCCTTCTACGGCTCCGTCGACCTCGCGCCCGCGCAGTCGCTTCCATCCGCGCTCACGCCTGCGACCGTCGCCGTCGGCGACGACCTGCTGCTGCGCATGAACCTTCACGTCGGCGACCCGCTGAAGCTCGGCAACCAGACCTTCCGCATCGCCGCCACCGTCGAGAACGAGCCGGACCGCCTCTCCGGCGCGTTCACCGTCGGGCCACGTGTCCTGCTCTCGCGCGCTGCGCTTGACTCCACCGGCCTGCTCGCCCCCGGCAACCGCGCCACCGAGCGCGTGCTCTTCAAGCTGCCGCCAACCAGCAGCGGCCAGCCTGTCCCTGACTCCGCTGTCGCTGCCATCAAGTCGCAGCTCGCCGCTGCCCTGCCCGACGCGCAGATCAGCGACTACCGCGAGTCCTCGCCCGCCATCACCAACGGCCTCGACGGCGCCACCAGCCTGCTCTCGCTGATGAGCCTGGTCGCGCTGGTGCTCGGCGCGGTCGGCGTCGCCATGGCCATGCGCGCGCACCTGCAGCAGCGGCTGGACACCATCGCGATCATGAAGTCGCTCGGCGCGCGCAGCTCGCAGATCATCAAGATCTACCTGCTGCAGACGCTCTTCCTCGGGTCTACTCGGTGGCCTGCTCGGCGTCGCCGGAGGCATCGCAGTGCAGCTCGCCTTTCCCGCGCTGCTCGCCAAGCTCATCAACGTCCCGCCCGAGTTCCATCTCCAGCTGCAGGCCATCTTCACCGGCCTCGGCGCCGGCGTGCTCATCACACTGCTCTTCACCCTGCCGCCGCTGCTCGATATCCGCGGCGTCCGCCCCATCCTCATCCTGCGCCGCGCCGTTGAAGACTCCGACGACCCATTCCTCCACGCCGCCGCCAAGAAGCTGTCGCGCAATCTGGCCCAGATCCTCGCCACCGTCCTCATCCTCGTGGGCCTCGCACTGCGTCGCCACCACGCTCTCTGACTCGGTGCAGGTCGGCAAATGGTTTTCCATCGGCCTGGTCAGTGTTCTGCTGATCCTCCTCGCCGCATCCGCCATCCTGCTCGCCATCCTCAAGCTCTTCCTCAACACCACGCGCCTGCATCTGCCCTCATCGCTGCGCCACGGCCTCGCCAATCTCTACCGCCCCGGCAATCCCTCCGCCGCACTGCTGGCCGCTCTCGGCCTCGGCATCATGCAGATCATGACCGTCTATCTGGTGCAGAAGGATGCCGTGCAGGAGATGAACATCTCCGCCGCGCCCAACCTGCCCAACGTCTTCCTCATCGACATCGCCGACTCGGAGATCGCCGGCCTCAAGACCCTTCTGCATTCGCAGCCCTCGGTCATCGGCGAACCCGAGCTGCTCCCCGTCATCAGCGCGCGCATCGACTCGGTCGACGGCGTCTCCGCAACCGACCTCAAGCTCAAAAACTTCCCGCGCCGCGCACTGCGCTCCGTCAACGTCACCTATAACGATTCCCTCCCGCCCGGCACCAACATCGTCGACGGCGACTGGTGGGACCCGAAGGAGACGAAGCCCGAGGTCGCCATCTCCCAGTTCATGGCCGCGCGCCTGGGCGTCCATGTCGGCTCCGCGATCACCTTCGTCGCCCAGGACAAGCCCATCCCCGCCACCGTCGCCGCCATCGTCCGCTCCAATGGCCAGCACACATACTCCCGCGCGGAGTTCACCTTCAATCGCGCCGCGCTCGCCGGCCTGCCCGTCGTCTGGTACGGCGGCATCCACGTTGTGCCCAATCAGGTCCCGCAGTTTGAGCGCGCGCTCAACGCCGGCTATCCCACCATCACCCTCATCAACGTTGCCCAGGTCGTCGAGAGCGTCCGCTCCGTCCTCATCCAGATCATCTACGTGATCCAGTTCCTCTCCGGCTTCTCCATCTTCGCCGGAGTCGTCATTCTGGCCTCGGCCATCGCCGGCACGCGCTACCGCCGCATCCGCGAGGTCGTCGTGCTCAAAACACTCGGCGCCACCCGCGCCCGCATCGGTGCGATCTTCTCTATCGAATTTGCGATGCTCGGCCTCGTCGCCGGAGCAGTCGGCCTGGGTTTCGCCAACTTCATCGCCTGGGCGCTCGAGCGCTTTACCCCGATGAACCTCACCTTCAAGGCCAATATCCCAGTCAACCTCGTTGCGCTCGCTATCGCCGCCGCGCTCACCGTCTTCACCGGCTGGATCGCCTCCTACCGCACCCTCGGCCAGAAGCCGCTCGAAGTCTTACGTGAAGAGTAAAGCTCTACCAACGAGTAGCCGCGCAGGTCACGCCGAGCCCCTTACTTCTCCGACTTCCACCGTTCGATTGTCTTCTTCATGCGCGGGTCGTTAAAAAGCGCCAGGCACGCCTCGCGCTCCACCGGCCCGTCCACCACGCACTTCGAGTCGACGTCCGCGTGCCGCGCCACCTCAGCCGCCGCAACGTGGATCTGCCCTCCAAAGTGCGATGCGTCGTCGATGGTCGCGCCGTACACCACGCGGTCCAGCCCCGCCCACAGGCAGCAGGCCATGCACATCGGGCACGGCTCGCAGGTGGTGTAGAGCGTATAGCCCTTTAGCGACGGCGTCTTCAGCTTGGCGCACGCCAGCCGGATCGTCCGCAACTCCCCATGCGCGCTCGGATCATGCTCCGGCCCTACAGCATTTACCGCACGCATCAGCCGCTCGCCGGTCTTTGTGTTCAGAATGTCCGCGCCGTAGGTCACTGGATTGGCCGTCTCAAACGTCAACGCCGTCCACTTGGCCAACGCCCGCATCCGCGCGCGATCTTCATCCGGGACGTTGGCCTCAGCCGGAACCGCCGCCATCGCGGGCAATGCAGCGCTCAGCGCCGTAACGGCTGCAAGTGAGGCGCCTCGAAGAAAATCCCGCCGTGTTGCGACGGAAGCCGTGGGAGGAGAAGGAAAGTTGGTCCGCATAAATCACTCTCCCACATCTCTCATCTGACGCCAACTCCAACGTCGCGCTTGTTCGCGTCTTGCCCGCCAGACCAGTTACCCTGAACCTGGATCCTATGCACCTCGTCGACTCCCACGCCCACCTCGACATGTACTCCGCCGAGGAGCTGCACGACGTGCTGACCCGCGCGCACGCTGCCGGAGTCCGCACCATCCTCGCCATCGGCATCGGCGACGGCCCGCACCAGATGCATCGCGCGCTCGAGATCGCGCAGGCGCCTCGTGCAGCAGGCACTCCCGCCATCTTCGCCACTGCCGGCATCCACCCGCAGGAGGCCGCGCATGCAACGCCCGAAGCCCTCGCCAAGCTGGCCGAGCTAGCCGCCAATCCCCTCTGCATCGCCATCGGCGAGATCGGCCTCGACTACTACCATGTCGAGAACCCGGAGATCTCTGTCCAGCAAGCCGCCTTCCTCGCGCAGCTTGGCATCGCCGCAGCGGCGCGCAAGCCCATTGTGATCCACTGCCGCACCTCCGAACTGGCAACACCCGCGGCAAAAGAAAAATTCGGCCCGGCAGACGCCTGGGAGGACCTTCTCGCTCTCCTCGACGAGCACTGGCGCCCCGTCGGTCTTCCCGGCATCATGCACTGCTTCTCCGGCACTATCGACCACGCGCGCCGGTCTCTGGATTTAGGCTTCTTCATCTCCTTCGCCGGCAACCTCACCTATCCCGCCGCCAAAGGCATCCGCGAAGCTGCGGCCTTCGCGCCCGCAGACCGCATCCTGGTCGAGACCGACGCACCCTTCCTCGCTCCCATCCCGCTCCGCGGCCAGCGCAATGAGCCCGCCTACGTCGCCCACACCGTCGCCGCCCTCGCCGAACTGCGCGGCATCTCTCCAGACGAACTCGCAACTCTCACCACCGCCAACTTCCACTCGCTCTTCCCTCAACCTTGAACCATGCACCTGGCCTTATACTTCCCCCATGGCATCCGAATACAGCTTCGACGTCGTCAGCAAAGTCGATCTCCAGGAAGTAAAGAACGCGATCGATCAGGCATCCAAAGAGGTCCACGCCCGTTTCGACCTGAAGGACTCCAAATCAGAGATCAAGCTCGAAGGCGAAGAAGCCCTCCAGCTCGCCAGCGGCAGCGACCACTCGCTCAAGGCCGTCACCGAGATCCTTTCGCAGAAGCTGGTCAAGCGCGGCGTCTCGCTCAAGAATCTGGAGTACGGCAAGGTTGAGTCCGCCGCCGGCCAATCCGTTCGCCAGAAGATCACGCTCAAGCAGGGCGTCAACTCCGACTCCGCCAAGAAGATCGTCGCGATGATCAAGGAGTCGAAGGTCAAGGCGCAGGCCTCCATCCAGGGAGATACCGTGCGCGTCGTCTCCAAGGACAAGGACGTCCTACAGCAGATCATGGGCAAGTTGCGCGCCGGCGACTTCGGCGTCGCCCTGCAGTTCACCAACTATCGCGGCTAGCCCTCGCCTACTCGTTCGGGAATTCGCCCACGCTCGCGATGCGGTAATCGCGCATCCAAAACGCCGCTTTGCTACTCTAGCTGCTGTGAGCGCGCTCTCCATCGCAACCGCAAAGGAGGTCTTTGACCTTCTGCGCGACGACCTCGCCGCCATCGAGCTGGAGTTCGCCCGCCAGTCCGATTCCAACGTAGAAGTCGTCACCGACATCGCCCGCTACCTCATCTCCGGCGGCGGCAAGCGCATCCGCCCGCTGCTGCTCTTGCTCTCGGCCAAAGCCCTCGGCTGCACCTCGCACTCGCGCATCCGCCTCGGCGCTGTCGTGGAGATGCTGCACACCGCCACCCTCGTCCACGACGACATCATCGACGAGGCCTCCACCCGCCGCGGTCGCCCATCCTCCAACACCACCTGGGGCAACTCCAAGTGTGTCCTCGCCGGCGACTGGCTCTACATGCAGGCCTTCTCCACCGCGCTCGAAGAGCGCAACTTCCGCGTGCTCGACCTGCTCATCTCGCTCACCCAGCAGATGGTCGAGGGCGAGCTGCTGCAGATCGAGAAGCTCGGCCGATTGATTAACGAAGAGGAGTACTTCGACCTCATCTACCGCAAGACCGCCTGCCTCTTCTCCGTCTCTATGCAGCTCGGCGCAGCCATCACCGAGGCCTCGCCCGCAGTCGACTCGCAGCTCGGCGAATACGGCCGCAACCTCGGCCTCGCCTTCCAGATCGTCGATGACGTGCTCGACCTCACCGCATCGGAAGAGGTCCTCGGCAAGCCCGCCGCCAGCGACCTGCGCGAGGGCAAGGCCACGCTCGCCGTCATCCATGCACTAGAACGCGGGACGGGAGCAGATAGAGAAGCCATCCGCACCGTGCTGGCCGACCGCAGCTTCGCCACCATCTCCCACCCGCAGATTCTCGAGATCCTCAACCGCCACGGCTCCCTGTCGTATGCCATGGACACCGCCTGCGCCTACGCCGAGGCCGCCCGCCTCTCCATCGCCGACCTGCCCGACTCCGACGCCAGGCGCGCTCTGCTCTGGGTACCCGGCTTCGTCACCTCCCGCGACCGCTAACGCATTACCAGCTCAAATCTGTCATCCCGAGCGAAGCGACCCGCGTCAGCGAATCGTGTAGTCGAGGGATCTACAGTTATTCCTTCTGTAGACGCTCCTCAGCGCTACCCGCTACCATAGCCTCAAGGAGATTCATGCCCTCAACCGAGACCCAGCAACTCCTGCTCGCCGCGGCAGCAGCCTCTGAAGACAAGAAGGCCGAAGACATCCGCATCCTCGCCCTTGACCCCGCCGAAAGCGGCCTCACCGACTATTTCCTCATCGCCAACGGCACCAACGAGCGCCAGAACCTCGCCATCGCCGATGAGATCGAGCACCGCCTCAAGCGCGACTTCGGCATCTACCCCAACTCCGTCGAAGGCCGCCGCCAGGCCGAGTGGATCCTGATGGACTACGTGGACTTCATCGTCCACATCTTCTCTGCCGAGAAGCGCGCCTTCTATGGCCTCGAACGCCTGCGCAAGTCCGCCACATCGCTCTCCATCGCCGACCTCAACGCTGAGATCAAGTCCGCCATCGCCTCCACGCGCGCCCGCACCACCAAGGCCTCTGCAAAGCCTCCCGCAAAGCCGCCCGCGACCAAGGCCTCCGCAAAGAAGGCCGCGACCAGGCCGCCTGCGAAGAAATCCGCTCCTGCAAAGCCATCCACTGGCTCAAAGCCGTCCGCAGCGAAATCCACAAAGAAGGCGGCGAAATCTTCCAGCTCTTCCCTCGCAAAGAAGTCCCCAGCCAAGAAGCCTCGCAGAAAATAGCGCCGCACAGCACCCCTAACTCCGCAAAGCAAAAGGCCCGGATCGCTCCGGGCCTTTCTTCTGCTTCGCATTCCGCGTTAGAACTCGATCCGCACCGCCAGCTGAACCACGCGCGGCTTCACCGCCATCTCGTCGATCTGCCCGAAGGGCACACCACTCTCCTCCGTGATGTCGGTTGCGCTTGATCCCGGCAGCGCGAAGGTCGGATGGTTCAGCGCGTTGAAGGCGTCCGCCCGGAACTTCAGGTCCACCCGGTCCGCCACCAGCGGAAAGGTCTTGGCCAGTCCCGCATCGAAGGTCCACGCAGAGGGCCCCCGCAGGTTGTTGCGGCTGCCGATATTGAATCCCACCGGTCCGCTGTAGGCTGCATCCGCCGCATTCGTGTCGGCAAATAGATTCACCGAGCCGTCCGCCAGCTTGTGCACATGCGGGGCCACCGCGCCACGGTCGCCGTTGAAGATGGCCGGTGCATCATTCGCGAATCCGGCGACATACGCATTGGCAAACGCGGTAAAGGCCAGCCCGCTATGCCACTGCGGAATGCCCGAGACTGCCCAGCCGCCGATCACGCTGTCCAGCCAGCGCGGCGTGTTCTCGGCGAACGCGCGTCCCCGTCCCACCGGCAGGTCGTAGAGGAAGTTCGCATTCAGCACATGCGTCTGGTCAAAGTCGGAGTTGCCGCGGCACTCGCGCGGACGCGCCGCATCGCAGAGAAACCCGACGCCCGTGCTGGACGCAATCGCGTTGGCAATCAGCGAAGTGTTGTCGATCGAGTGCGACCAGGTATAGTTCACGTCGAACTTCAATCCATGGCTCATGTTCTTGCTCAACGTCACGAGCATGCCGTTGTAGCTGGAGGAGCCTTTATTCGTATAGAACGTGTTCTCGGAGAACTGCGCCGCCATCCCGACGTTGTAATCCAGATACGGCGAGATGTACTGGATAAAGTCCGCAAAATCGCCGTTGTAGATGTAGCTCGCAATATTGGGATCGGCGTAGATGTACTGCGTGAATCCCGGCCCAACCTGATCTTCAAGCCAGGGCTGATTGGCCACCGTCGACTGGCCCGCACGCGAGGCCAGCGTCAGGGCGGCAAACGCGTTGGACATCAGCTGCCCGGAGTTCGTATCCGGAAAATCGATCAGCTGCGATCCATCCGCCTGCGCCAGCAGCCTGCGTCCCATCCGGCCCACATAATTCAGCTTCAGCACCATGTTGCCGGGCAGCTCCTGCTGCATCCCGGCGTTCAGCAGGATCGAATACGGGTCCTTCAGGTTCGGATTGATGATCGTATTGAACGCAGCATTGGTCGTCAGCCCGTCCGTCCCGCCGTAGCCATCGAGGTTTGGCGTGTACGGATGTGTGATCACGGGCGCGGTGTTGCCCGGGAAGGTGAAGTTGGCGCCGGTGCGCGGATCGGCGGAGAGATCGCCAAAGTTATTGTTGTTGACGGCGTTCTGAAACAGGTAGGAGCTCTGGTCCTGCACGAAATTCAGCGCGTTCAGCACCGTGCGGTCGAACACGATTCCCGCCGAACCATTAAAGACCGTCTGCTTCGACCAGGATGGGTTATAGGCAAAGCTGGCGCGCGGCGCAAAGTCCTTGTAGTTCGGCTGGAACAGCGGCGCCGCGCCATTCGCCTTGCCGCCCAGGTTGTACGTGATGAACGGAACCGATGTCGGTCCCGAGATGCCCGCCGAGCTCTGCTTCACGCGGTCCGCAAAGTAGGTGTCAAAGTCGAAGTTCTGGATCGACTCATACCCGTTGGTCTCGTAAGGAACGGAATAATACTGATATCGCAGACCGTACGTCAGAGTCAGGCTCTTGCTTGCCTTCCACGAATCCGTCGCATACAGCTCTGTCTGGTAGTAGCGATACCTGCGAAAGTGCCCCGTCCCATTGGGATACGCGACGCCCGAGTGGTTGTAGTTGTAGTTGGTGTCCACTCCGGAGATGTGCCCCAGCGCCAGCGCAAAAGCGTTGTCATACAGCAGGGGAGCGGTCGTGCCTCCACGGATGGAGTTCGTGACATAGCCGTTGCCTGCATCGGGCCTCACCGAAGGGTCCAGCCCCGGCAGGTCCACCCCCAGGCCGAGGCTCAGGAAGTTGAAGTCCAGCACCTGTTGGCTGGATGTCTTGATGAACTTGAACGAGCCGCCAAACGCCAGATTGTGCGAGCCCTTCTGCCACGTAAAATCGTCGCGTACCACCGGGATCGGCAGCCGCCGCTTCTGCGTCTCCTGCTCGTTGTACGGGCTGTCCAGGAACGGAGCCAGGGCGACGCCGCCGAACGTCAGCACCGTGGTCCCTGTCGGCGCATAGTCAGCCGGAAAGTCATATTTTTCCACCGTGTCGCCGTAATAGAACTGGTTCACCTTGGTCGCGCCGATCGTCCATGTGTGGCCCACCACGTAGTTGTAGCTGCGGTCGATGAACGGATTGCCGTAGACCGGGTCGCTGGGCAGATACTGCGGGAACTCAACCGAATTCTGCCGTTCAATCCCAGCCTTCGCAAAAACCTTCATCGTCGGACTCAGGTTATAGTCCAGCTTCACAACATAGTTGGTCTCGTCTTCCGGGTCGGGCGCCGCAAAACGAAACCCCTCCGTGTTGATGCCATCGCCGCTCGTCGGATCGTTCGGCGCCGGATAGCGCGAGCTGAGAAAGCTCTGCAGCACCGGGCTGAAGCCTACATTGTTCGGGTCCAGCGCCTTCACCTGCGCGGGCGTCAGAGTGCCAATGCACTGCGGAGTCGTATTCAGCCTGCTCGTGTAGCTGCACGGCCCGCTTGAGTTGGAGGCGTTCGCCAGAATGTAGGAGATATTGCCGCTCGCGTAAGACTGCGTCGGAACCACAACATCCTCCGCGGTGGAGGTCGCCAGCCGCAGATCGAAAAAATTGAAGAAGAAGAATGCCTTGTCCTTCTTGATCGGCCCACTCACGTTGCCGCCGAACTGGTTGCGCACATAATGCGGCAGCGGCAGTCCAATCTCGTCCCGGAACCAGTCATTGGCCTGGGTCGACGTATCGCGATGATATAGGTTCACACTGCCGTGCCAGTTGTTGCTGCCACCTTTGGTCACCAGTTGGAACTGTCCGCCCCCGGCAGGCTCGGAGTCGGCCGTCTCGCCGGCCACCGTTCCCTTGAACTCCTCCACTGAATCCACGGGAGCATTCGCCACGATCAGGAACGACTGTCCTGTCGAAATATCATTCACGTCCAGGCCATCCACCGACACATACGACTGGTCCGTCCGCGCGCCGGTTACAGAGCTTCCCCCATCCGAGCCCGGCACCGTCGTAATCCCCGGCTGCAGTGAGAACAGCGCCGACGGCGTGTCGCGCACCTGTACCGGCAGCTCGTCCATCAGCTTCATGTCGAAGTTATTGCCGATCGTTGCGTCCGTCGTGTTCAGCGTCACCTCGGAGTCTGCCGCTGAAACCTCGATCTCCGTGGTCACCGGCCCCGGCTTCAACACCACATTCTGCGTGCGCGTCGTCGCAACCGTCAGGTAGATGTCTTTCACCACCACCGGCCCAAAGCCAGGCATCTTGAACGTCAGCTTGTAGCCCGGCCCAGGCGTCGCATTGACGATCTTGTATGAACCCAGCCCATTCGTCTTCGCCGAATAGGCAGCCCTGGTCGTCGTATTCACCAGCGATACATCCGCACCCACAATCGCGCCGCCATTCGAGTCGCTTACGATACCCGTCACCGCGGCCACGTCCTGCGCATGCGAAACTGACGGAGTAACAAAAACCGCACCCGCCGCCAGCAGCACCATCCCGACGAATCGCTTCATTAGATCTCCTTGAAAAACTGCAACCTTAACCATCGCCTTGAACGCGAATCACGGAAATCACACTTTAGTCGAATCGTCCGATAACCGATTCCTCTGCTCCTGGGCCAGCCCGATTACCTCCGTACCTGCAATCCCCTCGGTGCAAAATAGCTGGGATGCATGGGTTTATCACATTCTTCACTGGAAAAGCTCTCTCTCCAAGCCAGATTAGCCTCAGCGGAACATGGTTACCACCCACCGCTCGAATTACTCACTTGATACCCTCAACCGCGTGAAACTTCTCCTCGCCTCCATCTCGCCCCGCTCGCGCCCCAAGTCCTCGGGCGCGGAGACCCTCGCCGCCGACTATCTCGCCCGCGCCTCCCGTCACGCCTCCTGCGAGGCGAAGATCTTCGATTCCGAGGCCGCGCTGCTTGCGTGGCTCGACCGCCAGGCCGCGCGCACCCCGCCGTCGCTGGTTCTCTGCGACAGCTCCGGCGAGCTGCTCTCGAGCGAGGCCATCGCCACCCGCCTCGGCCGGCTGCGCGACTCCGGCGCCCAGCTCATCGTCCTCGCCATCGGCCCCGCGGATGGCTGGTCGGCCCACACCCGCGCCCGCGCCACTCTCGTCCTCTCCTTCGGTCGCATCACGCTGCCCCACGAGCTCGCGCGCGTCGTCCTCGCCGAGCAGGTCTACCGTGCCCTCACCATCCTCGCCGGCCATCCCTATCACTCCGGCCATTGATTCGGGCGCAACCCGTCTCGATTTTGAGACGTGGGATTCATCGACCGATGAGCCCTCCGTCTATAACTGAACCTATGTCCGACACCACCTCACCCGCAGACTCCCCACGCCGCGGTCTTATCCTCATCAACACCGGCCCCGGCAAAGGCAAGACCACCGCCGCGCTCGGCACCGCCTTCCGCGCTGCCGGCAACGGCATGCGGGTCCTCTTCCTCCAGTTCCTCAAAGGCTCCTGGCACTACGGCGAACTCGATTCGGCTGTCGCCCTCAACACCGCGCTGGATCTGGGTGCGGGTGCCCCAGGTGCCTCGCCCTTGGGCACCGGGGACTCAGCCACTCGAACGCAGACCACCCCGCAGAACTTCGTCATCCGCCAGCTCGGCCGCGGCTTCGTCAAAGTCGGCGGCGCCGAGACCGACCCCGAAGACCTCCGCCTCGTCGAAGCCGCCTGGGCCGAAGCCGCCGCCGCCATCCTCTCCGGCGAGTGGGACCTCGTCGTCCTCGATGAGATCAACTACGCCATCGGCTACAAGATGCTCGCGCCCGAAGTCGTCGCCGAAGTCCTCCGCCGCAAGCCGGAGATGACCCACGTCATCCTCACCGGCCGCAACGCCCACCCTATCCTCGTCGAACTCGCCGACACCGTCACCGAGATGCGCGAGGTCAAGCACGCCTACCAGAAAGGCATCCTCGCCCAGCGCGGAATCGAGTTCTAGCCCGGCACCGCATCGAGTTACCGCGCACCGCAGCGTTCCCTCTCGTCTCCTCGTCCGCGCTGCATAACTGATAAACTGGGCCTTGGCAGCGATGCGCGCTCTTCGCGCGATGAACACACGCTGCGCGGAGATTCCCCATGGCAGACCCCACACAGAACGGCTCCCATTCCTCCTCTTCTACCCTCCGCCTCAAGCTCGGCCTCGCCGAGATGCTCAAGGGCGGCGTCATCATGGACGTCATGAACGTCGAGCAGGCGCGCATCGCAGAAGAGGCGGGCGCCATCTCCGTCATGGCGCTTGAGCGCGTGCCCGCCATGATCCGCGCCGAGGGCGGCGTCGCCCGCATGGCCAACCCCAAGCTCATCAAGCAGATCATGGCCGCCGTCACCGTCCCCGTCATGGCCAAGGCGCGCATCGGCCACTTCGCCGAGGCGCAGGTGCTCGAAGCCATCGGCGTCGACTTCATCGACGAGTCCGAGGTCCTCACCCCCGCCGACCAGACCCACCACATCGACAAGCACGCCTTCACCACGCCCTTCGTCTGCGGTGCGCGCAATCTCGGCGAGGCCCTGCGCCGCATCGCCGAAGGCGCCGCCATGATCCGCACCAAGGGCGAGGCCGGCACCGGCGACGTCGTCCACGCCGTCGAGCACATGCGCACCATCCGGCGCGAGATACGCCAGCTCACCGTCATGGGCGACGACGAACTCTACAACGCCGCCAAAGTTCACGGCGCGCCCTACGAGCTCATCCGCATGGTCGCCAAGGCGGGCAAGCTGCCCGTGCCCAACTTCTCCGCCGGCGGCATCGCCACCCCCGCCGACGCCGCGCTGATGATGCAGCTCGGCGCGGAGACCGTCTTCGTCGGCTCCGGAATCTTCATGAAGGAACGCGCGACGCCGCTCGATGTAGAGAACAATCCCCTCGAGCGCGAAGAGGCAGTCTCCCGCGCCCGCGCCATCGTCCTCGCCACCGCGCACTTCAACGACCCCAAAATCCTCGCCGAAGCCTCGCGAGGCCGTCACCGGCACCATGAAGGGCCTCGCCGCCTCCGCCATCGAAGAGAGCGAACTGCTCCAGACCCGCGGCTGGTAAGCGCGCACTCCGTTCCACTCGCTACACGCACGGCCCCCACCCCAACCGCACCACCGCGCAGGAACCCCATGAACCGCATCGCACTCGCTCTCGTCCTCGCCCTCACGCTTCCCATTGCCGCCCGTGCCGACGACGCCTCCCAGCGCGCCAAGGCGGACGAGTTGGTCACCTTGAACAACACGCAGAAGACGGCCGATCTGATCGCACAAAACATCGCCACACAGATCGATCAGGTCGCCGACCGCGCCGCCGGCCCCGACGCCGCCCCGGATCAGAAGGCGAAGATCGACGAATTCAAGAGACACGCAGCGCAGTTGATCGACGCCAGCCTCGGCTGGGCCGCCCTCAAACCCGCCGTGGTCGATCTTTACGTCAAGATATTCACCGAAGACCAGCTCAGCGCGATCGTCGCTTTCTACAAGACACCCGCTGGCGCCGCCTTTATTGAAAAGATGCCGGAACTGAACTCCCAGTTCGGCCAGCTCGGCAACGCACGCGCCGCCGCTCTGCGCGATCCACTGGAGAAGGCCTACCAGGACCTGCAGAACAGCCTGCACCCCACACCGTCGCTCGGCGCGCCAACATCTCCCGCCCCCGCAACTCCAGGCACGGCGAAGTGACCGAACCTCCACTCCGCATCGGCGTGCTCGCTTTGCAGGGCGCCTTCGATGTCCACGCGCAGCGTCTGCGCGAGGTCGGTGCCGAGCCAGTCGAAGTCCGCACTCCCGAACAACTCGCCGGCCCGGAGGCAAAGTTAGACGGCCTCATCCTCCCCGGCGGCGAGTCCACCACCATGCTCAAATTCCTCGAGCGCGGCGGCTTCTTCGATCTCCTCCAGGACTTCGTCCGCCGCATCCCCACCTTCGGCACCTGCGCCGGCGCCATCCTGCTCGCCACCCACGTTGAATCGCCCGCGCAGCGATCTCTGGAAGCATTGGACATCACCGTCGAACGCAACGCCTACGGCCGCCAGATCGATTCCGCCATCCTCACCGAGCCCACCTCATTGGCCGGCGGCCCGCTGGAGATGGTCTTCATCCGCGCGCCGCGCATCCGCTCCACCGGCCCCGGCGTTGAAACCCTCGCCACCCGCGACGGCTTCCCTGCCCTCGTCCGCGGCGGCCACGGCAACCATATCCTCGCCGCCACCTTCCACCCCGAGCTCTCCACCGACCCGCGCGTCCACCAGCTCTTCTTATCGATCGTGCGCGAACACGCCCGGCGCTAGCTGCGGGGCTTCGCCCGCATCTCTCCGAACTTAAGTACCGTCACGACGCGCGTCTGCCGTTCCATTCCCCTGCGCAAACGCTACACTGCGACCAAGGGAGAAACGATATGGACGACCGCAACAACCTGCCCGAGTTCCCCCGCCCGCGGCGCCGCTTCGTCTATCGCGCAGCAGAGGCCGAGACTCCCCTCGCCCATCCGCTCCGCCGCGCAACGGACCAGCCCCGCCCGTTTCAGACCGTGGCAGGCATCGGCCCATCGAACGCGCTCCTGCTCAAGTTCCGCGTCTACCTCAAGGTCAACTAGCCGCCGCGCATGCCGGGTGCCCCATTCACGGAGCGTCCGCCCTGCGCGGACGCGAGATGAGTGGGATGAAGCTATGCCTCGCGCCTCTTCGGCGTCAGGAACCCGAACAGCATCTGCACAATCGCCAGCGCCAGCGCGCCCAGAAGCGCGGCAGTCCAGCTATTGACGGCGAAGCCCGGCACCACCGCCGACGCAAACTTCAGCACGATCGCGTTGATCACCAGAAAGAACAGCCCGAAGGTCAGTATCCCCAGCGGCAGCGTAATCACCTTCAGGATCAGCCCGAAGGTCGCGTTCAGCAGCCCGATCACGATCACCGCAATCAGCGCCGAGCTCAGGCTGGTCACCACGAACCCCGGCACCACACGCGAAACAATCAGCAGCGCGATCGCATTCAATATCCAGTGCAATAGTAGGCGAAGCATCTCTATCCTCCGTCGAAGCGCGGTTGCCGCGCCGTCTCTTTTCAGCGAGCTACCAGCATAGCCGAATCTCTTCCGCCATGCCGCTGCATCCAATATCTGTGCGCACCATCACAACCTGCCGCTGGCGATACGCCAATAATCCTAGTAAGCTCTAGCCATCGCGCCAAACGCCGAGGTGACCGATGCCGGTCATTACCACCCCGCCAGAAATCGAACGCCGCCCCAAGCGCCCCGGCGAAAACGACGGCGGCCACGGGCGCCGTCCGCCCAACGGCCGCGACCTCAAGCGCACCGGCGGCGGCGGCGACAACGACGGCTGGACCGGCCCCTACGGCCCCAATCGTCGCCCCGGCTCCCGCCTGCGCACCTATCGCTTCAACCTCTTTCTCATCCTCTGCGCCGTCGCCATGTTCTTCGCCGGCATCGTCAGCGTCTTCTTCGCCACCCGCGGCGCCGCGCATATCGATGCCTACAACCATTACGTCCACACCTGGCTGCCCACCAGGCTGCCGCCCATCCTCTGGATCAACACCGCCATCCTGCTCCTCAGCTCCGCCACCATTGAGGTCGCGCGCCGCCGCATGTTCCACCCCATCGACGCCATGGAAGAGTGGCTCGGCCTCGGCAAGCCTATCTCGCGCCGCGCCCTGCCCTGGCTGTTCACCACCCTCGTGCTCGGCATCGCCTTTGTCGCCGGCCAGCTCAACGCCTGGGACCAGCTCTCCATGCAGAGCGCGCCCTACCGCTCCACCTCAACCAGCCTCTTCTACATCATCACCGGAGCCCACGCGCTGCATCTGCTCGCCGGCATCGCCGGCCTCATCCTCGCAATCCGCGGCCTCTACACCTTCAAGAGCATCGAGAACCGCCAGATCATGGTCGACTGCACCGCCTGGTACTGGCACTCCATGGGCGTCCTCTGGATCGCCCTCTTCGCGCTGCTCCTCTGCTGCCAATAACCTGGGCCCTTATACCCGCACGCACAAAGGCCCCACATCGGGTGGGGCCTTTTCTACGCTTGACTCATTCGAGATCTACCGCTTCTTCTTCACCGGCTTCTTGGCGCTCTTTGCCGCGGGCTTTGCCACCGGTTTGCTCGCCTTCTTCGCGACAACCTTCTTCGCCGCCGGCTTGGCTGCCTTCTTTGCAGAAGTCTTCGCGACCGCCTTCACCGCCACAGCCTTCTTCGTAGAAGCCTTCGCCGGCGCGGCCTTCTTCGCCACTGGCGCCGCAGTCTTTGCCGCGGGCTTCGCCTCAACTGCCTTGCCCTTCGCCGCAGCAGAAACCACAGCCGCCTTCACGCTCGCCGGTGCCTTGGCGCCCTTCTTGCCGCCCAGCTCCAGCACCGGCAGCTCGCCGCCGCTCGTACCCCCGGCCATCGACTTCTCCAGCGCCGCCGTCAACTCCGCCGCCGCCGCCTCATCCAGCCCGTCGACTCCCTCAGCGCCTTCACTCTTTGCCGCAGCCTTCTTCCGGCTCTTCGGCTTGGCCTCTTTCTTCGTCGCGCGCGCCCGCCGCAGATGCACCGGCGGAGGTGGTGCAGGCGGCGAGTACGGCTCCAGATACGCCTTGATCTCCTCCGGAGTCGTCAGCTTGCCATCCATCAGCTCGAAGAACAGCTTCTCCACCAGCTCGTCATAGCCCGCCAGCGTCGGCACAATCCGCATCTCCTGCATCTGCTGGTACGGAATCCTCTGCCGCGCCTGCGGCCACTCCGTATAAAACGCCTTGAACTTGCCCTGTACCGGCGCGCCCTTCACCGCGTACGCCGCATACAGTACCGCCTCCGGCCGCGCGCTCATCAGCAGCTTCCACGCCGCCGAAGCCGCCAACGCCTGCTTCGACGTCAGCTCAGCCGCAAACTTCTTGCCCTCCGCCTCCAGCGCCTCAATCTCTTTCACAAAGCCCTGCCGCGGGAAGCTCTTCTTCAGCGCCTTCACGTCCGCCGGCGACATCTTCGCCGTGATCAGCGGAAACTGCGCCGCCGACACATCCGACTCAATCCCGCGAACCTGCAGCTGCCCATGCGCCTCGCGCAGCTTCTCCAGCTCATTCGCATTCGCCTTCGCGGAGCCCCACGCCGGCGCAATCTGCTTCATCCAGCCCTCGCGCTCCAGCGCCTTCATTACGCGCACCGGATCGTCCTCGTGCGCGATCTCCTCGGCCTCATACCCGCGCTGCCACGCGCTCATCACCGACACATGGCCCTCGGCCTTGCTGTTCTCATACCGCTGCTGCGTGCGCTCCTCCAGGGCCCAGCCCAACCGCGCGCCCAGCCGCACTCCGCGCACCATCCGCACCGGGTCCTCAATAAACCCATACGGACTCACCAGCCGCAGCTCCCGGTTCTCAATGTCCGCCACGCCGTTCAGCGGATCCATCAGCAGCCCATACGAGCCTTCATTCAACGACAGCGCCATCGCATTCGCCGTAAAGTCGCGCCGCCGCAGGTCGTCCAGGATATTCGCCGGCTTCACCACCGCCTTGCCCGGCTTGGGATACTCCACCTGCAGCGTACTTCCCACCTCCAGCCGCACGTTCCCCGGATACTGCACATACAGCGTCTGCAGCGCCTCATTCTCGCCCGAAATCACCGCGCCGGACTTCTCCAGCTCCTTGCGCAGCTTCAGCGCATTGCCCTGCACCGCAACATCCAGGTCGCGCACCGGAGAGCCCGCCGTCAGGTCGCGCACCGCCCCGCCCACCAGGAAGACCGTCACCCCCTTATGCCGGGCGACCTCCCGCACCGCCTCAAGGGCCCTCTGTTGTGCTGCGGAAAGACGGCTCTCAAGCAGGTAGATATAATCAGCCATACGGTCTCTGGTCTTCTCCTCCCGGCCTCCCGGCCAGGTCTTCTTGCCATCCACAAGTCCCTCAAAATAAGACGCTTACAGGACTTGCGACACGACACACAAGATGCGATTTTAGCACGCTTTCCCTGAGATTGCCAGATTCCGCCCGACCTTTTTGTGCGGCCCTCGCAACCCCGTTCTACAATCGCACCACCAGATGTCCGTCCTTCCCACCAGCTCGCGCAAGAAAGTCCTCGTCCGCCGCTTCACCGGAGACGTGCTGCCGGGCTATCTCCCACCCAACGGCTTCATCGATTCCGGTTCTCTAGACCTCCTCGACCTCTCCGGCCGCATCCTTCCCCTCCCCCTCGCCGACGTCAAATTCGTCAGCTTCGTCCGCGACTTCAACCTCTCCGACACCCGCGACCCCGAGCGCCTCACCCGCCGCAGCTTCCTCGCCCGCCCTCGCCAGGAGGGCCTCTGGGTCCGCCTCATGTTCACCTCCGGCGACCTCCTCGAAGGCCTCGCCCCCATTGACCTCACCCTGCTCGACGCCCTCGCCGAAGACCTGGGCCTCTTCCTCACCCCGCCCGACACCCGCTCCAACACCCAGCGCCTCTACATCCCCCGCGCCGCCATCGCCGAGCTGCATCTGCTCGCCGTCATCACCTCGCCCTCGCGCCGCCCCGCCCCCGCCGAGAAGCCCGCCAAAGAAGCCGACACCCTCCAGGACGAGCTCTTCCACCTCCCCCTCGACCCCGACTCCCGCCCCAACTGATCTGCATTTCGCGGCGTCTGAGCCGCGAGCTGTGATCCTGAGCGAAGTCGCACAGCGCGGAGTCGAAGGATCCCTGTAGTCGTCTTTAAGATTTGTCATTCCTCCGCGTTCGACCTTCAGGTCGAATGCGGAGGAATCTGCTTCTGCCTTTCGCCGTCATCCTGAGCGAAGGCCCGCAGCAAATCAGTTCTCCTCGGGCACCCGCTCCGTATGGTCGATCACCAGGTAATCGAGTTGCAGCTTCGCCGGCACCAACTTCAGTCCCAACTGCTCCTGCACCGCCGTAAACACCGAGGGCAGCGCAGAGTCTTCTTCTGCAGAGTCGCGGTACTTCAGGTCGATGTCGTACCTTCCCGGCAGCCCCGTCTTGTCCACTACCGGCTGCCCCACCGGAGTTACCAGCACATGCGCCAGCCGTTCCATCGTCAGACCCCAGCCCTGCATCCCGTCGGACTTGAAATAGGCGTAAAAAGAGGCCGGCGCCCCCGGCGGCCGGTTCGCAGGATCCTCAGCCTTCATCTTCGCCCCACCTGGACCCACCACCATCTCATAACCCTGCACGGGGCGTATCTCGCGATGCACCTTCAAATGGAATCGCTGCTCCAGCAGCTGCTGCAGCAGCGGCTGCATCTGCTCCCTCGTCAGTTCGCGTCCGCCATCCACCACCGCGTCCACGTTGTACAGCTGCTGTTCGTTCCAGTCGGGCCGCTTCTCCACCCGCCGCCCGTCGGTCCCGTACGCCGCCACCATGATCGTCACCAGCGTCGCGTAGTGCATGGAGAAACGCGCCGTGGGGTACGTCGGCATCGGCGACTGCACCGCATTCGGCCCGCGCGCATCCTCCGGCGAGACCATCTTCACCGACGTCACCTCAAACGACGCCGGCGTTTGAGCTGAGTCCGCCCCAACGCTGCTCGCCTGCCCTTGCACCGCACCGCTGCCCTGCACCGCCGCCGACGTCGGCCCCGCTTGCATCGCACCCGCTGGCCCCGCAGCCGCTTGCGCGAATGTTCGTCCGCACACCGGCAACACGCCAGCCCCAACCGCCAGCAACGAACAAACCACTCTGCGAAAGAATCGATAGCTCATCGGTGGCGACCATAATACATTCCTCTGCCGCTCCGCCTCTTCTCGATTGACACTCGCAGACCCCGCAAATCCTTTGTCAACCCCCAAACCGGCCTAACTCACTCATCCCATTGCGGATAAACTTGGCAATTTAGTTTTGGTAAATATATACTTGCCGAATCAAGCGGATCGGCGCATGATGGGGGTGCGCTATGACCCCGTTCGGAGGGCTTGCGCTCTCGCTCCATCCATTTTCTAGCAAGGAAAGGTTTATGCTCGCCCTCACCGCATACATGGATGAATCCGGTCATTCGGCAGACCCAAGGCTGAATTTTGCGGGAATGGCTGGATTTGTTGCGCCTGCCCAACACTGGGAGGTATTTGAGGGGCGGTGGAACACCATTCTCAAGGAGTTCGGGCTTGAATGGTTTCATATGAAGGACTTCGCTCAATCGGTAAAGCAGTATGAAGGCTGGGAGGAATCGCGCAGGCGAAAACTCTACGGAGCGTTGATTCGGACAATCTGTGAAGCGCGTCCGATACCGACGGGAGCTGTAGTTTCAATTGCTGATTACAACTCGCTCTCAGAGGGGCAGCGGCTAGCGTTTAGAGACCCTTACTACATGGCTTTCCAGCAATGCACTCGCGGGGCCAGCCTTCAGGCCTTTGAGTATGTCAACGAGCGCGTGGCAATGGTTTATGCGTACCAGGAGGAGTTTGGGGCCATAAAACCCAAAGAGGCTTTCAGCATCAATCAGGCTGGGGGAGCTGAACAGTTATGGCATGCAATGAAGAGAATGACCGACTATGGCAAATGGATGGGTTCCTACGGGTCAAGTACGCCAATCGAATCAAGCCCTCTTCAGGCAGCAGACCTGCTCGCTTATGAATTGACTAAGGAATTTGAAAATCTAATCTTGAGACCAAACGACAAAATGCGATGGGGCCTTAGACAGCTACTCCCTCTTGCTGGCCCTGCTCCCCTCTTCTCCTTTATCGACCGAACGGAGATGCTCCGCTTCGCTAAAGAAAGCCGCTTTGCCGATCAGACCGGGGTGGAAGAGGTGGGCGATACCTTCCTTCAGCGGGAATTCGCGCGGCGACGCATGTTTGCGTGGGTGGAAACGAGGACTAATGAACAATAAGTCGGAATACGCCACGTTCAGCAATGCGATGAACAAAATCCTTCGCGCCGATCCCGAAGCTGTCAAAGCTGCCATGGAAGCGGAGAAGCGCGACCGCGAACTGGAAGTGCAGCGAACGGGTAAGCGTGGGCGCGGGCGTCCACCTAAGAGCGCGGCTTCGGCCCCCGGCCCTTCCGAAAACTAAACCGTCGTTTCTCCCACCTTGCCGGTGACCTCGGCATAAGTGAGTCTACGGGCAACCACCTGCGACAGTGCTTTGGAGAAGCGGTCTGCGTCACTCATATTCTGGCGGTTGTTGAAGCGAAACATCATTTCGTCGAGGTAGCGATCCAAGTGGAACGGCTCTACAGCAACGTAAGTACCGGAGAGGTTCCGCTTGGTCAGCGACCAGAAGTTTTCGAGCGAGTTGGTGTGAACCTGCCCGCGCACATAGGTCTCCGCATGGTTCACGGTTTCGTGAATGAAGTGCCATGCGGTGCGGTTGTATGCGACGGCTTCGTCGGTATAGACCTTGGAGCCGTACTTCACGTTTTTCAGAATCTCCGCTTGCAAGGTCTCGCGCTTAGTGTTCGGCACAACCATCGCGCGAACCTTGCGGGTCTCGCGGTCATACAGACCCATGACGACCGCTTTGTTTGCATAGCGTGGCCCGTACTCGTCTGCGCTGACCTCAGCGCGAGATTCCTTCATCTCCTTTACGCGGCCCTTGTGCATGTTCTTGAGCAAGCCGCCAACGAACGACTCGTCAACCTCAACCGCGCCGCCGTCCGATCCGCCCATCTTCTTCGAGAAGTATCCGGGCCGGTTTTCCTTCATCGCAAAACGGATGCGATGCAGCATGAACCATGCCGACTTTTGGGTGACGCCAAGCGACCGCGCCAGTTCGCAGGAGCTAACGCCGTTCTTCGAGTTGGTAATCAGCCATACTGCCGGAAGCCACTTCTCCAGACCCAGAGGGGAGTCCTCGAAAATGGTGCCAACCTTGGCCGAAAACTGCCGCTTAGGGTGCGCGGACTTGCACTGCCACTTCTTCTGCTTCTCCAGCCACGAAACATCCTTCCGGCCACAGGTGGGGCAGGTAACGATGCCATCTGGCCAGCGGTGCAAGCGCATGAATTCAAGGCAGTTGCCTTCATCTGCGAAGTGGATAATGGCCTCTTGCAATGTCTTTGGATGCTTCATGGGTTTTATACTAGGCTAATCATCTTGATTAGTCAACTATATATTTACCTTAGTTTTCTCCGCGGCGTACAATAGAAGTATGGGGAAATCTCGGGATTTGCTCCGCAGCCCGCAAAGCATTGATTTTATTGGGCCATCGGATAACCCCAATAGAATCAAATACGATCTGCAAGTGCCCTGTTTTCAGGGTAAAGGAAAATTCTATAGGGGGGGGAGGGGGTAGCCCATGGGCCTCTTCCGCAAACCCAGACTCGGCCAGAACTTCCTCGTCGACGATGCCGCCCGCACCGCCATCGCCGACGCCCTGGGCGACGTCCGCGATCGCACTGTCATCGAGATCGGCCCTGGCCACGGCGCCATCACTTCGATTCTGGCCGCGCGCTGCCGCCGCCTTATCGCCATCGAGCTCGACTGCGCCCTCGTCACCGAGCTACAGCTCCACTTTCGCCACGCGATGAACGTCGAGGTTCTCGAGGCCGACATCCTCAAGACCGACCTCGCCTCACTCATCCCGCTCAACGAGACCGCCGACGTCGTCGGCAATCTCCCCTACTACATCACCTCGGAAATCCTGCTCTCGCTCTTCGCCGCCTCCCGTGGCAAGCGCGACGCAGGCGCGCACGGCGCACCGGTCTCCAACTCCTCCGTCTCGAGCGTCATCGCCCGCGCCGTCATCATGGTCCAGCGCGAGGTCGCCGACCGCCTCGCCGCCCAGCCCGGCTCCCGCGACTACGGCCTGCTCTCCGCCACCGCCCAGCTCCACGCCCACGTCGAGACGCTCTTCACTCTGCCCCCCACCGCCTTCTCGCCGCCACCTGAGGTCTACTCCACCGTGCTGCGCCTGGACTTCGCGCCCCGCTTCCGCGAGCTCCGCGTCGATCCTGCCGGCTTCGACTCTTTCCTCAAGGCCAGCTTCGCGCAGAAGCGCAAGACGCTGAGCAACAACCTGCGCGCCGCAGGTCACTCAGCCGAGGCCCTCCGCGCCGCCTGGCCCGCAGAGATTCCCGCACAGGCCCGCGCTGAGTCACTCACGCTGGAGCAGATGGCCGCGTTCTACCGCGCCCTCACGCCGCGCGCAGTCCCTGAGAGTGCCGGGAGCAAGCTACTGCAATGACTCTTACTTGTGCCCGGAGCTGGGCGCCGGCGTGCTTACATGCGGCGCGGGCGGCGGAGGCGGAGGAGAGTAGTGAGGCTGCTGTGGCGGCGGTGAATACCGCGGCGCCGGCGGCGGAGACATATTCTGCCGCGGCTGCGGCGCGTACTGCGGATGCACCGGCTCCGTATGCTGCGGCTGCTGCGCCGGCGCGTACGTCTGCCGCTGTGGCTGCTGGTTCTGCGCCGGCTGGTTGCTCTGCTGCGGCTGCACAAACGTCGGCCGCTGCACCTGCTGCACCGGCCCACTGGATGCATTGCCGGGCTGCAAGCCACGCGTCCTAGGCCCCTGCGCGCCTGGCTGCTGCGGCTGCTGAGCGTTCTGCGGGCCAACGCGATAGACGTAGGTCGAGCCTGCACTCGTCCGGCCGATGGCCGGCGCATGTGTGGTGCGGTCGATCGGGAAATCCCGCTGGAGAGACGCTCCTGCGTTCGCGCGGCCCGTCACGAAGCCGGCAGAACGAGGGACGATCGGCGTGGCAGTGACACCTGCAATCTGCCTTGGCCCCCGATCCCCTGGACGTACGTTCTGCGGGCCGCCCGCGCCCGCGCCACTACGTACCGGAAGTATCGGCCTCGCAGGCCCTGGCCTCGCCACAGGGACACGCACCGGCTTGTAGCCGCGCGGCCAGCGCACGATATTCACCACATAGCCCCCGCCGGCGAAGCCCCAGCCGAACCCACCGCAACTGGCGCCCGGCGCCCAGCCCCAGCCAAAGCTGTCGTAGTAGGACCACCCGCCACAGCGATATGGTGTCCAGCCCCACGGATACGCCGATGCCCAGAGGTAACCTGTACCCGGATACCATGCCCACGCGCCGTTGCCATACGGATCGAAGTCCGCGTCACCGTCAGCGACAAATGGCTGCCACACCTGCCCCTGGCCGGGAACGTCGTACCAGGTGCCGCTGGAGTCCATGTCGCCCCAGCCATAGCCCTGGGCGCCGGCGTAGCTGTCGCGCACGCTGGTGGTATCGCTCGATTGCTGGGCCGCCTGCTGGTCCATGTCCGCGTTCCACTGATCCCAGGTGTCAGCCGCGATCTGCTGGGTTAAGGAGTAAAACGACGCGCCATCCGCGTTCACGTTCTCACGAAGGGTCGAGCCCGAGAGCACATCGACCTTAAACGCGCTGGCGTGCTCCACCTGCGCTGTCCCATCGAGCACGGAGATGCTCGCCGGAGGCTCGTCAAAATCAATGCGTATAGTCGCATTCTCTACCGGAGAAACCGTATCGCCGCCAGCGTTCACGGAGTAGACGTACTCCGGCGTCGCCCGCAGCTCAAAGTATGCGAGCCCACGCAGCAGGCTCAGATCGGTGACGAAGAGCTGGCCGGGAGCGATATCCAGCCGGTCGAGGGAGAGCGCGGAATTGGGAGTGAGACGCGCAACGCTGCCGTCCTCGAACTCGATCTCGGCCTGGCCATCGTCGCCGGTCGCGATCTGGACCCCGGCGAGCAGTGGGAGGTTCATCTGTGCCGCGGCGGGCGGATTATTGCCGTCGGTGACGGAGACCGTGCCCTGCGACGATACCAACCGGGCGGCGCGCATGGGTGCGGAGGCTGCGGCGTTGTTGTCCTGCGCGGGCGCAGCGACCGAGAGACCGACAAGAACCGCGGTAGAAAGAACCGCCAGGCGAAAAGACGAGGTGCGAGTCAACATGACGGACTCCCTAAATCAATGACCACTTATTTTAGACACGATTTCGGCCCGCAAGACTCGGCAGAATTCGTGATTGGACTGCGGAACTTTGGTCATATCTTTGGTCGAGAGATATGCCGACCGTGTCACTTCGCGTGCGGTTGAACATCAGATGCGCTCAGCGGGCAGTGTCCCGATCTGTCGCTCCGACCTGCGCCAGCATCGCATTCGCCTTGGCGCGAACGCGTGCCAGCACATCGTTGTCGCTCGCGATGGCCCGCAGCGAATCGACGATGGTCTCGAGATCCAGCGCGCGTCCGTCCGCGGCCTCCTGCACAAGAAGGGCCATCGCGGAATCGAGCCCGAGCCGGTCATAGCGGTGCAGCCGGTCGAGTTCCCTGCCCGCGTCCATCGTCTCCGCGATGCCCTGAATAAGCGTGGTTAGCCCGACGAGCTCCTTGACCTCGGTGTAGTTGTAGGTGCAGGAGCCGTGGCCGTCAGGGCCAGCATAGGTCAGCGTCTTGGTGCCCGTGTCGGCGATGTTTTTTGCCTTGGAGGCGCAGGCGCGGTTGAAGTGATTGAGCTGCGCGGCCAGATCGAAGATGCGGGCGGTGGTCGCTGTGGTGAGGTGCAGGTCGCGCTGAAACGGGATCGTCGCGGAAGACTCTGCCGGGCCATAGCGCGTGGGTGGAGGCGATGCCTCGCCTGAGTAGTCGCCGGAGCCATCGTCGTGGATCGCCAGGGTGTACTTTGGAATCGGCGCGCCGGAAACATCGCGAACAAAGGCAAATGTGATGGTGGAGCGTGAATTTGCGGCTGTTGAGGTCTGTGCTCCGGCGGGATCGATTGATTGGCGAGCATTCACGGCGCACGGAGCAAGGAGGGTCACCAGAGAAAGCGCCGTGCCGGTGATGCAGCTTCGCACGGCGAAACTCACCGCCGCGCCCCCTGCAACTCCAGCGTCTGCGCGGTGTGGATGTGGCAGATGGCGATAGCCAGCGCGTCGGCGGCGTCGGGCGACTCCGGCGCGCAATCCAACCCCAGCAGGCGCGTGACCATGAACTGAACTTGTTCCTTTGCGGCGAGGCCGTAGCCGGTGACGGAGGACTTGATGGTGAGCGGCGCATACTCGGCGACGGGAAGGTTGCAGGAGGCCGCAGCCAGGAGGGCGACTCCGCGCACCTGGCCCAGCTTGAGCGCGGACTTGACGTTGGCGGAGAAGAAGACCTCTTCGATGGCTACGCAGTCCGGCGCGTGCAGCGCCAGCAGCGCGGTCAGTTCTGCGTAAACCTGCGCCAGCCGCTGCGGCGTCTTCTCTTTCTTGTTGAGGCGAATCGTCCCGGCTGCACAGTGCGTCAGCTTTGGCATGCGTGCCGCGTGGCCCATCTCCACCACGCCGTAGCCGGTGAACTCCGTGCCGCAGTCGATGCCGAAGACCCGCATGGGTGAGAGTCTAACGCGCCGTGCAGGACGCAAGCGATGGCTAAATTGAGTCGCTGGCGGCTAGATCGAGATCCCTTCCAGCGGTGAGCTCGCCGTTGCATAGAGCCGGCGCGGCATGCGGCCGGCGAGATACGCCTGCCGTCCGGCAAGCACGCCATGCATCATGGCCTCGGCCATCAGAATCGGGTCACGTGCCTCGGCGATGGCCGTGTTCATCAGCACGCCGTCGAAGCCCAGTTCCATGGCGAGCGTCGCGTCGGAGGCTGTCCCAACACCCGCGTCGACGATCAGCGGGACCTCGGTGATCATCTCGCGCAGGATGCGCAGGTTCGCAATGTTGCGCAGGCCCAGCCCACTGCCGATGGGCGCGCCCAGCGGCATCACGGCCGCAGCTCCGGCTTCAATCAACCGGTGCGCATACACAATGTCATCCGAGGTATACGGTAGAACCGTAAACCCCTCCTTCGCCAGGACGCGCGTGGCTTCAAGCGTGGCCTGGATGTCCGGGTAGAGCGTAGCTTTGTCGCCGATGACCTCAATCTTCACCCAGTCCGACAGGCCAACCTCGCGGCCCAGCCGCGCGGCGCGGATCGCCTCCTCGGCGGTATGACAGCCGGCGGTGTTAGGCAACAGGAAGTAACGCTGCGGGTCGAGAAAATCCAACAGAGACTCACGCGAGCGGTCAAGGTTCACGCGGCGCACGGCCACGGTGACCATCTCGGCACCTGAGGCCTCAATGGCGGCCTGCGTCTCAGGCCCGTCCTTATATTTTCCGGTGCCGACGATCAGCCGCGACTGAAAAGCGCGGCCGGCGATGACGAGAGGTTCCATGGATGCGAGTTTACAAGGTGCGGGGGTTCAAGGTGCGAGGGAGCGGCGAGGAGAACGAGTTGCAGAAAAAAGCAAACGGCCCGCACTCGATGTGAGCAGCGGGCCATCTGGCGGTGATCTGTGGGGTTTGACCTGAGGCGTCCTTTTCGGACAGGCCTCCGGCGGTGGATTGCTTCGCCGTACGTATCAGCCTGGAGCGGGACGCGCTCTAAGCCTCAGTCACCTCACGTTGTGTGCTGCAACTATTACTGTCAATTTTCATAGGCTGGACCATCCTCCTTTCCCGTGTGGCTTGAATGTAATTCGATGCTGAAAAGAAATCAAGCCGAATCAATCCGAACCTGGAACCCGCGGTCTGCATCTCATCGCGCTGGTTGTCTTTTAGGAGAACGAGATGAAGCCAGCTACTGTCATAGGCCTAGTATTGATTGTTCTGGGGATCGTAGGATTCGCCGCCGGCGGATTCAGCTACACGCAGCACAAGCAGGATGCCAAGGTTGGGCCGGTGGAGATCGGCCATAACTCTACGCATACTGTGTTCATTTCACCCGTGCTCAGTGGAATCGCGCTGGCAGGCGGGATCGGGCTGGTGGTCGTGGGCGCCAGGAGCTAGAGATCGCTCCAAGGTCGCAGACCAGCGTCAGCGCGGACTTACTTCAAGTACGCGCGCACCAGGTCGATCAATTCCTCGCCCAGGTCCGGCGTGAGCGGCGCATGCCCATCCTCCAGCAGGTGCAGGCGGATGTGGTCCTCCAGCACCTCCGCCATCAGGCCATTGATGCCGCCGCGCACAGCGGCCAGCAGCATCAGCACCTGGGCGCAGTCATGCTCGTCGCTGGAGAGGGTGCGCTCTATGGACTCGATCTGTCCATGGATGCGCTTGATCCGGTTCCGAAGTTTGGCGCGGTCGCGTTCTGTCTGCAGCATGCGAATTCTCCTGAGATATCTTCAAGCCACCTGAGAGAATCATACCCTACCGGGGTATAGAATCTACCCATGTCTGTTCGCACTCCATTCATGCGACTCGGTGAAAATGCCAAATGGATGCCCTTCCTCCGCCTATCGAAAGCCTTGCCCGCGCTGGCCCTTCTGTCGCTCGCCGTACACTTTTCGCCGGCTTCAGCGCAGACCGCTCCGGCTTCGGCGCAGACCGCTGAGGCCGCTTCCGCCCAGCCCTCGCAGGTGCCTGCCGCGACCGCCGAAGCCCAGCCGGATAGTCCCGCGATGTTCCCCCATTCTGACAGCGCCCGCTACTTCATCGCCGGCCAGGGCAACATCATCTTTCAGGCGCACGGGCCGTTTCACTCGCCGTATGATGGCCCCAACAGCCTTCTCTCCCGCGGCGAGTATAAGACTTCGCTGGTGGGCACGCTCTACCTGGGCTATGAGCTGTTCAAGAATCCCGCGCGCCATCTCGATGTGATCTATGACGAGGAGTCGGCCGGAGGGCGCGGCATCAGCGAAGCCTTAGGACTTGCGGGCTTCACGAATCTGGATGTGGTCCGCAATCCGACGCTGGGGCCGATCCCCTACCTTGCGCGCGTCCAGCTGCACGGAACGCTGGGTCTCTCCAGCAAGATGGTCGACGCAGACCGCGGGCCGTTTTCAATGGCCACGGAGGCGCCGAAGCGCCGGCTGGAGCTGCGCGTAGGCAAGATTGGCCTGCCTGACACCTTCGACCTGAACGCAGCCGGCACGGACAGTCATCTTCAGTTCCTCAACTGGACCGTCGACAACAACGGCGCCTGGGACTATGCCGCAGACACACGCGGCTACACCTATGGAGCGATCGCCGAATATGACGACAAGAGCTGGTCTGCGCGCTACGGTATTGCGCTGATGCCAACCGTCGCCAATGGAATCGACATGGACTGGGACCTGCGCCGCGCCAGCGGCCAGAACGCTGAGTTCGAGTGGCGGGGAGATCTGCTGGGCGGACTTGCCTCTCCAGACCGCAAGGGCACAGTACGCGTGCTGAGCTACGCGAACCATGCGCATATGGGGTTGTATCGTGATGCAGTGAATGCATATCTTGCGGGCAAAGCTCCAGTCCCGGATATCATCTCCGTCGAGAAGTTTGGCGCGGTGAAGTATGGCTTCGGGCTGAACTTCGACCAGGAGCTGACGGCGAATGCGCGGGTCTTCGGGCGATTTGGATGGAACGAGGGCCAGCACGAGAGCTATGCCTACACTGAGGTCGATCAGACCATTGAGTTCGGCGGCGATTATTCACTCGCCAATGGCCTCTTCGGTCTGCCGCGCCGGCCGAACGACAAGCTGGGCCTCGCCTTTGTGAGCAACGCGATCAAGCGCGACCATCAGGAGTACTTGAAGCTGGGCGGGCTAGGTTTTTTGCTGGGGGATGGAAAACTCAACTACGCTCGCGAGGACATCCTGGAGGGTTATTACACCATGCATGCCTGGCGTGGGGTGTATTACGCGCTGGACGGCCAGTTCATCGATCACCCGGGCTACAACCAGGACCGCGGCCCGGTGCTGGTGGAGTCGGTCCGCATGCATATCGATTTCTAGGTGCAAGGTTCGCGGTTCAAGGTTCAAGGTGAACTGAGCGCGAACCGTATACTTCGGTCGTGGCTCCCTATCATGTCTACGAGTTGTTTGAGCTGGGTGGATTTCTGCTCGGACTGCTGTTTGGCAGCTTCCTGAATGTCTGCATCGCACGACTGCCGGCGCACGAGTCGATCATCTCGCCGCGCTCGCGTTGCCCGCACTGCGGCCACACCCTCCGGTGGTATGACAATGTGCCGATCCTGAGCTGGCTTCTGCTGCGCGCGCGCTGCCGTGATTGCAAGGCAAGTATCTCGTGGCGCTATCCGGCAGTGGAGCTGGCGGTAGGGCTGTGGTTCTACCGTCGCGCCCTGTTTCTGTATGGCGTCTGGGAACAGCATTACTTTTGGGATTTCGCTCGACCCAGTCAGGCGCAAGAGGGGACGGAGATCATCTCTACCCTTTCCCTCGCGATCCTCGGCTTTTTTCTCATCGGGCTGATGGTGATGGACTGGCAGACGCAGCGGCTGCCGGACGCCTTCACGCTCACGGGCATCGGCATCGGCTTCCTGCTCACCTGTGCGCAGGCATTCTTTCTCGCGCCGGGCGAGGGCGACATTGCGCTCGACACCACGCATCAGTTGCGCATGTCGAGTCCCGGCAGCTTCGCCGCGCAGGGCGACGTCTTTATGACCGGCACCGAGGCGCTGATCTGGGGACGCATTCTCGCGATCTGCGGCGCCGCGCTGCTGCTGATCGCGATCCGCGCGATCTATAAAGTATTGCGCAAGCGCGATGGCATGGGCATTGGCGATGTGAAGCTGCTGGCGATGATCGCGGCCTTCCTCGGCTTCGGCGAGGCGATGCTGGCGCTGTTTGCCGGCGTGATCGCAGCTGCGATCTACGGAATCGTTCTGCTGACGCGCGGACGGGCCGGAACGGCCACCCGCCTCCCCTTCGGCAGCTTTCTCTGTGCGGGCGGCCTCTTCGCGGCGCTCTTTGGGACTCGCATCGTCGAATGGTACACAGGCCTGCTGCGCTGAAACGAGTGACAGACCGGCCGCTTTCCAGTTCGGGAATTGTGCGGCAACCTGTATGGGAACCGCGCGCCCCGCTAACCGCCGGTTTGCTTGACACTTGACCGACGCACTTCTAGTCTCAAAGATGGCGCGAACGCGATGACAACGTACCCCTACATCTGGAACTACCTGCCGCTGGCACTGCAGATCCTTGCCGCCATCGGCCTCGCCGTCGGCATGGTGGGCGCGTCGTTCCTCATCGGAAAGCATAAGAATTCGCGCACCAAGCTGGGCGCATATGAGTGCGGCATGGACCCTATCGGCGACGCGCGGGGCCGCTTCTCTGTCCGCTTCTACATGGTGGCCATGCTCTTCATCCTCTTCGACGTGGAGGCGGTCTTCATGCTGCCCTGGGCGGTCATCTTCCGCCGCCTGCCTGCGATCACCGGCTCGAGGATGTTTGGCTTCTGGGAGATGCTGGTCTACCTCGGCTTCGTCGCCGTCGGCCTCTTCTACGTATGGAAGAAGGGCATCCTGACCTGGGCCGAAGACAAGGGAGACCTTTAGTGGGCACCGCACCGACTCCAACCCCCTCCGCCAACACGCCCGGCCCGCACGAGGGCCCGACGCCCGGTCCGGACGCTACCGGCAAGCCGCAAGACCCTTCCGTCCCACTCTTCGGCAAGACTGCGGTTTTCGAGGCGTACGCGGAGAACTCCGCGGTTAAGGCGCTGGCCAATCTTGCGACCGACGCGAAATGGGACCGCCAGGAGCTGACGATCACGGTCGGCCAGGATTCGATCGTCGCTGCGTGCAGGGCAGCGCAGTCCGCCGGCTACAACTTCTTTGAGGACCTGACCGCCGTCGACTGGTATCCGCAGGAGCCGCGCATGCAGCTCTCGTACCACATCCTCTCGCATGCGCTGAAGCAGCGACTGCGCATCGCGGTGCGACTGGATTCCGCTGGCCTTAACCTCTCGTCAATCACTTCCGTCTGGCCCTCGGCAAACTTCTACGAGCGCGAGGTCTTCGATCTCTTCGGGGTGAACTTCGAAGGGCACCCGCGCCTGACGCGCATCATGATGCCCGACAACTGGGAAGGCCATCCGTTGCGCAAGGACTATCCCGTCGAGGGATATCGATAACGGCTTAGCTTTTGTAACTGCGCGGAGCCGGTCTGGGCGCGCGAAAGATTTGGCAAAGGACTTCTTCATGGCACCTGTCGCCGCACCCGATCTGATCATTCCTGGCATTGAGGATGTCGTCGCCGACGCGCAGCGTCACGGCACGCCGGGGACCGGTGAGCACTCCATGGTGCTGAACATGGGCCCGCAGCATCCTTCCACGCACGGCGTCCTGCGTTTGGTCCTGGAGATCGACGGCGAGGCCATCGTCTCGCTCGCGCCCGACATCGGCTATCTGCATACCGGCATTGAGAAGACCTGCGAGGCCAAGTTCTATCAGCAGGTCATCCCTCTCACCGATCGCATCGACTATCTCTGCCCGATGACCAACAACCTGGCCTATTGCCTGGCGGTTGAAAAGCTGCTCGAACTTGATATCCCGGAGCGCGCGCAGGTCCTCCGCGTTCTGCTCAACGAACTGACGCGTATCCAGTCGCACCTGGTCTGGCTGGGCACGCACGCCATGGACATCGGCGCGCTCACCGTCTTCCTCTACTGCTTCCGCGAGCGCGAAGAGCTGCTGCGCATCTTTGAGGCTATCTCCGGCCAGCGCATGATGACCAGCTACTTCCGCATCGGCGGCGTCTCGCTGGAGCCGCCCCTCGGCCTCACCGACGCGGTGCAGAAGTTCCTCGACAGCTTCCCGGAGAAGATTGACCAGTACGAGAATCTGCTCACCGGCAATCCCATCTGGATCGGCCGCATCAAGGGCGTCGGCATTCTCTCGCCCGCGGATGTCATCGCCCTCGGCGTCACCGGCCCGCCCGCGCGCGCCTCAGGCATCGACTGGGACCTGCGCCGCGACATGCCCTACTGCGGCTATGAGAACTACGAGTTCAACGTGCCCACCTCCACTGACGGCGACGTATGGGCGCGCTACGTGGTCCGCGTGCAGGAGATGCGCGAGTCAGTGAAGATCTGCCGCCAGGCGCTGGATCGCTATCTGTCGTTCCCCACCTCCGCGCGGCTCGTCGCCGATGCGCCCAAGATCATCCTGCCCAATCGCGAGCAGATGAAGACGCAGATGGAGTCGCTGATCCATCACTTCAAGATCGTGACGGAGGGGTTCGCCGTCCCGGCAGGCGAGGTCTACCAGGCGGTCGAGTCGCCGCGCGGCGAGATGGGCTACTACGTTGTCTCCGACGGCACGGCAAAGCCCTACCGCGTGCATATGCGCAACCCCAGCTTCGCGACCCTTCAGTCTCTGGAGACGATGTGCAAGGGCCGCCTGCTGGCCGACGTGGTCGCCGTGATCGGCTCGATCGATATTGTGTTAGGAGAGATCGATCGATGAAGCGTGGCCGCCGTCCGTTCACCGCGAGGCCGCTGCTTCAGCTTCAGGCGCGACTCTACGGCGGCACGGTGATTCCGCCGCTCACAGTTGTTGTTGCAAATGAGAAATGCGTTGAGATGTTTGGGGATGAGCAATACAGGATTGGGTATTACAGCGTGAATGATGGGCTTGACTGCGTCTGGCTGGTTAATCAAAAGGGAGAGTACGAACAAACCGTTGACCAGCGGTTTCTAAGGCGGAAGTTCACAGTCATCAAGTTAAGTAGTGAGACAGATTTGTACGGTCGTAGTCGGCCGGCGATTCAGCCGATTGCGAGCGCATGACAGAGCAGTTGCAACGCGAGCTATGGATCTCCTGGGCGTCGCTGTTGCGCTCCTACGCCGCGGCCCATGGGCTCAACAGCCATCAGTTCGCGGTGATTGAGTTTGGCGAAGATGTGATCGTCGCGCGCGCCGGAGGCAAGTGGGTCCGCATCACGCACGGCGAATTGGAATCGAGTGAAGGGGCGCGTGCGATCTTCGCGCTGAATGAGAACGGGACAGTATCCGTGGACGGTAAAATAGACGAAGTGGACATGGCAGCCGAACGGATTACGCGGGAGCTGATGCAGTGAGCGCGATTGCCAAATCGATCTTCTCGCCGGAGCTTGCCGCGCGTTTTGACAAGCTGGTGACGCTCTATCCGGTCAAGCGCTCGGCGCTCATCCCCATGCTGCTCTACGCGCAGGATGAGGTCGGCTATATCTCCGAGGCAGTGATCCAGGAGATTGCCAAGCGTCTCGACCTCTTCGATCTCGAGGTGCGCTCCGTGCTCAGCTACTACTCCATGCTGCGGACCAAGCCGGCGGGCAAGTTCAACATCCAGGTCTGCACCAACATCAGCTGCATGCTGCGCGGCGGCTACGAGATCCTCGACCACTGCAGAGCGAAGCTGGGCATCGGCCACAAGCAGGTCACGGCAGATGGGGTCTTTTCTTTGGAGGAAGTCGAATGCATCGGCGCCTGCTGCTGGGCGCCTGCCATGCAGGTCAACTACGACTTCCACGAAGAGCTGACGCCGGCCAAAGTCGACGGCATCCTCGCGGAATATGCGGGAAAGGCGGGGGAATAATGCCGCGCCTCGTCTCCCATCCCGATGAAAAGATCGTGCTCAAGCGCCGCTGGGGTCAGGGCGCGGCCAACATCGACAAGTACATCGAGCTCGACGGCTACAAGGCCGTGCAGAACGCCATCGCCAAGGGCCTCGAAGCCATGCCCGGCTGGATCATTGACACCATGAAAGCCTCCGGCCTGCGTGGGCGCGGCGGCGCAGGCTTCCCCACCGGCATGAAGTGGAGCTTTGTTCCGAAGACCTCCGCCAAGCCGAAGTACGTGCTGGTCAACGGCGATGAGTCCGAGCCCGGCACCTGCAAGGACCACGTCATCTTCTTGGAAGACCCGCACTCGGTGATCGAGGGCACCATGATCGCCGGCCTGGCGATCGGCTCGAAGATGGGCTTCATCTATCTGCGCGGTGAGTATCGCTATCTCCTCAATATCGTCGAGAAGGCCGTCGCCGATGCCTACGCCAAAGGCTTCCTCGGCAAAAACATCTTCGGCGTCCAGGGCCTGGACTTCGACATCGTCACGCAGACGGGTGCCGGCGCCTACGAAGTCGGCGAAGAGTCCGCGCTGATGGAGTCGCTCGAAGGTAAGCGCGGCGTGCCGCGCATCAAGCCTCCCTTCCCTGCCGTCGTCGGCCTCTACGGCGGCCCCACCGTCATCAACAATGCGGAGACCATCGCGTCCGCCCCGCACATCCTGCTGATGGGCGGCGAGGCTTACGCCGCGCTCGGTTCGGAGCGCAACGGCGGCACGCGCCTCTTTGGCATCTCGGGCCACGTGGAACGGCCCGGCGTATACGAACTGCCTATGGGCTACTCGATGCGCAAGGCGATCTATGAGGTTGGCGGAGGGATTCGCGGCGGAAAGCAACTCAAGGCCGTCGTCCCCGGCGGCGCATCCTGCCCCGTGCTGCGCGCCGACGAGATTGATGTCGGACTCGACTTTGACCAGATGGCCAAGGCCGGCACCATGCTCGGCTCGGGCGGCATCGTTGTGCTCGACGAGACCGTCTCCATCGTCGAGTTCGCGCTGCGGACCATCAAGTTCTACCAGCATGAGAGCTGCGGCTGGTGCATCCCCTGCCGCGAGGGCACGGACTGGATCAAGAAGACCCTGACGCGCGTCTACATGGACGGCGGCCAGAAGAAAGACATCGACAATGTGCAGTACCTGGCTGAGAACATGATGGGCCGGACGTTCTGTCCACTTGGGGATGCAGCGGCGATGCCAACGCTCGGCTTCGTCAAGAAGTTCCGTAAAGAGTTTGAAGATTACATCGAAGGCAAGAAGGCCGGCACCATGCTGATGAGCGAAGAGCACGAACTCATCGGGGCAGAACATTGAGGATAGAGGAAAGACCAAGCAACTTCGTGGTCTTTGCAATGGTCGTGGTTGCAATCGTCTTAGTTTGGTTCGTATGGGTCACGTTCCATCATGAGCGCCGTCGCAGCACAGATCAGCAGATACTGATTCAGAAGTCGCACCAGAATTAACGCGGTTAGGAAGAACGAAACGGAATGCCTGACGTCACCATCACCGTAGACGGCAAGAAGATCACCGCGCCGGCGGGCTCGCTGCTGATTGAGGTCTGCAAGGGCGCGGGCGTTGAGATTCCCGCCTTCTGCTACTACCCCGGCCTCTCGCTGCAGGCCGCGTGCCGCATGTGCGTCGTGCGCCAGGAAAAGGTCCCCAAGCTGCAGACTGCCTGCACCACGCAGATCGCCGAGGGCCAGGTCTTCTTCACTGAGACGCCTGAAATCGTGCAGGCGCGCAAGGCCACGCTGCAGCTCCTGCTGGGCAACCACCCGCTTGACTGCCCCGTCTGCGACGCCGGCGGCGAATGCGAGCTGCAGGACATGACCTTCAAGTATGGCGCGGCGGACAGCTTCTACGCCGAACCGAAGAACCATCGCGAGGAGCAGCAGTGGTCGCCTGTGGTCTACTTCGACCGCCCGCGCTGCATCCTCTGTTACCGCTGCGTGCGCATGTGCGGCGAGGGCATGGACGTCTTCGCGCTGGGCGTGGAAAATCGCGGGGCATCGTCGATCATCATGCCGAATATTCCCGCGGCCAACTCGCCCGACGCGCTTGCCCACGTGGATTGCGAGCAGTGTGGGATGTGCATCGATGCCTGCCCGGTCGGCGCGCTCACTTCGGGCGCCTATCGATATAAGACTCGGCCCTGGGAGATGAACCACGTCGCCACCGTCTGCACGCATTGCGGCGACGGCTGCAAGGTCACCCTCGGTGTGCGCTCGACTACAGATGGAAGCGAGATTGTGCGTGGGGACAACCGCGACAAGTCCGGCATCAACGGCGACTTCCTTTGCAACAAGGGCCGCTATGCCTTTGATTTTGCCAATTCAGCCGAGCGCATCACGCAGCCGCTCATCCGTCAGGCCAACGGCGAGCTGAAGCCTGTCTCGTGGGAAGAAGCATTGACCTTCGCCGGCAAGAAACTCGCCGAGCCGCGCAATGCCCGCGGCGGCAAGTCCATCGGCGTGATCGGCGGCAATCGCCTCACCAACGAAGAGGCCTACCTGCTGCAGAAGTTCGCCCGGTCCGTGCTGCAGACCAACAACATTGACCACCACCGCACGGCAGATTACGTCACCTTCGCACAGGCCCTCGCTGCCAATCCTGACCGCACCGCTTCGCTGCGCGACACGCAAAGCGCGAAGAATGTCCTGCTTGTCGGCGGCGATCCCACCAACCAGGCCCCAGCCACTGCCTGGAACCTGCGCACGAATGTGCGGCTCAACGGAGCGAAGCTCTTCATCGCCAACACCGCTGACATCAAGCTCCGTCGCCAGGCTAAGGCCTTTATCAAAATCTCTGAGTTCGGCTATGGTGCATTCGCCGCATATCTTACCGGCGATGATTCTTCTGCGAACTCCGCCACATCCGACGCGCCCGCGCTCGCGAATTTCCGTGATGGGGTGAACGCATCTGAAAATCTGCTCATCCTCATCGGTTCCGAACTTCGCGGAGCTGACCTTAAGTGCCTGATCGACTTCGGCCTCAAGCTTCCCGGCGCAAAGTTCGCCCTCCTCGGCGACTACGTCAACTCGCGCGGCGCAGCGGACATGGGCCTGCTGCCGGATTTCCTGCCCGGCTACACGCCCGTCGGCACGCAAGACGCCGGGCCGCGCTTCGATCTCGAATACGGCGCGCCCGCCGAACCCGGCCTCGACATGCTGCAGATGTTCGATGCGGCCGCCGCCGGCAATCTTTCCGCGCTCTATGTGGTCGCGGCCAATCCGGTCGCCCGCTACGGCATCGATCCCGCTGCGCTCAAAGACACCTTCATCATCGTGCAGGACATGTTCCTGACCGAGACCGCAGCGCTCGCCGATGTCATCCTGCCTGCCGCGAACCTCTATGAGAAGTCGGGCGCCGTCACCAACAGCTATGGCGATCTGCAACCCGTAAAAAAAGCTGCCGACCGCGCGGGCGTCCGCACTGACTTCGAGATGATCGTCCGCATCGCAGACAAGATCGGCGCAGACGTGCGCAGCCTGGTTCCCTTCGGCGCCGGCGTTCGGGCCGACATGGGCCAGACCCGCGGCGCGCAGTCCGGCGAGGCCGATCGTCACGCCGTCTGGCTGACCGCCAACAACCTCGAGCCGCGCCTCAGTCCATTCGATCCCATGGCCATTCTCGACGAGATCCAGCGCCTGGTGCCCGGCTACGCGCTCTCCCGCCTGCAACTGCTCTCCGGCAACGACCAGCATCTTCAGCCTGCTGCTGCCGATCTCGTCCAGATTTCCAATCGCCGCGACCTCGTCCTGCCCTCCGGCGACACGCTCTTTACCTCCGGCACGCTCGGTCGCTACAGCAACGCCTTGAACAACGTCCGCGACTTTCAGGCCCGCATCGCCAACCCAACTCTCGACCAAACCGCAGCCGATTGAAGCCCATGAGCCATCTGACCGACTTCGAAGTGTTCCTGCTCATCAGCGTCGTCAAGGTCGCCGTGGTGCTGGTCATCACGCTTACCTGCGTGGCGTATACCGTGCTGCTGGAGCGTAAGGTCATCGGTCGCATGCAGAACCGCTGGGGGCCCAGCCGCGTCGGTCCATTCGGCCTGCTGCAGCCGCTTACGGATGGCATCAAGCTCTTCCTCAAGGAAGACCTCATGCCGCTGGCCGTCGAGCGCCCACTCTTCATCCTCGCGCCCATGATCGCACTGGGCTGCGCGCTGATCTCGGTCTCTATGGTGCCCTTCGGCGCAGTCACGATGTATCGCGGCGTCGACCTCTTCCAGGTGGCGAACGTCAACATCGCGCTGCTGGTCATCCTTGGCATCACTTCGATCGGCGTCTACGGCATCGCCCTCTCGGGCTGGTCCTCGAACAACAAATACTCGCTGCTCGGCTCCCTGCGCGCCACAGCGCAGGTCATCAGCTATGAACTGGCGCTTGGGCTTTCGCTGGTCGGCGTGGTTCTACGTACCGGCTCCCTGAACCTGCGCACCATCGTTGATGTCCAGAGTACTCACGGCCTGCGCTCGTGGAACTTCTTCGGCGGCTTCCAGTTCGTCGCCTTCTTCATCTACCTGATGGCCGCTTACGCGGAGACCAACCGCGCACCCTTTGACCTGCCCGAGGCCGAGACTGAGCTCGTTGCCGGATATCACACCGAGTACAGCTCCATGAAGTTCGCAATGTTCTTCATGGCCGAATACGCCAACATGATCACTGTGGGCTGCGTCGCCACGCTCCTCTTCTTCGGCGGCGCATCTTCACCCTTCGGCCACCTCTTCGATCATGTCCTCAATACACCGTTCTTCAACGCCGCTACTTCCATTTTCTGGTTCGTCGCCAAAGTCTTCGCTTTCCTGTTCCTGTATATCTGGGTCCGCTCCACGCTCCCGCGCTTCCGCTATGACCAGCTGATGAGCTTCGGCTGGAAGTTTCTGCTGCCACTCGCCATGGCCAACATCGTCATAACCAGCCTTGCGCTCGCGCTGCGACACTAGGCTGCTGCTTTACAATCGAGTGATACCGACAGTTCTGTAACACGCTTATTCGACCGATTTCGCACGCCCTCAAACGGCCATCTGCATGCAACTTGCCCTCTTCATCATCTTCGGGACACTCGCGGTCGCAGGCGCGCTGAACCTGCTCTTCCAGCGCCATCCCATCAACAGCGCTCTCTCGCTGGTGGTCGTGATGATGTCGCTCGCCGTCCTCTACTGGTCGCTCGGTGCCGAGTTCCTCGCCGCTGCACAGGTCATCGTCTACTCGGGCGCGGTGATGGTGCTCTTCGTCTTCGTCATCATGCTGCTGAACGCCGGTGAAGAGCAGCGCACGCACGGCAGCCGCGCCGCCTACTCCGTCGGCATCCCCGGAGCGGCCGCCATCTTCTGCCTCCTCAGCTTCGTCTTCCTCAAGGAGGGCAGGCGCCTCGGCGTGGCCACCGTGGGCGGCGACCTGTCCAACGCAACCGACAATATCGCGGAGATCAGCCAGATGCTCTTCACCAAGCTTCTGCTTCCCTTCGAAGTCACCTCGGTCCTGATCCTCGTCGCCATCCTCGGCGCGGTCGTCCTTGCGCGGAAGGAGCAATAAGTGATGGTGCCAATCTCTTACTACCTGGTTCTTGCCGCAATTCTCTTCTCCATCGGCATCGCCGCCTTCCTCATCAAGCGCAACGTCATCACCATCTTCATCTCCATCGAGCTGATGCTCAACGCCGTCAACCTGACCTTTGTGGCCTTCGCGCACATGTGGCACCAGGTCTCCGGCCAGATCTTTGTCTTCTTCGTCATGGTGGTCGCCGCGGCCGAAGCTGCCGTCGGCCTCGCCATCATCATCTCCATCTTCCGCGCCCGCAAGACACTCAACGTCGACGAGATCGACCTGATGCGTAACTGAGCCCATGCCCGCAAACTATCTCTGGCTCATCCCGCTGCTTCCCTTCGCCGGCTTCCTCATCAATGGAACGCTGGGGCGGAGATTGCCGCGTGCGCTGATCAGCGCAGTCGCGCTCATCGCTACAGCCATCCCTGCCGGCCTCGTCGCCTGGCTGTGGTCCACTATGCTCGCCGCCGGGGCGCCGGAATCGATCTCGCTCAACTCCGGCCCGTGGATCTCCATCCCCGGCCTCCGCGTGGACTTCGCCTTCACCGTCGATCACCTCACGCTCATCATGCTGGGGGTCGTCACCGGCGTCGGCTTCCTCATCCATCTTTACTCGGTGGGCTACATGGCGCATGAGGAAGGCTACTGGCGCTTCTTTGCCTACCTCAATCTCTTCATGTTCTTCATGTCCGTGCTGGTGCTCGCCGCCAACTTCCTGCTGCTCTTCGTGGGCTGGGAGGGCGTGGGTCTCGCAAGCTATCTGCTCATCGGCTTCTACTTTCAGAAGACCTCAGCCGCCAATGCCGGCCGCAAGGCATTCGTCGTCAACCGCATCGGTGACTTAGGCTTCCTCCTCGCGATGTTCCTCATGATCGCGCACTTCGGCACACTAGACTTCAGCAGCATATTCTCTACCGTCGGCGCGCATCCCGAGTGGCTCGGCGTCCGCTTCCTCACCGCCATCTGCCTCCTGCTCACCCTGGGAGCGGCCGGCAAGTCGGCACAGATTCCTCTGTACGTCTGGCTGCCGGATGCGATGGAAGGCCCCACGCCCGTCTCCGCGCTTATCCATGCCGCCACCATGGTCACCGCCGGAATCTACATGGTGGCGCGCTGCCACGTGCTGTTTGATCGCTCGCCCGCCGCGCTCACCGTCGTCGCCTGCATCGGCGCCGCCACAGCGATCTTTGCCGCCTCCATTGGCATGGTTCAGAACGACATCAAGCGCGTGCTCGCCTACTCCACCGTCTCGCAGCTCGGCTACATGTTCCTGGCCTGCGGAGTCGGCGCTTATACCGCCGGCATCTTCCACCTGCTGACCCACGCCTTCTTCAAGGCGCTGCTCTTCCTCGCCGCAGGCTCCGTTATTCATGCGCTCTCCGGCGAACAGGACATGCGCAAGATGGGCGGCCTCCGCACGAAGACTCCTATAACCTTCGCAACGATGACCATGGGCATCTTTGCAATCGCAGGCGTTCCGGGTTGGGCCGGCTTCTTCTCCAAAGACGAGGTACTCTTCCGCACCTTCACCGCGCCTGGGCCGCTGGGCAAGCTGCTATGGCTCGTCGGCCTCGTCACCGCCGGCATGACCTCGTTCTACATGTTCCGGCTCTGGTTTAAGACCTTCTTCGGCGCTCCGCGCTTCGAGCAGCCGTCGCTTGAATCCCATGGAGCTGCCGTCCATGCACGTTCCTCTTCTACACTGACCATGGAGGCTGAGCACGATTCCGGCCATGCCGCTCACCCACACGGCGTCCACGAATCGACCTGGATCATGCTCCTCCCGCTCGTCATTCTCGCTATCCTCTCGGTCATCGGAGGATGGGTCGGCATCCCGGGGCACAGCCAGATTGAGAGTTTTCTCGAACCAGTGTTTGCCAAGAGCGTGACCGAAGCTGTCCCCACAAATATCGGCCTGGAGATCGGCCTCGCCATTGTCTCTGTCCTCGTCGCAGCCCTCGGCTTCTACATCGCCTATGTCTTCTACTTCCGCAAGCCCGGCACGGCTGCGGCACTCGCAACGCGCTCCCGCGCCGCATACTCGCTGCTCTCCCACAAATACTGGATCGACGAGATCTACTCGGCCTTCCTCATTACTCCCCTGCTGATGTTCACGCGCGGCTTTCTCGAACTCCTCGTCGAGCGTGGAGTCGTCAACGGCTCAGGCCGCGCCGCCGGCATGGCAACGCGCGGCCTCGCCTGGGCCACACGCAGCCAGATCTCCGGCAACATCCGCTCCTACGCAGGATGGCTCGCCGCGGGTGCCGCGACCGTCATTGCCGCCATGATCTTCGGCCATTCCCTGTGGGTCCACCTGTGAGGACACGATGAACATCAACGACATCATCCTTACGCTGATCGTCCTTACGCCGCTGGCCGGGGCGCTGCTGCTGACTCTACTTCCGGACCGGGGCAAGACGATCCAATGGACCGCCCTTGCCGTCACACTCATCACCTTTGTGCTCACGCTGCATCTGCCAGCGCACTTCAGTTACGCCGCGCAGCCCGGAGCCTTTCAGTTCGAGCAAAACACCCCGTGGATCGCCTCGCCCGCCATTCGGTATCACGTAGGCATCGATGGCATCTCCATGTGGCTCGTCGTGCTTACCAGTTTCCTCGCACCTCTGGGCGTGCTCATCTCCTGGCGTGCCATCGATAAACGCAGGAAACTCTTCTACACGCTCTTCCTGCTGCAACAGGTCGCCATGCTTGGCATCTTCGTCTCGCTCGACCTCTTCCTCTACTACGCCTTCTGGGAGTTGTCGCTGGTGCCGATGGCTCTGCTCATCTCCACCTTCGGCCATTCGGAAAACGGCCGCCGCGCCGCCATCCGATACTTCCTCTACGCTTTTATCCCCTCCGCGCTGCTGCTGGTCGCCATCATCTGGCTCTATACCCGGACCGGCACCTTCGATCTCCCAACCCTCGCAGCCCTGGCCGCACAGCACGGAATCTCCGCCAACTCCTCTGCTCTCTGGCTGGCCTCGCTCGCGTTTCTCTTTGCCTTTGCGGTCAAGGTCCCGCTCTTCCCTTTGCATGGTTGGCTGGTGGACGCCGTCACCGAAGCGCCTACCGCCGCCGTCATGGTCCTTACTGGAAAGACCGCGCTTTACTCAATCCTGCGCTTCTCCTTTGCCATCTTCCCCGCCGAGTCGCACCGCATCGCCCCGCTTATGATCGCGCTCTCCGCCTTTGGCATCGTCTACGGCGCCCTGCTGGCCCTGGTGCAACACAACCTGAAGAAGCTCGCGGCCTACTCGACTCTCGGCGCTCTCAGCTTCATCGCACTCGGGTTCTTCACCTTCACCTCGACTGGCCTCACCGGCGGCGCGTATCAGATCCTCAACGAGTCCCTCGCCGGAGCGGCTTTCTTCATGCTCCTGGGCCTCCTCTACGAGCGCTATCAGACCTATGACATGCGCCAGTATGGCGGCCTCGCCGCCCAATTGCCGTGGACAGTGACGATGTTCGTCATCACCGGCCTCGCCATCATCGGCCTGCCTATGCTCTCCGGCTTCATCGGTGAATTTGCGGTCCTCTCAGGCTCCATGCAGGCGGCCGTTCCGCACCATCACCTCTGGACAGCCCTTGCTGCCACGGGCGTCATCTTCAGCGCCGCATATATGCTGACGATGCTGCAGCGCGTCTTCTACACAGGCCTCGGCCCCAAACCTGCCTCCATCGCACCCCGCGACCTGGACGCCCGCGAGCACCTCGCGCTCTGGCCGTTCGCAGTCCTTTTCCTCGTTATGGGTCTTGCCTCACCTTTCTGGACCAAGGCCATCGGCCCCGCTGTTACTTCGTACGCAAACTCCGCTTCACCTGTAGCAACGCAGCCAACGCCCTCGGCGATCGTCTCTCTCTCGACGTCTGCAGGAGGCGAACGATGAACGGCCTCTCTCCTCAGGTGCTTGCCCTTTTGCCGGAGTACATCCTCACCGTAGCCGGCGTCTTGATCATGCTGATCGAAGCTGTGCTCAAGCCGGCTACCAGCCGCAAGCCGCTCGGCTGGTTCGCAATCGCAGCCTCCGCCACCGCCGGGATCGCCAGCTACCGCCAGCTTCACCTTGGCCCTCTCAGTGCATTCAGCGGAACCATTCAGGTCGATGCCTTCAGCATCTTTTTTCATCTGTTGATTGCATCAATCGCCGTGGCGACGCTGCTCGCTTCTCTGGATTATTTCGAGGGGCACGCGGGCCACGCCGGAGAGTACTTTGCGCTGGTGCTCTTCGGCGCGGTCGGCATGATGCTGATGACCTGCTCGGTCGACCTGTTGATGGTCTTTGTCGGTCTCGAGATCTCATCCATCTCCACCTACATCATGGCCGGCTTCCGGAAGTCGCAGGCCGCCGCCTCAGAGTCTTCCATCAAGTACTTCCTCCTCGGGTCCTTTGCCACCGCATTCTTTCTTTACGGCATCGCTCTGGCCTTCGGCGCGACCGGCTCGACCAGCATCCCGGCCATCGCCCCCGGCCTCGCGACCACTGCCACGCCCACCATGGCGTTCCTCGCGCTTGCCCTCATGATCATCGGCCTCGGCTTCAAGGTCTCCGCCGCGCCCTTCCATCTCTGGACCCCGGACGTCTATCAGGGCGCGCCCGCACCTATCGTTGGCTTCATGTCGACTGCGCCCAAGGCCGCAGCCTTTGCGGTACTGTTGCGTATCCTCTACTCCGGCTTTCCGCTCTACCAGCACCGCTGGTCGGTGCTCATCTGGGCCATTGCCGCACTCTCCATGACCATTGGCAACCTCGGCGCGCTCAAGCAGACTGACGTCAAACGCATGCTTGCCTACTCCAGCATCGCGCACGCCGGCTATCTGCTGGCGGCCTTCACCGCGCTTCCGCAGGCGGGCATCGCGGCAGCCTGCTTCTACACCGCCTCTTATGCAGCGATGAACGTCGGAGCATTCACTGTCATCACCCTGGTCGGCGGCTTCAACGAAACGTTGCGGACAGTGGAGGACTATCGTGGCCTCGCTGCGCGTCGGCCTGTCCTTGCCGCGCTGCTCGGCTTCTTCCTTTTGTCTTTGATCGGCATCCCCTTCACCGGCGGCTTCTTCGGCAAGTTTTACGTATTCACCGCTGCAATCGGGGCTGGCCATACAGGCCTTGCTATAGTCGGGCTCATCAATAGCGGCGTGGCCTGCTTTTATTATCTGCGCCTTCTCGGTTCCACCTACTCGCAGGATGAGAAGCCAGCCGTGACCGCAGCCTTCAGGTCCTCGGAGCCTGCATTCGCCCAGCCAATCCACGCTCCCGCGGCGCTGGCTCTGCTTCTGACCGCCATCTGTACGCTTCTTCTCGGACTCTATCCCAACCGCATCCTGCATCTCGCCAACGCAGCTGGTACAAGCTTGTCATCCGGAGCGGGCACGGCTGTAGCAGACCAAGTCGACATGCACTGATTTTCGGGCCGGCACGCTCTGTCCAGGAACCATCAACGCGTGGCCCGCGACCAGGTCAGTGTGCGCGCCTATCTGCGCGAGAGAGCCGCACCCAGATGCTGATGCGATGCTCCTAATGAAAGTCGTGGGAGCGCATCCTGAGAGAAGCATCCGATAGCTCAATCAGATTCGTTGCCTTTACATGAATCACGCCATCCTGATTCTGAAGCGGACCTTCGGCGATCAAGAATTTACTGCGTGTGACTATTAGCCGCTGCTGCTCATAAAGGTCGGGCGTGACAATCACGTTGGCGATGCCAGTTTCGTCCTCCATGGAGATAAAGATGAACCCTTTTGCAGTCCCGGGTCGCTAGTTCTTTCCGATTTAACACAGACACTCTTAGGGCCAGATCCTCAGTTGAGCGAAACGGACCTCAGGCTGCGATGCTCCTTCTAGAAAGCTGAACGCACTCGCTGGATGAAGCTCCATATAACGGCTAGTCATACAGCCCTGTCATCTGCCAGCGATTCTGTGCCGTGTCAGGCACAAGGCAACCGCATAAGAGCGAGCCGCTCCGATCGCGCGCTACGATATCCCAGGCCTGCACGCCTCATCTGGCGTTGCTCCACCAATCCCCGCTGGCCAGCCATGGGCCAAAAATCCGCTCCACCTCATAGCGCTTGCGCTGGAAAAATAATGCAGACGGCGACACCGCCGAATGAAGGTTGACGGCCTCGTTCGGCTGTGACCGTGAAAGGCAGCATCTTGAAGTCGTCGGAGCGGTGAGAGTCATTGAGAACCGGGCTGCCGACATTCTCTTCACCAACCACAGCGCGAATCCGCGCAAGCGTCACGTCGAGCCGAGTTGCATCGGGAAGCTGCGGCGAGGGTCGCTTCAATCTCGATTCGTAATCGGGCGGCGCTCGACATATTCGCCTAATATTCTTCATTGCCTCCGCTGTGTCAACTCCAGTCTGCACAAGAAAAGGTGCAGTGCTAGCAGAATCAGAAAGGATACAGAACTCTATATACACACCGAGCCAGCGCATACCCCTTCTCGCTTGAACTCGCACGGAGGTGCTAGGGTGCGACGCAGCTGTAGCTGTTGGCCGCGAATTCCGGTCCGCTTCCGGTGTAGCGTGGGTAGCTCGGGTAACGGCACATCAGCCGCGAGCCGGTTGGCTGGTTGGTCGTGCGGTCAAAACTGGTCAGAGTAATCGCCGCCGGCGGAGCCACTCCCTTCTCAACCCAATCCACTAGAGCGGCCTGCGCTTCCCAGCTGGAGGGCAGTTGCTCGCCCTTCGCGCTGCTTCCAGAGAGACCGTGGCCTGAGTTCGGCATCACGTAATAGCGCACAGATTTGTCTACCGCGGCCTGACCCTGGCGTGCCACCACTCGGTCGTAAAGCCTCATCTGCGCCCGGGGGTTGGAGATATAGTCGGAGGCGCCCGTCACCATGATGACCTTGCCGCCCTTCTTGAGGAACGAGGACCAATCCTCGCTCACGTCGAGTTGGTTGGAGAGGTCCTGCATCTGCTTCTGATATTTATCCAGATCAAGGGTCAGCAGGTTGAAGCTCTGGCTGAATCCGATGCGGCCCTTCTGCGCCGCTGCGCCGATCCCACCATTGAACGCATTGGGATTATTCACGTCCGGTTGAGTCGGCGTAGTCAGCCATCCACGGCCTTCCATCCCGGCTCCCCATCCCGGCCAATCCGTCCGCCCGTTGGCCAGCTTATAGCTGTAATGGACTGGCGAGTAGAATGATCCCAGCGTTGCCAGTTGCAAGTCGGACAGGCAAGTGTCTCCCGTGTCCGCGCCACCCGCACAGCGTAGCTTGGCAAATGGATCCTTGGTCACACTCGGATCGATCAGCTTCTGGCAGGCGGCGTAGTTGTTGATCACTCCATCCGCTGCGCCATCCAGCGCGTCGCACTGGCGCAGAATCTCGTCATGGATCGCGGCCGGACTTCGCCGGCGATAGCCAGGTTCCCGCAGCCAGCTGGCTCACACCCTTGACCGTCGGATCAATCAGCAGCGAGGAAAAATAAGCCAGAGGAACAGCAACGTACACTCCGTCGTAGTCCGCCGGGTAGCGGGTCACCACTTCCAGTCCTTCACGGCCTCCCTGCGAGGCGCCGGCAAAGTAAGAGATCTTCGCTTTCGACCCATACATCGTCAAGAGAACTTGCATGGCTGCATCATGGGTCTTCTTCAACTGCTCATACGCGAAGTTCATCCACGCTTCCTGGTTCACAATCCAGTCGTTCCCCGCACCAGCTCCTGGACCGCGGCCGCCTGCCGCAGGCATGGGAGGCGCGCCGCCGGGTGCCGGGGGTACGCTGCCTGGCGTACCCGGTCGAACCCCTGGCCCGCCAGGGCCACCAAGGCCGGGTGGTGGGCCAAACCCGCCGCCCTGATGTCCCGAATCGCCGCCAAACACGGCGTATCCCTGCGCCACCAGGCTAGGCGACGTCGGCAAAGAGGATTGCACTCTCAGGTTGGCCGTCTGCGGCACCATGCCGTTCATGCCGCCGCCGCCCACGTGCCAGGACTCCTGGTTCCACAGGGTCGGGATCGAGATGCGGAACAAGATGCTCGGCGCATTAGGATCAACCGGAGCGATGTTGCCGGTCAGGTCACAATATTCAGGGTTCCCTGTCCAGGGCTTCTCAGTAGCCGGCGCAACGGCGGGAGTAAGCGTCGCCGAGGTAATCACCGCACCCTTGGTAGGCAGGCCGATCGCCGCCGCGGGTATGGTCTTATCCTTCATATCGGCGCATTGAATCTTCGGGGAAAGGCTCGCAGAAGGTGCAGCCCACGCTGGGCCGCCTACCGCCGCGAATGTCACGGCAATCCCCACCACAGTCGCCGCGCAACTTAACCGGCTAGTCGCTTTCATACGAAACCTCCGCCTCTTGGTTCACAATCTTGATTCATCGCTCGATGGTCCGCAATCTTGCTGTGGCAGCTTAGAGCAAGCTGACACCGCCGTTTATCGGCCCCTCGTTTGGTAGACGATCATACTCCACGCACCGCAACCTCAGCCACAATTTCGTTATAGAGAACAACTACTCTTCCAGGGCATCCTATTGCAACGCTTTCGCGCCTGGTTGAACTGATTCAGCTGGCAATGATCAGTGCGTCCAGAACCACCGCCCCTTGCTCATGTACGACAACGGGATTTAGATCGACCTCGGAGATTTCGGGGTGGGCCAGCACGAAATGGGCCACGCGCGCGACCATCTGCGCGGCCGCGTAGACGTCCGGCGCTGGCGCTCCGCGAAACCCATGCAGCAGAGCCCCGCCTTTCAGCTTGTGGAACTCGCCCACAATGCGATCGACGGAAACACCGGGGACAAGCAGCCGCGCGTCGTGCAGGGCTTCCGCGAAGATGCCCCCTAGACCGATCAGCAGGACTGGCCCCCAATCGGGATCGTTGCGCACGCCGATGATCAGCTCCAGCCCGCGCTCCCCCATTCGCTCCACCAGCACTCCGTCCAGGACCAGCTCGGGACGCGCGCTGTGCACGTTTGCCTGGAGGCGCTGCCATCCTTCCTCCAGGGTTTCGCGGTTGGCAAGGTTCAGCACCACGCCGCCGGCCTCGGTCTTGTGTGGCAGCCCGGCAGATTGAGCCTTCAACACCACGGGATAGCCTATGCGTTCTGCAATGGCGACGGCTTCATCGAGTGTCCGCGCCAGGTCTCCGGCCGGGATGGGCAATCCGGCGGCAGCGAGCATCTTCTTACTGGCGAACTCAGTCAGCACGCCTGGCGCAATGCGCTCAAGCGGGTCGTTGATTGCACCCGGCGCTGCAATTTCCTGCGGCTCCGCAACAGTGAGATGGGCCAGCGCGCGAAAGGCACGCTCCGCGGTTGGGAAGAAGGGGACGCGTAGCTCGCGCAGCCGGTCTAAATATCGAGGGTCAATCCAGGCGCCTTCGTCCAGGGCCGCAAAGACGATAGGCTTCTGCAGCTGAAATGAGGAGATCGCATCCAGGATTGGCGGCAACTTCAATGCTCCAGTGGTCTCGTCGGTGAGGATGATGGTGAGCACGATGCTGCCGAAGGCTTCGTCTGCCAGGAGTGGCGGCAGCGTGCGGCGATAGAGGTCCGGATCGACCAGACCATGGGCGGTTATGTCCAGAGGGTTCGAGGGCTGAATGAAGTCGGGCAGCGCCTGGCGCAAAGCGGACTGCGTAGCCGCGGAGAGCGGCGGCAAGGGCAAGCCGATACGGTCGCACAGGTCCAGCGTGAGCGCCTTGAACGCCCCTGATTCAGTCAGCACCGCTGCGCCCCCGGAGGGCAGCACAGGGCAGCGCAACAGCAAATGACTCACATCCACCAGCTCTTCCACGGTGTCGACCAGGACGACGCCTGCAGCCGCAACCTTCGCGCGCATCACGTCGTAGTCGCCGGCGATGGCTCCCGTGTGGGTCGCAGCCGACGCCCGCGCGGCGCTGCTGCTGCCTGGATGCAGCAGCAGGATGTGCTTGCCGAGGGTACGGGCGCGCTCTGCCAGCTCGAGGAATCGGCGCGGCCTGCGGAACTGCTCCACCAGCAGTGCGATCACCTGTGTGCGTTCATCGCTAAGCAGATACTCGACGAAGTCCTCAACGCCGGTGACGGCTTCATTCCCGGTGGAGATGGAGTAGGTCAGGTTTAGCCCGTGGGTGCGGAAAGCGACACCGAGCACCGCAGCCATGGCTCCGCTCTGCGAGACGATACCGACACCATTCTCTTGACGGAACGGCAGCCGGGGGGTGCTGACGAAGGTGAGTGCGATACCGTCCACGGCGTTGACCATACCGAGACAGTTGGGGCCTTCGAGAATCATGCCGCTCTCGCGCGCGATGCGGACCAACTCCGCCTGCTCGGCTTCGCCCGCCTCACCGCTTTCCGCGAAGCCCGCGGAAAAGATCACCACGGCACCCACCCGGCGCGCCGCGCATGCGCGCACCGCGTCCACCACCCCTGCTTTTGGAATGGCGAGCACAGCACAATCCACATTTTCCGGAAGCTCATCAACAGAGGCGACACAAAGACGTCCGCCGATCTCCGTCCGCTTTGGGTTTACCAGATAGATTTTTCCCGAATAGCTGGAATCGAGCAGGTTTACCAGGACACTCGCCCCAAACGATCCAGGCTTATCGGAAGCTCCGACGATTGCAACTGAGGCGGGGCGCAGCAGACGATGGAGGGCTGGCTGCGAGGGGGTGAAATTTTCTTCGAGCGCCATGCGCATCCCTATCGCTTGTAAGATTCGAGCCCGGGCTTGATGCTCTTTTCATCGAGAAACTGCTTGAGTCCCTGCTCGCGAGCTTTTTCCGGGTCGCGGTAGAGTGCCTGGTCGAGCTTGGCGTAGAGATAGTCCTCGTTTTGCTCCCAGGTCAGTTCCCGGCAGCGCTTGAAGCCGTGCTTGGCCGCGCGCAGAATGACTGGATTTTTATCGAGCAGTTTGCGCGCCAGCCTGGTCGTCTCCTCGCGCAGTTGCCCAGCGGGTACTGCCTTGTTGACCAGGCCCATAGCTGCCGCTTCCGCTCCGGTAAAGGTGTCCCCGGTCATGATGTACTCCAACGCCTTGCGCTGGCCCATGGTGTCGGCGACCGCTTTACTGACCAGGTTTCCCGGAGGAATGCCCCAGTTGATCTCCGACAATCCGAAGACGGCATTCTCTGCGGCGATGGCGAGGTCGCACGCGACCAGGGGAGAAAAAGCTCCGCCGAAGCACCATCCATTCACCATGGCGATGGTGGGCTTGGCATACATGCGCAGCAGCTTCCACTGCCAGTTGGAGGCGTCGCGGCGCAGCTTCTCCTGAAAGACCTCCGGCTCGCCGTCGGTCTCGCGGAAGTACTCCTTCAAGTCCATGCCCGCGGACCACGACTCGCCTGCTCCGGTGAGCACCACGACGCGCGCATCCGCATCCTGCTCCAATGTTTCAAGCACCTGGGTCATTTCGCGATTCAGCGTGGGACTCATGGCATTCCGCTTGGCCGGCCGGTTCAGCGTGACCCACGCGATGCCCTCTTCCAATTCCGCCAGAACGGTAGTCCAGCGGCCTTCATACTTCCCCATGTCTTCTCCTTGGGATTGCCCGCCTAGATGGGATAGTGCGGCGGCGTAGTCTGCACGGTAATCCACTGCAGGTCGGTGAATTCGTGGACTGCATAGCGACCGCCGAAACGGCCAACCCCGCTTGCTTTGACTCCGCCAAACGGCATCTGCGCCTCATCGTGAACGGTAGAACTATTCACGTGGCAGATCCCGGAATCAATACGGCCCGCCACCTGCAGCGCACGCGACGTATCCGCGCTGAAGACCGCCGCAGCCAATCCATATTCGGTGTCATTAGCCGCCCGCACGGCTTCGTCATCGCCATGGACGCGAGTGATGGCAACGATCGGCCCAAAGGATTCTTCGCGGAACAGCCGCATATGCGGAGTGACGCCGTCGATCACCGTGGGTTGCATGATGGCGGTCTCGGACGGGCCGCCTGCAACCAAGGTTGCGCCATGGCTGGTGGCGTCTTCGATCAGCGACCTGATCCGCTGCGCCGTCTCCACATTCACGACGGCCCCCAGTGGCGCAGAACCAGTCGCTGGATCGGCGGCGAGCAAAGCCCTCGCACGGGTAGCGAATTTGGCTACAAATGTTTCAGCGATCGCCGCATCCACGATAATGCGCTCGGTCGACATGCAAATCTGGCCCTGATTCATGAAGGCGCCGAAGGTTGCGGCGGCGACGGCTGCGTCCAGGTCCGCATCGGAGAGTACCACCAGGGGAGCTTTGCCGCCGAGCTCTAGCAGGCATGGCTTCAGGTGCCGGCCGCAGTACTCGCCCACGATGCGGCCGACCCGGGTTGACCCGGTGAAATTCACCCGCCGCACCGCCGGATTCGCGATCATGCGCTCGACGATTGCTGGTCCATCTCCCGGTGCATGCAGCAGAACATTCACCACACCGTCGCCCAACCCGCTGGATTGCAGGGCTTCGCCGATCAGGCGGTGGACGCCCGGGCATATCTCGGACGCCTTCAGCACCACCGTGTTGCCGCACGCCAGTGGCATGGCGACCGCGCGCACGCCGAGAATCACCGGAGCATTCCACGGAGCCATGCCCAGCACTACGCCGCAGGGCTTGCGAATGGACATGGCCACACACCCAGGCACGTTGGATGGGATGGTCTCGCCGGTGACCTGGGTGGTCATGGCGGCGGCTTCGCGCAGCATGTCTGCGGCAAGCGCGGTGTTGAAGAAGAACCATCCCGGAGTACCGCCTGTCTCCTCGACGCCGATGGCGGCAAAGTCCGCGGCGCGACTCTCCAGCGAATCCGCCGCCTTCAGCAGCCGCATCCTGCGCTCGCGGGGGGTCATGGCCGACCAGGCGGGGAAGGCCGCGGCGGCCGCAGCGACGGCGACATCGGCATCCTCGAGCGTTGCCGCGCCTGCCCGGGTAACAACCGCGCCGGAAATGGGATTGCACCGGTCGAATGTCCTGCCGTCGCCGCCTGGGCGGTCAGCCCCACCAATCAATGAATTTACAGCGCGCATGCAACATGCTCCTGGCCCCAGGCCGGGGGTAAACCTAGCCACTCTACTATTCCGTGATAGTTATACGCAATAACCATGAGTACAGCAGAATGCAGTGCACATAAGCTGTACTTGGTTCAACTTTGCTTCCAGAATCTCTGTAGAAGGTCGAGCAGGCGATCGCTGCTCTTCTCTCCCAGCCTACTGCGCAGCTTCGTCTCCAAAGTTGCATGAGCAGCCTCTATCTTCCTGGTAAAGGTCGCCCCATTGGGCGTCAGAAAAAGGGCCGAGGCGCGACCGTCACCCGCGACCTTTCTGCGCTCGATCAGCCCACGCGCGTCGAGGCTGTCCAAAAGACTGACAAGGTTCGCCTTCTGAATACTGAGGAGGCCCGCGACCACGGACTGCGTAAGCCCCGGGTTGCAGCGAATAATCACCAGCAGCGCAAACTGAGACGGCCGTATTTCGAACTTGTCCATGATGCGCGCGAAATCGGAGTAGACCGACAGCTGCGCCCTGCGCAGCGAATACCCCACGCTGCCATCCAGGGCCGAAGTGTTCGCGGCGGACTTGAGAGTGGAACGCGTAGTCTTCGAGGGACGGCCAGGATTCCGAGCTTTCATTCTATCGGGACACTTTCGCTGAGTGTGGATGCTCGCCAGTTACGCTCCCAAGCATACAGCCATCGCAGGTCAGACCCACAGGGTGAAGGCAGGTCCTGTTCCCTCTCCCTTGCAGGGAGATGGTTATACTTGACAACTATTGTTTACCGCCAATAGCATTCTCGTCGGTGCGAGTGCGGGAATGATTCATAAAACCCAGGTTGGGATTGTGGGCGCTGGCCCCGCCGGACTGATGCTCGCCCACCTGCTCGAGCGTGAGGGAATCGACGCGGTTGTATTAGAGGCTCGCAGCCGGGAACATGTTGAATCGAGAGTGAGAGCAGGGGTCCTGGAACAGGGTACCGTCGACCTGCTTCATCTACTCGGCCTGGCTGAGCGGATGCAGCGGGAAGGCCTCGTTCATCACGGCATCGAATTGGGTTTCAATAAGAATCGCCATAGGATTGATCTGCAAGACCTCACCGGAAACACAGTGACTGTTTATGGGCAGCACGAGGTGCTCAAAGACCTGATTCTGGCAGCATCGCAGAGAGCAATTCCGATTCATTTCGAAGCTACCGAAGTCACTGTCCACGAACTGGAGGGTCCGACTCCGTACATCGAATATGAATACGCCGGCACCCGTCGCCGCTTGCAATGCGATTACATCGCAGGGTGCGACGGGTTCCATGGCATATGCCGGCCCTCTGTTCCGTTTGGGGCGCTAGAGATATTCACGCGAGAATATCCTTTCTCGTGGCTGGGTATTCTTGCTGTGGCTGCGCCTTCTCAAAGCGAACTTGTTTACATGAACAGCCCCCGCGGGTTCGCGCTGTTCAGCATGCGCTCCCCAACCATTACACGTCTTTACCTGCAGTGCGATAACCATGAGGACATTGCGGCATGGAGCGATGATCGAATCTGGAGCGAGCTATTCCTCAGGCTGGAGTCGAACGATGGGTGGAAGCCCAATGAAGGTGCGATCCTGCAAAAGGGTATAACCCCTATGCGAAGTTTTGTGACCGAACCGATGCAATATGGGCGCTTGTTGCTGGCGGGCGATGCGGCGCATATCGTTCCGCCCACCGGCGCGAAGGGCATGAACCTGGCGATCTCGGACGTGGAATTTATGGCTTTAGCTCTCGTCGCGCGCTACAGAGAAAATCGCTCGGATCTGTTACAGCGATACTCCGAGGTGTGCCTGCGTCGAGTGTGGAAGGTGCAGCGATTCTCCTGGTGGATGACCCAGATGCTGCACCGCAAGCCGGACGGCAACGCCTTCGATCGGCGGCGTCAGATCGCGGAACTCGATTACGTGACCTCCTCGCGCGCCGCTGCGCTATCGCTGGCTGAGAACTATGTCGGCCTTCCCAAGCAGTATTGCTGGCCCGCGCACGAAAGCAGCAGGGGAATCGGTTACGATGGGCAGGATCATGGCTGACCTTACTACACTTCGCAGCGCCGTCGAGGGCCTCATTCGGGATGGCGATACGGTGGCGATGGAGGGCTTCACGCACCTCATACCGTTCGCTGCCGGCCATGAGATCATCCGTCAACGCAAGCAGAACCTGACGCTCATCCGAATGACTCCTGACGTTATTTACGATCAGTTGATTGGTGCGGGCTGCGCCAGCAAACTGATCTTTTCGTGGGGCGGAAATCCTGGAGTAGGATCGCTTCACCGCTTCCGCGACGCCGTTGAAAATAACTGGCCCGCTCCGCTTGAGATCGAAGAACACTCGCACGCGGACCTGGCGAATGCCTATGTGGCTGGAGCAGCCAATCTGCCCTTTGCGGTGATGCGAGGGTACGCTGGTTGTGAGTTGCCGAAGTACAACTCCCTAATCCGCAGCGTGCAGTGCCCCTTCACCGGAGAAGAGCTTACCGCGGTGCCGGCGGTGCGTCCGGACGTAACCGTGATTCACGCGCAGAAGGCGGATCGCAAGGGAAATGTGCTGCTGTGGGGGATTCTCGGCGTGCAAAAAGAAGCTGTCCTCGCGGCGCGTCGTTCGATCGTTACCGTCGAGGAGATCGTCGACAACCTCGAAGCGTGGCCCAATGCATGCATCCTGCCAAGCTGGGTAGTCACGGCGGTCTGCGAAGTGCCGCGCGGCGCGACTCCCTCCTATGCGCACAGCTACTATGCTCGCGACAACCGCTTCTATCGCGAGTGGGACAGCATCAGCCGCTCGCGGGAATCGTTTCTGCAATGGCTTGAGAGCTATGTGGATGGCGTCGCCGATTTTTCGGAGTACCTGCGAAAGATGGAACCGCGGCTCGCACAGGAGGCACATTGACAGGGGCGAGCCAAGCCGCAACCACGGCCGAGATGATGACCATCGCCTCGGCGCGGCTGTTGAAGAACCATCAGGTGTGCTTTGTGGGGATCGGTCTGCCCTCGGCGGCGGCGAATCTGGCTCGGCTGACCCATGCGCCCGATGTAGTCCTGATCTACGAGAGCGGGCCTATCGGCGCTAAGCCGCAGGTGCTCCCACTTTCGATTGGCGATGGCGAATTAGCGGAGACCGCGGACACCGTAGTCTCGACGCCGGAGATATTCCGCTACTGGCTGCAGGGAGGCCGCATCCACGTTGGTTTTCTGGGCGCCGCACAGATCGATCGTTTTGCGAATCTCAACACCACCGTGATCGGCGACTACCCTAAACCCACTGTGAGACTGCCCGGAGCGGGTGGTGCCTCCGAGATCGCCAGCCTGGCAAAGGAAGTGTTCGTCATCCTGCGCCAATCCAAACGTACCTTCGTGGACACGCTGGCATTTCGCACGTCCATGGGCTACGGCGAAGGAGGTTCGCATCGGGATCGGCTCGGGCTCAGTGGGGGCGGCCCGACGCATATTGTCACCGACCTCTGTATTCTCGAACCGGAGCCCCTGACCCACGAGTTGGTGGTCACCCATCTGCATGAGGGAGTAACCCGCGAACAGGTTGCGGCGGCGACAGGCTGGCCAATACGGTTCGCCGAGAAAGTAGATACGATTGCGCCAGCCACTACGCGGGAGCTGGAGACGCTGCGTGATTTACAACAACGCACCGCAGTTGCGCACGGTGAGGAAACCGGAGACTAACCATCGATGCCAGAAGCATTCATTTGCGACGCATTGCGCACGCCCATCGGAAGATATGGCGGCGCACTTGCCGGTGTTCGCCCTGACGATATGGCCGCCATGGTTCTTCGGGCGCTGGTGGAGCGCAATCCCTCTGTCGACTGGAACCGTCTCGATGAGGTCTATCTAGGGTGCGCCAACCAGTCTGGTGAAGACAATCGCAATATCGCAAGGATGGCTGTCCTGCTCTCCGGCCTGCCGCATACGATTCCTGGCGTCACGGTGAATCGCCTGTGCGCTTCGGGCATGGACACTGTGGGCGCCGCGGCCCGCGCCATTGTGAGCGGAGACATCGATCTGGCTCTGGCGGGAGGCGTCGAGTCAATGAGCCGGGCGCCCTATGTGATGGCGAAGGCGGAGAGTGCCTTTCAACGTGGCACGGAACTCTTCGACACCACCCTCGGCTGGCGCTTCATCAATCCAGTGATGAAGCAACTCTACGGGGTGGATTCGATGGCGCAGACCAGCGACAATGTCGCGGCGGACTACAACATCTCGCGCGAGGACCAGGACGCGTTTGCGTATCGTAGCCAGCAGCGCGCGGCAGCGGCGCAAGCCTCCGGCTACTTTGCCGAAGAGATTCTTCCCGTGACCGTCACCATCCAAAAAGCTGCGATCAGCATCGACAAGGACGAGCATCCTCGGCCCGACACGTCCCTGGAGGGCCTCGGCAAGCTGAGGCCGCTGAGCCCAGCTGGGACAACGACTGCGGGAAATTCGTCGGGGATTAATGATGGCGCGGCCGCCATGATTGTGGCGTCGGAGGCTGCGATCCAGCGGTACGGCTTGCGGCCTCGGGCTCGCTTCCTGGGCCTCGCTTCGGCGGGCGTTCTACCCCGGGTGATGGGGATCGGGCCGGTCGATGCAACCAGAAAGCTGTTGTCGAAGCTGGCCATGACGATCGAGGACTTCGACGTGATTGAGATGAATGAGGCCTTCGCCAGCCAATCACTGGCATCGCTGCGGGCGCTTGACATTGCGGACGATGCGCCCCACGTCAATGCCAACGGCGGAGCGATCGCACTGGGGCATCCGCTGGGCATGAGCGGGGCACGGCTGGTGCTGACATCCGTCCATCAGATGGAGCGGACCGGCGCGCGCAGGGCCCTGGCGACAATGTGCATCGGGGTAGGACAGGGCGTCGCCATCGCGCTGGAGCGAGTTCAGTGAAGACGGATTACCGGAAGGAAATGGATGTGACGGAGAGAGACCATTCGTTCCTCCCCGAACGTCCCGGAACCCAACCCGAATATCTTCACCCTCCGTACGTCTCAAGCCACCTGCGGGCACCGCGGCTGCCTCTCATAGTCGTTCCTCAAACCTTATCCGAGCTCAGTGGCCCCGTCTTCGGCGACCGTGCATTCGCCGAGTTTGACAACGATCTAACCCGGCAACATACGGCGGAGCCGATTGGCGAACGAATTATTGTGAGTGGCCGAGTGCTGGATGAAAATGAGCGCCCAGTCCGGAATGCACTGGTCGAGGTGTGGCAGGCGAATGCTGCGGGACGCTATCGACACAAGGTCGACCAGCACGACGCGCCTCTGGATCCGAACTTCAGCGGCGCCGGCCGCTTTCTCACCGATGATTCAGGCCTTTACCGATTCGTCACCATCAAGCCGGGAGCATACCCATGGAGAAACCATGCCAATGCATGGCGCCCGGCGCACATTCACTTTTCCTTGTTTGGCGCCGGGCTTCTCACGCGCCTGGTAACGCAAATGTACTTTCCCGGCGATCCGTTGCTGACCTTCGATCCAATCTATAACTCGGTCCCCGACGACGCTGCGCGTCAGCGCTTGATCTCAAGCTTCGACTTCACGAACACAGTTCCGGAGACAGCCCTGGCCTATCGTTTCGACGTGGTGCTGCGCGGCCGCAGTGCCACGCCGATGGAGAACCATCGATGAGCATGGTGCGCACTCCCTCGCAGACCGTCGGGCCATTTTTCAGTATTGGCCTCTCGTATCCAAATGCAGACGACCTTAGCCAGCACCCGTCAGCAGAACAGATCGAGATCTGCGGCCAGGTCTTCGACGGTGCAGGAAATCCGATTCCCGATGCGTTGCTGGAGTTGTGGCAGGCAGACACGCAAGGAAGATTCTCCGGCTTCGCCACGGATCCCGCAACGGAGACCGACCCAGGCTTCCGTGGCTTTGCCCGCATAGCCGTCGATGAGCGCGGAGCCTTTCGTTTCCGCACCGTTCGCCCGGGCACCGTCTCCACTCCCAATCAAGCCCGGCAGGCTCCACATATCGTCGTTCTAATCTTTATGCGCGGTCTGCTTAAGCACTTGATCAGCCGTATTTACCTCGCAGGCGATCCCTTGAATGCATCCGACCCTGTGCTGCTTGCGGTGCCGCAGGAGCGCCGCAGCACCTTGATCGCCCAGCAGCAAAAAGAATCGCCGAATCGATACCAATGGAACCTCTACATGCAGGGCGAGCACGAAACTGTATTCTTCCTGTTCTGAATGCCGCAGGGTATGACACCATCCCATCCAACATCCCGCTTGTACGATCCGCTCTTCACCACTCGCGCCATGGCCGAGGTGCTCTCCGAGCGCTCTCTGCTGCAATATATGTTGCAGTTTGAGGTCGCACTGGCCGAGGCGCTGGAAGAGAACCAACGCATTCCGCCAGGTACTGCCGCTGCGATTGCATCCGTAACGGTGGATTCTTTCGATGTGAGCTCACTCGCCATGCAGGCGCGCGATGCGGGCAACCTCTGCATCCCGTTCGTTAAAGCGCTTACGCAAGCGGTGGCACAGCTTAACCCGAAGGCGTCAGGTTTCGTGCATTTCGGCGCCACCAGTCAGGATGTTCTCGACACGGCGACCATGCTGCAGATGAAGGCTGCGCTGGATCTGCTTGAGGGCGATCTCCGGGAGACATGCAATCGTCTCGCGGTCCTGATCCGCAAACACAGAGACGATGTAATGCCAGGGCGCACGTGGCTGCAGCAAGGGCCGCCGGTAACGCTGGGGTTGAAGATTGCCGCCTGGCTCGATGCCCTGCTTCGCCACCAGCAGCGACAGACGGCGGTGAGGCAGCGCTCGATCGCGCTGCAGTTCGGAGGAGCGGTGGGCACGCTGGCTGCATTTGGCCGCGACGGGCAGGTCATTGCGACCGGCATAGGCCTTCGTCTGCACCTGCCTGTGCCAGACATTCCGTGGCACACACAGCGCGACCGCATCGCGGAACTCGCCGCTACGCTCGGCCAGTTGGTCGGAACTCTGGGCAAGATTGCGCGCGATGTTTCACTCCTGATGCAGACGGAGGTCGATGAACTGCGGGAGTCGGTCGGCAAGGATCGCGGCGGATCCAGCACCATGCCTCATAAGCACAACCCGGTCTCTTCTGCCGTCATGCTCAGTGCGGCAATTCGGATGCCGGGGCTGGTTGCGACAATTCTTTCAGCAATGGTGCAGGAGCATGAGCGTGGACTCGGCGGATGGCACGCCGAGTGGGAGACGCTGACGGAGATTGTGCGTCTGACCGCGGGCGCCCTTGCCTCTGCTTGCGATATCGCGGAGGGAGCAGTTGTGAACTCAAACTCAATGAAAAGCAATTTGCATATCCTGCAAGGCGCAGCTATGGCTGAAGCAGTCTCAATGGCGCTCGCGCCTAAGCTGGGCAAAGCCGCCGCGCACCGCTTGCTGGAAGACGCGACCCTCTGCGCACGCAGCGAGGGGCGGACCTTGCGGGACACACTGCTCGACCAACAGCAGCAAACTACCCTTACAGCAGAAGAGCTGGACCGGCTGCTCGATCCAGCCACCTATCTGGGCAGCAGCAGCGACTTTATCGATCGAGTGCTCCACACGTATTACGAGGCCGGTGATACTGACGGTTGATGAAGCCGAGCCGCTTCATTCGCAAAATCGGAGACCGTGAAACCTGATGGCAAGCCTCAGGCTGAATTGCATTCTGCAAAGGATACTCATATGACCGAGGAAGACCGTCTGAAGCAGGGTTTTGCTCTGCGGCGCGCAGTGCTTGGCAACCAGCATGTCGATCGCGCGGAAGAAAGCAAGACCGACCTGAACGCCGACTTTCAACAATTCCTCACCCGCTACGCGTGGGGAGAAGTCTGGTCCCGTCCTGGCCTCGACCTGCACACGCGCAGTCTGATTACTATCGCCATGTTGATTGCATTGAACCGCGCCGATGAGCTGAAGATGCATCTTCGCGCCGCTTCCAATAATGGAGTTACCGAAGAGGAGTTGAAGGAAGTTATCTTCCACAGCGCTCTTTACTGCGGACTTCCCGCGGCAAACAGTGCCTTTCATATGGCCGCGGAGGTTATCGCGGCGCAAGCGGAGCAGCAAGTAGAGTGATTCGCAAGCTCGACCATATCAGTAATGAATTGAGGAATCCGAAATGTTGAAATGCCGAATCCATCGCCTTCCGCCGCTCAGCGTATGCTGTTTGCTGTTATTTTGCTCCGTGGCAGCGCGTCCGCTTCACGCACAAACCTCTGCGCCTGGCGCGCCAGAGGCGCCCAAGCTGGAATTCGTATTGGAAGAGATTGTGACGTTGGGCCCGGGTTCACATCCCGGCGCAACGCCGTGGGGTGAACGCAATATCGTTCCCATCACGGGGGGAACCTTTGCCGGGCCGAAGATCAAGGGGAAGGTTCTTAACGGCGGTTGGGATTGGCAGTTAGCTACCAAGACGGGATGCTACCAGATCGATGCAGATTACATGATTCAGACCGACGACGGCGCGATCATCAACATCGTCAACAAGGGGACCTCATGCCGAAGCGCTACAGAAGCGCCAGGGCGCCTGCTGACGACTCCGGTCTTTGAAGCGCCGGTCGGTGCATACGAGTGGCTCAATGGAGGCGCCTATGTCGGCACCCTCGACGTCACCACCGCCGAAGGCAAACCTGCGGTGCGTATTCGCATTTACAAGGCGACCTGAGGTGAATCCGTCTAACTGCCCTGCAACTCGATAGCGATGCTCAGCTAGAAGAGGAAAGTTTGACTTGGAGCAATTTTTCTCCGAGACCCTGAACGGAGTTTGTGGTGGGCCAAATCTAAAGAATGCCCCCGCTCTGAAAGCGCAGCATGGCGACGTCGGCCTCATATTCCAGGCGGGCGTTGGCGTCGTCGATCTGCGCCTCGGTCTGTTGCAGCTGCGCCTGGCTCAGCTCCACGATAGAGCTGAGACCCAGGTTGTAGCGCGTCTGCGCGAGGTCGAGGGCCGTGCCGGCCTGCTGCAGAAGCTCGGCTGTGACAGCCATGCGCTCGCGCGCGGTCTGCATCGTGAGCCACGCAGTGCGTACGTCGCGTACGATGCGGTTCTCGAGTGCGCGGTCTTCTTCCGAAGCGGCCTTGGCGCGCAGGTCGGCTTCACTCGCCTCACCGTGGAATTTGAAGCCATTGAAGATTGGGATCTGCATGTTAATACCGGCGGCGCCATACCAATTTTGAAGAAAGTAGGTATTGGAAGCAGTGTTGGGCGCCCAGGGCGTAGCACCGACAACTCCAAGCCCCTTGATCGTGGGCAGCAGCTGGTCTCGCTGAGCGCGCGCAAAGCGCACATCGGCATCATGCGTCAGGCGCAGCGCAAGCAGGTCCGGCCGCTTCTCCAACGCCATGGCGATCACGCCATCCGGCGAATCCGCGACCGGCGCCGGTGGCACGGAATCATCCGCCAGATGGAACTGGGTATTGTCGGCCGTGCCCAGCATTTCGTTCAGCGCGGCCATGGCCGCGTCGTACTGGCTCTGTGTGTCCAACACCAGCAGCTTCGCCTGGGAAAGATTGACGTCGGCGAAGCTTTGATCGAGCGTCGACTTCAGCTTGCTGGCGGTAAGCGCGCTGACCTGATCGCTGACAGTCTGGCGTGCATTGACGGTACTTTGCGCCACCGCCAGCGTAGCCTGCGCTTCGAGCGCGTGGTAGAACGCAAGGTCTGTGGCGAGGACAATGTCTCGCTGCGTGGCGAGGGAGTTCTGCTCCGATGCCTTCGCCTGCAACGCAGAGGATGCGACGAGATTGTGCGTGCGACCGAAATCGGTGATCAGCTGGTCAAGCTCGACTCCCGCACCTGCGTGATTGAGCAGGCGCGAAGCACTGACCGAGCCGGTAGAGATGCGACTGCCCTCTTCTGCGCCGACACCCGTGAGATTGCCGTTCAAACTTGGCAGCTCGGCAGAACGCGTTTCGCGCACCACCTGCCTCTGCGCGAGCGCGAGCAGCGCGGCCACGCTGATGCGCGGGTTGTTCTTCAGCGCGAGTTGCTCGGCCTGCTGACGAGTCAGCGCTTCGTCTGGTCCAGTGGGCGTTGAATTTGACGCCACAGTTGGTGCTGCCTGAGCCGGTCGCATGCCTGGCTGCATCGGACCCTGCGGCGCGGTGCCCTGCGCTTGAAGTTCAAGCTGGGCGCGTGGCGCTGATGGTAGTGCCTTGAGGTTGGTCTGTGCGATTGAGAGTTGTGCGCCTAACACCAGCAGACCAGCGGCGAAAGATGCAGGGACGGATGTTCCAGACGATTTACGCATTGGCCACCTCCGCGCCTGCCGCGGCATCTTCATCTCTCACCTCTTTGCGGTGGACCAGGAGATATGCTGCAGGGACCAGGAACAAGGTGACGACGGTCGACGACGATAAGCCCGCCAAGGATCGAACGCGCCAGCGACGCATACTGCTCACTGCCCGCTTCGAGCGCAAGGGCCATGGGGATCAGCCCCAGCACGGTGGCCAGTGAAGTCATCAGGATGGGTCGCAGCCGCATGGCGCAAGCATCGGCGATGGCTTTGCGTGTCTTCATGCCGGTGGCGCGCAGCGTGCCAACGAACTCCACGATGAGGATCGAGTTCGAGACCGCGATACCCGCCATCATGATCACGCCCATCAAGGACATGACATTCAGCGTGGTTCCGGTCAACAGCAGGACAAGGAGCACTCCGCCAAGCCCAGGCGGAACCGCGAGCAGGATGACGAAGGGATCGGAGAACGACGCGAACTGCGCCATCAGGATGAGGTAGACGAGAACGACCGCCAGTACGAACCCAAAGCCGAAGCTGCTAAACGCGCTGTGCATGTCCGAGACGGAGCCCCCCACAGCCACGGTGAGATTGGCCGGCCGCTTCATCCCGCCGAGCACGCGTTGCACATCGGCGTTCACCGCAGAGAGGTCTTCCTTCTTGGGCATGACGTAGACGTCGAAGCTGCGGCGCAGCTGGTAGTGGTCGACCTCCGTCGGCGTGTTGATCTGCTTGATGGAAGCGACCGATTCGAGCGGCGTGGTGGCTGCGGCTCCAGGCGCGCGCAGCGGAATCTGCTCGAAGTCCGTCATCGTCTTGATCTGGCCTTCGGGGTACTGCACCGTCAGCATGTAGTTGTTGCCCGTCTTGGGATCGACCCAGAAGCTCGGCGCAATCATCGAGTCCGACGTGAGCGCAGTGATGACATTGTCGATCGCATCCTTCGGTGAAATGCCCAGCAACGCCGCATGTTCACGGTCGATGTCCAGTTCGAGACCCGGATAGTCCAGGTCCTGCGGGATCAGCACGTCGCTGACGGAGCCAAGCCCCTTCAGCTTCGCGCCCAACGTCTGCGCGAAGGCGAAGTCCTGTTGCAGGTCATTGCCGCCGATGCGCACGTCGAGCGGCGCCGGCTGGCCCTGGTTGACGACCGCGTCCACCAGGCCGCCGGTCTGGAAGTAGGTGTTGACCTCGGGGAAGTCCGCGGCCAGCCGCTCGCGCAGGCGCTGCATATAGACGAAGCTGCTGGTTTTGTGGTCCTCCTTCAGGCTGACCTGGATGAACGCGGTATTCATTCCGGAGTTGCTGGTATAGATGGCCGACAGGTCGGGCGTGATACCGATGTTGGAGACGATCATGTTCATGTCCCCGGGGGCGACGACTTCGCGAATGTCCTGCTCCATGCGCGCCACATACTCGTCGGAGACTTCAAGCCGTGTTCCCGGCGGCACCTTGACGTTGATGACAAACTGGCCGGGGTCCGTGCGCGGGAAGAAGGCCTTGCCCACGAAGGGATAGAGCGCAACGCCAATCAGGGTGATAGCAACCGAGCAGCCGATGATCAGCGCTGGCCGGCGCAGCGAGAATGCCACGCCACGGTTATAGGCGTGCAGCAGGCGCTGGAACTGGTGGTTGAAGCCGTCGGTGATGCGTTGAAAGAGGCCAGACTTCTTATGGTGATGCTCCGACTCCGCTAGGTCGTCCTCGCGCTCGGCAATTGTTGCATGAACATGCGATGGATCGATACGGATGAACTTCGCGCAGAAGAGCGGCACCACGGTCATGGCCACGATGTAAGACGCAAAAAGCGCGAGGACGACCGCAAGCGCCAGCGCGGTGAAGAGATATTTGCTGACTCCGACCAGCAGGATGACCGGGAAGAAGACAATGCTGGTGGCGCAGGTGGCGGCCAGCACAGCAAGCTGCACCTCCTTACCGCCAACCTCGGCCGCGGTCTTCGGATCAGCGCCCTCTTCCAGATGACGGAAGATGTTTTCGAGCACGACGACGGAGTTGTCGATCAGACGGGAGAGCGCAAGCGCCAGGCCGCCCAGAACCATGGTGTTGATGGTGCTGCCACCCATGTTCAGAGCGAGAAAGGCTGCAAGACAGGAGATAGGGACGGAGAGCAGCACGCTGATGGTGGCCCGCACGTTGCCTAAGAAGAGCAGGATCATCAGCGCGGTAAGAACCAGACCGATGGTTCCCTCGTTGATGACGTTCTTTACCGCGATCTTCACGAAGGCGGACTGATCGAACACGACGTCAGTCTTCAGCGCGCTGGGTACGTCCAGAAGATGTTTCACCGCGTCACGGATGCCGTTGACGATCTGGATCGTATTCGAGCCGCCGCCCTGCTTGAGGATCGGGATGTAGACCGAGCGCTGGCCGTCGACGCGCACGATGTTGTACTGCAGCTGGCCTGAGTCCTCCGCGTGGCCCACGTCGCCCACAAAGACGCTTGAGCCGACAGTGGCGTCCTTACCGGTCTTGATGGGCATGGCGTCGATCTGGTCGACGACAGGGATCTGGCTGTTGGCGTAGATGTTGTAGTCCTTCGCGCCGATGCGCACATCGCCCGCGGGGAGAATGAGGTTCGACTGGTTGACCGCCCCCACCACGTCCATCACAGAGAGTTGGTGCGCTTCCAGCTTCACCGGATCGACATAAACCTGGATCTGCCGGTATTTGCCGCCATAGGGTTGGGGAACGGACGCTCCGGGAACATTCGCGATCTGGTTCCGCACCGTGAACTGCGCCAGGTCCTTCAGCTGAGTCTGGTTGAGGCCCTGGCCTTCGAGCGTAACCAGGCAAACCGGCAGGTTGGAGGCATCGAACTTCAACACCACAGGCGGCAACGTGCCCGGCGGCAGCCGGCGAAGGTTGGCCATCGCGAGGTTGGAGATATTACTGACCGCGGCGTTCGCGTCCGTGCCAGGCTGAAAGTAGATCTTGATGAGGCTGACGCCGGGCAGTGAGCGCGACTCAATATGATCGATGCCACTGCCAAGGGTGAAGAAGCGCTCATAGCTGTCGGTGATGTCGGCTTCGATCTGCTGCGGCGGCATGCCGGAGTAAAAAGTGGCCACTACAACGACCGGAATGTTGATCTCAGGAAAGAGATCGACGGGCATGCGCGCCACGGTGGACACACCGACCACGACAATCATCAGACAGAACATCAGAACGAAGAACGGATACTTGATCGCGAAGGAGGACATTTATTCGCTCCCCTCCTCAGCCGCAGTCGGAATGAAGGCCGCGTGCGGCGTGACGGCCTCGCCCACCTGGTATCCGCTCTGGCCGGACGCGATCACCTGATCGCCCTCCCTCAGCCCGCTCGCGATCTCGGTCCGATTCGCAGTTTGAATGCCGAGGGTCACATCGCGCCGCACCACATGGTTGGCTCCATCCAGTGCCAGCACATAACTCTGGCCTCCGTTCTGCACCACCGCCTGAATAGGCAGCACCAGCACATTCGGCCTTTGCTGTAACTGAATCGTGGCCTCGGCGTACATGCCGGGACTGAGCGTGAGTTCGGGATTGGGTACGTCAACCTCGGTGAGCATCGTGCGCGTGCTGGCATCGAGCGCGCGCGTAAAGCGGATGATCTTTCCGGTGAAGTTTCGGCCCGTGGCGCTGACCTTGATCTCCACCTCGCCGCCGACATTAATGTACGGCACGTCCGACTCAGGCACCGGCATTCGCAGACGCAGCAGATCGCTCTGCGCCACCTGCACCACCGGCATCGACTGCGTGTTGGAAGATGTGCCGGCCTGGATCAGCGAGCCCGTGTCGGCGTAGCGCATGGTAACGACGCCGTTGAATGGCGATACGATCTGCTCATAGTTGGCCAGCGTCTGCACGCGATGACTGTCCGCCTGGGAGACGCCGAGCTGCTGCTGCGTCGCATCCAGCGCCGCCTTCGCGACGTTCACCTGTGCGGCGGCCTGCTGGTCCTTGGCCTGCGCGTCGTCCAGCTCCTGCTCGGCAATCAGGCCCGGGCGCTGTTTGGATGCCTCGGCCAGGCGCGTGTATTCCACATGCAGCGCGGAGTACGTGGCCTCGTCGCTGGTAACCTCACTCTGCGCGCGCGCGATCTCCGATTGCGTGTACCGCACCTGCGCCTGCGCTCCTTGCAGTTGGTCCTGCAACTCCGGCACCTCGAGCGCAGCCAGCACCTGCCCCTGATGCACACGGTCGCCGATGTCGACCTTGATCCAGCGGATATAGCCGGAGACCTTCGCGTGTAGGTCCACCTGTTGGTACGCCTCAAACTGTCCCGCAACCGTAAGTGTGCTGGCCAGACTGCCGCGCGTGACGGAAACCACGGCGGCGCCCGGAAGCACATCAGGCGACGTGGATCTGCTGTTGCATGCGGCGGCGGAAAACGAGAGCGCTGCCGCAATCCAGACAATTTTCTTGGAAAGCATTTGGATATCACCTGGAGTGCCGGATGAAAGGCCTAGGAATCCCGAGGACGCACTTCGCGACTAGCGAAGCGCCCCTCCGGGGCTTTCAAGAACAGCTACGCGGTGACGGGCGGTGGGCGGGGAGTACTTGGACGCAGAGCATGCATTGGCAGCCAGCGAGAGTCTTCCCGCGGCTCGAACTCCGTCCGATACACCGGCAGGCTGCTGTGCACTGCAGTTGCCAGGGCGGCAAGAGCGTGTGGGAGTGCCGGATGCTGCAAGACCGTAGTGAGCGGATTGCCGGTGTCTACAGGCGCCTCAGCCTGGGATGGCCGCTCCTTCTGCGAGAGCAGCTTGGCCGCAGGCCCCTGCTGCCGGGCCGCGGAACGATAGAGCGAGAGCTTGTAGTGCAATCCCCAGCACGACACCGCAATCGTCAGGAGCAGCGCAAGAGTCCACGCTGGCCGTCGATGCCGCGATGTGCCGAGTAGTGTCACAGTATTCAGTTCAGAAAGGTCTCATGTCTGTCGCAAAACTCCGGAAAAGCCTTCCCTTCTTACGTTGTAGCACAATCCAATCCGGCTTGGGTTTGCTCGCCGGGCGCTCCCATTCTCAACTCAAAGGGTTGGATGCCAGGACCTGCGCAGGCGGTATCTCCCTGTCCGCAGTCAGATCTGTAGAGAGAGTCATGATCGGTGATGGAGCATCTGCGCCCAACAAAATCGCCTCCATCGGAGATGCGCGGACACCAGATGCTCTAGCCGAAATGGCTGGATCTGCTTCGGTTGGTGGGGGTTGGAATGGTGCGCCCGGAGCGATTCGAACGCCCGGCCTACTGGTTCGTAGCCAGATCGAAGGAAATCCCAAAAATTGTGCGATTTCAGGACCTTGCAACGCGTCTAATTCCAACAGACTTGTTGATCCTGGTTGAAACCGTCTACGTCTGCGATGCTGTCGCAGACTCAATTTCGACTACAGGTCAGAGGTGACGATAGGAAATTGAACTCGAAATGTTGTCCCGGCCTTTTCCTCACTGACGACCTCAAATTGCGCCTGATGCAATTCAACAATCCAGTCGGCGATGGCAAGCCCAAGACCGCTGCCTTCCACCTCACTGCGGGAGCGGTCGGCGCGGTAGAAGCGGTCAAAGATGTGAGGCAGGTCGGCCTGCGCGATCCCAATGCCTGTATCGCTAACTTCAAAGACTGCGGTGGCCTCTTGCACCCTCAAGCTGACTGCGACACTGCCGGGGGAATTCGTATACTTGATCGCGTTATCCAGAATGATCCATACCAGCCTACGCAGGCTTGGCATATCGCCGAGGACTGGAGTGGGACTATGCGACGAGCGTGAGACTGTCAGTTCGAGTCCGCGGCGGCTGGCAAGCATGCCCGCTATGTCACAGGTCTCGATAACGATGGCCGCGAGATCGACCGGCTCCAAAGCCCCGGTGAGCGAGCTCACATCCGCACGCGCGAGGGTCAGCATATCTTCCAGCAAAGCAGTGGCCTTGGCGGTCTCGTCGACGATCTCCTGAAACGCGGCGCGGGAGTTCGCGTCGAGGCTTGGGTTGCGCAGCGCAACCTCGGCGACGGTCCGATTGAAAGAGAGCGGACCCCGCAGTTCATGCGAGGCATCCGCCGTGAACTGCTTCATGCGATCGACGGACGCGTTTAAACGCTGCAGCATCTCGTTGCAGGTCTCGGCCAGTCTCTGGAGTTCATCGCCGGTGTCGCTCACTGGGAGCCGATCGGAGAGATTGGAGATGCTGATCGACCGCGCCTTCGCGATGATCACATCCACCGGGTGCAGCGCTCTTCGGCTGATCCAGTAGCCGGCCCCGGATGAGATCAGCAGGAAGAAAGGGAGAGATATCCAGAGGCCGCGCCAGAAGTTATCGAGCACCAGCTGATTTCCGCTCTCCGGAGCGGCGGCCGCGAGAATATAAGCGTGATCGTCAAGGACGAACGGCCGAGCCAATACCAAGTACTGCTGTCCGACGGCTCCGACCTCCGCATAGCGGTCTTTTCGGATTCCTGCCGGCGAGGGCCACGGAAACGCAGATGCAGCCGAGGAGGGCGAAGGAAAGGCCCGCCGGCCATCCACGTTGAAGATCTCAACCAGGCCGTTTCCGGTAGCGTGGGCAAAATCGGTAAAGGCCTGGCCCGGCTCAGAGTTGCCGCTTTTGATCAGCAACGACTGCAGGCGATCGATGCGGCGGGTGAGGGTCCCCTGGCGCTCCGTGGTCAGCGTGTGTTGCAGGTTGAACCACATGGCCGTGCCGAATAGCATCCATCCGGCAAAAAAGAGGGCACCGAACCAAAGGGTCAGCCGCAGCGAGATGGAGAAGGTCCGCTTCACCATGTTTCGGAGCGCAGGCAGTAACCTACGCCGCGCACGGTGTGGAGCAACTCTGGCTCGCCTGGGTGGGCGATCTTCGCACGCAAGGCGCGGATGAAGACATAGAGGCTGTCGCAGCTGACATTCGAGCCAGCTCCCCAGCCAGCCTCAATAAGTACGCCGTGTGCCACAACTGTCCTCGGCCTGCGCATCATGGTCTCCAGCAACGCGCATTCGGTCCGTGTCAAAGGCGCGACACGCGCACCCCGCCTCACCTCGAACAGATGGGGAAGCAGGACAAGATCGCCCAGCTCGATCGACTTGGGTGGCGCTATCGGGACGCGCCGCTCAGACGCGCGCACCTTGGCGAGCAGGAGATCGAGAGGAAAGGGCTTGGTGAGATAGTCGTCGGCGCCGGCATCCAGCCCATGGACGATGTCCTGCATGGAATCGCGGGCCGAGACGATGATCGCCTGCGTGTGCAGCCGGTCTTCCCGCAGACGGCGAATCACGGAGAGGCCGTCCTGCTTCGGCAGCATGATGTCGAGCAGCAATAGATCGAAGCGGTTAGTCCTGCCCAGGCGCAGCCCTTCCTCGCCGTCGTAGGCCAAAGTTACATCATGGCCTTCGCCCTCCAGCGCACGGCCCAAATGGCAGGCAAAGCTGCGCTTGTCCTCGACGACCAGGATTTGCATTTGAAACTACACTAGCCGGGCAATGTAAATATCCCGTGAATCCGGCGGGTTCACGGACCTTTCCTTAGATTCGACTTAGACTCCGCTGCCATAGTGAGTGCATCCCGCTTCTGGAAAGAGGTTTCGCGATGGCACTCCGGCGCGCCCGCATCTTCCTGTCTCGATTCGTAGCCTTCATCCTCGTGGTCTTCTGCGTTGCAGTCGTCGAGGCGCAATCGGCAAAGGGCGTTCTCTCGGGGACGGTCGTCGATGACTCCGGGGCAACGCTCTCGGGCGCGCAGGTCACCGTTGCGCCTATGGGAGGGAGCGCCGTGACGAGCCAGCAAGGCAGCTTCACAATCCCGGACCTTCCGGCAGGGAAGTACACCGTCACGACGTCCTATGTTGGGTTCGCGCCAATAACCTCCGATGTTGAAGTGAGCGCAGGACAAACCGCCACGCTCTCGGTCCAGATGAAGGTCGCCTCAGCCGCGGAAGAGATTCTCGTTACGGCGGAGCGTCCGCATGGCGAGGCCGAATCCATCAACGAGACGCGCACGGCCGACAACCTGATTGGCGTCATGCCCTCTGAGGTGATTCGCAGTCTCCCCAATGCGAACGTCGCCGATGCCACCGGCCGCTTTCCTGGCGTCACGCTGTACCGCATTGAAGGCGAGGGCGTCTACATTCAGGTACGTGGCACCGAGCCGCGTCTGACCAACGTCACCGTCGACGGGATTACCATTCCTGCGCCGGAGCCGCAGGTGCGCCAGGTGCGGCTCGATATCATCCCGTCAGACATGGTCGACTCTATCCAGATCAACAAAACTCTCCTTGCCAATATGGATGGGAACGGAATCGGCGCATCGGTCGATCTGCGTACCAAAGAGGCGGGCGAGCGCCCGAGCCTTGATCTCTACAGCGATGGCGGATACACGCCTATTATGAACGGTCGCGGCTCCTATGACTTTGGCGGGACCTTCGGTAAGCGGTTCGGTCCCGACAAGAAGCTTGGCCTCCTTCTCAACGCGACTTACGACTATAACGGCCGAGGCATCGACAACATTCAGCCGACCCTGGATCCGCTTTCAACCAATGCCGTCCCCTTCTATGACAGCGATACCATCCGCGAGTACCGATACTACCGGACCCGTTACGGCTTCGATGGCAGTCTGGACTACCGAGTCACAAATGGCACCAGCCTGTTTGCTCGGGGTTTCTTCTCCGACCTGCAGGACTACGGCGATAAATGGTATTACTCGCCGGTCTCGGCGCCCATTACCGGGACCGCAGCCAATCCGATCTACCCCACCGCAAGCACAAAAGGCTCCAATCCCAAGTTCTATACCTCCAACAAGCGCCCCAATGCCGCTGTCGGCACCCTGATCCTCGGCGGCCGCTCCGCTTTCAGCGACTCGTTGCTCACTTATCAGATCTCGGCATCTCGTGCTTATGAAGAGGATTCGGCCGGCAACCCGAAGGCTGACTTCTCGTGGGTTGGCGCCACGCAGTACTGCAACTACATTCCTTCAGCGCAGGCCGATCTGTATCATCCCCACTTCGCCAATTGCGACAACACGAACCAATCGCCGCTGTTGAATGCCTCGAACTGGCAGTTCAAGGACATCACCATATCCACCGGCATCAACACGCAGCTGAACCTCACCGCACAGGCGTCCTATGCCAAGTCGTATCGCTGGTGGAACCACTCCGGAACATGGGAGGCCGGCTTTAAGTTCGCCAACGACCACCAGACGCAGGACTCGACCGAGAAGGTGTATGACAGTTTCGGCTCCTCAGCGCCGTTGATGACGCAGTTACTCGACAACTTCAGCAACACGGATTACTACAACGGGACTTACTTCGGCGGGCACTACGGCCAGGTCTCTAAGTTCTCTGCCGCCCAGGCCTATACGCTGGCCAACTACCAGGGCAACCTCGACGGCCAGAAGACCGCCTCAGACACTTATCCCAATCTCTTCCACACCGTCGAGCAGATTACCGCGGGATATCTGATGAACGCGCTCGACTTCGGCAAGCTGCATGTCAACACCGGCCTTCGTATTGAAGCGACACGCGACCTTACCTTTGGCTACAATCTCACGTTTTTTGGAACTTATAACTCAGGCAGCCATACCTATAGCGGAGGCAGCTCCAGCGTGAACTGCTCGGGCGACACTGCGCCTGCGCCTCCGGCAGCGGGAAACTGCTATGTTTTTACGGGTGTGAACAACAATCCGGGATATATCGACCTGCTTCCCAGCGTGGAGCTGCGCTATGGCCTGAACAACAATTCCTCGCTGCGTGGGGTCTACTCTCGTGGCGTGGCGCGGCCCGATCCTTATCAGCTCGTTCCGTATGTCACTGAGGACTCGACCACTAGTCCGGTCTCGGTTCTGATCGGCAATCCCAACCTTCGTCCCGAGCATGCGAATAACTATGACGTGCTCTACGAGTACTACCTGCGCCCGCTGGGTATCGTGCAAGGCGGCTTCTTCTTCAAGCAGCTCACCGCGCCTCAGGTCGAAGTAATTCTGCCGGGAGGGCTCAATCTTTCCTCCTTCCCATCCGGCTACTTTCCGCCGTCGGTGCAGCAGGTGCTCGCACAGTACCCAGGTGACGCCATCACGCAATACACCAATGGCCAGAACGCATATACTTACGGACTTGAGCTAAACTTCCAGCAGCACTTCAGCTATCTGCCCGGGCCGCTGAAGGGCCTCGGCATTCAGGCCAACTATAGCTACACCGCTTCACGCGAAAAGGGGCTACCCTTGCGCTCGGACCACCCCACCACGATCGATCAGTCTCCGAACACCTGGAAGGCCAGTCCCACCTATGACACTAAGCGTTTTTCCGCGCGCGTCGGCCTGGCTTATGACGGGGCCAGCCGCTTCTCCTACGGATACGTCTCGCCGAGCTATGTCAGCGGCGCCGACCCCAGTGGTCTTGGTCCCTCTGGTCCTTCGGGCGACGTCTGGACGCTTACGCACTTCCAAGTCGACGCCCAAGCCAGCTATCGTGTCTGGCACGGGCTGCGTGCCGTCATCTCTGGCCTGAATCTGAACAACGAGGTCTTTGGGTACTACGCCGGAAACACAACTTTCGTGAACCAACGCGAATATTACAAGCCAACTTATACAGGTGGCCTTCGCTACGATTTTCCCGCGAACCGGTAGCACGGAAGAATGGCTATGAACCGCACCAAACTCACTCTCTACGGGTTCCTACTCGCATGACGCGATATCCGAAAATGCTGCTGTTTCTGCTCGTCTGCACTCCGCACCTGTGTCCCGCGCAAGTGCAGCAACAGCCAGCTAAGAACAACGAAGTGTTGCGCTTTGTCGTCTATCTCAGCCGCCACGGTGTGCGGTCACCAACCGGAAAGGCCGATCAGCTCAATCAATATTCAGCTGTAAGATGGCCGGCCTGGAATGCACAGCCCGGTTACCTTACGCCGCATGGCTATCGCCTGATGCAGCTGCTGGGCGAATACGATCGCCTGCAGTTCGCAAGCGAAGGTCTGTTTCACGCTTCAGGGTGCGAAGATGCCCACAACGTCACCATCTACGCCGATTCAGACCAGCGCACCCGCGAGACTGGCAAGGCCCTCGCTGCCGGTATGTTCCCCGGCTGCGATATTCCGGTGGGGTCGCTCCCCGAGGGGACGCAGGATCCGCTCTTCCACCCAAGAGTTTCCGATCCCTCGGCCATCGCGCTCGCGGCCGCGGCTGTCTCTGGGCGTGTGGGCGGAGACGCCGCAAACCTTACCTTGGCATATGGGTCGCAGCTCGCCGTGCTGGATAACATTCTCGCGCACTGCGGCACTCTGCCGGACCGCGTTGCGTCCCGTGTCTCCCTGCTCAGCGTCACGGCCACACTGGACTCTGGCATGGACGATCATGCCCCAGAGTTGCGAGGTCCCCTCTTCACCGCTGCCACGCTTAGCGAAAACATTTTGCTCGAATACGCGGAAGGCATGCCCGACAAAGACGTGGGTTGGGGGTGCGTGGATGGGAAGTCACTGCGTTCGCTGATCGATCTACATACGGCGGCCTTCGATTTCTCGCAGCGCACGCCGGCAATCGCGCGCATCCAGGCGTCGAACCTGCTCGACCGCATCGACAAGGCGTTGGAACAGGCTGCCACGCAGAGTGCGGTTGCCAATGCGCCCAGCACGGGCACCAGCCGCGCGCTTTTTCTAATTGGGCATGACACCAACCTGGCAAACATAGCCGGCTTGCTAGACATGACATGGATTGCCGACGGCCGCCGTGACGATACCGCTCCGGGTACAGCACTCATCTTCGAACTATGGCAGGACAGAACCACGCATGCTTACTCGGTCCGCACGTATCTTACCGTGCAGACCCTGGAACAGATGCGTACGGCGGCCGCACTGGATCCTTCCAGTCCTCCGCTGCGCGTTCCAATCTTTATACCTGCCTGCTCCACGCGCGACGGCTCATGCTCCTGGCCAGAGTTCTCCCACATCTTGCGCAGCACACACGGTTCTGTTTCTCGCTAAAAAGTGTGTCACGCCGTACATGCGGCGCGCGCGGTCACTCTTCCTCCCAGCTTGCCGATGCGCTGCTCATCAGATTGGCGGAAGTAGCAACCACGTTTCAGGCCAAGGTAATTTCGGGCACAGCCGCATAGTCCACTGCCGGCGAGGGACAAGTTTTGTGCACGGACCGGATTTTGGCGAGGCACAGTTGTTGTAGTCCAGGAGACCCAGCATCCATTTTCTTCGCGGGCCTTGATCCGGGGGGGAAGCGTGGAGATGGAAAAACCAAAATCGAAGGCTAGTAAAGAATTTTGAGGCCGAACTGGATGACGCGCGGTGTCAGCGTGCTGGTGATCTGGCCGTTGGTGGAGGGAGCTGCGGCGATAGCGGAGACCGGCACCGAACCGCCCGTGCCGACAATTGTCGAAGTGGTTCCCTGTGAGGCGCTGATGCCTCCGGGGATGGTGAAATTGGTATGGTTGAAGATGTTGTAGAACTCAGTGCGGAACTCCACCTTCAGGCTCTCTACCGGCGTGGCGAACTTTTTGTTCAGCGCGAGGTCCGTTTGATAGAAGGCCTGCCCGCGACCGGGGTTGCGGGTCGCGTTGCCGAAGGGGCTCAGTACGTTGCCCGCGCCGTCCTTGATCGGCGGCAGAACGAACGCATTCGGGTTGATGTAGTTGACGTAGCCGGTATTGGCAGCCCGGTTCTTCGTGCCCTGCGTGATGGGCTGTCCGGGAACAACATCCGGCCTATACTCGTTCGCGCCGCGATAGGTAGCTGAAATCTGCGGCGAAAGCGCCTGCGTGCTGTTTGGACTGTAGGTGACGTTGAACGGCGTCCCGGCCTGCGCGGTGTTGATGCCGCTAATCTGCCAGCCGCCGAGTATGCCGTCGACGAATGGATTGGCGTCGCTCATCAACATGCGTCCGCGGCCAAAGGGCAGTTCATACACCAGGGTGGTGACATTGGCTATGGGCAGGTTGTAGTCCGACTGCGCGTAGTCGGCGCTGATATTGTTGCCATCCTGAGGCGATGGCGTGTTGCCTTCGAGCGAAGCACTGGCGTTGTCGAGCGAATGCTCCCAGGTAAAGGCATTCAGCAGCGTCAGGCCACCAACGTAGCGCTGCTCATACTTCACCTGCAGCGAATCGAAGTGAGAGTAGAACTCATTGAGCGCCTCCGTAATATCGGAGGGCCAGTTGGCGTAAGGCCGTGCAAACGCCTGCGCCGGGTTCTTCTGATTGGCGTTCAGAAAGCCCTCGAGCTTGACGCCGTGGTTACCGATGTAGGCGATATCCAGCAGAGTGTTCTTGGCGAGTTGGCGCTGAACATCGAGGAAGTAGCTCTCGACGTAGCTGGCCTTATTGTTCTTCGGAATGTAGGTGATGTTGTCCGTCGCCTTGTTGAAGCTGGTCACCAGGCCCGAGGGATAGCCCTGGTCCGCAGTGGCATAGCAGGAGGGGGTCGTCGTGCCATTGGCGATGATCTGCGTTGGCAGTGGACTGGAGCAGTGGTTTGCGGTTGTGGGGGCGATCTGTGTGACGGAGGCGAACTGGGCCTGCGGCGCGTTGATGCCAAGGATATCGCCGGAGCCGGCGCGCGTGTAATGCGAGTAGCTGATGCCGAAGCCGCCGCGAATCGCGGTCCTCGGATCGATGGCATAGGCGAAGCCAACGCGCGGGCCGAAGTCGCCGTAGTCCGGGTTGACCAGTGTCTTGCCATACGTGCCACCATAGGAGACCGGCGTGATGCCGTTGCCGGCGACCGCACCCGGCGTGGTGGTCAGGACCGTCTGTGACGCGGGGTCAAAATTGGAGATCCGGTTGTAGAGGTCGGAATAGGGCGAGCCATATTCCCAGCGCAGGCCGAGGTTGAGGGTAAGCTGTGAGTTCACCTTCCAGTCGTCCTGGGCATAAATGCTGTGCATGTTCTGGGTAAGGTGGGCCTCGTAAAAGTTGGCGAGGGAGTATTGATTGGTCGCGCCGAAGAGAAAATCGGCCCAGTAGGTATCGGAGACAGAGGTGGTTGCAGCCGCCAGTCCGCTGCTGTTGAGAGTGCAGCCCGGCGTGGTCGGGCCGCAGAAGCTGTAACCGCCGCCATAGGTCCAGGAGCCGTAAAGCGGGTTGTTGTCGTTCACCGCCATCCAGATGTGTTCGTACTCGTAGCCGAATTTGAGCGAGTGGTTGCCGCGCACCCATGTGAAGTTGACCTTGGGATCCATCAGCGCAGGGTCCTGCCATTGCGGGTTGGTACTCTGGCGGCCAAAGCCGGAAAATCCGGTGATTCCGATGGACGGCAGGCCTCCGGCGACGACAGCATTCGAGGTCGGAAGACCGGGAATTGAACTGAACGCCGTATTGCCGATGGAGAGGTTGTATTTTCCGGCCTTGGTGCGATCCAGGCCAAGGCGGGCGTCGATGATCTTGTTCGAACCAAGAAACTGGGTGAAGCCCAGAGCGATCTGCTGATCGAGAATGCGAATGTGGCCGTTGGTCTGGCCGTCGAGCGGAATGGGAATCGAAGCGAAGTTGATCGCGTCCTCTTTGCGATCGCTGATGCGCAGGAAGGCAGAGCGGGTGGGAGCGATCTGCCAGTCGAGGCGAAGATCGCCCTTGTCGGCGTTGTCATTGAACGGAACCTGCTTGGAATAGTCGTTAGAGGCCAGGCCGGTGACGCCGTTGGCGGTTGAGGCGCTGGTAATGCCGGTGGTGGGAAGCCCGGTAATTTGCTTGAAGTAGCCGATGATCTGCTCGGACAGCGGATTGATTACGCCAGACGGGATAGCAGTGCCCGCCGGATAAATCGTACCCGTCAACGGATTCTTGACCGGCTGGACGAGGATGCCATTGAGCTCATTTTGCGTGGGCAGCGTCAGCACCGTGAGCGGCTTGAGGACCTGGCGAAATCCCTCGTAATCCAAAAAGTAGAAGAGCTTGCTGTGCAGGATTGGACCGCCGACGTCAAAACCGTACTGGTTGCGATTGAAGGTCGGCTTGACGAAGGGAGTGGTGATGCCGCTGCCCCCGACGACGGTGGGCTTGAAGAAGCCCGATGCGTTGAGATCGGTGTTGCGGATGAACTCGTAGACAGTGGCGTGGATCCTGTTGCCGCCGCTCTGCGAGGCGACGTTGATCGTGGCGCCGGAGGCCCGTCCGTACTTGGCGCTTTCGTTGTTGGTCACCACCTGCATCTGGGCGACAGAATCGGGCGGAACCGCGATGATCTGGTTGTCGAATCCCTGGTTGGACTCGCCGTAGGCGTTGTTGTCCAGCCCGTCGAGCAGAAAGTTGTTGAACATGCTGCGCTCGCCGTTGACATTGTAGGAGCCGGCGCGCACCAGAGAGCTGATAGAGCTGGTGGTCGCGGCAGTAGGCGCCTGACGCGACCCGGGAATCAACGCCAGAAAGTCGGAGTAATTACGAGTGACCTGGGGCAGGGCCTCGCTCTGGTAGTTGGTGACGGTCTGCCCACGCTCGCTGGTCTGGGTCTCCACCTGGAGCGCGACGCCGGAGACCTCAACTGTGGTCTCGGTGGCACCCACCTTCAGGGTGAGGTCGATGCTCTGGCGGTTGCCAACGGAGATGGTGATGTCTTTTGCTTCCGCTCCAGCGAATCCTGGCATGCTGGCGGCAATGGAGTAGACGCCGACGCGCAGTTCCGGCGCGTCATAATTGCCCTGCGAGTTGGACTTGATCGCGGTGACAGCGCCGGTCGAGTCGTTGGTGATCTTTACGTCCGCGTTGGCAATGGGCGCGCCGGTGGCGTCGCGGATCGTGCCCGTCAGGCTGCCGTTCTCATACTGTGCATCAAGCTGGGGAACGCTGAGGGAGAGCAATGCGGACGCCGCGAGCAGCAGAGAGAGAAAAACTGAACTTTTGCGCATGCAGTGAACGTACCGCTGCGCCAGTTACGATTGGATGAATGATGGGTGAAGGCCCGGTTATATATGCCGCGACCGCAAGCAGATTTTCCTACTCAGTGAATCGAGACTGGAGTCTGAGTGGCGCTCGGCAGCGAAACTCCAAGAATGCCGCTGATGGTGGGTGCGATCTGACGCATGTCGATGAGGCCGACGTGCTTACCCTGTGCAACGCCTTTGCCTGCGATGAAGAACGAAGAGCGCATCTCGGGGACCGCAACGGGATCGAAGCCGTGAGTCCCTGCTGGCGGGATATCTGTGACCAGCGGCCCAGAGGTTGCAGTGCCCGTCACATAGCCTGATTTCAAGGTGATGAGATAAGCTGCGCCGGGAAATCCACCCAGCTTGCGCACCTCTTCTTGGCCGAAGACATGGGCGACGCCGCTGTTGGGATCGGCCGCGAGCTTGTCGAGGATACTGCGCACCTGAGTAGCAGTTGCTGTGTCGGACGGATCACGCAGCATCACGGCCGCCATTCCGCCCGCAACCCACAATGTGGCCTTCCACGATTTGATCTGCATCGTGCCATTGGCAGACGGCGCCGCCTTGATCATCCCAGCCTGCACGAAAGGCACAAACAGATTGACCGCATGGGAGATGTTGGCGAAGCCGTGGTCTGAAACAACCACGACGGCAGCGTCCGGGTAGGTGGAGAGCTCTTGCTGCCGCAGGCGGCCGATCATGCCGTCAAGTTGTTCGAGGTCCCCATCAGCCTCCGGGCTGAATGGACCGTGGAGGTGCTCCTCCTCATCGAGCGAACTGAGATGGATGGTCATGAAGCGTGGCCGCTGCCTCTTAATAATGTCGAGCGAATAGACGGTCTTTACCTCGTCTCCTCCAACCGTGGTGTCGTTGCCGCTCATATACGGCAGCGAAGTACGGGCGGCGATATGGTCCACTTCGTCGGCCGGCCGCGAGACGGCATTCATCAGCATGCGATCGTCTGGATTCGTGGGATCGCCGGCGGATGGCCCACGCCAGTACTCCGGGATCAGAAAATCGATGCAATCGGCATCCACAGTGACCGGCCAGCCGACGCTGGCTGTGGAGAGACCCGCATCATGGGCCGCGGACCAAAGCGTAGGCACCTTGATCTGGCTGTTGTACCAGTACCAGGAATCATGCATACGCCGTTCAGGATCGAAGATCTGATTATTGAGAATGCCATGTTCCGCCGGCCATACTCCTGTCACCAATGTGGTGTGGCTGGGGTACGTGACGGTGGGGAAGACGCCCTGGACGCCTTCGGCGGATGTGCCCTCTGCGAGGATGCGACGCAGATTCGGAATCTGCAGTCCATGTTCGTCGGCTTTGGTGACATAATCCGGGCGCATGCCATCGATCGAAATCATCAGCACGGGCTGACCGGTTTGCGCGGCGACCAGTGGACTAATCAGGAGAGCCAGGCAGAATGACACCATGCGATGCGGCATGGCTTTAGTCTCAACTACCAATGTGAACTGCAGTTGAAACGACGGCGATCATCTACGTGATGATAGAAACTTCACGTGCTGAAGCTCGCTCATGCCGCCGATTTTTGCTGGTGCTCCTCACAGCGATGTGTGTCGAACTGCAATTCGATCTTCTCAGCCGGATCATTGCAGTCCAGACAAATCCCCTGCCTCCAGGTGCATTCGTTGCATTCGTATACCTTCTTCTCAGTGTTCCAGATCATGAATCGCATGAGTCTCCGAGGGGAGGAAGGATAGTGCTAAGGTGGCCGGCCCTTGGATGTGGAGCCCAGCCCATAGCAGACCACAGAATACCCCAGAAGGCAGGCCGCTCGAAACCGAAGTCGGCCTGCGGGGCTGAGGTTATCGAAGGTCAAGCAGCAGAAGATCTCCACCGACCTCTGAGCTCGCGGAATATAACATGTGCCGCCGGTCCGGGGAGACAGCAAGGCCCCGTCCGAGGCCGGGCACCGCCGGCGCTATTTGAATTGATTGATGTGATGCATAGTCGAAGTATCGGAACGGCCCGGGGTTGCCATCCGCATCCGAGCTTACATAGTAAATCCCGCTTGCAACCGGCGCATATCCGCCCAGCTGCCCCATTGGCCAGAAGTCCGGAACCAGTAACTCCTCCGGGTTATGGGCAACCGCTTTGATTTGGTGCCTGATTATAGCCGCCACCCACGCATCTGCTTCCGTCAAACTTCTGGTCCGGGACGGCCGCCCTATCGTGGACGGTGTCTACGTCAACGGCTCAGGCCCTTACCGCTTCCTCCTCGATACGGGGAGCAACGTCAACCTGATTGAGTCAGGGCTCGCCCGCAAGATCGGTATGACCGCCGGCTTCCAGGTGACTCTGGCGTCCGCGGCGAACAGCGCCTCTACGCCGGGCAGCGACAACAACGAGGTCATATTGGACACAGCCAAGGCCGCCAAACAGAAATTCCTGTTCGCGTCGCTCGATGCGATCCACCATTCTTCGCCTGACGTGCGCGGCGTACTCGGCCAGTGGTTTCTAACGCAGTTCGACTACACGTTAAACCTAAGAACTCGTGAACTCCAATTCGGGGTGGAGGATATCGCCGGCCCCCGTACACCATTCCGCCTCGTCAATGGGCGGTCCGTTGTTAGCACCAGCCTCGGTGACCTGGTGCTCGATTCAGGTCAAAGCCAACTCGTCCTCTTTGGCATTCAGCCCAGCAGCGATCCCGCCTACGAGTTGCATACCGTCGCCGGCTCGCAGCTCGTCGGGAAGACCTACGATAAGCCACTGCTGATCGGTGGTCACAAGATCTCCGATGGCGAAGCCATCGCCATCCCCAACAGACCCGAACCGGGTGTCGACGGCCTTCTTCCCTTGGGCCTCTTTCACTCCATCTATGTCTCGAATTCCGCAGGCTACATGATCCTCCGTTGAAACTTGTTAGTTCAGGAAGTGTTTTTGCCGCAGGTGCAGCTGATTCTCAACACGGGGGTGCGCTCTTCGTTGTGCCTGGCCAAAATATTATCTAAGCATTGAAATCTGTAGGTCGGTGTAAAGATAGGCAGCCTTAGACCCAGATTTGCACATGTAGTTCTTTGCTACAACCGGCAGATGCTCCGATTGGTGAGATTGCTCTTCGGTCTTGTCGTCCGCACTCTGCTTTCTCGGCGCAGATTGCTGCTTGAGAATCTGGCCCTTCGCCCGCTCTGACTTCTGGCGAAGAAGAACAAATTCATCTTATGGGACAGCGGGATTCAACCATATGGCTTTCTCTTGTCAAATGATTTTTGGGCGGTTGGCGCGATGACAAACCCAACTAGCGACTGACGATTTCCCGCAGCGGCGTGTCCAGAGCCTCCGCAATCCGCTCCAAGGCACGCAAGCCCGGTTCCGACCGCCCGGCTCCCACCGTCTCAAAATCGCCTACATCGAAGATGCAGGCACACCAGATGCTCTAGCCAGAATGGCTGGATCTGCCTGGATTGGAAGGGGTTGGAATGGTGCGCCCGGAGCGATTCGAACGCCCGACCTACTGGTTCGTAGCCAGATCGAAAGAAATCCTGCAAGCCAATGTTTTCAGCGGCTTGTAGCTAGTCCAGAATCAATGGTCTTGTTGAGCTCGATTGAAACCGCCTACATCCGCGATGTTCTCGCAGGTGCAATTTCGACTACCACCGAGTTCTGGCAGACCACCTCCCGCAAAGGCGACTATCCCTCATTTTTCGCTATCCGAGTCTCCAGCAACTGCTGTTCTTGGGGGATAGAGCTTCAATGTTTCCATGAAGAGAGCTGGTTATCGAGTTGCGGCGTCGCTCCAACTAGGTACAACATTTGGTCTGGGAGCGGCTCTTTCCGCCGACTACATCGGCGGGCTACGAGCGCCTCATCGAGACTCTGAATCCCACGTCCGGCTTTGAGGCAAAATCTAAATATCCAAAAGTCATGACCCGAAAGTGTTAGTCAATTTTAATCTTTATCCACAGAATGCTCTTGCATCCTTCAACCCGAATATGTAATAACTCTCGCGGCTAGTTAAGAGCCCCTTGCAGGTAAGTTTTCTGACGAGGCATTCGCAGATACCACGTTGAGCAGTATATGTATGGCAATTGCTTCCCTGTAGCTGGGCTCCTGGTCCTGATTGCTCACAATTTTTAATGCGCGGACGGCTGGGGGATATCTCTGCCTGCCCGCAAAGCCGCTAACCGCGGCGACGGAAGGAGTGTGCCGGTGCAACACATACGGACTTATGCCGCAACACTTTTGGTCGTGTGTCTGGCGCCTTGCCTGGCCGCCCTGCCGGCAAAAGCGCAGTTGCTGGCTTCGCCTGCGCCGATCCTCGCGCCTGGGCCAAGGCCTATCCCTCTTTCGCATTACTACTGGTACTTTCTCAGGCACCAGAAGACGCTTGATGATTTTGCCGCCAGACGGGCTGCGGAAGGCAAAGACGGCAATCAATTCCGCAATGACCTGCAAACGCGCCTTGGCTTTACGGACGCCGAATACGCACCCATTCGCATAGCCTCAGGCCGCTTGAGCGCTGAAGTCGTGACGCTCAACGGCAAAGCGCGCGAGGTGCAGAAAGGAGAACCGATCCCCACGGTCCGAGAAGACGAGCTGAAGCAGCTTGTGGCCGAAAGAGAACAGGATATTCAGGCCGAAGTTACCTTTCTGAAGCAATCACTGCCACCGGAAAGGATAGCCACCCTGGAAGCTTTCGCGGTGCAGTTTTTCGCGCCGAAGAAGGCTTCAAATAATTCACTGCAGTCACCCACAAAGGAGACACCATGATGCAATCCTTGGCAACCAATCTTATGCGCCGTATCTGGATCTTAGCCATTGTCCTTGTCGCAGGGCTGGCCTTCCATCCCTCTGCATTTGCGATCGATCAATGCAGCGGTCCTTCTGTGCAGGACCCAACCTACGATGTGGAGGAGACCCTCTGCGTGTATGGAGACTCAAGCGGGGCATCAGCCTCGGCCGAAGCCGACGATAATGGCTATGAGGCCCAGGAGTGGGACACCACCATCATCGAAGGTGTAGGGGCCGAGGTCGCCGTCGAGGGCACCGGCGTTGACCTGGATACGGGCTTGCAGGAGGACGGTTACGCGGGCGAAAGCTTTACGCCCGTAAGTGGAGACTACACCATTGCGGCATTTTACTGGGAGTATCTGGGCCCCCCATACAACGAAGGGACCTTCGAGTGGTGGGGACCTTACGGCGGCTGGTACGGAGATGGGTACGGGCTAGAGATGGTGTGCAACTTCAGTTCAGGGTGCGAGTAGGATGTTCTACGGTAAAAGTTAAAGATGAGGTGGCCTGCGCTCCGGTGCGCAGGCCACCTTATTTTCCAGCGGGGCTTCTGCGCAAGAGCAGAGCATCCCTTGGGAATTTGGTAGTTGAAGCCACCGAACTATCTGGCTGGCCGGTCGGAATGCACCGGGGATGGCGGTGTCGACGAACGGCAAGTCGATCAGGCGCTCGCCATTATCGAGCCGGAGCGAGCTAGGGCTTGTAGCGCCAAAGGTCGTTGAGGTCATTGGTTGTGCCGTTGGAGTCCATACCATAGCCGCCAAATATCCAGAGATTTCCGCTGCCATCAATCCAGCTGACCGTGCTGTCCCTCGCACCGGGGACGCTAGTGGCAGATTGAACGCCCAATTGTCCGTACACGCCAGCGGCAAATGCAGTGCTACTTCCGTTCAACCAGACCCATTGCTTCGTGTTCGGATTGAACTGCCAGAGATCGTTGAGTAGGCCATAAATGTTGGTGGTCGAATCCTTCCCCTGTCCGCCAAATAACCAGAAGTTCCCCCTGATGTCCGTCAAACTTGTTTGCCACTCTCGCGCTCCGGGCGTGCTGACCGCCGCGGGCACGCCCAGCATTCCATATACGCCTAACGCATCGAAAGAGCTGCTTCCACCATTCCATGCCCACTCTTGGGTCGAAAGATCGAATTCCCACACGTCATTGAAAAAGTGATTGCCGCCATTGTCTACAAGACCACCGAAGAGCCAGAGATTGCCATTGACATCGATCCATGGCGCTGCCGAGAACCTTGCACCCGGTGTGTTATTGGGAGAGGCCACACCGAAAGTCCCGTACACTCCAGCGGCCTGCAAAGTATTGCTACCGCTGATCCATGTCCATTCGCCGGTGAAGGGGTTGAACTTCCAGAGATCGTTTACAAAATTGATGGAATAGACGACGGGCTCTCCGCCGAACAGCCAGAAGTTACCGCTATGATCCACCCAACCGGCTGCAGCGGTCCGCCCGGGGGGAATATTGCTTGTAGAAGGAACACCGAGAGATCCGTAGGTGCCAGTCTGTGTGACCATATTGCCGCCCCCCATCCAAGCCCACTGCCCGCTTTGGATGTTGAACTCCCAAAGATCGTTCATCGATCCCACGTTGCCGGTTGAATCGTGGCCGAACCCCCCGAACAGCCACAAATTTCCGCCGCTGTCAGTCCAGGTCGTGGGCGAGAGTCTGGCGCCCGGAACTGCACTAGCCGATGGTATCCCTAGCGCTCCGTAGACCCCTGTCGCGTCCGTTGTCTTGCTGCCGCTCACCCAGGTCCACTGCATCGTGGCGGGATTGAACTTCCACAGATCGTTGAAGTAAATGGCGGGGGCGTGTCCTGGGGCATTCACGTCGTAATACTGTCCGCCAAAGAGCCAGAAGTTGCCGCTACCATCAACCCAACGGGCAGCATCACCTCTTGCACCGGGGATATTGCCGACGGACGCAACTCCCTGCGTTCCGTATACACCGGACGCACTCACCGTATTGCTGCCGCCCATCCATGTCCACGTTCCAAGTCCGGAGGCGTTCGCTGTGATCATAAATACGGCCGAAGCGACGGCACTATTGGAATATCCGTTTCCCACCGCAATGGCTTGGACCGTCTCGCTCGAAGAGACGGTGATTGGACCCGAGTATCGCGTTGAATTGGTACTCGGCGCTGTTCCGTCGGTGGTATAGAAAATGGCCGCTCCAGGAGTAGCATCGGAGACCGTGACCTTCTGCGCCGATGTATAGCTTGCCCCAGAAGGAGAGATAACCGGCGTTGCGGCAGGCGGCAAGCTGACAGTATAGGCTGCGCTAGCTACCGCACTTGGGGCAAACCCGCTGGCCGTAGCCTGAGCGAAGATGGTCTCCGAAGACGAGACCGTGATGGGGCCTGTATATGCAAGGAAATTGCCGGTTGGCGGTGTGCCATTGGTGATCGCATAAGAGATCGTCACTCCGGGTGTTGCATCCGAGATGGCAACGGATTGCGGCGAAGTGTAGCGCCTGCCGGAGGACTGAACGAGGGCGTTGCGGCGATTGGCAGCGCGAATGTATAAGCAGAACTGGCCACGGGGCTCGGAGTAAATCCGTTGGCAGTCGCCTGAGCGAAGATGGTCTCGGCGGAGGACACCGTGATGGGACCAGTGTACGGCAGGAAATTGCCCGTTGGTGGTGTGCCATTGGTGATGGCATAGGAGATCATTGCCCCCGGCGTCGCATCAGAGATGATGATCGACTGTGCAGATGTGTAGTTGCCTGCCGGAGGTGCGAAGATAGGTGCTGTAGCTGGCGTAGTTGGTTGTGTAGTTGTGATTGTGTAAGCAGCAGTGGCTATGGGGCTGCTATGGTGGCCGCTAAGAATTGCAATCGCCTTGACAGCCTCGGAAGAAGAAACGGTGAAGGCCCCGGTGTATCGAGTTGAACTCGATGTAGGTGTTGTCCCATCGCTAGTGAAATAGACAACGGCCCCTGCTGTAGCGTCCGTTATTGCAACCGATTGAGGCCCGTTATAGACACCTTGAGCCAGACTGAATACTGGAGTCGCGACCAGCTGCTCGATGTCTTCGCCGCATCCGATACAAAGGACAGCAGCCAGAATCGCCAATCCCCGCAGAAATTCCTGTAACCGCACGGCTCTAATAATCACACTCTACTCAGGCAAATCGAATAGTTTCGGGCTCTTAGTGAAAGGAGAAGAACGTTCGTCTTGCCATCTGCTTCTGCTCACCACTATATAGTTGAACCGCTCTGCCAGTGTATCGGGAAGGACTAACTGGCTGAAGCGAAGTCGTGTGTATTGCCGGTCCTCCGATTTCGGGCGGAGTCTCCTCTTGAAACCCAGCCTGAGATTCAGCCGGAGAATCATGAAAAACACGTACCGCTACAAAATCGTCTACAGTGCTGTAGCGGTAAAAGGCAGGTGCACTAGCCGAAGCCAGCGCATCCCTTTGAATCCATTTGAGTTGAAATGGTCGGGGCGATTGGATTCGAACCAACGACCCCCTGCTCCCGAAGCAGGTGCCAGCGCTTATTGAATCCTGTAGAAATTCGCTGGCCACAACTGCTTTCGATGGAATGTACTACCGCTGGCAGCTTCGAGCTTATTGAAATTTGCGGTTTCTGGAGGCTCTGACGGCTACATCTTTGTCTACATCGACCTTTAGTGAATGGCGGCGTGCCTATGGTTACTCTAAATGAAGAGAGCCCCTTGGCCTTCGCATAACGATTGAGGCGCGCGTCACTCGCCGATCGTGACGGAGGACTTTCGCGGCCGGGAGGTCAGGCCGCCCGGCCACCAGTTCCAGTCGCCCGCAAGACGCAGGAGCGCGGGACCGATCACAATGCGGACGAGAGTTGCATCGATCAACACCGCGACCGCCAAGGTGAATCCGATCATCTTGACTACGAGGAAGTCTCCGAAGGTAAACGCCAGGAACACCACGATCATGATCGCCGCGGCGCTTGTAATCAGCCCCGCGGTCCTCGCCATGGCCTCCGGAATAGCGTCCTCTTCGCTCAGGCCGCTCCTTCTCGCTTCCAGCACGCGTGCGACCAGGAACACCTCATAGTCCATGCTCAATCCAAAGACGATGGCGAAGGTAACGATCGGAACCAGCGGAAATATGCTGCCCGTTCCTCCCGGAACCCCCAGGAATCGGCTGCCATATCCGAACTGAAAGACCAGCACCAAAGCGCCGAAAGACGCGGCAACCGAAAGCAGATTGAGGGCAATGGCCTTGATTGCGGCGAAGACCCCTCGGAAGCCCGCCAGCAGCGCCAGAAACGTGACTACCACTACCAATGCCGTCACCGGCAGGAAGTGGCTTCTGACGATTGATTCATAATCGGCGTTAAGTGCTGGAATGCCGCCAATCAGAAGCGCCGCGTCCGGCAATCCAGTGAGGGTAGGCGCGCCTATTTTGCGAAGCTGCCGCACCCAGTCAACCTGATCGCGCAGCGACAACGGACTCGCGGGCACCACTTCCACGAGGGCCGCATGGCCGTCGCTGCTGAGAAATGTTCGATGCGTCTCCCGCGAAAGGCTGCTTAACGAGTCCCGATTGCCTTCGGCCAGCGTGGTGATAGAGATCACCCGATAGCAGCGAGGATCTCCCCCCAGCCGCTTACTGATGCGATCGATCGCATTCCACCCCTCTTCACTGCGCGCGATGGATTCGCCGGGAAGCTCGACGAGGATGCGCAAGGACTCAACCACGCCCGCGCGATCCATATTCTGCAGCGCGTGCAGTGCGTGAACCGACTCCGCCTTGCGCGGAAGCCAGTCCACTGCGGGAACGCGCGTGTCTAGTCGCCGGGCCTGCCAGCTGAGAGCGACCAGAGGCGCGCCTGCGAGCAGGAGCGCCAGCCAGGGATGGGCAACAATCACCCTCCCCCAGCGCCGCCAGCGAACTCCCGTCCGCGCGGCGCGCTCCTGGTCCAGCTTCGGGGTAAACGGCAGTCTGCCAAGGTCGATTCGGGGGCCGAGCAGCGCCAGCGCCGTCGGGACAACAGTGTTGGTGAGCAGGACGCAGATTGCCGCCACCAGAAAGCCCGCGACGCCAATGGAACGGATCTCGCTGATGGGGACCGTCAGGAGCGCCAGAAATCCAATTGCCACCGTCAAAGCGGACACAATCAGAGTGCGGCCTGCGTGCCGTGACGCAGTCGCGGCGGCAGTGGGTCCGCTCTCTCCAGCCGCAACTGCTTCGCGAAAGCGGCTGATCATCAGCAGCGCATAATCAATTCCGAGGCCCAGGCCGAGCATCGTCGCCAGGTTCTGAACCAGGATAGATAGGTGCCAGCGTTGCGCAAGGAACCCAGTGATCGCCAGAGTGGTTGCGATCGCCAGCTGGCCAATCGCCAGTGGGACAAGGGCCGCGACCAGGCTTCCGAAGGCAATCAGCAGAAGCGCGAGCGTCGCCGGAATCACCAGGCTCTCTCCGCGCCGCACATCTTCAGCGCTGGTCTTCCGGATGTCGAAGTTGAGAGGGATCTCGCCGGTGAGTTCGAGTTTCACTGCGGGGTAACGATCCCGCAGGTGGTCCTCAAGCGAGATTGCCGTCCGGTGAAGTGTGGGAACCAGCGCTTCCACCGGCCCCTCGCTCGACACAAGTCCGACCAGCAGGAACGTCCCGCCTCCGCGGCCCAGAAAGATCGGGTCGCGCAGATCAAGGTAGGACACCACGCCGGAGACGCCCGGTTGGTCTTTCAGGTCGGCGGCGATCGTATCCAGCGCCCGCCCACCCTCATCAGAATCGGCGGGCGGCAGCCCCTCGACTACCAGCACCACCTGGTCCACGAACGGCGAGTGGAAGCGCGTGGCCAGTTCCTGCCGGACCGTCTCAGCCTGGCTGCCTTCCACGCGGGTTGCCGTCTCCAGATGCCTCTCGGAATGGAAGGAAAACGGAAGGAGCGCAAGAGCGGCTGCCAACACGGCCCCGGACACCCAGAAGCGGCGCACCTTCATGCTACTCATCCTGTCCTACAAAATTACTGCTGGTGGTCTCTTCGCATTCGAAGAGTCGCAAGAACAATGATGGGCCACGGTCGACATATCCGCAAATGCCGCACGCGGGTCGGGTATAGACTTGCCACGGAAATAATCTGATTTGGCGCGAGACGCGCGATTACTCTGGAGGACCTATTCGCTCCCTTGTCTTATTTGGACTGCTCGCTCTGGTTCAGCCTGGAGCGCCCGACCCTCGCATCGGCACCTGGACGCTGACCGCCGCGCAGTCCAGCCTTGATCCTCCGAACCGGCTTTCCATCGTGTCTCTCGATGACGGCGTCCACGTCGTCATGTCGGGCGCAACTCACCTCGACTTCACTGCGAACTGGAACGGGAAAAAATCTCCCGCGCCGGGCAACCTGGGCTTCGACCAGATTGAGTTGCACAGGACCAGCAAGAGACAGGTCGAGGTGAAGGAGGAGAAAGCAGGCGCTCTGGTCGCGACCATTCGAGAGAAGCTCTCCAATGACGCAAACGAGCTGACGAGCACAACGACTGCCACCGGCAAATCCGACCAGATTACAGTTTGGACGCGGAGCGGAGGGGCGAAGGTTGCGAACGATCTCTTCGCAGGAGAATGGACCGAGGACCCCGGCAAGAGCCGCCTGCGTCAGGGCCTGGCGCTCAAAGTTGAGCCGGATAGCAACGAGGGCGTGCGCTTTCTCTGGGATTACAGCTATACCGCCCACATGGATGGACGGCCGTATGATCTGAAAAACTCGCGCAACGACACCGTGGCCCTCCAGCTCATCGATGCGCACACAGTCGACGCAGTCTACCGGCGCGACGAGCAGATTACTCAGAGGGACAGATGGATCGTCTCCGCCGATGGCCAGCAGATGGCGCTCACCTCAACGGGAACGCTGGAGACAGGCCAGCGGTTCACGGAGAAGCTTACGTTCAAGAAGCAGTAGCGGAGAGCGCGTCCGAGCAGGCCACGACCGCGCCGTTCGGTTCGGCCGGCGCGGCCGTCTCACGCGGCGCGACTGAGATGATCCCCTTCCGGTACATGAACTTCAGAATGCCGTTGACCGTGTCTTCGAGCGATGGGTCGCCCTCGCCAAACGCGGAGGCGTCCCGGGCCTCCTGGTACGTAGAGCTCTCGTAGCGCTTGAACTCCATCGCGGAGATGTTGTCGACGGAGCCCACCAGAAAGTCCAGCAGCGGGAACAGAAGGTCTTCCTTGCGGCATCTCCGGATCAGCTCAGGAACAAACTCGGGCAGGGTGAATATCTCAAACTGCCGACCGGTCGCCTCGGTAATCAGCCGGGTGATGTCCAGCATGTTGTTGTAGTCGTCGCGCACCACGTGGAACGCCTTGTTCGCCGTTCCCGGCGAGGCTGAAATCGCCACGATGTTGTTCGCCACCACGTCCGCTGGCACAAAGCTGACCTGGTTCAGGGTATCGACGCCGATGCCGTGATTCACCATGAACGCAACCAGGCGCACCGCGATGTCGAAGTTGTTTCCACCACCCGTAACAGAAGGGCTGACTAGAGCCGGCCGGAAGACTCGCGTGGAAAGTCCGCGACTGCGCGCGTCGAAGACCACCTGTTCGGCCACCCATTTGGACTGGCTGTACCCGAAGTCGAGAAGCTCCATGTTGGTGTTCATGTCCGTCTCATAGAGGACGGACTTGACGGCCCAGCCGAAGATGAACGTCGTCGAAACGTAGTTGAATTCCTTGGGCCTTCCCTCAAACGCCAGACGCAGCACTTCATTCGTCCCCAGGACGTTGGCCTCGCGCATGCGGTCGTAGTTGAACAGGTAGTTCACGGTGGCGCCATTGTGGAAGATGGTGTCGACCTCGTCCTTGAGGAAGTCCCAGGTGTCCTGCGCCAGGCCAAGGCAGGGCTGTCCCAGATCGCCGCAGACGGGAATCACCCGGTCCTCGAAGGTCTCCATCAAACTGGCATCCCGCGGCCCCATTGAGTCCATCGCGGCCCTCAGCCTTTGCATACCCTGCTTCTCGTCGGAGGCCCTGACCAGGACGTAGAGCCTTGCGCTCGTCTGCTCAAGCAGGCTCTTGATCAGGAATGGCCCGATAAAGCCCGTGCCTCCCGTAAGCAGCACCTGGTTCAGGACAGGAGCCTCGGGCAGCGGCGCAGGCATAGGAGGATCGAAGATGAGCTTTCGATCATCGCTCATCATCTTTTTCTCGGTCGCGTTCTGTTCTTCGCGGAACGCGGCCAAAGCATGGCGCAGATATTCAATCGCCTCCTTAGGCGCGCTCTCCAATTGCTCCGCCAGTCCGAACAACTCCGCTACGCTGACCCGCTGGACGAGGCCGATATCCACTTGACGTGCGAGCATCTCGGCGCCCTTGTCCTTCAGCAGTTCCTTGAGTTCATGCATGAAGACCACGAGGTCCAGCGAGTCCAGTCCGGCCTCAACCAGGTTGTACGACTCTTGGCCCGTGAGGTTGTATCGGGCCTTCAATTCGCCGAAGGGTCCTCCGATGTCTGGCCCGGATGCAGCGCTGCCGGCGTCCTTCTCCCGCGAAAAGTCGGAAAGAACAGTGAACTCTCCGCTGCTCCACATCTGCTTTGCCTTGTGGCGCATGATCTTGCCGGAGCTGGTTCTGGGTATGGCGCGCGGAGCAATCAGCCGGATCGCGGCTACTTCAACATTGAGGTAGCTGCGGACTGCCGCGGCGATCTTTCGCGGGTCGGGAAGCATGCGCGGGTTCTTCACTTCGGCGATGATCGCCAGCGCAGGCTCGCTGTCCTCCTGAATCTGAAAGGCGGCAACACAGTTATGCCGGATGAGCGGCGACGATCTCTCCACAACGGTTTCGATGTCCTGCGGGTAGTAGTTCTGGCCGCGCAGGATGATCATGTCTTTAATTCGGCCGCAAATAAACAGCTCGCCCTCGTGGAAGAACCCCATGTCTCCGGTCCGGAGATAGCCATCGTCATACGGAGTGTCGTCCACAATGCGCGCGCGAAACTGCTTCAGAGTCAGCTCGGGATTGTTCCAGTAGCCGGGGCACTTGCCGCTTCCGGCGATCCAGACCTCGCCGATGCGTCCTGGCTCGAGGGCGAAGTGCGCCTCCGGATCCACAATCTTCACGTCGAGGCCGGGCAGCGGAGTGCCGCAACTGACAATCTGCATCGCTGAGTCGATCTCGTAGACTTCGGTCGTCATGCGTGCGCTGCCCAACGCCAGGGCACGTTTGTTCGCGGAGACGATCGTGCGCCCGCCCAGCGAAACCGCCAGCGTGTTCTCCGCCAATCCGTAGGCCACGTAGAAGCTTTCCGACTTGAGTCCGTAAGGCTGGAACGTCTCCAGGAACCGGGTGTACGTGTCCGGTTTCACAGGTTCCGCGGCGCACATCATCACGCGCAGCGAGCTCAGGTCGCAGTTCTCCAGATTTGCTTTGGGAAGCCGTGAGGCGCGCAGGCAATAGTCGTAGGCGAAATTCGGCGCTGCCGTCGCAGTCGCCTTGTGCTTCGTTATGGTGTCGAACCACAAGGTCGGCCGCTGAATAAAGTCGGTAGGAGCAAAACCGTACGTCGTCCCGCCGCGAAGCGCTGGATAAAGGTAGCACCCAATCAGCCCCATATCGTGATACTGCGGCAGCCACGAAACAACCACCGGCGCGGCATGGTCGATCACCAGCTCACAGGTATTAAGAATGTTCTGGTGAGTGACCATCACGCCCTTGGGCTCCATCGTGGAGCCGGACGTATATTGCAGGAACAGAATCTCTGTGGGCTCGACCCGCGCCGGGTCCCCAGGCGCATCCACAAAGTCTTCCGTGGCGATCCACGGAAGGCTGGAGATGTACTCCACATCGACACCCGATCCGCAGACACCGCTTCTCGCCAGATTCGTCTTAAGCGAAGCGTGGTAATCCTTGCTCGTCAGGATGCCTGCGGCATCGCAATCCTTGGCGATGTACACCATCTTGTACAGGGCGCTCTGGAACCCGCGGGAGCTGGGTGGGTAAACCGGTACAGGGATCAATCCGGCCTGCACGCAGGCCCAGAAGGCGCTGATCATCTCAAGTCCCGGCGGGTAGGCGAGCAATAGCCTTTCGCCCCGCTTGAAACGGGGCTCCTTCAGAAGGTGTGCGGCAATGGCCCGGATCCTGTGCTGGAACGATGCGTAGGTGTAGCTCTCGATCGGGTCGCCGCTCAGGTCGAGAAATGAATAGAGGAGCTTGCCGGGATGTTCCTCTACCAGCTTATCCAGGTGGTCTAACAGCGAAGCCATCATCTAACGGGCGATCCTCCATGGAATCGAAGCAGGGTATGCCGAGCTGGCAGGCGGCTCCGCTCGCCATGGTCCATTGGTGGACAATGGTAGCAAAGCCTTGATGGAATTCTACGTTTTGTTGCAGGAAGAGGGCAGTTGAAACCGCCAGAAGTTCGACTTTCCTGTTGCTGTTCGCGGGGGCACTCCTTAGGATTGCTAGACAGGACTGTAGACTGCCAAAGGGAAGCGTGGCGATTGGTGGCCGGTCCCTGTGTAATCAGCCTTGGGAATGGAGGCACAAGTGAGGTTTGAGCCGGAAAGTGTGATCGCGTCAGGGCCTGACATCGATCAAAACACGGCCTCCGAGCACTCATCGAGGGAACGCGACCCAGCGGCCTCCTTTCCCAAGGTCCTGCGCCGCCGCCTGGACAGCTTTTTCTCGAGCCAGAACCTCTCTCCCAAAGCCGACCTTTCTATGTGGCTCAAGATCGCTTTTGGACTGATTGTTCTGGCAGGCAGCTGGTTCGCCCTTTATGTTTTCAGGCCCGATTCGTGGGCGTTTATCGGACTTTACCTACTGGGCGGCCTGGCGCAGACCTTTCTCCTGCTCAACATCGCGCACGACAGCAACCACAACGCCATCTCGTCCCGGCCATTCGTCAACAAGACGCTGAATTACGTATTCGATGTCTGCGGAATCAGCTCTTATATGTGGCGCATCCTTCACCATCGCGGCCACCACTCCTGCGTCAATCTGCACGGTGAAGACGACGCGCTTTCCGGGCGCGGCATCTTCCGCTTCACCCCGCACGAACCTCGCGCGCCGCAGCATCGGTTCCAGCACGTTTACGCGCTGGCCGTCTACGCGCTGTTTTCGCTGGACTACGTGTTCTTCCGCGATTTCCAGTGTTTCTTCTTTCCGACCCATGATTACCTCAAGCGCGCGAAACACCCGCTGCGCGAGTACATCGTCCTGTTCGCCGGCAAGGCGCTCTACCTCACTTACATGCTTGTCCTGCCGGTGCTGGTGCTCAAACGATCGCCTCTGCTGGTAGCCGGCGCCTTCCTGCTGGTCCACGTCATCGTCGGGTTAAGCGTGACCCTGGTCTTCCAGACTACCCACACCATCGACAGCACTTACTTCCCGGCGGTCCGCGATGAGTTTGATGACAGCGTGTATCACATCTTTGCAACAACAGCCGACTACGCCACCGAAAGCCCGCTGGTGGCCTGGCTCGCCGGAGGCCTGAACCACCACGTCGTCCACCATCTTTGTCCATTTGTCTGCCACACGCACTACGCCCCGCTCACTCGCATTGTGCGCGAGACCGCGGAGGAGTTCGGAGTTCCCTACCGGGAACACCCCACGATGCCCCGTGCGATCTGGCATCATCTGATACTTTTGAAGCAACTAGGGAGCAACGCTGATTTTGCACCTTCACCGACTTCATAGATTCGCAAGTGCGCTTCTTCCCATACGTGAGATGAGAATTTCCCTTTTCTTTGGAAAGCGCAGCCAGGCTGGCGCATGACCGCACCTCGTCAAATACCCGCCGTTCCCAGGGCGCGCTGCTTCACGGACTCCCGCGAGATGTCGCGCAATCCTGTGCGGGTTCTGTCCAGCTATGTCGGCGAATTCGGCGACACCTTCCGCATCTATCTCGGCGGCCTTAAGGAAGCCATCGTAACCATCGAGCCGGCAGTGATTCAGCACGTCCTGAAGACCAACTCGGAGAACTACCAGAAGTCCGAGATCCAGGTGAAGCGGATGGGCCACTTTCTGGGCAAAGGCCTGCTTACCACCCACGGCGAGGCGTGGCGCACGCGGCGGCGTCTCATCCAGACCGGCTTCGACCGCAAGCAGCTGGACGCCCTCTCCTCCATCATGCAGGAGTCGCTCGCCGATTCGCTGCGCGACTTCGACCGGCAGGTGCAGCTTGGCCCGGTCGACATCTATCCGCAACTGATGAAGATGACCTTTGCAATGGTGGCGCGTTCGCTGTTCGGCGCCAACTTGCAGGGTGAAGATATCGACGTTGTCAGCCGCACCATCTGTACCGTCCAGGAGTTCATCGTCCGGCAGACCCTGCAGCCCTATCTGAATCCCTGGTTCCGTGCCTCAGGCGAGCTGCGCAAGCATGAAGACATGCGCGCTCGCGCCGATGCGGTGCTGCTCGAATACATCAAGAGGCGCCGTCAACAGCCGCCCGGCCACGATCTGCTGCAGACCCTGATGGACGCGCGCTACAGCGATGGCCAGGGAATGAGCGATGAGCTCGTTCTCAGCGAGAGCATGCAGCTTCTGGTCGCCGGCCACGAAACTTCATCGAACGGCCTCTCATGGATCTTCTATCTTCTGGCCCGGCATCCCGAGTGTCTCCAACAGGTGCGCCACGAGATCGATCAGGTGCTCGGTGACGCACCCGTGAGCCACGCCGACGTTCCAAAGTTTGTGTTTACGACGCAGGTCATCCAGGAGAGTCTGCGGCTGTATCCGCCGTTCTGGATGATTGATCGCATGGCCATCGCCGACGATCGCGTGGGAGACACAGTCATACCTGCCGGCTCGACCGTCGTCGTGTACGTCTACGGCTCCCATCACGCACCGCGCTATTGGGAGGCCCCCGAGGAATTCAATGTAGATCGCTTCCTCAAGGTGAATGAGAAATCGCGCACCCCCTTCACTTACCTGCCTTTCGGCGGCGGGCCACGGGGTTGCGTCGGCGGCAACTATGCGATGCTGCAGATATTGATGATCCTCAGCGAACTGCTCCGACGATACGACTTCGAGTTGACGCCGGGACAGACCATCGAACCTCGCGCGATGGTGATCCTTCGCCCCAAAAACGGGATTCGCATGAGCTTTACCGCTACGGACCGCAACATGGCGCCATCACCCCTCGCACGGACGATCTGAACGCCGCACGGGAATACTCCAGAAGCCAGACTCTAACGAACTAAATGGCCGGCGCTACTAGACGATTTTCGAACTTTCCCAGTTTCTGGGCACATCTTCGGCTCTTCAGCGTCCTACGATTCCGTAGAAAATGAGCTAATACCCATGTTTTAGCGGAGCCTCTTCAATCAGTACTATGCAGTTCTCGTGCAAGCGCCTCACCAATTCCTTCCCAGGGAAGAGGTGCGCTCGTTATCAATGATGGGATTGGATCGAGGCTCGTTTCTTGGTAAGTCGGCGTGAGCGTTGGAATGGCTTCGCTAGCGGTAGCTAGTGAGCGGGGGGAGCCGCGCCACCACCAGCTGGAGCTTCGCCGCCACCAGCTGGAGCTGCGCCACCACCGACTGGAGCTGCGCCACCACCGACTGGAGCTGCGCCACCACCGACTGGAGCTGCGCCACCACCGACCGGGGCTGCGCCACCACCCGCTGCGGGAGTGAAGGTCCCGACCACAGTGTTGCTAGGTGACTTGTTCGGTGATACCGCAAACGCCTTAATCGTCACGGATGGTGTGCCTGCTGAGCCCATCACAATCGCGGTCGAGTACTTGCTCGAAGTGATGGTTGGTGTGTCTCCGTTCGTCGTGTAGTAAATAGTAGCGCCCGTATCACTGTCGACAATCCCTATCGGTGTGCCTGGAGCAACGCTACCCCCCGTAGCAGAGAAAGTCGGATCGGGTGTAGTCGCTGCCTGCACCAGAAGTATGCCATCCACGCAAACATTGAGCTGATCAAATGGAAGCTTGGTAAGTTCGGACCTTGTGTCCGACCAGTACGTACTTTGATCCCCCTTCGGCATGACTAATGCCTCCGGAATGAAGACGGCGAACTTTTTAGTCTGCAACTTACCGATCAGCGTGTTCGAGGTGAAGGCCATATCACTTAGCCTATTAAGTTCGGTCGAAGTGTGGTCCGGCAAGATTCCCGTGAAAGCCTGAATGAACGCCCCGTTGAAGTTCGCCATTGCGGAACCCATAACATTGGAAAATGGCGTCAGCCCACTGATTCCCGCGACGACTGATCCAATACCCTGCAAGATGTGCAGTGTCATGTTTCGAGGATCGTAATCCTGCCCCTTTTCCGGAACACCACGCAGCATCAAAAGGTCCTGGCTCGAAGCCTCATACGCCGCGGGCGTGGGTGCGGCACCATTGTCAGCATCCACTAGCGGGATATTCAATTTAGTAAATATCGGCCTAAGATCGACCACAATATCGCTGATCGAGTACTGAAAATCCGTTGCTGCGTTCGTCACGGAAACCTGGTACACCAAGAAGCGTTTACCTAGGCGATATCCAAAGTCGTCCGATGCTTCGTTTGGCAAAACAAGGGACCGATGAACAAACAGGATCCCTTTTGCCGCCAATGCTCCTGCAGTTCCTGTGGCGCAAGCGTCCGGTGTTCCCCAGGCTGAACCGGTGAGCTGCTCGCCTTGACTAAGCTGCTGACTCGTTGCTGCTCCTGCTGGTGCCGGTGCTCCACCCGGTGATGCTGCTCCGCCTGGTGCCGCTGCTGCTCCTGGTGCCGGTACTCCCGCTGGTGCCGGTACTCCCGCTGGTGCCGGTACTCCCGCTGGTGCCGCTGCTCCCGCTGGTGCCGCTGCTCCGGAAACTCCTATCCCTGGTAAGACCATCTCAAATTCGTGTCGCTGTATCCCCTCGGAGAGCTCAGCGGCCGCGACGCATTGATCAAACTTTTCGATTAGCTCAGCTTGCTTTTTCTTGTCTTTCTGCTTCTCGATAGCCAGCTCTGTCGAAGTTAAATGACAGGCTGCGTTTATCTTGGTGTCAGATGATGGATTGAGCTTAGGTACTTCTTGCGAAGCTGCTGCCTGACCTGGAGCGCCTGCCCCAGCGTTCGGAGTTGGCTGAGACTGACTAGGCACATTTTGCGATTGCGGCGTTTGACCGCCATAGGCAGGAAGGATGACTCCTAAAAGCAACAAGACCGGCAGGAAACGAGCGCGCATGGAACCCCTCAAAGTTTGTAGATTCGGACGTTAACAAGTGGCAAAGAACAGGTGTGCGGCCCCACTTTTCGTGAATGGAAGTGTTCTGATGCCGTCTCGCTCGCGAGGTTCTCCTCGTTCGAACACTGGTTCTATTCAGGGCTGCGGACAGCCGTATTCAGAAGTGATGGATTAGGGCCCGGGCCAATGAGCGTATCAGGAGATGAGCTACCTGGATTGAGCGACATTTAAGTCAGGGTTGGGAGTTCAGTTGGGATCCTCTCCCGAAGAGCCCGCATTGCATCGTCCTTCTTTTTCGATGTTGCGAATAAGCAACATCCTTAGAAAAGGAACCCGCCAAAGCAGTGGGGATGTTTGTGGTTTCGCTCTCATTCGGAGATCTCCGCTGACATTGATACGCTGCCCGATCTGAGTTGCTTTGAGGCAACTGGTATCGCCTGCTCGAATTCGCGACAGAAAAAGGCAAGAACACAAGAAAGAGCCACGTAATCGCCCTCGATAAACTTCTGTGAATTGTGCCCGCAACCAAAAATTGAGCTCGCAGGAGCATAAATCTGTGGGCCTTGCTGCCGTAGGGATCAGTCGTGCCCAATAGGGGCTATTTTGGAACGGCGAATTTTGTAGTCTGCGACTGCCCTCGCGGGCGTTTACAATTCGAGCGACTCATTCTTGGGAAGCTCTCATCCGATCCGGGCAAAGCCGCCAATCCTATCCCCTATCCGGGGCATCGGCGGATTACTCTCGTCTCGCCTTGATTGTGCCTCCTGAGAGACGGACGCAACTGCTCCCGACAGGCGAGGAGGAAACTGAATTGGCAGAACGAGACCTGAACTGGTCAGAACGGATTGAGTTAGGATCGCGCGCCGGTGCAGCGCTGTTAGCGTTGACCTATGTCAGCGGGTACTTGATCGCCACGACTCATTTTGGAACATATAACATTCCCGCTGATGCTAACGAATTGCTCAAGGCAAAGTACATTTACATCGGCTTTCAATATTGGATGTTCATTGCGATTTTTGGGGTCATCGCCAGGGCTGCATCGTTGTTCCTTGGGGTAATGAAGATAGACGAACATCTAACGCGCAGCGAAAAGGCCAAAATAGTTGAACTCTTAGACATCGGAAGCGGCGAGCCGAAAGGCACGTCTGGGCGTTGGCTAAATCTCCGCCGTTGGAGCGTCGTAGCGTTGATACTTCTGGTGTTCTCATTTGAAATTCTGTTCCTTGATCCAAACGACGTCCGAAGGCATCTCGCACTCCAATCGCTCTTGCTTCTCAGTATCGCACTTTATCAATCCAGCTTTTATCGTGAGTTCTCGAAGGACAGCTACGCCTGGGGATTGCTGTACGGAAAATGGTATGTTCAATGCGTTCGATCGATCTACGGCGTAGGTCCGGGGTTTGTTGCCGCTATCTTGATAGTCGGAAATGTTTTGGCCCCTTATGCGTTCAAAGACTACCCAAGTCACACAGTTACATTTGTTCTCCACCATGCCGTTCGTCCGATCTTCCGCTTAGCCCACCTAATTCAATCGACATCCGCGTTCTGGATTTGTGGAGCCGTTGTCATGCTGTTTCTATCCTTTGCTGCCCTGTTTGTCACACTTAGCACAGAGAATCTAAAGTGGTTGAGTGACAACGGAAAAGCACAGAGGCCTACACGCTCCTGGGTGTTGAAAGGGATTTTTCTAGTACAGGATTCCTATTTCCTGCTCCTGCACGCAGCCAAGCAATTCTTGAAGCCGGGTCTAATGAGTAAGGGTGGCGACGCCAAAATACAATGGCTAAGCGCAATAGACTGCTTCTTCTTTCCTGTGGCTACAGGATGGTATTGCTGGCTGACGTTAAGACTTATTCGGAGAGATGATTCTGTCATTAATGCGAGGTTCTTGAGCCTTGGCACGTTGGTTCTTGCACTCATCGTGTTGTCAAATCTGTTTGTCATACTCGCAATGCGGCATGATAGAACAATTGACTTAGGCCTTAAACCGCATTCTCCCGACAAGGCAACTGAGCTGCTCCAGTATGCGAATACGTGGCTCCTCCGAGTCGTAATGTTCGGAACGCTTTACATGGTGAGCATCCTTGGATTTGCGTATCGCATCTATCCGTTTATCCCTGTGCAAAAGGCTGGCGGAAATTATTCCACAGCCGACGCGGTGAATGTCCACTTAACAGAAGTGACAGCGGCATGTTCTTCTCGCGACCTCGATTCTCGAATCTCGCCGACGGTCCCCTACATTGTTTTGCAGGAGGACGAAAACTGGGTCTATCTCGCTCCCGAAAGTGGGCCAGGGAGTGCTGGTGGACCCGAATGCTGGAAGTGGGGAGCGTTCTGTCATTCAACGCCTCCAAGCGATTCGGGTGAGGCCGAACAGCCGTATAGACCCAAGGTGTATACAGTTAACCGCCATTGCATCGCGAGCACAGAGAGCATAAGCCCGAATCAGCCCGACTAGGACAATTATCTAGGCCAAGAAATTGAACCCGCGAAGACAAGTGCATCGCGGACCACATGGGACGCGACGAAGATGTGAGAGCGCGGGCCGCATTGCCTTCAGGTGTCGATCAAAGACCTTTCACAAGGTCAGCCAGATGTATGCCTAACGCATCGGTCAGTGCCTTCACGGTGTCAATCCTTGCCGCAACTGCCGCATTCTCAATCTGGCTCAGATGAGCCCGACCAATGCCCGCCATGTCCGCGAGCTGGGTCTGAGAAAGGCCTCGCTCCTCCCGGACGGCCGCAAGCCTGCGACCCAAACGAACAGTGAACGAAACGGGCATACCTCATGCTTCGTCGCCAAGCAAGGTATAGTGTTCGGTAAACCGAACATTGAGGTTGGCCGTCGTGCGAAAGCTACTGCTTGCTCTTGCCCCACTTCTTTGCGCTGTCTTGGCGGGTCATGGCCGTGCACAGACTTATACCGGTGCAGCGATGCCGGAAGGTGCGTCTGGACCGCTACGAGCCGTCGTCTCACAACACGGCACGGTTCACCATTACACCTACGCAACGAAAGCCGCTCTGAACCTCCCGAATGGGTTGGAGGACTACTACGTCTACACTCCCCCTGGCTATGACACTTCATCGTCAACCTACCCGACCCTGTATCTGCTTCACGGGTACGAGCAGCATTCCCCTGCATGGCTCCGGGATGGGCACATCGCATCGGCGCTCGATGCCCTGGTAGCGAGCGGCAAGGTGCGCCCCATGGTTGTCGTCATGCCTGAGAGCTACGGAGACTATCGATTTCTCCTCAAGGGGCACATAGAATGGCTGAGCCCTACGAAGATCAATGACAATGTTGCCCTGTTCTCGACGATGCTTCTTTCAGAGATCGTCCCACGTGTCGAATCGGACTACAGGGTCTCTCGCAAACAGAAAGATAGAGCAATCGCTGGGCTTTCCATGGGTGGGCGCGAGGCAATAGCCATCGGCCTAACTCACCCTCGCGAATTCGCATGGATCGGTGGATTCAGCCCCGCGTTCCCCACAATCGAAGGCGGTAGGTTGGGTGTCCTCGACCCGGACGTAAAAAAGCTACGTTTGGTCTGGATCGGCTGTGGGGCTTCCGACCGGCTGGTGTTTAAAGGGACCATGCGCGTGTCGGCTTTACTAAACGATGCGGGCGTCAAAACTACAGTTGTTCCGACCAGCGGAACACATTCATGGTCGGTCTGGCGCGACGATTTCCGTCGGCTTGCTCAGTTGCTGTTCCAGGCGAAGTAGAGCCGCCTTTCCTCGGTTCCTTTTGCTCTCCGAAATTCGAGCGGCGCGCTCCTCCATCGCAGCCCAGTGGCGGGCGGGAAACCTTTCTTGGTTACTCGCTTTCAGAAAGAAGTCGAACGAGCTTCGCGGTTCCATCCGGTCCGCACCCGCGAATGCAGATGCCAATTCGATTGGCAGCCAATGACAGCGATCACTCGCTTTGATAAAGTTCCAACACTTTTCCACCCGCTCTAGGATCATCTGAAAGCCGTGGTCGCTTCTCCATTCAAGTCCGAATCTAGCCATCGACTCGGCCTTGAATGCAGAGGGTGAGGGCGATTCGATAAACAACGGCAAAATGATTGCTCTGTGGAGTTCCATAAAGGTTAAGGTACGGTCGCGATCATATTCCATCTGATGCCCGTCTTTCAGGGGCTGCCGGCCCATGGGCGGTGGAGGATCATCTTCCTCTTCGTCGCAATAGAGGCTGTCTTGGTCTCCTGATCTGAGTAGGGAGACCTGCGACCGGAGAGCCGTAACCTCACCTCTGAGCGTTTGGACCTCTGCTCCGAGCTTTTCGCAAATCGCCGTCAAGTAGGCAATTTGGTTCTTCCGCGTAACGATAGGCATTCAGAACGCCCTCCCGCGCAAAAGTCTAGCCGGATGATGGGCACCCGCGCATATGTGTAAATCGTCGCCGTTCCGTAGACGGGCTCGCCCGAAATACGGGTTTACAGTCAGCCCAACAAATGAGAACGGCTCCATCAATATCGAGTTCAAGCGAGCGGAATGCGGTTCAGTTCAATTCCGGGGAGACGGTTGCCTACTCCGTTCCGGGGCTGACGGGACCTACACTTCCGGCGACGGCTGACCGAAGATCGGCGGCTCGCTTGGATGGCCCCCAGAGCACACCTCGCTCTGGGGGCTTAGTTCAGCCTAAAAGTGGGCGGGGTTTGGGGCAGAGCCCCAGCAGCACCGAAGGTGCTGTGCGGCTGGGACTCGATCCTGTCGAACTCCGATTGTTAGTGGATTTCTTCCAACTTCTCTACGCCTGGGAAAGGAACTCTCATGCAGAAAAAGTCATGTAGCGAATGCGGGGAGCCCGCCGAGATTTCTCTGTGTCAGATTCTCTCTACCGTGGGGCGGGCCAAAAGACAGCAGCAGTGCACGACCTCGACGGCCTTCTGTGCTGCCTGTTTACAAGGCCGGATCAAGCTCCTCCGCAGATTGGGTCTTCATGGCATCCAGCGACCTCTTGGCGACGCGTTTACGGCGTTGGCGGACGCCTGTGAGATGAGTCTAGGCCGCCCGAAACGCCCCTGTGCAGCTTCCCAGACAGCCGGAGGATGCTAATGGCCGCGAGTTGCAGGCTATGTCTAACAGCCTGCAACTCACGTCATTTTGACGACCCTACCGGTTTACGGCCACCACTGATCCGATGATCGACAAGGCCGATCTGCGCATTCCTTATTCAGCGAACCTACGGTCAGACTTTCGCTTTGTGCAGAGTGAGCTTCGATATGCGGGAGCTTTCAGCACCGTGAAGAGGTCACAGCACTACCAGGGAACATGCGATCTTCGCCCTTTCGGAGCGGATGCGATTCTCCATCTGCATTTTCGGAGACGTGGTATGCAAAATCACAAACTCGAAATCATCGACGCAGGCTCCAAATCTCTGGACGAGATGGCAGGTATTGTCGCGCAGATTTTTGACGTTGATCCAGTACGCCTAGAGCTAATGCGGGTTGACCTCACAGCCGACCTCTACAGAGTTCCGATGATGACGTTGTACGAGAATATGCGCGTGAAGTTCAAACGGTCCTGCAACGAGCGTGGGGAGCTCGAATACGAGACGATTGGCGCCCGCCTTTTGGAGTACATGCGATTTGGCAGGTCGCCCAATTGCGTACGTGCGTATAACAAGCCAGCCGAGTGTGAGGCTCGTATGCCGGTGATCTTAAAGTCAATGACCGCAGGTTCGCCGAAGCCGACATACGAAGAACTGTTCGGCTTCCCTCGCGATACGATTTTGTCGCGCGTCGAGCGCCAGATCGGAGGCCAACGATTTCCACCCGCCCTCACAACATTCCTCGATCTGTACCGGGCGGATGAGTTCGACCCATTCACCAGCATTGAAATCGTACCGGCGGAATTCTGTGCGCCCGACCCAGAAGTAGTCGGCGCGGCGCACTCCTTGAAGCTGCTAGGTCTCCAACAGATGATTACAAAACACGGCTATCACAGGGCCCGAGCGATGCTCAATTGCCAAGGGAACGCAAAGCGTCATTTTGACGATTTGCGAGAGTTCCAAGAAGACATGGCCCCAGCTATGGCGCTCACGACGGCGTCGATCACTGATCGATACAGAGAATCCGTACGCAGACAGATAGACGGCAGGGTCATGCTTCCACTGGCCAGCCAATCCCAGAAGTTGCTATCCTCTGGTGGCAGATGATAGACGCGATTATCTATACCCGCGTATCGAGCCGAGAACAGCAACAAGAGGGATTCTCTCTTGGAGCGCAGGCGAAACTTCTTCGCACCTACGCCGCCCAGCATGGTTGCCAGGTAGTCAAGACTTTTGAGGATGTGGAGACCGCTAAGGTCTCAGGGCGTCCGGCATTCAACGCCATGGTCTCCTGGCTCAGAGGGAACCGATCATGCCGCATTCTCTTGGTCGAGAAGATCGACCGCCTGTATCGCAACAACCGTGATCCCATCACAATCGAAGATCTCGACATCGAGACGCACTTCGCTAAGGAAGGGCAGGTATTGTCGAAAGATGCGAGATCGCAGGTCAAACTGATCCACGACATTCATCTTGCGATTGCGCGGAACTACTCAGAGAACCTGAAAGAGGAAGTGAAGAAGGGTATGAATGAAAAAGCCGATCAAGGCTGCTTTCCTGCCCGCGCCCCGTTTGGATATCGAAACAACAAGGCAGACCGGACTATAGAGGTGCACCCAGTCAATTCGAATATTGCCAGGCGCATGTTTGAACTGTATGCAACCGGAGCGCACACTCTCTCCACCGTTACAAAATCGATCCAAATGGAAACGGGAAAACGGATGAGCCGTGGGAACGTCCACTTGATCCTCAAGAATCGTTTCTATATCGGGTTTTTCAGATGGGGAGGCCAGACGTATCCCGGCAAACATCCCATTTTCATCGACCCGGCTACATTCGACCGCGTGCAATCAATTCTTACGGGGCACAACCGGCCCAAGTACTCCAAACACGGGGTAGCTTTTCGTGGACTCATGCGATGCGCATACGACGGCTGCACCTTGACAGGCGATGTTCAGAAGTCCAAATACGTCTACTACCGTTGCACGGGGCACAAAGGAAAGTGTGATCTTCCTCGCTTTCGTCAGGAGGACGTCGAGAACCGGCTTGGCGAACCTCTCAAGGGTCTCCAGGTGCCGCCGACAATCGTCTCCCAAATCGTCCAGACCCTCCGTACAGATCAGAGCCGCGTAGCGGGCAAGATCAGCTCAGAGCGCACACAGATGCAAGCTCGGCTCTCTGCAATCCGGGGCCGGATGGGCAAAGCCTATACCGATAAGCTAGACGGAAAGATCGCTGAGGACTTCTGGGAACGACAAATGACTGAGTGGCGGGCGGAAGAACAGCATGTCCAGATGGCTATTCTGGGACTGGCCAACGCTGAAACCACTGACCGCGCAGTGGACGCTCAAAAGATTTTCGAACTCGCGAATAATGCGTATTCGCTGTACATTTCGCAGAATCCGAGCGAAAAGGCCAAATTGCTGAGAATGCTATTTTCGAACTGCTCCGTGGACGCTGTAAGTATCACACCCACATACAGAAAGCCCTTCGATCTGATCTTCCAGCGGGCCAAAAAGGAAGAATGGTCGGGGCGATTGGATTCGAACCAACGACCCCCTGCTCCCGAAGCAGGTGCCTCTCGACAAGAAATTCCCCAAAAGTCGGAGAGTTCCAGGTAGATAAACCTTGCTTGTTGATCTTGGAGGCTCTCACCGTCTCAATTTCGCCTACATTGAAGATGCGCGGACACCAAATGCTCTAGTCAGAATGGCTGTATCTGCCTGGATTGGAAGGGGTTGGAATGGTGCGCCCGGAGCGATTCGAACGCCCGACCTACTGGTTCGTAGCCAGATCGAAAGAAATCCTGCAAGCCAATGTTTTTCAGCAGCTTGTAGCTAATCCAGAATCAATGGACTTGTTGATTCTGGTTGAAACCGCCTACATACGCGATGCTCTCGCAGATGCAATTTCGACTACAGCTCATTTTCCTGGTGCCAACGTCACGATGTCGGCCAAGTTGGCTATGTTGTAAGAATTCGCGATTCGACCAGCTTCTATGCTCAGATTTGCGGGGTCGTATTTGCACGAGGGAGTTGCACATCGGACCGCAACGCTACTCCCGATAATGGACGCCAGATCAATTGTCCTGATATGCGGGGGGAAGATTCTGTAAGCGCCATTTCTCGATTCGTGTAGGGATGCAAGTGAGTCCCTGCCAACATTCGCGCTGGACAATGCTCCGGGCTTGAATTGAAGACCAAATGTCCTTGCGTAATTGGCCATCCATAGCAGGGTAATGTTTGAGGTCAGCGCACCATTCGCATCCGGTACATACCCTCCACCCACATCGCAATGTACACCGGAGAACCATGCCTGTGTGATGGATTGGTCGGCTAGAGGCTCACTCGCCCAGAGCGACGGTTGGAATTGTTGCCGTTGTTCATCTATGGCCAGGGCTTGAACCGCATTCAGTACATTTGGGTGCAACGTAGTCGAAAGGAATCCATATTGCAACATGTCCACATCGCCGAAGATCGCCGGGATTCCGAGCGATCCCACAGTATCCCAGACGCCAAGCAACTGAATCTGAGCTGTATTGTCCATGTCATATGCGGCGTTCAAATTGGCCAGCATCGTCGTCCGATTTGCTTGATTACGATATGCACTGAATGCCATCTCCACGCACCGTTGGTCATTCTGGAAGTTCTTCGGAAGACCGCAAATTGCGATCATGCCGGCGAGACTCCGCGCGGTGTAGGCTCCTCGGCTGAACCCGAAAATATAGAGCCTATCGCCGGATTGATACTGGCCAGCGATATCAGAGTAGCCATCCCTGATCTTTTGAAAGAGGCCGACTCCGACTGCCCCACCCAGTAACTTTTCAATCGCCAATCCACTTGACCCTACGCCTGAGTCGTACATCGGGATCTGAGTACCGTCGATTCTCGCGAGCGCTCCGTACAGCTGACAAACATTTGAGTTCTCAGAAGGATCGTCCCATGTGCCATCCGCGCAGAATACGATATTCTTCGGCATTTACTCGCTCTCCCTAATCGAATCGGCGATCTTCACGTGTCGACCGAAATGCAGCCATTGCATATCTGCGACGTTCTTACGTTACGCACGTTTCTTTGTTGTTCATGCCATCGGCAGGTCGGTTTGGATGACGTTGCGAAGCTACTGCACAGCTACGCCGTCACTCCCTTGGCCGTCGGTACAAGGTGCGCCCACGGGAATTCCAGCGATTCCGAACTGCCTGAAATCGAACGTCGTGCCTTTGCGTGGCCCGTCGGCGAAGTGGCATACCGTGGTTGTCGTGGTCTTTAATACGGAAACTGTGTTTGCCGAAACCTGCGGCTGAGCCTCCGTCTTTGGGCACACATCTGTGTCAACGGCATGACTCCAATCGACCTGAGCGGCAGCCGCTTCGCTCGGTTCAAAGCGCCGCAGATTTTGCAGCGCCTGTTGGCCTTCGGTATCGACTCGCTCAACAATAGGCGCACGAGCGGGTATGCACGCAAACTTGTCGAGAAGAAATCGCGCATCAGAAATTTGGGTCGCAGCGGCAAAATAATTGGAAGTTTGCGCTTCAACAGCTGACCATTGCTCGTGCACCGTGATCTCGAGACCAATCGAGCCAATATCTGTCGGATTCTGAAACACGGCGGCAGCTTGCTGGAAGGCACTGCGAGAATCGTTTAGAGAGCCAGGGCCTTCGTAGGAGAGCAACACTCCGATGGATCTCCAAGCTTCGAGACGTTCAGTTTGGGAAGCAGGTGGGTCAGTCAAGAGCCGAAGATATTTCAAGGCTGTATTGGCATCTCCGATGTCAGCATACTCAGGTGCAAGAACAGCAAGCTGGGCAGTGGGGACCCTATTCCCAAGGTCGTTGATAAGGCGGTCCGCTTCGGCCAACAGCACGACGCGCCTGTTGTTCATAGCAAGCTGAGCGTCTTGCGAGACGTTGGTTGCGCTGAGTAATTGGCCATCCATCTGGGCCAACTCAGATGCTATTTGAGATACTGAAGCAAGGTCTTGGTCAATGCCGTCGACCCGATCTTTTGCAAACTGATAAACGACGCCCGCAAGCGAGAGAACGATGGCGACGACACTGATAAAGTTGTTGGGCTGTCGAATCCACGAACGTGTTTCGACCTCGTCCCTGCGTGTCTTATCAATATAGAGGGTGAGAGCTTCGCGAATAAGGCCGCTATTTACAGCATCTTCATCCTCAGAACCCTCCATCGGCATCCAATCCTCCTCGCGGCTCAACTCAGTCACGATATTCCGAATACGGTATTTGCCCAATGCATCGGGCCGACGAAAGCTACATATGGAACACTGAATTGCCCTAGAGATATTTGCGAGCCGCCATATTGGAGATACGCGGGCTGCATTCCCTGTGATTGGTAAGGGAATGGGTCATTAACGATCAGACTGTTTGAACTGAGGTCGTAGCCCACAATGAGAACAGCGTGCTCGCTCACCCCGGGAGGAAGAAATGCGATACCGGGCGAGATCCCGGCCGCAATTGGGCGGCCAGCATCTATCTCGACCTTGATCGCAGCCATCGAAAGCGGAGTCGTCGACAGCTGTGCCCTAAGAAACGTGGAGTTTCCGACGGTTGCCGCGACGATTCGTGGGTACTGAGTCACGAGATTATAGATTCCTTGTATCGTTCCAGCTCCCACTTGTCCACATGCGTAGCAATTCACCCAACAAGGGCCGATGAACGCCGCCTGTCCCACTCCACCAGTGGGGACGGCCCCTTGTCCCCTCGCTTCACCGCATTGGAAATCAGTCGGATCATTTGGAGGAATCCCGTAATACTGGAAGATCATTTGACCCGTTGCGAGCCAGCACCAGGATCCCGTCTGTTGCATGACAGGAGTGACATTTAGAACTGTTTGCGCTGTGGATTGTGCCGGAGGAAGAATGATCCCTGTCGAGGCTGTGGCGCAGATGCACAGCACCTTGAGTGCAGACCAAGTTGATTTCATTGACGCCTCCCGGCATATGTTGCCTCAAAGGTGCATATCGTGGGTTGCAAACTCAGTTTCAAGGTGCAGTCACAGGCTAATGCGCATGAAGCAAACGTGCGTGGGGTGCCGGAGAATTTTGAGAGGCTGAGGTCCTGGAATTTCCACCGACGGTGTTCGCGGCAGCGATATAAGCATCCGCAATGTTCCATTTGGGGAGTTGAAAGATTGCAGGAGTATCGACGCTCGTCGGAGACGACGCTGAATACTAAATCCCAAACTGAGGCTCTATTCGTCTTCAAGACGGACTCTCACACTCTGGATACAACGAGAATGCCTGCACGGAGCAATCTAGCCTAAGCCGAGAGGGATTGCAACAGAATTCATAGCGAAATTGGTAGATCTCCTGTGCCGCCCAGGCCAAGCGCCGAGCCTATGTTGCCACCGAAGTTGATATCGTTGTGCATCGCCCAAATTCGTGCCGCCGATGTTGTCGCCCAGGAAGTAAGTCGTCGCGATCTGGCCGGTTGTGTCCGCAGGGACCGTGCTGGTGTCTTCCGCCACGCTGACATTTTGGTCGCGCTGTTGCTGCTGTAAAACGTCGATGACCCCGCCGTGCCGCGCGTGGTGATGGGCACTACGCTACCGTCGCTCGATCGCCACGCACCTGCAAAAGGACCGATGAAAATCGAACGGCAATTTATCTCTCA
>CAVYCF010000004.1:0-173840 GCA_963766975.1 uncultured Acidobacteriaceae bacterium
TACGCTCAAGGTTCAGGCACCAGCTTGGACCCAAAGGATCCGCGCTGGAGACTCAACCTCGGGCATTTTGCCCATTACCTTGTATCGAGAATGGTGGAGCTGAACGGGATCGAACCGTTGACCCCCTGCTTGCAAAGCAGGTGCTCTCCCAACTGAGCTACAGCCCCTACACTCAAGGGCTGCGCGGCAAGCCGCTACGCCCTCTTGCTTTGCTCACGCGTCACCGGCGCTCGCTCCGCAATTCACCCTGTCTTGCCAGTATATCGGCATATCGGCGACAGGAGTGCAGATAAAGATGGTGGGCCTGGGTAGATTCGAACTACCGACCTCACCCTTATCAGGGGTGCGCTCTAACCAACTGAGCTACAGGCCCTCGGACGGCAGCCTTGGAGCTGCTGGCCGTCGACGCCCGAAAAGGGGTCAACTGCCCGGTTTTCTCGAAAAAGGTTTCGAGGACACGGTTGAACGTGCGTAGCGACTACGTCACTACTGACCATCGGTGTCGATGGAATGCGAAAAAGAGAAGGCTTAGTTCAGGCTCTCCCAAGCCGATCTTGCGATCAACCAAGGAGGTGTCCGGTCTCGTCCCGACTCAGGTTTTGAAACCTGCCCGCAATCGCGGGGCGCCGGCAACTACCCGGAACGTTCTCTCTTAGAAAGGAGGTGATCCAGCCGCAGGTTCTCCTACGGCTACCTTGTTACGACTTCACCCCAATCATGAATTACACCTTGGGCGGCTGCTCCCTTGCGGTTAGCGCACCGACTTCTAGTGCAACCCACTTTCGTGATGTGACGGGCGGTGTGTACAAGGCCCGGGAACGTATTCACCGTGGCATGCTGATCCACGATTACTAGCGATTCCAGCTTCATGGAGTCGAGTTGCAGACTCCAATCCGAACTGAGGCCGGCTTTTTCCGATTAGCTCCCCCTCGCGGGTTTGCAGCGGTTTGTACCGGCCATTGTAGCACGTGTGTAGCCCTGGACATAAAGGCCATGAGGACTTGACGTCATCCCCACCTTCCTCCCCGTTATCCGAGGCGGTTTCGCCAGAGTGCTCAACTAAATGGTAGCAACTGGAGATAAGGGTTGCGCTCGTTGCGGGACTTAACCCAACATCTCACGACACGAGCTGACGACAGCCATGCAGCACCTATATACCGGTCTATTGCTAGACGCCGACGTTTCTGCCGGATTCCGGTACATTTCGAGCCCAGGTAAGGTTCTTCGCGTTGCGTCGAATTAAACCACATGCTCCACCGCTTGTGCGGGCCCCCGTCAATTCCTTTGAGTTTCAGCCTTGCGGCCGTACTCCCCAGGCGGATTGCTTATCGCGTTAGCTTCGACACGGCAGGATTGGGTACCTGCCACATCAAGCAATCATCGTTTAGGGCTAGGACTACCAGGGTATCTAATCCTGTTTGCTCCCCTAGCTTTCGTGCCTCAGCGTCAGTAATGGTCCAGTGAGCCGCTTTCGCCACAGGTGTTCCTTCCGATATCTACGCATTTCACCGCTACACCGGAAATTCCACTCACCTCTCCCATACTCAAGCCCGACAGTTTCCGATGCAGGCTATGGGTTGAGCCCATAGATTTCACATCAGACTTGTCAGGCCGCCTACGCACCCTTTACGCCCAATAATTCCGAACAACGCTTGCCCCCCTCGTATTACCGCGGCTGCTGGCACGAAGTTAGCCGGGGCTTCTTCTATAGGTACCGTCATTATCTTCCCTATCGAAAGGAGTTTACATCCCAAGGGATTTCATCCTCCACGCGGCGTTGCTGCGTCAGGGTTTCCCCCATTGCGCAAAATTCCCCACTGCTGCCTCCCGTAGGAGTCTGGACCGTGTTTCAGTTCCAGTGTGTCCGTGCGCCCTCTCAGGCCGGATACCGATCATTGCCTTGGTGGGCCATTACCCCGCCAACTAGCTAATCGGCCGCGACCCCCTCCCCAAGCGCATTGCTGCTTTGACTCGTAAGTGTTATGCGGTATTAGCCCGGATTTCTCCAGGTTATTCCCCACTCGAGGGTAGGTTAGTCACGTGTTACTCACCCGTACGCCACTGTACTCATGGATTGCTCCACTTTCTCGTGCGACTTGCATGTGTTAGGCACGCCGCCAGCGTTGATTCTGAGCCAGGATCAAACTCTCGTTTAATCTTGGTTGTCTCGCCCTTCAGGACGGAGGTCCGAAGGGACTGAGACGGCCTCCGCTCGCTCGAAAGGAGCGAAGGCATATAACTAGTGAGAATGACTAAGCCAAATTCGGCATCATCTCACGACTGGCACGTTCAACCATGTTGTCAAAGATCCTTGCTGCTGACGCCTGAGCGGGCAGCTTTGGATCAAGGACTCAATTCGGACAAGCCGAATCTGTGTCCTCGAACTTGATGCGCTGTGATTTCGTCTTGATGCTTGCCTGGCGGCCTAAGCCTTCGACCCTCTTGACCGTATCTTCCGATCATCTTCGCCCGCCTAACTGCCGGACTTGAGGGCCGCTCACCAGCGAGCGACGTTTTGCGCGAACTTTTCGAGATTATCCAAGATCGGAGAGCATGTCAAGTGATTGGGTGATTTTTGTCAAAACAATCGTTTCGATCCCCGAATCCAGGATCCCCACTCACGGCGTCTAGGCAGCCGTAGTTCGCACAGCGCAGAATGTCAAAAACATCGAAACACCCGCATTTGTGGGCGCGGAAGCCTAGGCTTCCTATCTATCTCATTGCAGCAACTTGGGTTTGGAATGCGGCCCTCTTGCCTCAGCCGCCAGTCAAACACTTGGACTGCGCCTCGTCCGTCTCCCCTGCCAGCAGCCCCATGTCGTCCGGAGCCACCCATTCTGCCGGGGTGCGAAGCTTGGTTCCCGTACTTCCTTAGACTCTGGGAACCGCCCGGGGATTCAATCTCTCACAGCCAGAACATCGGCCATTCCCCGCAGCCAAACCAGAATAGCAAGCCCACGCGGATCCGGCAAGCCATGTCTGTTGAGAAGCTGTGGAAGCGGTGTGGGTAACGGGATCCTGTGTTCAACTCCGGGACACCCCATTTCGCTATCCAAACCACTCGCCATACCCGACCTTTCTCGCAAAGTTGCGGGGAACACGCGCGCAATCCTCCGTGTCTACACCTCTGAACGCGACGGCAGCATGATCCAAGCCGCCGCACGAAAAGGAGATTCGCCATGAAATTTGCCCGCCTCGCTCTCGCTGCTACCCTCGCCCTCACGCCTGCTGCCCTGCTTGCCCAGGCGACTCCGAACCATCCCGATCCAACCATCAATCAGCGCAAGGAGAACCAACAGGACCGCATCGGACAGGGAGTGAAGAGCGGTCAGCTTACCGCTGGCGAAACCGGCCGGTTGGAGCATCAAGAGGCCGGCATTAACCACGAAGAGCGCGGCATGCGCGCCCAGGACAACGGCCACCTCACCGCGCAGGACCGTCGCACCATTCAGCACCAGCAGAACACTGAATCCCGCCGTATCTACCGCGACAAGCACACCGCCCGCAAGGCGTAGCCAGAGATTGAGGTTCAGGTGAAAGGCCGCCAGAACGTCGGCGGCCTTCACTGCCTCATGCGACTGACCTGAACAGTCTTTATGCCGCCGCTTCCGTCTGCGCCTCCGGCTTGGTCGAGCCCGCAGCCGCCGGCCGAAACAATATCTCCATCACCGCCTGCGCAAACGCCTCCGGCGTCTCATAACTTTTCGCATCTGCCGCAAACGCTTCCTCCACACTCACCTTTTCATCCCTATCTTCCTGCGCCGCCACGCGGAACTGGAAGGCCCGCGTCACGCGGCCCTGCGCCGGATCGCCCGCCGTCCCAGGGCTCTTCGCGTAGTCCAGTGTGATCGCGTCGTCCTTATGCGTCAGCCGCGCATCTACCCACGGGAAGCGGGCCCGAGTGATCCGCACCTCGTCCACCTTCACCCGCTCCAGCGCCGTCTCGGCCGAGGTCACGTCGCCCTGCAGCGCGCGCCGTAACGCATCCACGTCATCCTGCAGGCACTGCACCGCGGTAAAGAAGAAATCGCGCCCACGCTCCGCAGCTACGCTCGCATAGTGCTCGGTCCGCGCGTAGCCCTCGGCTGCCTCTTTGTCCTTCTGCTTGATCTCGCCTGCAAGCTGCGCAATCCATTCTTCGCTCATTCTTCCGGCTCTCCTCAAGTTCAATAGCTTGGATGTGAGGGGGGTGCCGAAAGCAGCCTGCCTTCATGAAATGTCACAGACTGCGCTTTTTTATTGAGATTTCTCCGTTCCCGAACGATGATGGATGGCACTCAAACCTTTCGCTCGGAGAGCAATCCGTGTTCGCCAACCGCCCGTCGCGCCTTGCAGTCCTTGCGTGCCTGATCTGGTCCGGTTCCCATATTCCAGGCATAGGTCAGTCGGCCACGCCTTCGGCCACCCCATCCGCAGCAACGGATCCGGCCGTTCCTCGACCTGCCTATCTATCGGATAAGCGCTTCACCGCAGCAATGACGGACGCCAGGAAGTTGACGGGCTCCGAAGAGTTCTCCTCCGCCTATGACTCGTACAAGAAGGCCAACAAAATCGCCGGTGGCAAATGCGCCGATTGCCTCCGCCAGATGACAGTGATGGCGCTCAAGACGGGGAACGATAAGGATGCCATCCAAGCGGCCGCCCAGCTATCCGAACTGGCAACTTCACCCGTCGATCGCGCGGCGGCCGAATCGCTCCAGGGACAGGCTATTCTCGCGGCTGCAGGCGACAAACCGAAGCCCGATCAGTTGGCGGCGGCCGACAAAGTGCTCCAGTCCGCAATGGCCGATGACCCCAAAGACCCCACCCCGCATTTCCTCGACGGTCTGGTGCACACTCGGATGGGTGATATAGACGGCGCACGTAATCAGTTCCTGCAAAGCCTCGCGCGTGAGCCATCGAACGATCCGGGCTACCTGCGCATGAAGCACTTCGCCGAAAACCCACAAGCCTCCATCGCCAGACATGCGCCAGCCTTCACAATCACGGCACTGGATGGCTCCAAATTCACGCTCGACGCCATGGATGGCCGTGTTGTGCTCATCGACTTCTGGGCGACGTGGTGTGGGCCGTGCATGGAAGAACTCCCACAAATGAAGAAGATCGCCAAAGACTTTGCAGGACAGCCGCTAGTCGTGGTTAGCATCAGTTGGGACGACAATGAAGCCACGTGGAAGGATTTCATCGCAAAGAACCAGATGACCTGGATCCAGTACCGCGATGCGGACCAAAAGCTCAGCGCAGCGTTTGAGATTGATGCAATTCCACATTACTTCACGATCGACAGCGATGGAGTGCTCACCACCGAATTGCTGGGCTCTGGCAACGATGTAGAGGGCAAGCTCAAAAAGCTCGTCGCCAGAGCGAAGCAATCCAACGCCACCGCAGCGGCCTCGGCGCTCCCGTTATCTGTGCCGACGTCTACCGTTGTATCCAGCCCAAAAGGCAATTGACTGGGCCTCCCCTTGCTAATTCATCCCTTCGCCATTAGCATCCAACTCAGAAAACCGGCCTGCAAAGCAGGTGGGGGAATAACGCTGGTTGAACCAACATTCATTGAACAGGGGTCTTGCTCGTATATATGGTTCGGTGTGCAGTGTCCGCCAGTCCGGAATGCCTAAAGAACCACGGCAGGGTCCCGCCGTCTTAGGACGGGTTCACCAGCGCTTCTCCCCACGGCCCCGTGGGTCGGTTTTTCTACCTTCCATCTTCGGCGGAGTAGCAGCGCCTTTCGGGGCGCGGAAACGGATCGCTCGCACTCTCAGGGCTTCAGCCCTGGAGCCTTCTTTTCCATATCGTTCGCCTTCGGTCTCCCATGCCCTCTAAAAACATGCTGCCCAAGGGCAAGCGCCGCCAGTCTGTACGCGCCGAGTACCGCGCCGCCCGCACCTCCGGGCAGGAGCGCGCTGAACTTGCTGCTGCCGAAGAGCTCGAAGCCACCGAGCTCGCCGCCTCCGCAGAACTCGATGCCGCCGACCCTGAGCTCGAGCTCGACGACGACCCCTCCGCTCCACCCGCACCGGACCAGTCTCTTGCTCCTTCGGCTCCCATCCCGCGCTCCCTCACCGCCGAACCCAACGCGTCCGGTCAGCGCCTCGATGCCTACCTTGCGCACGCCATCCCCATTCTCAGCCGCGCCCGCGTGCAGCTTCTAATCTCCGCCGGCCAGGTGCGCGTCGACGGTATCGACGCCAAGGCCAGCCACAAACTCCGTGGCGGCGAGGTCATCACGATCGAGGGCGAACCGCGCCCAGCCCCGCTCCGCGCTACACCCGAGGCCATCCCGCTCGACATCCTCTACGAAGACGACTCACTCGCCGTCATCAACAAGCCCGCCGGCATGATGGTCCACGCCGGCGCCGGACGGACCGACACTCCCGGCGGGGACACCAGAAATACCGGCACTCTGGTCAACGCGCTGCTGCACCACATGCAGCAGCTCTCCACCACCGGCGGTGAGCTCCGCCCCGGCATCGTCCATCGCCTCGACAAGGACACCTCCGGCGCCATCGTCGTCGCCAAGGACGACCAAACCCACCGCCAGCTCGGCGAGATGTTCTCCGCCCGCCGCATCAAGAAGACCTACCTCGCGCTCGTCCACGGCACCCTCACACAGGACACCGTCACCGTCAACCTCGCCATCGCCCGCGATCTCGTCCGCCGTACCCGCATGACCACACGCCGCCCCGGAGGGTCAGACGCTCGCACCGCCGTCTCGCACGTCCGCGTGCTCGAGCGCTTCTCCACGCCCTACGGGGCCTTCACGCTGGTCGATGTCCGCATCGAGACCGGCCGCACGCACCAGATCCGCGTGCACATGCAGTCGCTCGGCCACCCCGTCGTCGGCGACACCCTCTACGGCGCCCCACGGACCATTCCTCTCACGCCAGCCGATTCATCCCCAGCCAAACGCAACAGCCGCAAACCGCGTCCAATAGAAACGCTGCCGGTTCATGGAGAACCGGGGATGGAGGAAGTGCCGCCGATTCTGCATCTCGCGCGCAACTTCCTCCACGCCGCACAACTGGAGTTCACCCATCCACGCACCGGCAAACCGCTGTTGATCAACGCTCCACTGCCCCTTGAGTTGCAGGCGTTTCTGCAGCAGCTCACGGGGAAGCGGTTGATAGAATCGAGCGAGTGAGACCGATGAACAACTCCCGACCGGCTGCTGCGGCCCCGGCCCCAAACCTCCTCCGCCGCTCCGCCGGTCTGTTTGCAGTGCTGGCCGTCGTCACCGCTTCCGCACTCGCTCAGACGCCCCAGCCCCCGGCAGCCACTCCTGCGCAGCCAACCCAGACAACAAGCCCCGCCACGCCGACGTCTCCGTCGCAGAGCGCCACAACGCCTGAGCCGTCCCCTGCCACACCCGTCAACGCGGGCGACGACGCTGCCACGCCCACTCTCAAGGTCGGCGTCAACGAGGTGGATCTCGTCTTCACCGTGACCGACAAGCACGGCCACTTCATCAAAGGCCTCAATCTCTCGGACTTCGGCCTGCTCGATAATCGTATGCAGCCGGAGGCTGTGCTCCACTTCCAGCAGCAGACGGACCTGCCGCTGCGCGTCGGCATCATGCTGGACACCAGCTCCTCCATCCGCCAGCGCTTCCAGTTTGAGCAGCAGTCGGCCGTCCAGTTCCTCATGCAGACCCTGCACCGCAACGACCGCGCCTTCGTCGCGGGCTTCGACGTGCAGATCGACCTGACCCAGCCCTTCACCAACAACATCGACTCGCTCGACCAGGGCATCCAGAAGCTCCGACCCGGCGGCGGCACCGCGCTCTATGACGCCCTCTACTCCACCTGCCACGACCAGATGCTCACCCTGCGCGAGAACGGCGTGGTCCGCAAGGCGCTTGTGCTCGTCTCCGACGGCGACGACAACTACAGCCATGCCATGGAGGGCGACGCTATCAAGGAGTGCCAGCGCGCGGAGACCATCGTCTACGCCATCTCCACCAACGTCTCGCCCAGCCGCGACAAGGGCGACGACATCCTCGAGCAAATCTCCAACGCCACCGGCGGCCGCGCCTTCTATCCCATGCGCATTGAGGACGTCGCCAACGGCTTCACTGCCATCAATGAAGAGCTGCGTAGCCAGTATCTGCTCGAATACACGCCCGCCAACTTCAAGACCGACGGCAGCTTCCGCACGATCTACCTGCAGGCCCGCAACCCCGCCTACAAGGTCCGCGCACACACCGGCTACTTCGCCCCCAAGGCCTCGCAGTAGCCAGCCGCAAAATTTCGCGCGCCGAATCTGTAACTCCAGCCCAGAAACCGTGTCCAACCCTGCAGGAGTCTTTTCTCTCATGGCATTCTCTCTGCGCCCGCGCATCCTTTCCGCTGCCCTCCTGGCCTCCGCCGGCCTGTTTTCAATCTCCCTCGCCGCTCAGGCTGCGCCCAATCCCGCGCCAGACTCGCGCATGCCGCCGGGCATCCTCGACAGCGTCAACAATCTCGCCAGCGAGCCCGGCACCCACACCGGGTTCAGCTTCGATCGGTCCGAGATGCAGATCGCGCAGGACGTCCTCGCCCAGGCTGGCCTGCCGCCTGACCGCGCCGCCGCCGCGCTCACCGGCCTCAGCTTTGACACCTACCGCTACAAGGAGCCGGCCTTCTACACACCCGAGACCATGGCCTGGATCGTCGACACCCTGCACCGCTCCGGCTGGAAGCACCTTGTCAACGGCAACCAGGCGCCCGCCAACGAAGCCCAGCCCCGCTCCAGCATCACCGACGTCTGGCTGCACTTCTCCGGCGCCGACATCGACCACGTCATGGTTCTCGTCCGCGCCACGCATGAGATGAGCCTGGTCCAGGTCGCCGGTGACCTCCGCCCGCTCGACCTCGTCCACCTCAGCGGCCACTTCGGCATTCCGCGCGTCGACCCCAACGCCGTCATGGTCCCCGCCCCAGACGGCCGCTAGGCCCCGGAATCAACCCTCTGAGAATCAGCCGCTTGCGATCACGCGCGATGTACCGCATATGTCGCCGATTCCCGCTGACACAAAAAGATGACACAAAGGTGCGAGTGACCACCCATTTGCAGCCGTTAAACTAAATAAGTAACTCGCAAGCGCGAATCGACGGTCGCAAGCTCCATTCGCCGATTCCATCAGACCCCGGGGAGCAACCCATTGATGTCCTTCAAACGCACGGCGGCGGCCACCGCTCTGCTCGCAGCCTTCTTCATCCTTAGCCCAGCCACCCAGGCCTCAAACGTCCGCCGACCCGATCTGCATCACGCGACAGCCGCTTCTGGCCCGCAGCAGTACCGCCTGCGCATGTATCACCTCCACACCGGTGAGCAGATCGACGTCGTCTACCGCATCGGTGACGAGTACATCCCCGAGGCCCTCGACCGCCTCAACCACTTCCTGCGCGACCACCGCACCGGCGATAGCAGCAGCTACGATCCTCGCGAGTTCGATACCCTCCACGCGCTGATGGCGCGCCTCGGCCGTCCCGACGGCGTCATCGACATCGTCTGCGGCTACCGCTCGCCGTGGAGCAACAACTACCTCCGCTCCCTCGGCCCCAGCACCGGCGTCGCCGAGCACAGCCAGCACATGCTCGCCAAAGCCATCGACATCCGGGTTCCCGGCGTCAGCACTGCCACCCTGCGCAACGCCGCGCTCGCGCTGCACGCTGGCGGTGTGGGCTACTATCCCGTCTCGCAGTTTGTACACGTCGACGTCGGCCCAGTCCGCACCTGGTCCTTCCGCTAGATCGCCCCGCGAAGTCCGAACATTCCCTACGAAGTTCGAACACTCTCTCTTATGACAATGCCCTTCACCGCCGGGTATGATGATTCGCGTCTGGAGGAGCCTGCGCCGTGCCTCGTCTTCCGCGCGAACTCACGTTCTTCTGCGTTGCAGCAATGGGCTCCGGTCTCGCCGTCGGCCAACCGGCTGCTGGGCCGCCGGTCGCGAAGGCTCGCGTGAAGGCGGATTACGGCCGGCTTCCACTAAGTTTTGCAGCTGCGGAAGATGGCTCGTCATTCCTCGCTCGCGGCAGTGGATACTCTGTCTACCTCACTCGAGACGGCGCGCTGCTCCGCCTGGGCACGGACGACGCCGTTGCCATGAAGCTCGAAGGCGCACGCGCATCCCTGCCGGTCGCGAAGGATCTACTCCCCGGCAAGGTCAACTACTTCATCGGCAACGATCCGAAACGCTGGCGCACAAACCTGCCAACTTACGCCAAGGTCGCCTATGCAGGCGTCTATCCTGGCGTCGACCTGCTCTACTACGGAAATCATCAGGCTCTGGAATACGATCTCCTTCTCGCGCCGCGATCGAGCGTGAAGCCCATCCGCATCCAGTTCGCAGGAGCCAAGCTGAGCCTTGAGCAAAACGGCGACCTCAAGATCCAAGGCCCGCATGGAGCCATCGCCTTCCATCAACCCATCGCCTACCAGATGCAAGGCTCGAACAAGCAACCAGTCCCGGCGCGCTTCGTGATGATCAGCGAAACCGAGATCGGCTTCACCCTCGGTCACTACGACCACGCGCAGCCGTTAGTCATCGATCCTCAGCTCGCCTATTCCACCTACTTCAACAATGCTGGAGGAGGAGCGATTGCAGTGGACAGCGCGGGCTCAGCGTATATCACCGGCGATTCGGCAGGCGGGTTGCCCCTGACGCCAGGCGCATTTGACACCACCAATCATCAGCCCCCGCCGCCAGGGGCCAAGAACTACATCGATTCCTACGCTTATGTCGCGAAGCTAAGCCCGGATGGAGAGAGCCTGGCGTATTCGACCTATTTTGGCAGTGTTGGGGGCGGTGAGTATCCGTGGGCAATTGCCGTCGACAGTGCAGGCGATGCTTATGTAGTCGGACAGACAGGTTCACAGGATCTCCCGGTAACGCCGGGAGCATTCCAGGCTCAAAGCCCCAACCTGAAAGGGAGCGCGTTTCTTACTAAGTTTAATCCGTCAGGAAGCGGGCTGGTCTATTCGACATACCTGGGTGGAAGCAAGTACGGCGAAGACATTGCATTTGGAGTGGCTGTCAATGCGAGCGGCGAGGCTTATGTCACCGGCGAAGCCTTTTCGATCGACTTTCCTGTTACCCCTGGCGCCTATCAAACGACCAACAATGCAGCGGCCCACGGTGAACCCAACGCCTTCGTAACCAGGTTCAATGCGAGCGGGTCAGGGTTGATCTACTCAACGTATATCGGTGGATCGGGGGACAATGGGTTGGGTTATCCCATTGGAGTTCCCGGCTCAATTGACATTCTGTTCGGCTTTCAAGGCGATGAGGGCGTCGGAATTGCAGTGGATACGGCGGCGGATGCGTATATCGTGGGAAACTCCACGTCGATTGATTATCCAACGACTCCGGGTGCGTTTCAAACCACGAATAAGACTGCCACTCCACCGCGCCTGGGGCAAGACTATGAGCCGGTCGTCACCAAACTGAATCCCACAGGCACCGCGCTTCTCTACTCCACCTACCTGGGAGGCCGTGGAACATTAACCACCGGGATGGATTCAACCGGCAAGACCGTTACTGCAGAATCCCCGGATTTTCTCTCCGCAATTGCGGTAGACGCCTCGGGCAACGCCTATGTCGCCGGTCAATCCGGCTCTTCGGACTATCCCGTTACGGCAGACGCCTTGCAAAAGACGAACAAGGAGATCGGTTCTGGCGCCAGTGACTGGACATCCGTATTCAGCGTACTGAACTCGGCCGGCAGCGGGCTTCTCTATTCCACCTATCTCGGGGGCAGCAAAAACTCACAGGGGGGCGGTTATCTCGCTAGCAATGGGCCCGGCACCTCGCCGTCCGATATTGCAAATGGGATTGCACTGGACGGAAACGGAAACGTCTACGTCGCCGGAAATACGTCGGCGCCCGACTTTCCCGTTACCCCCGATGCACTGGAAGAGACGCTTCATGCTCAATTTGGATCACCTACTACCTACTTCGCGGCGTTCCACCTTCCAGACTTTCAAATGGTTTACTCGACGTACCTGGGCGGCAGCGTTGCGGAGGTGCTGGTTGGCCTGGCGTCCGACAAACAGGGCAACGCGTATCTGTCCGGCTTGACTGAATCAAGTGATTTTCCCGTGACAGCCAATGCCTTCCAGACAAGCCTCGCAGGGACACCCACCCGAATGAACGGTATGGTCTTTAGTCCCTCGGCAGGCTTCGTTACCAAAATCGGCTTCAATACGACCGGGCAAAACCTAATCCTCACCCGCTCCACGCTCACCACCAGCGCCGCTGCCAACGGCCAGACCACGCTAACCGCGACCGTGACCCCCCTCAGCATCGCGCCGGCCGAGCCCGTACTGACCGGCGACGTCACCTTCTACAACAACGGCTCGCCGCTGGGATCGCCCGTTCCCGTGGGAAATCCCGCCACCACCGCGTCACTCACGATCCCCGTCCCCGCAGGCGCGACCTCGCTCTCCTGCGCCTACTCCGGGGACACCTACTATGCCGCCAGCAACTGCCCCTTGCAGCCCGACTTCTCGATCGCACTCACCAACCCCACCGTTACCGTCCAGTCCGGCGGCAACGTCACAACCGCGGCAACGCTCACCAGCATTGGCGGCTTTACCGATGGAATCGGCGTTGCCTGCACCAATGTTCCCGCCCACATCGTCTGCAAAGTGACGCCCGCAACCACAACCCTGCTCGCATACAACACCGCAACCGTATCCGTCTTCCTGGATACCTCAATCCCTCCCATCGCGCAAAATCATCCGCGCACTCCCTCGCCGATACAATTTGCGATTCTGCTGCTTCCGGTGGGGCTCTTAGCGGGTCTGCGAACGCGGCGCATGGCCGCGCGCTACGCCACCATCCTCTCCGCCGTGACGCTCGCGCTCTCCATGATCGCGTTGACCGGATGCGGCGAGATCATTGTTCCCTACCAAGTGCCCGCCGGCACCTACACCATTCCCATCACCGGCACTGCCCAGACCAGCGGCATCACCCACACCACCCAACTGACCCTCGTCGTCACTCCATAATTTGTCTCGGCGCCGAGCGCGTCTGCTGCCCCAAATCCGGAAGCCTGTGCAAAATGCCTGCGCAGGCCCCTTGCATCCGTCGCGGGCCGTGCTATGATCCATCTCACTCACCGCACAATTGCAGGATTGAACAGCAGACCCCGGAAGCCCAGGAAACACCATCCGCAAGGCACAGGAGGACTCACATGCTCTATCCGCTCAGTGCACGTTCCGACGAAGCCAGCCGCAAGGGCGCCATGGAAGATGATGGCCCGTTCATCGCCGCCGGTCCACGGTCATTCGATCCCTTCCAATATCAACTGGGGCATCGCGACCAGGACGACATGCTGAAGGACAACGACAGCGACTCACCCGGCGCGTAAGCTTGAGCGCCTTCCCCCAAGGGCTTCGTATCGAAGCCGGGTCGCGAATTTTTGCGGCCATCTGTTGGCCTGACATCCATACGGCGAAAGAGTGATATAACCTTTATTCGTAGGCCAACACCCCGTCATGGATGATGTAACTCAGGCAGCACGCACCGTAGCCAAATTTCTGCAAACTTTCACCTCCGCCAGCGGCCTTCGGCTGCGCTACCGCGTGAAGGCGCGCGGCGCCGCGACCGAAGATGCCGCCGAAGCACCGGCAACAGGCCCGCACACGCTCTCCGTCGAGTTCATCGGGCCGGACACGCGCTGGCTCACCGCCCGCAATGGCGAGCTGCTCAACGCGCTCGAACACATCGCGACCAAGATCCTGCGCCTCGAACCGGACGCGCACGACGAGGTCTCCTTCGACGCCGATAGCTTCAAGGCCGACCGCGACCGCCGCCTGCGCGCCATGGTCGAAGAGGCCATGGAGAGCGTGCAGGACACCGGCCGTCCCTACGCCTTTCCGCCCATGAGCTCCCGCGAGCGCCGCATGGTCCACATGCAGCTCGCCGAATCCGGCCTGCCTACCGCATCAAGCGGCGAAGGCCCCGGTCGCCACGTGGTGCTCTACCCGGCGGACGGCGAAACACCGTCGTCCGGTGGCGCACGCGCGAGGACAGACCAGGCGCGGCACGCCAAGATCCGCAGCGCCTTCCGCCCGCGTTCGTAATCTCTCATTCTGGAGCACGCGCTTGGCGCGCCTCCAGAGTTTCCGTCTTTTGTCTTTAAGCCAGCAGCAGGATCTTCCCGTTGACGCCGCCCTTCTCCGCGGCGGCGTGCGCCTTCGCCGCATCCTCCAGCGGCACCATGCGGTCGATGGGGATGCGCAGCTTCCCTGCCGCAACCTGCTCCGCCAGCCAGCGCAACTTCGCCGCATCCGGCTTCGCCATGATCGGCTGCACGCGCACCGTCGGATGCATCTTCGCATTCGCCGGCGGCCCAACCACCGAGCCGTAGACGCCGCCCGGCTTCACCTTGGCGATCAGCTTCTGCGCCGTCTCGCCACCCACCGTGTCGGCGACCGCATCCAGAAATCCCAGACGCGCAAGGTCCGCGTCGTCATCGAGCCCGATCACCTCATCCGCGCCCAGCTCCTTCGCCTGCTCCTTCTGGCTCTTGCGCACGCCGGCAAAGACTATTGCGCCGGCCTGCTTCGCCGTAAACACCGCACTCCGCCCCACACTGCCCAGAGCTCCGGTCACCAGCACCGTCTGCCCCTTCTGAATATTCGTCCCCAGCGAAATCAGCTGCTCCCCGGTAAGCGTCACCAGCGGAACCGCCGCGGCGTCGATCAGGTCCAGCCCCTCCGGCACGTGCACCAGGTCCGTCGCATTCACCACGCAGAGCTCCGCGTAGGTCTTCCACGCCAGCGCCATCACCTTGTCGCCCGGAGCGAAACCCTCCACCTTCGCTCCCACGCTGCGGACCGTTCCCGAGACATCGCGCCCCAGGATCGCCGGAAACTCCACCGGAAAGCGCTCCTTCGCCGCACCGCTGCGCATCTTCCAGTCGATCGGGTTGATGCTCGCCGCCGCCACGCGCACCAGCACCTGGCCTTCCCCCGGCTCCGGGTCTGGGAAATCCTCATACTTTAGCTTGTCCGGACCGCCATACTCATGCAGGACCACTGCCTTCATCGCTCGTCACCTCAGTGTGATTGTGATGCAGCAGGCGTGTATCTTGGGTGCCCCATTCATCGCGCAGTTACATCGCGCGATGAGTGGGAGAAACCACGTTAGGCCCCCAAGCTGTCTTCATGCCGTCTGCTGCAGCGATTCCAGCAACACCCGCGTCTCCGCCAGCACATCCTCAGACTTCGCCGAGGTCAGCGGCCAGCGCAGCACACCCTGCGGCGTAAACGCCGCGCCGCGTTTGGCATTGCGCGACACCAGCTTCATCATCGCACCAGGATCGACGGTCGCATGGTTCTGCTGTGTGGAATCCGCCGCCTCCGCCCCAAACCGGATATGCAGCATCTCCACAAACGTCTTCTGCGCGACAGGCCTCGCGCCATGCCGCATCAGCATCGTGTGCTGCGGGCCCGTGCTTTGAGAACCAGCTGCCCTCTGCGCAGGCAACTCCACCTGCGTCCGCTTGCGGTCCAGTTGCGAGATGCCCAGCCGCTCACACAGCAGCCGCAGCTCCGCAGCCGCCAGCAAATTGCCCACCGACTCGGGCGGGTCGCCATATCGATCTTTTAATTCAGCCAGAACATCTGCGATTTCCGGCTGCGATTCGGCCGCCGCAATGCGCTTGTACATGCGCAGCCGCTGGTTCTCCTCCGGTATGTAACTGGAATCGATACGGACTGAAATGCCCAGATTGATCGCCGTCCCCGCGTGTGCCGGCTTCTCGCCTTCGCCCTTCAGCTTGCGCACGGCCTCTTCCAGCATCGACGTGTACATCTCAAAGCCCACGGCCTCAATATGCCCGCTCTGCTCGCCGCCCAGCATGTTGCCCGCGCCACGCAGCTCGAGATCCAGCGCGGCAATCTTGAATCCCGCGCCCAGGTCGCTGAACTCCTTCAGCGCCGCCAGCCGCCGCCGCGCAATCTCCGTCAGCTCCGTGTCCGGCGGAATCAGCAGGTACGCATACGCGCGCCGGTTCGACCGGCCCACGCGCCCGCGAAGCTGATACAGCTCGCTCAGCCCATGCCGGTCTGCGCGGTTGATGATGATCGTGTTCGCCAGCGGAATATCCAGCCCATTCTCGATGATCGACGTCGCCACCAGCACGTCATACTCGTGATTCATGAACGCGAGCATCACGCGCTCCAGCTCCGTCTCCGGCATCTGCCCATGCCCCACCACAATCCGCGCCGACGGCACCAGCTCGCGTATCTTCGCCGCCAGGTCATAGATCGTCTCCACGCGGTTGTGCACAAAGTACGTCTGCCCCCCGCGCTCCAGCTCCATCTCCACGGCCGTGCGCACCAGCTTCTCGTCGAACTTCGCCACAATCGTCTGGATCGCCATCCTGTCCTTCGGCGGCGTCTCAATAATGGACATATCCCGCAGTCCCACCAGCGACATGTGCAGCGTCCGCGGAATCGGCGTCGCCGACATCGCCAGCACATCGATGTGTGCGCGCATCTGCTTCAGCCGCTCCTTGTGCCGCACGCCGAAGCGCTGCTCCTCGTCCACCACCAGCAGACCGAGGTCCTGGAACTTCAGATCCTTCGACAAAATCCGATGAGTCCCGATCAGGATGTCCACCTTGCCCGCCGCCGCGCGCTCCAGAATCTCCTTCTGCTCCTTGGCCGTGCGGAAGCGCGAGATCATCTCCACCGTGATGGGAAAATTCGCAAACCGCCGCTTGAAGCTTTCGAAATGCTGGAACGCAAGCACCGTCGTCGGCGTCAGCACCGCCACCTGCTTGCCGTCCTGCACCGCCTTGAAGGCCGCGCGCATCGCGACCTCGGTCTTGCCATAGCCCACATCGCCGCACAGCAGCCGGTCCATCGGCTGCGGCGATTCCATGTCCCGCTTGATGTCCGCAATCGCCGTAATCTGGTCGTCCGTCTCATTGAAGTCGAACGCGTCCTCAAACTCGCGCTGCATGTTCGTGTCCGGCGAGAAGGCCGTGCCCGTCGCCGCCTGCCGCTGCGCGTACAGCTTGATCAGCTCGCCGGACATATCGGCCATCGCCTTCTTCACGCGCGCTTTGGTCTTCTGCCAGCCCTGCGTGCCCAGCTTGTTCAGCTGCGGCGCGGGCCCTGTGTCGGTCGAGCGATATTTCTGGATCAGGTCCAGCCTCGTCAGCGGCACATACAGCTTCGCCTCGTCCGCGAATTCGAGAATCATCAGCTCCAGCGGCGGCTGGCCATTCTCTTCAATCACTCGCAGACCGCAGTAGCGCGCGATGCCGTGGTCGATGTGCACGACGTAGTCGCCCACTGCCAGGTCGCGAAAGTCCGAGACGAACGCAGATGTCTTCGACTTCCTCCGCTGCACCGGCCGCGCCGTCACGTCCGCGTCGTCCACCAGGTCCTGCGCGCCAAAGACCACCATCTGCCGCGCCACCGCGCGTCCATCCGCATCGCGTAGGTCCAGCACCTGCACACCGTTCGCAATCGCCGCGCGCACAATCACTGGCATGCGCAGGTCGCCCGCCAGATAGCTCGACTCCGAGTACACCGTCTCGCTGCCCGTCTGCACGCGCGAGCCCAGCCGGTATGCCAGCTGATACTCCTGCAGCAACGAGGCCAGCCGCTCCACCTCGCCCTGGTTCGGCGCGGCGATCACCACGCGCGCATCCTGCTCCACCAACGCGCGGATGGCGTCGACTAAAGCAGGAATAGCCCCGTGAAACCGTTGCGTCGGCCGAGTCGCAAAGTCGATCGCAGACAGTTCACTGTTATCGCCGTCCAGCACATCCACCGCGCCCAGCTGGTCTAAAAGTATGGAAGGCGCACCGCCCGCAACCGCCGTCGCGCCATTCGCAAGATCGCGCAGCCTGTCCTCCAGTTCCCACGGCGAAAGATAAATATCCTCCGCCATAATCAGCGATCCAATCCCCGACCGTTCATGCCGCTGCTCCACCTTGTTCCACCAGCGCTCGCCCTGGTTCTTCACCATCGCCGGCTCTTCGATGAAGACGCGCGTCTTCGCGCCCATCAGGTCCAGCAGCGTCAGCCTTCCCACGGCCGCCGCCGGAGCCACTGGCGCGAAGAACTCCCACCCCGGAAAGACCGTCGCCTCCATATGCCGGCCCACCCTTTGCGATGAAGCTGCAAAGGATGAGTCGCCCGTCTCGTCGAGCAGCTCCACCGTCTCCACATGCGTCAGCAGCTCCGCCGGCTGCTCGCCGCCCTCCAGCTCCGCGCCCGCAGCTCCGGCCCGCGTCAGCCGCGCGTTGATCGCCTCCAGGATCGGCTGCGTCACCGGAATCTCCGTCAGCGGCAGCAGCAGCGCGCTCTCCATCATCGACGCTGACCGCTGCGTCTCCGGGTCGAACCGCCGGATCGACTCAATCTCGTCGCCGAAGAACTCCACGCGCACCGGCCGCTCCATCTCCGGCGAATACACATCCAGAATCCCGCCGCGCAGCGTCACCTGCCCCGGCATCTCGACGACATCGACGCGCGTGTAACCCACCGAAAGCAGATGCTCCATCAGCATCTCCGGCAGATACTCCTCGCCGCGGTTCAGCTTCAGCGCCAGCCCCGCATAATGCTCGCGCGGAAACAGCCGCATCGCCGCCGCCTCCACCGGAGCAATCACCATCCGCGCCGCGCCTGTGGCAATCTTCCACAGCGTGGTCGCGCGCGTCTCCTGTATCTCGGGATGCGGCGAGAGATTTTCAAATGGCAGCACATCATGGGCCGGCAGCCGCAGCACGGAGTCGGCATCCAACGCGCCCGTCAGTTCGCACGCCGCAATCACCGCCGCATGCAGCGCCTCAGCCGCCTTGTTATCTGCCACCACCACCAGGCACGGCGCCTGCGCCGCTCGTGCCATGTACGGCAGATACAGCCCCCGCGCGGTAAACGTCAGTCCAGAGACGGTTCTTCGCCCGCTGCCGCCGCTCAGATGGCGACGGACACGCTCAAACGGAACACAATTCTCAAGGTCCGCAAGCAGTTCGCTGACAAACGGCAACACCATGCTGCTTTGAGTCTACCCGCTGGCGAAGACAGCCCCCTTACCCGCACAGCCCACATCGCTGCCGCCCGCAAATTTCATCCATACGCGCACAGGCCGCTATCATTCTGCATCACACAAATTATCGGGCCCTCGAAATGAAACCAACCTCACGGAGTCCTCAAATGAACGCACCTATAGAGGCGCGCGATGGCAGAACTCACATACACCGGGTCCTGATAGCACTGCTCAGTGCCGGACTGTTCTGCGCCGCCGCCTCCGCTCAGGACTCCGCCAAGCCGCAAGCCGCGCCAGCCAAGGCCCAAGACTCAGCTCCGCCCGCCAGCCCTGACGCCACCATCGCCGGAGACCAGGACCTGCCCGCGGAAGATCTACCCTCGAACTCCACCCCCGCCCAGCGCGCCGGCCGAGCCTGGACCATCCTCACCGACGCAGCCGCCGACCCCAAACACCCGCAGACCCGCATCCAGGCCCTCGCGGCCATCGGCCTGCTGCGCACCCCACACGCCGAAAAGCTGATCGAAGCCGCCATGCATGACCCCGACCTCGATGTGCGCACCGCCGCCGCGCTCGCCGCCGGCCAGTCCGGCGACCGCAATCTCACCACGCCGCTGCGCGAATTGCTCGACGACCCCGAGCCGCAGGTCGTCTTCGCCACCGCCATGACTCTTTGGAAGATGAACGACCGCTCCGGCGAGGACATCCTCATGGCCATCGCCGATGGCGAACGCAGCGCCAATCCCACGCTCGTCAACGGCACAAAACACAAGATCGACAGCACCCTGCACGACCCTGCCAAAATGGCACGCCTCGGCGCCACAGAGGGCGCCACCATGCTGCTCGGCCCCTTCGGCTTCGGCATCGCCGCCTTCAACTTCATCCATCAGAGCGGCGGCGACCTCGCCCGCGCCTCGGCCATCGACGCCATCGCGCAGGAGCGTACTCCGCCCATCCATCAGGAACTCATCGCCGCACTCGCCGACAAAGACCCCGCCGTCCGCGCCGCCGCCGCTAAAGGCCTCGTCGACTACCGCGACCAGCCCACCTCCACCGCCCTCTACGCCCTCTTCGTCGATCCCAAATACCCCGTCCGCCTCACCGCCGCCGCCGCCTACCTCCGCACCACCGGCACCCCCGGCCCCAGTGCCGCCTCGGCAAAGTCCGCCGCCTCGACCCGCTCCGCCCCAGCGCACTGACCCTCACGCATCCCCCCTTTTCGCACACTAAATTTTCATGTAAGAAATATTTGACATCACCTTCCGCCCCTGCTACCTTCGCCATGTCAAATATTTTTGACACGGAGAAATCCACCATGTCTTCGCTCTCCTACCGCGAAAAGTCCCTCTACGCGACACTCATCATCGAGCTAGCCGTCTATCTGCCCTACTTCCTGCTGCACGGCCAGAACTCCGTCGGCAAGGTCGCCGGCATGATCGCCGCCATCATCCTCCTGCAGATCGTCGCCCAGTCCGTCATCGCGCTCGCCGCGCGCAGCCGCGTCACCGACGAGCGCGATCGCCTCATCGAGCTGCGCGGCTACCGCATCGGCTACTTCACTTTCGCCACCCTGATGGCGACCGGCCTTGGCATGCTCTGGCTCCACTTCACGCTCGGCCACCAGTTCCCCATGGAGCACCAGGCCATGGGCCTCCACTTCCTCTCGGTCTTCTTCGGCATCCTGGTCATCTCGGACATCGTCAAGACCGTGGCCCAGCTCATCGACTACCGGAGGGTCCTCTAGTGCCCGCCATCCGCAACCAGGTCCGCGAGCTCCGCGCCGCCCGCAACATGACCCAACAGGAGCTCGCCGACCAGGTCGGCGTCACCCGCCAGACCGTCATCGCCATCGAGCAGGACAAGTACTCGCCCTCGCTCGAGACCGCCTTCAAGGTCGCCCTCGCCCTCGGCGTCTCGCTCGAACAGTGCTTCCAGTACGCCCCCCGCGGCAAACGCTAACAGCTTCGGCGGCGGGAGATGTAAACTTCTCCGCATCCATTCCCACCGCCGAGGACCACCGTGCAAGACGCCAAAGCGCCCGTCACCCAACTCCAACTCATCCGAATCGCCAGCCGCCTCTTCGCTGCGTATCTGCTGTTCTGGGCAGCCGACGACCTCGTCATTCTGCCGCGCTATATCCTTGGTCTCGCGCACTATATAAATATCGGACCGGACCTCCGCTACTCGCCCGGAAATATCTACTTGCTTCGTTCCTACGGGTTCGACGCCGCCTCTTACATCCTTCGCATCTTCTTGTGGCTTATGACAGCGGGCTGGTTTTATCGCTGCGGTCCGCGCATCCAGCGCTTTTTCGCGCCCGAACCTGCCGACTCGCAACTCGCACCCGTCCCGAACCCCGAACCCTGAGCCTCGCGCCACAAAATCCCTGTCAAGCCCCCAAACCGCCTAACTCTCTCATCCCTCTCACGATAAAGTGGTAATAACGTATTTGACGCAGGTACGATTTGGGGCCGATACTGGCAGCTATCGGAAGCGGTCGGAGCCTACCCTTGCATATTCAGAGCTTTACCCCTTCCATATCGAGGGGGACAATGAGCCATGCTTAGAGCGTTCGAGCACCTGCTCACTAGATCGTGGGGCGCGATGATCTCCGCCTCCAGTACGAGCACCTTTGGCTTCTTCTGCTGGATGTTTGGTGCCGCCGTGGTCATTGGATTGGCCCAGATTGCCTATAGTCGGTTCACGGCTTCTGGGGATAACAAACCCGGATGGTTGGGTGCTGTTGAGAGAACATGGAAGCCGGTGCTTCTGGAGATCGGTGCACTAACTTTATTCACCCTGACCGTATGGTTCTCATTCGTGGTGCGTACGGTATATTTCGAGCGGACTGGTATGCGTTGGGCCTATACGAAAGAGGTAATGCAGAATAGCGCATTGACCAGAGAGTTAGACCTGCGCAAGGAAGGCGTAGTCACAACCGACCCTTCATTTGTGAATGTCATCTACTTGCTGCAAAGTTTCCAGATTTATCGAGAGAGTAGGCATGGGCGACCGTGCGTGATCTACGTCACAGCCACTCCCGACAGTACGCCGCTGGCCAGCGTAGTGGCACAGTTTTCCAATTCTGTATCCGGCTGTTCTACGTTTGGTCCTGATGCCGTAGGCAATCCTGATCTTGACGATATGGCAAAGGACGGAATGGTTCCCGGCGTAATCCTGGTTCACATCAAGCGAGACGATAAGTCAGGACTTTCTCTACAGGAGCATTTGGGCAACCAGATACAAACGCGACTCAGTTACCAGCCACCGAAAATCCCGAAAGACCACCTGTATGCCGGAAGCCCTTATGGATATACACAGGACTTCGTGTGGCTTCAATTCGGCGCGGGTGTTACATGGAACAGTGAACTGTTCAGACGAGAGAAAAATCCATGAAACACGAATACCACGAAGGCCCGGAAGCACTGGAGAAGTTCAACCAGACCCTTACCACGCTCTTTCGCGCACCTAAAACTGTGACCGCGAAGAAGGTAGCAAAGAAAGCCGCGCGCAAACGTAAGAAGGCCAGCAAGGGCTAGCGTTTGTGCTTGCCACGCCCTTGCCGCCAATCAATATGAGGTGGCGCTTCCAGTGCCGGTCAGATCGCGGTATGTCAAACGACGCCCGCCGACCTGAGACAGAACCTTATTGAAACGCTGTGCATCGCTCTTATTCGCACGATTGTTGAAACGGAACATTTGCTCATCGAGGTAACGGTCAAGATGGAACGGCTCCACAGCAACGTAAGTACCTGCGAGATTCCGCTTCGTGAGCGACCAGAAATTTTCGAGACAGTTTGTATGCACCTGCCCGCGAACGTACTCATCAATGTGGTTCACGGTTTCGTGAATGAACTTATCCTTTAGCGCCCAGTTGTAGGCGCTGGCTTGATCGGTATAGACCTTCGACCCATGCTCTACGTTCGACAAAATCTCGCGCTGCAAAGTGTCCCGCTTAGTGTTGGGGACAACCTTCGCCCGAATCTCGCGGGTCTTGCGGTCGAACATGCCCATGATTGGGGTCTTGCCCGCATACCGCGTTGCTGCCTTATAGCGCGGGTTCTCCGACCGCTGCTGCTCAATAGCGAGACGCCGCTTGTAGTGCATGTTCTTCGTCTTTGCGCCGACGTAGGTTTCGTCGGACTCAACTTCGCCGCCGTCATTGCCGCCCAGCTTGCCCGCCGTCTTGGTCTTCATGGCTTCGCGGATGCGGTGCAGCATGAACCATGCGCTCTTTTGCGTGATGCCGACTGTGCGGGCAATCTCGTAGCTGCTGACGCCATTGCGGCAATTGGTGATCATCCAAGTGGCCATCATCCATTTGTCCAGCGGCAGGGCCGAATCCTCGAAGATCGTGCCGACCTTGATGGAGAACTGTCGCTTGCAGCCGTAGCACTCCCAGATGCGGCGCGTCTTCATGAAGGAGTGCCGTTCCGAGCCGCAGCGCGGGCAGGTCACAAGGCCGCTAGGCCAGCGGTAGTTGAGGGCATATTGGAAGGCCCGGTCGGGATCGGAGAAGTAAACCACGGCGTCTTGCAGCGTCTTGGGGTATTCCATGGTTCAAATATACGCCGATTCGTCGCCTGTGTCAAGTATGTTATTGCCGATAAAGTTGGCATTTTAGTTTTGCGCCGGTGGCTATAATTAATAGAGATGGAGAAATGCCAAGGCCCGCCACGCGCGGGCTTTTTTGCATTGAAGTTCGTACCGCCATCGCAGAGAGGAGCTTTTTCCTTGCAGTACGTCTGCTGAATTTGCACTAGAATCGCGACATACATTTGCAACCCGCCTCGCATCAGCATCTTGTGTGATGACATAGGGGGGAGGGTCGACACCCGCGCGCCATCTCGAGCTTGGTATCCTCGAACCTGCGATGGCGCCCCCTAAAAAAGCCGCGGACAGCAACCAGACCAGGCCGCCCATCTACCTGCTGGACTCGATGGCCTTCATCTTCCGCGCCTACCACGCCATGCAGCGGCAGCGGCCCATGTCCACGCGCACCGGCGTGCCCACCGCCGCGACGTACGTCTTCGTCAACATGATCAACAAGCTGCGCAAGGACTTCGCGCCGGAATACCTGGCCGCCGTCTATGACCTCTCCGGCCCCGTCTTCCGCGACGAGCGCGCCCGTGAGATGAAGGCCACGCAGAAGTGGAACGTCAAGACCCAGCAGTTCGACACCGTCGAGTACGCCGGCTACAAGGCCAACCGCACCGAGATGCCCGCCGACCTGGCGCAGCAGCTGCCCTACATCCGCCGCGCGCTCGAGGCCTTCCGCATCCCCATCCTCAGCTATGAGGGCTTCGAGGCCGACGACGTCATCGGCACGCTCAGCTGCAAGCTCTCGGATCTGGGGCACAAGGTTTTTGTCGTGAGTTCGGACAAGGACATGATGCAGCTGGTCAACGCGGACGTTTCGATCCTCAACCCGACGAAGGACAACCTCGTCCTCGATCCCGCCGGCGTCGAAGCTGCCCTCGGCGTCGCGCCCGAGCGCGTCATCGACGTGATGGCTCTGCGCGGCGACTCCGTCGACAACATCCCCGGCGCGCCCGGCATCGGCGACAAAGGCTCCGTCGAGCTCATCCAGCAGTTCGGCTCGGTTGAGGCCGCGCTCGACGCCGCAGTTGATACGCCGGATGCGATCAAACGCAAAACCTATCGCGAATCGTTACAGAACAACCGCGACAATATCCTGCTCTCGAAAGAGCTCGTCACCATCCACACGTCGGTTCCAATCGAGTTCTCTCTCGACGCCATGCGCACCCAGCCGCCCGACGCCGCCGCCTGCCGCGACCTCTTCAGCGAGCTCGAATTCACCACGCTGCTCAAAGAACTCGCGCCCGCCGCCGACACCACGTCGCTCACCTGCAACCTGAAGCCCACCGATGCCGAGGTCGCCGCGCTCCTCACCGAAGCCCGCAAGGACGCACGTGGCCTCGCCATCGCCATCTTCGAGAACGCGCAGGCCATCGCCGAGGAGATCGCCGCCGAACCCGATCCCGAATCCGGCGAACCCGAACCACCTCCCGCGGAGACCATGGACCTCTTCGCGACGCCCGCGCCCATAGCCGCCCCACCACCCACCGCAATTCCACAGGACCAGATCGCCTGCCGCCTCGGCCTCTCCGTCGACGGCGCCTCCGCCCTCGAAGCCTCGCTCGACGCACCCGGTCTGCGCGCCGCGCTTGAAGACACCTCGCTGCCCAAGCTCGTGCATGACCTCAAGGCCGTCCTGCGCGCACTCGCGCCGCACAACGTCACCCTCCGCGGCGACGTCACCGACGTCATGCTCGAGAGCTATCTCATCAATCCCACGCACGCGTCCCACACGCTGGTAGACATCGCCGCACGCTCCACCAACCGCGCGCTTACGCACCAGCCCACCAAGGCCAATCCCAACGATCCCAACCGCCTCGCCGAGGCCGCCGCCTCCATTGTCCGGCTCGCGCAGGTCTTCACGGAACAGATCGCAGAGAGCGACGCCGCATCGGCAATCTCCATCCCCACCTATCTATCCTTCCGCAGCGCAGAGGATGAACCTGCGTCTCCGTTCGGCGCCGCCCCCCTCCGCCACATCTACCAATCGATGGACCTGCCGCTCGTCCCCGTGCTCCTGCGCATGGAGCAGGCCGGCGTGCGCATCGATCCCGCGCAGCTCTCCGCCATGTCCTCGCGCCTCGCCATTGAGATGGACTCGCTCGCCGACCGCATCTATGCACAGGCAGGACAAGCCGCGGCGCTGGCCGGCGGAACTGCCGCGAGTGAAGACTCAGCTCTCCGCTTCAATATCAACTCGCCCAAGCAGCTCGGCGACGTGCTCTTCAACAAAATGCAGCTGCCCAGGCCGCTCAAGTACGGCAAGGGCAAGGTCATCTCCACCGCGCAGGATGTGCTCGAAGAGCTCGCCGAGCACCATCCCATCCCGCGCCTTGTGCTCGACTATCGCCAACTCGCCAAGCTTCGCTCTACGTATCTTGATTCGCTGCCCGCGCTCGTCGACGCCGAAGGCCGCGTGCACACTACCTTCAACCAGGTGGGCACGGCTACAGGTCGTCTGTCGTCTACGAACCCCAACCTGCAGAACATCCCCATACGCACCGCCCTCGGCCGAGAGATCCGCGCCGCCTTCATCCCCGCGCCCGGCAACCTGCTGCTCTCCGCCGACTACTCGCAGATCGAGCTGCGCCTCATGGCCCACTTCTCGCAGGACTCGCTCCTGCTCAACGCCTATCGCACCGGCCAGGACATCCACACCCTCACCGCGTCCGAGGTCTTCGGCATCCCCGTCGCCCAGCTCGACAAGGAGACCCGCAACCGCGCCAAGGCCGTTAACTTCGGCATTGTCTACGGCATCTCGCCCTTCGGCCTCGCCGCGCAGCTCGGCATCGACCAGCGCGAGGCGCGCTTGTATATCGACCGCTACTTTGAGCGCTATGCCGGCGTGCGCCGCTTCATCGACGAGACGCTGGAGACCGTGCGTCGCGACCAGGCCGTGCGCACTTATTTCGGCCGCGTCCGGCCCATTCCCGACATTCAGTCGCGCAACCCCAACATGCGCGGCTTCGCGGAACGCACCGCCATCAACACGCCGCTGCAGGGCACCGCCGCCGACCTCATCAAGCTCGCCATGCTGCGCATCGACGCGGAGATTACCCGCCGCGACCTCCGCTCGCGTATGACCCTCCAGGTCCACGACGAACTGCTCTTTGACGTCGTACCCGCAGAGGCCGACGAACTCCGTACATTAGTGCAGCACGAGATGGAGCACGTCGCCGAGTTCTCCGTCCCCATCGTCGCCGAGGTCGGCCTCGGCCCCAACTGGCGGGATATCAAGTAATCTTGTCGCGTGAGATCGATCCTGAATTCGCAAGGATGTTTCGTCGCGCTTTTCGCCCTGAGTGGGATGGCATTTTCCTCAGCCGCGCCGTCGGACTCTTTTGACGTGCCGCTGCGGAAACAAGTAGTGGACCTCGGCCTGTCCCCTGAAGGTATGAACCGTAGAGTGAGTCTCCATTGCCTCTACTATCCGTCCTTCATGGTCAAGGAGATCGATGACGACAATCTCAAAGGCGCGGCTCTTTCGATCCTTCCGGCCGAGAAGGGAGGGCCCCCGAAATGCACACAGTCGCTTGCAAAGGGAGAGTGGGAGATCAAGGATTGGAGCGGGTACTATATGGGAGCCAGAGCGAACCTGATTTTCTTTTGGGCCTCGGACGGCGAGAACGCAGGAATGCCCTTCGTTGTATACGATTCCAAGAGCGGGAATAGGATTTTTGAGGATTCAACTTACGTCGCTAACGAATGGGACAGAAAAAACCTAATGGTTCCAAATTTCCCGTTCAATCGCATGCGACTCCGCGCCACGCCCAACGGGGATATTACTCTGAGATATATGCGTATAACAGAAGCCGATTGCGACCTTCATTTCGCAAGTGGTAAAAGCTCTTGTTGGCAAAACATCCGAAAAAAGCTTGGGGGCATACGCGCGCGAATACCCACGTGTAGAGGCTATGAGAACATTAAGGACCGCGAGGACTCTACGATTGCATATCCCGTTGAAGCTATCCTTTTCCCGCATCCTGTGATCCGGCCACTAGTCGGCCCTATCGGGTGCTGGGCACCAAATTAATCCATATAGCCCATGCCTACCTCTCAGACCGCCATCCTGCTCATCGATTGCCCGGACCGCAAGGGCCTCGTCGCCGCCATCATCAACTTCCTCGTCCAGCGCTACGACGTCAACATCCTCAACGCCGACCAGCACCAGGACGCCGAGCTCGGCCTCTTCTTCATGCGCGTCGAGTTCTCCACCGACGCCGCCAACTTCTCTGAGGCCACATTCGCCGCCGCCTTCGCGCCCGTCGCCGACGAGTTCCGCATGAACTGGCGCATCGAGCTCGCCAGCCAGATGCAGAACGTCGCCCTCTTCGTCTCCCAGTACCTGCACTGCCTCGCCGACCTGCTGCAGCGCTACCAGACCGGCGAGTTCCGCTGCAACCTCTCGCTCATCGTCTCCAACCACACCGAGGCCGAGGCGCTGGCGAAGTTCCACGGCGTGCCCTTCCACTACATGCCGGTCACGCGCGATACCAAACCCCAGGTCGAAGACGCCCAGCTCGCGCTGCTCGCCAGGAATAAGATCGACCTCGTCATCCTCGCCCGTTACATGCAGATCGTCTCGCCCAAATTCGTCGACGCCTACCCCCGCCGCATCATCAACGTGCATCACTCGTTTCTTCCCGCCTTCGTCGGAGCGCGCCCGTATCACGCAGCCTTCGCACGCGGCGTCAAGCTCATCGGCGCCACCAGCCACTATGTCACCGAAGTCCTCGATGAAGGCCCCATCATTGAGCAGGACGTCACCCGCGTCTCGCAGAACGACCAGCTCCCATCGCTGATCCAGAAGGGCCGCGACCTCGAGCGCATGGTCCTCTCCCGCGCCGTGCAGTGGCACCTCGACCACCGCATCCTCTCCTACGCCAACAAGACCGTCATCTTCGCGTAGCGGCACCGCCCCCCCCCCCAAGAAAGCGCGCGCCCTCTGCGGCACGTACCCGCGCCCAAACGCAAAAACGCGCCCCTCATCGGAGCGCGTCTTCCGTTGTCCTGGATCTCTTCTTGCTCTACGCCTGCGCCGCGATCTTCGGCGACTCGATCTGCGCCGCATACACCGGCCGCCGCTTCAGCGCGTACATCCTCTGGTCCGCAAGCCGCAGCAACTTGGTCGCGTCCTTCGCGTCGCCGGGATACATCGCAAACCCGAAGCTTGCGCCCACCGCCAGCGGCAGGTCGTTCACCATCATCGGCCGCTCGATCGCTACACGCAGCGCCTCGGTAAACCGCTCCACCGCGCCGGCGTTCGGCATGTCCGTCGCCGCAATAATGAACTCATCGCCGCCCAGCCGCGCCACGGTATCGGTCGCGCGGATGTTCTTGCGCAGCGCCGCCGCCACCTCGCGCAGCACCTGGTCGCCCACCGGATGGCCCAGCGTGTCGTTGATCTTCTTGAAGTCGTTCAGGTCCAGCACTACCAGCGCCAGGCTGGTGTCCCGGCTCTCCGTATATTGGATCGCGTTGGTCAGCCGCGCTGCGAACAGCCGGCGGTTGGGCAGCCCGGTCAGCTCATCGTGCAGCGCCAGCCACTCGTTGTTGGAGACCTGTTCCTCCAGCATCACCAGGATCATGCCCATCGAGATCAGTGACTTCTGCATGTTCCAGATGTGCGACGCGATATCGGCGTAGCCCACCTTCTCAACAATCCAGGGATGCATAAAGAAGCACAGCGACCAGATGGAGAAGCCCAGCACTACCGCCACCCGGCCTGCGCTGCGGCCCTCCAGGCGGCGATAGAAATTGATCGCGGCGACTGCATACACGCACGCCAGGCTCCAATAGACCGCCGGCCGGAACTCCCCGCGTGCGATCAGTACCGCGATCACCGTCCATCCCAGCAGCTGGAACAGCGCATAGCGCCACTTCTTGCGCAACGCCAGCGAGCTCACCACGCCCACCACGATGCCAACGGCGATCGACGGAATATACAGCTTCGCAATCCGCAGGTTTAGGCCGTAGAGAGTCGTCAGTCCCATCAGGGTCAGGCCGTTCAGCGTCAGGTAGAGCAGTCGCGACCCTTCAGCCTCGCGCTGGTCGCCCGCCGCCCAGTTGAACACCAGGCCAGCCACCAGGTAACAGTTCAGCACAACCAGATGCAGCGCAGGGCTGGGGATCCCGCTCGGGCTATAAAAGGTGTGCGCCACCGACTCCACGAGCGTAAAAGACAGCCCGAGCAGCCACGCGTCAGCGCGCGCGTCCGAGTGGCGGCGGCGTACCAGCGCCAGGATCAGAATGAGTATCGCCAGAGCAGATAGATCTGGGAGAAATGCAAGATTCAATTGGTGCCTCCGAGCCTCCAAACGCTCTAATGGCGTTCTGAGGCCGGCCAGCGTTCGGCCTTGTCTCGTGTGGAGCGGCAAGTCTTATGGATGATTATGCATGATCCTGCGTAAAAGTGGCACCAAAAACATTAATGACAGTACAGTACTCTTAGCCAGGTTCGGTTCCCCGCGTTTACTCGCAAGTACATGATCTAACGAAGGATCGCCCGAAAACGGCCCAATCTGGATCTGTCTGGTTCCCAACTAAGCGAAGACCAACTCCATGCCATTTACCCCTCGTCCCCGATTTCTCTGGCATCTGCGCTCGCGCAGTCTGGAACTCGGCGCGAGCACACGGATCATGGGTATCCTCAACGTCACCCCGGACTCGTTTTCCGACGGCGGGCACTTTTTTCCACAAACGGCCGCGATCGACCGCGCCCTCGAGATGTTGGATACGGGCGCCGACCTTATCGACATTGGCGGTGAATCCACCCGCCCCGCCTCCACGCCCGTGACAGCCGCCGAAGAGCAGGCCCGCATCCTGCCCGTCATCCGCTCTATCCTCACCGCCCGCCCTACCGCCATTCTCTCCGTCGACACCTACCACTCCCGCACCGCCCGCGTCGCCATCGGCGCCGGCGCCGAGATCGTCAACGACGTCAGCGGCCATCTCTGGGACCCCGCCATGTCCTCCACCTGCGCCGCACTCGCCTGCGGCAACGTCCTCATGCACACCCGCGGCCGCCCCTCCGAGTGGAAGACCCAGCCGCCCCTCGCGCCGCATCAGGTCGTCCCACTCGTCCTCCACGATCTTCACGACCGCGCCGATGCCGCCCTCGCCGCCGGCATCGCCCACAACACCATCGTCCTCGACCCCGGCTTCGGCTTCGGCAAGATCATGGATGAGAACCTGCCTCTACTCAATCACTTCGACCAGTTCCACTCCCTGGGCTTCCCCTTGCTCGCCGGCCTCTCCCGCAAAAGCTTCCTCGCGCTCTCCAACCCACGCGCGGACCAGAAGCCTGATCTGGAAATTGCCACCTCCGCCGCCAACCTGGCCGCCATTCTCGCCGGCGCGCATATCCTCCGCGTGCACGAAGTCGCGCCCGCCCTGCAGGTGGCTGACTTGGCTGATCTGCTCATGGCACGCTGGTAGCCAGATCACCTTTCTTCGACTGACTCAGCGCCGGCCGCGAGGCTCACGTCCTGCTGCAGAAAAAGGTTGGTCATTTTGAGTTCCCGCGAGGAGAATGGTCGCGGCTCCAAATCCACGGGCTCCGGCAATTCCGGCTCGTCTCCTTTTACAGCTCCCAGCCGTTTGAGTTTTCGAGCGTTTGACACGATATAGCGATCCAACCCAGGAATTGCGTCGTTGTAGGCTTCCACGCTTTCTCGCAGCTTGTCTCCAATTATTGCTACATTCGCGGCAAAGCGCGTGAGTTCCGCATAGAGCACTTCGCCAATCGCCTTAATCGCGTTCGCGCTTTCATTAGCGCGATCCTGATTGAGTACATATGCAACCGCCTTGAGAAGTGGGATAAGGCTCATAGGATTGGCAATAAAGACACGCTTCTCGCAAGCTTCGCGAATTAACTCCGCCTCATCTTGGATCGCGGCATGATACATGCCATCGTGTGGGAGAAATAAGAAGACGCAGTCTAGTCCCTCGTAGCGGTCCCAATAAGTTTTGGAGGAGAGGTCCTTCATGTGTTTGCGAAGGATTTTGGAATGCTCTTTTGCAAAGGCTGCTTTCTGAACATCGTCGGTAGCACTTATGAATGCCAAATAGGATTTCATCAAGTTTTTGCTATCGATAACGAGTTTGCGTCCTTTCGGCAGATTCACTACTGCGTCGGTTCGCTTTTGCCCGTCCTCGCCGTCCGTTGTGTGCTGAAGCTGATAGTCAACGTCGGCTTCGAGGCCCGCGCTCTGCAGCGAGTTCTCTAACGTCATCTCACCCCAGCTTCCTCTCACCACAGGCTTAAGCAGAGCATTTGAAAGTGATTCACTCGCTCCGGCCAGCCGTTTAATCTGCTCGTCGAGCAGTGTTTCAGCGGCCGATCTTGCACGGTTCGTGCTTTCAACATGCTCATCGAGGCGCTTAATGGTCTCCTCGATAGGTCCGAGCATCTTCCCGATCTGCTCTCGGCGCAGTTCGACGTCGAGCACAGTGGTCTTGCCGTGTTTCTCGATAAGTCCATCTGTAGCCTCAGCCAGCTGCTTCGCTGCATCCTTGAGCACATCTCCGGAAACGGCCTTGAACTCCGTCGTCATCACGTCTTTTGCGTTCTTGGTAAACTCGCTCAGCTTCGCGATCTGCTCGTCCTTAGCCTGGATGATCCTCTGCTGCGCCTCGCGCTCCCGCGCAATCATCTCGTCGGCCCTACGCGCCGCGCCTTCGGCTTCTTTCTGCGCCGCGGCCTTATCCATCAACGCGCTTGTCAACTCACCGGAAGAGGCCGCCGCCTTCGCCGCCTGCTCCCGCTCCCGCTCGCGCGCGTCCTCAACCGCCTTACGCAGTTCCGTCGAGTGGCCGCGCACCGCGAGCCACATCGCCACTGCGCCTAACACGCACCCAATCACGAAGACCAAAATCTGCATGGTTCCAATCTACGCCAATTGTTCGCTCGCGGCCCTGTGCGGAATTCGTCGCTGCGGTGGATTTCCTCTCCCGACTCAAACTCATCACCAGACTGCCCACGCAAGTCGCCACTGAGCACACGCCCACCCCCGCTTTGCTTTACACTCTCCTAGGCGCTCAGTATCCTTAAATCTTGCGCATACGGCCGGCAAGCGACATCCAAAAGATCGCGCCCGTACGGCCCGCATCCCAATTTCGCAGCAACTGACGGCACCACAGGAGAAACTCGCATGGCAGCAGTAGATGAAAAGGTAAAGCAGATCATCGTCGAGCAGCTTCAGGTCGATGAGGCCGAAGTCACACCCGGCGCAAGCTTCCAGGAAGACCTCGGCGCCGACTCGCTCGATGTGGTCGAGTTGGTTATGCAGTTTGAAGAGGCCTTCGACATCCAGATCTCCGATGAGGACGCCGAGAAGATCAAGACCGTGAAGGATGCCGTCGACTACATCGAGAAGAACCAGAAAGGCAAGTAATGGGAGCGGGACAGCCGATTGAGCAGCAGGCGCGCCGCCGCGTCGTCGTCACCGGCCTCGGCCTCATATGCGGAGTCGGTCACAACGCCGCCGAGGTGTGGCAAGGCCTGTTGGCCGGCAAGAGCGGCATGGCGGAGATCAAGGCCTTCGATCTCACCGGCCACCCGGTGCGCTTCGCCGCCGAGGTCAAGGACTTTGACCCGCTCAAGTTCATCGACAAAAAAGAGGCCCGTAAGATGGGCCGCTTCATCCACTTCGCCATCGCCGCCGCGCAGGAGGCGATGGACCACTCCGGCCTCAAGGTCGACGACTCCAATCACGACCGTGTCGGCGTCCACATCGGCTCCGGCATCGGCGGCTTCGACGTCATCGAGCGCGAGCACTCCGCCATGCTGGCCGGCGGTCCGCGCAAAATCTCGCCCTTCTTCATCCCCGGCTCCATCATCAACCTCGCCGCCGGCCACGTCTCCATCCGCTTCTCCGCGCGCGGCCCCAATGAGGCCACCGCGACTGCCTGCACCTCATCGGCCCACTCCATCGGCGACGCCTTTCGCATCATCCAGCGCGGTGACGCCGATGCCATGATCGCCGGCGGCACCGAGGCCTCCATCACCCCCATGGGCGTCGGCGGATTCGCCGCCATGAAGGCGCTCTCTACGCGCAACGACGACCCCACCCGCGCCTGTCGCCCTTTCGACAAGGACCGCGACGGCTTCGTCGTCGGCGAAGGCGCCGGCATCCTCATCCTCGAAGAACTCGAGTTCGCCCGCGCGCGCGGTGCCAAAATCCTTGCCGAGGTCATCGGTTACGGCATGTCCGCCGACGCCTTCCATATGACCGGCATGGCCCCCGAGGGCGAGGGCTGCTTCCGCGCCATGAACGCCGCAATCAAATCCGCCGGCATCTCTGCCGAACAGATCGACTACGTCAACGCCCACGCCACCTCGACGCCGCTCGGCGATGCGCTCGAATCCAAGGCCATCGAAAATGTCTTCGGCGAGCGCGCGACCAACCATACACTCCTCGTCAGCTCTACCAAGTCCATGACCGGCCACCTGCTTGGCGGCGCCGGCGGTCTCGAGGCCGGCATCACCATCCTCGCCATGCTCAACCAGACCGCGCCGCCCACCATGAACCTCTCCGACCCCGATCCCGCCTGCCGCCTCAACTACGTTCCCAACAAGCCCCAGGCTGCAAAGATCGACTTCGCGCTCTCCAACTCCTTCGGCTTCGGCGGCACCAACGGCTCACTCGTCTTCCGCCGCTGGACGGAATAAAGCCCGCCCCGGAAAAAGGCTTCGCAAACGTGCAAAAAGAAGGCCCCGCAGATGCAGGGCCTTCCACCCAAGGGCAGATTGGGTTCAACAAGACTCACGGATGATTTGCCGCGATCGCGCTACCGGATAGCTAAGCTCATAGAAACCACCCCGGTATTGATGCTTCCCAGGACGTAGTTGCCGTCGATCTGGCGCCATTCATAGCCGCGCGGCGGTGTCCGCAGATGATGGGCCTTCCAGTCCCCGACGGGCTGGGCGCGGGACCAGTCTTCCTGCTTCATGTGGTAACCCTTCTTCCACTCGCTATGCTTGACGTAGGTGTCGTGGTGGTCAGCCTGGGCGTCATGATGGTCATCCTGCGCCTGGACCAACCCTGGTCCGGCCAGTAGTGCAACAGAAAGCGTGGAGAAAGCTGCGATTCTTCCAAATCGGTTCACGGTTCGTACCTCCAGCTTTGTGTGATGCATTCCCATTGGCCGCGCGCATGAATTTCCTCGCCGTTTTCACCTCATCAAAACCGGCGTCTTTTCCATCTCTTCGCTACACTGGAATTTCATGCCTCAACCTTCTTCGCCCCTCAAAGCCGTCCGCGGGACCCGCGACCTGCTGCCGCCTGAAACCGCGCTCTGGGCGCGCATTGAGCAGACCGCGCGCCAAGTCTTCGCCCGCTACGGCTTCGGCGAGATTCGCACTCCCATCTTTGAGGCCACCGAGCTCTTCGCCCGCGGCGTCGGCGAAGAGACTGACATCGTCTCCAAGGAGATGTACACCTGGGAGGATCGCGCACGAGCGCAGTCGGAGAAAGCACAATCCCTGACCCTCCGCCCGGAGAACACCGCCGGCGTCGTCCGCGCGTACATTGAGCACAAACTGGGCGAGACCGGCGCGCTCCAAAAGCTCTTCTATATCGGCCCGCAGTTCCGCCGTGAACGCCCCCAGCGCGGCCGCTATCGCCAGTTCTGGCAGATCGGCTGCGAGGTCCTCGGGCCTCCCTCCTCCGGCTCAGAGTCCCCCCTGCGCGACGCCGAGGTCATGGAGATGCTCGCCACCCTCCTCGACGAGCTGGGCGTGAAGGGATGGAGTCTGGCCCTCAACTCCGTCGGCTCCTCGGAAGACCGCAAGCGCTACAACGCCGCGCTGCGCGGGGCCCTGGCACCGGTGAAGCACAAGCTGAACGAGGACAACCAGCGCCGCGCGGAGACCAACCCGCTGCGTGTGCTCGACTCGAAGGATCCCGCCGACCAGCCCATCATCGACGCCCTCCCCAAAATCGCCGACTACCTCGATGAGTCCTCGCGTGCGCACTTCGCCGCTGTGCTGGCTGCGCTCGACGCGTGCGGCGTGCCCTACACCGTCGACCCGCGCCTTGTCCGCGGCCTCGACTACTACACCCGCACCACCTTCGAGTTCACTGTACCCAGTTCGGACGACCCCGCCACCGGCCTCGGCACGCAGAATGCGCTGCTCGGCGGCGGGCGCTATGACGGCCTCTCCGAGATGCTCGGCGGCCCCAAAGCCCCCGGCATCGGCTTTGCCATCGGCGAGGACCGCCTCGTCCTCACCCTCCAGGCCCAGTCCTCGACCGACATCGACGACCCGCACCCCGAGGCGCTGTGGGTGCAGAAGCTCGACGCCTACATCGCCCCCATGGGCGCGGAGCGCAACGCCGCCGCGCTCGCCCTCGCGCGTGAGCTACGCCGAGCGGGTTTGTCAGTAGAAGTCGGCGACGGAACTTTCCGCCTGAAGAAATCCTTCGAGGCCGCCGACCGCGTCGCGCGCCACATCGTGATCCTCGGCGACGACGAGGTCGCCAATGGCACCGCCACAGTCAAGACCTTCGCGAGCGGTGAACAAGTAAAGATCAACCGCGCCGAATTGATCAATAAACTCAAGTAGTTCTCAGGTCGGACGTGCCCAGCTTTCGTACAATAGAAGTATCGTGACATTGGACTTTCTGGGCAGTCTGCAACGTACCGGCATGTGTGGTGAGCTTCGCGCGGAGCACGCGGGGCAAAACGTCGTTCTCATGGGCTGGGTCAATCGCCGGCGCGACCACGGCGGCCTCATCTTTCTTGATCTCCGCGACCGCACTGGCATCGCGCAGGTGGTGGTCGATGAGAAGGTCGGCGCCGCGCACGACAAGGCCGACGCCGCGCGCTCGGAGTACGTCGTCGCCGTCAAAGGCCACGTCCGCCGCCGCGAGGCCGGCCTTGAGAATCCCAACATGCCCACCGGCGACATCGAAGTCGTCGCAGACGAGCTGCTGCTGCTGAACGAGGCGAAGACGCCGCCGTTCTCGCCCGCCGAGGAGGCCATCGGCAACGAAGAGGTGCGCCTCAAGTATCGCTACCTCGACCTGCGCCGCACGGAGATGCAGAAAAACTTCGCGCTGCGCAGCCGCATCGCCATGGCGGTGCGCAATTATCTCGTCGGCCAGAGATTTCTGGAGATCGAAACCCCCTTCATGACGCGCTCGACGCCTGAAGGCGCGCGCGACTACCTCGTTCCCAGCCGCGTGCACACCGGCGAGTTCTACGCGCTGCCGCAGTCGCCGCAGATCTTCAAGCAGATCCTGATGATCTCCGGCTTCGACCGCTACTTCCAGATCGCACGCTGCTTCCGCGACGAGGACCTGCGCGCCGACCGCCAGCCCGAATTCACCCAGATCGACCTAGAAATCTCCTTCCCCACGCAGGAGATCGTCTTCTCCGTCGTCGAAGGCTTCCTCACCGCAGCGTTCGCCGAGGCCGGCATCGCGCTCCAGCCGCCCTTCGTCCATATGACCTACGACGAGGCCGTGCGCAGCTATGGAAGCGACAAGCCCGACATGCGCCTGCCCGCCATGGTCACGCTCTCGGACGTCCTGACGCCGGAGCTGCGCACCGCGCTGAAGATCGAACAGGGTCTGCCTGTGCTCGGATTTGTCACGCCGGCTTCTGGTGAGCTCTCCGGCACCGCGCGCAAGTCGCTGCTGAGCGAGGTCCGCGCGTCGTTCGGCGACTGCGGCCTCGACCTGCTCGACATCGCGCGCCTGAAGACCAATGCCGATTTCGCACCGCTCGCCGACGCCATATCCTCCGCGCTCGCCGCAGGCATGGGTGTCTCGGAACTCAACCCAGCCGACCTCGTCACCGTCGTGACTCCCAAGCTGGGCACCCCGGCCAGCTGGAACTTCGATCCCCAGTGGATATGGAAGCGTGTCGGCCAGCTGCGCCTCGACATCGCGAAGAAGTTTGCGGACAAGCACAGGCTCTTCGAGCAAAAAGGCAACGCATCCGATTACAAATTCCTCTGGGTCACCGACTTCCCTATGTACGAGTGGAACGAGGAGACGCGCACCTGGGACGCCGCGCACCATCCCTTCACCTCGCCGCACGAGGACGACATCGCCTCCGGCCGCCTGACCTCGGACAAAGGCGCCGTCCGCGCGCTGGCCTATGACATCGTGCTCAACGGCACCGAGCTCGGCTCCGGCTCCATCCGTATCCATCGCCAGGATGTGCAGGCGGAGATATTCCGCTCGCTCGGCATGTCGGACGAAGAGGCCAAATCGCGCTTCGGCTTCTTCCTCGACGCCCTCGAATATGGCACCCCGCCGCACGGCGGCATCGCCCTCGGCCTGGACCGCATCGTCATGATCCTCGCCGGCGCGCAGAGCCTGCGCGAGGTGATCGCCTTCCCCAAGACCGCCAAGGCCATCGACCTGATGTGCGACGCGCCCTCACCCGCCACCGACCAGCAACTCCGCGAGCTCCACCTGCGTGTGGCCACGAAGAGCTAGCGGCGCAGCCAGTTCTCCACGCGCAGGCCCTTCACGCGCCGGAACTCGCGCGTGTTGTCCGTGACCAGGATTGCGTTTAGCGCCAGCGCATGGGCTGCGATCAGCATGTCGTTCTGGCCGATGATCTGGCCTCTGCGCTCCAGATCGGCGCGGATTGCCGCGTATTGATCATCGGCTCCAGCGCCGAGCGGTTCGGCGAGAATCCTCGACAGCACATCATTGGCCCGCTGCTCAACCGATGCGGAGTAGTTCTTCGCCAGGCCATAGCGAACTTCGCAAGAGACAATGATGCTCGTTAGCAGGACAGATTCGGGTTCTTTCTCTTTCACTCGATAAGTTGCCGCGACTGAACCATCCGGGTTGCGCACCAGTTCAGAAAGCGCGTTCGTATCGAGCAGATAGATCGGCATTAGAAGTCGACCGGTTCAGGTGGATAGTCCTTGATCGGGGGCAACGCATCCTTTTCCTCAAGTGGCTCCCAGGAATCGAGCAACTCAGTCAGCGTTGGCCGTCTCGCGGCCTCCACGATTAATCTTCCCTTGCGGTCGCGGGTGATCGTCGCCTCATCGCCGGGCAAGGCGAACTCCCGCGGAATGCGGATCGCCTGGCTTCTTCCATTGCGGAAGATGCGCACGGAGCGGGTTGCGACTGTCGTTGCCATCAGACATTGCCTCGCCTCAAGTATATGCCTTGGCATATGCCACCTTCAAGCCTTTTGCGGCTTGAATCCTGGCTTCCTAATTCATCCACTTCCTGTCATTCGGGTCGCGGCGCTCTTCGTCGGGGTCGATGTAGCGGCCTTCGTTGTCGAACTTCACCTGGCGGCCCTGCTTGCCCATATACACCTCAAACTTCTTCGCCGCCCGCTTCCGCTTCGCACGGTAGTATGCATTGCGCGCCCCATAGACCTGCTCGCTCAGCCCGAAGCCCATCCCCCGCCGCGGCGCAAATTGCGCATATAAATATCCGCACAACGCCCCGGCCAGCACAGTCAGCGCCCCAAACGCATCTCCCCCGCGCAGCAGCATCGCCAGGTAGATCAGGATGTAGATCGCCACCATGTACTTCGCGCGGATCGTAAACCGCAGCGGAAACAGCGGCATAAACTCCAGATCGCCGAAGCGCACTGCAATCACCACAAGCACACCGAACAGCGCGGGCCACATACCCGCCGTACCGTCCATCGGGTCCAGCCGCAGCAGCCGCGTATAGCTCAGCGCCGACGCCAGCGCTCCGCCGCCAATCGCTGACGCACAATACAGCTCCGCCAGCCACCGCCCGCCAAAGCTCTGCTCCACAATCGACCCGCAGAACCACAGCGTCAGGCACCCGAACAGGATCGCCATCAGCCCCGCGTTCATGAAACTGTACGTCACCAGCTGCCACACCTCGCCATGCAGCAGCGCGGCCGGCTCCAGCGCCAGATGCATCTCGAGCGCGCCCATCGAGCCGGGCGCAATCCATCCCAGCACCAGCGTCGCGAAGAACGCCCCCACATTCGCCAGCACCAGCCGCCGAACCACTCCGCCGAAGGGCGGAAACGTCATCGTCACTGGTTCATAGCGCGCCATGCCTCCCCATTTCACCACAATCCAAAGCCTGCCCTTGGGCGAATGCGGCCCAGCCCCCGCCGATTCAACCTGTGCCCGCCGTTGCCCTTCCCAAATCGAACCCACCCTGTGGAAGGCTCGCTTGACGTGGCCCCGAAGCCCTGCCGATACTATCCCTGATGCATGTGCCAGCGCGCGTGCCGGCTACCCAGGGTGGGCCGCACGGCGCAAGGGGGTCCGGGCGCGTCCCGCAGGCCCAATCCATCGTCATAGTTTCTGGAGGCTTTTGCCATGGCTGTTGTCTGTCCCGAGTGCGATAACCCGATCACCATCGACTCCGAAGAAGTGGAGGCAGGCGAGACTGTTCAGTGCGAAGAGTGCGGCCTTGACCTGGAAGTCGTCTCCGTCGATCCGCTCGAACTCGCGCCCGTCGATGAAGAGGGTTACGACGACGAAGAGGCCACGCCAGCCACCGATGAGGACGATGAGTAGCGCGGAGCGCGCGCCTCTTCCCCATACTCACAGGCGTATAGTTTTGCTATGAACTGTCTCGGGCCCCGCTCTTTCTTTCGCCGGCGCGCTACCGCTCTGCTGCCTGCGGCTCTATCTGCAGCTCTCGCTGCATCGGTCGGTCTCGCAGTCCTTGCCGCGCCGTCCTGTTCTGCCCTCGCGCAGGCCGCAACCGCTCGCGTGGTGCAAGGCAAAGTCGTAGACAAGGACGGCGCAGCACTCAAAGGCGCCATCGTCTACCTCAAGGACAGCCACACGCTCTCCATCAAGAGCGCAGTCGCCACCGACGACGGCACCTTCCACTTCGGCCAGCTCGCCCAGAACACCGACTACGAGCTGTGGGCGCAGAGCGACAGCAAAAAGAGCGCTAGCAAGAACATCAGCTCCTTCGACACCCGCAAGGAGTTCGACTTCACCCTCAAGATCGATAAGTGACATTCTGAGCCCAGAACGCGGGGCGAAGAATCGCCGCTAAGTTAGGCCAGTACTCTACTCCACCGGCCCCTTCTTCGGCCGCCGATTCGACTGCAGAACCTTCTTGCGCAGCCGCAGCGACTTCGGCGTCACCTCCACCAGCTCATCGTCCGCAATAAACTCGATCGACTGCTCCAGCGTCAGGTTCCGGTACGGCACCAGCCGCAGCGCATCGTCCGACCCCGACGCCCGCATGTTCGTCAGCTTCTTCTCGCGCACGCAGTTCACGTCCAGGTCGTTGTCGCGCGAGTGCTCGCCGATCATCATGCCCTCGTACACCTCAACCCCGTCCGGCACAAACAGCACGCCGCGGTCCTGTAGCGCATCCAGCGCATAGGTCGTCGTCGCGCCCTGGCGGTCGCTCACCAGCGCGCCCGGTACGCCGCTGCGGAATCTCGCCCTGGTACGCAACATAGCCATCGAGAATCGCGTTCATCACAATCGTCCCGCGCGTCTCCGTCAGCATCTCCGACTGCGCAGCCCGATCAGCCCGCGGCTCGGAATCCGGAACTCCATCCGCACCCGTCCCGAGCCGTGGTTGGTCATCTTCGTCATCTCGCCCTTGCGCGGCCCCAGCCTCTCAATCACCGTGCCCACAAAGTTCTCCGGGATGTCGATCATCAGCTGCTCCACCGGCTCCATCAGCTGCGCCGTCGATCCGCTCGCGTCACAATCTCCGGCCGGCTCACCATCATCTCGAAGCCTTCGCGCCGCATCATCTCAATCAGGATCGCCAGCTGCAGCTCGCCGCGCCCCAGCACCTTGAACGAGTCCGGCGAACCCGTGTCCTGCATCTTCAGCGACACGTTCGTCAGCAGCTCCTTGTCCAGCCGGTCGCGCAGGTTCCGCGACGTCACCCACTTGCCCTCGCGCCCCGCAAACGGCGAGTTGTTCACGTTGAACTGGATCGCAATCGTCGGCTCGTCAATCGCAATATGCGGCAGCGGCTTCGGGTTCTCCACATCGCAGAAGCTCTCGCCGATCGTGATCCCCGGAATCCCCGCGACCGCGACAATGTCGCCCACCTCGGTCTCATCAATATCCACCCGCTTCAGCCCCGCAAAGCTGAACAGCTTCGTGATCTTGTGCTTGGCGAACGTGCCGTCCACCCGCGCCACGTTGTACTCCTGCCCCGTCTTCATCGTGCCGTTGAAGACGCGCCCAATCGCCAGCCTTCCCAGGTAGTCCGAGTAGTCGAGATTCGTCACCAGAATCTGCACCGGCCCATCCGCATCGCCCTTCGCCACCGGAATCGTCGGCGATGATCTCCTCAAACAGCGGCTGCAGGTCGGTCCCCGGCGTCGCCAGGTCTTTCGTCGCCGTCCCCAGCTTGCCGTTCGTGTACAGCACCGGAAACTCCAGCATCGTCCTCGTCCGCATCCAGGTCGATGAACAGGTCATACACCTCGTTCAGCACCTCCTGCGGCCGCGCGTCCGGCCGGTCGATCTTGTTGATCACCAGGATCGGCGTCAGCTTCGCCTCCAGCGCCTTCGACAGCACATACCGCGTCTGCGGCAGCGGCCCTTCGCTCGCATCCACCAGCAGCACCACGCCGTCCACCATCTTCAGCGCGCGCTCCACCTCGCCGCCAAAGTCCGCGTGGCCCGGCGTGTCCACAATGTTGATCTTGTTGTCGTGGTAATACAGCGCCGTATTCTTCGCCAGAATCGTGATCCCGCGCTCGCGCTCCAGGTCGTTCGAATCCATCACCCGCTCGGCCACCGCCTCATTCGCGCGGAACGTCCCCGACTGCCGCAGCATCGCGTCCACCAGCGTCGTCTTGCCATGGTCCACGTGCGCGATGATCGCGATGTTGTAGATCGGCTTATGCGCGGACTTGGCACGCGCCGCAGTCTGCTCGGCCGCGGCCTGCGCCGGCGTTGTTGTCTCAGGGTTCGGTATCGTCTGCGAGCTGCTCACTGGAGAGGTTTTCCTGTTCTCGGCGCGTTCAAAATATCTGGATGAGGTGAAAAACGCACCATCTCCAGTCTACCGCACGCAGTCCCCCCTAACTATTTTTGAGCGCAGGGCCAAAGTCGAAGTTTTTCGAACAGGAAACTAGATGCCCGTAATGTGGGGTGTGCCTAAAGGTTATCCAGTAAAATTCGCGCTATGGTCAACCGAAGATTCACCACCCTGTGGCTTACTCCAGTTGACCTGTGCGTGTTCGTCATCTACTGCGCAATGTTGGCCATTTTCGTGCCCTTCCATGAGCCCTGGGCCGATGAGGCCCAGGCATGGCTGCTATCGCGAGACCTGAGTCTCTCCTCACTGGTCTTTCATGCGTTGCGGCACGAAGCACATCCCGCACTTTGGTATGTGCTGTTATGGATCACAACCCACTTGCACGCTGGCTATGCATCCTTGGGCTGGCTTTCTGCGGCAATTGCAGCGGCTGGCATCTGGGTGCTGCTGAGGTTTGCTCCATTTCCTTTCTACATACGCGCATTGCTGCCATTCACGTTTTTTCTCGGCTATCAGTACTCAATCGTGGCACGGAGCTATGTTCTGTTTCCGCTACTTGGTTTTCTCGCGGCGCATCTGTATCGCGACCGAAAGTTGCGCCCGATCGCAATGGCAATCATTCTCGGGCTGCTCGCGAACGTAAGTCTGCATGGAACAATCATTGCCCTGGCGATCGCTGCGCTATATGCCGGAAGAATAAGGGCGCTGCGCACTCAATCAGCCACGGCTGTTCCCGCACGACAGATTTGGACCGGGGGTGCGATCTTTGCCGGCTCCGTTCTTCTTGTTGCGGTTTGTCTGTGGCCCACCGTGGGGGCGTTGCCCAGGTTCGGGCCAACGCTCAACAGAATCATCGATCGAATGTCCATTTCCGAGCCGTCTGCAACGCAGCAGCAGATATCCCCGCCACTCACCGGAAATTTAGCTGATCCAGTGTCGGTACCGCCCGCAGCCCTTCCACCAAAGCAGGAGCAGGACGCCGAGGCAAGCGGAACCTCCATCCCCGGCGCAGGTCGGTTGGCGAAACTTACGCATGTCCTGACGTATGCTTTCGCGAGCTCCTGGCTGGTCGCAGCACTCTTTCAGGTGCTCGTCCTCGCGTATCTGTTCCAAAGGGGGCAAATTGAGCTGGCGTTGCCAGTCGTTTTGCTGGCCATCTTTCTGGCGTTCGTCCATAGTTCCCTATGGCATTTAGGACTGCTATGGATTGCCGTTCTGATGGCTCTGTGGATGGCGTGGGATGAATCTGTGGCAGTGACTTCACCAGATCTTCAGAATGGCGTTGCAGTATTTCTTGCGGTGATCTGTGCGCTTCAACTGCCGTGGACCTTTCGCGCTTTTGCGTATGACGCACGCTATCCGACTGCTCCGCATAAGGCGATGGCGGCGTATCTGCGTACACTGCCACCAGGCAGCCGAATCGCGGGATTCGGAATGTCCACTGGAGTACAGCCCTATTTCGCTCACAATATTTTCTTCAACCAGCCCCAGACCTTTGGCTATCTCGGGCGGGACCGTCCTGCGCCCACGATCGAACAGGCGGTAGCAGCCAACCCGGACTATATTGTGGCTGATCCGAATCAGGAGGCCGAAGTAAAGCAGGCTGGCTTCAGAGAGGTTCGCGAGTTCTGTGGCGCACTTTACTTTCCCAACGAACCGTTCTATCCGGCATGTCTAATTGCGTTTGAGCCGCAGGTTCCCGGGCGTTGACCTGCCAGAGCCTCTGGCGGTCAGAGGGGTACAAATCATATCGATCCGCGCCTCTTCGGCGGTATTCTCGGCAGTATAGGTAGGATCGCCTCTGCAGAAGTCAGATAGATGCCACTGAAGGGAGGCGCCGCCGCCCATCCCCGGCATAGAATGATCGCACGCGCAACTCGTGCCGCCTCGAAATAAGGAGACCGCCTCATGCGACTCCGCACCACTCCGCTCCTTATCCACGCTGCAATTCTCGCCTCGCTCCTCGCGCTCCCCGCATCCGCTCAGAATCAACCTGCTCCCGCCCACGACCCTGACGCGTTGGACACCACCACCACTGACACAAATTCTCCCCCGCCGCCCATCACGCCCGAGCAGGTCGCCCTCATCGAACGCTACCTCACCCCCGTCCACGCGCAGCCCGTCTCCAAAATCGACACCCGCACCGCCGCCGCCGGCCAGGGCATCACCCTCCAGGTCACCCAGGACGCAACCCTCGCCAACGGCGCCCAGCTCCCCAAAGGCACCCGCCTCACCGGTCGCATCCTCCGCACGCAGCCCTATCAGAAAGACTCGGCCGCCGCCCTTCTCTCCATCCGGATCGACCGCGCCGTCCTCAAGGACGGCAGCGCCATCCCCATCCGCTGCGTCCTCCGAGCGCTCGTCCCCGCCGCCGGTCCCAACGCCAACCTGGCCGACGCCTCCCAGCCCGGCTCCCGTCCGCGACGCAGCAGCGGCTCCTCCGTCGGCGGCCCCACCACCGGCAGCATCCCGCTCGGCGATCCCACGCCCATGGGCGGCTCCATCGGCGGAGACCCCGGCGGCATCGGCGCAGACTCCTCCGGCTATCCCGGAACCACAGGCAATCCCGACTCCACCAGCACCCGCCCCGTCACCACCACCACTGCAGGCGTTCCCACCGGCGACCCCGGCATCGGCGGCTCACCCGGCCGCATCCCTCTGCCCAACACCGCCGCCGTCGCCGCAACCGCCGTCCCAGAGCTTCCCGTCGCTGCAGCAGGCGAAAGCATCCACGACACCCCGCATCCCACTGGCTTTCCCGGCGTCCTGCTCTCCGGCGCATCCATCACCGGAACCTCCGGCACCCTCTCCGCCTACCAGCGCGACATCACCCTCGACCCCGCCACCCAGCTCACCCTCGGCGTCATCTCCGCCAAATAGATCTCCGGACCGCTCAAATAAGAACGGCCCACGCGCTCATCCCGCCCGGGCCGTTCTTATTTGAGTTTGTTTGTTCAGAGGAACTCTTCGCGCCCAGGAAAGTGTCTACCACAGACCCCACGCCCGGCTGATGTAATCCGAGAGTGTCATCGTAATCAGCACCAGGAACGTGAAGAAGCCCGACGCCACCGTCAGCTTGATCAGGTTCGACTGATACTTCACATGCATGAAGAACAGGATGACGATCACCGCCTTAGTGCACGCAATCGCCAGCGCCACCACCGGGTTGAAGATACCCATGTCGACGTCGGCCGCCAGCACCGTCAGCAGCGTACCAATCAGCAGCGCGATATAGACAAAGCCGTACTGCAGCGGCGTCACAATGTGGTGCTCCGCATGCTCCGGGTTGACGACGTTCGGCGGATCGTGAAAATGCTGCTCGTGCGTTGCTTCGTGGGCCATCGCAGTTTCCTCTTACTTCAGCGGGTGACGGTTGATCAGGTACAGCAGCGGGAACAGGAACAGCCAGACAATATCGACGAAATGCCAGTACAGCCCGAAGTTTTCTATCGGCGCGACGTACCCTGAAGTGAAGTCCCCGCGTTGCGCCCTCGCAATCAGCCATAGCAGCAGGCCGATGCCGATGATCATGTGCAGCGCGTGCATGCCGGTCATGCCGAAGTAGAGGAAGAAGAAGATCTGCGTCTTCTGCGCCATGTCCACGTTCAGCGGCTTCTCCGTCGGATTGCCGTTCGCGTCCTTCGGGGGATTCACGAACTCGGAGATGTCGAAGCTCGCGCCCGGGATATGGTGCTTCTCCCACTTCTCGTGGTACTCGTCGTATTTAACTCCGAGGAAGGCGAGGCCGAAGATCGTGGTCAGGATCAGCATCCACACCAGCAGCGCCTTCTTGCGCACCTCCGCGGCCCACACCGCCAGCGCCATGAAGAAGCCCGACGTAATCAGGATCGCCGTGTTGGCGCCGCCCAGCGGCACGCTCAACTGGTTCGATGCCGACACAAACGCGTCGTAATACCAGTTGCGGTAGAGCAGGTAGGCGAAAAACAGCCCGCCGAAGAACATGATCTCGGTCAGCAGGAACAGCCACATCCCGAAGCTGCCTGCCTCGCGCTGCTGCTCCTCGGTCTCGAAGTGGTGCCGGTGCTGCGGCACGAATACGTGTTCGTGCTCCTCGTGCGCCGGCTCGTGGATCGCCGTCTCATGCGGCATCAGCGGCTCGGTGTGTGCGATGGCGTTATCCAACGGTGGTCACCTCATGCTGGGTCTTGTGCTCCAGCCACTCGTAGTCGTAGGCCTCGTGGTCCATGATGGGAATTGTGGTGAAGTTCTCGGTCAGAGGGGGCGACTGGATCTGCCATTCGAGACCCGTTGCCTGCCACGGATTGTTCCCCGCCACCGCGCCGTACTTCAGCGACCATGCCAGGTAGATGATCGGCATCAGGTATCCCACGCCCAGCACCGTCGCGCCCGCGGTGGAGAGCACATTCAGCACCTGGAACTCCGGCGGATACGCATGGTAGCGGCGCGGCATGCCCAGGTAGCCGAGGATGAACTGCGGCATGAAGGTTAGGTTGAAGCCGATGAACGTCACCACGGCGGCCAGCTTCGAGAGCGCCTCCGGATACATCCGGCCCGTCATCTTGGGCCACCAAAAGTGCACGCCGGAGAGGAACGCCATCAGCATGCCTCCGACCATCACGAAGTGGAAGTGGGCGACGATAAAGTACGTCTCGGTGAGCTGGATGTCCATGCCGAGGGAGCCGAGGAAGACGCCCGTCAGTCCGCCGATGGTGAACAGCCCCATGAACCCGAACGCATACAGCATCGGGGTCTCAAAGGTGATCGACCCCTTCTGAAGCGTGAACGCCCAGTTGAAGATCTTGATCGCCGAGGGCACTGCCACCAGCATGGTGAGCAGGCTGAAGACCAGAGCAGAGTAGTTGGAGATGCCCATGATGAACATGTGGTGGGCCCAGACGAAGAAGCCGAACAGCGCGATGGCGACGGACGAGAAGGCGACCGCCGTGTATCCGAAGACCCGCTTGCGACTGAAGGTGCTGACCACTTCGCTGATCACGCCCATCCCGGGCAGAATCATGATGTAGACGGCAGGGTGCGAGTAGAACCAGAAAAGATGCTGGAACAGCAGCGGATCACCGCCCTTGGTGGGATCGAAGACGCCGATGCCGAACAGCCGCTCCAGCAGCACCAGCACCAGGGTGATCGCGAGCACCGGGGTGCCCAGCACCATCAGGATGGAGGCCGCATAGTGGGCCCAGCAGAAAAGCGGCATGCGGAACCACGTCATTCCGGGGCAGCGCATCCGGTGGATGGTCACGATGAAGTTCAGCCCGGTAAAGATGGAGCTGAACCCGGCGACAAAGATCGCCAGCGCCGTCGTGATCACATGCGTGTTCAGGTAGTGCGTGGAGAGCGGAGTGGTAAAGGTCCAGCCGGTATCGACGCCGCCCAGCACCATCGTCGCCAGCACCATGATGCCGCCAACCACATACAGGTACCAGCTCAGCAGATTGATCTTGGGGAAGGCAAGGTCGCGCGCGCCCACCATGATCGGGATCAAAAAGTTGCCAATCGTCGCCGGCACCGACGGCACCAGGAACAGGAACACCATGATGACGCCGTGCATGGTGAAGAACTTGTTGTAGGTGTCAGCGGCCACCAGGTCCGGCTGCGGCGTCAGCAGCTCCAGCCGGATCAGCCCCGCGAACGCGCCGCCGATAAAGAAGAAGAACGTAATCGAGATCAGGTACAGCATCGCGATGCGCTTGTGGTCACCGGTCAGCAGCCAGCTCAGCAGGCCATGCTCCGCGGTGATGTAATTCTTCTTCGGCACGGTCGCCGTGGACTGGTCGGGAAGGTTTCAAGATGGTGTTCGCGGTCGCGCTCATTGGCTGCCCCCCTCGGGCGCGGGTGCCGTCGAGTTGGACTCGTTGGTCACCAGCGTCTGTTGCACGCGGTAGTTGGTCTTCAGGCCCTTCAGGTACTCGACAATGTCGATCAGGCCGTCCTCGCTGATCTGCCCTTGATACGTCGGCATGATCGGCGCATAACCCGCGGTAATGTGTTGCGACGGGTTCAGGATCGCATCGCGCAGATACGCCTCATTTACCTGCACCGTCTGGCCATTGGCCAGCTGCAGCTGCGAGCCGTACGCGCCTGCGAGGTTCGGCCCGCGAGCGGCCGCGGTGCCCGAGTGGCACGCATTGCAGCCCATGCTGGCAAACAGCCGCTCGCCGTTCTGCGCCAGACTCATGCCGCTGGTCGAGCCTTCGGTCCACTTCTTGTAGTCGTCCGGCGTCATCGCAGTCACTTCGCCAATCATCACCGAGTGGTTGGTGCCGCAGTACTGCGTGCAGAAGATGTGATACGTGCCCGGCGTCGTCGCCTGGAACCACACTGTCGAATAGCGCCCCGGAATCACCTCGCGCTTGATGCGGAAGTCGGGGATCGAGAAGCTGTGGAAGACATCCTGCGAGATCATCGTCAGCTGAATGGGCTGGCCAATCGGCACATGCAGCGCATTGATCTCATGCTGTCCGCCGGGATGCTCCGCCTTCCACATCCACTGCTTGCCCACGATGTAGATGTTCATGGAGTTGGCGGGCGGGTTGTAGATGCGGAAGTAAAGCAGCGCGCCCCAGACGAAGCAGATCAGGAAGAGGCCAAGCGGGATGATGGTCCAGGTGGCTTCGAGCAGCGTCGAGCCCTCAATCTGCGTGGCCACCGGATGCACCGACTTCCGATAGCGCAGCGAGAACGTGGTGACGATGGCGACCACCAGCATCAGGCCGATCGCCGTAATGGCCAGCAGAAAGAAGTACAGCGCGTCCATCCAGGGCGCAATGGTGGACGCCTCGCGCGGAAACAACGCGGAGTTGTTCAGCCACTTCATCAAAAACTGCCATAAGACTGGACTAATTCCCATCGCTATCCTTCGTCATCCATTCTCTTGCCGGTCAAATCGTGGTCGCGGCCCAGCCGCAGGTCCCGCCGGAACATCACAAACATGAAACCGCCCAAACCCGCTACCGTCACCATGCCGCCCAGCTGGACGACCCGGGCCACGATCAGCGAGTGCTTATTGGTCTGCGGATCGTAGTGGTAGCAGTAGGTCAAAATATTCTCGACCGGCGAACCGATCTTGTTGCCTGAGGCCTCGACCAGCCCCAGCATGATGTCCTTGGGCGAGTACTCCACGCCAAGGTAGTACTGGGCTAATTTTCCGTTGGTCGTGACAACTTCGATCGCGCTGGCATGCGCGAACTGGTCTGGCCGCCCGTCCGGCAGGTGTACCCGCATGTAGCCGAAGCCGGTGGCCTTCGAGACCGCGTCAATCGCCGCTTGCTGCCCGGTGAGGAAGTGGAAGCCACTCTCGGTCCCGGGGCGTCCGTAACGCCGCATGTAGTAGTTCTTCTTGCGGGCGGCCAGCTCAGGCTTCTCGCTGGGGTCAATGCTGATGACGATCACGTCGAAGTCCTTGCCCGGATCGAGGTGCACCATCTCGAGCGCGCTGGTGAGGCCGTCCATCTCTTCCGAGCACAGCATCGGGCAGTTGTAATAGACCAGCGTCAGGATCGCCGGACGCTTGCCGAAGTAGTCGCCCAGCTTGACCGTCTTTCCCGTCTCGTCGACAAACTGCGCATCCAGCGGAAGCGGCTGGTTCAGCCGCTGGTCGACGCCGACCTGCTGGAGGACGGTGGGCAGCTGGTCGCCGGTGTTTTCGCCGGCCTGCTTGTCGCCGTAGCTGGAGACCTGTGCAAGAGCGGAGGCGCCCAGCAGACCGCACAGTATCGCCGCGCCCGCAACGCCCCGCGCGATCCTCCGTGCCTTTTGCCGAATTGTCCTCTGCTGCATCATCTCTTCTACCCGCTCCAGCTCATTCGCTTTGCATCTGTCCGCTCCAACTCACGCGGACTTACTTCTCTGCCGACTCCGCCTTCTCAACCTCAAGCTTCTGCTCGCGCGCCTGGATCGTATCCAGCTCGTATCCCGTCCGCGCGAATCCTGTCGTCAGCGGCGCGCTCACCACCGGCGGCGCGGCATGGGCCAGCGTCTCACCTGCATTCGCCGAAGGCGCCTCAACCGGCAGGCCGCGCTGGGCAATCAGCTCCATCGCCCGCTCAATCGGGATCCGAATCGCTCCCGGCTCGCCGTCCACCGTGCTGTAGTGCTCCAGCAGCAGGTCCTCGCGCGCGTGCAGGTCGGCGGTCGACTGGTTGCCGTCGTCCGAGTCCAGCCGCGGCGAAGGGAAGTTCGAGGTGATCTGCGCCAGCTGCTTCTGCTCAATCTCCGTGTTGCTGGTCAGGTTGCCGCCCTTGCCTTCGGGAGCATTGCCCGCCGCCACCGTCCACTTGGTTGCGGGGCCATCCTGCTTCAGCAGCACGCTGTTGATCACCTTGCCCATCGCATAGCACAGCACAAAGAAGATCAGCACCGTGCCGAACAGGCCCGCCAGAAACACCGCGATCCCTGACGCGCGAACGTCCGTCGTCTCGTAACCCGGGTGTTCGGCGTCAAACTTCGGCGCCTCGGCCGCCGGGGGCGTGTTGCCCGCGACGTCTTTGCCCATGTCATGGCCCTCAGTGTGCATGTTCCGCCTCCAGCATCTCTTCAAGGTGCGGATCGTTCACAACCACCAGCGGCCGCGCCATCATCTGCGTAATGTAGTAGGCCGCCCAGAATCCCAGCATGCAGAACGGCACGGTGACGTAAGCCAGAATGCTGATCGGCTCGCCAACCAGATTGCCGGCTGCGCCTTTGAAGTTCGGCTCGATCAGCCAGAACATGTCGATCAGCCGGGCCATCAGCATCCAGCAGGTCAGCCAGATCATCTTGCTCTTGTTCCGCTTCAGATCGCGCGACAGCAGCAGGCAGAACGGAACCAGCCAGTGGCAGATGAAGTCCAGCGTGCAGATCGTCCACCATCCGCCGTGGATGCGCGCCAGATACCACGGAATCTCGTCCGGAACGTTGCCCGACCAGATGATCAGGAACTCCGCGAACGTGAGATAGATATTCAGCATCGTGAAGGCAAACGCCAGCTTGCCCAGATCGTGCTGCTCGGTGGTGCGCAGCAGCGTCTTCATCGGCTCATAGCGCGACAACAGGATCACGGTAAGGATCGTGAGCGCGAGCACACCATAGCCCTGCGCGACCAGAAACTGCAGGCCCCAGATCGACGAGTACCACGTCACGTCGAGCGACTTGATCCAAACGATCGCGCCCAGCGTCATGAGAATCACGTAGAGCAAAATGCCCGGGCCGCTCAGGTTCTCAAAGCGTGTGCGCCACTTCGCGAAGCTTGGCTCCGTTCCGCGCGCCGGGTCGGCATCCTGTTCGAGCGACCAGCGGTTCAGCAGGAACATGAACGTCAGCAGCACGGCAAAGATCAGGCAGGTCTCGACGATCAGCGCATACGGGTTCAGCATGCGGATCTTGAAGATCGCCGTCAGCTCCTGCTCCTGATTGATCCAGCCATTGGCGTAGGCGTTGCGCTCCGCATCGGCCGTCGGATACAGCACCCACTGCCACAGGTGCTTGCCAAAGTACGGAATCATCAGCGGCACGCTGAACAGCGCCACCAGCGGCAGCGTGCGCGACAGGGCCTCCAGAGGACGGCGCAAAAGTAAGCCCCATTTACCTCCCGAGACATACTGCAGCATCAGAACCACCAGGCCCCCGCCCGCCAGGTTGAAGCAGGTCATGTAGCCCATCAGATAGGCGCGCATGATGTGGTTTTTGCCGTCGTGCGAGAAGGCGAAGAAAAGCGATAGCACTGCGAAGACCACGCCCACCATCAGCGCGCGGTTGCGCCAGGCCGCCAGCTCGGGCGGCGCTGTCAGAGTCGCAGGCAGCACGCGCGGTCCGTGGTGATCCTGTCCGCCCTGTCCGTGTTGTTCGTGTACCGATGCCATTCGTCTTGAGCCTCTAAACTCGTTCTGCTACTTGCCTGCCGCGCTCTGCTGCAATGCTGCCGGCGCCTTGCCGTTCGGCGCGGTTGCCTGGGGAATCCCGTTGTCCTCGTTGTTCGGCGTGCCGTAGACCGCGGTCTGGGGCAGCGCCCAGTTCAATGCTCTCGGCTCCAGGCCCTCTTCGCTGGCAATGTCCTTTAGCGCCTCCACCTTTGCACCAGTGGGAGCGTCCGCCGGCTTCGCGTTCTGGCTCAGCTGCAGGGCCTTGATGTAGGCCACAATCGCCCAGCGGTCCGCCGGCGCCACCTGCGAGGCATACTCCGGCATCGCACCGTAGCCGTTGGTGATCACATTGAAGAAGTGGCCCAGCGGCGCATTCATCAGTCGCTCGGTATGGAAGTTGCCCGCCGGTCGATAGCCGCGCTGGACGATCATGCCTTCGCCGTTGCCCACGCGCGAATGGCAGGGCGTGCAGTAGACGTTGTACCGCTCCTGCCCGCGCTCCAGCACCGCGGGAGTTACGGCAAAGGGCAGCGCATTGCCTTCCTTGCCGCCCTCCAGGCCGCTATAGAAGTACGAGTCCTCATGCAGCTGCCCGCGAGCCACGGTGTTCTCCACCTGCGGCCGCGAGCTGCGGCCGTCGGCAAAGAACTCCGACCCGCGCTGGGGGAAGATCTTGGGCTGGTCCTGCATGTCCGCACGGCAGCCGGCCAGCACAAGGATGGGCAGCATCGCGCCGCAGGCAACAACGGCTCGCACCGCGCGACCTTGCACCTTTCGCCTTGTGCCTTGCACCTGCATCACAGCTCTACCTCCACCACGGAAGTCGGCGAGAACTGCTCCAGAAAGGAGCGTGTTTCGACGATGGAGAAGCGCGGATCGGCGGCTTCGAGACAAAGGAAGAACTTGTCCGTGGTCGCGCCGTCGCGGAAGTTGGGCGCGTTGAACAGCGGATGATAGAGCTGCGGCAGCCCATTGAGCGCCAGCATGCCGAAGGCGGCAGAGAGACCGGCGAACAGGATGGTCCACTCATACGCCGGGATGATGAACGCCGGCCAGCTGAACAGCGGACGGCCCGCGACGTTCAACGGATACGACCAGACGGAGATCCACGTCTCCATCAGGAAGGCGGTGGTCACGCCGATCAGTCCGCCAATCAGGCAGACCAGGGGCACGCGATTTTTGTGGAAGCGCAGCGCGACCGCCGCCTCTTCAACCGGGTACGGCGTGTAGCACTCCATCCTGCGATAGCCGGCCTGGTGCGCCTGCTCGGTGGCATGCACCAGCTCGCTCGGCGTGTTGAACTCCGCCAGCAGTCCGTAGATTCCCTCGCGCACTGGCATCAGACGGTCTCCTCAACAACGGTCTCGGCGTCTGTGCCGCCGGGCCGGATCTTGGTCCCGGGCAGCATCATGCGGATCTCCGACATCGGGATCATGGGCAGGAAGCGCACGAACAGCAGGAACAGGAACGTGAACATCCCCCACGTCCCGATGAAGGTCATGTAATCCCACTTGGTGGCGCGGTAGGTACCCCAGCTCGAAGGCAGATAGTCGCGGTAAAGGCTGGTTACAACGATCACGAAGCGCTCAAACCACATGCCGGTGTTGATCACGAACGACAGCAGGAAGAGGAACAGCGCATTGACGCGCAGCTTGCGCGACCACAGCGTGGTCAGCGGAATCGCGATGTTGGTCAGGATGAGCATCCAGTACGCCCAGCCCATCGGCCCGAACATGCGGTTCCACATCATGAAGAATTCCCAGTGGCTGGCCGCATACCAGCTCATGAAGACCTCCATGCCGTAGCCATAGGCCACGATCAGCCCGGTGCCCAGCATCACCTTCGCCATGTTGTCCAGATGGCGCAGCGTAACCAGGTCTTCAAGGTGGTAGAACTTGCGGATCGGCACCGCCAGCGTGATCACCATGGCAAAGCCGGAATAGATGGCACCCGCGACGAAGTACGGCGGGAAGATCGTCGTATGCCAACCCGCCATCGCCGCCACGGCGAAGTCGAAGCTGATGACCGTGTGCACTGAGAGCACCAGCGGCGTCGAAAGCCCGGCCAGCAGCAGCGACGCCGTCTCATAGCGGATCCAGTGCCGGGTCGAGCCGCGCCAGCCCATCGAGAGCATGCCGTAAAAGTACTTCGCCGCTGGCAGCGTGGCGCGGTCCCTCAGCGTGCCAAAGTCCGGCACCATGCCGATGTACCAGAAGACCACCGAGATCGTCGCATAGGTCGAGACCGCGAAGACGTCCCACGCCAGCGGGCTGCGGAACTGCGGCCACACGTTCATCGTGCTGGGATACGGGAACAGCCAGTAGCCCAGCCACGGACGGCCCACGTGGATCAGCGGGAAGATGCCCGCGCAGCAGACGGCGAAGATCGTCATCGCCTCGGCGAAGCGGTTGATCGAGTTACGCCACGTCTGCTTGAAGAGCAGCAGGATCGCCGAGATCAGCGTGCCCGCGTGGCCGATACCGATCCACCACACGAAGTTGATAATCGCGAAGCCCCACGCGCCCGGGATGGTGACGCCCCAGATGCCGACGCCCTTCAGCACCAGCCAGGTCAGCGCGATGATCAGGAAGGTCGCCACGCCGCCGGCCACCGCGAGGCCGCCGAACCAGCCCAGCGGCGTGTTCGAGGTCAGCACGATGCCCGCGATCATCTGCGTCACGCTTTTGAAGTTGTGACCCGGCGCGATCACCGCGTATTCGCCAGTGCGCGGGTCGATCATCGGATCAACGACTGGATCGACGCCGGGGTCCTGCATGGGAGACTTGGTCGCCATCTTATGCCAGCTCCGGGTTGGGATTGATGACGGCCGCCGTATAGCTGGTGCGCGGGCGGAAGTTCAGGTCCGCCAGCGCCTGGTAGTCGCGTTCGGTCGCCTTGCGCTTGGACACCTTGCTATTGGGGTCGTTCATGTTGCCGAAGACGATTGCGTCGGTGGGGCAGGCCTGCTGGCAAGCGGTGACAATCTCGCCGTCGCGGATGGCGCGGTTCTCCTTGTCGGCATCGATCTTCGCCGCCTCAATGCGCTGCACGCAGTAGCTGCACTTCTCCATCACGCCGCGCGAGCGCACCGTCACGTCTGGATTGCGCATCAGCTTCAGACTCTCGGTGTCATAGTCCGAGTACAGCAGGAAGTTGAACCGCCGCACCTTGTACACGCAGTTGTTGCTGCAGTAGCGCGTGCCCACGCAGCGGTTGTAGACCATCACGTTCAGGCCCTCCGGCGTATGCACCGTCGCGCCCACCGGGCACACCTGTTCGCAGCCCGCATTCTCGCAGTGCTGGCACATCATCGGCTGGAAGTGCGCGCGCGGCGTGTGCAGATCGCCCTCAAAATAGGTGTCCAGGCGCATCCACTGCATGTGGCGGCCTATCTTCACCTGCTCGCGGCCCACTACGGCGATGTTGTTCTCCGCGTAGCAACTGACGATACACGCATTGCAGCCGATGCAGGAGTTCAGGTCGACCGCCAGGCCCCACTTGTTCTGGATCTCGCCGCTCGAAACGTCTTTGTGGTCGTACGTCCACGCATCCGGGAAGAAGCTCTCGTCGTGCGCCGGCGCCTCGCCCAGCGGGCCATAGCCGACTTTATTGACCAGGACGCCCGGGCCCTCTTCCTTGGCATAGTTCGCGTTCTTCTTCGCCTCGTCGTAGGTCGTGTAGCGGATCAGCCCGCGCTCCATCGCCTCATGTCCGGGCAGCGAGTAGGTGCCCTCGGTGTCCAACTCCGGCTTGTTCAGGTCCTGCTGCGCAAACGAACCGCGGTGCTCAATCGAGTCGACCTTGGTCACGCAGATGTCGTAGATGTCGCCGGTCTTGCGCAGCGTCGCGGGCGTTGTCAGTACGCCGTCGGTCGTGCGCAAGAGGTATCCATCAAAGCCCACGCCTGATCCCACGCGGCCCGCCTCGCGGCGGCCGAAGCCAAGGTGAACCGTGACGGCGCCATCGGCGTGGCCCGGCGCAATCAGCACTGGAGCAATCACCGTGCGGCCGTTGGCGTTGATCTCGACGGCGTCGCTCTGCGTGACGCCGAGGCCTTCGGCGGTCGCCAGACTCATCAGCGCGGCGTTGTCCCAGCTGAGGTTGGTGATCTGCTTGGGCAGCTCCTGCAGCCAGCCAACGTTGGCGAAGCGGCCGTCGTAGAGCGAGGGGTCGGCTTTGAAGGAGACTTCGAACGAGCCTGCAGGGAGACTCTGCAATGATTGCGTGGGCACACTAGCGGCCGCGCCAGCGTCACGCGCTACAGCAAAAGCCGTGAACGCCGTGCCACTGGCTTTCGGCGTCTTGCTCGCCGTGAACGCCGTTCCATCCACCCAGCCATCGTGGATCGCCTTGCGCCACGCTGAGTCGAAGTCGCCCTTGAGGTAGGTCTTCGCATTGGCCTGCACCGCATCGTAAGCCGAAAGCTCCGAGTTATCCAGCAGCGACTGCAGCACATCGTGCGCCGAGTGGCCGCCGTAGAGCGGCGCAATCATCGGCTGGATGATGGAGATGGTGCCGTCGTAGGCGCGCGCATCCGACCAGCTCTCGAGGTAGTGGGTCTTGTTCACATGCCAGACACTCTGTGATCCCGTCTCATCCACGTGCGAGCCCAGGTGCACCGTGTTCGGAACTTTGTTGAATGCGGTCTCGAACTCGAGATCGCGCGGCGCGGAGTAGAGCGGGTTGACGCCCAGCATCACCAGCCACTGCACCTTACCAGCGTTGATGTCCGCAACCAGCGACTTCAGGTCAGCGACCTGCTCGCTCGGCATCGGATTGACGGTGTCGGTATAGAGGACGGTCTTGCCCACTGCGCCGATCGCTGCATTGATCGCGTACGCGGCGAGATGCACCTCAGGCGGCGCCTGCTCGCCGGGGATGACCACCGCGCGACCATTCGCAGCCTTCAGATCGGCCTGCAGGGTCGCGAATAATTTCGTGTCGTCCTGCACCCCGACTAATTCCACCGCCTGCCAGCGCCTGTGCAAACGCCATCAGGTCGCTGGGCTTCAGCGCCAGCCGGTGATCGGCCTTCATGCCGGTCACCGTCGTCATGGTTTCGACGACGTAGAGCCGGTTCATGGTCTTAGTGGGGTCGAAGCGCCGCCGCTCGGCAAACGCAGCCGCCATGGGCAGGAAGCCCGGCTGGGCGATGCCGCCCAGGAAGTCCGCATCGAGCGACAGAATGACGTCCGCGTTCTCCAGCTTGTACTGCGCGTCAGTGTAGTCGCCAAAGGCGGCCTTCGACGCGGCCATGGCGGAGTCGCGGTTGATCGGCTCCCACTGCGCCAGCTTGGCCTGCGGATACTTCGCCTGCACCTGTTTCCACTGCGCGGCCAGCGTCGGCGATGTAATCGTCTCGCTGAGGAAGTAGATTCCCTGCCCGCCTTTGGTGTTGCGGGCCGCGGCGGTAAATGCGTTCTGGAACTCGCCCCAGTCGCTGGCCTGACCGCGATAGAGCACCTTGGGCGAGCGGTCCGGATCGTACAAGTCGAGCAGCGTTGCCTGGGTCAGCGCGTCGCTCTTGCCCTTGGACATCGGATGGTCCGGGTTGCCGTCCACCTTGATCGGCCGGAAGGCGTCGGACTTAATCAGCACGGGAATTGCGCCCGTCGGGAACGGAAACGCCGACGCAAAGTACATCGGCTTGCCGAGGATAAGGTCTTCCGGAGCCTTTACATAGGGGAAGATCGGCTCATCGGGCTGCTTGGTGCAGCCGGCCATCCCGGCCAGCGCCAGCGACGCGCCCATCACCTTCAGGAAGCCGCGACGGCTGACCGCGTCGACCCACTCGCCGGCCTGGCGGGGAAACTCCTCTTCCAGCATCTGGCGGAAGCCGGGCTTGGCGGAGATCTCGTCCAGGCTCTTCCAGAAGCGCTTGCCCGTCTTCCCTTCGAGTCGGGTGCGCACCTCGGCCAGCGTCAGCTTCTCCGAGGCTGCAGGCGTTTTTGCACCCACCGCCGGAGCAATCTCCGTCACCACCTGCGCGCTACTCGTCGTCTTCACCATAGTTCCGTGGGTTTCCGTCTTTATTCCAAGCATGTCCGTCTTCATCGGTGGCACGTCTCGCAGCTCGTCAGCTCGTTGGGCGGACGCACATGGTACTGCTCCGTAAGGTAGCGACCCAGATCCATCTGATTCGTAAAGGATTTCGTTGCGCCGGACTCATCGAGAGCGACGGTCTTGACCGATCCCTCAACCTTGGCAGGAACCACTGTGCAGTGCACGCTCTGTGCCGTTGGGCCACCCTGTCCGGTCGGCGCGCAGTCCACGGGGTTCTCCTTCGAAGGACCTTTCCATGCCATGTTGTAGATCTCCGACGTGGGCCGCAGCTCATTGGCCGGGTTGCGATGGCAGTTCAGGCACCACTCCATCTGCAGCGAGTTCTGCATGTACATCAGTGGCATCTCGTCGACGCGGCCGTGGCAGCTCTCGCAGCCGATGCCTTTGTTCACATGGATCGAGTGATTGAAGTAAACATAGTCCGGAAGGTCATGCACCCGGATCCACTGGATTGACTGCCCCGTCGCCCAGCTCTGCCGCACCGGGTCCAGCAGCGCCGCATTGGTCCATATCTGCGAGTGGCAGTTGATGCAGGTCTTGGTCGGCGGAATACCCGCATAGCTCGACGTCTCTACCGACGTATGACAGTACTGGCACTGCAGCCCGAGCCCCTGCACGTGGTGCAGATGGCTGAACGGAATCGGCTGGTCTGCCCGCTGGCCCTGCCGCGTCACCCACGGCGAGCGCTGCAGCTGGTCCAACGTAACGCCGAGTGCGATGACGATCAGGCCCGTCAATACCAGACTCGCCCGGGCCAGCGCGTTCGAACTGCGGTCAAATACTTGCGCCATTGCTGTTCCTTGTTCCTGTTCGTTCCTGTTTCCCCAGCTTGGCGCAGTCTTCTCGCGGCGAGACCTGCGCAGGGTGCTTGGTGGCGTGCCGCCTGTCCGCCGAAGGGCTTGAGTTTCGGTCGGAGAGCAGCGCTGAACTCAAATCGCTGAACTAAATCCTTGTCAGGCGGGTTCTGAGAGCGGCACCGAGTATAGCAACCGGAGTCGTCTCCCGAAAACTTGGCTTGCCACAAAACTGCAAATCACTTTTCTCATTCTGAGATTCAAAGTATAGCAGCGCAAAATTGTGATTTTCAAAGCCGTGCCGCATCCCACAACTGTTTTTTATTCGGAATATCCGATTATCGAAAACAAACCGTGAGCAGAGCGTAAAACTGTCTTCCTGCCGACCAGGGCATGCTACCCGCTGACGCAGGAACGTCTGTTCCACGCATTGCAAAAAGTTCGGAATCGTCACTCGTGCGCGCAGCGTCAGAATCTCTGCCGCAGCGAATACTCTTCCGTCCCGAATACGCGTCCCTTGTGCCTTGCGCCCTGCACCTCGTACCTTCAACTCCATGCATCCCAGCCGCACGCGCAAGCCCGCCTACGACTCCGCCGCCGCGTTGAAGCAACTCGCCGCCGCCGATCCCAAATTGGGACGCCTCATCCACCGCGCCGGCCCATACACCCTCAAAGTCGCCGGCTCGCAGTCGCCCTTTGAAGCCCTCGTCGAGGCCATCGTCTATCAGCAACTGAACGGCAAGGCCGCAGCCACCATTCATCGCCGTCTATTGGAATCCTTCGCGCTCACACCCACGCTCGAGGTCTCCGGCACCGGTGCGCACCCCACGCCACAGCAGATCCTCGACTGCCCTACGCCGCAGCTGCGCGCCGCCGGCCTCTCCGCCAACAAGACCCTCGCCCTGCGCGATCTCGCCGCCAAAACCATCGACGGCACCGTGCCTACGCTCGCCCGCATCCGCCGCATGTCCGACGACTCGATCATCGAACACCTCACGCAAGTCCGCGGCATCGGCAAATGGACCGTCGAGATGCTGCTCATCTTCCGCCTCGGCCGCCCCGACGTCTTCCCCGTCGGCGACTACGGCGTGCGCAAAGGCTTCGCCCTCACCTTCGGCAAACTCAAACCCGCCGACAAGGTCACCCCTCTCGATCTGCCCAAACCAGACGAGATGCTCAAGCGCGGCGCGCGCTGGGCGCCCTGGCGCTCGGTGGCGAGCTGGTATATGTGGAGGGCGTGTGACCTGGCCAATGGGACGCTGACGCCAAGGCCCGGAGAGTAGCGGAATGCAATCACAGGCTTTCTACGCTCCGGCCCACCCACGCAGTCCATTCCTCTTCCGTGATCTCGCTCGCCGCCACGCGAAGAACCATCGCAGTCTCTTCATCTTCGGAACACGCCAATCGCTGTCCGTTCAACTCGAGAAACGCAACCAGTGCGGCGAAGCCGGCGCGTTTATTGCCATCTATGAAGGGATGGTTCTTGATCAATCCCCAACCGAGTGATGCTCCCACCTCGGCGACAGACAGGTCGTCGCCGTAATAGGCTGAGTTTTCGGCCCGAGCGACAGCAGACTCCAGCAGACCTCGGTCGCGCAGGCCGTGGGAGCCGCCATATAGATCGATCATCTGAGCTTGGAGCGCCTCCACAAGCTCGACCGTCAGGAAGACCACGGTTATTTAGCCAGCTCTTGGTAAGTTTTCTTGTGCAGATGCTCGGTGCGGCGGAACGCATCGAGTCCTTCCTCGACACTGGCGTGCCTATGCTCGGGCCGCGCCGTCTCGGAGTCGATGAGACGCACTTCAACTGTGGCGCCCTCCGAAAGCTCCAGAGCCTCGGGTGGAACCGGGATGACAAGCCTTCCTCCGACTCGCTCGACGCGCATCACCATGGGACTAAGTTTACTCCCGGGCGACCAATAAACCTGCGCATTCGTTCACTCTTCGATACCCTAGTCTTCTGATGCCCAAGAAGCCCTCCCTCAGCACAGCTTCCGCGCCCGCGCAGCCTGCCGCATCCTTGGCATCCGGGGCCACGCGCTTCGTCTGCATCCACGGCCACTTCTACCAGCCCCCGCGCGAGAACCCCTGGCTCGAGGTCGTCGAGGTGCAGGACTCCGCCGCCCCCTGGCACGATTGGAACGAGCGCATCACCGCCGAGTGCTACGCCCCCAACGGCGCCTCGCGCATCACCAATACCAACAACGAAATCGTGCGCATCGTCAACAACTACGCGCGCATGAGCTCCAACTTCGGCCCCACGCTGCTCAAGTGGCTGGAGGACAACGCGCGTCGCACCTACCGCATGGTCATCGATGCCGACCGCGCCTCCGCCGAGCGCTACTCCGGCCACGGCTCTGCCGTCGCGCAGGTCTACAACCACATCATCATGCCGCTCGCCAGCCTGCGCGATGCCCGCACCCAGATCCGCTGGGGCATCGCCGACTTCGAGCACCGCTTCGGCCGCAGGCCCGAAGGCATGTGGCTCGCCGAGACCGCCGTCAGCCGCTCCGTCCTCGACCTGATGGCCGCCGAGGGCATCAAGTTCACCATCCTCGCGCCCCACCAGTGCGCCCGCATCCGCCCACTCGCGCAATCAAAAGATGCCGTCATCCCGAGCGACGCCGAGCCGGGTGCCCCATTCATCGAGCGCAGCGAGATGAGTGGGAAGGAAAAATCCGAAGAATGGATTGAAACCCCCAACGCCTCCGTCGACACCACCCATCCCTACCTCGTCCGCCTCGACCAGGGCCGCTCCATCGCCGTCTTCTTCTACGACGGCCCCACCTCGCGCGCCATCGCCTTTGAGGGCCTGCTCAACTCTGGTGAGGCCTTCGCCCAGCGTCTCCTCGCCGGCTTCCACACCACCCCTGCGACACCCAGCCAGCCGCCCGCATCCGGCGACGCCGCCACGCCCCAGCTCTCCCACGTCGCCACCGATGGCGAGTCCTACGGCCACCACCACAAGTATGGCGAGATGGCGCTCTCCTACGCCATGCACCTCATCGAGAACGGCGCCGTCCCCAACTCACAGCAGGCGCGCCTCACCAACTACGCCGAGTTCCTCAGCCTCTTCCCGCCCGCCTTCGAGGCCGAGGTCGCGGAGGAGACTTCCTGGTCCTGCGCCCACGGCATCGAGCGCTGGCGCTCCGACTGCGGCTGCAACGGCGGCCGCGCTGGATGGAACCAGCAGTGGCGCGCTCCGCTCCGCGAGGCGCTCGACTACCTCCGCGACGCCACCGCCCCGCTCGCCGAGGCCCTCGCCAAACCCCTCCTGCGCGATCTCTGGGCCGCCCGCGACGCCTACATCTCCGTCGTGCTCGAGCGCGCCACCACCGACCGCTTCCTCGCCCGCCACGCCACCCGCGCCCTCACTTCAGCCGAACGCGTCACCATCCTCGAGCTGATGGAACTCGAGCGCCACACCCAGCTCATGTACACCTCCTGCGGCTGGTTCTTTGACGAGGTCTCCGGCATCGAGACCGTCCAGGTCATCGCCTACGCCGGCCGCGTCCTCCAGCTCGCGCAGAAACTCTTCGGCCCCGCCGGCGCCGCGCTCGAAGAAAAATTCCTCGCCATCCTCGCCCGCGCCAAATCCAACGTGCCCGAGTTCGGCGACGCCGCCGAACTCTACCGCCGCTACGTCCTCGGCCTGCGCATAGGCCTGGAGCAGGTCGGCGCGCACTACGCCATCAGCTCCGTCTTTCGCAGCTATCCAGAGGATGGCGACATCTTCTGCTACACCGTCCATCGCGATGCGTGGGAATCCTTCGCCTCCGGGCGCAGCCGCGTCGCCCTCGGCCGCGCGCGTATCCGCTCCCGCATCACCGAAGAGGCCGAGGACATCTGCTTCGCCGTCCTCCACCTCGGCGACCAAAACCTCTCCGCAGCCGTCCGCCGCTTTACTCACGAAGACCTCGCCGCCTTTACCGCGCTCTCCACCGCCGTCGGCGCCGCAGTCCATCGCGCCAACATCCCGGAGGCCGTCCGCCTCATCGACCAGTTCTTCTCGGGTATCCCCTACTCGCTCACCTCGCTCTTCGCCGACGAGCAACACCGCATCCTCCGCACCATCCTCGATCGCACTCTCTCCGAGATGGAGGACTCCCTCCGCGCCATCTATGAGGACCACTCCTCGCTGCTCCGCTTCCTCACCGAGTCCGGCATGGCCGCGCCGCCCGCCCTCGCCGTCGCCGCCAACTTCGCCCTCAACGCCGCCATCCGCAACGCCATCGAAGAAACAAACTTCGATCCCGACTCCCTCACCACACTCTTCACCCGCGCCCACGCCGAGCAGGTCACCCTCGACACGCAATCGCTCGCCTTCGCCGCCGGCGATCGCATCAAGCGCGCCATGGTCGCCCTCGAAAACCAGCTCGACCTCTACACCGACGCACTCTCCAAGGTCCCACCCTCGCTCCCCTTCGCAGGCGAAGAACCATCGGGTACTCCATTTATCAAGCAGAGCGAGAGCAGTAGCGAAGTAAATCCGGAGGACGACGATTTGCCACTCGAAAGTGTCTGGCGCGAGCCGGATGCGGAGGAATCCGCTTCTCGGCCATCCGCCGCCCGATCCCAAAACGGAGGCTTTCCTCCAGCCCTCGCCCTCCCCGCCCGCAACGCCGCCGCCGCCCTGCGCGCCGCGCTCACCATCGCCACCTCCCTGCGCGCTTTTCCCTTCGCCGTCAACCTCTGGCAGGCGCAGAACATCTGGAGCGATCTCCTCCGCCGCAACCACCTCTCCACCTGGCCCGAGGACTGGCGCGCCGACTTCAAGAAGCTCGGCCACGCCCTCCACATTTCCGTCGACGACCTCGTCACCGAGTCCTCCGTCCCCGCCTTCTGAATTACAGATACTCTGTCATCCCGAGCAAAGGCTTGAGCATCAGCTCACGCCGAAGCCGAGGGACCTGCGGTTGACTCTTCTTCGCCATTCCCGACGCTCCCGCGCATTTTCCTTTTACAACTCGCCCCGCTCCCCATACACTGCACGCTATCGACTCACAGCACACGGCATGACATCGCAGACTCCAACTCGCCGCCCCGCGCCCGCATCCCTCCGCTTGCCTACGTTGCTCCGCGCCTTCACTCCGCGCAACGTCTTCAAATCCGCAGTTGCCCTCTTCCTCGTCTCGCTCCAGGTCCTCCCATCCTTCGCGTGGGTCTTCCCCGAGCACCGCGACATCGTCGTCATCGCCGAGCAGGATCTCGACGCCGCCCACCAGGCTCAGCTGCAATCTCTCTGGTCCGAGGCCCGCACCGGCCACGAAGACCGCCTCTGCGCCACGCCCGCCGACGCCGCACAGGTTGGCAATCCCACCTGCGTCGACCTCTCCGCCTTCGCCGCGCTCTCCGGTGACCACTCCTGCTCCGCTGCAGACATGCTCAACTCCGCCCTCACCGCGCCCTGGGTTCCCGGCGTCGAGCGCGTCGCCGCACGCCTCAAGGCCCAGCTCGCCGCCGCAGCCCAGCAAAAAGACCGCAAGCGCCAGCAGAGCGAGCGCACTAACGCCGTCCGCAACTCCGACCTCGCCCTCGAACGCACCGACCCCGAATACGTCACCCGCGCCGCCAACAACAACGCGCACTTCCTCCTCGCCCGCCCCGACGTCACCATGCTCGCCGAGGCCTACGCCCGCATGGCCCTCGCTCCCACCTCTGGGGTCAACGCCCTCGGCACCTATGTCTGGTACCACCTGCGCGCGCTCGACCGCGCACGCTCCATCGCGCGCAACCTCGTTCCCGCCGATCAGCGCGCCGACGCCATCCGCGCCGCACTCGCCGACGAGGCCTTCGCTCTCCACTTCCTCGAGGACAGCTTCGCCGCCGGCCACGTCGCCGGAAACTGGGGAGCCACCACCCTCCGCAAAGGCACCCACGACTACTACAGCCAGCGCGGCCTCGCCCTCACCACCTGGAACGGCGACTCCTTCCTCGGCGAAGGCGACGCCTTCATGACCGCCGACAACGCCACCCGCGCCGGCAAAGCCGTCAGCGACTCGCTCGCCCAGCTCCTCGACTCCTTCGACGGCAAGGTCGACCTCGCCGACGTCGACGACACCCATTACACCCAGCCCGACTCCTTCGACGTCTGCCAGGGCAAGCAGTTCCCCACCGCAGCCGGCGCGCGCGGCGAAGTCAAGCTGCTCGTCCCCATCCTCCGCCAGACCCCTATGCCAGCCCTCGCACAGGGCGTCGGCGAGCTCCCGCGCTTCCGCACCGAGCTGGGCGCCTTCGTCGGCCTCTCCACCGGCGTGCGCTCCGAAATCATGGCCCACGGCTTCGGCCCGCATCAGGCCGGCCCCAGCGCCACCGGCGGCCTCGAACTCTCCGCCCGCGCAGGCCTCGGCCTCGACGGCATCCTCAACGACTCCTCCGACGGCCTCATTTTCCTTGAAGCCGGCGTCCGCAATGAGACCCACGCCGTCGGCGCCGCCGACCTCCCCGGCCGCTCTGCGCTCACCGCGCGCCTCCGCATGCCCTACTGGCTCGTCCCCGGTGACCTCGTCGTCGCCGCGCCCATCCTCGCCTTCACCAACCAGCACGCCCTGCAAAAAATGGCGATCGGCGCCGCCAACGGTGGCCTCATCCCCTGGCAGTCCGGCATGGCCACCCGCATCGGACGCTTCCAGTTCATCCTCGGCCGCGAGGTCGGCGTCTCCCTCTTCCGCAACGGATCAAACCAGATCCAGCTACCCACCCCCGGCGTCCCGCCCACCAACACCACCGTCGTCAAACTCAACTCCATCCAGTTCGAGTTTCCCGTCCTCGAGTACCGCATCTTCAAAACCTTCTCCACCAATCAGAGCTCCGGCCTCACCCTCCAGCCCTACGTCGGCTTCGACATCCCCACCACCCTCACCGTCCTCTCACCCCCCGGCGCTCCCCTCCCCGACGCCCACACCGTCGTCACCTCCGGCGTCCGCGTCGTCTTCGACTGGCGCCACTACTTCAAGTAAATCCGCCGCCCCACACTGGTCCATCCCGCCCCACCGCGTTGCTCCCGCCCTCCGCGGATGGTACGAAAGTTCCGTTGGACACCATCTCTCCCCGGTGTAAGCTGGAGGCCTCTTTATGCGAGCCCTTCGAGTTTCACGGACTCTTTCAGTCCTTGCCGTCTCCCTCTGCGCCATCACACCTCTGCGCGCGCAGGTCCCTCCGGCCGCCACTGCCCCCGCACCCAACCCCGGCGCCTTCTCCGCCGAACCCTACTTCTATAAGTCCTGGTCCGGCATCGTCGACATGCACGCCGACGGCACCGGCACCCGCACTCAAACCATCTCCGTCGTAGTCCAGTCGGAATCCGCGCTCCGCAGCCTGGGCGTCGTAACCCTCCTTTACCCCAGCCAGTCCGAGCACGCGGACTTCGTCTACGTCCGCGTCACCCATCCCGACGGCTCGGTCCAGGAGACCCCCGTCTCCTCCGCCATCGAGCAGCCCGTCGCCGTCACCGCCGAAGCCCCGCAGTACAGCGACCTCAAGAGCAAGCAGCTTCCCGTCCGCAGCCTCCACGTCGGCGACACCCTCGAGTGGCAGGTCCGCTTCGATATCGACCACCCCGAGGCCCCCAACCAGTTCTGGGGCCAGGACACCTTCCTCCACGGCGTCGTCGTCCTCGATGAGACCTACGAGCTCCACGTTCCCGCAGGCCTCCACCTCACCGTCTGGACCAATCCCCGCTCCGGCGTCACACCAACCGAATCCGACGCCGCCGGCGAGCACATCTACCGCTGGCATCGCTCCGATCTCAAGCCCACCGTAGGCGCCGCCGCCGAAGCCGCGAAGAAGGCCGAAGAGCTCCGCCCCCGCACCCCGGACGAAGAACTCGACGCCACCAAGGGCGAGCTGCCCGGCTTCGCCTGGTCCACCTTCCCCGACTACGCCGCCGTCGGCGCCTGGTATCGCAGTCTCGCCGCCGATCGCATCGCCCCCGATGCCGCCATCCGCGCCAAAGTCACCGAACTCACCGCCGGCAAATCCACCACCCTTGAAAAGGCTCAGGCCGTCTACAACTACGTCTCCGGCCAGATCCACTACATCGGCGTCGACTTCGGCATCGGCCGCTTTCAGCCTCACACCGCCGCCGAGGTCTTCGCCAATCAGTACGGCGACTGTAAGGACAAGCACACGCTGCTCGCGTCCATGCTCTCGGTCCTCGACATCAACGCCGATCCCGTTCTCATCGGCGCAGGCGTCCGCTTCAACTCCGCCGTCGCATCGCCCACGTCCTTCAACCACGTCATCACTCATCTCACTCTGGATGGCAAAGAAGCCTGGCTCGACGCCACCTCCGAGGTCGCACCCTGGGGCTCGCTGATGAATGCCGTTCGCGATCAGGAGGCTCTGGTCATACCCGCCGCCTCACCCGCCGCCATCCGCAAGACGCCCGTCGATCTTCCCTATCCCCAGCTCACCTCCATGTCCGTCTTCGGCTCGCTCGACTCGGACCTCACCTCCGACTCCACCATCACCCTCACCATGCACGACGACGGCGAACTCCTCGTCCGCTCGGTTCTGCGCAGCGTCTCGCCCACCGACTACGGCGATTTCGTCCAGCGCATCATGGCCGGAATGGGCTTCGGCGGCACCACCAGTGAGGCCGTCATCAACAACCTGGACGATCCCTCAAAGCCCCTCGAAATCCAATTCCACTACCATCGCGTCAAGCAGAAGGACTGGGGCGACAACCGCATTACCGCGATCTTCCTGTTCCTCAGCTCGCCTGCCTTCACCCCGGACCACCCGCCCAACGCCGCCATCCAGCTCGGCCCGCCCCGCACCGAAACCAGTTCCGTCAAAATGACCTTGCCCAAAGGATGGTCCGTGACCCTGCCCGCCGAGGTCCACGCCCACACACCCTTCGCCGACTGCGACGTCACCTACAGCATCAACGACGGCGTCCTCACCGCCGAGCGCCGCTACACCGTCCATGAAAAGCAGGTACCGCTCAAGGACGCCAAACAATACCAGTCCTGGTACGACGACGCCGGCGCCGGCAGTGTCCCCTACATCCAGCTCGCCCCGCCGGTCAAACCCACCGTAACCTCCGCCGTCCTCAGCATGCCCATGCCTGCCGCCCCCGCCGCCGGCAGCCCCGTGCATTCCTCAGACTCACAGGCCGCCGACCTCGTCCGCCAGGCCTTCAAAAGCCTGCAGGCCATGGACCTCGACACCGGCCGCAAAGACCTCGACGCCGCCGCCAAGATCAACCCCACCGAGCCTGCCCTCTGGGCCGGCTATGCTAACGCCGCCCAGCTTCTCGGCAAGCCGACCGAAGTCACCGCCGACCTCCAGCGCGAGCTTGAGTACCACCCCGAGGAAACCTCGTACTACGCGGCCCTCTACCAATATCAAACCCAGATGGCCGATGGCCGCGGCGCACTTGAGACCCTGCGCGCCTGGGAGAAGGCCGCACCCAACGATACGGCCCCTCCACTGCGCCTCGTCCTCGAACTCTCCAATTCAAAGCAGTACCCCGACGCCATCCGCGAAGGACGCGCAGCCATCGATCGTCTTGGGCCGTCACACGTCAACCTCATTGATCTGCGCATCGCCGTCGCCACCGCTCAGGCCAAAGCCGGACAGACCAGCGAGGCCGCCGCGGCCGTCGAGCCGCTGCTCGGCATTGTGACCGACCCTGTCCAGCTCAATACCATCGACGCTGTGCTCGTCGAGACTTCAACCGATCTCGATAAGCTGCACTCCACTCAACAGTTCGTCGTAGACGCCGAAGAAAAGCAGACCGCCGACTGGTCGATCTCCACCGCCCTCTCGCCCGACATCATGCGCCGCGAGGCCTTTCTCGCCGCCGCGTGGGACACCTACGGTTGGATTCTCTTCAAGCAGGGCAAGAACGAGGACGCCCTGGCCTACTGCCAGGCCAGCGCCTCTCTGCTCAACACCCGCTCCGCCCACGACCACCTCACCGCCATCGCCGACGCGATGCACAAGTCGCAGGCAGAATCCATCGCCCACAAGTCCGATCAGGATCTGCGCACCATCCACCTCGCATCGTCCGACGGACACAACGGCCTCGCATCCGTAAAGCTCGTCCTCGCCGGCGGAAAGATTGTCGAGAAGGAACTTCAGCCACCGTCCCCCGGCTCATCCGCTCCTCAATTGAAGAACGCCGAGGCGCTTCTCGGCAACGCGGACCTCCACGCGTTCTTTCCTCCAGGCAGCGCAGCGCGCCTCGTCCGCCAGGCCATGGTCAACTGCTACTCGAACACCTGCGAGCTCGTCCTCATGCCGGTCACGCCGCCGCCCACCACCGCCCACCCGCCCGCCTCCACCGCTCAGGCCACCCAGAACCCGGACCAGAACTAGCCGCGACCCAATCCCATCGCGAGACCTGTCAAGCCCCCTCCATCCCCCAATTCCCGCGCAAGTAACACATACTGGGCGACTAGTTTCTTTCCGAAACTTGGCATAACAGTTTCACTCCATTCGGTAAAATAGAAGCAGGTAAGGAAAGTGATCCGTGTTTTTTCAGTTCACAGCCCGGCCATCGCCGGGCCTTCGTATTTAACGTCCGTATCCCCTTTGCTTTCAGGAGGCCTCCGCTAACCCCAATCGAATCAAATACGCTTTATAACCCTCCTGTTATCAGATAACTGGGATTTTCTATAGGGGGGTGGGGGGTATACATCACCCACTGCGAACGCCGCGCCCCGCCGCTGCGTACAATCACACTGGATGGATTTCCGCGAAGCAATCAAGCTGGCCCTCCAGTCACTCTGGCAGAACAAGCTGCGCACCTTTCTCACCCTCCTTGGCGTGATGATCGGCGTGGCCTCGGTCATCGCCGTCGTCACCCTCGTCAACGGCGCCAACACCTACGTCACCACCAAGTTCTCCCGCTACGGCGCCGACGTCTTCACCGTCTCCAAGTTCCCCGCCCTCATCACCAACGCGGCGCAGTATGAGAAGCTGCAGCACCGCAAGGACGTCCTCTACTCCGACTACCTCTACGTCCGCGACAACTGCAAGCGCTGCACCGGCATCGGCGCCATGCAGTCCACCGTCGCCAAGGTCACCCGCGAGACCAACTCCATCACCGACACCCAGATCCGCGGCTACACCTGGCAGATGCCCTCGCTCCAGAACCTCGACATCGCCGAAGGTCGCGGCTTCACCAACTCCGACGACGAGCACGCCTCCTCCGTCGCCATCATCGGCTCCGACGTCCGCGACAACCTCTTCCCCGGCATCGATCCGCTCGGGCAGGAGCTGCGCGTCGACGGCCAGCCCTACACCGTCATCGGCGTCGGCGAGAAACAGGGTTCCACCTTCGGCCAGAGCCAGGACAACTGGGTCGGCGTCCCGCTGCCCGCCTACCAGAAGACCTACGGCACCGAGAAGACTCTCACCATCTACGCCAAGGCCGGCTCCGCGGGTGCCACCCTCCAGGCCGCCGGCGACGAGGTCCGCGTCCTCATGCGCGCGCGCCGCCACGACGCTCCCGGCACCGACGACAGCTTCGAGCTCGACGTCAACGACACCCTCGTCAGCTTCTTCTCCACCGTCACCAAATGGTTCGGCGCGGTCGCCGGGGCCATCGCCTTCATCTCGCTGATCGTCGGCGGCATCGTCATCATGAACATCATGCTCGTCTCCGTCACCGAGCGCACCCGCGAGATCGGCATCCGCAAGGCACTCGGCGCGCGCGGCCGCGACATCGAACTGCAGTTCCTGGTCGAGTCCGGCGCCATGTCCCTGATCGGCGGCTGCCTCGGCGTCCTGGGCGGCTTCATCGTCGCCGAGGCCGTCACCCTCGCGCTTGGCTTCCCATCCTCTGTCGCGCTCTGGAGCGTTCTCCTTGGCCTCGTCGTCGCAACCTCCACCGGAGTCTTCTTCGGCGTCTATCCGGCGCGCAAGGCGGCACGGCTCGACCCCATCGTCGCCCTGCGGTCGGAGCTCTAACCCATGCCCATGCGATCAGGAGACCTAAAAGAGACCGTCACCATGGCCATGGATACCCTGCGCGCCAACAAGCTGCGCAGCGGCCTCACCATCCTTGGCATCGTCATCGGCGTGCTCACCGTCATCCTCATCTCCTCCGTCGTCAACGGCCTCAACCAGAGCGTCTCCGGCCTCGTCGAATCCCTTGGCTCGAACGTCCTCTACGTCTTCCGCTTTCCCGTCGTCGGCACGCGCCCTACCATCGAGATGCTCAACCGTAAGCAGCTCACCTACGATGACGCCGTCGCCATGAGGGCCATCCCCCACGTCATCGCCGTCTCGCCCGCGCTGCAGTACGCGGACAACACCGCCCCGGGCCGCGCCGGCGTCACCGCCATCCGCGGCAACGGCCAGGAGATGCAGAACACCATCCTCACCGGCGTCACCACCGACCAGGAAAAGGTCACCGAGATCCACCTGCAGGAGGGCCGCTTCTTCAACGACTCCGACGAGCAGCGCGCCGCCCGCGTCACCGTCCTGGGCCATGACACCGCCCAGGAGCTCTTCGGCAATCAGCCCGTGGTCGGCAAGGAGATCCAGGCCGCCGGCCTCGTCTTCACCGTCGTCGGCGTGGCCGAAAAGCAGAAGCAGGCCTTCGGCGGCGGCAACAACCCCCAGGACAACCAGGCCTTCTTCCCCATCACCACCTTCCACTACATGCATCCCGAGGAGCTCGACTACTGGATCACCGTCAAGTACGACGACCCCAAGAACCAGGACGCAGTCGTCGACGGCGTCACCGAACTCCTCCGCCGCCGCCGCAAACTCACCAACGACAAGCCGGACAACTTCGCCATCTTCGGCACCGACACCATCACTCGCCTCTGGAACCAAATCACCTTTGGCCTCTTCGCGCTGATGATGTCTCTCTCCTCCGTCGGCCTGATGGTCGGCGGCGTCGGTGTCATGAACATCATGCTGGTCTCAGTCACCGAACGCACCCGCGAGATCGGCGTGCGCAAGGCCATCGGCGCCACTAAAAAGACCATCCTCGCCCAGTTCACCCTCGAAGCCATTACGCTCTGCGCCATTGGCGGAATACTCGGCGTAGTGCTGGGCAGCGCGCTCGCACTCATCGCCGGCATCCTGCTGCCCATGACGGTCTCACCCATCTGGGTCACCGTGGCGTTCCTCTGCTCCTGCGCCATCGGCCTCGTATTCGGCATCTATCCTGCATGGAAGGCCGCAAACCTCGATCCCATTGAGGCCCTGCGCTACGAGTAGATGACCGAGAACGACCCCACACAACCCCGTCTCATCCTCTTGCCCGGTATGGATGGGACCGGCTGGCTGCTGGAAAACTTCGCCGCCGCACTCCCTCCGTCGCTTCGACCCTTCGTCGTTCGCTATCCGCCCACCGGCTGCACGTCCTACAACGATGTCGCCGAATTTCTCCACTCCGCGGGCATCGACTCGGAGCCCTTCGTTCTCCTCGCCGAGTCCTACTCCTCCGTCGCGGCCATCACCTGGGCTGCGGCAAACCCTCCAAACCTTAAGGCCCTGATTATCTGCGTGGGGTTTGCCACGCCGCCCGTCCGCCGGCTCCTGCGCCCCATCAGCTCGCTGCTCACGTATGTGCTCTTCGCCATCCCTCGCCCGTCCTTCATCACCCGGCGCTGGACCGCAGGCCACGACGCGCCCGGCGAATTGATCCAGAAGCTCAAGAAGGTCAGGACCACCATCCCCATTGAAACCTTCGCCGCGCGCATCCGCGCCATCCTGCACTGCGATGTGCGTGCCGAGCTCGCGAAGGTCCGCGTCCCCATCCTCTTTCTCCACGCCAAGGACGACTGGCTGATCGACATCGCACAGCTCGAAGAGATGCGCGCCATCCAACCCACTGCCGAGGTGGAGATCTTTCCCGGCCCGCATCTGCTGCTGGAGCGCCATCCAAAGGAAGCTGCCGCGCGCGTCGCCCGCTTCGTGCGCGAGCGCGTTCGATAGACTCAATCCATGCCCTTCGCAACGGCAGTAGAGATTCTGACGACGCTGTTGACCCTGGGCGGACTGGTGTACATGCTGCTCGCGCTCCTTGGCGCGCGCAGCTTCAACCACCACTGCCGCCGCGTCGCCGCCGCCGCGGCGAAAGCTGAGTTCGCCCCCGACGTCACCATCCTCAAGCCCGTCAAAGGCATCGATGCACGCATGCACGCCGGCTTCGTCAGCCACTGCACCCAGCAGTACGCCGGCCGGTTTGAGATCATCTTCGGCGTCTCGAGCCTCGACGACCCCGCCGTCGCCGAGGTCGAGCGTCTGCGCTCCGAGTTCCCCGGTCTCGATATCCGCCTCATCGTCTGCCCCCAGCGCCTCGGCGCGTCGGGCAAGGTCAGCAACCTCATCCAGATGCTGCGCGAGGCCCGCTACGACTACGTCCTGATTAACGACAGCGACATCCGCGTCTCGCCGAACTATCTCGCGCGCGTCATGGCCTGCTTCGGTCCCGCCGGCCAGGTAGACGCGCCCGGGGGCGCGCACGCGCATCCCGTGGGCATGGTCACCGTGCCGTATCTCGGCCGCACACAAAATGATGAAGGCCTCACCCTCTGGGCGCGTCTTGAGGCCCTCGGCATCTCCACCGACTTTCTTCCCGGCGTCCTCACCGCGCGTCTCCTTGAAGGCGGCATACGCTTCGGCCTCGGCTCCACGCTGGCCGCTTCACGCGAGGCCCTCAGCCGCGCCGGCGGACTTGAGCCCCTCGTCGACTACCTCGCCGACGACTACGAGCTCGGGGCGCGCATCGCTGCCGCCGGATACCGCGTCGAGCTGGCCGCCGAATCCGTCGAGACAACCGTCCCCGCCTACCGCTTCCGCGGCTTCTGGGACCACCAGATGCGCTGGGCGCGATCCACCCGCGACTCGCGCCGCTGGGGTTACGCCGGCCTCGGCATCACCTACTGCATTCCCTGGGCGGTGCTCAACTGCATCGCCTCGGGCGGCGCGCTGTGGAGCTTCACGCTGCTCAGCCTCGTGCTCCTCGCGCGCGTCAGCGTTGCACTCTCGGTCGGCGTCGGCATTCTGCGCGATGGCCAGGTCCTGCGTGACCTCTGGCTGCTGCCCCTGCGCGACTTCTTCGGGCTTGGCTTCTGGGCGTGGAGCTTCGCCTCCAACCACATCGTCTGGCGCGGCGAACACTTCTATCTTCGCGAGGGCCGCATCGCGCCCGTAACCTAGTGGTTCGGCTCGTTGGAGACAATCTCCTTGCCGCCCGATCTCGCAATCACATAAACCGGCCCCGGCAGCGCAGGCAGCGCGCTCGGTTCGTTGGCGAGGTCCTGCCACAGGAAGACGCGGCGCGTGCCACGCCACTCCGCCGCTAGCGACTCCCGCGTCTCGAAGATCGCCGGCGCATCGGGAAAGAAGCTGCCGTACCAGAGGTTGGAGCTGCGGCCGTAGTCGCGCACGCCCTGATATTCCGGCTCAGTGAGAATGTGGATCGGATTCACGGCGGCGGCGTGTATTCCGATGCGGGCCGTGTCGTGGTCAGTCGGCGGAGTGGTCTGTGGCGGGCTCTGGCGCACCGCATAGAAGCGATACGAAGGCCGCTGTAGATAGAAGCCCAGTGTGCTGCCGTATTCGTACTCCTGATGGATAACAACCAGATCATCGGGCCCGATCTGCTGAGCTATCGCCGCGGCAAGTTGCTCGGAGCTCAACACAGGCGCGAAGGTCTGCAGGCCGAGGTGCGCGGCCAGGAGAAATCCAAATGCTCCGGCGGCAAGCGCGAGCGTCGCCGCATGAGGCCGCGCACTCCGCCGCAGCAGATAGGACACCAGCGGCCCGAGGAACAGGCTCGCCGCGGCAATCGCCAGCGGCAGCCGAAAGAGGCCCAGCGCCTGCGCGTTCAAGTCGAGGAAGTGTCCCATCGACAGGGCATAGTCGCCCGGGTTCTGCTGCAGCAGCGACGCGAGATCTGTGTTGGCCGCAGGCGCGCGCGCGTGCAACAGGAAGAAGACCGAAGCCGCTGCAAACACCGCGCCGAACGCGGTTAACACCGCGGTGCAGCGCAAGTTGGCGCGGCGTCGCTTCCTGGCAACGTCCGTAACCGGTTCCCAGGCGCCCGCGTCCTGCGCCAGCCATCCGCAGATCAGGATTGCCAGTGGCGGTAGCGACGGCAGAACGTAGTACTCCTGCCGCGTGGAGAGGGAGAAGAACAGCAACGGAAAAGCGGCAGAGGCTGCCAGCAGCAGCACCGCATTCGGCCCGGATGCCTGCTCGCGCCATCCCTCTCGAACAAGCCGCAGCGGCTTGAACATAAATGCCGACCAGGGCATCAGCCATACCAGACACAGCCCCCAGAAGAGCCACAGCGGCACGGTATCGTAGTCGTGCGGGACGCGCAGGTTCAGGTAGCGCAGTACCTGCTCGTTGATGAAGTAGAACCATGCCCAGCCGTGTACATTGCCCTGAGTGGGCAGAGGCACGGAGAAGTGCGAGGCGCCAGGCGCCTGGTGCAGGACGAACCTAAGACCGCCGGGAAAGCCTTGCGTCGGGTTGGCGAGTGCAGCCAGAACATGCCACGGCGCGCCGATCGCAAGGAACACCGCGAACGATGTGAACGGGTGCAGGCGCTGGATGCGGCTGATGGCTCCGCGAATGCCACGCGTAAGCAGCAGATAGAACGCGGCAATCGCAACCGGGAAGACTACGCCGATGAAACCCTTGGTCAGCACACCGAGCGCGCAGCATGCGGCGAAGCCATAGCAAAGCCAGCGCAGGCCCTTCGGCTCACGGGTTGCCGGATGCGCCGGCAGCGAGGATGCACGAAGTGCGATGTCCAGCTCTTCGGTCCGCCAGAGGCACAGCAGTGCCAGCGTGATCCAGAGGCACAGCATCGCGTCCGGCAGCAGCATACGCGTGAAGAGAAAGATCCCGGGGCAGGAGAGCAAAACCAGCGCTGCATACAAACCGGCCTTCGCGGAACGGAACGCGCGCCGCGCGAACGCCTCCACCGCAAGCGCTAGCGCCAGCGCTGCAAGTGCCAGGGGAATGCGCGCTGCAACCGCCAGGGCGCGGGCCGAGGCATGGCCGAGCATCTGCATGGCCGCCATCGACGCAGCCATCGACCAGTACATCAGCGGAGCCTTCTCCAGATACCGTATGCCGTTGGCGTAGAGCGTCACGTAGTCATGGCGCAGCAGCATCTCGCGCGCGACTTCTGCGTGCACTGAGTCGGCATCGTCCAGCAGCGCGGGCCGAAAGAGCGTGAAGCTCGCGTAGAAGACGATCCAGAGCGCGAGCAACAGCAGCGTGTGCGCAAGCGGACGCCGTGGGATGTTCTTTGTCGAGAGAGGCATGCGATTGCTGAATGCGAGATGAGGCGCTATTCGCGACTATATAGTGGATAGCGAACGCATGAGCAATCTGATCAACATCGCCGCCGCGCCCATATTTGCATCCGGCCCTGCGGCTGAGCTGATCTACGGGGACTGGTATCCCGCCGCACGCGCCGACGACCTCCGCCGTGGCGAGCGCCGCACCGCGTTGCTGCTGGGCAATCCGCTGCTGCTTGGCCGGCGCAACGATGGCCGCATCTTCGCCATGCGCGACCTCTGCCCGCATCGCGGGATTCCGCTCTCTGCCGGATGGTTCGATGGTGAGCGCGTGACCTGCAAGTACCACGGCTGGGAGTTTGAGCCATGCAGCGGCCAGTGCACCAAGATTCCTTCGCTCACCGCGGAAGACACTCTCGACGCAACGAAGATCTACGCCGCGGCGTACGCCTGCGAGGAGCGCGACGGCTACGCTTGGGTTTACATTCCCGAACCTGGCGCGGGCCGCGCTATGCCGGAGCCGGGCGCGGGCCGCAGCGGCGCAGACCTGCCTCCCATTCCTGAAGTCCCGAAGTTCTCCGCGGCCTATCGCACCGCGCATCTCACCGCCGATCTGCCCTGCAACGTCGATCACGGCATCATCGGGCTGATGGACCCGGCGCACGGGCCCTTCGTGCATCAGTCCTGGTGGTGGCGCAGCCAGGCCAGCATCCATGAGAAGCAGAAACACTTCGAGCCGATTACAGACGACGCGCACTGTGGCCGCAACGCCGGCTTTCGCATGGCCGCGCATGCTCCTTCCTCGAACAGCCTGCCCTACAAGCTGCTGGGTGCGCATGGGCCGGTCACGACGACCATCGACTTCGTGCTGCCCAACCGCCGCTATGAGACCATCCGCTGCGGCGACAAGTGGTTCGCCACGCTGACCACGGTCACGCCGGTTACTCCCTCCACCTGCCGCATCGATGTCGCGGGCGCCTGGAACGTGCTGGGCTGGTTTCCGTTCCTCACTCCGGTGCTCAAATTCTTTGGCGGCATCTTCGTCGGCCAGGACCAGCAGACCATGGTGGAGCAGGCCGCCGGCCTGCGTTTTGGGCCTGCGCTGATGTTGATCGACGATGCCGACAAGCCTGCCAAATGGTACTTCGCGCTCAAGCAGGCCCGCTTGAGCGGCACTGGCATCCATCCCATCTCCGGACCGGTAACGCTGCACTGGCGCAGCTAGCGTCTGACCCGCAAGGCTGGCGCGCTAAAATAGATGTGCAGGCGGCTGGACGATCGCTGCCTCTCGCGTTTCGGCGTTGGGAGGGGGAGGAAAGTCCGGACTCCGCAGGGCAGTGTGCCGGATAACGTCCGGGATTTATGCTTCAAAGCGTAAAGACGGCCAGTGCAACAGAAAACATACCGCCACGCCGCGTGCAAGCTCGGCAGGTAAGGGTGAAAAGGTGCGGTAAGAGCGCACCGGGCGGCCAGTAATGGACGTCGCATGGTAAACCCCACACGGAGCAAGACCAAATAGGCAGGGACCGCAGCCGCACACTCCAGCGGCGCGGGCGCATCGGCCCGATGCGCCAAGGCGGAGCAATCCGGGCAACCGGAGGCCGAAACCCGCGGGTAGGTTGCTGGAGCGGCGCGGTAACGCGTCGCCTAGAGGAATGATCGTCCTCGACAGAATCCGGCTTACAGGCCGTCTGCAAGGGCCACGGCCCCGCTGCTCCACAAGAGCTTCGGGGTCACCCAAAATCCTGCCCCGAACTTCAGCTCTTCTGGTCCTTACTTCACTACATGGGTGAAGGGGTGACTGATGACAGGCGTGGCTTCGTCGACGAATTTGCTCAAGCCGATGTGCGGGGCGCACTCGGAGAGTACCGTCATCACGCAGACAAAGATCAGCCCCCAGCCGAACTTCCACACCGTCTGGCCAAAGTGCGGCCGTTCGACGCGACGCGTTGTCGTCCGCGCCTCCCACTCCCACCCCTGCCGTACGTGCGCATAGGCTCGCATCTTCTTGCACCCACCGGACGAGCGCGCCTCTGTTCCGCCCGCTTCATCTCTCCTTAAGAAGACAGCTTTGCGCGTAAGGAGTGGGTAGAGACTTCGCTAAAAATCAGCAAGGAGTCCATAAAGACCCCCCGGGGATCGGCTCGCACGATGAGTCGCCAACCGCCCGGAGCAGACTTCGCCTTCCGTCCGGAGGAGTGTGCCTCTTTCCATCGCGGTCCCGGGTATTGCCCCTCCTTCGCTTTTTTCTTTTTGATTCAGCCGCTTAAGCTACACTCAGACCCGATGCCGATCGACATTGTGGTAGACGCAATGGGCTCCGACAAGGCGCCTGAGCCTGAGGTTCGCGGAGCCATTCTCGCCTGCCGCAACTACGACGTGCGCGTCCACCTGGTGGGACCGCCGGACGTCCTCGAGCCGGCTCTCGCCCGTGCGCTGCGCGCTCCGCGGATGCCCGGCACCTCTGCGCCAGACATCCGCATTGTCCCCGCCAGCGAGTGGATCAGCATGGACGACAAGGCCGCGCAGGCCGTCCGCGCCAAGCGCGACTCGTCGATGCGCGTCGGCTTGAGGATGGTCCGCGAAGGCACCGCGCGCGGCTTCTTCACCGCAGGCAACACCGGCGCGGCCATGGCCACGGCGAAGATGGTGCTGGGCATGCTTTCCGGCGTACATCGGCCTGCCCTGGCGACCGTGATTCCCACTGTCACCGGCTCGCCCTCCCTGCTGCTGGACGTCGGCGCCAACGTGGACTGCGACCCCGACAACCTCGTCCAGTTCGCCGTGATGGGTCACATGTACGCGCGCAACATACTCGGCCTCCGCAGCCCGCGCGTCGGCCTGCTCTCCATCGGCGAGGAGGATTCCAAGGGCAATACCCTCACCCACGACACCTTCCCGCTGCTTAAACAACATCCCGCACTCAACTTCATCGGCAACGTGGAGGGCCGCGACCTCTTCAACGGTCGAGTCGATGTCGCCGTGTGCGACGGCTTCGTCGGCAATGTCGCCATCAAGACCTGCGAGGGAACGGCGAAGCTGGTATCCACGCTGCTGCGCGAGGCCCTCAAGTCGACCGTCACCTCACAGGTAGGCGCTCTGCTCTCCCGGCGCGCCTTCAACGACTTCAAGAGGCGGCTCGATTACTCCGAGTACGGCGGCGCGCCTCTGCTGGGGGTGCGCGGCGTCGCGATCGTCGGTCATGGCTCGTCGAACGAGCGAGCGGTCATGAATGGCATCCGCGTGGCGGCTGAGTTCGCCCAGGCCGAGGTAAACTCCTCCATCGAGTCTTCGCTGCAGGGCCGGCAAAACGTCAGCTGATTGGTCGCCTTAGGGCTGGACACTGGCTGGCGGCGGCGCTCCGGGCGTACGCAGAGGCTCGTCGTCCTCAATCCTGCGGTCCCGATGTCGCCGCTCCCAGACAAACTCGACGAAGAGATGCTGTCCAACCCGCGTGGCCGCAACGGTGCGGGTCGCGACCACGCCGCCGAAGGGATCATGGCTGGGATACCAGCTGTAATTCGCGATAATCGGACCGGAGAAGTCGGCGATGGCCGGCGTGAGCGTAAAGAAGCGGTGACCGTCGCGGTCGTGCCGCGCAGTCACCTCGGCCAGCAGAACATTCATAATCTTGCGCTTTGCGCTGCACCCATGGCACGGGATGTAGCGCATGTCCTCGCGGAAGAGCGTCTCCAGGCCAAAGCGCACCGTACCGTCGATTCCGTTGATCGCAACGTTGGAACCGATGCGCTGCATAAAACCGGGAAAGTCCTGGCCCCAACCGGAGGGCTTGTCCTGCGCCTCTTCGTACAGAGAGCGGGCGACTGCGCGCGCCGCCCCAGACAGGCCGTAGGAGTCGCGCAGGTAATCGTAAAACTGATCTCTGTGCGACGGCTGGTCATACGTACGGCCGTTGACGCTGCCCAGCGCAGCGATGCGCGCGGCCTCCTTCTCGTCCGGAGCCTGCGGAGGACGCCTCCTCAGAACGGACACCGGCGGCTGCGCATCGCCAGGCGAGGGCGGGCCGGGCGCATTCTGCGCATTGGCCCATCCGGCGGAGACCGCCAACGCCAATGCGATAGAACGGAATGAAGGAAACAACCGTGCCACGATTCCGCCTTAGATAGAAAATCCGATGGCCTGACGATACCGCAGTGGTTCAGCTCTTGTGCGGAAAATCGTCCACTGCGCACGCCTGCTTGGGCAAAGTAACAGGTCAGCGCGAGGTCAGCAGCGCCTCCACCAGCGCCTGCCATTCGGCTTCGAGCGCCGGTCGGCGGTGCTGGCTACCGGCCTTGCGATACCAGTAATCGGTGTTCCACTGCTCGCCTTCTTTGCGATGCAGGTAGGCGTGGACGGCCATGGCGTCCGGCGTCTCTAGCTCGTCGATTAGATCGTGCGCACGCTTCCAGTGGCCTTTGCCGTCCCGCCACAGCGCGACCAGGGCTGGCGTAAGGCCGGCAGGCGGAGCGGGCTGCGCGAGCGAACCGGACAATTCAGCGAAGGTCATTCTGCGTGCATCCTATCCAATGGATACCGGGGGAGTGCAATGAAAGCTAACCGAACATTCAAGTGGTGGGACGGCGTCCTGTTCTTCGCCGGCGTACAGATAGCGCAGTGGGGGCTGCGGGCAGCGGTCCGAGGCAGCAGGAAGACTCCCAGCAGCCGTGCCGACCGCAGCTTTTATCGAAGACAGAAGCAGCCCATCTTTGCGCCGCCGGGCATAGCTTTCCCCACCGCGTGGACGATCAACAGCGTGTACTCCATCGCCGGAGCGATTCACGTGTTGAACAGCACCGGGCACCATAAGGCGAGGCGCAGCTTCCTTCGCTGGCAGGGCGTGGCGTGGGCCCTGTTTGCGGTCTTCAATACGGCATATTTTGAGCTGCGTTCGCCGATCAATGCCGCCGCTGTGACATTTGGTTACTCGCTGGCGACGGCCGCCTCTCTTCGCGCCGCGTTGCGCATGGGAGACCGCCGGGCAGCGCTTTCGCTGCTGCCAACCGTCCTGTGGCTGACACTCGCAAACCCTCTCGCGCTCGCAACAGCAGCGTGGAACCGCGATGACTTCTGGCATACGCGGGCCATCGCCCGGCCGCCGCGCTGGCTGCTGAAGTAGCTACTCCGATCGCGCAGTTTCTGCGAGGTAGATTTCGGTGTAGTCGAGATAGTTCTTCGCATACTGGAGGATCAGCTTGCGGTCTTCATCCCCCAGCGTGCGTCGCACCTTGCCCGGCACGCCCGCCACCAGCGAGTTCGGCGGGATCACCGTGTGCTCCGGGATCACCGCGCCGGCCGCGATGATCGACCCCTCGCCGATCTTCGCGTCGTTGAGGATCGTCGCCCCGATGCCGACCAGCACCGCATCCGCCAGCACGCAGCCGTGCACCGTGGCATTATGGCCGATCGTGACCCAGTCACCGACGTGCACCGGATAGACATAGCGCATGCCGTGCAGCACGGCGCAGTCCTGCACATTGGAGTTGGCGCCGATGCGGATGGCGTTCACGTCGCCGCGGATCACCGCGTTCATCCAGGCACTGGAGCGCTCGCCAAAGACGACGTCGCCGACGATCTGCGCGGAGGGATCGATGTAGCACGAAGCGGGAATAGTGGGAGAGGTTCCCTGATAAGAGCGAAGCATCGCCTGCAATTCTACGCGGTCTCGCGGGCGTCTCAGGGATTCGGCGTGGCGAGTGCCGCGGGCGGGGTTACCGGCTTCGGTGTCTTCGCAGTCGCGGCCGTCTTTGGCGTCTTCGCCACAGCCGGCGCGGGCGCCGCCAGTGTGATCTTCGCCGGCGGCGCCGGTCCGGTAAGTGGCTGCACGTCGCCTTTCAGGATGGAGAGGTCGCCGTTAGCGGTCCTGATGTGGACGGTCGGCGCATCGGCCGAAGAGCCCACCACGCCGTTCAGCATTTTTTCATTCCGGTCTTCGTCTCGCTCGCCGCCGGACGCGAAGACGAGGTTGTCGTCGATCTCCCCGTTCGTCGTCGTGGCCTGGACCACAAATCCGGCGTGCTCCGGCAGCGTCGTATGGACCGTGCCATTGCGGTTATCGATGGTGATGTTGCCCAGCTGGTTGTTGGAAGTTGGCGCGGCGGTCAGGTCAATCGTGCCATTGCTATTGGTAATCGAGATGTCGCCCGCCATGCGATCCAGCGAGATATTGTGGTTGTTGGTGACAAGCGTTACCGGACCCTGCGCGCGGTCGATCGAAAGGTCCGCGCCATGGATGGCGAATTCGCCATCCAGGCGCACAAATTGCAAATTCGTCCGGCTGGTGTGAAAGTGCACGGTGCCATTGATGCGTTCGATCTCGGTGGTGCCGAAGATATCGCCGTCCAGCGAGACCGGGCCGGTAATGTCCGCGAGTGACACGTCGCTGGCGCGGCCGTGGAAGGTGAGTCCGCTCGCGAGGTTATGCGCGCCCAGCGTGGCCCCGCCGCCATTGTTGATGTCCACCGAAGCGGGGCCGCCGATCGACCCCAGCTCTACGCTTCCGTGGTTGGTGGTGGCGTTGACGGCCGCCTTGATGGTCGAGACGTGGATGTCGCCGCGGTCCACATTGACGCTGATGGCATCCTCCGGTGGCACGGTGATGGTGAGGTCGGCATGCGCGCCGTCCATGCCATGGACGGAGACGCGGGTCTCCGAGCCATTGGTGTCCGTCTTCGGCGCCATCTGCTGGGCGCGGTTCTCCGCCTCAGAGTCCGAACTGGCGTAGATGATCTTGTGCTCCGCCATGTGAATGTAGCCGTCATCGCTGGTGCCGGTCACGGTCACGTCGCCGCGCGGATTGACGATGGTCAGGATGCCACCAGGCGCAGCCGTGATTTCGGACGTCTGGTCGAACTCATGCTTCTCACCGAAGAGCGCCTCCCAAGAGTCCTGGTCGAATTCAAAACCATGCACGAGCAGGCCTTCCCCTTGCTTGTGAAAGGCAAGCCCGGCATCGACCAGCACGCCGGCGAAGACCAGAAACAGCAGCAGCACAATCACGCCGCCGCCCATCGAACGGCGGTACTGCGGACGTTCCGGATCGCGCATGTGGAACTGGTCCAGCGCCCACTCCGCCAATACGATCAAACCCGCGGCGACCAGAAGGAGCGGCCACCAGCGCCCGTAGAGAGTGAAGAAGTCATCGCGATTGATCCGGCCGGTCTGGACAAGCAGGAAGACCACGCCGATCCCGATCAGCACCAGCGGCCCCAGCACCGAGCCGCGCCGCATGGAGCGCATCTGCCAGCGCATGTGCATGCGCTGCGCCTTCCACGCCGCACGCTGGGCGCGCGCCTGGTCACGGTACCAGCGCGGGTCATATCCCGGAGGCGGCGCCGACGGCGGCACGCCTGCACCGGGCGGCGTATTCGGCGGAGAAGCTCCTGGAGGAATGGTCGCCATCGTTCTATCTCCCTTCCTCGTGGTCATTATGGTCATCGCGAGTGAAGTGCGCAGGGTCCACCGGCACGATCTCTGTCGATGTCACCGCCGCAGCAGGCGGCGTTACCGGCGTTGTTTGGGCTGCGCCATAAGGTGGCACCGGCCCGTAGCCTGGCGAAAAAATCGTGCGGCGGAAGATCATCAGCACGCCGCCGGCGATAATCAACACGGGCCAGCTGTGCGACCAGGAAAAGACATGCAGCGCATCCAGTAGCCACAGCACGCCGATCAGGATCAGCCATGCCGCGCGATGGAACGCATGCGCCAGGCGCCAGCGGTAGAAGTCCGAGCCGTCGTTCTCCATGCTGTGCCCGGTCTCCATCATTCGGCGCACGAAGACCCATACGCCGATCGCGATCAGAACAAACGGCCCGAAGAGGCGCCCATGGAAGACGCGGAAGACAGGCGCGTGTCCAACGAGGAAGAAGATGCCGATGGCAATGAGCCATACCGCGCCGGTGGGAATTTGGCGATGAGGATTTACAGATGGAACCGGCGGCGTGGGCGGTACGTCGTACGGCGCGCCCCAGTGCGAGGCCGGCGGCACGCCGTAGCTCTCGCTCCCGTCGGCGCCGCGGTGGAAGTACGCGCTCGGCGTGGCATAGGTCTGCGAGCCGTCAGCGCCGCGATGGAAGTAAGTCCCGCCCGGTGCGGCCCACGTCTGGCCAGACGGCGGAGTCTGCGTCCCTGGGTTCTGCGCAGCAGGTGGTTCTTGCGGAGGAATCGGGCTCTGTGCTGATGCAGGATCATACGGCGGAACGTTGCCGGCGCCATAAGGCGTTTGCGCGCCGGGCCATCCCCTGCCAAAGCCCATCCGGTCGCCAAGATCGTTCAACCCGAACGGATTGGGCAGCGGCGTCCCATCGCGACGCGCGCGGGCCGTGTGATAAGCCTCAAAGGCCATGTAAAGGACCCAGCCGCCGATGAGAATGCCGAAGACGCCGTTCACATCGCTGGCTAATGACACCAGGATGACGAAGACAATCAGGTGGACGATGCCCTTGGCGAACTGCTCGTTGTACATCGCGCCTACGCCGGGGATGAAGCCCAATAGTCCGGCCAGGATCGGTTCCGCATGGCGGTGTGGCCCCGGCTGGCCGGGCACATAACCCGCAGTCGGTGGCGCATATGGCCCGGCGCTGTATCCCGGTCCGGCACTGAAGCCACCCGCCGGCGCCTGTGCGCCGTGCATCGCAAAGCATTGCTCGCAGTAGACCGACGCGCCGTCGATGCGCTTGCACTCCTCGCACAGCGGCTTGCCGCAGTTCTGGCAGAAGGCCACGCGCTCGCGGTCAGGATGATTGGCGCAGTTCATGCGGCCCTCCTGTAGACGGCCGGGCCCACATGTTCGCGGAGCGGGGCCGTGCGCGCCACCGATGAGATGCCCCCAAAGTAGGCCGCCGAATAGTCTGCGGAATTGTCTTCGATCTCATCCTCAAGCGACGTATCAGAGACGGCCGGACGGCTCGCGTTTCTATTGCGGTTGAACGCGGCCAGAGAGCCTCGAATCTCCTCGGGCCGCGTCCCCTCACGACGGCTTACACCGCTACTGGGCGCGGCCTGGGGCTGCGCGGGCGCACTGCCATTCGGCTGCTGAGCCGGGACAGCCTTGTCCTGATTCTCGTCCGGCTGCGCGGGTTGGCCTGTCTGGTCGTCCTGACCCGCGCCCGCAGGCTCTGCCTGGTCTGTTGCGGACGCAGCAGGCTGCTGTCCCTGCGCCGGCGCCCCATCCCTGGCGTTGTCCTGGACATTCTGGAACTCATGCACCCGCGATTCCAGCTCATAGACCACGCGCAGGCCCTCGTAATACTGCACCGCGCGCGCGTCCAGTTCAGCAAAGGCGCGATGCAGCCCGGAGGGGCTCACGTCGCGGGCACGCAGATCCATCGGGTTCACGCCCATCAGGTCCATGGTCAGTGCGATAGAGAGAAACGCCATTGCCGCAGTCATCGCCAGGCGCGGCTCAAACGCAATGCGGCCAAAGCCGCTGCCGCGCACCGCCGCTGCCGCACGGCGCGGGAAGGGCAGTACATTGGTATAGCCCGCAGCCATCGCCGGGTGCAACGGTGCAGCGTGCGCCACGCTCCCAACAAGATGAGATCCAGCAGTCTGCGCCAAGATCTTCTCGAGCAGCGCCGGCGGCGGCTCGGGCGCGGGTGTGCGCAGCATCTCCAGCCACGCCGCGCCACGGCGGGACTCGGCCAGCAGTTGTTCGCAGGGGCTGCACTCGGCGACATGCGCGTCGAAGAACTCCTGCTCCTCCACCGGCAGCGCGCCGTCGACCGCATCGGCCAGCATGGCCTCGCAGCGGGCGCAGTCAAAGCTGCGCGTCCCGAGGTCTCCGAATTGGCGAACGTCCGTCACTTACACCACCTGCCCTTCTATACGTTGCAATATCCTTGCCAGTTCCCCACGGCCCCGGCTGATCCGGCTCTTCACCGTTCCCTCGGGAATGCGCAGCACCTGCGCTATCTCCTTGTAATCCATATCTTCCAGATCGCGAAACACCACCGCCTCCCGCAATTCTGGCGAGAGCTGGCTTAACGCCTGCTGAATCTTCGCCCGCAGCTCCATTCCCGAGGCATGCGCCTCTTGCGTTGGCCGCGAGTCGGCCAGCCGATCGGCCAGGGTCGGGCTGGCAGCATCGCCGTCCAGGGTTACATCGAGGGAATCGGTAAGCCGCTCCTGGCGGCTGCGGCGGAAGTGGTCAACCAGCAGGTTGCGCGCCAGAGTCGTAATCCACGTCTGGAAGCTGCCCTTCCGCGTGTCAAAGCTGGCCAGGTTGCGGTAGAGCTTCAGGAAGACCTCCTGGGTCAGGTCCTCCGCATCGGAAGCCGATCCGGTAAAGCGGTAGCAGATCGCATAGATGCGCCGGTGCTGCGCCGCCACCAACTGCTGCCAGGCATGCTGGTCGCCGGCCATGCACTGCCGCACCAGCCGGCCGAGCGCCTCCTCTGTGGCTTGCTGTTCCGCCGTGCGCTGCAACATCGCCTCATTCCGGCCAGCTTCGCCCATGCGGCCGCCTACTTTGGCGGGGGTCTGAATAGAGGCTGCAACCGGTGGCAGAAGTGTATCGCGCGAAGGAGTTGTCCGGCCCCGACCCTCGGACTCGCGCATAACGATTGCCCGAACCGCGGCTGTACCAGAACCACGCACCTCGCCGCGGCCCGCCTTCACACCCGCGCCCCGTTCCGCGGATACCGGCCCCTTGCCCCCGCTGCGCGGCTTCGCGGGCAAAAAGGCCGCCACCGGCATCGTCATCTGCAAAACGCTCATACGACGCCTGTACGCAGGCGGTGCGGGGGCAGTTCCAGCTAATTTTCGGTCGGCGTCTTCTCCGCGTGGTCCACGATCAGCTGCTGCACCGCCGCCCGGCTCGGCTCCAGCTTCAGCCCCAGCTTCTCCAGCGACGCCGACACCGTACTCCCGCCCCCACCACCGGGGTCCGAAGCCTCCGCCGCACCGCCGCCGCCCATCCCCGGCGCACCTGCCCCGCCCGCGCCCGGGCCACCTGCTCCTGCTCCGCCCATATCCACGCCGCTGCGTTGCGCCGCCGCAATCAGCTCCGTCAGCGAAAGCTCCAGCGAGACCTCATAGTGCCCCTTCAGCTGTGTCCGGTCCACCACCATCTTCGACCCCGGCCCGCCAATCTGCATAATCTGGTTCACCATGTCGATAAATCCCGGCATCGCCACTCCCTTGCCGTCAATGTCCACCGCCTGCGTCTGCATGTTGATCTTCTCCAGGAACACGCCACGCTCGCCCATGTTCACCGTCGCCTGCCCCTGCGTCGGCGAGCCCGACACAATCGCCGGCCCATCCGGCAGGTCCTGCTTCTGCTCGCCCGGCTTCAGCGACGCGCTCTCATCAATCGGCGGGTTCTCCGGCGAGTCCTTCAGCTTCGGCCCATCCTTGCCCACCACCAGCGCGTATACCGCCATGTCCTTGTCTTCGAGATGCGCCGTCAGCTTAAACCGGTCGGCCAGCAGCGCCTTCAGCATCGCCGGCGCGTCGTCCTTGCTCGAACCGTCCGGCAACCGTGCCACCACGTCGAAGCGCTCCGAACTCAGCCAGTCCGGGCCAACCACCTGATACGGCTTCACCCCATACGCATAAACGATCAGGTCATGCAGCGACATGTAGATGTACTCCGCACGCAGCCCATCCAGATGCGCGCCGAAGTTCGGCATCTTCCCGGCCTGCATGTCGGCCATCAGCTTCGCCTGGTCCAGCGGCGCCGACGGCTTCACCGTTGCCACGTCAAACGTCCTTGGCACGGACGCAGTCTGCTGCGCAAAAGCGGCAACTGTCATCAGCAATGCGGGGGCAAGCGATCCTATTCCAAGTAGTCTGCGCATAGTTAATTCTCCACTGGGTTCTTTTCTGCCGAGTCCACGATCAATTGCTGTAGCGAGGCCTTGGAAGGTTGTAGTTTCAGCCCGAGCTTTTCGATGGATCGGAAGACTGAAGTCCCACCACCTTCCCCGGGATCTATCGCTTCAACGCCAGGGGCTGGATTCTGTTCGCTCGTCGCTGTTCCAGCAGCGCCCATTAGATCGGCCAGCGAGAGATCCAATACGATTTGGTAGTGCCCTTCCAGCCCAGTCTGATCAACGACCGGACGAGCGCCTGGACCACCCATTCGCATCACCTGCGTGAGCATGTCAGCGAGACCAGACATCGCCACTCCCACGCCCTCGATGTGGACGACCTGGGCTTGCGGCTCGATTCCATACACAAGGACGCCACGGATTCCCATGTTAAGCTCCGTTGCTCCCTGGAGATTGGGCGGTGCATTCGCAGCGCGCGAGATGCGTGCGGGGCCGTCGGGATATTCCAACTTCATCTCATTCGGCTTCAGGTCTGCGTTCTCGTCGATCGGCGGCTGCTCGGGCGATTCCTTCAGCTTCGGACCGTCCTTGCTCACAACAAGCGCATAGACAGACTGCTCCCTGTCTTCGAAGTGTGTGCGGAGTTTGAAGCGATCCGCTAACAGCGCCTTCAACATTAACGGCACGTCGTCTCTTGTCGTACCTTCCGGCAACCGGGCCACAATATCGAAACGCTCGCTCGCCATCCAATCGGGCGCCGTTACCTGATACGGCTCCAGCTTGTACGCATAGACGATAAGCGACTTCAACGTCATATAGGTGTATCGGGCTCGCATTCCGTCCATGTGTGCGCCGAGCCCTCCCACCGCATTCGCTCTGACCGCCTGGTCCGCACTCAGAGGAACTGAAGGCTTGATGGTGGCCACTTCGAAGCTCTGCAGCGGCTGCCCCAGCGCGCATGAAGCGATCAGCAGCGTCATTGCAACGGCCATCGTCCATCGTGTCCGCATCACACACCGCAATCCCTTGTAGAAAGTCTACTCGTCGCTGGAACGGTACAAGAGGCTTGCAGTTCACGCGTCTCCAAAGTGTGTTCAGAAAAAATCTGTCAGCCTCGCGCCTAACCCGCGTTCTCCAACACATCCAACTCATCGACACGACGCTGATATTGGCGGGCCTTCCGTAGATTCAGCGGCACAGCAATCACACACAGAATCAGGAATCCGAAGACACTGCTGAACTTCAGCATGGCGCCTACTGCATTAGCCGCTCTAAGGCTCGTGCAGAACAGCAGGTAGCCGGGAGCCATCAGCCAAATGCGTGACCATAACCAAAAGCCGCAATGGAATTCACTTTGCCGTTCCAGCTCAATGCGATACTCGCTGGCACTAGCCGCAGTGTCGCCCTTGGATGGCAGCCTTCCTCGCCTGACCAGCAACTGGCCGATCATATAAAGCGCGGCCGCAGCGGTGAGATAGGCGCCAACCCGCCCCATCATGTGGTGAGGTGCATGCCTGCCAAAGATGGGATGCGAACCAAAGCGGAAATAGCAAATCGCGATGAAGCCGCAACTCGCGCTACCCATCACTGTTCGCCTTCGGATCTCTCGCGCAAACTTAGACGCCGCCTGCGGTACCTGCGCCAACGAGGTGACCGGTGAGGCGCAGCCATGCCTTAGAATCCGCAGGCTGCCGAGCGCCCACGCGAGCGCGCTCCAGTCGCTCTCGATCAACTCCATCTCGCGCGCTGTAGCTTCCGCCCACTCCTTCGCGCCGGGGCGGGCCCGCCGTACTACGCCGCGTGAGATGCCATCTGCCAGTTTGCGTATCAGTGTCATCAGCTGGTCACCCCGCTCAATGCTGGTCGTCGCGCCGCGCGTCCTGCGCGCACCGGAATCGCAGCTCGATTCACGTCCTTTTGGTCACCTGTCACCGCTACCTGCTCTCGCGCGTAGCGCAGGCCGTCGCTCGTCAACTTGTAAAGGTGCCGCGGAGGCCGGCCAGCCTCCACCGTCTCCCAGCTGGTCTCGAGCACTCCGCGCTCGGCCAGGCGTATCAGGATGGGATAGAGCGTCCCCGACTTCAATCCCGTGCTCCGGCTCAGGTCATACCCATAGCTCCACTCGCTGGAGCTGCCAAGCAGCTCTCCCAGCACCAGCGCCGTCTGCGGCGATCTGCGTATTCCCATGGCCGTAACTCTACATATATAGATTTATATCGTCAAGCCAAATCATACCGCTCCGGCTCCCGGCTGCAGCTTCGCCACCGCCGCCGTCGCCAGCGTTCCGCCCAGCCCCATGCTGTCAATCGCCGACGACGGCACAATCACCATCGACCCCTTGTCGCGCATCGCCTCGTACAGCATGTTCATGCCGCGCAGGTGCAACGCGCCCGGGTTGGCTTCATACACCCGCGACGCCTCGGCAAACTTCTCGCTCACCTGCACCTCCGCCTCGCCCAGGATCACCCGCGCCTGCCGCTCCCGCTCCGCCTGCGCCTGCTGCGACATCGCGTTCTCCAGCGACTGCGGAATGCGCACGTCGCGGATCTCCACCGACTGCACCGTGATCCCCCACGGCGTCATCTTCTCGTCCAGAATCTTCTGCAGCTCATGGCCCATCAGGTCGCGCTCGGCCACCATCTGCGCCAGGTCGTGCCGCCCGATCGACTCGCGCAGCGCGGTCTGCGCGCTCAGCGTAATCGCCTCAGTAAAGTTTTCCACTTCAAGAATCGACTTCTCCGCATTCCACACCAGCCAGAAGAAGATCGCATCCACCGAGACCGGGACCGTGTCGCGCGTCAGCGTCGACTCCGCAAACACCGTGCTCACGCGCACCCGCTGGTCTACATACCGGCTCAGCGTATCGACGATCGGAACGATGAACACGAGCCCCGGGCCGCGCAGCGCGCGATACCGCCCAAACCGCAGCACCGCCACCTTCTCCCACTGGTCGATCACCTTGATGGCAAACAGGAAGTAGAGTCCGATCAACACCCCGGCTGCGGCAGGCAGCGGCGAATTCGTGATGCGCGCGCCTACGGCCCCGCTTACGAGAAAGAACAGGAAGACGGTCAGGGCAATCGGATTGAACTGGCGGAAATCCTTAATCACAAGCATGGTTCTCTCCTTACTGCTGCGAAGTCTCTGCTGCGACTGGATGGAGCGTCTGCTGCAACTCGTGAAGCAGCTCGCGCGCCGTAAATCCTTCCGCGCCCGCGCGGGCGACAAATTCGGTCATCAGCTGTTTCAGCTTGCGCTCACGCTCCGCCGGGGAATGCTCCGTGGCCTGCTCGGCCACAAACGTCCCTGTGCCATGCTGCGTGTCCAGCATCCCCCGCAGCTCCATCTCGCGGTACGCGCGCGCCACCGTGTTGGGATTGATCGCCAGCTCGACCGCTACCCGCCGCACCGTAGGAAGCTGCTCCCCGGTCTTCAGCGCGCCCGTCGCAACCGCCGCGCGCACCTGGTCGATCAGCTGGCGATAAACTGGAACGCCCGAATGCGCATCCAGCCGGAAGGCAAAATCCCGCGCGGTATGTTGGGTAACCGTCAACATTTCAATCAATGTATTAGTCGACTAGTACATTGTCAAGACGCTTTTACACCCGAATATCTTGTCAAGCCCAAAAACCATCCATCCCACACAAAGTAAGCAGGATAGAGTTGGCATAACAGTTATGCTGCGACAGGTATAATGGAATCAGTACAGAAAACGAGAGAACCCCAGCCAGATCAGCTGGGGTTCCTTCTTAATCTCGTTCCTCACGCAATTTGCACCAAACTCGCGACATGCATTTGCAACTATCTTTTCCACCAGCAACTTCTGAGATCACATAGGGGGGAGGGTAAGGCCCTTACTGCGCGGTGATGATGCCGCAGGCGATGCGGTTGCCAGCGTTGCCCGTCGGGTCGGTCTTCATGTCGTCGGCCTTCTCATGCACCATGATCGAGTGGCCCAGCACCGAGTTTGCCGCGCCTGGCGCCAGGGTCAGGTAGTCCACCTTGTAGGTGATCTCGCCCATGTGGTTCTCGCCGACCGAGATGTTCTTCGGCATATCGCCCGCGTGGTGGCCCATCGGGTTGTCCATGCCGTGCTGCTTCGAGTCCGGGTTGAAGTGCCCGCCCGCACCCTTGAAGTCTGGAGCATCGCACACCGGGTTGGCATGCACATGCACGGCATGCTCGCCAAAGGGCATGTCATGCAGCTTCACCGTAATGGTCAGCCCCTTGCCGTCCTTGGCCTCTTTGAACGTCGCCGTGCCCGCCGCCGAGCCGTCAGACTTGTTGATCGGCACCGTCAGCACACCCTTCTTCATCGTGCCCTGCGCGTGTGCGTTGACAGCATGAATAGCAACAACGGAAAGACCGGCGAGCGTAACGGCGGCGGCAACGGAAGCGATTGAGCGCATGGCGATTCTCCTCAGAACAGCGTGCCAACCAGCATAGCGCAGCAAAAAGAATCCCGCAGGAATCAGCGCTCCCCATGCTTGCGCGCGAAGACCCGCTCGCGCTGATGCTCGCGATGCACCGCGCGCCGCCGGCCCAGCAGCAGGTCCTGCAGGGTGACCATGCCGCAGGCGTGATTCGTGGCGCGGTCGACGACAGCAAGTTCATTCAGCGAAAGCGTCGCCATCTTCTCGACCGCGGAGCGCGAGGTCTCGTCGGAGTAGGCAAAGACCTTCGGCAGCGTCCTGCTTCCGCCGGAGACAGCTGCTTCATCTCCGCACTCAGATCCGCCGATCTCGTCCATCACCTCGCGCAGGCTCACCGTTTCGAGCGGGTCCGTCCCGTACTCGCGCGTCAGATGTGTGCCACGCCGCGCGATCTTCTCCGTCAGGATCGACCGCGGCATGATCAGCGATGTGATCGTGTACGCCGCAATCGAGCCCAACAGCACCGGCAAAGCGGAAGGAATGGACCGCGTGATCTCGAGACAAAAAACCGCCGCCGTCAGCGGCACGCCCAGCGAACCTGAGAGCATCGCGCCCATGCCCACCGCCGCCCACAGGGCTTGTTGCTCTGCTGAAGCGTGCGCGAAATGCGCCGCAATCTCGCCCAATGCGCCGCCGATCATCAGCAGCGGCGCAAGCACGCCGCCCGAAGTTCCCGAGCCCAGCGAAAACGCCCACATCAGCGACTTCGCGAAGATCAATCCCAGCAACAGCCCCAGCGTCGCCTTGCCGGCAAGCAGCACAGCGATGTTGTCATACCCCACGCCGAGTCCATGCGGAAAGAAGAGGCCGCCGATGCCGACGCCGACGCCGCCAATCGCCGGCCACCACATCCAATGCACCGGCAGGTGCTCGAACATGTCCTCGATGCCATACATCAGCCGGCTAAGGCCCGCGCCGATGAAACCGACCGCGATCCCCAGCAGCAAGGCCAACACCGCGACGTGCGCGCTGAGCTGCATCGCCATCGCAGACATAGGGAACAGGGGCTGTGCGCCCAGCCAGAAGACGCGCACAATCTCCGCCGCAATGCTGGCGAAGGCAACCGGAATGAGGCTGCGTGGCCGCCACTCGAAGAGCAGCAGCTCCACCGCAAGCAGGATTGCCGCCAGCGGCGCGGAGAAAGTGGCCGACATGCCAGCCGACGCGCCCGCGACCAGCAGCGTCGTCCGCTCCGCGTCCGTCAGGTGCATCCACTGCGCGACCAGTGACCCGAACGCACCGCCGGTCATGATGATCGGACCCTCCGCGCCAAACGGACCGCCCGAACCGATGGAGATGGCCGCCGAGATCGGCTTCAGCAGCGCGATCTTCGGGTCCACACGCGCGCCGTTCAGCAGGATCGATTCGATCGCCTCCGGAATGCCGTGGCCGCGGATCTTGTCCGAGCCGTATCGTGCCATCAGGCCCACGATCAGGCCGCCCACGATCGGCGCCAACGGCATCAGCCAGCGCGGCAGCGTACTCGCCGCCGGACTGACCGATTCGAGGCTCAGACGGTGGAAGTAAAAGATGTTGGTGCAGAGCACAATCGCCTTCAACAGCAGAACAGCGAGAACCGCGCCGCAGCAGCCGATCACGATGGCCATGGCCGAGAGCAGCCACACGCGCCGGTCCACGGTGAAGTCGCGCAGCGCGGAAGAATTTGCCTTCAACCCTTCCTCCGTGATGACTTCAGGACTCGCTTCTTCACCGCGCCCCCCTGCTGCTTCGCAGAACTTCGCGCGCCGCTCTCTCCAGCGGTCGTGCCGCGCGCTCTGCCAATCTGCTCCAGCGCGCGGACCAGCCTTGGGCCGAACTCATCCAGCTCGCGCGCGTGGCTGGCGGAGAGCGCGTCGAGGAGCTTTGAACCCTTTGCCGTCAGCGAGAGGACCACACGCCTGCGGTCCGCGGGGTCCTCCGCGCGGCGCACCAGGCCTTCAGCGACTGACCGGTCAGTCAGCTCGACGACACTATTCTGGCGCAGGCCAAGCCGCTCCGCGAGGAAGCCGATGGTGGCCTTGCGGCCCGCAGGCAGCCCGGCGATCTGCAGCAGAAGCTGGTGCTGGCGCGGCTGCAGGTCGCGCCCCTGCGCCGCCTGCTCGCTGAAGCACTGAAAGCTGCGCACCGCGTAACGAAACTCCGCCAGCGCCTCAAGCAGGCCTGGCTGAGAAGATGAGTTGTCTTTGCGACGTTTCACACATATATCGTAACACGATGTAATTACAGAAATCGAATTTCGCGGCGTGAACCGCGGTGCGGTTTTCACACAAAATAGAGAACAGCCTATGCGACCGGGACTTCCTCGCTGGCCCGCGGCAGCTCCATCTGCTCCGCCTCCGGCATATCGAGATAGGGCCGGAAGCAATGGCGGCAACGTGCCTCATACACCCCCGCCGCGCCCACCACCACCAGCTCGCGGCTCTTGCCCAGCCGCTGCGTGTGCACCGCGGGCGCTCCGCAGACCATGCACACCGCGCTCAGCTTGGTCACCTCATCGGCAATCGCCATCAGCGCCGGAATCGGCCCGAAGGGTTCGCCCGTAAACGTCGTATCGAGACCGGCAATCAGCACGCGCTTGCCCAGGTGCACCAGTTCGCCCGCAAGCTGCACCACCGAATCATCCAGGAACTGCGCCTCGTCGATGCCGACGACCTCAATCTCCTGCATCTGCCGATAGAGATCCCGGCGCATCTCGGCCACGTTCGCAATGGTCACCGCGTCATGCGTCTGCGAGCTGTGCGAGGCGATCGCCGTGCGGTGATAGCGCAGGTCGATGTCCGGCTTGAAGCAGGCCACACGCTGCCGGGCAATCCGCGCCCGCTTCAGCCGCCGGATCAACTCCTCGCTCTTGCCGGAGAACATGGGCCCGACGATGACCTCAATCCGGCCGACGTCAACGCGGCTGGTTTCACTGTTGCCCTGTTCACTCGCCGTACTCATGCCCCGCCTCGCACCCTCATGGTACGCAACCAGCGTTTGTGGATTTTGCGGCGAATACCTGCATGGAGGGCGAAGAACTGCTTGGACAAGGAGCCGCCCCCATCCTGCGGGCTTGAGCGGTAGCCCTAATCCCCAATACCTCAGGGCATCCTCTCTAGTAAAATCAGTCTGGAGCAGGCTGCGGTACGGGTCCCCATCGTTCAATGGTTAGGACACCGCCCTTTCACGGCGGTAATACGGGTTCGAATCCCGTTGGGGACACCAAACAGTTCAGCGCGATATTCGATCCTGATTCTCCGCCGTCCAGAGACCCGCGCGGGTAGCGCAACGTATCGAATTCAGACGATAATTGAATGCGCTCTCCCGAATGACCTCAGAGCTAATTTTGCGGCATGTCAGAGCTAATTTTGCGGTACGTATGACGGCCGATGCGGATTTTGTGTGCCCCCCATCGAAAGGCCCAGGAGGTTTGGTGTTTCGTTCCGTAGTAGTAACGGCTGCTGGCATCGCGCTTTTCCTTGGCCTCGCAGGCTGCCGTCAGGACATGCAGAACCAGCCGAAGTTTGTTCCTCAGCGCGGAAGTGCCTTCTTTGAGGATGGGCGTTCGGCGCGCAACCAGCTTGCCGGCACCGTCGCCCGCGGCCAGGACCAGAGCGGCGAATACTTCACCACCGGCATGATCAACGGCAAGGAAGGCGATGCGCTGCCCTTTCCCGTCACTATTCAGGTGCTGGAACGCGGCCAGGAGCGCTTCAACATCTATTGTTCGCCGTGCCACTCGCGTGTGGGCAACGGCGAAGGCCGCATCGTGGAGCGCGGCTATTACCGGGCCGCCGACTTCCAGTCGGAGCGTCTGCGCCAGGCGCCGCTGGGGCACTTCTTCAACGTGATGACCTATGGCTTCGGCACCATGCCGGACTACCATGCCGAGCTAGCCCCGGCAGACCGCTGGGCCGTCGTGGCCTACATACGCGCCTTGCAGCTGAGCCAGAATGCGAAGACCGCCGACGCAGTTCCGGGAGCACCGATCACGAGCCTTGCCCAGGTAACCAAGGAGCAAGGGCTGCCGCCTGAGTTCGCGGAGAGCGATTGGACTGGAGCGACGACACCTGCGTTTCCCGGCACGTCTGTCTACGCCACTGCGCCGCGTGCAGCAGCAGCTGCGGCAGCAGCAGCCGCGGCGAACGCAGCGGCGCAGCAATCGAATGGCGTGAGCAGCCCCGCAGATCTGCAGTCGGATTCGGCCACTGCAAATCAGCCGCCCGCAGCAGAGGCCGCAGCGGGCGATCCCGCCGCCGGAAAGCAGCTCTATCTCGACAACTGCGCAGTGTGTCATCAGGTCGGGCGGCAGGGCCTCGCGCCCATCTTCCCGTCGCTGATAGGGATCGTTGACAAGGTTGGCGCGACCAAGATCCGCCAAACTGTGATGACCGGCATTCCCACAGGAAAGCCGCCCATGCCGTCATTCGCCAGCAAGTTTTCGCCGACAGACTTCGATAACCTGATCGCGTTCCTGAAGACCAAACCCTAGGCCGGATTCATCGACGCGCGCCGCAAACGCTGATCTGGAATCGGACAAAGTCGCACGATTCCCCTACAGCTTCACCCTCACCCGCACTCCAGCCGCGTCGGTGAAAGTGATCTCGCGCCCGTCGAAAGCCGCCTTAGGTTCGTACCCCTTGCCGCTACTCGCGTCCACCGGGAGCGTCGGCGCATGGTCGGCCGGGGTCAGGCAGACCAACCATCGCACGCAGGTCAGGCTCGCAGGCGTCGCCGGCGTCATATCCCAACGCTGCAGGATGGTGCGCTTCGGGGCGCGGTCCCCAGAGTTCTGCTGCAGTAAAATCTCGTCGGAAAAGTTGAAGTAGACCTCAACGTCACTCTGCTTCACGTTGTCGCGATAGACAGATGCCACGGGATCGCGCACAAAGATGCGTTCCCGGTTGAGGGCGGCAAACACAATCGCGATCAAAAGCGCCGTAGACCAAACAACTCTCATCGCCGCCTCACTACGATCCCAACCTACTGCGTCCCGCCGCCAGCTTACGCCTTCGCGGTCTCTTTTGCCTTCTCCTCGTGGTACTCCTGCTCCGTGTTGATATTCCACAGGGATTTTTTATCCACATGGCCGACGGCCAGGCCATCCACTGCATGCATCGCCGTCAACATGCTGTGATCCTGGTTGTTGTACTTGTGCATACCGTTCCGGCCCACCAGGAAAAGATTATCGATACCATCCGTGAAGTCCTTCAATTCGTCGAAGCGGTTGTAAGTGCCAAAGTACGCCGGATAAGTCTTGGGCACGCGGACCACGTGCGCATCACTCACCGCATCCGCTTCGAGAATCCCGATCTTCGCAACCTCGGCAATGGCGAACTTCTTCAACTCCTCATCGGGCATCTTCCACAGATCGTCCGTCTCGTAGCAGAAGTATTCCAGGCCGATCCAGACCTTGGACGGATCGCTCACCAGATACGGGCTCCAGTTATTGAAGATTTGTAACCGCCCCAGCGTCACATCCGGCTCCTGGATGTAAATCCACGTGTCCTTCAGCAATCCGCCGTCCGGTTCCTTCACCTTCAGCCGATCGGCCAACAGGCCTACGGTAATAAAGTCGCGATACTGTAGTCCCTCACTTACCTCCCGCACATTGGCCGGCACCGCCATGCGCATCGCCCGCACCAGGTCGCGCATCGGCATGGTGGAGAAAAACCAGTCGCCGGCGAAGGTCTGCCGCTCGCCTGTATCACTGATCGCTTCAATCGACTCCACGTGCGTTTCCGATTCATCGGTACCGCCCGGCACGAAGTTGATGCCGTCCACCTTCCAGCCCATGTGGATCTCGCCGCCCTTCTGCTGGATCAGATCGGCAACGTGCTCCCACAGCTGGCCGGGGCCGAACTTCGGATACATGAACTGCTCAATCAGCGAGGTCTCCGTCCCCTTTTGGGCAATGTCGCCGCGTTTGCCCTTGCTGCCCGAGAACATCTTTTTGACAAAATGCTTTACGGCCGTCGTCAGGGACAATCCCTTGATGCGCTGCGCGCCCCACTCGGCAGAGATCTCGTTGCACGGCGTTCCCCACACCTTCTCCGTGTAGCTCTTGAAGAACGTGAGGTAGAGCTCGCGGCCGAAACGGTTGATCAGGAAGTCTTCGAGGCTCTTCTCCGGCTTGATCTGCTTCACCCGGCTCATGCCGTAACTCACGCCGACCTTCGCCATGCGCGGCAAGCCAAGATTCTTGATGGTGTTGCCGGTCAGCGTGATCGGATAGTCGAAGAACTTACGCAGATAGTAGATGCGGCTGCGCCGCGGCCGGATCAGCATCACCAGATCAGGATCGGCCGGCGTCGCTACATCCACGGTCCCTCCAACCGTCGCCCCGTCGTGCGTGCCGTCCGGCTCCGTCGCTTCCTCATCGGCATCACCCAGCAGCGGCCCCATGCCGCGCAGCGGCGGCTCCTGCGTCACATTCGCGGGAACGCTTACGGCGCGCTTCTTGCCCTGGTAGCTGATCTCCACCGGCGGCTGCGTGGTTCCACGGTCCCCCGTCGCAACTCCCGCGGCAGCTTCGGGCGGCAGCAACTCCATCCACCATTGCATCACGCGGTCCGACTTCGAGAAGAAGCGATGCCCGCCGATGTCCATGCGGTTGCCCTTATAGCGGATCGTGCGCGAGATGCCGCCGATCTCGTGGCTCGCCTCAAGAATTACGGGAACAATATCGGTGCGCCGTAGCAGCTCAAGCGCCGCTGTAAGCCCGGCCGGCCCTGCGCCGATGATGATTGCCTTCCTTGCCATTTCGCCTCGTATCGGTAGAAATCGTTTGCGTGTTGCGAGAAAATGCCATCCGGTATCGCGCCACTGTATCGGATGCGCTTCTGCCGTATTGTGTCCCCGTCGCTGGCCGAAATGGCCGCGTAGCTCCCGGATCTTGGCTCTCAGCCCACAGGCTAATCGATCCGCAGCCCCCGGGCCGCATCGAATCAACCCGCGAACCACTGCGACAACTCCCGCTTTAGCACCCGGAAAGCCCCGATTGAGTATTGACACCCGTGCCGCAAAGGGCGCAGAATCTTTGCCTCGATACAGGAGGTATGCCATGTTCATACCTGTTCGCCGGCAGCCTTTGCGGACCTTCTTCCCATCGGTTGTTCCCGCGCTGTTCTCCTTGGCCTTGATCGTCGCAACGCCGCCCACTGCTCAGTCGCAGGACCTCGCTACTACCGCCACTCCCATGTCAGACCGGGAGCAGATGCACCAGTCCGACCAGTGGATCGAGATCCAGAAGCATCTGCCTGACCCAGCCACCTCGTCCCCCCAGGCGCTGGAGGAGCAGGCCGATATCCTGCGCGCACGCCGCTTCCCCGAGGATGCGATGGACTACTACAAGTACGCGATGGACCGCGGCGGCAATCCGGCGGCGCTGCTGAACAAGCAGGGTCTCGCCCAGCTGGAAATGCACCACGATCAGCTGGCGCGCGTTTATTTCAAACGCGTGGTCAAGATGGACAAAAACAATCCCGAGGCATGGAACAACCTGGGAGCGTGCGAGTTCATCGACGGCCTCAACCAACCCGCCATCTCCGACTACAAGAAAGCCATCAAGCTCAGCCAGCGCACTGCCGTCTTCCACGCCAACCTGGCCAATGCCTACTTTGAGGCGCATAGCGACAGCGGCTCGCGCCGGGAGATCGCTACCGCGCTCGAGCTCGATCCCCATGTCTTTGAGACCGAGGGCACCGGCGGCATTGCTGCCCATGTCCTCTCCGCGGCAGACCACGCCCGCTTCTCTTTCGAGATGGCGAAAATGTACGCCCGTACCAGCATGGAAGATTCGATGATCCACGCGCTGGCCCAGGCGGCCGAAGCGGGCATGGACATCCGCACCGAGATGGAGCATGATCCAGTGCTGGCGAAATACTCCGTGGACCCGCGCGTGATCATTCTGGTGCGCAATGCGGAGATGCTGCGCGCCACGCATGTGCCGACCATCAGCCCGGCCAGCTCCAGCGAAAACGCTCCGCCGCAGATTGACCGTGTGCTCCTGCAGTAGCCTCTAGCTGTCCCTGACCGCGATCTCAAGATTCCGCCCCAGCCAGCGGTCCTCGCCCGGCCAGTAGAGCGTCAGGATGATCTCGCCATCCTTGCCTGCCTCGGTTGGAACATCGCAGGAGAATCCTACATAGCCCACGGGATGCGACTCAAGCGTCATCTTGGTCGCCCAGTTGTCCAGTGTGTAGACCACGCGGAAGCGCCCGGGGTCCACCAACCGCAGCACCTGTCCCGCGGTCATCGACGTGGTTGGCCGCACATGCTTGCAGATCTCGATCATGCTGCGGAAGCTGCGCTTGGCCGGCTCGACCGCATACCGCTCCTTGACCGACGAGATGCAATCGAAGATCTCGCCCTTCACCGCGGACTTCAGCAGCTTGATGTACTCCGAATGCGCCCACACTAGCGGCTGCGCCGACCCCGCTGACTTGCCCTTGAATAGATCGAGCGCCGGCAGATCGCTGAAGTCCCACACCTGCTCCGGCAACATGCCGCCGACTGAGGCAAACTTCTCCATCGCGGCAATATACGGCTTGGGATCGCGTCCTGCCGCGAGCTCATAGTGCCCGCGCTCACCGGTCAACAGCGGCCACGCGCGCCCCTGACCCGACCCCTCGTACGGCCCGCCGTCCTTCCGCTGGCCATAGCCGTCATGGTTGTATCGCCGCCAGCATGGGCCAAACGGCGTCTCGATCTTCAGCACATGGTCGACCACCTTCAGCGAATCGACGATCAACGGATCGTCCGCGCGGCGCACGCCGTAGCGCACCAGCTCCAGAAAGCCCGCATCGATGATCTCCCGGTCTTCAAACTCCACGCGCTCGCCCGGCTCGCGGTTGGCAAGAATCAGATGGCCCGGCGGAATACTGGGATTGTGGAACGGCTCGCCCGGCGCCGGCGGCCGCAGCCGTATGTAATGCCGAGTCACCCCCGGCATTAGAATGCCGCGGTCGGTCGTCGTCCACTCGTCCAGATGCGTCTCGATCCAGTCGGCATACTCCTCCAGGAACTGGCCCAGCTCCTGCGCCTGATGCGCGCGCGCCAGGTCCGCCGCGCACACCAGCGCAGCGATCACCGCCGCCAGCGTGGACGGCGAATAGCCCGCATTCTCCTCCCAGCGCTCCTGCTGCGTGATCGGTGCGTACTGCACCAGAAAGCTAGCCGCGCGCTCTACGAATGGAAACACTTCAAACTTGCCCAGTTCGCCATGTTTCCACAGCCGCCACGCCAGCAGAATGGGGAACGCGACTTCGTCCAGCTGGATTCCCTGCCAGTACGGCGTGCCGTCGATCCAGAAGTTTTGCGCAAAACTGCCATCCGCCCGCTGCGTGCATGCAAGGTAGACCAGCGCGCGCAGCGCCGTCTCCGCTCGTCCACACGCCAGCAGCGCTGTGGCCGACTGCACCATGTCGCGCGTCCACACCAGGTGATAACCGCCCAGGTCGTCATCGCCCTTCGACGCGCCCCACGGGATCGACGCCGACGCAATGAACGCTCCGGAAAACGTCTTGTCCTCATGCGTCAGCACCACGTCGTGGCTGATGCGCGACAGCCGGCCATTGTCGGCCGACTTTGCCGCCAGTTCCTTCGGCGCGAGCGCCCGCAGCCACTGCTCGACGAAACGTTCGCAGTGTTCTTCGTAGGGCACCGCAAGCGCCTGCGCCATCTCGCTCAGCGCGGCATGGTGGCCTTCGCCCATGCCGATCGCGACCGTGAACTCGGGGCTGCGCGCAATATCGATCTCGCCCATCAGGGCGATATTGCCGTCCAGTGCCTGCCCGAAGCACCAGCTCATCTTCATGTCGGTCATCAGGTCCTGGTAGCCGTCGCTCGCGCCCACATAGCCGCAGCTGGTGCGCGTAAAGCCGCCGTTATCGATGCCCATCGCCAGCGAGATGCCGTTCTTCCACGCCAGCAGCACACGCTTGCCCGCCACCCGCACGCTGCGCGCGGAGTTGCCCTTGCCCCCACCATCCAGATGCGGCGCCAGCAGCGCATAGACCTTCATCCGTTTCAGGATGTCCTCATTCCCGGTGAGCTTCACATGCATCAGCACCGTGGAATGATGTGGGTCGGCGATGAACTCCTTGGTCACCGTGTAGCGGCCCTCCGGATCGCTCGCCGTCAGGCGCACCGCCGGCGCGTCGGGGTCGATGCGGTGAAACTCGTACGTCAGGTCGCGCTTCTCTTCATGGAAGAACGTCTCGCCGTCGGTCAGCAGCAGCTCCATGTCGCGCGTCTGCGGGCGGTCGATGGTCGGGAAGTAGATCTCATTCATCGTCCCGTGCGAGACGGTGAACCATACCCGGCTCGAGGCCGAATACGCGGTCAGCACAGCGTCCTTCAGGCTGGAGGTCCAGCGCGGGTCTACCCCCGGCGCGCCGAACGCGGGCCCGTCATCATCCAGCCATTGGTAGCTCAGTTCTGCCATAGCCCTCCATTACACCGCAAAGTCCTCGCTGCTGTCTGTTGCGGCAGGATGAACAGCCCGATTCGCTGCCCCTGCGTCCCCTGCGCTATCATCGCCTCTGTGGACGTGCAGGTCCGCTGATTTGCCGATCTGCTGACTCGCTCTTGCGCCTTCGCGCATCTCATCCCATAACAGGAGATTGTCACTTATGGCTTACGAACTTCCTCCGCTCCCTTATGATTACGCCGGCCTCGAACCTTACATCGACGAGGCGACCATGAAGCTCCACCACGACAAGCACCATCAGACCTACGTCACCAACCTGAACGGCGCCATCGAGAAGCATCCCGAACTTGGCTCGAAGTCGCCCGAGGATTTGGTCAAGGAACTGGCGTCGATCCCCGAGGACATCCGCAAGGTGGTCCAGAACAACGGCGGCGGCCACGTCAACCACACCATGTTCTGGCGGATCATGAAGCCCAAGGGCGGCGGCGAGCCGACGGGCGAGATCGGCGATCAGATCAAGAAGGACTTCGGCGACTTCGAAGCCTTCAAGAAGACCTTCAATGAGACCACCGCCAAGCAGTTCGGCTCCGGCTGGGGCTGGCTGGTCTTCAAGGGCGGCAAACTCGAGATCGTCACCAGCACGAATCAAGATAATCCGCTGACGCAGGGCCTCTATCCCATCCTCGGCAACGACGTCTGGGAGCACGCGTACTACCTGAAGTACCAGAACAAGCGACCGGACTACCTAGCCGCCTGGTGGAATGTCGTCAACTGGGACGAGATCAACAAGCGCTTCGCGACCGCCAAGAGCCACAAGTAAGCAGCAAGCACCAAGAGAATTGCCCCGCCTCAAATGCGTAGAGGCGGGGCAAGTTTTTGTGAAGCGATTTCTATCGTGTCGCAGCCGTCTCCGCTGCTTCGCCGCTTGGCGCAGACTCCATCCCATTCGCGCCCACGGCCACGACTCGGTAGGCATACCGCCGTCCAGCGATCACATCTGCATCCCGATACGCAGCCACGGGCAGCAGCTTCTCGCCGCTCACTAGCCGCCATCCGGTGTTGGCTCCCTCGCCCGCCTCTTGCCTGTAAACGCGATACCCAGCGACCCGCGGCTCATCGTTCGGCTCCCAGGAGAGGTCAATCGCCGGCCGCGCCGCGACGCCATCGCCCGCAAACCCCGGCACAGCCACCAGTCCTGCCGGAGCATCCGGCGCAAAGATGTCCTCCACCTTCGCCGTCACAACCGGTGACGAAGCGCTGCGCACCTCCAGCTCGTGCCCGCCGGTCTGCACTGTCCGCACGCGCCACGCCGTGTAGCTGTAGGTGTGCCCCATCTCCGCGCTGCGATCGATCATCCCACCGGCGTCGGAACCACCGCCATCACCGGCGCGCAGCCGCACCCGCTCAGGCTCCTTCGGCCGGGAAAGAGTGGAGATCGGATCTTGGCCTTCTTTTCCCCGGCTCGCGTTGGGCTCGATGACCGTACGTTCCAGCTCGACGCCAGTGCCGCCCGGCCCGGAGTCGGTCATCCACTCCAGCACGACACCCTCCTTGGCTCCCCGCGCATGAAAGTTCGCGGGCGGCGACGGCGCATCACCCGCCGCCGCAAAGACCTCGCTCGAAGCTCCCGCCGTCCGCCCTGCCGCATTCTTCAACTGCACCCGATACGCAAGCAGCCTTGGCGGACCGGATGCAAGCTCCGCGGGCAGCGTGTCCACCGCCTCACCCGTTGCCCCAGCTTGCGCCGGCGTCTTCGCCACCACCGGGGCACATGGCCACGACTCAGCTGCGGCACTGGAAACAGTTGATCCATTCTGCGCAGCCGTTCTACCTCGCGAAGGCAGTGCGCCTACCTCCTCGCGGCATATCTCCGCCTCTACCTCGGCTTTGATCAGCAGCTTGTCGGTGGTGCGTTCGGGCGTCGTCCAGTGCACCGTCACGGTCGCGCCTTCGCGCTCCGCACCCAGGCTGCTTGCTTTAGGCACCGCCGGCAGGTTCAACGTCGGCGGCAGCGGCGGACCGGGGCTGGCACATCCGGCCAATACGACCGCCAGGAAGGCCGCCCAAAGCTCCACGCCTCCGCGCGACCCCGGCGTCTGCGCTGTCGTCTTCGTCAGAATCTGCATCCAACAAAAGGCTAAAGCATTTCTCCGGGGCAGGATACCCGCTAGCCCGACTGCCGTGAGTCAGACTTTGCCGCTCGTCACCGAAGTCCTCGATCGTTTGCAGGACCCATAACTCTATCGACAGGACGAAACAATGACGACCCGAAGCGCCACCAGCAGCTCCAATCTCCCACGGCCCGTCACCGGCCCCAGCCTGCATGCGGTCCCGGATATCTCCACCGTTCAGGTCGATGGGCAGGCCGCCGAGTCCGTCATCGTCGAGAAGAAGATCGGCGAGCGCATCAAACACCTCCGCCTCAAGAAGTCGATGGGCTTGGTCGAACTGGGCCGCCACACCGGTCTCTCTGCCAGCTTTCTCTCGCAGTTAGAGACAGGCCGCGTCGTGCCCACGCTGCGCAATCTCGCACGCATCGCTATGGTGTTCTCCAAGGATCTCAGCTACTTCTTCGAGCCTGAGCCGCAGACTCTCTTCCGCGTCCATCGCGGTAAGGATCGCGTCCGCATGCCGCAGTCGGGCGTGGACGATCCGTGCTACTTCTTCGAGAGCCTCGGCTACCTCGTCCCCGACCGCCAGCTCGACCCCTACTTCGCTGAATTCCTGCCTATAGCTCCGGAACGCCAACCCCGCAGCCATCAGCACTTCGGCTGCGAGTTTCTCTTCATCCTCTCCGGCAAACTCACCGTGCGCCACGGCACCGCCACTCATGAGGTGGGCCCCGGTGACGCAGTTTACTTCGACGCGTCTACCACCCACAGCTACGAGTGCGCGGGCACCGAGCCATGCACCGCCATTATCGTCACCCTGCAGCAGCCAGTCGCCATCCCCGGCAACGCCCCTCGCGCAGCGTCTTCCACCCCCGGTCGTTCCGCCCGCCCCGCGATTCCTGCCATTCCTCAGGAGCGTAAAGCCGGCTAAGGGAGGTATGCAGGCAGCTCGGGTTCGCGGTATCGTGGAAACGATTACCGAGGCGATCCTGAAGATGAAGCTCCATACCATCAGACTTGTTCTGTCGTGCCTTTTTGCCACGTCCTGCGCCTTCACGCAGGCAGCATCCCCCGCCCAGACTCCCGTCGCACTCACGCCGCCCATGGGCTGGAACAGCTGGGACGCCTACGGCCTCACCATCACCGAAGAGCAGTTCCGCGGCGACGTGACAGTGCTGGCAAAAGAGCTCAAGCCCTATGGCTGGAACTACGCCGTCATCGACGAGGGCTGGTTCTTCTTCAACCCGCAGGACCGGCAACGTCCCAACACGCTGCACTATGCCATCGATGCGAACGGCCGCTACGTTCCTGTACCGGAGCGCTTCCCGTCAGCCGGAACCATGCCCGCCGATGCACCTGTGGCCCCTGGCGCAGATGCTCCGAAGATCGCCGCCACTATTGGCGAGACCAGCTTCAAGAACCTCGGCGATTTCGTCCACGCTCAGGGCCTCAAGTTCGGCATCCACATCGTACGCGGCATCCCGCGCGCCTCGGTTGAGCGCAACCTGCCAATCGCTGACAGCGCCTTCACCGTCACCGACGCCGCAGACACCAGCGACGCCTGCCCTTGGGACCCTACCAACTGGGGCGTGAAGGACAACGCCGCCGGCCAGGCCTGGTATGACTCGCTGCTGAAGCAGTACGCCAGCTGGGGCGTCGATCTCCTCAAGGTCGACTGCATCTCGAACAATCCGTATAAGGCCGACGAGATCCGCATGATCCGCCGCGCCATCGATAAGACCGGCCGGCCCATCGTGCTCTCGCTCTCGCCCGGCCCCACCAACCTCTCGCACGCCGACGAGGTCGGTACGCTCGCGCAGATGTGGCGCATCTCCAACGACGTCTGGGACTACTGGGTCAATCCGCGCGGCTTCCCCATCGCTGTTTCCAGCCAATTTGCGCGCCTCGCCGCGTGGGCAAAGTACGCCAAGCCCGGCAACTGGCCCGACGCAGACATGCTTCCGCTCGGCGAGCTGCGTCCCTCGCCCGGGGACGGCCGCGCCCGCACCACGCGCCTCACGCCGGACGAACAGCACACCCTGCTGACCCTGTGGTCGATTGGCCGCTCGCCCCTCGTACTCGGCGCAAATCTCACGCTGCTCGACGATGCGACACGCAAGCTCCTCACCACGCCCGATGTTCTGCGCGTCGATCAGACAGCGACCGCATCGCGCGAAGCTCTGCACGACGGCGCCACCATTGCCTGGACGTCCGACCTGCCGGCAAAGCTGCCCGCCGATCTCCCCGCAGCCTTGCGCCCGGCGAAACACTCCGACGTCGATGGCGCCACCAAAGCGCTCGCCCTCTTCAACACCGGCGACTCGCCCATCGCCATCTCCAACAGCCTCACCGCCTACGGTCTCGACGCTGCAACCTACAAAGTCACCGACGCATGGTCTGGCAAGTCTCTCGGCAAAATGAAGTCCGTCACAAACCTCACCCTCGCCCCCCACGCCTCCGCCCTCTGGCTGTTGAAGAAGTGATCGCACACAAATAGAAACGGCCCGCAAACAGCGAGCCGTACAATCTCACAGCTTCCCGCCGCTAAAGGCTCGGCATCCAGCTCAGCCCCAGCCGTGCCACCGCCGCCGGTGCCTGCTCGATCTCGAGTACTGGAAACTCGAGGCCAGACCGCTTGTGTCCCTCCGGCATCAGCGTCAGCGTCAGCTCTTTCTTATCGCGCAGCACTACCACCGTCAGCGGCTTGCCTTTGGCATTCTTGATCGCCTTCGACCAGTCGCTCGTCGTCGCAACCGTCTTGTCATTTGCGCGCACCACCACATCGCCCGCATGCAGCCCCGCCAGCGCCGCCGGCGTATTCGGCTTCACGCTCGAGACCAGCAGCCCATGTCCACTGGCTGCACCGAAGTAGTCCGCCAGCTGCGCCGGCATCTTCTCCATCATCGCGCCCGTATAAGTTGAACTCGTCAGGATGGAACCGATAAAGCTGTTGCCGGCATGCACCTGCGGCGACGGCTGCGACGCTGCCGCCGTCGTGCCCGCATCCCCAGCGCTGTCGTCCACATCCAGGTCCGGTGCCACCACATGGTGCTCCCACGCCTCGCGGTCCACCTCTTCATGCGAGGACATCTGCGCCGTCACTGTCATCTGCTGCCCGTCCCGGCTGATCAGCAGCGTAATAATCCTGCCCGGCGCGCACTCATGCAACATCCTGCTGATCTGATCTTTGGTTGAGATCGCCTGGCCATTCATCTGCAGCACCACATCATGCTCGCGCAGTCCAGCCTTTCCCGCAGGCGCATCGTGGTCCACCAGTACAATCTCCGCGCCGTGCGCGTCCTTCAACTTCAGCGCGCTCAGTTGGTCCTGCGAGACGTCGCGCAGGTCAACGCCCAGATATCCTGCACCCGCCCCCGCACCACCATGCGCGCCTGCGGCCTCGGACAGCATCCAGCCCGCCGCATCCACCTGTCCCGGCGCGGCGCTGCTCTCGGCATGTGCCAGCGCCGGCGCAATCATTATCGCCAGCACCACGCCCATCTGCATTCCCATCTTCATCATGCTGCCCCGAATTCGGTTCATCGACCGCCGCTCTCGCGTGGAGATTCGCATACGCCTTACTGGATGTCCGGCGAACCCTCCAGCACCTGCATGCTGGTGTTGCGGATATATGGATTGTTGTCCGTCGTCGAGACGGTGCGCATGGCCTGCCGCACGCTGGAGTCAGAATCCACCGGCTGCAGCATATTGATCGCATGGGCGCGCACATCCGCGCTGGAGTCATGCATCAGCGCCTGCAACACCGCATCGCGCACCCGCTCGTCCTCCGCCACATACGGCTCTAGCCCGTCCAGCGCGGCCAGGCGCACCGTCGGGTTCCTGTCGCCGCGCAGGCTCGCCATCAGCGCGTTGCGGATGCTGCCGCTGCCCGCCAGGCACTCATGCCCCACGCGGCACTCGTTCGCCAGCAGCGCCACGGAGTCCGACCGGACGCCGTTGTTCGCCGCCGCCTTCGCGCCCTTCATCAGCAGCTGCCGGATCTGCGGGTCATCCAGCGATCCGTTTACCGTCTCCGGCGTAACCCGGTTGTACGTCACCTGCACCATCTCGGAGTTGGGCGTCTGCGTTATACCCGTAATGTCAGCGATCTTCCCGTTCTCCGTCTCGCTCAGAATCGTCGGCACCGGCACCTTGGTCTGGTGCGCCGCTTCATACCGGTTCAGAAAATTCCCGCACAGGAAGCCAACACCCAGCAGTAGCGTCGCCAGCGCAGGCGCGCTTTGCAGGTGCCCCAGCCACGCATAGAAATTGCTGCACACCCTGGTCAGCAGCCCATGCGGCGGAATCAGATCCAACTCTTCGTCCAGACGCATCCTCGCCTGCGCCAGCAAGTTTGGAGAAGGATCCAGCACCGGCCGCTCTGCCAGCACCTCATGCATCGTCAACAGTTGCGTCAGTTCGTCGCGGCAGCCATCACATTCTTCAAGATGCCGCTCGAGCGCTACCGTCGCTTCATCCGGCAACTCGCCGTACGTCACCAGCACGATATTCTGCCGTGCCTGTTCGCATTTCATGTCTCTACCTCAACCAGCCTCAAAAATGTTCCCAACTTCTTTGCCTTGCTTGCCGGGTCTATGCGTGTCTGCCCGTTGGGTGCTTCCGTGTGTTGCGTTCAACGTCGTGCTATTTACAATATCGGTCAACCTTCTTCTACTACTCTCCCTAAAAAAATTTAAGCCTTCATGGCCCTCAAATCCGCCAGGTTTGCCCGCAGCTTGCGCGTGGCGCGGAAGAGCGTATTCTTTGCCGTCTCCTCCGTGGTCGACAGCATCTCGCCAATCGTCCTCAGCTTCAGCCCCTGGTAGTGCTTCAACTCAAACACCGTCCGCTCTCTTGGCGTCAGCTTGTCCAGCGCCTCTGCAATCGACTGCCCCATCTGCTTGCGGTCCAGTTCCCGTGCCGGGTTAGCCATCGCCCGCGTGTCGCTCACGTTGGAGAGCAGGTCCATCTCATCGCCCTGCGCATCCACCACGGTCGCCGGGTCTTCCCTGCGGCTCTTCCGCCGGCGAAGCTGGTCCAGGCAAAGGTTCGTCACAATCCGGTACAGCCACGTATAGAACGAGCACTCAAACCGGAAGTTTCCCAGGTGCCGATATGCCTTCAGGAACGCCTCCTGATGAATGTCCTGCGCGTCCTGCTCATTGCCCAGCATGTGCAGCGCCAGCCGCACCACAGCTTGGTCGTACCGCCGCACCAGCGCATCAAAGGCCGCGCGCTCCCCCCGCTGCGCCTCGCGGATCAGCTCGTCGTCTTCCTCTCGCTGCTGGGCCCGCGCCTCCAGCTGTGCGGCGGTCATCCGTGCACCGCCGCGCATCTTCATCCCGGTCTGGACCGTCGCCTTCGGCATCGCTGGCGAGGATTCTACCGCCTCTACCGCACGCAGCGCACGCATCGCTCGCGGCGCTGCAACTGCGGCCGCCGCAGCCATCAACTCCCCTACACGCGGTGCCGGAGTGCGCACGATCGCACTTGCACGCCGTCCCCGGCCCGCAAAACTAGATAACGCCGGCGAGAACTTGCCTGCCTCCACGCCCAAACCTTCTGAATTCATCGTTTCCGACTCCGGAGTCAGGAAGATTCGATCTGCTCAATAGACCGCGCCATCGTGGAAAGGTAAGCCGGGTCGATGTTTTTCAGGATTCAACAAGTCCACAACTCCCGCTTGTAAACTCGACCCATGCCGTCCCGTCCCACCCAGCCCAGCCTCTTCGCGTCTCCTGCATCCGATTCACCCGCCGCATCCGGCTGGATCACCGCCCACTGCGATGGTGGCGCCCGCGGCAACCCTGGCCCCGCCGGCTTCGGCGCCATCATTCACGATTCGGACGGCCACATCCTCGCCGAGCTCTCCGAGTTCCTCGGCATCCAGACCAACAACTTCGCCGAGTACTCCGGCCTGCTCGCCGTCCTCGACTTTGCCCTCGTCCACCACCATCCACGCGTCAAGGTCATCTCCGACTCCGAGCTGATGGTCAAGCAGATCCAGGGCGCCTACAAGGTTAAAAGCCCCGGCCTCAAGCCTCTCTACGACGAGGCCCGCCGGCGCATCGCCCGCCTCGAAGCCTTCCAGATCGCCCACGCCCTGCGCCATAAAAACAAGGACGCCGACCGCCTCGCCAACCAGGCCATGGACAAAGGTATGGATCGCGGCAAGGGCCGCACCACGCCCGCTGTCATCGACCCCTACGCCCGCAAGCCAGTCTAGGGCAGCCGGCCTAACCTAGCCTTCCAAAGACGATATTCGCCTTCCCGGTGGTTACCTCTTTATATTTGTGATAGTTACTAAAGAATGACAAGTAACTATGTAGGCAAATTTCGGGCCATTTAAGACCGTCTGCCTCCGATTTTCACGAAAATCCCGTCAACACACTAGAAAAACCTACAACTTTTGGACTACATTGGTGCTCTCGCGTCGCATCTTGGGCCAGATTACGACGCGGTTGGAGTCAGTCGGAAATGGCTTCACTCACCGTAGCGCGCCCAGGGAAGCTCTCTGAGCGTCATTACCTCGGCGACCTCTCAGGCCTCTTCGAGCGCCAACGCAGACGTGTGGGCGTTGCGCTAACCCCCGAATCGTTCGCTGCGGATCTCGCAGCCAACGACACGCTTCGTAGCGGCCTCTTCACCCTCTGTAGTGCCATTAGTCGCATGGGAGAGAGCGATCTCTCCCCCGAAGGGCTGCTCGATCTCATCGCTCGGGCGCTCGGCGAGCCGGGCGCGTCCGAGGGTGAACCCGGCACGAACGTTCCCCGGGACATGCGCGAAGCATTCCTCTCCGGATACGCAGCATGGCAGAGACGGGACGTCGAATCCCTCGCACTCTCCCAACTTGAGAACTGGCCATCCTCTGACGAGCGCAAGCCACCCGCGCCCGAAGCCATTGCCCACTCTAAAGTCGCAGATCAGCACCTTTCCTTTCCCACACGCCCATCGCCTGGACGACGCACCGTGCCGGAGGCGCTGGGCCTGGTGCACGGCGAGCGCGCCGCTGATGCTCATCACTCCGACTCACTGTCGCAGCTCCGTCTCATCCCGTTTCCTACCCGGCGTGGCAAATCCGCGGACGAGTTGCACGAGAATCCGCGCTCCGCAGATATCCCTCCGGACTCTGCGTCCGATGCACTTGTCCGTCGCCGTTCTGCTTCCTCAACCAACTCGCGCACCGAGAGCGCCGTCTTCTCTCCGGTGCCCGCCGCGGATGATCGTCCGCCCGGCATCGATGCTCTTCTGGCTGCGGCCCCGGCCTGGGCCAGCTCAACCCCCACCGCCCGCTCCTTCGACGAGGATCCCGTCCCTGCGCGCCCGATAGCCGTCGCAGCGCCCTTCTCCGCCCCACTGTTCGTGCAGGCGGTACCTGCGCTCGAGCCCGCGGGCCCGCCGCCAATTGGGCTTGACCCCGTAGACGACGCTCGCCGCGCCCCGATAGAAAGGCTGCAGGAGGGCCTGTTCTCTCTACCCCCGCGCAACATCTTCCTCGTCTTGGCTGGCCTGACAGTCCTGGCCGGTGGCCTCGCCAGTTGGATGGCCTACCAGACCATGCACTCCGGTCATGCGCCCGAGCTCAAAGACTTGGATCCCATGGCCGACTTTGGCCCCGCCCCACCCGCCACCCAACCATCAGTAACGGTCCAAACTGGAGCAGCCACATCTTCGCCCGCCGTCAAGCCGAAGCCGTCCGCAGCGCAGGGTCCTGCTCCGCCTGCGTCCCAACTGAAGCCGCACGTCGTGCCCGTTCCTCTGTCTCGCGACGCCGTCTGGCCGCCCGCACCGCAACAGCTCGCTCGCAACTCGGCGCCAGCTCCGCTCGCAGCTGCGTCGCTGCCGGACGCGACTACGCCCGGTCAACGTCAGTCCCTCATCCCGTCCTATGTGCCTGCGCCAACCATGATCGGCTACGCATTGGCGACACCGCAGCCCGCCTACCCCGCAGCCCTGGCTCGCGGCATCACCGGCACCGTCGCCGTGGAGATCACCGTATCTCGACTGGGTGATGTCATCTCCGCCCGTGCGGTCAGCGGCCCCCCCGAGCTTCGCGGCGCTGCGACCGCCGCCGTGCGTGGCTGGCGCTTCCGCCCCTACCTCACCGACGGCAAGCCGATCGAAGTCTCCACCACGCTGCAGTTCTTCTTCAACGGGCAATAGCAGCGCGCCCTCGCTCGCGCCCTGGCAACGATCAGCTAGTTGTATGCCACCTTGCGCTCGCCGCGCACAATACGTCCGATCACACAATGCCGCTCGTTGGCCCGGTTCAGAATGGCCTTCGCCTTCTTCACCTCTTCGGCCGGCACCACCACTATCATGCCAATCCCCATATTGAACGTGCGCAGCATCTCGTCCTGCTCCACGTTGCCCAGCTGCCGCAGGTGCTCGAACAGTGGCGGCACCGTCCAGCTCGCCAGATCCACCGCAGCAGCCGTCCCACGCGGAAGAATCCGCGGCAGGTTCTCCGTAATCCCGCCACCGGTAATATGCGCCATCCCCCGCACGATCCCCGCCCCGGTCAGCTTCTTCACAATCGCCAGATAGCTGCGATGCGTGCGCATCAGCGCGGCGCCGGTCTTGTCCTTCAGCTCGTTCACGTACTGGTCCGGACCGTACCTCGCCACCTCAAACAGAAGCTTCCGCGCCAGCGAGTAGCCGTTGGTGTGCAGCCCGTTCGACGGTAACCCGATCAGCACATCCCCAATCTGGATCGTCTCGCCGGTTATGATCTCGCCCCGGTTCACGCAGCCCACGATCGTCCCCGCCAGATCGTACTCGCCATCGGCGTAGAAGCCCGGCATCTGCGCAGTCTCCCCCCCGATCAATACGCAACCATTGGCGCGGCATGCATCGGAGAGCCCGCGCACCACCCGCTCCACCGTCTCCGAGTCCTGCTCCTCCATCCGGCCGATCGCCAGATAATCCAGGAAGAACAGCGGCGTTGCGCCTTGCACGGCAATATCGTTCACGCAGTGGTTCACCAGGTCTGCGCCCACCGTGTGATGGATGCCCAGCTCGAACGCCACCTTCAGCTTCGTCCCCACGCCATCGGTCGACGACACCATCACCGGCTGCGGATACTTTTCCAGATCCAGCGCAAACAACCCGCCAAAACCACCGATCTCCGACAGCACCTGTTTGGTGAATGTCTTGCGCGCCAGCATCTTGATCCGCTGCTTTGTTCGGTCGCCCGAAGCGATATCCACACCGGCCTCGGCATACGTCACCGGTACACGTGCGCGCGCCGACTTTGCCACCAGCGGCTTCTCTGCGCGTCGCGGCGTCTTTACCGGCTCCGCCTCGTGCGGAGGTTTCGCCGCTGCAACCGGTTCTACCAGGTCAGTCTCGTGTTCGGCGGGCTGGAGTTCAGATTCGTCGGACAAGGGCGGCTCTCATCGGGAACAGGCCTGCTTCGCGTTTAACCGCCGGAGCAAGGCTTGACCGCCCGGACAGCACAGAAAAACGGAGTTGCTGGAAGCGACCACGGAATGTACTCGCCCGCGGCGCGAGGTCAAGTTTACCAGCCGCCGTTGAGGATAAATGGGAATGCCCTTGGGGATCGCAAGCGCACGCTCGTTCGTCCAGCTCTCCTTATACTGAAGACGATGCAGACCAAGCCATTCGTGTCCTCGCTTGAGCTCGAGCGACGCGCCCTCACGCTCTTTCCCGGCGGCGTCAACTCGCCCGTCCGCGCCTTCCGCGCCGTCGGCGGCCATCCGCCGTTCATCACGCATGCCGAAGGCTCCAGCCTCTACGACGCCGACAACAACCGCTACATCGATCTCTTTGGCTCCTGGGGCCCCATGCTCCTCGGCCACGCCTTTCCGCCCGTCGTCGAAGCCATCCGCGAGGCTGCCGGCCGCAGCGCCAGCTTCGGCGCATCACATGGCGGCGAATCCACCCTCGCCGAGCTGGTCCACCGCTGCTTCCCCTCCGTCGAGAAGATGCGCTTCGTCAGCTCCGGCACCGAGGCCTGCATGTCCGCCATCCGCCTCGCCCGCGGATTCACCGGGCGCAACTTCATCATCAAGTTTGAAGGCTGCTACCACGGCCACGCAGACGCGCTTCTGGTCAAGGCAGGCTCCGGCGTCGCAACGTTAGGCATTCCCGGTTCCGCCGGCGTCCCCGCCGAGACCGCGCAGTTCACCCTCGCGCTTCCCTTCAACTCGCTCGCCGCCGTCGAAGCCGCCTTCGCCGTCCGCCCCGATGAAATCGCCTGCGTCATCGTCGAGCCCGTGGTCGGCAACGCCGGGACCATTCCACCCGCACCCGGCTACCTCGAAGGCCTGCGCGAGCTCTGCACCCAGCATGAGGCTTTGCTCATCTTCGACGAGGTGATGACCGGCTTCCGCCTCTCGCTCGGCGGCGCGCAGCAGATCTACTCGATCACCCCCGACCTCACCACCCTCGGCAAGATCCTCGGCGGCGGCCTGCCTTGCGGCGCCTTCGGCGGCCGCGCGGACGTGATGGACTACCTCGCACCGCTCGGCCCCGTCTACCAGGCCGGCACGCTCAGCGGCAATCCGCTCGCCATGGCCGCCGGCATCACCACGCTCTCTTATCTCATCGAACACGAAGCCACCATCTACCCGCAGCTCGACCGCACCACCGCCGCCATCGCCGACGGCGTCGCCGAACTCGCCCGCGAAGCAGGCTTTCCCATGACCACGAACCGCCTCGGCTCCATGTTCACCTGGTTTTTTACAGATCAGCGTGTCACCGACTTCGCCTCCGCCAGCACCTCAGACGCCGAAGCCTTCGCCCGCTTCCATCGCTCGATGCTCGAATCCGGCGTCTGGCTGCCGCCCAGCCAGTTCGAGGCCGCCTTCGTTTCCGCCGCGCACACCATGCTCGACGTCGAACACATCCTCCAAGCCGCCCGCACCGCACTCCTCCCCTGCACGGAGTCTACTTAGATCACTACATTCACCGTCACCGCCTGCGACGCCGTCGTCGAGGAATCCGCGGCAGTTCCCGTCACCTCAATCGAATAAGTCGCCGGCCTCGTCCCCAGGTCCGTGCAATTCCCGCATCCAGTCATCTGCACCGCCCCCGCAATCGCCGCCAGCGCAACCACCAGCTTCAGCCACCGTCTCCGCCGCACCGGCACAAATAGCGCAATCAGCCCCGCAAGCGCAACCACGGCGGCACCACGCCCGCGTAGACGCAAACCCAGCCCACCACCCCCATTCCGCCCGTAGAAATAAGGCGTCGTCGTTCCGCAGCTGTGTGGCGCCGCAGTCTGCACGATCAGCGTCGTAGCCCCACTCCCGCCAGCAATCGTTGGCGTTCCAAACACGCACGTCGCCTCCTGAGGCAAATTCCCGCAGCTCAGCGTCACGTCCTGGGCAAAGCCATTCGCCGACGTCACCGTCACAGTCAGCGTCGCCTCAGTCCCCACGCCAACCGTCACCGGGTCCGGTGTCACCGTCAGCGTGAAGCTCCCCGCCAGCACCGGCGTCACCGTCTCCACCCACGTCGCGCTCGCGCCCGCAAAGTCTGGTGTTCCCGCGTATGTCGCCGTGATCGTATCCGCCCCCACCGGTAGCGTTGAAGTCGTCATCGTAGCTGTGCTTGTGAACCCGCTCCCCGGCGCCAACGTTCCCGTCCCGATCACCGAGCCGCCATAGCTGTACGTCACCAGGCCCGTCGGCGGCGCATCGCTCCCGGTCATGCTCGCGGTCAACGTCACCGGCGTCCCCGCTGTTGCTGGATTCGGACTTCCCTCCAGTGACGCCGCAGTCGCATCCTGCAGCACAGTAATCACCACCGTGGAGCTCGACGGCGCATAGTTGCTGTCGCCGGTGTAGCTCGCCGTGATCGTATTCGTGCCCAGGGACGTACCCTCTGTCGTGCCGACCTGCGATGGACAGGTGCCGCCACTCGCCACCGGCAGCGTGCAGATCACCTGCGCTGGCCCGCTGTTATACGACCATGTGATCTCAATGTTCCCCGTCGGTGGCGCAGGCCCCGCCGCTGCCTCAGTCACCACCACCGTCCCATTCCAGTCCTGCCCGTAGGACATCGACAATGTCGGCGTATACGGTGGCATCACATACCCGGTAATCGGGCACGCCACCGTCGGTCCCGCACATAGATACTGCGTCGTCGTGGTCGCTATGGCTCCCGTCGCCAGCGGCTTCGTGGTCGACGCTCGGCCTCTGGTCATAACCACCGGGCCGCTCGTCACCGCCGCGCCTGCGTTCACCGCGCAGATCGCAGCGCACACGATGGCCACTGCCACCACGGCAGCCGAGCCCACCGCCCAGCGACGGAGACGCACGCTTCCTTTCACCATCGACAAGAACACCCGACCCACCGCCAGCCTACACCCCTCGCCAGCCCCCAATTACAACCCTCCTCTCTACGCGCCGCCCCTTCGCCCACTTTGGAACATGCGTGTGGCAAAATGCTTATGTCCGTCCGGCGCGATGCGCAGCTGTGCCTCTGCCATCCGTCTCACCCTTTATTTGGGTGACCCATCTCTCGATCCTGAGGCATGGGAACGAACCGGCACTATGTCTCGCGGTCTCACCGCCCATGAACCTGCCCAACTCCATCACGGCCAGTCGCATCGCAGCGATCCCCATCCTCATCTGGGTGCTCTCGCCTGCCTTCCCCGCCAATCCCGCCCACTTCGGCCTCGCCGGCGGCCGCCAGGAGCTCATCGCCTCCGGCCTCTTCATCTTCGCCATGATCACCGACGGCCTCGACGGCTACCTAGCCCGCCGCCGCAACCAGATCACCACCCTCGGCATGCTGCTCGACCCCCTCGCCGACAAGCTGATGGTCACCGCCGCCTACATCATCCTCGTCGCCTACAACCCCCGCATCGTCCCACCATGGATCGCCGTCATCATCATCGGCCGCGAGTTCCTCGTCTCCGGCCTGCGCTCCATCGCCGCATCCGAGGGCTTCACCATCGAGGCCTCCGAGATCGGCAAACTCAAGACCGTCATCCAGATCGTCTCCGTCGTCGCCGCCATCCTCGCCCATCGCTGGAACTACTGGAACTGGGGCGGCTTCATCGTCGCCGTGCACATGATCGCCGTCGCGGCCATCGCATGGATGACTATCGTCTCCATCATCTCCGCCGCCGACTACTTCATCGCCTTCTGGAACAAGATCGACCATGCCGCCGAGCGCGCCCGCACCCGCCGCAGCTCTGTCCTCTCCCGCCGCAAGGCCGCCCGCGTCGCAGAGGCCGCCGCAGTCGCAGCGAAAGAGCACCCCTCCCGCATCTCCTGATCCGGACCGCATTCCAAACTCGCTGCATCCAGGCGGCCCCGGCGCTGCGTATCTGTCCCCCGAGGAGAGCACTCGCCAATGAACCGGCCTACACAGATGCGGCGCAGCCTGAGGGCAGCCTGCCTTGCAGCCCATCGACCACATCGAAAAGCCCACCGGCGATTAGCCGCGGCCAAGCCTCCACCCCATCTCCCGCTAACTCCGCCCAAACAGGCTGCGCACTCCGCCATGCGCCACCGCGCGCCCAATCGCCAACCCCAGCGCCGCCAGCGCCAGCCACACCAGCCCGCGTACTTGTCGTCGCCGTTCGATCTGCTGCGCCTGCCCTTCACCTGCCGCCATAGGCCCTCTCATCGCTGCACTCCTCTGCGGAATCATATAAACATACGCGCGCCGCAGCGCAGACAAAAACCTTACCCTCCCATCACCTGCCCGAAGACTTCTTCAGAAACGCAATAATGTCCGTCCGCTCCTGCGCCTTCGGCACCCGGAAGTCCATGTTCACGCCTGGCACAAACGCATCCGGGTCCGTGAGCCATTGGTTGAGCCTCTGTTCATCCCATGTCATGGGCGCGCCCTTCAGCGCCTCCGAGTATGGAAAGCCCGCCACGCTCGCCGCCACGCGCCCATACACATCGCCCAGCCGTGGCCCCTCGCGGTTCTGCGTCAGCGTGTGGCACCCCGTGCATCGCCGGCTGAACAAATCCTCTCCGCGCCCCGCATCCCCTGCCAGCATCTCCGCCGCCTGCGGCTTCGCGCTGGCCGTGACGAAATGCGCCTCGGAATTCTGCTTCACAACTGGTGCCCCCAGAGCAGCCATCTTCACACCGGCCCCCGCACCTTCCTCTGATGCCTCCGCCGCATGCACCCACGCCAGCAGCGCTGCAACATCCGCTGCGTTCAGCCGCGCTCCGCGGTGCACCAGCACATACTGCGCCGGAGGCATGTGCCCCGCCTTCGCCTGCTGTGCAATCTCAGCCAGCAGCAACTGCCGCTTGTCCGCGTCGTAGCTGTCCCACGCAGAAAAATTCAGGTGCGCCCGCGCTTTCACAATGTCCCGCTCCAGCAGCCACGACACTGGCGCGAACCGCCCATACACCGGCGCCCGCGCCACCGACGAGTGGCAGTCCACACAGTCCGCCGCCACCACCGTGCGCGCCTCCGCCGGAATCGACTCCGGCAGCTCCACCACGTCCGTACGCAACGCCGCAAACAGCTCCGCGTCGCCAAAGGGATGCACCCGCGCCAGCATCAGCGATGCACCCAGCGCAATCAGCAACATTCCCGTAGCTCGCTCTCCCCGCGAAAGCCCCAACCGCATTACGTCGCGCTCTCGAGTGAAGAATCCACAATCGCCAGCGGGCTCTTCCTTCCCACATACTTCACCTCGGTCACGCCCAGCACGCTGCGCAGCTTGCCTGCCGGCACCGTCATCGGTCCCGCCGAGGCCGCACTCCCGGGCGCCGGCTGCGGAAACGCCGTCGAGCACGCCGTATGGAAGCTCACGTTGCCCTCCACCTTCTGCACCGTCTGGTGGATGTGTCCGTTCAGCACCGTCACCGACCCGAACCGCTTCATGTACCCCAACGCCTCCGCCCCATCGCTCGTCCACCATCCCCACTCCGGATACACCATCCACAGAGGAATGTGCGCGAACACCACCACCGGCGTCGACGCCGACTGGCCGGCCAGATCCTGCTTCAGCCACGCCAGTTGCTCCGCACCCAGTGTGCCCATCGCATCCACCTGCCGCGAATTGTTTAGCCCCACAAAGTGCACGCCCCGATGCGTAAAGCTGTACCACCCCAGCCCGCGCGTCCCTTTGCCGAACCGCTCAAGATACAGCGCACCGTCATCCGTCGCCGTGTCGTGCTCGCCCGGCACATAGTGGATCTCCTTCACCCGCGATCCCTTCAAAATCTGCGCGGCCGTATCGAACTCGCTCGCCCGCGCCGTCTGCGTAATGTCGCCCGTATGCAGCAGTAGATCGGGCAAGCCCGGCGCAGTATTGATCTTGTCGATCGCCATCTGCAGCGTCCCCGCCACATCCGGGTTCGCCGCCTTGTTAAATCCGATATGCGAGTCCGAGATCTGCACGAAGGAGAAATCTCCCACCGCGCTATGCGCTGTCTCAGCCTCCGCACTCGTAGCAAACACCCGCGATGTCGGCACTCCGCCCGCCATCGTCCACAGCAGCCCCGTCCCCGCCCACGCCATACAACTCAGAAACCCGCGCCGGTCGATCCCATCCTTGTGCTGATCGATGCTTTGGTCTACACCCTGCTCTGCGTCCGCCTTCGCAACTAGATGCTCGTCACTCGTTCCCTGCAGTCTGCTCATGGTCAAATCCCTCCACCATCGCAAACTCCACTCTGCCGCTTTTATTCCGAAACATTTCCGGGGAATAAAACATCCCTGCCTCGGTTCTCATCCACGCAGGATTATTGTGGAATGAGATGTCCCTGCTGAGCTGGAGACGCACTGCCAACCCCAGCCCCGGGCCCCAAAGCCCGCCGGCTCGCGCGGCCGCGTGCGCATCATTTGAAGACGTCGTCCTCCCGATGCTGCCCTCGCTCTACAACACCGCGCGCTGGCTTACCCGCGATTCCACCGAAGCCGAGGACCTCGTGCAGGAGACCATCGTCAAAGCCCTCGCCGGATTCACCTCATTCACGCCCGGCACCAACTTCAAGGCCTGGATCTTCCGCATCCTGCGCAACACTTACCTCACCTCGCGCACCGGCCTAGCTACCCGCTCTACCGTCGCGCTTGAAGATGAACTCGCCGCCGCCGTCATGCCTGAAGCCGCAATCGAGTCCACCACGCCTGAGGTCGAACTTCTCCGTCTCAGTGATCGCGCCGCGCTCGAGCAAGCCATGCAGCAGCTCTCGCCGCCCCTGCTCGAAGTCGTTCTTCTCTGTGATGTCGAAGAGATGAAATACCGCGAGATCGCCCAGGTCCTCGACGTCCCCATCGGCACCGTCATGTCCCGCATCGCCCGCGCCCGCGCCGCCCTCCGCCAGCAGCTCGCCCCGCGCGGCTTGCGTGCACAGGAAGGAGGCGCACCCCGATGAGCGACCCCATGACCACGATACCCAGCCATCTCTCTGCTGAAATTCTGAGCGCATTCGTCGACGGCGAACTCTCCGCCGCCGATCTCGCCCTCGCCTCGCAGCATCTCGCCGGCTGCGCCGCCTGCACCACGCGCGCCCTCCACGAATCACTGCTCCAGCGCTCCACAGCCAGCGCCGGCCAGCGCTACGCTGTGCCCGATGCGCTTCGCGCCCGCATTCAGCACACCATCGCCGCGCATCAGACCCAACCCACACCCGTAGATCGCTTCCCTCCAGTTCACTCCCCCGCAACGCCGCGCTCTAACGCATCCGCCAGCATTCCTCTACTCTCCGGCGCGCTCGCCGCTCTGCTCCTCGCCGCCGCCAGTGCATTCTTCGCCCACGACCTCGCCCTGCGCAGCGCGCACTCCTCCGCCCTCGTCGCCGAATTAGTCGATGAACACATCGCCGCCATGGCCGCCGCCTCGCCGCAGGTCATCTCTACCGACCGCCACACCGTCAAGCCATGGTTCCAGGGCAAGCTCCCCTTTAGCTTCAACCTCCCCGCAACCCTCCCGCCCGACGTCACCCTCGACGGCGCCAATCTCGTCCAGCTCGACGGCGCCTCTGCCGCCGAACTTCTCTTCTCCATCGGCAAACACCACGCCTCGGTCTTCCTCCGCCAGAGCACCGGACAGTCCCTGACCGATGACTCCGTCCATCACACCGCCGAGCACAACGGCTTCCACGTCGAAGGCTTCCGCACTCCCGACCTCGACGCCCTCGCCGTCTCCGACGCCGATCCCGCCCGCCTCCACACCCTCACCCTCGCCATGCAACAGGCCCAGTCGGATCAATAGCCGCAGAGGTTAACTAGCCGGCAGAGGTCTTCGACTTTTGCTGTCAAGCCCCCGCATCCTGCGAATCCAACCTAACCGACCAATCTTCAGTTACTTAGCATTGGAAAATAGTTGGGCATTTTAGTTTTGCCTCGGGGCGTAAAATAGAAGTAGTTAGTCAGCAGAAGGCAAATGACTGATCAAATGCCCTGATCCGCTCACGGCTAAACCATTGATTCTGGCTAATTTAGCTATAACTATCTTGTTTGGACGAACTTGCAGCCACCCCTACCCGCTAACCCCTTTCGCAGGACGAATTTGCCGCTAAATTCGTGATAAATCGTGGGGGGAGGGGGCCTACCGCTCGACGGGCTCGTTATAGAAAAAACCCACCCGCAGATCAAGGTCCGGCCCGTGGAACGCCTTGGGCAGCGGCGGCAGTTGGCCGCTGCTGGTGATCGCGTACCATGCCGCCTTGTCCAGCGCCACGTCGCCGGAGGTAGTCTCCAGCTTCATGTCGCCGAGCTGCCCATCCGGCAAAATGGAGAATCGGATGCCGACGATCCCGCGTTTGCCAATGGGCGGATTGACTTCTTCGGGGATCAGCGGCTCCCAGTTGTGCTGGATAATGTCGTGCAGCCGCTGCATGTAGTCGCCAAAATACACGCCCTGCGTGTCGGAGAGGATCGTCGCGCCAGCCTGCAGCGGCCCGCCCGATCGCCCCGGCGCGGTCACTCCGCTGCCGCGCGAGGCAATCGCCCCGCGCATCGCGTTCTGTAGAGCGCTCTGCGGACCGTCGTTCCGCGCAAAGTTTGGTGATGGCGCAGCCGGCAACGCGGAGGAAGTGCTCGGCGTAGGCTTAGGCGCGGCAGGTAGCGGCAGCGTCGGCTGCGGCACTGGAGGCGCGACGTTGTGCGCCTCCTCCTGCGGCTGCGGTTGCTGCTGCACCGGAGGCTGCGGCGTCGGTGGGGATTGCAGTTGCCGCTGCAATGCCTGCTGCTTCAGCGCCTCCATCGTCTTGCGGTCGATCCTTGGCGCGATCCGCGGCGGCGGCGCACTCGGGGCAATGTACGTCAGTTCCTGGTCATGCTGCTTCATCAGCGCGATCGGATCTCGGTAGTAGGGCTGATGGAAGAGGATGCGCGGCCCATAGAACAGGAACCACGCCACCGCCAGCCAGATGATGATCGAGATGTAGACCGACTCGCGGAATCGTGCTTTCGCTCGCTCGTCGTCGATCGAGTCCAGCAGGTGGATCAGCTCATGCTCTTCGAACTCGCCATGCAACCCCGCGCGCACCCGCGCCGGGCCGGCATTCCAGCTCTCCGGCACTTCCTCGCCCGGCTGGTTCACCGGGTCCGGGTCGCGCGGCGGTCTGTCGGGCAGTTGCAGGATCGGCATGAAGACTCAGAAGATAGGACGTACGCGGGCACAAAAAAGCCCCGCCAAACGCTTGCGACGGCGCATACAGAGAAAGAACCCGGTTTCCTGCCGGAGCTTCGCCACCGCACTATTTTCTCACCTTTGCCGCGTGTCACTCATCGGGTTGCCTCTTCTTAATCCTGCTTCACGAGATGCGATTCTCGTAGCCGGTACACTGGTCACATTCATGCCTCAACCGCCCAAATCGACTGGAGTCTCAAAAGGAGTTCGCGCTCCGCAGCTTCCCGCCGGCACTCGCGCCACCGTCCTCACTATCAGTGACCGCTGCTTCGCCGGCACGCAGGAAGATCTCTCCGGCCCCGCCGTGGTCGAGATGCTGGAGGCCGCCGGCGCGGCCGCAGTTGCCGCGGAGACAGTGCCAGACGAACTGGACCAGATCGCGGCTGCTCTGCGCCGCCACGCAGCAGGCGCTGATCTCGTCCTGACCACCGGCGGCACGGGCCTCGCCCCGCGGGATGTAACGCCCGAGGCAACACGGCTCGTCGCAGCGCGGATCATCGACGGCCTCGCCGAGGTGATGCGCTCAGCCGGCATGCGCCAGACGCCGCTCGCCGCGCTCAGCCGCGCCATCTGCGGCGTCATCGAGGCAGACAGTTCCGGTGCCTCTGAAAAAACGGCCGGCACGCTGGTGATTAATCTTCCCGGCTCGCCCGCCGGAGCGACCACATCGCTCGAAGCGGTACTGCCGCTGCTGCCGCACGCGCTCAATCTGCTCGCCGGCCGCACCGCGCACTGATCTGCCCCTGCGCCGCCCGGGTAGAATCAGACTTGTTGTGAAAGTTCACCCCGTAGCTCTGCTGCACAAGGTCAACGCAGTCCTCCTGACCACCCTCAAGCCCCTGGGCATCTGGGGGCTCGGCGGCCTCGCCTTCATCGATTCCGGCCTCTTCCCCCTTCCCACCACCATGGACGGCGTAGTCATCGGGTATGTCGCCAGCGACCACCGCAAGTTTCTGTTGTATTGCCTGATGGCTGCTGCTGCCTCGGCAGTCGGCAGCCTGATTCCGTACTATATCGGCCGCGCCGGCGGCGAACTCTTCCTGCTAAAGCGCATCAACCGCGAGCGTTATGAAGCGCTGCGTGACCGCTTCGAAAACCAGGAGTTCCTGGCCATCCTATTCCCCGCCATGATGCCGCCGCCGATGCCGGTCAAGCTCTTCGAGTTCGCCGCTGGCGTCTTTGAAATGCGACCGCTGCTGTTTGTCATGGCCGTCTTCACCGGCAAGCTGATCCAGTTCCTGGTCTGCGCCATCATCACCGTGCGTTACGGGCCGGAGATCGCGCACACCTGGCGCCGTGCCGTGCATGAGCACTTCGGCGTCGTGGTGGCGCTGGTCGCCGGTGTCGTCCTGCTGCTGGCCTTGTATGTGCTGCGCAAACTCTTTGACCGCAACCGTGGCACGCGTTTCCCCGTTGAGGACGAGGAGCGAGCCGATGGCGAAGAAGAATAAGAACGAAGAGAGCTAAACCAGTCCGCCGCTCTGCGATGCTTCCATGGCCAGCGCGATCCTGCGCGCCAGCGCCGGCAGCCCGTAGAGCACGCCCAGCGTCAGCCCGGTCGACACCAGATCGTTGCGGTAGAACGGCAGCCCCATCGCCAGCGCCGTGCCCAGCCCGGCCAGCGTGTGTGGATACATCGCGCCGCCCGCCCACACCGCGCCGTTCGACAGCAGGAAGAACGAGGTCGCCGAGGCCAGGGTCGCCGCCACACAACGCAGCACCGTCACGCGCTTGAGCAGTCCCATGCCCAGCAGACATATCGCCGCATACCAAACCCAAGTCACCAGATAGGCGCTGGTATGCCACGCCAGCCCGTAGCCATAGACCGTGAGGAAGTAGTCTGTCGCCATCAGCAGCACCATCGCGCCGGCCAGCCTCGCCATGATCTGCTTGTTCGTTGCTCTATGGTCCGCTCCCGGCATCCGCGAACCGAAGAACAGCAGCCCGCCGCCCAACGCGACGAAGTTCCAGCTCTGCGCGTGCAGCAGGTTGGGAACGATGCGGCTGAGAAGCGCTGCGATCAGGACAAGAAATGCCGACATGAGAGACCTCGAAACGGAACGCCGCGCTCGCGCAGCAAATAGAACCGAACCTTGATTTTCAGCCCTTGCGCCACCTCGGGTCAACTGCCGCATACAGGCCGGCCCAACAATCTAACGCTGCGATGAGATCAGGTCGGCCAGTAACGCGGAGACAGCGCCGGTGTCCACGGCCTGCGCGGCCAGCGCAACGCCAGCGCGCAGCGCCTCGGGCAGTTTGCCCGGTTCATATGCGATCGCGCCTGCTGTGACCAGCACGGCGGCGGCATTGAGTAGGACCACATCGCGGCGTGGTCCTTTTTCGCCGGCGAAGATGGCCCGCAGGATGGTCGCATTGGCCTGGGCATCGCCACCGCGCAGGTAGGAGATCGGTGCGGTCTTCAGGCCGACAGCCTCCGGCGTGATCTCGGCCAGCGTGACCACATCGCCCCGCACCTCCGCGATCTGACTTGGCCCGGAGATAGAAATCTCGTCCATACCTTTGGAAGATTGCGATCCGACCGAACCGTGGACCACAAATGCATGGCGCGTTCCCGCTAGCCGCATCGCCTCCGCCACAATCGGCACCAGGTGCGCGGAGTAGACCCCGATCACCTGCGCCTGCGCGCCAGCTGGATTGGTCAGCGGACCGAGGACGTTGAAGACAGTGCGCACGCCCAGCGCGCGCCGGACCGGCATCACTGCCTTCATCGCCGGGTGCATCGCCGGTGCGTGTAGAAAGGCGAAGCGATGCTCGCGCAAAGCCCGCGCCGCCTCGTCAGGCGGCAGAGCAACCGGGACACCAAGCGCCTCGAGCACATCGGCCGAACCGGACGCCGAGGTGACGGCACGGTTGCCGTGCTTGGCGACCATGGTCTTTGGTCTTGAGCTGGACTCCGCCGCCGCAGCCACCAGCGCGGCCGCAGTGGAAATATTGAACGTCCCGCTGGCATCACCACCGGTGCCGCAGGTATCCACGAGCGCGGCGCGTTCCGCTTCCTCGAGCGGCACAGGAGTTGCCGCCGCACGCATCGCATCGACAAAGCCTGCCAGCTCCGCCGCGTCCTCGCCGCGCGCCGTAATCGCCCCCAGCAGCGCGGCCAGTTCCACATCGGCGAAACGCCCGGCGAGCACGATCTGCATCAGCTCGCGCGCCTCTTCGCGCGTCAACGCGGCGCGGTCTTCAACGATGCGCTTGAGATAAGGCTGGGCAGGCATGAAACTTAAGGGTAGCAGGCCGATCTTGGATGCAGGCACAATACTCTGCGAAGCCCATGCGCCTCTGGTTCGCACATTCGAGCGAAGTCCCCATCTATCGCCAGCTGGTGACGCAGGTGGTGCTGGCCATCTTGTGCGGCGACCTCAAGCCCGGCGACCTCAAGCCCGGCGACCGCCTGCCCAGCACGCGCGAGCTCGCGCGCCGCTTTGCGCTGCATCCCAACACGGTCAGTGCTGGCTACCGCGAGCTGGAAAAAGAGGGCTGGACCGAGCGCCGCCGCGGCAGCGGCATCACCGTTCGCGCACACACTGAGCAGCCGCAAACAGCCGAGCAGCGCATCGACCACCACATCGCGGGCTTCTTCCGCGCCGCCCGCGAGCTGGGCCTGCCTGCCGACGCCGTCCGCGCCCGCGTGCAGGAATGGCTGGCCGCGCCCCCGCCCGACCACTTTCTGCTGATCGATCCGGACCCGGAGGTGCGGAAGATTCTCGTGACCGAACTCCGTGCGCTGACCTCGTGGCCGATCGCGGAGTCGACGCCCGCAGCCTGCTGCACACGCGCCACGCTGACGGCGGCGATTGCGCTCTGCCGGCCCAGCCAGCAGAAGGCTGTGCGCGAGGCGCTCCCCAAGGGTATTGAGCTGGTGACGCTGCCGATCCGTTCAGCCAACGGATGGCTCAGCCCATGGCTGCCCGCGCCGAAGGGGCATCTGGTGGCGGTCGTCTCGCACTGGCCGGAGTTCCTGGAGCGCGCGCAGACTATGCTGATCGCCGCGGGCATCTCGACTGACATCCTGCTCTTCCGCGATGCGCGCAAACCGCATTGGCGGCGCGGCCTCGAGCAGGTGACAGCGATCCTCTGCGACAGCCACACCGTCAGCATCCCCACGCTGCCGCAGAGGCCATTTCATATTGTCTACTCGCTGCTGGCGGATACGGCGGCTGATGAGCTGCGCCAGTTCACCCTGGAGCCGGCGCCGAAGAAGGCCAGGAGGCGTGAGTCGGCCTGAGTCTCGATCTTCGCCTTGCTCTCCGCCCGGCTTTGCCCCTCCCGCATTGTGACACTTCAAAAAGTGTCCTCACTGCCTGGTTCGTGGCCAGTGCAACGCACTACGCTCCTCCCATAACACTTTGGGAGGCAGACAATGCAGAAGATCAGGCAAATCATTCCATGGATGATGGCGGCGGCCCGCGCGCTGCTGGGGCCGGTGGTTCTTTTCGGTGACCGCTGCGGCTGGAGCGGCTTCACGCTGGCAGCGATGGTCGTCGCCGCGCTCGTGTCGGACATCTTCGACGGTGTGCTTGCCCGGCGCTGGCGCGTGGATACGGCCGCCGTCCGGCTCTGCGATTCAATCTGCGACACCGTCTTCTACGCGTGTGTCGGACTCGCGCTCTGGCCGCGCATCTGGAACGCCAATGCGGTGTGGCTTGTTGCGCTGCTGCTGTTTGAGGCGGCAAATATCGTCTTCGCATTGGCAAAGTTCCGCCGGCCAGCGAGTTACCACTCCTACCTTGCGAAGGCTTGGGGCCTGGTGCTGGCGACTGCCGTCATCGCAGCACTCGTATTACCCTCAGCTGGCTTGCTGATGCGACTTGCACTGCTCATGGGCGTCGCCAGCAATCTAGAAACCATGGCGATGTCGCTGATGCTTCCCATCTGGCATCGCGACGTGAAGACACTGCGTGTGGCCTGGCAAATCCGGCAGCAGCTTCACGGCAAACCCCTGCAGAGCCCGCGACGGCAGCGCATACCAGCACTGCACCCGCCGGCCTCGCAACAGGCCACATGGATGGCAGCACTCTTCGTGGCCTTCCTCGGTCTGGCAATTCCGTCCGTCGCCGTAGCCCAGGCCCCAAAGGCGATTTACTATGGCGGAACCGCCGGCCTGACCGTCAACACAGCAGGCTCGTTCGATACGGCTTCGCCCGCCGCGCTCGAGTTCAACTATCGCAAACCAGACGGCGCAGTGGGGCAGATCGCAATGACCTATGACACGATCCGGGGAATCGAGCCGCGCGAGGAGCCGATGCACCATCTCGGCGTGCTCCCCTTCATCGCCGTCTCGCTGGTGGCGCGCCCGCAGCAGCGCTACCTAGTCACCATCAACTACGCCGACGCGAGCGGCGTGGCACAGGTCGCGGTCTTTGAGGTGGCCAAGCGCGACCAGGCCGTGCTGGTATCGATCGTCAATGCGCGCTCGCCGCGAGGCTGCACGGTCAATCGTGCGCCGTGCCCGCCCGCGCTGGTGCGGCGATGAGTCCGGCAGGTGCGGAGTGCCGATGTCATTGGCGAACGTGCAGGCCGATAATCGCCATCGGAAAATTGCCGCTGATTCGGCCCATCCCTTAGTATCGGGAGTGCGCGCCGTACACCTCTTCGCGCGCCCGAGACAACATCCATGAAGATTCACGAGTATCAGGCGAAAGACATCCTGCGGAAGTACGGCGTGCCCGTGCCCGAGGGCGAGATGGCCACCACGCTCGAAGAGGCCGACCAGGCCGCCAAGGCGCTCTTCGGCAAAGGCAACAAGGCCGTCGTGGTGAAGGCGCAGATCCACGCCGGCGGCCGCGGCAAGGGCGGCGGCGTCAAGGTCGCCAAGATCGATCGAGGACGCCGACGCCGCATCCAAGGCCATCCTCGGCATGCAGCTCGTCACGCACCAGACCGGCCCGGCGGGACAGAAGGTCCAGCGCCTGCTGATCGAAGCCGGCTCGGCCATCGACCGCGAGCTCTATCTCGGCCTGGTGCTCGACCGCGCCTCGGCCAAGGTCGTCTTCATGGCCTCGCAGGCCGGCGGCATGGAGATCGAAGAGGTCGCCCACGCCACGCCCGAGAAGATCTTCAAGGAATACATCGACCCCGCCATCGGCCTGCAGCCCTACCAGGCGCGCCAGCTGGCGTTCAAGCTCGGCCTCGACGCCAAAGCAGATCGGCCCGGCGGTCGAGTTCATGATGGGCCTCTACAAGGCGTTCATCGAGACCGACTCCACCCTGATGGAGATCAATCCCTTCATCACCACCAAGGACGGCGACCTGCTCGCGCTCGACTGCAAGATCAACTTCGACGACAACGCGATGTTCCGCCACAAGGACCTGAAGGAGCTGCGCGACCTCGCCGAGGAAGACCCGCTCGAGGTCGAGGCGTCAGAAGTTCGCGCTCAACTACATCAAGCTCGACGGCTCGATCGCCTGCATGGTGAACGGCGCGGGCCTGGCCATGGCGACGATGGACATCATCCAGTACGCCGGCGGCTAGGCGGCGAACTTCCTGGACGTAGGCGGCGGCGCCAATCAGGAGCAGATCGAGAACGCCTTCGGCATCCTGCTCTCGCGACCCCAACGTGAAGGCGATCTTCATCAACATCTTCGGCGGCATCCTGCGCGTGGATGTGCTGGCGACCGCAGTCGTCGCGGCGGCGAAGAAGCTGGACGTGCAGATTCCGATCATCCTTCGCCTCGAAGGCACCAACGTCGAAGAAGGCCGCAAGATTCTCGAAGGAGTCCGGCCTGAAGTTTGAAGTCGGCGCAACGATGAAAGAAGCTGCCGACCTCGCTGTCGCAGCAGCGAAAGGCGGCAAGTAATGGCAGTTCTGGTTGATAAGAACACGCGCCTCATCGTGCAGGGAATCACCGGCCGCGAAGGCACCTTCCACGCCAAGGGCTGCGCCGAATACGCCAAGCAGTTCGGCAATGACCTCGTCGTCGGCGGCGTCACGCCCGGCAAGGGCGGCACCACGCATGAGGGCTGGCCCGTCTTCAACACCGTCGAAGAGGCAGTGAAGGAGACCGGCGCGAACGCGACCATGATCTTCGTGCCGCCGCCGTTCGCAGCCGACGGAATTCTTGAAGCCGCCGCCGCAGGCGTGCCGCTGATCGTCTGCATCACCGAGGGCATTCCGACGCTGGACATGGTGAAGGCGTGGGAGATCGTCAAGCGCAGCAAGTCGCGCCTGATCGGGCCGAACTGCCCCGGCGTCATCTCGCCCGGCAAGGCGAAGATCGGCATCATGCCCGGCCGCATCCACAAGGAAGGCTCGGTCGGCATCGTCTCGAAGTCCGGCACGCTGACCTATGAGGCGGTCTATCAGCTGACGACGCGCGGCATCGGGCAATCGACGGCGATCGGCATCGGCGGCGACCCCATCATCGGCACCACGCACATCGACGCGCTGAAGCTGCTGAACGAAGACCCGCAGACCGAGGCCATCATCATGATCGGCGAGATCGGCGGCTCGGCCGAAGAGGCAGCTGCGGAGTACATCAAGGCCAACGTGAAGAAGCCGGTGGTCGGCTTCATCGCCGGGCAGACGGCGCCTCCGGGCCGCCGCATGGGCCACGCCGGCGCGATCATCTCCGGCGGCGAAGGCACGGCAGCCAGCAAGATGGCGGCGATGTCCGCTGCGGGCATTCACGTCGTCAAGTCGCCGGCAGAGATGGGCGAGATGATGGCGAAGGTGCTGGGCAAGGCATAGTAATTCGCAACCACGAAAGCGTGGCGCACTTCGCGTCACGCTTTTTGTTTTGGTCCTCACCGCTTCTGCGCTTGATAGAACAATCCAGCCATCAGGAACACCGCCGCCACCATCAGAGCCAGCCTGGCGTGCTCGGCGTCATGCAGGCGCACGCTCGCCGCCGCGTCCACCACCCACGCGGCGCAGCCCACAAACCAGATGCACCGTGTCCACCGCATTTGCAACATTTGACGTGCGCAGGCTGAGATTCGCCGCCAGCTAGTACACTGAAACAGCGCGCAATCCGCGCCAGGAGATCGTTTTGAGCCAGCGCACATTCAGCATCGTCAAGCCGGACGCCGTCCGCAAGGGACACGCCGGCGCCATCGTCGCCGAGATTGAAAAGGCAGGATTCAAGATCGTGAGCATCAAGCGCATGTCCATCTCGAAGGCACAGGCCGAGGGCTTCTACCACGTGCACGCCGCGCGTCCGTTCTTCGGCGAGCTCACAGAGTTCATGAGCTCCGGGCCAATCTTCCCCATGGTGCTCGAGAAAGACAATGCCATCGCCGACCTGCGCAAGCTGATGGGTGCGACCGATCCTTCCAAGGCCGAGGAGGGCACCATCCGCAAGAAGTTCGCAGCCTCCATCGGCGAGAATGCCATCCACGGCTCCGACGCCGAAGAGACTGCCGCGTTTGAGATCGGCTACTTCTTCGCAGGCATCGAGATGAAGTAAGTTGGCCGTGATCGAAACGCAAACCGCATCCGCACAGATCCGCCTTGAACTGCCTCTCGGTGAGTTCAGGGCTCTTCTCTTTGACTGCGACGGCACCATCGCCGACTCCATGCCGCTGCACTACGTCGCATGGAAGCGCGCGCTGGGCGAGCACGGCTGCGAGTTCCCCGAGGACATCTTCTACGCCTGGGGTGGCATGCCCGCAGCAGAGATCATCGCCACGCTCGGCAGGCAGCAAAACATCGCCATGCCCATCGCGGACGTGGAGCGCCGCAAGGAGGCGCTCTACTACGAGATGCTTCCCGACCTGAGCGCCGTGCCCGAGGTACTCGCCGAGATCGATCGCAACTGGACTGGAGCCAAACTGCCCATGGCCGTCGTCTCCGGCTCCACGCGCGACTCCGTCACGCGCTCGCTCGCAGCTCTTGGACTTCTAGACCGCTTCGCCACGCTGGTCTGCGCCGGAGATTACGCGCGGAGCAAGCCCGCGCCCGACCCCTTCCTTGTAGCGGCGCAGCAACTTGGAGTCGAGCCTTCTGCCTGCCTCGTCTTCGAGGACACGGAGATGGGCATCCAGGCCGCGACAGCCGCCGGCATGGCAAGCGTGAAAATTCTTCAACCCTGGGAACGGAAAACTACTTCGTAAACAATCCCAGATCGATCGCGTCACCCATCGCCTTGTAGCCGGCATCGTTGGGGTGCAGGTGATCGCCGTGGTCGTAGGCCGGCAGGAAGGTGTCGGGCTTTGCCGGGTCCTGCGTCAACTTGTCGAAATCGATTACGCCGTCGGCCTCTTTTTGTGTCCGGATCCACTGGTTGCAGGCAGTGCGCACCGCTTCACCCTCTGGCGATGAGTAGCCCGCGCCCATATACGGCGTCAACGTCGCCATGTACACCTTGATGCCATGCGCATGCGCGCGCGCGATCAGCTGCTTATAGCCGAAGATCAGGTCTTCGGCGGTCGGAATCCCGCTCGGAGGCGGCGTCGCACCGGGTCTCTGCGGCCCGTACGCGCCAATGTCGTTGATGGCTTCCATGACCACCAGGTACCTCACGCCGTCCTGCCCCAGCACGTCGCGGTCAAACCGGGTAAGCGCGCTGGGTCCGGTGATGTGCCGCAGCACGCCGTTGCCGCCGATGCCCTCATTCAGCACCGCGACATCGCCCGTGCGCTTGTCCGCCAACAGCCGCCGCGCCAGCTCATCCGGCCAGCGAGCGTTGGCGTTGTTAGTGGCGAAGGCGCCATCGGTAATGCTGTCCCCAAACGCGATCACCGCGCTCGCATGCGCCGGCGCCTCGACCTCGACACCCTTCAGGAACACCCACGAACGGACCTCCTTCGGCGTATCGAACGCCGCCGCGCCCACAACGTTTCCGTCCGCCACATAGCTGGTCTGGTCCGCGGCCTGATGCTGCGAGAGTACGTTGATGGTCTGCTGTGGCACGAAGAGGCTGATCGCAAGGTCGGCCTGCGCCGGCAGCTTGAGATCGACCGGATCACTGACCACCATCGCTCCAACGGGAATCTTCACCTCTGCGCGGCCGCCAAAGGTTAGCCCCGCAGAAGAAGCATCCACCATGTTCACTGAGCTGCCGCCCTTGCTGATCGCCACCTGCGCCGCGCCAATCTGCAGCGCTTCGGTCCCGAACTCGTTGGTCAACACCACGCGAACCCGCGAGCCGCCGAGCGAGACATGCACAATCTCACGCAGTGTCATATCGCTGGAGCCATAGATCGGCGGCGGCGTGAAGTTAAACCGCCGCGCAGGGTTCGCCCCCCCCGGCCCTGCGGGAGCGCCAGATGCGCCAGGGCCACCAGCCGCGGGCGGAGCTGCTCCCTGGGCCATCGCGGGCATGTTGCCTGGAGGAGGCGCCATCGGAGTGGCGGCAGCGGGCACGCCATTGGGCGCAGCGGGGCTGGGCGGCGCTTGAACGGCCACCGGGGCGTTTGGCGCGGTCACAACGCCAGGGACAGCCACAGGCGCACCAGCCGCCGGTGCCGTGGCGGGGACTCGGAACTGCCGCGGCGCGTTCGACTGCTCAAAGGGCGCGGCAGCCCATGTTCCCACCCAGTGTTCGGCAGCGGGCGGCGCAGCATAGGCGAGGGTGGCGGTCAGCGAGATCAGTGCGGCGAAGGCAACAGAATGCGAGCGAAGGTTCACGGCGGAGGTCCACCTTGGAAAAGAGATTTTTCAGCGGCTCCATCTTACCTCTTTGCTTGGCCTCCGGCGTCACCTGGCGCTCAAAGCCGCAGAAACATCTCAGCCCTGGAATAAACTGTGCTGGATCCTGTTGCATTGGCAGAGGGACATTCGGGGGATTAGGATGGCAAAGCAGGAAGGACCTCGGGCGGCATCGCGGCCGGAGATGCTGTTGATCGTATGCCTCGTGGCATTGTTCGCCGGGGCGGCCTTTCAAGTGCTGAACGCCAGCGCAGGTACTGCGCAGGCACAGAACGCAGGCAGTGCGCCTTCTGCCGGCACGGCGCAAAAGCCGAACTCGCAGCCCCAAGGTCTTGCCGCCGCAACCGCCAGGCCGCAGACCGTATCCGAGAAGATCGCCGCCTCGCAGCAACTTCTCGACATCAATACCGCGACCCTGGACCAGCTCAAGGCCCTGCCGGGGATGGGAGCGGCGTACGCCGCCCGCGTGATCGCCGGGCGTCCTTACACCGCCAAAAACCAGCTTTCCACCCGGGGCATCCTACCCAAGGATGAGTACGAGCGCATCCGTGAGCTGATCATTGCTCACAGACCGAAGCAATAGCACATGCCCATTCCCATGAATAACTTACGGCCGCAGATTGACACCGGGGCGGCTAAGGCGATAGCTTTCATACACATGAGCTTTTCCGTCAAGCATCGCGGGCACCACCATCACCACGCACGAGGCGTGTTGGCGGCAGTCTCCGGTGTGAACTAGAAAAGCACAAACGGATTCCAAAGGCCCGCCGGCGCGAACTCCGCGAGCGGGCCTTTTTGCTGCGCGGACTGCGCCTTGTCCTGACCCCAAGGGAAAACTGAAAGAGAGAGATTGAGATGAACGAAGTGAAGAATGCACCTGTGATTGATTTCGCCAAGATGGACGGGCTCGTACCCGGCATCGTGCAGGACGCCAAGACCGGCGAGATGCTGATGCTCGGCTTCCTCAATGAGACCAGCTACGCCCGGACGCTCGAGTCAGGCTTCGTCACCTTCTGGAGCCGCACTCGACAGAAGCTGTGGATGAAGGGCGAGACCAGCGGCAACCGCCTGCGCGTGATCACCGCTGCCACCGACTGCGACAATGATGCGTTGTTGTTCCGGGTCGAGGTCGAAGGCGATGGGCTGGTCTGTCACGAAGGAACGGTGAGCTGCTTCACCAAACCAATTTCGGTAGGGAATTAGACAAAAGCAGATTTCGTCTCCCTCGACCTGGCTCGAGGTGTGGAATGAGAGAAGAGAGAGGCACAGGAATGGCAAACAAGCTAAAGCTGGGAATTCCGAAGGGCAGCCTGCAGGACGCCACTATCGCATTGTTTGAGCGCGCCGGCTGGCGCATCTCCGCCAACGGCCGCAGCTATTTTCCCGCGATCGACGACGCCGAGATCGAGTGCATGCTGGTCCGCGCGCAGGAGATGGCGCGCTACGTCGAAAAGGGTGCGCTGGACGCCGGCCTCACCGGCAACGATTGGGTGCTCGAGAACCAGACCGACGTGGAATATGTCACCAGCCTCACCTACTCCAAGGTAAGCCGGCAGAAGGTGCGCTGGGTGCTCTGCGTGCCAGAGGATTCGCCCTTCCATAAGCCGGAAGACCTGGCCGGCAAGGTGATTGCCACCGAGCTGGTCGAGTTCACCAAGCGGTATTTTGCCCAGAAAAACATTCCGGTAAAGGTAGAGTTCAGCTGGGGCGCGACCGAGGTAAAGCCGCCCACTCTGGCCGACGCCATCGTCGAGGTAACGGAGACAGGATCCAGCCTGCGCGCCAATCGCCTGCGCATCATCGAGACGCTGATGGAATCCGAGACGCAGTTGATCGCCAACAAGGCGGCGTTTGCGGACGCATGGAAGCGGCAGAAGATAGAGAACATCTCGCTGATGCTGAACGCGGCCATCGCCGCGCAGGGCCGCGTGGGTCTCATGATGAACGCGCCCAAGTCCGCGCTGGAAACCATCGTCGCGCAACTTCCTGCGCTCAACTCGCCTACCATCTCGCATCTCAGCGATCCGGCCTGGGTCGCTCTCAACACCATCATCGATGAGTCCGTGGTGCGCGAGGTGATCCCAAAACTAAAGGCCGCCGGCGCGACCGGCATCGTGGAATATCCGTTGAGCAAAGTGGTTGTGTAACCGCAGTTTTACCTCGCATCGCCAGGTGTACGCATGAAGCTTGTAAAAACATTTGGCCGCAACAAGGCCACCGCGGAGAAGTTGATCGCGCGGCTGGAGCAGCGCGGCGCGCTCACGCTCTCCAAGGTAGAAAAACCTGTAACACTAATAGTTACAGACGTGCGCAAGCGGGGCGATCGAGCTCTACGCGCGCATGCAGAGAAGCTCGACGGTCTTGCGAAAAACGCAACCTTTCGGGTCTCCACCGAGGAATTGCAGGCTGCATGGGACGCCACACCGCCCGAGCTGCGCGCGGCAATGCGCATGGCGCAGGCCAACATTCGCAGCTTCGCCGAGGCCCAGCGCCCGCGCGAATGGACCAACTCTACCGTGCGCGGCCTTACCACCGGGCAAATCGTTCGCCCCCTGGAGAGCGTCGGTTGCTACGTTCCCGGCGGCCGTTATCCGCTGCCCTCAACTTTGCTGATGACCGTCACTCCGGCGCAGGTCGCCGGCGTGGACCGCATCGTCGTCTGCACGCCGAGACCTGCACGCGAGACGCTGGCCGCCGCATGGCTGGCTGGTGAGATCTCCCGCGGCCCGGAGGTCTACCGCATCGGTGGCGCCCAGGCAATCGCGGCTCTCGCCTATGGCACGGAGTCGATCACGCGCGTGGACAAGATCGTCGGCCCCGGCAACCTTTATGTCACTGCCGCCAAGCTCCTCGTCGAGCGTGATTGCGGAATCGACATGCCCGCAGGCCCCACCGAGATCGTCGTCGCCAGCGAAAAAGGCGACGCGGCCGGTATCGCCGCCGATCTGGTCGCACAGGCTGAGCACGATCCGGAGACCCTGGCACTGCTCGTCACGGCAAACGAGACGCTGGCAACATCCGTGCTGGCCGAGGTGAGAGCTCAGTCCAAAGACAACGTCGTCGCGAAGCGGTCCCTCACCGCTCAGGGCTGCATTTTCGTAACGGAATCTGTTACAGAATCCCACGACCTGACCAACCGCATCGCACCCGAGCACCTGACGGTCGACTCCATGAGCGATCTGCGCTGGGTGCGCAATGCCGGCTCCGTCTTCATCGGCGATTTTTCACCCCAGTCCATGGGTGACTATATCTCCGGCCCTAACCACGTCCTTCCCACAGGCCGCGTGGGCCGGATACGCGGTGGGTTGAGCGTGTTGGACTTCGTCAAGATCATTACCGTGCAGGAGTACACGCGCGAGGGCCTGCGTTCCCTGGGTCCGCACGCCACGGCTCTGGCCGACGCCGAAGGCCTGAAGGCGCACGCCGAGAGCGTTCGCGTGCGAATGCGGTAACAGAGATAAGTAGAGTTCCCAGTTGGCAGAAGGGCAAGGCGTGGAGAACGCAGTGATGGACCCAGAAAAAGCCGTGGAGGAACAGGCGTCCGCAACTGTGCAGCCGCGGCGCATGGTCGTCTCCATGCCGGAGTATCACCCTCCCCTGGCTGGCCGCAACGCCCTGCGCTTGGACTTCAACGAGAACACCTTCGCCGCCTCTCCCAAGGTGATCGCCCGCCTGCGTCAGACCACCGCCGAGGATCTCACCAAATACCCCGAGCGAGAAGGCGTGGAAGTTGTCACGGCAGCGCACTTCGGACTGGGTGCCAATCAGGTCCTGCTCACCAATGGCGTAGACGAAGCCATCCACATCGTCTGCGCCGCGCTGCTCGAAGAAGACGACGAGGCCATCATCTGCACGCCCACCTTCTTCATGTACGAAGTCAGCGCGCGCATGATGACTCCGCACCTCATTCGCGTACAGGCGGGTGCCTCGCTCGCGTTCCCGTATCACCGCTTCGCCGCCGCCATCACGCCGCGCACCAAGCTCATCGTCATCTCTTCGCCCAACAATCCCACGGGCGCGGTGGTCAGCCGCCTGCAGATCCTTGCCATCTGCGCACAGGCGCCGCACGCAGCGGTCCTCGTCGACGAGGCCTACTATCACTTTCACCGCGAGACCGTGCTCGACGATGTGAAGCGAGTGCCCAACCTGCTCGTCGCCCGCACCTTCTCGAAAGCATATGGGCTCGCCAGCCTGCGCATCGGCATGCTGGCCGGCAGCGCGCAGCTGATGCGCTACATGCGCAAGGTCAGCTCCCCGTACAACGTCAACGGCGTCGCGCTGGACTGCCTGCCTGTCGCGCTCGAAGATACCGCCTACATCGCGTGGTACGCGGAGCAGGTCCGCGTCGGCCTTGCGCGCACCATGGAAGGCCTGCGCCGCCTCGGCGTCGAATTCTTCCCCAGCCACGCCAACTTCGTACTGATGAAGATCGGGCCCAAGCATGCCGATTTGGTGAAAGCCATGCGTGCGCACGGAGTCCTGCTGCGTGACCGCTCCGCCGACCCCGGCTGCGATGGCTACGTGCGCATTACCATCGGCATAGAAGACCACGTGACGCGTGGGCTTGCGGCGCTCGAAGCATCGCTCGCGGAGATCGGCTGGAAGCCAGAAGAAGCGCGTACACCCGCCGCGCAGAGCGCAAATGAAGACGAACGGGAGTGGGAGTGATGAGCGAACTCAGTCCAGAACGGCGAAGAGTGGTGGTCCTCTGCGCGTGTGTGGCGTGCTTTGCGGGAGTCCCCGTGCTGCTCAAGGGACGTCCGGTTCTGCTGGGCGTGTGGATCGCTCTCATGGTGGCGACTCTGATCTACGCCGTAGTGCAGATGGCGAAGCTGAAGCGCGATGGAAAGTGAGCGAGGCGATCGAGATGAGCACAGACACAATCCGCACAGCGACCATCGACCGCAGCACCACCGAGACCAAAATCGCGCTCACGCTCGTGATCGACGGTCAGGGGACCTATCAGGTCTCCACTGGCATTCGCTTCTTCGATCACATGCTGGAGCTCTTCGCGCGCCACGGCGGCTTCGATCTCTCGCTCACCTGCAAGGGCGATCTCGACGTCGACCAGCACCACACCGTCGAGGACGTCGGCATCGCGCTGGGCGAGGCCTTCAACAATGCGCTCGGCGACAAGAAGGGCATCCTGCGCGCGGGCTACTTCGTCATGGCGATGGATGAGACGCTGGCCGTCGCCGCGGTCGATCTCTCCGGCCGCGTCGCCTACGTCGTCGACGATCAGGTGACCGTGCCGCTGGTCGGCGACCTGCAAACCGAGCTGGTGACGGACTTCTTCGAAGGCTTCGCCCGCGGCGCCAAAGCCAACGTCCACGTAAAGACCATGTACGGCCGCAGCAACCACCACAAGATCGAGGCCATCTTCAAGGCCTTCGCGCGCGCGCTGCGCGGCGCCTGCAGCCGCGACGAACGCATGAAGGACCTGCTGCCCAGCACCAAGGGGCTGCTTTAGCAATGATCGCAGTCATCGACTACAAAGCCGGCAACCTCACCAGCGTCGTCAAGGCGCTGCGCTATCTGCTGGCCGAGAACGAACGCGCCGGAGATTCGCGTCACGCAGACTCCGGAAGACGTGCTGCGCGCGGAGAAGATCGTGCTGCCCGGCGTCGGCCACTTCCAGTCCACGCAACTCCTCGCCGACCTCGGCCTGACGGATGCAACCCGCGAAGCCGTCGCCAAGGGCACGCCATTTCTCGGCATCTGTGTTGGCCTGCAGTGGCTCTACGCCGGCTCAACCGAAGCGCCCGAGACCGCAGGCCTGGGCCACTTCCCCGGCTTGGTGGAGCGATTTCCCGCAACCTACAACGATGCCGAACTCAAATCGCCGCACGTCGGCTGGAACTCGCTCGAAGAGATTCGCCCGGACTCGCGCCTGCTCTCCGGCATACCCAACGGCTCCTTTGTCTACTTCACCCACTCCTGGCGCGCGCCGCTCTCGCAAGATACCGCCGCAGTTACAAATTACGGCGGCGGCTTCACCGCGGCGGTCGAGCGCGGCAACGTGATGGGCGTGCAGTTCCACCCGGAGAAGTCCGCCGAGACCGGCCTGCGTGTGTTAAAAAATTTTGCAGAGGTGTAGCCAGAGGAGCAGCAATGCGATACAGCTACGTTTTGAGATACCAAGATTACAAGAACGCCCAGGCGCTCTATCGGAAGCATCGGTTGACCGCTAGCTTGACATACTATGTTTGGATTTGGATTCTGCCGGTCGTCGGCCTCGCCGTAGCGCTCCCTCTATTGCTAGGCCTATTTGGTTATTCGCCCGAATGGGCCTCGACCTTGGCTCCATTCTCAGCAATGGGGATTTGGTTTGCAGTCTTCATCCCAGTGATGCGGTTTTACTCCGTGCGTAAGTGCTGGAAGCGGCTACTTCCGGAAAACGTACCGAAGTCGGTCAAGTCTGAAATTTCTGTCGAATTAGAAATGACTGAGGAACAGATAATTTCCATACTGCCAGGCACAAGTGAGGGACGGTTCTACTGGTCATCGATTCTCGATTTCGCGGAAGATGATCGCATTGCCCTGGTATTCGTGAAGAAGAAAGTGTTTATTTTTATCCCACGATCTGCTTTGCCTGCTCAAGGGTGGGACGAGCTGCGATACCACTTGACGAAGCGAGGCGTCCCAGCCTGATGCTAACCAAGCGCATCATCGCCTGCCTGGACGTGCGCGAGGGCCGCGTGGTCAAAGGCGTGCAGTTTGTCGACATCATCGACGCGGGCGATCCTGCCGAGCTGGCGCATCGCCACGCCGCTGCCGGCGCCGACGAGATCGTGTTGCTCGACATCACGGCCACGCACGAGGGCCGCGGCACGCTGCTCGACACCGTGAAGCGCGCCGCAGCCAAACTCTTCGTGCCCTTCACCGTCGGCGGCGGCATCCGCTCTGCTGAAGAGGCAGCCGCAGTCTTCGACGCAGGAGCCGACAAGGTCTCCATCAACTCCGCCGCCATCGCGCGGCCGGAGCTGATCGGCGAGATCGGCGCCAGCTTTGGCGCGCAGGCCGTCATCGTTGCTATTGATGCTCGCCGCGGCAACAAACCACCCGCCGAGGCCGAGGTCTACATCGCCGGGGGGCGCAAGCCCACCGGCCGCCGCGTCGTCGATTGGGCGCGCGAGGCGGAGCAGCGCGGCGCCGGCGAGATCCTCCTCACCAGCATGGACACCGACGGCATGCGCACCGGCTTCGACTGCGAGCTGACCGCCGCGGTCAGCGCTGCCGTGCAGATACCGGTCATCGCCTCAGGCGGTGCGGGCAGCGCGCACCACTTCGCGGAAGTATTTGGTCGCGGCCGCGCAGACGCCGCACTCGCCGCCAGCATCTTCCACTTCGGCGTCACCGACTCGCGCGCGCTCAAGGCCGAGCTCCAGCAGGAAGGCATCAGCGTTCGCCTGCCGTGTTGAGCACGACACATCGATAACCGCGCGGTTCAAGCTCTTCTGTCGCAACAGCCAAAGCACATCCGGGTTCTTAACCTGCATGACACAGCAGTATGCAAAGCTATGCCTGTTTGGCAGGCGTATTCCCGTACCCGGAAAGTTGTAGGGAAAGACAGACGGCAATTTCTATACTGTGGGCATCGCATCGGATTACGGTCTTCTTGTTGCGCTTCTCAACTTTGGTTCCAGGGTCCGGCCCTGGGCCGCTCCACCTGCGAGGTGTTGATGCTGGATATTCTTGAGCTGCGAATCCATCCCGAGGAGTTGGAGCAACTACGCCAGTGCCAGGCTCGGCCGCGTACAGACTGCCATGCCGCCTTTACGGTAAGAGGCCGCGAGACCATCTGGCCGGTTGCGCACTGGGATGACTCACTCAGCGAGCAGCCGGTCAACGTGCGCGGCTGGTTCCCTCTGCTGGACAGGATCGCCGACGAGTTCCTGATCTGGCGCCCGCAGGGCGGGCCACTGTTCGTCACCCACGAAGGCGCGCGCTATCGCCGCGACGAGGCCCATCGGCCCGGCGTTGAGTTCATGCTCTTTGAGCTGACTCGCCCGGTGGTCGTGCCGAACTGGCTGCAGCCCGAAGCACGGACCGCATAGCAAGCCAAACATCCACAACTACCGGCGCGTATCGATCGACCCCCGCGAGCGTTTTGCCCTGCGACAATACTGTCATGCTCATTCCTTCCATTGACCTGATGGGCGGGCGCATTGTGCAGCTCGTCCAGGGCGAAAAGCTGAAGCTCGCGTTCGATGACTTCGAATACTGGCTCGACCGCTTCTCCAAATATCCTTTGGTGCAGCTCATCGACCTGGACGCAGCGATGCGCCAGGGCGAAAACCGCGCGCTCATCGAGATGATCTGCAAGCGGCTGCCATGCCAGGTGGGCGGCGGGCTGAAGGACGCGGCAGACGGGCGGCGACTGCTCGACGTCGGCGCGAAGCGGGTCATCTACGGGTCCAGTCTCTTCGGGGCCGATGATTCCGCGCGGCGGCACAAGATCATTAAGCTCGAGTTCGCGGAATCGCTGAAAGCGGCGCTGGGCGAAGAGGCGCTCTGCTTCTCGGTCGATACCAAAGGCGGTCGCGTCGCGGTGCGCGGGTGGAAGGAGCAAGTCGATCTGACGCCGGAGGAAGCCGTCACCTGGCTTGAAGATTCGTGCGCGGCATTTCTCTACACGCATGTGGACACCGAGGGCACCATGTCCGGCTTTCCGATCGACGTGGCCGCGGTGCTGCGCGCGTGCACGGCGAAGCAGCTGATCGTCGCCGGCGGCATCAAGGAACGCGCTGAGATCGACGAGCTCGACGCGATGGGCGTGGACGCCGTCGCCGGAATGGCAGTCTACACAGGCGCAATGGAGGCCTGAGCGGCGATGATCGCGAGCACATCGGCGGGCGTCATGCCCTGCTCGCGCAGGGTGCGGAGGGCGAGAGCGTCATGGCGCTTGGCCAGGCGGACGCCATCTTGGTCGCACAGCAGCGCGGTGTGGAAGTACGCGGGCGTGGCGAGCGAAAGCGCGCGCTGCAGCAGGATCTGGCGCGCGGTGGACTTCAGCAGATCCGCGCCGCGCACCACGTCGGTGATCTGCTGGAAGGCATCGTCGACGACGCAGGCCAGCTGATAGCTGGGCAGGCCGATGTCATCCGGCGCGTTCGCACGTGGCCTGCGCCAGGCCGGTTTTCTCCAGACGATGAAGTCGCCGAAAGCATGGGCGGCGGCGGCATCTTTGCCCGGCGCGGCGAGTGCAGTGAAGGCCTGCGGGCCGAGGTTCAAGTCGGTGAAGCGGATGACTTCGGCGTCAGGAACTCTGAATCGATAGTTGCCGGGCGCGAACTCCGCGATCGGCGTCGGCTCAGCCGGGCGGCAGCGGCCGTTGTAGATCGGTTCGTCGTCTTCGTCGTGCGGGGCGGCAAGAGACTGGGCTAACTCTCGGCGGGAGCAGGCGCAGCGGTAGACGAGGCCGGTGGCGAGCAGCTGCGTGAAGGCGGCGCGGTAGGCAGCGAGGCGGGTGGACTGCGAGAGCATCGGCGGAGTCCACGGGATACCGAGCCAGGCGAGATCCTGAATCATCGCCTCGGCATATTCCCGGCGGGAGCGCTCGGGGTCGAGGTCCTCGTTGCGGAGGAGCAGCGTGCCGTTCTGCTGCTGCGTGCGCTCAAAGGCCGTCCAGAAGGTCGCCGCGTGGCCGAGGTGCAGCAGGCCAGTGGGCGAGGGCGCGAGTCGGCCGATGTAGCGAGCGGTCACAGGATGATCTTACTTTTGGGTGCTCGTGCACCCCCACCCCCCTATAAAAAATCCTACTTATTTGAAACAAAATGACTTGCAAGCTGTAATTGAAAACAAAGGAGATAGCTCGGGAAGCGAAGGCCCGGCGTGATGGCCGGGCCGTTCTTTGGTCTACTGCTTCTATTTTATCAGGCGGGGCATAACTGCCATGCCATATTTATCTCTTTGCGGGTGAGGTAGATGAGCGGTTTCGGGGCTTGACAGCAAATTTTACGGAGTAGCAGATTTTACGGAGGAAGGATGGCATTTCCACGGGGCGGTGGAGTAGGCTTTTGGCCTGCTATTTGGTCGCCGGTCAGCGACCAGCGAGGACCCTCGCTGCCGCTTCGGTCCCAGGCGAAGGAACCTCCCGCACGCACAACCGATTCAGCTTCCCAGATTCACAAAAAGGAGCAGCTATGAGACGGATAGCGTTTTTGCTGGTTGCAGTTGCAGTCGTTGTCATCGCTTTGCTGAGTATGCATCGCGCGTCAGGACAGATGGGCGCCATGGCTCCCGCAGCAGGATCGGCAGGCACGAGCGCCGTCGGAGCGCCGCACCTGACGGAGATTCCGAAGGGGTATCGCGACTGGAGGCTGATCTCGATCGCGCATGAAGAGGGGAACCTGCACAGCATCGGCGCGCTGCTGGGCAACGATACGGCGTATCGTGCGATGCGCGCAGGGACGCTGCCCTATCCCGATGGCTCGATGCTGGCGGCGCTGCACTACAAGGATGTTCTGTCGGATGAGAACGACAAGGTCTTCGGCCAGGAGCAGTCGCACGTGCCCGGCGCGGCGACGAATGTTCAGTTCATGGTGAAGGACCAAAAGAAGTATGCAGCGACCGGCGGCTGGGGCTACGGCAGCTTCGGTACCGACGGCAAATCCTTCACCGAGGCCCAGATGAGCAGCTGCTTTCCCTGCCACCAGAAGGCCTCGCGCGACGGCGTGTTCTCGACGTATGCGCCGTAGGGGAGGTTCGAGGGACAAGGTTCAAGGTTCGAGGCGGGTGCGAGGAACGAGATAAAGGCGCCGGGGCCGCGTCGGGTCGTGAGACACTTGCGCGACAGAAAAAGTACACAATGAACGCCACGAAAGATATCGGCTTCGGGTTGCTCGCGCTCGCCGCTTGTGCGGTCGCCGCAATGGCCTTTTTCGATGCGTCAAGCAAGTATGCGCAGGACCTGCACAGCCTTTACCAGATTGCGCGTGGCAGAGCGGCATCAATTCGAATTCTGAAGAATCGAATCATATGGCTGCTGATTATTGGAGCGGTCGCTCTTACGGTTGTGTTTCCCGCGATGGATTACATGGAGCGCAAAAGTCCGCTCCATCAGGTCGTGAAACCCTCAGTAGAGGCCAGATTGCGTTCTGATGCTGATGCGCAGACACTGCTCGGAGAACCGATTTCATTTGACAATGAAGAGAGTTGGTCATACAACTCCGAATCCGGAGATATGTCATTCGGGGTCAACGGTAGCAAGGCGAAGGGTGGAGTCTACGCGAAGGCCACGAAAGTAGATGGGGCTTGGCGCGCCACAGAGATCGACTTGCAAGTCGGTAGCAGCAGCATTTCGATCCCGGCTCAATAGATCCGCCTACTGCGCGTCGCCGCCGGCGATGGCGTAGTAGCCTTTGCGCGCGTCGAGCTTGAGGTCTTTGCCGCAGCTGAGGTCGAGCTTGCGGTAGGTGCCGTCGGACTTGGGGTTGGTGGGCGTGTAGCTGAGCAGATATTGCGTGCGCAGCTCGTCGGTGATCTGCTGGAAGGCCTCTTCGAGCTTTTTGCCGTTGTTGCCGACGTTGATGACGCGGCCTCCGGTGTCGCCGGCGAGCTTGGCCATGTCGAAGTCGCCCACGGGCGCGCCGCCGTAAAGCTGCATCTGGCGGTCGGCGATGAGGATGACGTAGACGATGGTGTTGGCCTTCTGCGCGGCCTCGATGGCGCTCTTGAGGTTCTCCTGGGAGCCGTTTTCGCCGCCGTCGGTGAGCATGACGATGACCTTACGGCCGGCCTCGACGGCGAGCTTATCGTGCGCGGCGAGGTAGACGGCGTCGAAGAGCATGGTGCCGCCGCCGCCGTAGCCTGTGGCGGAGCCGCTGGTGACGCCGGTATTGACGCTGGCCTTGTTGAGGGCGCGGGCGATCTCGCTGGGGCGGTTGGTGTAGTCGGCCAGCAGGTCGACGTTGATGTCGAAGCTGATGAGGAATGCCTCGTCCTTGGAGGTCATGACGTCGCGCAGGAACTCGGCGCCCGAGTTCTGCTCGAGCGGCAGGACGTTTTGCTGCGAGCCGGAGGTGTCCAGCAGGATGCCGATGGTGAGCGGCAGCTTCTTCTCCTGGGTGAAGTTCTTGATGGTCTGGGGGACCTTGTCCTCGGCGACGGCGCAGTCGGATTTGGAGAGGTTGGTGACGAAGCCGTCCTTGTCGCGGGCGGAGAAGTACATGTTGACGAGGTTGACGTTGACGTTGATGGTGGGCGTGTCGATATCTGCGAGAGGCTGCTCGGGAGCGTCGCTGGCCGGCGGCGGGCCATTGGGCGAGGGGGCTTCCTGGGCCAGAAGCGCGGGGGCGCGGAGGCCGGGGACGCAGAGGGCGAAGCCCAGAAGCGGGGTGAGGAGGGTCGCGGTGAGGAGGCGTAGGCGCATTGTGTGCTTAAACGACGGATGGGAGAGAGAAAGGGATGCGTTCTGTGCGGATTGAGGTCTAAGGTCCAAGATACAGGGGTTCAAGATACAAGGGCTTGGGGCCGCAACGGGGGAGCGGTTTGTGCCGTCCAATGTAAGACGGCAGACGAATGGGTGCGGATGACGCGCCGGGGTTGCGCTGATAGTCTCGGAAGGGCGGTATTTTGGGAGATTTTAGATTGCGAACGAAGAATGGTTGGGCACGACGCGTGGGCATTGCACCCATGGCGATTGCTTTGCTGGCAGCGCAGGGGCAGCCCCCGGCGATTCCGGACGCGCCGCGGCCGCACGTGGATCTGCCGACTGGCGATGTGACGCCGGGCTCGGGGACGACGTCGAGCTCGAGCTCTGGCTCGAACGGCTCCGCCCCCAGCACGCCTGAACTCGGCGCCCCGGCTGCGGCTGCAACCCAGGCGGCAGCTCCTGCTGCGGCGGGCGGAGGGGCCGGCGCGGCGAATACGGGTCAGGCGGGGCCGGTGCAGGGAGCGACCGGAGACGACGCGCCGACCCTCGTCGGCCCGGGCGTCTACGAGGTGAACATTCCCTTCACGGTGAAGGACGCCAAGGGCAAGCTGGTGCCGGGTATCCGGGCGGCCGAGGTGCAGGTGTTTGAGAACGGCCGCATGATGCACATCGTGAACTTCAACGATGAGGCGCGGCCGCTGTCGGTGGCCATTGTGATTGACCAGAGCATGACCCACAGCGAGATGGACACGGTGAACACTGCTCTGGGCGCGCTGCAGGACGCGTTCACGAAGTATGACGAGGTCACGGTCTACTCCTACAACAAGAGCACGCGGCAGGTGACGGACTTTACCGGTGCGCAGAGCCCGCGCGCGTCGCAGGCGATCGAGATCGCGAAGGCGTCGGGGCGGGATTCGATGCTGGCAGGCAGCCTGGACGGCCCGATGGCGCAGACGATTACGCTGAACGACCAGCAGTTCGATCCCAATACGGCGCCGGTGCGCGGACACAACGGCATGGCGCTGAACGCTCCGCGCGAGGTGCATCCGCTGTATGACGCGATCCTGGAGGCGGCGACCGCGCTGACGACGCAGCCGATCGATCGGCGGCGTGTGATCTACGTGATCTCGAACGGCAACGAGTTTGGCAGCAAGACCAAGGGCAAGGACCTGCTGAAGTATCTGCAGGTAAACGGTATTGAGGTGGATGGCTCGCTGGTGGGTCTGGAGACGTCGATCCCGGTGGCGGGGATGCTGGATCGGATCCATCTGCCACTGCAGATGCGCGATAACGTGCTGACGCCGCTGGCCAATGCGACCGGCGGCAATGTCGATGCGGAGTTCCGCGCGACGTCGCTGGAGAAGGGCTTTGCGATGGTGGCCAGCGAGGCGCGCAATCGCTACATCGTGACCTGGGACTCGCCGGAGCCGTTCTTTGACGGCAAACCGCGGTCGCTCAACTTCACGGTGCTGAGGCCGGGGCTGACGGTGATTGCGCCGCTGCTCTACTATCCGGAGTCCCAGGAGCGCAGGCAGCGCAAGGCGGATACGCCGGCAGGTCCGGGCAACGGCCCAGGATGGCAGGCGGGCAGACCGCAATAGAGACTCGCATGGTGGATGGGGTACTGCGCGGCATCATCCGAGACAGCGCGCTGCTGGGGCTGGGCGCGGCGGTGCTGTGGGGCGGCGGCGACTTCTCCGGCGGCATGGGCGTCAAGCGCGCGGGTGGCGGCATCGGTGCGGCGCTGCGCGTGGTATTGATGAGCCATGCGGCGAGCTTCATCACACTGTTATTGGTGGAGCGCGTGCGCGGCGATGCGTTTCCCCATGGCGCTGTGCTGGCGTGGGGGCTTGCGGCCGGAGTGGCCGGCGGCCTCTCGCTGACGGCGTTCTACACGGCGCTGTCGCGCGGAGCGATGGGCGCGTCTGCCGCAGTGAGCGGGCTGCTGGCGGCGGCGATCCCTGCAGTGGTGGGGATGGCGCAACAGGGATCTCCGGGGGCCAGGGCGATGGCCGGCTTTGCCATTGCGGCGGCGGCGATCTGGCTGATCGCAGCGGGCGAGCAAGTGCACGGAGTCGAGACGGCAGAGGAGGCCGCACAGGAACATGCGGTCGCGGATGCGGCAAGGCGGGATGCGCAGATAAGGGCGGAGCGAAGAGCCAGCGCGCAAAAGACGATGTTTCTAGCGGTGATGGCTGGCGCGGGGTTTGGGGTCTACTTCGTCTGTCTGAAGATGGCGAACCCCGCCGGCGTGGTGTGGCCGATGGCGACGGCGCGCATGGGCAGTCTGACCATCTGCGGGCTGATGCTGCTGGGGCGGAGCCTGCGGCAGTGGGACAGCAGAGAAGATACAAACGTGCGGATCACGCGCATGGTGGTGGGATGGGCGCTGGCCACCGCGGTGCTCGATACATCCGGCAACCTGATGTTCGTTGCGGCGACACGTGCCGGCCGGCTGGATGTGGCGTCGGTGCTGGCGTCGCTCTATCCGGCGTCGACGATTCTGCTGGCTGCGCTCACCCTGGGCGAGCGTCCGACGCGAAGGCAGGCGATAGGGATGGTGGCTGCGGCTGCGGCTGTAGTGATGATTGCTATCTGACGGTCACTACGCCTTGGTTACAGGCTCTTCGGGCTTCGGGGTGACGGTGTGCGCGTCGTTGGTGGCGTTCTTCACTTCGTCGTTGACGCCCTTCATGCCTTCCTTGAAACCACGCAGACCTTCGCCGAGTCCCTTGCCCAGCTCGGGCAGCTTGCGGCCGCCGAACAGCAGGACCACGATAAGGCCGATCAGGATGAGGTGCCACGGTTGTAAAAGGTCGCCCATACGGATTCTCCTGGCAGCGGTGGGCGCGAGAAACGAGACGCCAGCTGCACGGCCTTCATTTTCGCACAAAGAGCCTACGGGTGTCGCACAAGCGCCGGCTCTACACTGGTTGGCGTGGCAGCTTCAAACCCTTCCGCAACACCGCCGGCGGCTGAGACCGCGCCGTCCGCGCCCAAGCCTGAGCTCGCCCAGCGGCTGACTCTGGCCCAACGGTTGGTTTTGGCTTTCGCCCCACCGCTGGCAGCGGTCGTGATCCGGCTGCTGGGCATGACCTTGCGCTATGAAGATCGCGCCGAGCCAGGCGTGACGCCAGGCTACGCCATCCCCGGGCCGACGGTCTTTGCCTTCTGGCACCGCTGCCTGCTGGCATCGGCGCACCGGTTCAAGGATCTCGACATCGCCATCCTGATCAGCCCAAGCTTCGACGGCGAACTGATCGCGCGGACGGTGGAGCTACTGGGATTCAAGGCCATCCGCGGGTCGAGCTCGCGCGGCGGCGCGGCCGGGTTGCGCAACATGCAGGCGGCGTATGAGGCCGGACATCGCTGCGCGTTCACCGCGGACGGGCCGCGCGGGCCGAAGTTTGTGGCCAAACCGGGCGCGGCGCAGCTGGCCCAGAATGTGACCGCATGGGTGGGCTGCTTCTACGCGCTGCCCGAGCGCGCGTGGGAGCTGAGGTCCTGGGACCGGTTCCTGATTCCCAAGCCGTTCTCGCGCGTGGTGCTGACGTGGCCGCAGCATATTCCGGCGGGCGAGGTGACGACGGCAGCGGTGCAGGCAGCGCTGGATAAAGCAGTGGCGATGGCGGAAGAGGCTCAGCAAGGACAGCGACAAAGGCTTAACACCGATCCACACCGATGACACAGATTTTAAGAACGAGAGCGGATCGAAATGCTTGTCTCCGATTTTCATTTTGAGCTGCCGGCCGAGTTGATTGCGCAGCATCCGCCGGCAGAGCGCGGCGGGAGCCGGATGCTGGTTCTACAACAGGGAACAGGGGTTAGGGAACAGGGATCAGGTCATCCTGTAGATGGAGCAGAGCGAGGCGGCGAGGCGGGCCTTGCCGGGTGGGCACTGCGCGACGCGCAGTTCCGGGATCTGCCGGATCTTCTGCGTGCAGGCGATCTGCTGGTGCTGAATGATTCGCGGGTGATCCCGGCGCGGCTGTTTGCGCGGCGCGTCTCCCACCCAGAGAACGGACGGGAGCCGGCCGGGAAAATTGAGGTCCTGCTCACCGAACGAATCCCAGGCAACGGGTCTGGGGCCAGCAATGACAACGTATGGCGCGCGCTGGTGAAGCCGGGACGCAAGGTACGTGTGGGTCAGCGGCTGGAGTTCTTTGCGAGCGATACGGATTCGCGCGAGCCTGTTCTCGCGGCCGAAGTAATCGCCACCGGCGAGCGCGGCGAGCGGACGCTGCGCTTTGCGCCAGTGGCGGACTTCAACGCCGTGCTGGCGCGCATCGGGCACATGCCGTTGCCGCCGTACATCCGGCATGGGCAGGATGAAGCGGCAGACCGCGAACGCTACCAGACGGTCTACGCTCGAGAGACGGGGCCCCATGAGCCGGGTTCGGCTGCGGCGCCGACCGCCGGGCTGCACTTTACGCCGGGGATTCTGAGTTCGCTGCGTGCGCGCGGTGTGGAGATCGCCTACGTGACGCTGCATGTGGGGCTTGGGACGTTTCAGCCGGTGCGCGTTTCGCAGGTTGAGGAGATCCGGCTGCACGCAGAACACTACACGCTGCCGGCAGAGACGGCCGATGCCCTCAAACGCGCGCTGCGGGATGGGCGGAGGGTGGTCGCCGTGGGCACAACCACGACGCGCACGCTGGAACACATCGCGCGTGAGGCAGGAGCGGATGCGTTCACTGGCTCAGTCCCACACGAGCGGAGCTCGGATGGGGCACCCGGCGAGGCACACTCCCATGTCTCAAAATCGAGACAAGGGGTACCCCATTCCGATCCCTGGATCGAAAAGATCGCAGAGCACACCGGCGAGACGTCGATCTTTATCTCCCCCGGCCATCGCTTCCGCATCGTCTCGGGGCTGCTGACCAACTTCCATCTGCCGCAATCCACACTGCTGATGCTGGTGAGCGCGTTCGCCGCGGACCGGATGGCGCAAAATCAGGACCCGCGCCGCACGCAGGGCGAACCAGATGCCGACGCCGGCCGCAGCGCGGTCCTCGCCGCCTATGCCCATGCCGTGCGCGAGCGCTACCGGTTCTTCTCCTACGGCGACTGCATGCTGCTGGTGTGAGCGAGCGGCTTTTCCACTTATGCGCGGTTGTCCACATGGATTGCACCACAACTGCGCCTTGTGACTGAGGTGCCTGAAGGCTAGGCTCGGAGGGTTACGCGAGTCAGGTGGATGGTTCCGGTGAATGGGCCCATTGCACCACGCGAGAGGCACTGGTAAGTCCCCGGCGGTAACCGTGGCCGAATACAACGAAAGTGGCAGAATCAAGGGCGATTTTTGCGTGGCCGGCCCTGGGTTGCCGAGGCGAAAAGTTGTACCGCCACAGGCGAACGAGGGAGCGAAAGGACGAAAAACCCGCGCTACGCTGGGGTTTGCGCAGAAATCCACAGGGATTTTCGGGCATTTCGCACGAGGGCTCCCTATCCTCGCACCGAAACAGGAGGTATTTGCCATGGCAACACAACATCTTGTGCTTCACGCTTGACACATACCACGGAGGGCGTTACTTTCACGTCTGCGTCACAATCGTCCCCGCAGATGAATTTGGCAGCTGATTCTGGTTCCGGAGCCGTTGGATGTACGCGCCGGGACCCTTTTCAGCGAATCTAATACCGAGTGGCCGCGGAAGACGGGGCCGTTAGGCGCCGTTGGCGGGAGCAGCACCCGCAGCAAACATGCAAGTGACAGATTAATAAGGATATTAGGGAGAACTACCCACGATGAACCCAGCCGAGACCGCCGCCACGACCACGACCGCCACCCAAACCTACTCCGCGCAGCGCCCCGGCATGTCCGGCCGCACGCCGGGGCTGTCCTTCTCGCGCTATTTCACGCGTCCCGGCATCTCGCCCTTTGACGAGATCACGTGGGAGCTGCGCGACGCGATCATCCAGGACTACAAGGGGCGGACGATCTTCGAGCAGAAGAACGTGGAGGTGCCGGCGGACTGGTCGATGACGGCGACCAATATCGTGGCGTCGAAGTACCTGCACGGGCAGTGTGGGCACGCCGGAGCGCGAGATCGGGCGTGCGCGCGCTGATCACGCGCGTGGCGGAGTCGATCCGCGACTGGGGCCTGAACATGGGCTACTTTGCCACGGCGGCGGACGCGGCGACCTTCTTCGCTGAGCTGTGCGCACCTGCTGCTGAACCAGAAGGTGGCGTTCAACTCTCCCGTCTGGTTCAACGTGGGCTGCGATCGGCTGGAGCCGAACTCCGACGCGCAGAACTGGCACTGGAACCCGGCGACGCGGCAACATCGAGTTCTCCGTGACCGGCTACTCCAAGCCGCAGTGCTCGGCGTGCTTCATCAATTCGGTGGGCGACTCGCTGGACTCGATTCTGACGCTGGCCAAGACCGAGGGCATGCTGTTCAAGTGGGGATCGGGCGCGGGCTCCAACCTCTCGGCTCATCCGCGGCTCGATGGAGACGCTCTCCGGCGGCGGCACGGCCTCCGGCCCGCTTGTGCTTTATGCGCGGCTTCGATGCCTTCGCCGGCGTGATCAAGAGCGGCGGCAAGACCCGCCGCGCGGCCAAGATGGTGATCCTGAACATCGACCATCCGGACATCGAAGACTTCATCGAGTGCAAGGTGAAGGAGGAGAAGAAGGCCTGGCACCTGGTGCAGGCCGGCTATGACGGCTCGGGCCCGGACAGCGAGGCCTACACCTCGATCTTCTTCCAGAACGCGAACAACTCCGTGCGCGTGACCGACGAGTTTATGCAGGCGGTGGAGAACGACGGCACCTTCTACACCCGCGCGGTGAAGGACGGCGAGCCGGTGAAGGAGTACAAGGCGCGCGACCTGATGCACAAGATCGCCGAGGCGACCTGGCAGTGCGGCGACCCGGGCATGCAGTACGACACGACGATCAACCGCTGGCACACCAGCAAGAACACCGCGCGCATCAACGCGTCGAACCCGTGCAGCGAGTACATGTTCCTCGACGACTCGGCGTGCAATCTGGCGTCGCTTCAACCTGCTGAAGTTCCTGACGCCGGGCGGGCAGTTCGATATCGCGGCGTATCGTTACGCGATTGCGATGGTGACGACGGCGATGGAGATCATCGTCGACTCGGCCGGCTATCCGACGGAGCATGATCGCGCGCAACTCGCACGACTATCGCCCGCTGGGCCTCGGCTATGCCAACCTCGGCGCGCTGCTGATGGCCTTCGGCCTGCCCTATGACTCCGACGCCGGCCGCGACTTCGCCGCCACGCTGACCTCCATCCTGTGCGGCGATGCGTACTGGCAGTCGGCGCGCATCGCGGAGACCTGCCCGCCGCTGGGCGCCGCGACCGCCCTCACCCAGCAGGCAGAGATTGCCGGCGGCGCGTGCCCCGGCTTCTACGTCAACCGCGAGCCGTTCCTCGATGTGATCCGCATGCACCGGGCAGAGGTCAACAACATCGGCAAGCCAACGGCGACCAGCCCGCGCACCACGCCGGAGCCATTCCACGTCCCGCAGCTGGAGACGCTGATCGCGGCCTCGCGCCACGCATGGGATGGCGCGCTGGCGCAGGCGAGAAGTACGGCTATCGCAACTCGCAGGTCACCGTTCTCGCCCCCACGGGCACCATCGGCTTCATGATGGACTGCGACACCACGGGCGTCGAGCCCGACCTCGCGCTGGTGAAGTACAAGAAGCTGGTGGGCGGCGGCATGATCAAGATCGTCAACTCGACTGTGCCCTCGGCGCTCATCAAGCTGGGCTACAGCGAGAGCGAAGTCAACGCCATCGTCAGCTACATCGACGCGACCGGCACCATCGAAGGCGCGCCCGGCATCAAGCCCGAGCATCTCGCCGTCTTCGATTGCTCGTTCAAGCCGGCCAAGGGCACGCGCTCCATCCACTACATGGGCCACATCAAGATGATGGCGGCGACGCAGCCGTTCCTCTCGGGCGCGATCTCGAAGACGGTCAACCTGCCGCAGGACTGCTCGGTGCGAGGACATCGCAGATGCGTATATCGAGGCGTGGCGGCTGGGCATCAAGGCCGTAGCCATCTATCGCGACAACTCCAAGGGCACGCAGCCGCTGAACGTGACGCGCGCAGACGGACGCGGACAAGAAGGGGACGAAGGCAGTTGCGGCGCCGGCAGTTGCAGCACCGGCCGAAGGCTCCGCTTCCGTAGCGTCGACGCCCGGCATCTCTCCCGAGGCGGCGCAGGCGCTGGCCGCTGCGGCAGCCGTTGCGGCGAAGGCCGAGGCCCGCGTCGAAGCCCATCAGGAGGCGCAGCAGGAGGTGCAGGAGCTGCGCGCGCAGACTGCGTTCCATCTCCGACGCAGCGCTGCAGAACGCCGAGGCCGTCGACGCGCAGGCGCCGCCGCGTGCGGTGCGCCATCGCCTGCCGGCCGAGCGCGCCAGCGTGACGCACAAGTTCGGTCTGGCCGGACACGAGGGCTACATCACCGTCGGCCTCTACCCCAACGGCCAGCCGGGCGAGATCTTCATCCGCATGGCGAAGGAAGGCTCGACCGTCTCCGGGCTGATGGACTCCTTCGCGACCGCGATCTCCATGTGCCTGCAGCACGGCGTGCCGCTGCAAGCTGCTCTGCGAGAAGTTCGCGCACACCCGCTTTGAGCCCTCGGGCTGGACCGGCAACCAGGAGATCGGCTACGCCAAGTCGATCATGGATTACATCTTCCGCTGGATCCAGATCCGCTTCCTCTCGGGCCACCAGCTGGACCTGTTCAACGGGCTCTCACCGCAGGCTGCGGCGCCCGCCGCAGAGAGCGTGCCGGTTGCAGGCACGGTCTCCGCGCCGGAGAACACGATCAGCCTCGCCGCATCCGCGCCGGAGGCCGCGCGTGCTCCGCGCAGTGTCGAAGCGCCGGCTCCGGTGGCTCCCGCTGCGCCGACGCCGCGCGCCAACTTCCACACCATCCCCTCGGCGCTGGCCGACCTCGCCTCCTCCGACGTCAGCCCGCAGACGCTGTTAAGCCGCGAGCAGCGCGTGCAGGGCGGCGGAGTCGTGCCGCTCTCCGACCAGGACATCTTCAACAACGCGCCGGGTGCGAATCACAATGCGGACAGAACGCCTCCGCAGCAGGGCATCGCGCCGGAGGCAGGCGCACCCATCGCGCGTGATCTTGCCGCGTCGAGCGGACTGGTGAAGGACCGCGGCGTGACCGGCATCCCCGGCTCAGGCTCGGGCTCCATCCACGTCTCCGACGCCATGAAGAGCATGTACGACATGGGCGACGCACCCTCCTGCGCCACCTGCGGAGCCATCATGACGCGCTCGGGAAGCTGCTACCGCTGCATGAGCTGCGGCAACACCTCCGGCTGCAGCTAAGGCTGGAGCTGCAACTGCGGCACGTTTGCGGTGTGGTCCGACGCATACGTTGGAAGTTTTAGTCGAACGCATGAAAGTTGGAACCCCATCCGGCGAAAGCCCTATGGGGTTCCTTTTGCTAGCTCGTCCAATGTTGCTTCCCTTCTGGTCAGCCCATAAGGCGAAGCTAGCAGTGCGACTTACAGAACATCAGGCAGTTCTATTTGGATCGGGTCAACCAGTCTCCTCAATCACAAGCCCGCCGGTGCCGCCTTATTCCCCATACGGGAACCCGGATGTATCTTCGCCGGCCGACGGAAGTGTATCTGCGTCCTAGCAGCGTAGGATCACCTCATCATCTCGTGACGCAACTCAGGCCGCGTGATTTGGCGACTTTGAACTTGTTCCTTTGCGTATTCAGGTGTGGACTCCGGTCCGCGCGATTGCAAAGGAGTTGCAATGGAACCTACCGCGACAATGGCGCACAGGAAGATGGTTCTAACCCCGATGTCAGCTTCTGACATCGAGCGGCTGGCGCCGGTTGCGAGTCAACCGCTGCATACGCCGAGTGGCTTCAACGTTGAAGATTCCTTTCGCCTGATGGTTGATTCGGTGGTTGATTACGCGCTCTTAATGCTCGATCGGGAGGGGCACATTGTCAGCTGGAACCGCGGCGCGGAGCGGATCAAGCTCTACCGTGCCGAGGAGATCATCGGGAAACACTTCTCGATCTTCTATCCTGCCGAGTCGATCGAAGATGGCCTGCCCGAGCGCGAGCTGCGGATGGCAACTGCAAATGGGCGGAATGAGGACGAAGGCTGGAGGATCCGCAAAGGCGGATCGCGAATCTGGGCCAACGTGGTGATCACCGCCCTGCGGGACAGCCAAGGCCAGCTCGTCGGTTTCGGGAAGGTGATGCGAGACCTTAGCGAACGCAGGAGGGCCGAACAGGGCCTTGCAGCGGCCTACGACCAGGTAAATTCGGTTCTGGAGTGCACCTCGGACGGAGTGATAAAGATCGACTCTAACTGGAACCTGACCTATGGCAATCGGAAAGCTGCGAACAGTCTGCCCGATTTCTACCTTGGCAAGAGCTACTGGGATTGTTTCCCGGATGTCCGCGGAACGGATCTCGAGCGGACCCTGTACAAGGCGATGCAAGATCGACTCGAAGCCTCGTACGAAATCTTCTACCCTCCCTACCAACAGTGGTACCGGGGAAGCATCTATCCGACCGGCGATGGAATTACCCTCTTTTTCACCAATGTGACCACAGAGAAGGCATTGCAGGAAGAGGTGGAACGCGCCCGGCTCCTGAGGGAAAAGCGGGTTGAGGCGCTCAGCCACATGGCGGGTGGTCTGGCGCATGAGATTAACAATCCGCTTGCCATCATCCATGGCAGAGCGAGCGATCTCCTGCATCTGGCTGCAACAGCCAAGGGACCGCTGGCGGAGGCGGCAAGGAAAGCATGCGAAAGCATTGTGAAGACCTCCGACCGCGCGATCAGAATCCTGCGCGGTTTGAAAGGATTTGGCCGCGAGGCCGGTAACGATCCGATGGAGGCCGCGTCCATCTACGAAATTGTCGATCAGTGCCTTGAATTGCAAGGGTCACGGTTTGAGCACCATGATGTAAATCTGCGGGTTGACCTGAAGCCAGACCTGCCCTACGTCGAGTGCCGGGAGACCCAGATTGGCCAGATCATCACCAATCTGCTGAACAATGCCTTCGACGCGGTGGCCATCCCAAATGGAGACGAGCGCTGGGTAACGCTCTCGGCAGAGTGCATCAAGGACCAGCTGCAGGTGGATGTAACCGACAGCGGCCGTGGCATCGAAGAAAACATCAAAGCACATCTGATGGAACCTTTCTTTACGACCAAGGAACTTGGCAGGGGCCTGGGAATCGGTTTGAGCCTGTCGCGGGCGATCGCTCAGGACCATGGCGGCTCCCTTACCTTGTGCGCGGACATGCAGCACACCTGCTTCCGGCTGGTATTGCCAATCCATCCGGAATCCGGCAACTCATTGCCCGAATCGGAGACGCCTCGATGAGACTGAGTGAAGCGAGAATCCTGTTCGTGGACGATGAACCATCCCTACTCGAGATCTTCAGCCATTGGTTGATTGGGGAAGGCAACCAGCATTCGATCTCGACAGCCGCGGATGGACAGGAAGCTCTTGAAAAAATGGTCGAGAACAACTACGACCTGCTGATTACAGACGTGAACATGCCCCGGATGGATGGGCTCACTCTGGTCCAACGCCTTGCGCAGTTGGGCAAAACGCCTCCGGCGATTATCTTCGTCAGCGGCTTTGGCAATGTCGATGAGAGGCAGATGTATGGGCTGGGGGTGGAAGCATTTCTGACCAAGCCTGTGGTCAGGGATACGCTGATTCAAGCTGCGGAACGTGCGCTGGCGCCGCGGTCCTCCTTATGGCAAGAGCACCTGGAGACGCCACCCAGACAGTCGGTCTTGATTGAGGCGGCGGACTTCTCTGAGAATGCCCGCGACGGCGTCGCCATCGGAAGGGGAGGTTTCAGCGCACCGTACACCCAGCCGGTAGGTCTCGGCAGGGTCAGCTTCGATTGTCACCTGTCTTCAAACGGATCAAGGATCACCGGCGAAGGCTTCGTCCGATGGCGCTCCAAAGCCGAAGGAACCATCGGCATCGAGTTTGCCTATCTTGAGGAGAGCTGTCGCGCGGCAGCGGATGCGGAGATCCAGAGCAAGAATCCGCAATCATTCATCCCCGCCCAATAGAGAGTGCATGACGTTGACGGGCAGCGAACCGCCTCTTGATCGACGCGCCTGCTGTATCCGCTGCCCAAAGCAACAGCCTGGGCTCCATCGTGGCCGCCCAGGCTGAAGTCTTATGCCGGATTGGTGAACAGCTCCGGCGGGCTGCCGTAGCTTATTCCGGAAGCGGCTTATCGCCGTTGATCTGGAAGGTTGAGTTCACGCCCGGCGCGCCGGTATCCGGCTGGCCGCCGCCGATGGTAAGAGTGTATTTGCCCTGCGAGATCATGGGATCGCCGGCCGGGGTGACCATCATGAAGTCGCGGTCCTTCAGCTCAAAGTGCACCTGCTGCGACTCTCCCGCCTTGAGGTGAATGCGTTTGAAGCCGCGCAGCGCGCGCAACGGAGCGCCCGGAACGCTGGGGAAGGTGAGGTAGACTTCGACCACCTCGTCGCCATCGCGGTCGCCCGTGTTGGTGACGGTCGCGTCGGCCGCCAGCGGATCGCCGCCGTTGATGGTTGCGTTGGGCAGCGAGAGGTTCGAGTAGGAGAACTTCGTGTAGCTCAGGCCGTATCCAAACGGATAGAGGGGCTTGCCGGTGAAGTACCGGTAGGTCCGGTTCTGCATGGAGTAGCTCTCGAAGTTCGGCAGCTGGCTGACGTCCTTGTAGAACGTAACCGGCAGACGGCCGGCGGGGTTGTTCTTGCCGCTCAGCGTCTCGGCCACGGCCGCGCCACCCTCTTCACCCGGGTAGAAGGCCTCGAGCACCGCGTTGGCGTGCTGGTCGATCCAGTTGACGGCCAGCGCGCTGCCGTTCATCAGGACCACAACCGTGGGCTTGCCGGTGCCGACCATCGCCTCGACCAGGTTCTCTTCGCCGGCGGGCAGGTCGATCGCGGTGCGGTCGCCGCCGAGGAAGCCCGGGATGTTAACGGTCATCTCCTCGCCTTCGAGCGAGCTGGTGATGCCGACCACGGGAAGAATCAGGTCAGCATTCTTCGCCGCGGCGATGACCTCGGGAGAGGCATCGTCGGTGGCCTTCTCCCAGATCAGCTGTGCGTGCGGGCCCGCGGGAACAGCATTCGCTGCCGCTGCTGCACCGCCACCGCCGCCGAAGCCGCCAAAGCCGCCGCCGACAGTAACGTCGAGCGTGGCCTTCTGGCCCTTGACGAGGTGCACCTTGCCAGTGCGCGCGTCCGTGCCATTCTGCATCACGACGTTCGCGCCGTCGATCATCATGCGGGCAAAACCCGTGCCCTTGGTGCCGATGTTGTAGTCCGCCGTCTCCGGCGCCGTGATGAAGCCGGTGTAGTGGACGCTGACGTTCTTGCCGGCGGCCTCAGGCGGCAGGCCTGCGGTGCCGTTCAGGTTGATGTTCGGCTCAACGCGGGTCGCGATCGCCGGGCCCGCGGGAATTGCACCGCGTCCGCCGCCACCACCGCCGCCGCCAAAGCCGCGACCGCCACCTGCTGGCGCCTCACTGTACTCAGCCTTCAGGCCGGGCTTGCCGTCAGGCGTGGTGAGGACTGAGTTCGGAACGGGTGCACCGTCCGGGCGGATGAACTGCGTGCCGGGAATGTAGGTGAAGGTGACGTTGGGGAACTCCGCCTTCAGGCCATCCATCACGGAGACGATGTGCGTCGGCGTGCCAGCGTAGTTGCCGATGAGGTAGCGCGTCTGGTCCGCCAGCGGGCCCACCACGAGCACCTTCTTCACCGAGGGCTTCAGCGGCAGCGTGCCGTCATTCTTCAACAGCACCATGGACTCTTCGCCCAGCTTGCGCGCGAAGGCGCGGTGCTCGGCGGAGTCCAGCTCCTTCTCGTCGATCTTGGTGTAGGGCACCATGTCCGGCGGATCGAACATGCCCAGCTTGATGCGCGCCTCCATCAGGCGGATGACCGCGGTGTCCATCGCCTGCTGCGAGAGGTAGCCCTGCTGCACAGCATCGACAAAGGGCTTCGAGTCGGAGCTGTCGCGCGACGCTCCACCGCCGTAGCACTCATTGTCCATGCCACGCTCGAGCGAGATGGCCGAGGACTCAGCCTGGCTGGGGCGGAAGTGGTGGCCGGTAAAGATGTCCCGCACCGCGTCGCAGTCCGAGACAACATAGCCCTGGAAGCCCCACTTGCCGCGCAGCTGGTCGACCAGCAGATACTTGCTGGCGCACGCCGGCTCGCCGTTGATGGCGTTGTACGCGCACATGATGGAGTCAGCCTTGCCCTCGGTGATGGCCGCACGGAAGGCCGGCTCGTAAGTGTCCACCTCATCATGCTTCAGCACGTCGATGTCGGCGAAGTGGCGCGTCGGCTCCGGGCCCGAGTGCACGGCGTAGTGCTTGGGCGTGGCGATGCCGAGGTAGTACTTCGGATCGTCGCCCTGCACACCCTTCACGAAGTTCACGCCCATGCGGCCGGTCAGGTACGGGTCTTCGCCGTAGGTCTCCTGGCCGCGGCCCCAGCGCGGATCGCGAAAGATGTTCAGGTTCGGCGCCCAGTAGTCCAGACCGCCGTAGATGCCGGTGTGGTGCTCGCGGTCGTTCTGCACATGCTTGATGCGGCCTTCCACGCCGATGTAGTGGCCCATGGTGTGGACTGCATCCTGATCGAAGGTCGCGCCCAGGCCGATCGGCTCAGGGTATTCCGTCACGCCCTGGTTGATGACGCCGTGCAGCGCCTCGCTCCACCACTGGTACGCGTCCACATGCAGGCGCGGGATGGCGCGCGCGTTGTTGGTCAGCTGCGACGCCTTCTCTTCGAGCGTCATCTGGCTCACCAGATCGACGGCGCGATCATGCGCGGGCAGTGCGGGGTTCAGATAGTCGGGCTGTGCGGCGGCGGCGGCGGCAGCCTGGCCCAGCATGCAGGCCGGCGTCGCCAGTAGAGTGGCGATTGCAGCAAACTTCAAAAGATTTCGCATAGTTGTCCTCAATTCCAATCCTTGGCCTCGCGCTCGCGCACGCAGCCTCTCAAGAGAGGCCACGCCTTCGCATGCAAACGCACCTTTCGCGGCACACGCGTCAGGGTCGTTCAGGGGCGGGAGAAGTATACAGCGACACCCGAAGAAATTGGAGAAGGCAAACTCGGGAAGCCGTCTGTTGAGGTTGCAGGTCTTCCTGTTATCCGGCCGGTTTGCTTCCGACAAGCCGACGGATGGAGGACTTAGACTGCGTCACTTCCCCTGAGCAGAACAACACAGATCGAAATGGCCCGGAGGAGCACCATCGCAAGATGGCTGTGTTTACCTGTCCCATGCATCCGGAGGCCCACGAGACAGGACCTGGCAGTTGCCCGAAGTGTGGAATGGCTCTGGAGCCGGAGACAGTAATCGCACCTCCCACCCACTCTCAATACACATGTCCTATGCACCCTCAGATCGTGCGCGATCAGCCAGGGAATTGCCCCATCTGCGGTATGACGCTGGAGCCAGTGACGGTCGCCGCCGCCGAAACGAATCCTGAGCTTGACAATATGACGCGACGGCTGTGGATCGGCATCGGCTTCACCCTCCCGCTTCTCGCCGTCATGATCTCAGGCCTTCTCCCAAGCCTTCCGATTCAGCATCTTCTCGCAGGCCGCAGTCTTGGATGGGTGGAGTTTGCATTTGCAACCCCGGTCGTCCTGTGGGGAGGCTGGCCATTCTTTCAGCGTGGATGGACCTCGATCACAAGTCTCCACCTCAATATGTTCACGCTGATTTCGATTGGCTCAGGCTCGGCTTACCTCTACAGCGTTGCAGCAGTGTTTCTGCCACAGCTCTTTCCAGCATCATTCCGGGATATGTCGGGTCGATTGGGCCTGTATTTTGAGGCAGCCGCTGTGATTACGGTGCTTGTCCTCCTCGGCCAGGTCCTGGAGTTGAAAGCGCGGAGCCAGACCAGCGGCGCGATCAAAGCGCTGCTCGGACTCGCACCGAAGACAGCGCGCCGCATTTCAGCGGACGGCACGGAGCAGGATGTGGACTTGAGCGCCATCCAGGTGGGCGACAGACTCCGTGTTCGTCCGGGCGAGAAGATACCGACTGACGGAGTGGTGATCGAGGGCAGCAGCTCCGTCGATGAATCGATGGTCAGTGGCGAGCCTATTCCGGTAGAAAAAACGGTCGATGCCAAAGTGACCGGGGGAACGATCAACGGGACGGGCAGCTTTGTGATGAAGGCCGAGCGCATTGGCGCCGACACGCTGCTTGCGCAGATCGTGAAGATGGTGAGCGAGGCCCAGCGCACACGCGCCCCAATCCAAAGACTTGCAGATGTAGTCGCTTCCTACTTTGTGCCGGGAGTGCTGTTGTCGGCAGTCATCACTTTTGTCGTATGGGCGATCTATGGGCCGCAGCCTCACTACGCTCATGCCTTGGTCAATGCGGTGGCCGTACTGATTATTGCGTGTCCATGCGCGCTCGGGCTGGCAACGCCTATGGCGATCATGGTCGGTACTGGAAGGGGAGCCGGAGAGGGAGTCCTCATCAGCAATGCCGAGGCACTCGAAATTCTGGAGAAGGTTAATACCCTCGTTGTCGACAAGACCGGCACATTGACCGAGGGAAAGCCGAAGCTGACGGAGCTGATTCCGGCCGAAGGCGTGAACGATACTGAGTTGCTGCAAGCGGCAGCCAGTCTCGAAAAGGCAAGCGAGCATCCTCTCGCCGCAGCGATCCTTGCAGCGGCCAAGGATAAGAACATTGCGCTGGTTGCTATCGAAGGCTTTCAATCGGTGACAGGTAAAGGCGTCAAAGGCACTTTAGGGGGCAAGCAGGCTGCCATCGGCAACGCTGCGCTCATGACGGATCTCGGAGCTTCTCCTGATTCGCTGCGGACGAAAGCCGAAGCTCTCCAAAAAGAGGGTCGGACGGTTATGTACATCACGTTGGGAGGAAAATTCGCCGGTCTGATCGCCGTCGCTGACCCGATCAAAGACTCGACACCCGAAGCCATCGAGCAATTGAAGAGCGAAGGCATCAAAGTGGTGATGGTCACGGGCGACAACCACGTGACCGCGGAGGCAGTCGCACGGAAGTTAGGCATCGACTTCGAAGCCGATGTGCTTCCCAATAAAAAGGCAGCGGTGGTGAAGAGGCTTCAGGATGGCGGCGCAATTGTTGCCATGGCTGGCGACGGAGTCAACGACGCTCCAGCCCTGGCACAGGCTCATGTCGGAATTGCGATGGGGACAGGGACGGACGTTGCGATGAAGACGAGCGGGATCACTCTGGTAAAGGGTGACCTCCGAGGCATTGTGAAGGCCCGCCGATTGAGTCACCTCACGATGAATAACATTCGAGAGAACCTCTTTTTTGCCTTCTTCTACAACTCCCTCGGTGTCCCGTTGGCGGCGGGCGTTCTCTACCCTGCGTTTGGGCTCCTTCTAAACCCGATGATCGCTGCCGGCGCCATGAGTCTCAGCTCGGTTTCGGTGATTGCCAATGCGCTCAGATTGCGCGCTGCGAAACTGTGAGTCGCGTCGCTAGCAATCGCCCACCGCCCGGCGAGTGAGACACATTGCTGTTGCGCTGCTCGCGAATCGCAGGTTACTCGGAAGTGCGCTTCCGGGAAGTTGCGCGGCCGCTGTTTCCCGCGTGGTCGGCCATGTGGAAGCAGTCCAATTGCACAAAAAGCGCGCTTCGGGCCATCGTCTGCGCAAGGGCTAATCATGAATCACAGTGCCAATTCATTCCCCGTACGGCACCCAGATGTTCTTCACCTGTGTGGCGTGGCGCATGGCGTAGCTCGAGTCCTGCGGTGATGCCTTGAACCAGTCGAAGTCGTGGCGATCGTTGGTCCAGGTCTGCTTCAGGTTGCCGATGGAGGCGGCCTTCACCATCGCCGCGTCCGCCGCATCGCGGAAGCACCAGATGGCGTCGACGTCGTCATGCTCGGCCAGCGTCTTTGCGAGTTCAGCAGGACGGCCCGCGACGATGTTGACCACGCCGCCGGGCAGATCGCTGGTGTCGAAGACCTGGTAAAGATCGCCGATGACGGTCGCGTAACGCTCCGACGGCACAGCAACGACGGTGTTGCCTGCGGCGATCGCCGGCATCACGAGAGAGAAGAAGGCTAACAACGGCGCCTCCGTAGGACAGATAATTCCGATCGTCCCGATGGCCTCGTTCATCGCCAGCGTGACGTTGCGCATGGGCGGGTTGTGCACGGAGCCGTCGAACTTGTCCGCCCACGCCGCGTAGGTGAAGATGCGCTCGATGGAAAGCTCGACTTCCTGCGCCGCTTGTTCCTTGCCCACCACCTGCGCGAGGCGCTCGGCCACGTCTGCGCGCCGCTCGCTCAAGTTCTCGGCGATGTAGTAGAGAATCTGCGCGCGGGTGTGTGCTGGCGTCTTCGCCCACTTCTCCGCCTTGTGCGCGGCCTCGACTGCGTTGCGGATGTCCTTGCGATTGCCCAGCGGCGCCTCGCCGATCAGCGAGCCGTCCGCGGCATGCACCGGGAAGCTGTAGCCGGAGTCCGGGCGCGCCTGCTTGCCGCCGATGTACTGCTTCACCGTGCGGTCAATGAACTGCGTAGAAGTGCCGGACTGCGTAGCATCGCCGTTCTCTTGGGCATGATTGTCCTGCACCTTCGCTGCGACCGCGTGATGCGCCTGCTTCTTCGGCGCGTGCAGCCACGCGGGTTCGAGGTATTCATACATGCCCTCGCGCCCGCCCTCGCGGCCGTAGCCGCTCTCGCGGTAGCCGCCAAAGCCGCACGACGCGTCGAAGAGGTTGGTCGAGTTCACCCACACCACACCGGCCTTGATCTGCGACGCCACATCGAGCGCGACATTGATGTTCTCGCTCCAGATCGACGCGGCGAGGCCGTAGACCGTGTTGTTGGCCAGCTCGACAGCCTCCGCCGGCGTGCGGAAGGTCATCGACGCCAGCACCGGCCCGAATATCTCCTCCTGCGCGACGGTCGCCGTCGGACTGACGCCAGTGAGCAGCGTGGGCGGGAAGTAGAGTCCGTTGCCGGGCAGGCGTCCGCTGGGCTGGTAGCAGGTCGCGCCCTCGGCGACGCCCTTGTCCACGTAGCTCTGGATGCGTTCGAGCTGGACAGAGTCGACGATGGCGCCAATGTCCACGGCCTTGTCCATGGGCGAGCCCACGCGCAGCGTATCCATGCGCGCGCGGATCTTGCGGTAGAGCTGCTCGGCGATGCGCTCCTGCACCAGCAGCCGCGAGCCCGCGCAGCAGACCTGCCCCTGATTGAACCAGATGCCGTCGACCAGGCCTTCCACGGCAGAGTCGAGGTCGGCGTCGTCGAAGACGATATACGGCGACTTGCCGCCAAGCTCCAGCGAGAGTTTTTTGGGCGAGGCCGCCGTCGCCTTGCGGATGATGCGGCCGACCTCCGTCGATCCGGTGAAGGCGATCTTGTCGATGTCGGGATGCTCGACCAGCGCCGCGCCGCTGCGGCCATCGCCGTTGAGGATGTTCAGCACGCCTGCGGGCAGGCCCACCTCCATCGCCAACTCCGCCATGGCCAGCGCGCTCAGCGGAGTGAACTCCGCCGGCTTGATGACGACGGTGTTGCCGGCGGCAAGAGCGGGCGCAACCTTCCACGCAAACATCAGCAGCGGAAAGTTCCACGGGATCACCTGGCCGACCACGCCGCAGGCTTTGTAGCTGGGGAACTCGCTTTCGAGCAGCTGCGCCCAGCCGGCATGGTGATAAAAATGCCGCGCCACCAGCGGAATATCGATGTCGCGGCTCTCGCGGATGGGCTTGCCGTTGTCGAGCGTCTCCAGCACCGCCAGCCGCCGCGAGTGCTTCTGCACCTGCCGGGCCAGCGCGTAGAGATACCGTGCGCGCTGATGGCCGCTCAACGCCTGCCATTCGGGCAACGCCTTGCGCGCGGCAGCAACGGCGGCGTCCACATCCGCTGCATCAGCATGGGCAACGTCGGCGATCTTCTCGCCGGTCGCGGGATTGGTCGTCGCAAAGTACTCGCCACTGGCAGGCTTCTGCCACGCACCGCCGATATAGTGGCCGAACTTGCGCTGGTACGCATCAAGCCAAAGGGTCGTTTCCTTTGGATCCTCCGGCGCGGGACCGTACTCCATGCGGTGGAACTCTTCAACAATCGTGTTGCTCATATGTTCTCCTTCACGCGATGGGGTGACGGTACGCGGCCGAGTAGCGGCCTGTGGCATAGTGCTCCAGCTGCCGCTCGATGTCGGCCAGCATGCTGCTTGCGCCGAAGCGGAACAGACTCGGCTCCAGCCACGGCCGGCCCAGCTCATCCTTCATCAGGAAGAGCCATTCGAGCGCCTGTTTCGCGGTCTTGATGCCGCCTGCCGGCTTGAAGCCCACGGCGAAGCCGGTCTGCTCGGCGTAATCCCGCAGCGCGCGCAGCATCACGAGAGACACTGGAACCGTCGCGTTGACGGCTTCCTTGCCGGTTGAGGTCTTGATGAAGTCCGCGCCGGCCATCATGGCCACCAGGCTCGCGCGCGCCACGTTGCGCAGCGTCAGCAGGTCGCCGGTGCCGAGGATGGCCTTCATGTGCGCAGTGCCGCACGCTTCTTTGAACGCCGCGACCTCGTCATACAGCGCCTGCCACTCGCCGTTGAAGACATGCGCGCGCGTGATGACGATATCGATCTCCTGCGCACCAGCCTCGACCGAGCGGCGGATCTCCTCGACGCGCTCCGCCAGCGGCGAAAGCCCGGCAGGAAATCCTGTCGACACGGCCGCCACTGGAATCTTCGCCCCTTCGAGCGCCTTCACCGCGGTCTCGACAAACGCGTGGTAGACGCAGACCGCGCCGACGGTAAGGTTCAGCTCTTCAATCCCGAGCGCCTTCACCAGCGAGTCCTGCAGCGGATGCCTTGCCTTGGCGCACAGCCGTCGCACGCGCTCGGCCGAGTCGTCGCCGCTCAGCGTGGTCAGGTCCATGCAGGCGATCGCCTTCAGCAGCCACGCCGCCTGCCACTGCTTCTTCACCGTGCGCCGAGTCCCCAAAGTCGCCGCCCGGCGCTCCACCGCGCTGGTGTTCACCCGCACCTGCTCCACCCATTCGAGGTTCAAGGGGATGCGGCGGTTCGCTTCGAGCCGGTGGCCATATAACTCCACCGGGACCGCATGCGGGCCTGCATGATTCACTGGGGCACTGGCTTCTTGTTGCCGGACTGCCATAACGGCATCTCCAAAGAAGAATGCCGCAGGCTTGAGCCGCCTGCAGCACTGGATTTCAGCATTCTACAGGCAGAGTCTCGCCCATGTCCCTATTCGGCCGTACCGCGCATCATCAGGCCAGGTCTGCTCTTCGAACCCACGCGCTCAGATTCCGGCGTCGACTGCCTCAGGCGCGCTTTTCCAGCGCCACTTGCATCGCAGCCAGGCTGTAGGTCAACGAGTCCTCAACACTCTGCTTCGCCGTATCGGGCAGCACGTCCGCCGTCCACACCACGCGCGTGCGGCCATCCGGCTCCGCAAAGGCCTGCGCTCCCACGTTATAGTGCGTCAGTGCGCCGCCGAGGACGGCCCACGCAACCCGGTGGATCTCATCGTCAACGGAGAGTATCTCCTCGCGCACCACCGTGCCGCTCATGAAGGTCACGACGCGCGCGCCCGGCACCAGTCTGGTGTCGCGAACGAAACCCGGGACCAGCCGGGTGTGCAACGCGCCGACGTCCCGGAGCGCGTCCCAAACCGCTTCCAGGCGCGCATTCACGATGATCTGCTTCTGGACCGAAGCCACAGTTCTCCTCTGCCACCGTGCCGGCGACCGCTTCGCACGCAGCTATACGTGCGTCAGCCAGCCGCGCAGCCGTGAGCGCACCTCGTCCAGCTCCTGGCGCAGGCGATTGCGCTCGTGAAACAGCCCGATCAGGTCGGGCGAGCCGAGGAGGTTCTCCAGATTGGCTGCGGCCGTTCCGCCCAGCTCGGCGGAGTTGGCCACGGTCAGCCGGTTGTCGTCGACGATGATCTGCTCGAACGAGAGCGCTGCGACCAGATACGCGCGATGCGCGCGCGCCACCCGCTCCTCCACCCGGTAGACCTCATCCTTGAGCCTGGCGTAATCCTCCGCCAGGCGACCGATCTGCTGCGGATCTTCGTGTTCGCTCATATGCCCATCCTAACCGCAGAGAATGTACCGTGATAAGTTACATTTTTCCACAGCCCATGTGAAAATCTCCGCCGCGCTGTGCACCCAGTTACGATGCCTCCGCCGTAACCTGCGAGGCAGTTACCACTGCGTCTCCTGTGGAAATGAGGGCTGTTCCCCAATCCCCCGCTGGATGAAAGAATGGTGAACGAAAAAGATATTCGTGCAGCACTGGGCCCCTGAAAGGAAAGCAATGCCTCAAGACGTCCTCGCACCTCCCCTTGCAACCGCAACCCATGCTGAAGTTGAGCGGGCACGCATGGAGCAGCCTGAGATCTACCAGGAGGGAGATTGTTGGCGCTTTCGCTGGGCCGGAGAAGATCGCGGCTCCTTCGACACCGAGCAGGACGCGCTCCGCGCCGCCGGCCGCCACAAGCAGCAGCGTCTGCTACAGCGCTTCGCGTACGCGCTTTCCCGCGACTAACGCCGCGTCTCCTCTTCGCGCATCACCGGAAACAGAACTCCACACAAGCGTGCGGTAGTCTTGAGGGCAGACCCCGCATGCAGCCCGGAATCTCCACCCACGTCTTCTTCCAGCAACGCCTTCATCCGGGCCTGCTGGACGCCCTGGCCTCCTCCGGCGCTGGCACGATCGAGGTCTTCGCCGCCCGCCACCACTTCGATTACACCGATGGGGCGCAGGTGCGCGAGCTGGCCGCGTGGTTCCGCTCGAACCCGGTCCGCGGCGTACTGCACCAGCCGATCTATATCAGTGACCGGGCAGATGCCCAGTGGTCGCGGCACGTCGCGCCCAATCTGAACCTCATCGCCTCAGAGAAATTCCGCCGCATCGCCGCCATGGACGAGGTAAAGCGCGCGCTCGAAGCCGCGGAGACGGTCCCCTTCACCGCCGCAGTGCTGGACCTCGGCCTGCGCGAGACCCGCTGGGATGAAGCGGCAATCGAGAACTCGCTCTCCGCGATCGAGCACCTGAAGGCCTTCGCCGGACCGCTGGGTCTGCGCCTACTGCTCGAAAACACGCAGAACGAGGTCACCACGCCCGAGCACCTGCTCCACATTTTGGAGGCGGGCCACTTCGACTCAGTCGGCATCTCGCTCGACCTGGGCCGGTTGCATCTGGCACAGAGCGGCACCAAGTCATCGCCGGACTCGGGCGTGGCGGAGGCCTTGCAACTTGCCGGCAAGCGGATTGGCCAGGTCCATATCCACGACAACCACGGCGCCTTCGCACCGCACCAGCCGCTGAAGGATGCAGCAGTCTCGTTCCAGAATGCGATGGAGATGAAGGACGAGCACCTCTGGCCCGGGGAAGGCACGATCGACTGGGCGGCGGTTGCCGACGCGCTCGCTTCGCTGGCCGCCGATACTCCCGGCATCCTTGAGATCGCCGACGATCACGATGACCCGGCGGAATTGGTGGCGCTCAAAGCACGGGCGTTCTTTGAGCGCGACGGCGCTCTGTTCAGAGGATGAGCAGTTCCGGCCCGCCACTGACACCTGGCCACTGGCACTCAGCAACCAGAACCTGGTAACTGGCAGCTAGAACGTCGTGCTTACCGTCAGGCGAAGGGTCTTTCTCGGCTCACGGAGCTCGTACGACGGTCCATACAACTCCAGCGCCTGCTGATAGCTGTACTGGCCTGCACCGTCATCCGGGAACAGGTTCCGGAAGCACGCCGTCTGCCCCGCTGCGCAGTTGTTCGGCAGCGCCAGCTGCTGGGGGATGTCCTTGTACAGCCGCAGCGGGTTGTACGCGTAGTAGAGCCGCATCGGCGCGTTGATGATGGGCATAATGACCTGTATCTCGGCGCCGTTGGACATGCGCGGCACGAAGTTGGTTCCCGGCATCACCTTCAGCTGGAGCGGGGAGAAATTGGGCACCGCCTGGCCGCCGTAGCAGGAGCCGTTCACGAACTGGGTGCATCCATAGAGCGGGCTCTCAAGTACATCCGCCCCTGCCACGCTCTGCCGCAACTGCGCCTTCTCGAGGTCGCCCGTCAGCCCGAAGTCGGTGAAGAGCGCGAACGTCACCTGCGGAAAGGGAGTGGCGATGCGGTACTCCATGTTCGCGGTTAGTTGCGTGTCGCCGCCCACCGCGACCGGGCGGTAGATCGGCAGCGGAATCTGAATGTTGCCCAGGATTGAGTTGGTCGGGTCGCGAGGCACGGTGGTGCCGTCCGGATTGGTGAGATTGAAGTTCACCTTGGTCGGTATGAACGTGTAGGGCGTCGAGGCGCGGATGTCGAAGCCGCGCACGTCGTTTTCGCCTCCGCCGTAGATGCGGTTGGTGGGCGGGGCGACCTGGCCGCCGAAGCCGTTGATGTGCGCCAATTGCAGGCGCAGGCCGAGAACGTTCCGGCCTTCGCGATTGATGCGCAGGCCCTTCATCGGATAGAACTGCCGGAAGCTCGCCGCCGGCTCAATGTACTTCACATTGCCGCCGGCGCCGGCGATCTGCACCGAGACGTTGAAGTCGCGGCCGGAGTGCGGACCGACCGAGCGGTCCACGCTGGAATAGGTAAAGCTCGGCGAGATGGTCGAGGTGACGATGCCGTTCAGCTGGTTCAGGCCCTGAATGCCGCCGGAACGGAAGGCAAGCGACTGGAACACGTTGCGCGTGTTGTCGTTGAAGGTGGTAACCGAAGCGCGAGACAGCGCGTAGGTGACGCCGACGCGGGTGACGCCGCGGCCCGCCCAGAGATGCTTCAGCGGCTCACTGACCGAGACGGTGAAGCCGGTGGTCGCCGTGTTGTAGTTGGTCAGCAGCGACTGCTGCGCTCCGGAGACATTCGCGCTGGTGCCGTTCGCGATGGAGTACGCCTTGGCCGGGTTGTAGTCGGACTTGCGGCGAGAACACCTCGGTGCCCAGCGAGATCGGCTTGTTGCGCAGATACGGCTCATTGAATCCGAAGCTCACGTTGCGCGAGAGGTCGCCAATGTTCGCGTTTGCGGACAGCGTCTCGCCCAGTCCCAGGAAGTTGTTGGTCTCGTAGTTGAGCCCGACGAAGGTGCCGGACAGTCCGCTGATGCCGCCGTTCACGCCGATGGAGTTCTTGCCCTTCTCCTTCAGCTTCAGCAGCAGGTCGACCGTGCCGTCGTCCGCGTTCTGCCGGGTCTCGGTGTCGTCCTCCGCCTTCAGCACGTCGAAGTAGCCCAGCTGGTTCAGGCGCAGGATGGAGAGGTCCCACAGCTGGCTGTTGTAGACCTGGCCTTCCTCCAGCAGCAGTTCGCGCCGGATGACCTTGTCGCGCGTGACCGTGTTGCCGGTGAACTCGATGCGCGAGACGTAGAACTGCTTGCCCTCGTCGATATCGATGTTCCAGTAGACCAGCTTCTTGGCGTCGTCGCGCCGCGGGATCGGGGCTGGCCACCATGTTGATGTAGCCCTGGCTGCCGTAGGCCTTGCGCAGCTCCTTCAGCCCCTTGTCGAACATCGGTCGCGTTGAACCACTCGCCGTCCTTCTGCGTGAACTGCGCGCGCAGCGCCTCGGTGTTGGTGAACGTCTTGTTGCCGGTGAAGGTGATGCCGCCCAGCTTGTAGCGCTCGCCCTCCTCCACCGGCATCAGGATGTCGATGCGCTTGCCGGTGGAGGGGCGCAGGGTGAACCAGTTCAGGCCGCCCTCGTCGCGCACATGGGTCTGCGGCGTCGCTGGTCTCCGCCATGAAGTAGCCGCGGTCGCGATAGGCCTGCCGCACGCGCTCGGTGTCCTCGTCCAGCTTGCTGGCGTCGAAGGTGCGCGGCGAACAGGTTCTCCAGGATGATGGAGTGCGGAATGCCGATCGGCTTGGTGTTCACCATCGCGTTGCGCAGCGTGCGGTCGCTGAGGTTGTAGTTGCCGTCGAAGGCGATCTTGCCCACCTTCACCGTCGGGCCTTCCTTGATGTTGAAGGTGATCGCCGACCGAGGACGGCGGGATCGTCTTCACCACGGGCGTGATCGTGGCGAACTGGTGGCCGTGCTCGGAGAGCAGGTCCTTCAGCACCGTCATCGGCGCGCTTGACGCGGGTCTCGTCGAACTGGCTCTCGACGGTCAGGCCGACCTTGGCCTTCTTGAAGCGCTCCTCCACGTCGGAGAGCGTGACCGCGTTCAGGCCCTTGTAGTCGATGGTCGCGGATGGTCGGCTTCTCGCGGACGATAGACGACCAGCTGGACGCAGGCTGGGCGTATCGACCCGCTCGATGCGCACGTTCTCAAAGTAGCCGGTGTTCCAGATGGAGTTGAAGTCGCGCTCCACCGTGGCCGGGTCGTAGGGATCGCCCTGGTGGCTGGCACATGCGCGCCAGGACGGAGTCCTTGGGGATCCGGCGGTTGCCGATAACCTCGGGCTCGCAGAGCGCACTGGGCGCCGCCGGTCGGCATCCGGCGCCGGCGCGCGGCGTGTCCTGCAGCTGGCGCCCGGCGCGCCGGCACGAAGCAGCAAGCCGGCAGGAACGCGGCAATGCTGCCACAGCGCGGGCAATGCGGGAGCCACTGGAGCGCGTGCGCACAGACTTTAGCTTGATGCCCAGGAAACTTCCGCTCACTCGCTTTACGGTAAAGATACGCACACCCTCATTGCTGTCAAAATCAGCCGCCCCGCCTCGGCTCTCCCGTGGGGAAAGCTCGATTATATGGGAGCGAAGCCGCTCGACGCGAGTTTGCCCCGCGCGGCAAACCCAGTCCTCGCCAGCGTGCTACACCGAAGCCGGTTCGGCGCTGCGTCAAGCTGCGGCAAACTCCGCGCCGGCGCACCTCGACCAGCGTCGAATAAAACGTGGCCCCTCCGCCAATGTCGGTCAGCGGCTCGCTGGTCAGAGCATTCACATTCGAGCCATTGGCCACTACCTCCGTTCAAGCCGGAGAGCTTGTTCCAGCCCAGCCGCGCTGCCACCACGCCCTGGGGGACCATCTCACCCACCTGCGCGCGCAGCGAAACGCTGCCCCGCCCGTTGAACACCTCGACCATGTCGCCCGTCCC
>CAVYCF010000005.1:0-598922 GCA_963766975.1 uncultured Acidobacteriaceae bacterium
GTCCTCGAAGTTCGCGGAGCCGGCGAGTCGAATGTTGTGCTGCCTCTTGAGGACCTCAGCGTCGCCGACTTCCTCGCCGAATATCTGGAGATACTCGACGAGCTCGGCATCGCCGCAAAGATCTGGCCCATGCCGGTCGAGATCGCCGACCCCATCCGCTTCGATCGCGACACAGTCCACGCAGCCTACGACCCCGACGCAGTCGCCCGCTTCCATGCCGCGCTCATCCACATCGACGCCGTACTCAAGCGCTTTGCAACAGGCTTCCAGGGCAAGATCAGCCCCGTGCACTTCTTCTGGGGCAGCTTCGACCTCTGCGTCACGCGCTTCAGCGGCCGCAAGGCATCCGGCCCTCCGCGCCCCGACAAGATCCAGCAGGAGGCCTACTCGCACGAGGTCATCTCCGCCGGCTTCTGGCCCGGAACGGCGGCTACGGCAAGCCGGCCTTCTACTGCTACTCCGCGCCCGTGCCCGAAGGCCTCGCGGCAAACAATCTGGCCCGGCTCCTGGGATCCCGCGCTCGGTGAGTTCCTGCTCAGTTATGACGAGGTACGCACAGCCGCCGATCCCGAAGCCACCTGCTTACCTTCCTCGAATCCACCTACTCCGCCTGCGCCGACGCCGCGCACTGGGACCGCGCCGCACTCGACCGCCCCATCGCCACCGCCCGTGCGAGTAGCTCGAAAATGGTGCAGCTTCACATTGATCGGCCAGTCGCCCCACGAGCATTAGATCGCCACTGTGGATGGTTCAATAGGGCGGAAATCGAATGACGGCGGATTTCTTGGTGGAGTCAAGTTGCGTTGTGAAGAGCCTATGGGCGTAAATGACTACTAGAACCTCTGGTCAGCAACTAGTTCTACTTTTCCCTTCCCATTTTTGTCCATCTTGTACCACCTCTCGGTGTACAAGGTCGCGTCCTTGTCCCTTACAAAGACTTCCGCGTCAGAAGCTGGGATTCCGTCAGATGCGACAATCTGTACTTCAACCGTGGCATTGACCAATGGAACGACATCGCCAAACCCATGCGTTGGCTGTGGTGTTACCGTAAGCGTCAGTTCAAACGACTTATCCTCAACTAAGAACTCCTTTACTGAGGTTTCCCAAATCCCATAGGGAGAAGTTGCGATTCCCTGGTAGACACCGGGCTGCAAATCCATTGTGGGAACCCGTCCCTGCTCGTCCGTAAGGTGGCGCGATACATCTTCATAGCCCTGCCCGAACGACTTTACGATTACAAGCACATCCTTGGCTGGCGCTCCTGATCCGTCAACAACGCGCAACGTGGTCGGCGCGGCTAGACAGAGAGTTGGGAAAAGAAAGGCTAGAATTGCAAGCCGCATACTGCCCGCCTCGTGGTTTCGGCCCGTCAGATTTGCCATCCCCGGAATCGAGGACAGTACATGCTCCGACGATTTTAGAGGCATTAGCATCGGTTAGCCTCAAAAACGGAACCTGCACCACCAACCGCTGGCTGAAAACCCTCCGCACTAACTAAAAACCCTCCCCACACCCGTGCGGCAATCTTAACCACCGCGCCATGGCCACTCCCCCAGCCGAATCCGTCCTGGACACTCCAAAATCTTCCGTGCCCGCGCACACGCCTACCCCCGCCGACATCACCCCCGCGCTGCTGAAGACGCACAGCATCACCGCCGACGAGTACGCGCGCATCGAGAAGCTGATGGGCCGCACGCCCATCCTGACCGAGCTGGGAATCTTCTCCGTCATGTGGTCGGAGCACTGCTCCTATAAATCCAGCCGCGTGCACCTGAAGCGCCTGCCCACCAAGGGCACGCGCACAGCGGGCCCCGGCTCCGTCGTGCAGGGGCCAGGCGAAAACGCCGGCATCATCGACGTCGGCGACGGCTGGGCCTGCGCCTTCAAGATCGAGATCCACAACCACCCCAGCTACATCGAGCCCTACCAGGGCGCGGCCACCGGCGTCGGCGGCATCCTGCGCGACATCTTCACCATGAACGCGCGCCCGCTCGCCGTCATGGACTCGCTGCGCTTCGGCCCGCTCGACGAGGCCGAGCCGGACGAGGCCCTGCGCCGCAAGAATCACGCAGGTCGTCAACGGCGTGGTCGGCGGCATCGCCGGCTACGGCAACTGCTTCGGCGTGCCGAACCTCGGCGGCGAGACGCGCTTCGAGCCCTGCTACACCGGCAATCCGCTGGTGAACGCCTTCGCGCTCGGCCTCGTCCGCAACGACGAGATCTTCTACGCCAAGGCCACCGGCGTCGGCAATCCCGTCATCTACGTCGGCGCGAAGACCGGCCGCGACGGCATCCACGGCGCCACGATGGCCAGCGAGGAGTTCACCGAAGGCTCCGAGCAGAAGCGCCCCAACGTGCAGATGGGCGACCCGTTCATGGAGAAGCTGCTGCTCGAGGCCTGCCTCGAAGCCATGGCCACCGGCGCGGTCGCTCGGCATTCAGGATATGGGCGCGGCCGGCCTGACCTGCTCCACCTGCGAGATGGGCGCGCGCGGCGAACTCGGCCTCACCATCGAGCTCGACCTCGTCCCGCAGCGCGAGACCGGCATGACCAGCTACGAGATCATGCTGTCCGAAGTCGCAGGAGCGCATGCTGCTGGTCGCCGACAAGGGCCGCGAGGGCGAAGTCCTCGCCGTCTTCGCCAAGTGGGGCCTCGACGCCTCCATCGTCGGCATCGTCACCGCCGACGACACCATGCGCGTCACCCACCACGGCGAACTCGTCGCCGAGATTCCCAACAAGGCCCTCACCGACGATGCGCCCGTCTACAACCGGCCCGTCGGCACCTGGAAAGCGCCCGTCCCGCTCGATCCTCCCGCGTGGGTGCTCGAAGAGCTGAAGAAGCCCCGCGACTATACCGCCGACCTGAAGAAGCTGCTCGCCTCCGCCAACATCTGCGACAAGCGCTGGGTCTTCGAGCAGTACGACTCCATGGTGCAGACCAACACCGTCCAGGGCCCCGGCGGCGAAGCCGGCGTGATGCGCATCAAGGACACCGGCCATCCGGCGATGCACACCACTGCGTCGCATGCTTCAATGATGCCCGGCACAGTCGGCTTCGCGCCCTTCGCCGAAGAGACCTCAACCGTCGTCGAAGCCGCCAAGCCGCAACGCGGCCTCGCCATGGCGCTCGCCGGCAACGGCCGCTGGTGTTATCTCGATCCCAAACTCGGCGCGATGCACGCCGTCGCCGAAGCCGCCCGCAAGGTCGCCTGCACCGGCGCAACGCCCGTCGCCGCCACCAACTGCCTCAACTTCGGCAATCCCGAAAAGCCCGAGATCATGGCCCAGCTCTCCGCCGCCATCGACGGCATCGCCGAAGCCTGCACCGCCCTCGGCACCCCCGTCACCGGCGGCAACGTCTCCCTCTACAACGAGACCAAAGGCGAAGGCATCTACCCCACCCCCGTCATCGGCATCGTCGGCATCCTCGACGACGTAACCAAAGCCGTGCCGAGCGGATTCCAGCAGGCCGGCGACGGGTATCTGCTGCTCACAATGCCCGCGGGCACGACGGTGCATCGGTGCCGAACCGCTGCAAGCAGCTTCGGATCATCGGAATTCGCAAAGACAGTTCTGAGATGCACTGTGGGGTATGCCTCCTTCGATCTAGCTGACGGAAGAGCGTGCACTGCATAAATGCGCTTCATGCATTCGCAGACGAGACGCCTGATTAGCTCGGCGTGCGATATCTCTGATGGTGGGCTCGCAGTCGCGCTTGCCAAGGCTGCATTGCGAACGGACATCGGCGCAAAGATTCGATCTTCGATGCAGATCACAGCTCACGGATCAGCGCTCGCGAACTCTTCGGTGAAGACAGTTCGCTAGCAGTTGTCACTTGCTGCGAAGGAACGTTGGAGCGAAATCAGAACTGTCGTTGACGAGTCTGGCTATATACTGCCACTCGTGCTCGGCGAAACAACGATTGCAACGCACAACTTGAAGTTCGTGTTCGGCAGATCATCCGGCGATTTCATGCAGACGATATGCGAACTCCGCGCTGCTTACTCCGGCACCCTCGAATCCCAGCTCGCCGCGGAGGTCGTCACCGCATGAGCGACCTCACTCGAACTCACGCAGTCCCCAGTCGCCCAGCACCTAGTCCCTGCGAAGTCCACGAAGCGAATCCGACCCCACTTCGACAAACTCCGCGAAGAGTGCGGCGTCATGGCCGTCTACGGCCACCCCGACGCCGCGCGCATGACCTACTGGGGCCTCTACGCGCTGCAGCATCGCGGGCAGGAGTCCGCCGGCATCGCCGCCTCCGACGGCAACGACGTCAACGACATCAAGGGCATGGGCCTCGTCAGCGAGATCTTCACCGACGACGTCCTCGCCCGCCTGCCCGGCGAGCTCGCCATCGGCCACACCCGCTACTCCACCACCGGCGACTCCGCGCTGCTCAACGCCCAGCCCATCTCGGTCGAATCCACCAAGGGCCTCATCGCCATCGCGCACAACGGCAATCTCGTCAACCTCGGCACCTCACGCGAACGCCTCGCCCGCGACGGCGCCGTCTTCCAGACCACCTCCGACACCGAGATCATCGTCCAGCTCATCGCGCACTCCAGGCAAACCACCCTCGTCGACTGCATCGCCGACTCGCTCGCCCAGGTCGAAGGCGCCTTCTCCATCGTCATGATGACGCGCAACCGCATCTTCGCCGCGCGCGACCCCCACGGCTTCCGCCCGCTCTCCATGGGCCGCATCCCCGGCGCCAACGGCATGCCGGACACCTTCGTCTTCGCCTCCGAGACCTGCGCCTTCGACCTCCTCCACGCCAAATACGAGCGCGACGTCGAGCCCGGCGAGCTCGTCATGGTCTCCGAAGACGGCGTCACCTCCCGCCGCTTCGCCCGCGAGACCGTCCCGCCCGCCAGCTGCATCTTTGAGCATGTCTACTTCGCCCGCCCTGACTCCAAAATCTTCGGCCGCTGGGTGCAGAAGTCCCGCGAGGAGATGGGCCGCCAGCTCGCGCGCGAGTCCGGCATCGCCGCCGACCTCATCGTCCCCGTGCCCGACTCCGGCGTCACCGCCGCGCTCTGGCTACGCCGCCGAATCCGGCATCCCCTTCAACTTCGGCCTCATCCGCAATCACTACGTCGGCCGCACCTTCATCCAGCCCGAGCAGCGCGTGCGCGACTTCGGCGTCCGCATGAAGCTCAACCCCGTGCGCAATCTGCTCGAAGGCAAGCGCATCATCCTCATCGACGACTCCATCATCCGCGGGACCACATCGCGCAAGATCGTCCGCATGGTGCGCGCCGCCGGCGCCAAAGAAGTCCACATGCGCATCTCCTGCCCGCCCACCATCTCGCCCTGCTTCTACGGCGTCGACACGCCATCGAAGAAAGACCTCATCGCCGCCAACCACTCCATCGAAGAGATCCGCCAGTTCATCGAGGCCGATTCGCTCGCCTATCTCTCCCTCGTCGGCCTCACCCACTCCTGCACCCTGGGCGAGCCCGCCGACGGCATGAGCCCCGCCAGCTACTGCACCGCCTGCTACACCGGCTCCTACCCCACCCAGTGGGTCGACGTCGAAGACATCCTCCCCGCCACCGTCGGCGCGTAAGATGGTTGGCTATGAAGCACCTGTTAGCCGCATTGATATTGCTTGTCCCCTGCCTTACGGCTCCTGCACAACCGGCCGCAATGGGACGGATCAACGGTCACGTCGTTGATCCAAAGGGCGCTTCAATCGGCGGTGCCGCGGTCTTTGTTAGGGCCTATCGAAATGCCGCAGACAGAGTCGAACTGCTGACACACACTGATCGGAACGGCGATTTCACATTGAAGTTGCCGCAAGATACATACGACGTAATAGTGTCGTCCCCAGGTTTCAAATCAATCCTGCAGACGATTGGTATACGGACCGGAAAAAGTAGCAATTCGCGATGGATACTCTCCATGGAAGACTGCGATCTTCCCGGAGTGAACTGTGATACCTTCCAGTAACTAAAACAGCGTGTACTTCCTCGGCAGCGGAATCCCCAGGTGCTCATACGCCAGCTTCGTCGCCACGCGCCCGCGTGGCGTGCGATCCAGAAACCCAATCTGAATCAGAAACGGCTCGTAGACCTCTTCCAGCGCGTCCTGTTCCTCGGCCAGCGCCGCGGCCAGAGTGTTCAGCCCCACCGGGCCGCCATCGTACTTCTCGATGATCGTCCGCAGCAGCCGCCGGTCCAGCTCATCGAAGCCGTGCGCATCCACCTCAAGCAGCTCCAACGCAGCTTGGGCAGTAGCCCGGTCAATCGTCCCCGCCGCCCGCACCTGCGCATAGTCCCTCACCCGCCGCAGCAGACGGTTCGCAATTCTCGGCGTGCCGCGCGAGCGCATCGCAATCTCTGCCGCCCCATCCGCATCGATCGGAACATTCAGCACGTCCGCCGATCGCTGCACCACAATCCGCAGCTCATCATCCGTATAAAACTCAAGCCGTAGCAAAATTCCAAACCGGCTCCGCAAAGGCGACGAGAGCAGCCCCGGCCGCGTCGTCGCCGCCACAAACGTAAACGGCTTGATCTCCATCACGTGCGTGCGCGCCGCCGGCCCCTGCCCAATGATGATGTCCAGCTTGTAGTCCTCGAGCGCCGTATACAGCTTCTCTTCCAGTACCGGCTGCAGCCGATGGATCTCATCCAGAAACAGCACCTGCCTCTCGCGCAGGTTGGTGAGAATTGCGGTTAAATCGCCTTGGATCTGCAGCGCCGGCCCGCTCGTCTGCTGAAAGCCCACGTCTAATTCATTCGCGATGATCGTCGCCAGCGTCGTCTTGCCCAGCCCCGGCGGCCCGAACAGCAGCACATGGTCCAGCGCCTCGCCTCGGCTGCGCGCAGCTTCCAGGGCAATCGCCAGCTGCGCTTTCGCCTTCTCCTGCCCGATGAACTCGGCAAGCCGCGATGGCCGCAGCTTCAGCTCAAACGCAGAATCATCGTCGACGCGGGCTGCGGAGACAAGGCGCTCCGCATCGCTCGCGCTGCCCGAGCTTCGGTTCAATTCAATCTTTTTGGGAGAAGCAGTCACTCAACGGCGATGGTACGGCGAAACGAAACTGGAGGCAACCTCATTTGGAATTGTCATTCCGCAGCTTCGGCGCTTCCAGCGTCGGAGCGTAGGAATCTGCTTCTCAGCTCATCCTATGTACAGGACGCTACGCCGCCTTCAGCCCCTCGCGCTGCTCACGCAGATACTCATGCGCAATCAGAATATGCGTCCGCTGTTCCGCAATCTTCTGACGCACTGGCACCGGCAGCTCAACATTCAAGGCCGTCGCATAGGCATCGCGCGCCTCTTCCTCGCCCTGCTCGGCCGTGGCAAGCATCGCGTCATCGCCGGCCCCCAGCGCCGACTTCAACTCCGCCCACGCGCGATACACCGAGCCCACCGCCGTGCCGCTCTCGTGGACGTCCGCCACTCCATGCTGATGCAGAATGTTTTCCAGCTCGCCGCGGAAGTTGGCCCGCCGCAGCGACTCCATCAGAAAGTAGCGGCGCAGCGTCGTGTCATTCAGGCGCTCACCAATCTCCGCCATCCCGCGCTGGCTGTCTCCCAGCACCCGGATCAACGACCGAAGAGTCGTCTCCAGCTCCTGCGTCTTCCGCTTGGCCCAATCCATCTTTTGACCTCTCCCCGAAAAAATCCCGGGCCGGTTCCAGGGCAATCAATCTCTCGGCAAATTCGTAGCGGCGGGTCGGTCTGCCGGCTGAATAAAGCGATTCTCCTTCGCCGGCAGCAAGTGAAGGAAATCGCGAAAACCTCACTCCCGCACCCGCCGTCCATCAGGTAGATGCCGGTTCTCCCGGTAGGTTTGCATCCTGATTCCCCCGCGCCGCCCCTCCACCCCACGCGCTGCCTGCGGGCGATAATCAACCTAGCTCTTGGCGGTTTCGGGTTCCTGTCCTTTTTGCGCCTGCACAGCAGTCGTCTGTGCACAAGTCCCGCGGCCGTCAACCCGGTCTCCGCGCTTCCCCGATGAAACCACTCAGGCTCGTCTCCACCCCAACCCGCAACCGCCGCCTCAACGAGATTCTGGGCCTGGTCGTCATCGCCTCGGCGATCCTGCTCCTTCTCGCGCTCGCCACCTACACCCCCAGCGACCCCTCCGCCAACACCATCGCCGGCGGCCGCGTCGGCGCGCATAACTGGACCGGCCTCGCCGGCGCATGGCTCGCCGATCTCCTCCTGCAGACCATCGGCATCGCCGCATTCTTCCTGCCCATCGTCATCGGCCGCGTCGGCCTCTGCTGGATGCGCCAGCGCCCTGCGGGTTCAGCCAAAGCGCGTCTTCTGGGTTTAGCTCTCTGGATCGTCTTCGCTCCCGCCGCCCTCGGCCTGCTGCCGCGCGGTCTCTACTGGCGCCACGCGCTGCCCGTTGAAGGCGTCACCGGCCGCCTGCTTGCCGACCTGCTGCTGCACTACCTCAACCTTCCCGGCGCCGCCATCGTCCTCACCCTGATGGTCGTCACGGCTCTCTATCTCGCCACCACCTTTACATTCCTCACCGCGCGCGACTGGACCGAGCGCCACTTCGCCTTCGCCTATCGCATGCAGGAGCGCATCGCCGCATGGCGCGCCCGCCGTGCCCAGAAGAAGGCCGAGAAGCGCGGCCTCGCGCAGCAGGAAGGGCCGCTCGACTCCGCGACCTTCGTCAGCAGGCGTGACCAGGGCGTCGCCGCTGCAGCCGCCGAGCTCGAACGCGAGCGCCGCGCCCAGCAACCCCCCTCAACGCTCCTCGGCAGCCTCTTCGGCTGGCTCAGCCGTCGCAAGCGCCGCGCCGCCGCACCTGAAATCACACCAGACCAGCCCGCCGAAGCCCACACCTCCGTCTGGCAGTCCATGCCGCGCACCAACGTGGACGCCGTGCCCGTCACACCGCTCGCCGCCGCCACCGCAGCCGCCGCCCCTTACGCCGAGGCCCTCGCCGCTGCCGCAGCTCCAGGCGATGGTCGTCTCTTTGAGCTCCCCGAGATGCCGCCCGCTCGCGCGCCCAAACCCGAATCCGCGCGGACCGCCGCACCGCTCAAGCCCATCGCCGAAACCCTCGCCGCGAGGCATGATCCAGCCCCACAGACCATCTCCTTCGGCAAGCGCGCCGACGCGGACATCAAGCCCGTCACCATCACGCCAAAGTCCATCCGCGGTTACAAATTGCCGTCATCCTCCCTCCTCTTCCGCTCCGAAGAGGCCCACATCGTCCGCGAACAGGCCCTGCGCGACGAAGCCCGCACCCTCGTCGCCAAGTGCGCCGAGTTCGGCGTCGACGGCCAGGTCACGCAGATCAACCCCGGCCCCGTGGTCACCACCTTCGAGTTCCGCCCCGACGCCGGCGTCAAATACGCGCGCGTCACCGGCCTCGCCGACGACCTCTGCCTCGCCATGGCCGCCGAGTCCATCCTCATCGAGCGCATGCCCGGCAAATCCACCGTCGGCATCCAGGTCCCCAACTCCGAGCGCGAGACCATCTGGCTGCGCGACGTCGTCGAGTGCGAGTCCTTCGCGCAGTCGAAATCCAAGCTCGCCATCGCCCTCGGCAAGGACATCAACGGCCGCATCGTCACCGCCGACCTCGCCTCCATGCCGCACGTTCTCATCGCCGGCTCCACCGGCTCCGGCAAATCCGTCGCCATCAACGCCATGATCATGAGCGTGCTCTTCAAGTCCACGCCCGAGCAGGTGCGCATGATCCTCGTCGATCCCAAGCGCGTCGAGCTCGGCATGTACGAGGGCATCCCGCACCTCTTCACGCCCATCATCACCGAGGCCAAGCTCGCGGCCAATGCCCTGCGCAATGCCGTCCGCGAGATGGAGCGCCGCCTCAAGCTGCTCGCCACCAACCGCGTCCGCAACATCGACCAGTTCAACAAACTCTTCGACCACGGCAGCGAATATCTCTTCGAAGACGTCAATCAGGAGCCGCTGCCCTACATCATCATCATCATCGACGAGCTCGCCGACCTGATGATGCTCGACCGCGCCAACGTCGAAGAATCCATCACCCGCCTCGCGCAGATGGCCCGCGCCGTCGGCATCCATCTCGTGCTCGCCACGCAGCGCCCGTCGGTCGACGTCATCACCGGCCTCATCAAGGCCAACGTCCCCACCCGCATGAGCTTCCGCCTCGCCACCAAGGTCGACTCGCGCACCATCATCGACTCGAACGGCGCCGAATCCCTCCTCGGCAAGGGCGACATGCTCTATCTCGCGCCCGGCACCAGCCGCGTGCAGCGCCTGCACGCCCCATTTGTAACCGAAAAAGAAATCTCTGCCGTCACCGAGTTCTGGCGCGCCCAGGGCGAGGCCGAATACGTCCACGGCTTCCTCGAAGGCCCCAAGGACGAGGCCGGCAAGGAGATCGTTCCCGGCGAAGAGGCCGAGGCCAACGACGAACTCTTCGACGATGCCGTCCGCCTGGTCTTCGAGTTCGGCAAAGCCTCCACTAGTTTGTTACAACGCCGGTTACGTATTGGCTACGGCCGCGCCGCGCACCTGATTGACCTGATGGAGCGCGACGGCCTCGTCGGCCCCGCCGACGGCTCCAAGCCCCGCGAGATCCTCAAAGCCCCCGACTACTACCGCGAAGTGGACGCCGCCCTGCGCTAGCGCCCCACGCTCTTCCCCGATCTCGCCGCCACAAACCCCAGCGTCCCAATCGCCGCAATCAGCGCGATCCACAGTGCCTCCGGATGCCGGTCCAGGAGCGAGCGCGGTGGGCCCGGCCGCGGCGTGAACTCCGGGTTCGCCAGCTGCGGCCCCAGTGTCACTACCAGCGGATTCTCCGCCGGCGTGAACAGCCGCTCATAGTCATACACCGGCGCGGAGAGCGCGGCATCGCCGTAATAAAGCGCCAGCGGCCCTGCAGCCGCCGCGCCCGCACCGAAGCACAGTCTGCGCCGGCGCATCTCCAGCCGCACCACGGCAATCGGCAGCGGCTGGTCGTCGCCATTCTCGATTGTCACCTCCACCTTCGCCGCGCGCTGCAGGTTCGCGCCGAGCACCGCAGGCACCGTCATCTCCTCAGTGTTGATCTCGCGCCCTGCCTGCGTGCCACGCACTCGCAGAATCGCCCCCGTCACCGTCTCTGGCAGCGCGGCGCGCTGGTCCGCGTCCATACCGCCGCTCTCGTCTCCAGTCGGCGCCGCTTCTTCGGCGGTACCCTTCGCAGCCGCATCCGCCGTCGCCGTCACGCGCACGTCGCGGCTGAAGTTGCCCTTATACGTGGGCGCCAGCACAAACTCCACGCGCTCCACCGGCACGCGTGCCGGGATCTCGAACTTCGCAACGCTCTCGCGTCCCTGCGTCGCAATCGCTCTCGTCTCAGCCACCGTGGTATAGACCGTCTGCTCCTCGCGGCTGGGCGGCACCTCCGCGCCCTCGACCATCGACGGCACAAACCCGGCACCCGGCATCTGCGCCCCCGGAGCATTCGCCATCGTCAGCGCCACATGCAGATAGGGAAACGTCGACTCCGGCAGCGGCAGCTCCGTCGAGCGCGCCAGCCGCTGCGAGGTCAGATCGAAGATCGTGAACGCACCGAACGAAGCCGAATGCCCCTTGCCGCCCAGTGCGTCCATCGCCGTAACATTCGCAGTTCCCAGAAAATCATGCAGCTCAGGATCAAGCTCCAGCGCCACTGCAGAGTAAGGCCGCCGCGGCATCTCCAGGTCGAAAGCAATCGTGTACCCCGCCCCTTGGCCCAGATTCAGCACACGCGCCGGCTCCGCCTCCTCCGTCACCGGCTCACTCAGCGTAACCGCGAACGGCACCTCATGCGGCGCACTCGCTGGCACAGACGCGCCCGCGACTTCCGACGAAAAAATGCGCATGTCCAGCAGGGATGGCGCAGCGTGCGGAAAGATCGCGGCATCCAACACCGCACACGCCTGCCCAATACCCGGGCCAGCTTCCTGCGGTACGTTCAGCGCTCGCAGATAGCGCATGTACTTCGGCTGCGCAACGGGCGGCGCATCAACTCCGGCAGCCTGCAGCATCGCCGCCGCAACAATCAGCGCAGCTGCCTTCATTGCGCCGCTCCCGGGCGCGCATCGCCAGCGGCAGCTTGATTCGCCGGAGCATGCCCCCCGGCGTCTTTCTCTTCGCTTTCAGGCCACGCGGCTTCCGCGCCCCGCGCCTCCTCGCGAACACCCGGCCAATCCTTCTGATACGCAAAGCTGACGGCCAGCAACAATCCCCCCAGTGCAAGGAAGCTTACAAATCGGTATCCGCCGCTCAGGTCGCGCATGTCGTATGCAAAGACCTTAAGGATCGTGATCGCCAGCAGCGCCAGCGCCTGCCAGCGCAGAAGGCTCGACCTCCGCCAGAACCCTACAGCCAGCAACGCCGCTCCATACAGCATCAGCCACGCGGAGATCGCCAGCGCCTGCTGCAACGCCACATCCACATTCACCGCGCCCGCCAGCGGCACAAACGCCGCGCTCACCTCGCGCACACCCGTCAGCACTGCAGTCAGGTTGAACGCAATCGTCGAGAGCGCCGTGCACGTCCCCCAGAACGTGTCTCCCCGATCCTTCCGCGCCAGCCGCTCCGAAACCACAATCACTCCGCCGAAGACGGCCAGCCCAATCAGCGCCGTCACAAAATCCGCGCTGCGAAACGCAGGGTGCGCGTCCTCCCATCGCCACGACACGCCCAGCTCGCGCAGCGTCAGCACCCCAGCAATCACATCGATCAGCAGCACCGCGCCCGTTACGATGCTCGCCCATTGCGCACTCCTATCGCGCGCAGCGCTTCCCTCACGCGCCGCCGCTGCCGAGCGTATCGCCAGCCACGCGACCGCCGCAAACACTGCAATCCCCGTCAGCGCCGTTCCCGTTCCCTCGTTCCACAGCGCAATCGTCTCGAAGTCCAGCAGCCCAAACGCATGCACGCACACTCCGCAGAAGCCCAGCAGCAGCGATGCCGCTGCCAGCGGCCGGAGCACGCTTGCCGCATGTGCCGCGCCGGCATCCGCCTCGCCTGATGCACCACCCGCATCAGCCGCCGAAGTCCCCGCCAGCCGCGAGGCTACCCACATCAGCGCCAACCCCTCCACCAGCCAGCTCACCGTAATCCAGTGGCCGCTCGCCTTCAGCGGAACCGCAATCGTCAGGAAAACCACTGCCAGCGACAGGTGGATCGCCGAGGCCGTGCGCGTCTGCGGTGCGCGCATCAGGCCCAGATAGACCGCCGCCAGCGCCACCATCAGCCACGGCAGCAGATCATGATGCTTCGAATCCTCCAGCACTGAATAAAGCGCCAGCGCGGCAAACGCCGCATTTGCCAGCGGCAGCAAAATGTCTTCGAGCAGTATGCCGCGCTTCAGCGCGCGCGACGCCGGCGCCGCCGAATCTGCCGCACGCGACCCCAGCGACACACTCGCGAATGCCGCCCCGAACAGCGCGACAAACATCGCCGTAAGCCCCAGTTCGTCCGCCGCCCAGAACTGCACATACCAGCCAATGAAATATCCAACCGTCAGCGGAAACGCCCCCAGCAACAGCCGCGGCCATCCCCGCAACCGCACCAGCACAATCGTCGCCACATCGATCGCCAGCACATACGTAAAGAGAAAAGTCTCGTGGTTGCCGCCCGTCGAAAGCAGCATCGGCGTCGCGAACCCACCCGCCAGCGCATACGTCGCCAGCAGCTCGGAGTCCTGCGCCCACGCCATAAACGCGTTCCATCCGGTGACCAGCAGCATCAGGCACAACGCGACCGAGGCCGGCAACAACCCAAACAGCCGGAACGCCGCCCATAGCGACAGATACAGCACGCCAGAACCCACCGCCTTCAGCGAATAGCTGAACGCTGCAAAGCCCTTCGCGCGAAACCGCTCCGACCACAGCACCAGCCCCGCGCCCGCCACCAGCCCAATCGCCACCCGCGCCACCGGCCCCAGCCATCCGCGGTCGACCGCCTGCTTTAGCCCCAGGGCCGCGCCCAGCAGCAGGGAAACAATCGCGACGCGGTTGAATATCTGCGAGCCCAGCCGGCTCTCGAGCATCGCCGCCGATTCCTCGCCGCGGGGAGCGGCGGCCCTAAACTGAGGCGGCATGGGTGGAGGAAGAGCCGCCCGCAGACCTGCGCCCATTGCCCCTGCCTGCGAAGCCGCCGGTTGCACAGCCGACGCGGCCCTGCGCTCCACCGGACGGTCGCTGACCCCGCGCCCTCCGGCGATCTGCTGCTGCAGAACCGCCAGCGCCTGCTCCAGCACGGCCACCCGCGCCTCCAGCGCCGCTGTCGGCGACAAAGAATCGTGCGCCGGATCGCGCTCCTCTGCCATGCGCACCACTCTAGTCGATTCTCCGCCTGCGGCAAAGCAATCCCCGCGCCCACATCGCCGTCTCCAAACCCGTCGCGCCTGTTACTCTTTGCCCAGCCATGGCGCAGCAGCCCTCTCCAACGCGCGTGCTCATCGTCGACGACGACGAGATGAGCCGCGAGCTGCTCGCCGTGCTTCTTGAGGCCGAAGGCTACGCCGTCTCATCCGCCGACTCCGGCGATGCCGCCCTCGATCTGCTCGATGCCTCCGGCATCCACCCCGACCTCGTTCTTGCCGACATGCAGATGCCCGGCTCCACTCCAGACCAGCTCGCCGGCCGTCTGCGTCGCGCCTGTGGTCGCGGTACCCTGCTGCTGGCCATCAGCGGCAGCCGGCCCACACCGGCGACGCTCGCTCGCTACGACGGCTTCCTGCTCAAGCCCTTCAACACACCCGAACTCGCCACGGCCATCCGATCGGCCCGCGCCTCGAAGCGGATTACCCAGAAGAAATCCACCGCCGGGCTGACTCTCGCCGCCTCTGCCGCAGGACCGGCATCCAAACCTGGGATGGACGCCGCGCCTCCCTCCTCTGCACATCCCGCCGAGCCCCCTCCAATCCTGAACGAGACCATCTATCGCCAGCTCGCCGGCTCCATGCCCGCGCCCCAGCTGCACGAGATGTATGCCATGTGCGTCAGCGACGCGCGCATGCGCATCGCATCCATGCGAGCACTCGCCGCGGCGCACGATCCCGCGCAGTTCATGCGCCAGGCCCACGCCATCAAAGGCAGCTGCGGAATGCTCGGCGCCACCGAACTCCACCGCATCGCCGCGGGCCTCGAGACTGACGGCCCGGACTCCGACGGCAGCGCCGTTAACTCTTTAGATGAGCTGTCTGCCGCGTGTGACCGGCTGGAGCGTATGCTGAGTGCACGCGCCTGACGTGGGGGCTCGCACCCGTTCGCGCGAACAGATTCGATAGTCCCCCCAGGAGCACAGGAGCCGCAATGAGCCAGGCCGCAACCAGAAAGTCCGCCGCACCCGCACCCGCGGTGGCCAGCATCCGAATCGTCGTCGCCGATGACCACCCCGTCGTCCGCTTCGGCGTCAAGAACATGCTGATGAACGAGCCCGGCTTTGAGGTCGTCGGCGAGGCCGAGGATGGCGATGTCGCCATCACCCAGACCCTCGAGCTCGAGCCCGACATCCTTCTCCTCGACGTTGCCATGCCCCGCCTGCCCGGCATCGAAGCCATGCGCGCCATCATGGCCAAGTCGCCGCGCGTCAAGATCGTTCTGCTCACCAGCACCATCTCCACCCAGCAGATCATCGAAGCCCTCCAGATCGGCGCCCGCGGCATCGTCCTCAAGGACTCCGTCGCCGGCGACCTCGGCCAGGCACTCCGCGCTGTCGTTCAGGGCGACTACTGGATCGGTGGCGAACGCGTCGTCAACCTCCTCAAGGCCCTCCATGAATTAATGGCCCAGGCCGCCGCCGTCCCCGAGCGCAAGACCTACGGCCTCACCCCGCGTGAGCTCGAAGTCGTCACCTGCATCGTCGAAGGCTGCAGCAACCGCGACATCGCCACCCAGTTCTCCATCTCAGAGGAAACCGTCAAGCGCCACCTCTCCAACGTCTTCGACAAGACCGGCGTCTCCACCCGCCTCGAACTCGCCCTCTTCGCCATCGCCCACAAGCTCGTCGAACTATAAGCAGCAATCGATCCGATCCTTGAATGCCCGCCCCGTGCGGGCATTCATTTTTGCAGCTCCGCTAAAATCACCTCATGCCCGCGTCGCCCCAGGAAACTTACGACCTCCTCGTCATCGGCGCCGGCCCCACCGGCATGGCCTGCGCCATCGACGCCCAGCGCGCCGGCTTCTCGCGTCGTCCTCGTCGACAAGGGCTGCCTCTGCAACTCGCTCTTCCACTACCCCGCGCACATGACCTTCTTCACCACCCCGGAGCTGCTCGAGATCGGCGACATGCCCTTCTCCAGCCCCAACCAGAAGCCCACCCGCTCCGAGGCCCTCGAGTACTACCGCAAGGTCGCCGAGCACTACGCCCTCGACGTCCGCCAGTATGAGACCGTCGAACCGCGTCACCGGATCGGACGGCAACTTCACCGTCCACACCGCAGACCGGTTCGACCGCAAGCACCACTCATCGCGCCCGCAAGCTCGTCGTCGCCACCGGCTACTACGATCTGCCCAACTATCTCGGCATCCCCGGCGAAGACCTGCCCAAGGTCCAGCACTACTACCACGAGCCGCATCCTTACTTCGGCCTCGACGTCCTCGTCATCGGCGGCAAGAACTCCGCCGCCATCGCCGCGCTCGACCTCTGGCGTCACGGCGCGCGCGTCACCCTCGTCCATCGCGGCGCGGAGATGCATCGCCACGTCAAGTACTGGATCCTGCCCGACATCAACAACCGCATCAAGAACGGCGAGGTCACCGCCTACTTCAACTCATCCGTCACCAACATCGCCGAGGACACCGTCACCCTCGCCACGCCCCAGGGCGAGCGCACCCTGCCCAACCACTTCGTCTTCGCCCTCACCGGCTACCACCCCGACTTCGCCTTCATCGAATCGCTCGGCGTGCAACTCGACGAGTCCAACGCCCGCTGCCCCGTCTGCGACCCCGCCACGCTCGAATCCAACGTCCCCGGCATCTACCTCGCCGGAGTCATCGTCGCCGGCGAGCGCACCAACGAGATCTTCATCGAAAACGGCCGCTTCCACGGCCGCCTCATCGCACAGGACCTCCAGCGCAAACTCCCGCGCTAGTTAGGTCGGGTGGCCCATCCTTCGCGCAGCGAAGGGTGGGTTGCCTTGGTGACACCCATGCTCTGTCATCCTGAGCGGAGCACGGTGCGTCAGCACCGTGCGTAGTCGAAGGACTTGCGTCTGTTTTTGTATCTGTCATCCTGAGCGAAGGCGAGATCCCGCAACGCGGGAACGCGCCGTAGTCGAAGGACCTGCGGTTGCATTACTCTGGCACCGGCCACTAAATCCATGTTGACCCGCAGAACCTTCAGCAAACTCCTCGCCGCATCCACCGCCGCATACGCGGTCAAACCCGCACGCCTTCCCGCGCTGGAAGCCCACCCCGTCAACGACATCTCCGTCATGATGTGGACCATGAAGAAGTTCGGCACCTTCGAGGAGAACCTCGAGCGCGTCGCCCAGGCCGGATACCGATGCGTCGAACTGGTCGACGAGTTCAAGCATTGGACTCCCGAAGAGAAGCAGCGCATCCTCGCCCGAATGAAAGCACTCGGCATCCAGATCGACGCCATGGCCGGCCTAACACGCGGCTTCGCCGATCCAGCCCGCGGATTCGCCGACCCCGCCGGCGCCTCCGCCTACGTCGCCGAACTCAAAGACCTCATCCCCGTCGCCAAAGAACTCGGCTGCAGTCAGATCATCCTCATGTCAGGCAAGCGTCTCGACAGCATCGCCGCTGAAGCCCAGCACCGAGCGTCCATCGAAACCCTTTCGCAGGCAGCGCCCATACTCGCCGCGAACGGCATCACCGGCCTCATCGAACCCATCGACCGCATCGAGAATCCGCCCATCTATCTCGACGGCGTCACCGAAGCCTTCGCCATCACAAACGCTGTCTCGAGCCCCAGCATCAAGGTCCTCTACGACCTCTACCATGAGCAGCGCGGCTACGGGAACCTCATCGAGAAACTCAACGCCAACATCGCCCAGGTCGGCCTCATCCACGTCGCCGACGTGCCCGGCCGTCACGCCCCCGGGACCGGCGAGATCGACTACCCCACCATCTACCGCCGCCTCGCCGCGCTGAAGTACACTGGCCGGATCGCTATGGAGTTCTACCCCAACGATGCCGCCGACATCATCCCATCCCTCCGCCGCGCCCGCGAAGACGCCCTCCGCGCCCTCACCTCCCCGTCATGACTCCACATAGCTGATCTGCATCGGCAGGAATCTCGCCGGAAAACGGTCGCCCTCAGGCCTTCTCTTTGCCCTCCGATGTACACTTCCATCGTGAGATCGGATCGCGTCGAAAAGTGGCAGGAAGCGGTGCTTTGGCTCGCCCTTTTCCTGTATCTGGACGCTCGCATCTGCCAGCTATTCGCCGATCGGCTTCCCACGTTGCTGGTCGTGTTTTTGCATGTCATACCTCCGGCAATATTTGCATTGATCCACGGAAGCATCATCTACCGGTGGAAGGGGATATTGCTCTTCGCGGTTACGTGCCTATCTGTAAGTGCCGCCATCGAGAGCTTGGGCCTGAAGACAGGATTTCCCTTCGGGCATTACTACTTCACAGACGTGATGGGGCCGAAGGTGCGAGGCCTTCCATTTCTGCTCGTCCTGGCATATCTCGGAATCGGCTACTGTTCCTGGGTACTGGCCGTTCTGATTCTTGGCGTGCGGGAAAAGCGCCTACAAGCCTTCCACGCAGTGGCGGTACCGGCGCTGGCGGCGTTCATCATGTTGGCGTGGGACTTGTCCATGGAAGCAGACTGGGCCACGGTTGATAAAGCATGGATCTGGCGCGATGGAGGCCTGTACTTTGGCGTCCCCGTCAGCAACTTCTTCGGCTGGTATCTCACGGCCTATGTCTTCTTCCAGATATTCGCGCTTTACTGCACCAGACGCGATTTTGTACCAAGCCGCACTCCAGCTCGTTACTGGCGAATGCCGATACTGATGTACGCGCTCTGTGCTCTCGGCAACATCCTCATCCTGAAACTGCCGATGGCGCCGCCCGTCGTCGTTGACCCGGCGGGACATCGCTGGCTAACCATGCATATCCTGCTCGTCGACGCGGCGGTGTCACTCACGCTCATGCTCCCAACATGCATCACCGCATGGGCGCGCACGAGGAGGGTCGAAAAACCGGCGGAGTCCTACGAACGAACCGCATTTGCGTGAAAATCGGTGTCAAGCCCCTCAAGCCTCGAATTTCCCTCCAACCCCCTGCAAAAAAAGCCGATAAAAGCCGCGGAAAGTTGGCATTCCAGTTTTCTCCGCCCCGCTATAGTAGAAGTAGAGATCAGAAACAGAAAAGCCTTCGCCGCCAAGCGAAGGCTTTTTCGTCTGTCCCTAACCAATTGATTCTAAAGGCCAAGCTGGCAAACCCTTTAGAATCTATTACGCTTTTTAAATCTTTTGAATCTATTAAGTAGCCATTTTTACCGGGGGTGGCGCATCACTTCTCCACCGAAAACGTGAACACTGTTTCCGTGTGCAGCGTCTCGCCCGGCTTCAACTCCGTGCCGGGAAAGCTCGGCTGGTTCGGCGAGTCCGGAAAGTGCTGCGTCTCGAGACAGAAGCCGCTGTTCTTCCCGTAGGGAGTGCCGCTGGGGCTCTTGCGGCTCCCGTCCAGGAAGTTGCCCGTATAGAACTGCACGCCCGGCTGCGTGGTCGTCACCGTCAGCACGCGCCCGCTCTTGGGATCAACAACCTTCGCCGCAACCTTCATCTCGCCGTTCTTACCATTCAGCACCCAGTTGTGGTCATACCCGCCCGGCCCGAGATTCATCTGCGGATCCTTGTCATGGATGCGCTGCCCGATCACCGTCGGCTTGCGGAAGTCGAACGGCGTCCCCGCCACCGAAACCGCGCCCTCGTCCGGAATCAGCCCCTTGTTCACCGGCGTGTACTTGTCCGCGGGGATCATCATCACGTCGTTCAGGATCGTCCCCGAGTCGCGCCCGCCCAGGTTGAAGTACGAGTGGTTCGTCAGGTTCGTCACCGTCGCCTTGTCGCTGGTCGCCGAGTAGTTGATGTGCAGCGCCGCGCCCACCAGCGTGTAGCGCACATGCACCGTCAGCTTGCCCGGGAAGCCCATGTCGCCGTCCGGCGAGACCAGCGTAAACTCCACGCCGCCCGGGATCTCCTTCGCCGCCCAGTTCTTCACGTCGAAGCCCTGCGGCCCGCCGTGCAGCGCATTGTCGCCGTCGTTCTTCGGCACCTGGTAGCTCTTGCCATCGATCTTGAACTGCCCGCCCGCGATGCGGTTGCCGTAGCGGCCCACAATCGCGCCGAAGAACGTCTTGCTCTTCTCGCTGGTGTACCCATCCACTGAGTCATACCCCAGCACCACGTCCGCTACCTTGCCGTCCTTGTCCTTCGCGTCGATGCCCACGATGCGCGCGCCGTAGGTCGTGATCCGCACCGAAAGCTCCGCATCCTTGATCGTGTAAACATCCGCCGCCGTTCCATCGGGCAGCTTTCCAAAGCCCGCCTTCGTCACCGTTGCCGCCGTCGCATCCGCACCCGCCATCGCCGCTCCCATCGTCATCGCCAATACCGCCATCTTCAAAGATTGCATTGTCATTGTTCTCCGCTCAGCTTCCGCCCTTAAAAACCACGCAGGCGGGCGCTTTCATCGCACCGCCAACTATACCCGAAAGCGCTTTCCTTCGGCCAAGTCCGCCGAGGCTAACGCCGCGGCACAACTGGCCCCAATCGCTACAATGAACCACAGCCCATGCCAGCAGAAGCCATCGCCGCAACCGATCTCGCCCAGCTCGCCTCCGACGTCCTCAGCCGCGCGCTCAAGGCCGGCGCCACCGATGCTGAGGTCGTCCTCTACGAAGGCGACGACTTCTCCGCCCACCTCCGCCTCGGCCAGGTGGAGACGCTCAAGCAGTCCGGCTCGCGCGCCATCGGTCTCCGCGTCTACATCGCCAGCGGCAGCGACGGAAAGGAAGCCCAGCGCACCGCCTCCACCAGCTCCTCTGATCTCTCGCCCGACTCGCTCGCCCGACTCGTCTCGGGCGCTGTCCAGCTCGCGCGCATCACCACGCCGGATCCGTTCGCCGGCCTGCCTGAGCCCGGCGAGTTTGGACAACATGATTCTTCAGCCCAGCACCTCTACTTCGACGATGTCGTCCAGCAGGACCCCGCCGTCCGCATCGAGACCGCGCGCGCCGTCGAGGCCGCCGCCATGGCCTACGACACCCGTATCCAGAACTCCGCCGGCGGCGACTACGACGCCGCCACCTTCCACAAGGTGCTCGTCAACTCGCGCGGCTTCCTCGGCCAATACCGCCGCACCTACTGCGGCTTCTCCGCCCAGCCCATCGCGCAGGAGGCCGACGGCAAGATGCAGCGCAACTACTGGTACTCCTCCTCGCGCACCACGCGCCTGCTGGAGGATCCCGTCATCATCGGCCAGGAGGCCGCGCGCCGCGCGTTACGCCGCCTCGGCGCTCGTCGCGTCCCTACCCAGCAGGCTCCCGTCGTCTTTTCTCCGGAAATCGCCCGCTCCATCATCGGCAACCTCTTCGACGCCGCCAACGCCGACGCCGTCTATCGCCACGCCACTTTCCTCGCCGGCAAACTCGGCGAGCAGATCGCCGGCCCCAACATCACCGTCATCGATGACGGCACTCTCGTCTTCAACCACAACCTTCCGGTTGCCCCATTCATGAGCAGCCGTCAGGACGCGCATGAGTGGGATGAAAAGACAATCAAAGTCGGCGGCTTCGGTACCGCACCCTTCGACGGCGAAGGCCTGCCCACGCGCCGCACTGTACTCATCGAGAACGGTGTGCTCAAAAACTACGTCGCCAACACCTACACCGCGCGCAAGCTCGGCATCCGGTCTACTGGCAACGCATCCCGCTCGCTCGCCTCAAACCCCGGCATCGGCGCGGGCAACTTCTTCCTCCAGCCCGGCACACGCACGCCGGAAGAGATCATCGGCGACGTGCGCAGGGGCCTCTACGTCACGGAGACCATGGGCTTTGGCGTCAACCTCGTTACCGGCGACTACTCCCAGGGCGCGGCAGGATTATGGATTGAGAATGGCGAGCTTGCCTATCCGGTCGAGGAGATCACCATCGCCGGCAACCTCAAGGACATGTACCGCAACATCACCGCCATCGGCAACGACGCCACCTTCCGCACCGCCACCTCCGCACCCACCCTGCGCATCGACGGCATGACCATCGCCGGCAGCTAGCGCAGAATGCGCGGAACATCTCTGCGGCCATGCAGCACGCGGATGATCATGACCTGTTCCCGCTCACGGCGAAAAGCAATCAGATACGGATCGACTACATGAAACAAGAGATCACTTCTTCGGACGTCGAGCCTGCGGTGCCCGATCGGAGGAAGCCGCGTCAGATCATCGAAGGCTCCGAAAATCCTGGCTTCGATTCGTTCAGCGGCCTCCGCGCTTGCCTCGCGCGTCAGGTAGGTCGCGATCTCTTCCAGGTCACGCAGAGCGGACTGCGTCAGCCGATAGATCACAACGCGGCGCGGAGCCTCCTGAGATGTTCTCGCGCCTCTTCCGCGGAAACCGTCTCCCCACGATCCGCTTCAGCGCAGCCCTCTTCCAGCAGCCGCTGGAACTCGGCCTGTTCAAGGCCGCCAGGCAACGGAAACGACTCAAAGACCTCGACCGCTGTCGAGACAAGCTGCTCGGCACTCTCAAAGCGCCCGCTCTCGAGTTGTCGCTGGATGCGCGCCTCAAGCTCCGGTGTCAACGCGAGTTCCATGACCTGAAGTATAACGCTGCCGGCAGCTAGAATCCTCCTGTGGCAAAGGCTTTCACCTTCGAGCATTCGCTGCAGTTTGCGCCCGGGCGCGCCGCGGAAATTCTCCGCAGCATCCCTGCACTGCCCGGCGTCTTCGCGCTGCGCGGTGCAGACGAATACGCTCAACCTTATCTGATGCGCGCGGCCAATCTGCAGCGCCGCATGGCGCGACTGCTCTCTCCGCCGGATGCGCGCCGTTCTGAATCCGATGCGGAAGGTCGCCCGCAGCTCTCGAAGCTCCTCAATCTCTCCGCCCGCGTCGCCCGCATTGATTACACCGTCGCCGGCTCCGAGTTCGAGTCTCTGCTTCTGCTCTACCGCGCCAGCGCCGCCGTCTTCGGCCTCGACGAGGCGCGCCGCCGGCTCAAGCTGCGCACGCCCTACTTCCTGCGCTTCGCCCAGGAGAACGCCTTCCCACGCCTCTACACCACCAACCGACTCGAGCAAACGCTCGCTCGCACATACTTACGGCCCGTTTCCCTCACGCTCCGCCGCCGACCGCTACTGCGAGGCCGTCGAAGACCTCTTCCTCATCCGCCGCTGCCACGAAGAATTGCACCCCGCGCCCGACCACCCCGGCTGCATCTACGGCGAGATGGGCAAGTGTCTCGCGCCCTGCAACCGTGCGCAGATTCCCGCCAACGCCCAGGCCTACGCCGCCGAAGCCGCCGCCGTTGAAGCCTTCCTCAACACACGCGGCGAATCGCTGGTCACAAAACTCACTGCCGAGCGCGAGCAAGCCTCCGCCGACCTCAACTTCGAACGTGCCGCCGAGATCCACGCGCAGATTCAGAAGGTGAAGGCCGCAGTCGCCCTCGCCGACGAACTCGTCGCGCCCATTCCGCATCTGCGCGCCATCATCGTGCAAAAGGCCGCTACCAACGAGGCCGCTGACACTGAGGAGCCAACTGCGGCGGTGTATTTGCTCCACGCCGGTTGCCTCTTCGGTCCCGCACGACTCTCCACGCTCGGCGTGCGCGCCGTGCGCGAGCAGACCGCCGTCGGCAGCTCCCTCTTCGCCCAGCCGTTGATGCTCGAGGCCATCCCGCTGACTGAGGAATCAGGCCCAGCCAGCACCGGCACAGAACCGGGTGCCCCATTCATGGAGCGGAGCGACATGAGTGGGAATACCCTCAACCCCGAAGCCCGCGCCGAAGCCGCCATCGCTACCCTCGAAGCCCGCGCCGCCGGATCGTCAACTCCAGACCTCGCCACGCTCAGCGACCATCTCTCGCTGCTCCGCCGCTGGTATTACCGGCCGGAGAAGCAGCGCGCCGGCGAGATCTTTTTCCCTAAAGCTGAAGGCTCTTTTCCCCGCTCAAGCGGCTCCTGGCCCGTGCGCCGCATCCTGCGCGCCGCCGCCCGCGCCGCTCTCGCCGAGCCAGCCCTACTGCCCGAGATCCGCCGCGACCTCGCTCAGAAGAATCCAGGACCCACACTTTCCGATGCGCCTTCCACCTAGTACCTTGTACCTAGCACCTGGTCCCTAACCATGATCGACCTCTGCTTCTCCATCCTCGCCGCGGACTTCGCCCACCTCGCCGACGAGGTCGCCGCGGCCACGCGCGGCGGCGGCACCATCGTCCACGTGGATGTCATGGACGGCCACTTCGTCCCCAACATCACCTTCGGCCCGCCGGTCGTGCAGGCGCTGCGGCCCATCACCAAACTGCCGCTCGACTGCCACCTGATGATCGAGAATCCCGACGCCTTCATCCCCGCCTTCGCCGAGGCCGGCGCCGACATGATCTCCGTGCAGCAGGAGGTCTGCCCGCACCTGCACCGCACGCTCCAGCACATCATCGAGCATGCCGTGATGCCGGGCGTCGTCATCAATCCCGCCACCCCGGTGGACACGCTGATCGAAGTGCTGCCCATGGTGCACCACGTGCTGGTGATGAGCGTGAACCCCGGCTTCGGCGGCCAGCGCTTTCTTCCGCTGGCGCTTGAGAAGATCGCCTACCTCGCTGCTCTACGCGCGGAGATGGGCCTGAACTTCCGCATTGAGGTCGACGGCGGCGTGGACAATGACACCGTCGCTTCGGTTGTCGAGGCTGGCGCCGACATGCTGGTCGCCGGCTCCGCCGTCTTCTCCCACGGCAAGGCCGAAAAGAACGCCCGCGAGCTGCTCCGCCGAGCCCGTGCGGCAGATCCGCAGGCCGAAACACGCACCGCAAAAGCTGCGCCCGGCAGGCACACCCACGCCGCGCCGAAATCCCCTAGAAAGTAGCCCTTCGCCGCGCCTCACCGGCGGCTAACTCCCACCCCTCCCCGGCGTCCAAAAGGCACCCATGCGTAGCCCATTCTTTCGCCGCGCATAGGCCGCATTTGCTCTAAAATGGGAGGCAGTCGTCGCCTGCCGCAGCACGGCGTGAGAGCTGTCGGGCCCGCATTCTTTTTGGCACGCTGAGCACGCCGATTCTGGAGTTCCCCGCATGAAGCAAAGCAGCACCCGCAGCACTCTTCTCCCATCCGTACGCGTTGCCCTTAACTTCGGATTAGGAATTGGACTCGCAGCCTCCATGACCGCCGCGCCGCTCGCCGCGCGCGCTCAGGACGCAGCACCTGCCACACAGCCCCAGACCGACCAGAGCCAGCAGCCCGCTGCCGCCGCGCCGGATATCGCCATCTCCAACCAGAAGCCCGTCAAGGGCAAAGCTCGCAAGCAGGAGGAGAAGGTCGTCGAAGCCAAGTCCTCCAAAAAGGCCGACAAGAAGAGCGCAAAGGTCGTATCGCTGACCGGCAAGGACACCAAGCTGCCCGATAAGGCCCTCTATGACAAGGCCCAGGACGCCATCAAGCACGGCCGCTTCGACGTCGGACGTATCGACCTGCAGACCCTGCTGAATACCTATCCCGAGTCGCAGTACATGATGCAGTCGAAGCTGGCCATCGCCGACTCCTGGTACAAGGAGGGCGGTACCGCCGCGCTTACCCAGGCCGAGCAGGAGTACAAGGACTTCATCACCTTCTTCCCCAATGCGCCCGAGGCCGCCGAGGCCCAGATGCGCGTCGGCGACATCTACTTCCGCCAGATGGACAAGCCCGACCGCGACTACTCCAAGACCCAGGAGGCCGAGCAGGAATACCGCCTGATGCTGCAGCAGTTCCCGGACTCCCCGCTGGTGCCACAGGCCAAGCAGCGCCTCCGCGAGGTCCAGGAGGCAATGGCCAGCCGCGAAGCCGGCGTCGCGGACTACTACGCCTCACGCCAGAATCCATCTGCAGCCATCGCCCGTTACCAGACCATCGTGGACAGCTATCCGCTCTACAGCCATATGGACGAAGTGCTCATCGGCATGGGTGACCAGTACGAGGTGATGGCGCACAACATCCGCGCACTGCGCCTGCAGGAGGACGCCAAGGCCCGGCTGCTGAGGATCTACGACGGCAACGCGCAGGCTGCCTATAACAGGGTTGTGCTGGAGCACTCCGCCTCCGCCCACGTGGAAGACGCCAAAGACCGCCTCGTCGGCATGAACCTCCCCATCCCCACGCCCACCGCGGAAGAGGTCGCCTCCTCCACCGCGCTCGAAAACAGCCGCGGCCAGTACACACTCTCCAAGCGCGCCATCGGCCTCTTTGCCCATAGCGCGGACACCGTGCCAGCCGCAACCATTGGTGAACCTCCGTTGGAGGACCCCAAGGCGACCGTTGCGCCAGACATCATGCATCAGGCGCAGCAGGACTTCACCGCTGCTGTAAATCCCAATGCAGCACGGCCTGCTCCCTCCGTCGCCAACGCCGTGGCCGCCGACAGCGATGCCGCGCCTGCGGCGCCCGCTTCAGCCAGCGCTGCGCCGTTGTCCCTGGACAATGTGCCCACTGCCAGCTCTGCGCCGAACACCTCTTCCGCCGTGGACTCGAGCGTCTCCGATAGCTCACCCGCAACCCCCGCCTCCCGCGGGACCGGCGTCGGCATGGAGATCGTGCAGCCCTCGGGCGACCAGGCCCCGGCAAAGCCGGGCAACACAGCCTTCCCCGGCGCAACTCCAGCCACTGGCGATCCCGCTCCGCAATCCGCTAGCCCACAGCAAACCCCCGCGCAGAGCGGCGGCCTCGGACCGGTCGGCCCTCCGGCCACTCCGCAGCTCGCGCCAATCCAGCATGCTGACCAGGCCCCGGACCCGATCAATGAGGTCAAAACCGCATCGCAGCCTGCCCAGACGGCGTCCACGGATAACAGCAAAAAGAAGCCCAAGCCAGCCTACGATTCTGCGCAGGAATCCTCCTCTAAGCACAAGCCCAAGAAGGGCCTGAAGAAGCTGAACCCGCTCTAAGCTGGACCCAGCCCTGCGCCACCTCGGCGCACGCGACACTGTGGCACTTTTTGCTCCATCGGCCTTGGCACTGCGGTACGATTGCTGATCCAGTGTCTTTGATGCCGATGCCTTCGGACGCCCCAAGCCGCCGCGCCACACAGCACCCCACCGGCGCGCTCGCCTCCGCAATTCCGGACAAGCTCTACTTCCGCATCGGCGAGGTCGCTCGCCTGTGCGAGGTGCCCGCCTACGTCCTCCGCTTCTGGGAGAGCGAGTTTCCCCAGCTCCGTCCCAATAAAGGCGGCACTGGACAGCGGCTATACCGCCGCCGCGACGTCGAGATGGCCCTCCGCGTCAAATCGCTGCTCAAGGAAGAGGGCTACACCATCCCCGGCGCCCGCGCCGTGATGAAGAGCGAGTTCCGCGGCAAGGAGAGCGCCCGTGGCAAGGAGAACGACTCGCCGCAACTCACGCTCATCGACAGCGCTCCCAGCCCCGCCAAACCTGCCTCCGAAGCCAAGCAGATGCGCGCCCTCCGCCGCGAGCTGGAGAGCATCGCCGCCATACTTGCTCGTCCCATCGACAGCCTCCCCGGCGTGCACAAATCCCGCACCGCCAAGAAGCCCGCACCGCTGCCCATCCGCGCGCAACGCCGCACGTAGGCCGGGTTCATCGGATCATTCAACTTGATCGGCCCTCGTCTTCTACCGTTGCCAGAACCGCAGCTGGCCCTCGTTCATAGGCCAGCAGGTCGCCGGGCTCGCACTCGAGCACGTCGCAGAGTCGTTCGAGGGTGCTGAAGCGGATGGCTTTGGCGCGGCCGGTCTTAAGTACGGACAGGTTCTGTGCGGTGATTCCTACGAGCCCAGCCAGCGTATTCAGGCGCATCTTCCTGCGTGCGAGCATTACGTCTACGTTTACGACAATCGGCATTGCTCGCTCCCTTCAAATGGTGAGTTCGTTTTCTTCGCGAATCTCGACCGCCATCTCCATAATCCAGGAGAGGGCCACCACACCGAGTCCCACGAAGACTGTACTGAGCTCTATCCCTTGATAGCGGCGCGAGTTGGTGATCGCGAGCGGCAGAAAAAACCAGCCAAACCTGACCATACCCCACGCCACGCAGGTGAAGCCCCATAGGCGGAACTGACGGGCAGAGTCCCCTGTGAAGACCTCTCCGCGGGAGTAAAAACCCAGCAGGCGAAAGAGCTGAAGGCCGCAGAAGAAAGCGAGTCCATATGTCAGAGAAAAAGAGATGGCCGCGATAAAGCGCTCGCGTACTGTAAGGCTGTACACCTTGAATTCGACCCCGTTGTAGCTTTGCCAGAGAGTTCCATTACCCCAGTAGGGGCCATGCCGAAAGAATGGTCCGGTCATGAAATGAATAAACCCTCCGAGGCATACCAGCATAAACAGCGCGCAGATGGCTCGTAGTAACCAACTGATTTTTTTGAGTTTGGCTAGCCTTGCTTCATTTTCAGATCGCATTGGGTCGTTGCCTCCCGAGAAGATGAATATTACGCGGTAAATCTTGATTGTCAACTGTTTTATATTGTTTATCGATAATTTATTATCGCAATATAAGTTTGGGATGGAACTTTTGAAGTGAATGGGAGACACGCCCATAGAATCGTTGCAGCCCGAATGAACGCTCTGCCCCCATCCCCCGACTCAACTGTCGCCCCGACACCCGCGCAGTCCCGTCCCTCCGCCTTCGCCCGCACGCACACCGCCGGCTCCGCGGCGATGCTGCTGATGGTCAGCTCACTGGCCTCTGGACTGCTCGCGCTGGTTCGGATTAAGTACGTCAATCTCCTGTTCGGCGCCGGGCTTCAGCAGGACGCATACCGCGCGGCCTTCCGCCTGCCCGATCTCATCAACTACTTCCTCATCGGAGGCGCTGCCTCTATCTCCGTCATCACCATCCTCAATCGTTATCGGGAGGCCGGCGACGACGATGGCGAAGACCGCGCACTCTCCGTCATCCTTACCACTATGCTCGTGGTGCTGGGCGCGGGCATCCTGCTCGGCGAGATCTTCGCTCCGCAGTATGTCTGGCTCGCCTTCAAGGGGTATCGCACCGATCTGGCCGGCGCGGCGCTTTGCACCTCGCTGACTCGGCTCATCCTGCCCGCCCAGCTCTTCTTCTTTGTCGGCAGCGTTATGAGCTCGCGCCTGCAGGTGCGCAAGATCTTCCTCTACCAGGCGTTCACACCCGTTATCTACAATGCCGGCATCATCGCAGGTGCATTCCTCCTGCATCGCCGTCTGGGCATTTACTCGCTCGCATGGGGAGTGCTCGCCGGCGTCATCATCGGCTCGGCGCTGCTGAACTCGCTGGGCGCATTCCGCACTGGCCTGCGCTACATGCCGCGCGTCGGCTTCTCTGACCCAGCCTTCCGCGAGTGGCTGCGTCTGTCTCTTCCGCTCATGATCGGCGTTTCGCTGGTCATGTTTGATAACTACTTCCTCAGCTACTTCGGCTCGCTGCGCGAGGGCGGCATCACGCTGATCGGCAATGCCAAGGACCTCTTCAACGCGCCCTTCAACGTCATCGGCCCGGCGGCCGGTGCAGCCTCGCTGCCGTTCTTCGCCTCGATGTTCCAGCAGCGCCGCATGGCCGAGTTCTCGGCCTCAGTCTCGCGCGCGGTGTCGCGACTTTTTTCCGTCGGCATGATCGTTTCGGCATGGATGGTCGCGCTCGCGCCATGGCTGATGGACCTCTTCCGCGGAGGCCACTTCAGCCGCGCCAACGCCGCAGGCACCACACGCCTCTTCACCGTCCTCGCCGTCACGCTCGCCATCTGGGCGGTGCAGGGAATCTACGCCCGCGCCTTTTACGCCGCCAGCGACACCATGACGCCCGCAATTACCGGCACCGTCATCACCCTCCTCAGTGTGCCCATCTACGCCGCGCTCTTCCACAGCTTCGATCTCCTCGGCCTCGCCGTCGCTTCCGATCTGGGCATCTTCGTCCAGACCGCCACGCTCGCCATACTGCTGCACCGCAAGCGACTCGTCTCCTTCGCCGACCTCGAGTTCGCCGAGCTCGCCAGGGCGCTCGTGGCCGCACTGCTTTCGTTCGCCGCGGTCACGTTCGCCGAACGCTTTCTCCCGCCCGTCTCCACCCACCTCCGTGATATGGAGACGATCGCCGCCGCATCTGCAGTCTGGGCCACCACCGCCGCGCTCACTCTGCTCGCCACCGGATCAAAGCTACCGAAGCAGATGCTGCGCCGCAGATAGTTTTCCGGCCCACAATCGCACACGCAGAAAAGCCGCCCGCAGGGCGGCTTCTCTTGGTTCTCTCTTCAGAAGGTAGCTCAGTTGAAGATCGCACCAACCGTATCGTCGGAGGTCAGCGTCACCGTGCAGCTGTTAGGCCCGCCGGCGGTGACAGTCGCCGTCGGCGTGCAGTTGTAGGACCATCCGCCAAAGTTCCCCGCTCCGGCCGGCGCGGTGAGTGTGACCTGCGTGCCCACCGGATACGTCGCGGTGCACACCGAGCCGCCGCCACCCGCCCAGCCCGGCCCGCAGTGCAGCACGTTCGGCGTTCCCGTCGCGGACGGCGCCGTCACCTCCCACGTGGTCGAATTCAGGCCTTCGTTGTAGACCGTGAGCGTGGAAAGCAGCGCGCTCGCCTCAGAACCCGGGTAGCAGCTTCCCGGAGTCGGCGGGTCGCCGTTCGGATTCGGCAGCGTCAACGGGCAGGCAAAGTCGGCCGTCGCTGTCTGGATCGAGCCGTCGGCGGCAATCGCCTCTGCGATGATGGTTGCGTTTCCGTCGCCCCACGCACTGGCCACGCCGGCGTTCTGGCTGCCCGCCGTCGGCGTAGTGCATTGGATCGAAGTTGAGCCCGAAGAACTGCTCGTCGTCGGAATGCAGTTGGTCGTGACCGGGAAGACATTCGGCGCCGAGGTCAGCCACACTACGGAATTTGTCAGATCTCGGACATACGGCGCCGTAGAGAATGTCCCGATCGCCAGGAACTGACCCGACGACTGAAGGTTCCCCAGCGTGATCGAGTCCGGCACGATCGTCAGCGAGAGCAGCGGCTCCGGCGGAGGCGTATTGGACCCATTGATCGTCGCCGTGGCAGTCACCACGCTCGTATCAGGATTCGTCACCTCTGCCGTAATCGTCGTTGTGCCGGCGGAGACTCCCGTCGCCAGTCCCGTCGCGCTTACCGTCGCCACCGAGGGGCTGCTCGACTTCCATGTAATCGCCGACGAGTTCGTTACGTCGTTCTCCAGCCCGGTGCTTCCGGACGTAGCCAGCGCTACGAACTGCCCTGTCTGTCCCACAGCCAGCGACTGGCTGCCCGGCGTAATGGAAAGCGCGGTGTACTTCTGCGTCGTTCCGCCCGAGACCGCAAACGTCGCGGTGCCCGTCACCACCGTGCCTGAATTCGAATAGATCGCCGTAATCGTCGCGCTGCCCGCACCCACCGCCGTCGCCAGGCCGGTGCTCGTGCCGATCGTCGCGATGGCCGTGCTGCTCGAGCTCCATGCCACCTGGCTGGTGATGTTCACTGTCGCTCCCGACGATGTCGTCCCGATCGCCAGGAACTGCGCGGTCTCGCCCGGCGTCGTCACCGTCTGCGATCCCGGTATCACCGCCAGGGAGATGACCGTCCCGCCAGCCGTTCCACTGCCGCCGGAGGAAGTGACTGTAATCGCCGCGCTGGAGCTCGCCTGGCCGTTGAATGCCGCCGCGCTGGCCGTAATCGTCGTCGAGCCCGCGCCCACCGCGGTCACCAGACCTGTCGCGTTCACCACCGCAACCGATGGCGCGCTCGAGCTCCAGGTCACACTGCCGCTGATGTTCTGCGTAGAAGGATGACTGGCGTTGCCGTAGGTGCCGGTCGCCGTCAGTTGTGCGCTCTGCCCCACACTCAGCGACTGCGTCGCCGGGCTTACTGCTATCGAGTCGAGGCCGGTGGGGTTCCCGCAGCCGGCAAGTACGCTAAGGCAGACAACCAGCACCACGGGAAGAGAACGGCGAGCAAGCATGAAGGTCTCCTGGCTACTTCTCGCAATCATGCGCGAAGAATCGGCAGTATTTGCCCGTATGGTAAACGGCGTATCCGGCGAATCTGCCGGCGTGGAACCTTCCACGCCCGTAACCACGCGGATACTCGGGCAACGCGGCCTGTCCTCTGACTAGAACATGCCCACTCGTGCCATACCATAACGCCTTGGTGCCATTGAACCGCGATGTTCAGGGGACAGCCGCCGCGCTGATAGATGCAGGAAAACCGGCATTCGCTGCTGTCGCGCGCACTTGCCCGCACACACGTTTGCTGCTTGCGGCCAACCATCCTCGTGACCGCCCTAGTGTCCTCTCGCCCTGCGGGCGTCGTTTCGCTCACACTCCCATTCCGGGAACTTCGCCGAGAGACGCGCTCGCACTACTGCCCTTTGGCGTCCTCATATTCTTCATGCCACGCCATCTGGATCGCCTCGAGGATCCCCTCATTCGACTTCGCCGGATCGCCAACGAAGTCCGCCAGCTGCACGACCCACTTATGCAGGTCGGTAAATCGCACCGAGTACGGGTCGGTATCGGGAAACATCTCCTGCAACTGGATTCCAATCTCCTCAGTGTCCGTCCAGTTCAACTCTCGCGGCATCGTGGTCTCCTCCTTCGCTCGCTGGAACCAGTCTAAGGCGTCGCGGAGTTAGGCGCCGGCATTGCCACGGGCGCACGATACACCAGTTCGCGGCGCAGGTCGGGCGGTCGCACTGGATAGCTCGGCGTTGGCAGCCCAGGGAACGGATATCGCGGGGCGGACTCCGCCATCGCAGGCGCGAGCGCTGCGATCGACGCTCCAATTCCCGCGCAGATAAACGCCGCCGCTGGTCCAAGCCTGGAACAGATCAGCGCGCCAATCGCAAACCCGATCCCCATCCGGATCAGCACGCGCCGGTCACTCACATCCTGCCAGACCCACACCGACTGCACCGCTGTACGCGGAAACACCACTCTGGCATCGTCTCCCGGCCCCCAGTTCACATCAGGATCGGGATCGCGCACGCACGTCAGGCTGGCGTTATCCGCCGAGATCACGCGGCACTCCTCCGCCACCTGTCCGTTCGACTCCACCACGATCAGCTTGCCGGCGGCAAGGTCCTCCACTCGCCTCCAGCTCTCATGCCGCCCGGCCGCATGGGCGGTCACTGTCGCTAGCATCGCAGGCACAAAAGCTGCCATCACCCATCCCGCGATCCGACCTGCGTCTCTCCGCATCCCCGCACCTCACTGGTCTGAAGCGCAGACTATCGCTCCCCCAGTCAGCGGTGCATCCACGCTTAGGACACTTTCGCAACTGTCCCAGCCCGCACGGCTCGCCACAGATCAGGCGATGCAGAATCTCCGCACCACGGGACAAAGAAAAATCCCCGGAGAGAAATTCTCTCCGGGGATCAAAGTTGCGCAGCGCGGTCTGCACCGGCTGCGGTTAGAAGAACAGCTTGGCCGAGACCTGCAACTGACGCGGCCCCACCAGCAGGTTGTTGGTGCCGTTGGGGACGTCAAATGCGCTTGCAGTACCGACGCTGTAAGGCGTATAGCAACCCGCAAAGGTCGAGCCCGACGGCGCAGTCCCGGAGCAGGAGGAACTCGGAGCACTGTATCCAGAGTAGGTGCTATTTACTCCAGTGATGATGCGCTTGTTGACAACATTGAAGGCCTCGCCAAACACCTGCATGTAGATTCCTTCATGGATGGGAATGTTGCGCGACACACGCACGTCGAAGTCCTGCTGGCCAGGCCCAAACTGCGAGTTGCGCTGGATGTAGAACGGCCGCCCAGTGGTACCCAGAGCCCGAGCCGGAACTCATTACGGCTCCGGTAGCGCCTCCATCATCGCCCGCGTATGCCAAGCTGGCAGTGGAAGAACCTGGATACCCGCTGGTACCAGCAGTGATCGTGTTTCCGGTCTGTGCTGTGTAGCCGCCGGAGAAGCTGAACGGGTTCAGGACGTACTTGAACGCCCAGCTGTCGGGGTACATGTGCGACTGGTAGACAAAGGAGCCGGTAAAGCGGTTCCGAAGATCCAGGTCGCCGTTGCCGTATTCGGCCTTCAGATTGTTGGGATCGAGGACAGGATTGCCGCCGTAGAACGTCCCGAAGGTGCCGGCGACCTGATCGTCGTCGCGGGAGTGTGCCCACGTCTCGTTCAGAATGATCTCGAGACCATTGGCAAACGGACGACGCAGCGTGGTTGCCAGTGAGTGATACCAGAGGTTCGCAATGCTGTAGCCGGTGTTCAGCGAGCCGATCGAGGTATTGGCTCGATCGCTGGGCAGATAGAAGGGCAGCGTGTAGGAGGTCACAACGCCGTTATAGCCAGTAACGTTGTAGGTGTGCAGACCGTGCGGAGTCTGACCCACCAGGTTTGCATCCATGAAGACCGGAAGGTGGATGCCCCGGGTGCCGACATAACCTATCGACAAGGACATCTTGCCGGGAAGCTGCTGTTCGATGCTCAAATCCATCTCGTGAGTGAGTGGCGGGACGAAGTTCGGGCTCAAGCCATGGAAGGCAGGAACCACTCCGACCGTCGACAACGTAGTCGGGAATGGATTCTCCGCGACGGGCACGTTGCCGCCCGAGGGAATCAGCGCAGAGGACAGCGCGGGATCGGGCGACGGGATTGGGTAGACGACGTCGGGGAACTTGACTGTCTTGGCAATCCCGCTCGTACCCTGCGAGTAGTTCACCTGGTAAATGCCATTCTCAACCCGCATGGCGTAGTACGTGCTGCCCTGATTCAGGCCTGAGAACATGCCATACCCGCCGCGCACAACCGTGCCCGTATACGGAGACCAGGAGAAGCCGATGCGCGGCTGCACCCGGTCCGTTACGTTCTTGATGGTCGTGTTGTACTCCGCCGCGAGCGGGCTGCTCGTATTCGGGTGTAGGGGGCTGGGCGTAAGTTGCAGGTCGTAGCGCACGCCCAGATTGAAAGGTCAGATTCGGCCTCAGCTTCCAGGAGTCCTCAGCGAAGGCGTCATACATGTGCATGTAGAAGTTGTCACCACCAGCCGCCGCCGTGGGTCCGTTGATCGCGTCGACGGTCTGCACAAATGAGCTGTACAGCGTGCCGGCGCCGGCGACATTGTCCCCCGGCTGCCCCGCGAACGCGTCAGCCGGCCCAGGCCTGGAAGTTCGCCACTGCATTCGCCCCGCTGTAGTTGTAAAGGCCGCCTCCCTGGTAGAGGTTGATCATGATCTCGTGGACCACGTTCACGTCGCCACCGAACTTGAAGGCGTGCCGGCCCCGGTCGTAGCTCACAACGTCGGTCCCCTGCCAGCGGGTCTCGTCCGGCTCAGCCAGACGCGGCAGTGCGTTGGGCATTCCATAGGCGTCCAGGCTGCTTAGAGGTGACGCTGGGCCCAGAGTCGTTGGCGCCTGCGGTCTCCAGGTCCTTGCCCCATTGGAAGTGGGCCTCATTGACCAGGTTCGACGTAAGCGTCGTGGTCAAGCCGGCCACGATAAACCGCTCATGGTAGCTCGTCGAGCCGTTGGTTGAAGCCGAGGAGTTGGAGTAGGTGGGATTCGGCGCGTAGCCGTTGGTCTGATCGAAGTCGACAAAGTTGAAGTTGGCAAACAGATGGTTCTTGCGCGTTGAACTGGTAGTCGATCCGCGGGAAGAAAATATTCTCTTTGGAAAAGCGCGTCGGTGGAAGGGCTGGCAGTCCACTGGCACTGTATACCCGCCAACTGCAGCATGAAGTTGACTGCCGACGTGCACTGCGCGGGCGAGATGGCCGGGCACTGTGTGGGCGAAATGGTGGAGGTTGAGCCGACAGTGCCCAATGCAGTAGGAGAGATGGTCGCCGTCGAGTAATACAAAACCTTGCCTACGCGGCGGAAGCCATCATAGGTAAAGAAGTAGAAACAGCTTGTCCTTGATGATCGGGCCGCCCACCGAGCCGCCGAACTGCTGCTGCTGGTGCATCGGCTGGGTCAGCAGGAACGCGATTGCCGGATTGGCGGTTGTGCAGGCATTGACATTCGAGTAGCGGATCCAGCGCGTTCAGCGCCGGGTAGCGCAGATAGTAGAAGAGATCGCCATGGATGGCGTTGGTGCCGCTCTTGGTGATAGCGTTCACCTGGCCGCCGGCCGCCTGGCCGAACTCAGCCGAGTAGTTCGATGTCTCCGCCTGGAACTCCTTGATCGAATCCAGCGGGTAGACATACGGTGCGCCGGAGGAGCGGCCGCGCGCCTCGGAGAAAAGCATCTGGTTGTTGTTCGCGCCGTCCACATAGTTCTGGTTGTACAGGCCGCTGATGCCGTGGAAGCTGACCAGTCCTGAGTTGCCATCCGGCGCCACATTCGGCGTGAGCAGCACAAAGCGCTCCAGTTGCGGCGCATTCACTGGAAGATTGCCGATCAGGTTGCTGGTCGAGCGTCTGCGCAACCTCGGTCTTCTGCGGATCCAGGATCGGCGACTCGCTGGTGACCGTCACCTCGGTCGCGGTCGCCGGCGGGCAGCTGCGCGTCGACCGTCAGCATCTGTCCAACCGTCAGACCAGGTTCTTGTGGTCGACCTTGCCAAACCCTGCGCGCCGATGACGACCTCATAGTTGCCGGGCTGCAGGAACGGCTCGACGTAGGTGCCATCATTATTCGTCGTCACCGTGTGCACAGCGCCGGTTTCGGTGTCCGTGATCACTACGGTCGCGTTGGGCACAATCGCGTTGCTGAGTCCGTGACCGTGCCGGCGATGCTGCCGAGCGCAGCGGTCTGGGCATTGAGCGTCATAGCCGGGCACAATGCGAGCGCCGCAGCTGAAGCGAGGGCGAGAAGCCGGATGGAAAATTTAGGAAGCGTCATGAGTGTGGGCAACTCCTTAGGAGAGAATCTTGCCGAGCGGTTTAGGCTCCCGGGGCGTATATGGGAAAGCCGGATCAACCCCTCGCCTTGTGCTCGAAAGAAAACCGCTGGATCAGCGATGCACGTGGCGTAGACGTACAGGGAAAAACGGAAATTGTGGAATACTTTGAGACTCCAGCATCGGGCCGGTGGATGTCAAGGAAAAAGCTCCTCGCAACAAAGGAATTACATCTCTTAACCGCGCGTTTATCGCGCATTCACCCAGCCGCCCTTGCGCATCTGAGTTCAACCACTCACTCTGCCTTGCCCATCCATTAAGCTAAGGGGTAATGCCCTCTTTGCCTTCGCCTCGTCGCCGCCACAGCGCGCCCTCCAGCAAAATCGACATCCCCGCTTGGCTGCGTAAGCTGCCCAAGGTCGAACTCCATCTCCACCTTGAAGGCACCATCGAGCCCGAGACGCTCGTCGCGCTCTCCCGCCGCCACGACGCCTCGCCTCTCACCCTCGACGCCGCGCGCCAGCTCTACACCTACGAAAACTTCACCGGCTTCCTCATGGCCTTCAAGGCCGTCACCGAACGCCTGCAGACGCCCGAAGATTACGAGCTCATCACCTACGACATGGTCCGAGCCCTCGCCGCCCAGGGCGTCGTCCACGCCGAGGTCTACATCTCCTTCGGCATTCTCCACTTCTGGCGCAAGGTCGAGGTCGAGCCCTACGTCGAAGCCATCGAACGCGGCCGCATCCGCGCCGAGCGCGACTTCGGCACCACCATCCTCTGGATCATCGACGCCGTGCGCAACTTCGGCCCTGAAGAGGCCGCCCGCGTCTTCCGCAAGGCCGCCGAGCTGCGCCCGCATGTGCCATCCATCGTCGGCATCGGCATCGGCGGCGACGAGGCCCGCGGCCCCGCCTCGCTCTTCAAGGAGCACTACGCCGAAGCCCGCGAGGCCGGCCTGCGCCTCACCGCCCACGCCGGCGAGTCCGGCGGCCCCATCGATGGCCCCGCCAGCATCTGGGGCGCAATCAACATCGGCGCGGAGCGCCTCGGCCACGCGCTCGCCGCCCAACACGATCCCCACCTCATCGAGATCCTCGCCGAAAAACAAATCCCCCTCGAGCTCAACATCACCTCCAACATCCGCACCGGCTGCTGCCCATCCTTCGCCGAACACCCCGTCCGCCGCTACTTCGACGCCGGCCTCATGGTCACCCTCAACTCCGACGACCCACCCATGTTCGGCTCCGACCTCCTCAGCGAATACATCCTTGCCCAGCGCGAGTTCGGCTTCTCCCTCGACCAGATGCGCGAGCTCGCCGCCAACGCCGTCGAGGCCAGCTTCCTCCCGCCCGACCGCAAGATCGCCCTCCTCCAGCAGGTCGAACAGTACAACTGATCTTTCCGCTCCCCCCAACCATTCCCACCACCGAAGATCGCACCGCGCCGCCCCCGTTTCTCCATCGGTTCTTCATATCCGGTGTGGTATCGTCGCAATCTCAAACTTCAACCGCAATGCTCACCAGATGCGACGCAAGGGGACACGGAATGGCCAATACCATCGAAGCAACCGCCGATAATCATGTACTGACGCTGGAACAGATCGCCGCGCTCGCGCGCGACGCCAGCCGCCCCGCAGACACCCTGATGAACGTCGTCGCGCTCATCGCCTCGCGCTTCCACACCGATGTCTGCTCCGCCTATCTGCTTGAGCCCGACCGCTCCAACCTCGTCCTCGCCGCGACCCTCGGCCTCAGCCCGCGCTGCGTCGGCGTCCTGCGCATGCCGCTGCATGAGGGCCTCGCCGGCCTCGTCGCCGAGCAGGTCCTCCCCGTCGCCGTCGACGACGTCAAGACCCATCCCCGCTTCAAATACTTCAAGGAGTCCGGCGAAGAAGACTACAACTCCTTCCTCGGCGTTCCCGTCATCGATCGCGGCGTCCTCCAGGGCGTCCTCATCGTGCAGACCAAGGACCGCCGCGTCTTCCGCGACGACGAGATTCGCATGCTCGCCGACGCCGCCGCCCAGGTCGCCCCCATCGTCAGTGAGGCCCGCACCCTCGACCGCTTCATCGGCCCCGCCCAGGAGCGCCTCTGGTCGCTCGCCCGCAACCTCTGGTGGAGCTGGGACCCCGAGTGCGTCGCCCTCTTCCGCGACCTCGATCCCATCCGCTGGCGGCAGCTCAACCAGAACCCCATCCTGCTGCTCAGCGAAATCCCCCTCGATGAGCTCGAGCGCCGCGCCACCGCGCTCGTCCTGCATAGCCGCATCAACTACTGTTATCGCCGTCAGCGCGAATACCTCTTCGCCGACCGCACCTGGGGCGCCACTCACGCCGGCGTCCTCCGCCCACGCCCCGTCGCCTACTTCTCCGCCGAGTTCGGCCTGCACGAGTCGCTGCCCATCTACTCCGGCGGCCTCGGCGTCCTCGCCGGCGACCACGTCAAATCCGCCTCCGACCTCGACATCCCGCTCATCGGCGTGGGCCTCTTCTACAGCCACGGCTACTTCCTGCAACGCCTCAACATGGCCGGCTGGCAGCAGGAGGAGTACATCCGCACCGACGTCAATGCGCTGCCCATGCAGCCCGCCATCGGCGCCAACGGCGAGCCCGTCGTCATCGAAATCCATACCCGCGGCGGCTCCATCAGCGCCAAGGTCTGGCGCGTCTCCGTCGGCCGCGTCGACCTGCTCCTCCTCGACTCCAACGTCGAGGGCAACGCACCGGAAGACCGCGAACTCACCTCGCGCCTCTACGGCGGCGACGCCCGCGTCCGCATCCGCCAGGAGCTCCTCCTGGGCGTCGGCGGCTTCCGCGCGCTCAAGGCCATGGGCATCACCCCCGGCGTGCTCCATCTCAACGAAGGCCACAGCGGCTTCGCCGTCTTTGAAGCCATCCGCGACCGCATGGACGAAGAAGGCATCGACTTCTACGCCGCCGCCAGCCAGATCCCGCGCGAGGTCATCTTCACCACCCACACTCCCGTGCCCGCCGGCCACGACCGCTTCGCCGCCGACCTCATCGAAGAGCACCTTGGGCCTCTGCGCGAGCAACTCGGCATCTCGCACGAGAACCTGATGGGCTTCGGCCGCGTCCATCCCACCGACAATCAGGAGACCGTTCTGCATGACGGTGCTCGGCCTCAAGCTCTCCCGCCGTGCCAATGCCGTCTCGTCGCTCCACGGCGAGGTCTCGCGCGCCATGTGGTGGGACCTCTACCCCGGCCGCTCCGTCGACGCGGTTCCCATCGGCCACATCACCAACGGCGTCCACGTCGGCTCCTGGCTCGCGCCGCAGATGCGCCGCCTCTACGACCGCCACCTCAAGCCCGGCTGGCAGTCCAGCAGCGCCGCTCCCAGACCTGGGATGAGATCGAAGACCGTCGACGACGGCGAGCTCTGGGAGACCCACCTCTCGCTCAAGACCCACCTCCTCGACTTCGTCCGCCGCCGCGCCCGCGAGCAGGCCGAGCGCCGCGACGAAACCCCCGCAGACGCTCCAGCGGCTCGGCAAAGTCCTCTCGCCCGACGCCCTCACCATCGGCTTCGCCCGCCGCTTCGCCACCTACAAGCGCGCCAACCTCCTGCTCGCGGATATGGAGCGCCTCGCCGCCATGGTCAACGACCCCAAGCGCCCCGTGCAGTTCGTCTTCGCCGGCAAGGCCCATCCCGCACGACGAGCCCGGCAAGCGCGTCCTGCAGCAGATCGCCCAGATGATGCGCGACTCCGAGTTCGCCGACAAGTTCGTCTTCGTCGAGGACTACGACATCAACGTCGGCCGCCACCTCGTCCAGGGCGTCGACGTCTGGCTCAACAATCCGCGCCGCCCGCTCGAGGCCTCCGGCACCAGCGGCCAGAAGGTCGTGCTCAACGGCGGCCTCAACCTCTCCGTCCTCGACGGCTGGTGGGCCGAGGCCTACGACGGCCTCAACGGCTTCGCCATCGGCAACGGCCGCACCCACTCCAACATGGACGTGCACGACAGCCCGCGACGGCGAAGACCTCTACCGCGTCCTCCGCGACGAGCTCATCCCGCTCTACTACAACCGCGACAAGGACGGCCTGCCCCGCGGCTGGATCAAGCGCATGAAGCGCACCATCCGCACCCTCGGCTGGCGCTTCTCCGCCGGACCGCATGGTCATGGACTACACCCTCAAGGGCTACATCCCCGCCGCCGGCGGCACCTCCAGCGAAATCCGCCCACCCTGCTAGCAACCCCACAGATGCTGGTGTGCCCATTCATCGCGCTCCTTTGCGCGATGAGTGTGAATGAAACTAGTAGCTGCGCTGGTAGATTCCGCAGATGCGGTCGTGCCAGCCCAGCCGCTCTTCATCGAGCGCCGCCCACAGGAAGCCAAAGCCCATCGGTAGCGCGGAGAGCAGCAGTGCAGCCAGCCGCCGCCGCACCGCCGCCCGCGTCGGGTTCTCGTCCATGAACGTGCACAACGCGATCCGCGCCACCCGCATTCCCGGCGTCGCCGTTGAGAGCGTGAAGAACAGCGCCTGATAAATCGCCGCCAGCAGCGCAAATGCACACGCCGCAAATGGCAGCGCAGACTGGATCGCCGCCCGGCCCGCAAACCCGCTCGCCACGTTGGCGAGCGTCGATGGTGCTGCAACATGCGCCGCGACCCATAGAAAGACCGCCGCAAAAACGCCGCACCCCACGCCAACAATCGTCACGTTGATCGCCGCCGCCAGCATCCGCCGCTGGAGCGATGCGACACTCGCAAGCGAGCGGCTCACAACCTGTGGGCCGCAGGATTCCGCATCCGCTTCGCCCGCAGCAACTGCTGCGGACCGAGCGATCTCACCGCGCGGCCGCGGGTCCAGCAGAATCGAGCCCCACTGTGCCGTGTGCCCAGTCTCAGCTTCAACGTCGCCATCACTCTCCGGCGTAACCGCAATCTGCGCCGGATCAACCTCGAAGATGCGCAGCTGCCCGTCGCCCGGCGCATCTTCCAGGCCCAGCGGCCCCTCAGCCAGCCGCGGACGGGCCTTGCGCGTAGCCACCAGCTGCCGCGGAAACTCGATCAGGTTTGCAGGCAGCTGCTCCGGCGGCCCGGACGGCTCATCGAAGATCGGCTCGTGACGAAAGACGATCTCCTCGTCCAGCAACCGCGTCTCCTCCTCGCTCTCAGCATAGACATCCTCAGGCACCGAGATCGCAGATACAGCCGGAGGATCGAGCGTCACCCGCGTCGCACCGCTCTCGTCTTGGTACAGCCGGATCGTAATTCCGGCGGCAAGATTCGGTGCCGGGTCCGCCGGACCGGATGCAATCGCCGGAACTGCCTCGCGAGTTCCAGAGGACTCAGCCGTATGTCCGCGGCGCATCTGTCTCCTGCGAGGCTGCGGCGGCTGGAATCCGCGCCGCTTCGCAGGTGGTTCGGCCGCATCGCGATCGAGCTCCGCCCACAGGAGAGGGGCCGCATGCGATTCATCCTCGACCTCTGGCGGTGCGGAGGGCAGCTCGGTCATCTGTCCGGCGCACTGCTCTTCGGCTGCCTCGTTCTCCTCCTGGATCGCATCCAGTAGGAGTTGCTCCGCTGCCGCCACCGCCCGCGCGTTTAACGCAGCTACCTCTGCGGCGGCGCATGCCTGCTGCACGGCACGCTCAGCTTCAGCCGCTAGAAAATCGCGGTAGCTCTGGTTTCGCGCATAGCGTTCCGCAACCGTGGCGGCGATCTTTGCCGATCGCGCATTGCGTGGCGCCGCGGAAGGAGCCATCTTCGCCGTGGAATCTGCACCTGTCCGCCGGCTGCGATGCGCGGCCACCCGCGCCGCCGCCTGCGTGCGCAGCGCAGAAGCATCGAGCGGCGTTACGCTCGCGTCGCCGGGCAGGCGACCCGGCATCGCCGCTTCGCGCGGTCCATCCGGGATCTCACGCGTTGCGATTGCGGCATCGCGTGTTGCTGTTCCGGCATCGTCCAGCAGTGCGGAGCCCATGATGCGCAAACTCAAATCCTGCCGAGGTGGATACGTCTATACGTCTAACTGATATGCAAGGGCCTGATTGCTATACCCTCAAGGTGTGGCGCGTGTGACGATCCGAACTGGACGCCGGAGGCCTGTCCCCGGGCTGCGAGGCATGGCAGGCAAACAGTTGCGAAGCGTTTTCATCTTCATAACTATCACGGCGTGCGCGCTGAGTTTTACGCAACTCGCGGCGCAAGAGGTGACGACTCTGGCACCTCTGGCCTCGCCGGCCCAGCAGCCGCAGTATCCGGATGCAGTGCCCGTCCCTGAAGAGGGGCTTGATCGCGCCAGCCTGGATTCGGCGGGACCGCAGACCTTTGAGAATGGTCGCTACATCCTGAACGACCACGTAGTGCTTACCTACAAAAGCCGCGTTTTGCACGCCGACCATATGGAGTATGACCAGGCGACCGGCGATGTCACGCTGACCGGGCACGTCGTCGCCGAAGACGGCGAGAACAATGAGCATATCGAGGCCAGCCACGGCACCTTCAACATCCACACGGAGACTGGCCGCTTCTACGATGTGACAGGTTCAATCGGGCTGCGCCGGCCTGCCGTAGGGCCTGTGCCGGCCGCCACGCGTGCGGTTTACGCCAACAGCAACCCGTTCCTCTTCACGGCGCGCATCCTGATCAAGACTGGGCCACGCGGCTATGCCTTCGACCACGGCACCTTCACCTCCTGCCAGTTGCCGAGACCGGACTGGCTGCTCTCCGCTGCGCACTTCAATTCTGACGGGATCACAGCTCACGCTGCCAACGCCGTCTTCCATCTGATTGGAGTTCCTTTACTGTGGCTTCCCTTTGCCACGCATCCAGTGGACGCCGACAGCCGCCAGACAGGCATCTTGATCCCGGAGGTCGGAATCAACTCCGCCAGCAAAGGCGATACCGTCGGCGAGCAGATTTACTGGGCCATCAATCGCAGCACCGACATGACCGTCGGCACGATCTACTACTCCGCGCGCGGCTGGGAGCAAACCGCCGCAGTTCGCTATCGCGGCCTTGGTCAGGATTTCATTCGCGCGAGCTACAACGCCCTCCAGGACCGCGGCTATCTGCCGGCGGGCGCTACTGTCCGCGTCAACCAAAGCGGCACGGATGCGCTGTTCAGCGGCCGCAAGGACCTGATCGCCACGGACGAACCGGCACCTGGCGCCGGCGCCCCGGTGCAGTCGCAGGGCCAGGCCAGAATGGTGGCCGACATCGAGTATCTGAGTTCGTTCCCCTATCGCGAAGCCTTCGCATCGAACTTCAACCAGGCCGTATCGAGCGATGTTCTCTCGACAATTTATGTGACCCGCGAGTCGGACGGAATGGCCCTCGCGCTGGAAGGCGATCGCTATCAGGGGGAGAAGCGGATCGCGACAACCGCCGAGCCGGAGCAGCAGGTCCGCATCTTTCACGCGCCTGCGCTCGAGTTCTCCACCACTCCACACCTGCTGGGGACGACCGCACTGGAATGGAGTATCGACAGCTCTATCACCGCGCTGAAGCGTACGCAGCCGGTCGTGGCGCCAACGGGCGAGGTGCTGCAACAGTTCAACAGCGGTATGGTCGAGCGCCTGGATGTGCATCCTGAGATTGCCTTGCCGTTCCACTTCGGACAATGGAATGCCATGGCATCGCTGGCAGGGCGCGAGACGCTTTACGGTAGCAGCCGGCTGTCTCAGCCGGGCCCTCCGGTAGAGAGCGCATCCTCGCTCAACCGGGCCGATTTTGAGGCAACGCTGGATATTCGCCCTCCCACTATCGAGCGCACATTCGACACAGCGTGGTTGCGGCGGCGTATGGGCGGAGCGGTGAAGCACATCATCGAACCTGAGCTGACCTATCGTTACGTGAATGGCATCGACAACTTCCCCAGCGTCCTGCGGTTCGACTACACCGACGTCGCCAGCAATACCGATGAGCTGGAGTACGGTGCCACACAGCGCATCTTTTTGCGGCACGCCGGCGGCCGGCCATGCCGGGCCCCCGGCTCCGTCGCGGATGCCACCGAGCTTCTGGGCTACGCTGGCACGCAGGAGGATGCGGTGGAAGCGCCGGGCGAGGCGGCAGGCAGGGAAGACGAGACACCGGAGCAGTGCGGCGACCGGGAATGGATCAGCTGGCGCGTCGCGCAGAAGTTCTTCTTCGATCCGGCTTTCGGCGGCGCAGTCACGACCACTGGCCCGCGCGACATCCTGCAGACGACGCTCGACTTCTCCGGCATCTCCTTCCTTACGGGACCGCGCGACCTTTCGCCGTTGATCTCGCGGCTGCGCGTGCGCACGTCAGAGAAGATGGACGTCGAGTGGGACTTCGACTATGACTTCATCGCCGGCAAGTACACGGCGAACAACTTCTATGCGGACGTGCACTGGGGCGATCCGACGACCCCTTCCAAACGATACGTCTTTGCGGGTCTGGGATATGCGCGCCTGAATGCGCCGGCACGCTCCTACGTGGAGGGCGAGCTCTCCTCGGTTGCAGACTTCAACCAGACGCGCGTGCTGCTGGGCTTCGGCAAGCCGACTCGCCCAGGGCTGAGCGCCGCGGCGAGTGCGGGCATCGACCTCGATCTGGGAACTGTCCAGTATGGGGCGATCGAGACCTCCTACAACTGGAACTGCTGCGGCCTCTCGATCGAGTACCGCAAATACGAGTTGGGCACGGCCCGCAATGACAACGGATACAAATTCAACTTCACGCTGGCCAACATCGGCAGCGCCGGCAATCTGCGCCACTCTGAGCAGGTGTTTTAGTTCCGCAGCGAACGCTGATCGCGAGGCGTTTTGAAGCGCCGCCCTGTAGGTCTCGCGGCGATCTCGCGTGAGATAATCCTGTCTGTGCTGATTCGGCTGAACCGCGCATGCCTGCTTGCGTTCGCGACCCTACTCGCCTCGATAAGCGCGCCTGGATGCCACGGCCAGGCCGCATCGGCAATGGTGCAGGCCGGCGTGAAGCTCTCACCGGGAATGGCGCGCCGCATCGAGGTCATGGTCCGCAACCGCTCCGGCGTGACGCCCGACTACGCAATCGAGGTTGGCATCCCAACCGCTACGAACATCCCTGGATTCGACCAGGTGATGGTCACCTTCTCGCAGGGCGGCTCGGCCGGCAAGTCCATGCCGTTTCTCGTCTCGACCGACGGCAACACGCTGGCGCAGTTCAACAAGTTCGACATGGGGGGCGATCTGCGCCATGCCATCTCTGACGCCGGCAGGCCTGCGCGCGGCGGCGACGAGAAGGCGCCGGTGCTTGTGGTCGTCTTCGACGATCTGGAATGTCCCTATTGTGCGCAAATGAACGCGGAGATGTTTCCCGCTGTGCTCAATCGCTACAAGGACCAGGTGCGCATCGTATACCGCGACTTCCCCCTGCCCGCCAACCAGCATCCGTGGGCCATGCACGCGGCGGTCGATGCAAACTGCCTCGCAGCGAGCGCGACCGGATACTGGAATTATGTGGACTACGTTCACGCACATTCCGCAGAAATGGGAGCAGACGAAAAGAACCTGGCTGCGTCTGAGAAGCAGTTGGACAAGCTGGCCATGGACGAGGGCGCGCGCCAGGGCGTCGACCATGCGGAACTGCAGAGCTGCGTCGAGAAGCAGGACACGCACAAGATGGATGCCGCCGTGTTGCAGGGCGAGGCCGACCCGCTGCGCATCGGCTCTACGCCGACCATCTTCGTCAATGGCGAGAGGATCGAAGGCGTCCTGCCGATCGAGACGCTCTATCGCATCATCGATCGCGCGCTGATAGCCGAGGGCAGAACGCCGCCGGCTCCGCCAATGCAGCCGGCGCCCGCGCAGACGAAGCCGGGGAGCTAGTGTAGGATGCGGAGTGGCGGGAGAGCAGACGTGATAAGTGAAAGAGGCGACGGGAATCGAATGGCGGAGAAGTTATGCGAACGGTCTTGCGGGTGGGCAGAGCGTGGGCGCCTTGTGCGCATATCGATCGCCTGCGCGATCGCGTTGTCTCTGGCCGCCGTCTCCGGCTGCAATCAAACCCGTTCCGCGGACGTGGTCGCGACTGTAAACGGGCACGCGATCATGAAGGCGGAGATGGAGCGGCTGTATGAGGCACAGCTGGGCCAGAATCCGAGCCAGCTTCCGTCGCCCCAGCAGGCCGATCAGCTTCGCCTGAGCGTGGTGGAGGCCCTGATCGAGCAGGAGATCGAAGAGGCAGCAGCGGCGAAGATGAACCTGGCGGCCACCCCGGAAGAGGTGGATGCAAAGATCGCTGAACTGAAGGCCCCGTACACGGAGGACCAGTTCAACACTCAGCTGCAGAACTCACATGAAACGCTGGACGATCTGAAGAGCGACGTCCGCCGCCGATTGACGATCGACAAACTCTTCAACAAGCAAGTCAACTCCAAAGTCACGGTCTCCGACAGCGACGTGGCCGCCTACTACAACGAGCACAAGGCCGAGTTCAACCTCGTTGAGAATGGTTATCGCCTTGCCGTCATCCGAGTCACCGATGCGCCGTCGCAGCAGCCGGGCAACCTGCAAGGCAGCAAGGCGACCACAGACGCCGAGGCGAAGAAGAAGATCCAGGCGTTGAAGGTCCGTCTGGAGTCAGGCGATGACTTCGGCGCACTGGCAGCGAACTATTCTGAAGACCCGTCCACAGCCTCGAACGGTGGCGATATGGGTTTTATCTCCGAGTCGCAACTGCGCTCCGACCCGCAAATCTACGACGCGGTGAACAAGCTGCAGGCCGGGCAGACGACGGACATTCTTCCGCTAATCGATCAGCAGACAAAAAAGCCCGTTGGCTATGAGATCTATAAGCTAAACTCGCGCGAGCCGGCCGGGCAGCGCGACATCAATGATCCGCGCGTACAGCAAGTCATCCGCCAGCAATTGAAACAAGGGCGCGGAGAGCTGCTGAAGGCCGCCTACGTCGAGATGCTGCGCAACCAGGCCAAGGTGGAGGACTTCTTCGCCGAAGAGGTCTTCAAGAACGAAGCCAGATAGACGGCCCCGCTCAGGCCTTCGAATTCTTATTCGCTTTCTACTCTTCGTGCGCGGGAAGGCCCAGCTTCCACAGCACCTGCCGCAGAATTCCCATCCAGATCGGCGCATCCACGCCACTCACGCCGATGCGTCGCACCAGACGCCGCACCTGCGCGGGCTCACTGTTGGCCGCGTGGCGCCGCGTGTATTCCGTTGCCTCCAGCACACGGTTCATCAGCGCTGTAATGCGCTCGAGCGATGCTCCGTCGGCGAGCTCCTCCCCGTTGAATGCGCTTGCCGGCTGCGAGGACTCGCCGCCGCGCACCAGCTCATAGAGGCAGACCGCGACCGCCTGCCCCAGGTTCATCGAGACATGACGCTCGCCGTCGATCTGGTGCATCGGGACCGTCAGCAGCCAGTGGCAATGGCTCAGTTCTTCATTCGAGAGTCCGGTCTTCTCCGATCCGAAGATCAGCGCGACGCGCGGACTTTTCTCCCCCAGTCCCGCAGGCTGCCGCAGCCCTTCGACGAGGCGCTCCCCCGCCGCAGGCAGCTCCAGCAGTTCATGCTGCAGGCTACGCTCGCCGACTGCCGTGGTTCCGGCAACCAGCGTGCAGTCCGCGACAGCTTCGGCAACGCTGGCGAAGACACGCGCCCCGGCCATCACCTCCGAGGCGTCGACCGCGGAGCGGGCCGCCTCAAAAGGCGGCAGAAAGTCATTGACTACGCGAAGGTACGCGAAGCCGAAGTCGCGCATGGCCCGCGCTGCGGCGCCAATGTTGGAGGAGTTGCGCGCGCGCACCAGCACCACGCACAACCGACCGCGCTCCTGATCACTCAGCATTCTTCTTTGATTGTAAGAGCCTCCACCGCGCTGGTGAGCCCCCCGAAAAGCTTCCGCCTGCAACAGCTCACCGCCAAAGAGAACGGCCGACGGATGATTCCGCCGGCCGCTTCTGGCAACTGACTAGGCACCTCAACGATGGTCGTGCTCTCCACCGCTGCCGCCATGCTCCTGCGGGTGCGCTTGGGTCGCATTGTTGTGTTTGTCCTGGTAGATGGACTTGCTGACGTTGTTCTGCCGCTGATTCACCTGCTGGCGCTCCTGCTGCGTCATATGGCCGCCGTTCGCGGCCCGGTCGGTCGCCACCTGATGGTTGATGCTGGCCTCGCGGCCCTCCACGTTGCGTGTCTCTCCGGCGGTCATCTGGCCGGAGCGCACACCCTGCCCGATGCGCTGCTGCTGGTTGTTGGCGCGCTCGCCCACGCGTGACATCGCAAGGTTCTGCGGATGGCCGCCGTTCGCCGAGGCGAAGTTTGCGCGGTTGTTGGAGGCCATCTGCACATGGCTCTGCTGCTCGGAGGTCGGTGCGATGTGCTGCTCATGCGACCACTGCTGTTCTTCCGCCGTTGGCCGTGCACCGATGCCGCCCGCGCCACCGTTATATGCCGTATGCACGCCGACGTTGGTGATGTGAACGTTCTCGACATAGGTGTTATGGATCACAGTGCGGTCCACGTTGACGACTGCCGTGTTATACGCGAAATGGCCGCCATCCCAGCGCCCGCCGAAGAAGCCGGCGCCGCCGTAGCCAAAGCCGTAGTTGATGCCGCCGTAGAAGCCCACGTGCGGGCCCCAGTAGCCCTCATGCCAGAGGAAGGCCGAGCCGCCCCAACCCCAATAGCCAGGTGTCCAAAGAACACCGACCGATGGCGGCCGTACCCACACGCCGGGCACCCAGTAGTAGCCGTCCGGGCCGTAGGCCCAGTAACCGGGTGTCCACAGATAGCCATCGCCCGGGCAGAGCGGTTGGGTGTAGACCGGCAGCACCGGCGGGGCGATGCCCACCGAGATAAAGACCGCCGCAAAAGAGGCCGCAGGCACCAATGCCAGCGCTCCGGCGATAACGATGTTGCGCAGATTTCGCTTTGAAAAGATGTTTGTCATTGTAGGTATCTCCGTATCTCCGCTCTATCCCAGCTACATTTCATCTTTAGCGCCCAGCCGGTTTGGACAACTTCTGAAACCCGGACCGGCGGGCGAAGTTTCCCGGAAAAATCTGTCCCGGACAAAGGTATGCCTCCAGCACCGGATCCCGCGAGCTAAGCTATGCGCGAGCAATCTCCACCCGCAATAACACTTCCGTGGCCGGGATACGATGGGATGATCCGATCTCGTGCCCGATGACTTCGCACAACTCGTCAAGCAGCAGGCTGACATCGTCCGCATCGTCGGCGAATACGTGAAGCTGCGCAAGACCGGCGCGCAGAACTATACCGGCCTGTGCCCCTTCCACAAGGAGAAGACCGGCTCATTCTCCGTCAACGCAACGCATGGCTACTTCTACTGTTTCGGCTGTCATGAGAAAGGGGACATCTTCACCTTCGTGATGAAGATGGATGGCCTCAGCTTTCCCGAGGCGGTGCGCGCCGTGGCCACCAAGGCCGGCATTGCATTGCCCAAGCGCGAGTTTTCCTCGCCGGAGGAAGCTCGCGAAGCAGGCCTGCGGCGGCAGTTGCTCGATGTGCATGAGGCCGCAACGCAGTACTTTGAGGCACAGCTTAAATCGCCTGAGGCGTCACGTGCGCGTGAATATCTGACCAGCCGCGGAGTCTCGCCCGACACGACCAAAACATTTCGCATCGGCTACGCGCCGGACGACTTCAACACCATGCGCGATGCGATGCGCGCGCACTTCAGCGAGGATGTGCTGCGCGCTAGCGGCCTGTTCAGCGCGAAGGAGCAGGCCGACGGCTCGCCCGGACCGATGTATGCGCGCTTCCGCAAACGCATTACCTTCCCGATTGCGAATGAAGCCGGCAAGGTCATCGCCTTCACCGCGCGCGCGCTGGACACCAAGGATGAAAAAGGCCGCGACGTTGCGAAGTATCTCAACTCGCCCGAGGGCCCGCTTTATTCCAAGGGAAGCGTCCTCTTCAATCTGGACAAGGCCAAAGGCGGAGATGCGCTCGGCAGACTTCGCACTGCTCGTGGAAGGGCAGATGGACTGCATCTCGGTCTACATGGCTGGCGTGCGCAACGTAGTTGCGGTGTCGGGCACAGCGTTTACGGAGTCTCAGGTCCGCCTGTTGGGGCGCTTCACCAAGCGCGTGATCGTGAACTTCGATCCCGATACTGCCGGCTCAAACGCGGCGGAGAAGTCGATCGCGCTGCTCACCGAGGAAGACTTCGACGTGAAGATCGTCACGCTCGAGGGCGGACTTGACCCGGACCGCTTCGTGCGCGAACAGGGCATTCAGGCCTATGGCGCGGCGCTGCGCGGCGCGAAGCGCTACTCGGACTATCTGATCGAACGCGCCCACCAGCTCTTTCCCGGCCATGCCGCCGAAGCAAAGGTGAAGAAGCTCAACTTTCTGCTGCCGCACATCCGGCGCATGGCGCATCCCATTCGTCGCAACCAGTTTGCCGAAGACGCCGCGAACAAGCTCGGCATCGACTCCGCGCTGATGCGGCAGGAGCTGAAGCAGGCCGCGGCGCAGCGCACGGAGAGCATTCCCGCACATCGTGCCGAGCCCCTCACTGAGATGGAACGCATCTTGCTGCGCGCGCTGGTTTTGCCCGAGAGCGACCCCGCGCGCGAGCTTGCCGCCGGCTCCCTCGCCGTGCATCCGGAGTGGATTGCCGACCTCGCGACAGCTGACCTGCTGGATACGCTGGCCCACGCGCCCGCACCAGCGAATCCTCTGGACGCCGCGCACACCGACGAACTGCGCGCGCACCTGGCGCACACGCTGGACCACGCATCGACGCAGTGTGACCCATTGCAGGTGGAAGGGGCGCTGCACACTCTGGAACATCGCCGGCTGGAGCGCCGCCAGCGTGAGCTCCGCAACCTGATCGCCGAGGCCGATCGCCGCGGCGATACAGAAGCGCTCGAACGCCTGATGACCGAAAAAGTCGAGGTCGACCGCAGGCTGCGTAGCCACTAGTGATCTGCGAATCGGATGTCATGGAACTGCGATAGATAATGGACACCACGGGAGAAGAAGCCATCGAGGGCAAAACACAACGTCGTCTCCTGATCGGCTTCGCCACGAACTGGGTCAGCAAGCTGGCGAACACGATCATCCAGCTTGTCCAGGTCCCTGTCTTCTTTCACTTCTGGACCACCAGCGTCTATGGTGACTGGCTGATCGTAAACGCTGTTCCCAGCTATCTCGCGTTCTCCTCGATCGGCTTTGGCAACGTGGCCTCCAACGAGATGACCATGCTGAACTCGGCTGGCGACCGGGAAGGCGCGCTGCGAGTATTCCAGAGCTGCTGGTGGTTGATTGCTGCGATCTGCGCAGCGGTGGGGTTGCTGCTGATTCCTGTGCTCTACTTCGTGCCGCTCGCAACCCTGTTGAATATCCATGCTATCGGCGCCACGGACACGAAATGGATCGTTCTGTATCTCGGCCTGTCGGTTCTGCTGGGCCAGCTGGAGCAACTGATGGCTGCCGCATATACCTGCGTGGCACGCTACTCACTCGGCCAGTTCCTCAAGAGCGCCATCACCCTCGCCGCCTTCGTCGCGATGATCGTGCCGGTTGTCCTGGGCTACGGCCCGCGCACCACGGCGCTCGTCTTCACCATCGCCAACGCCCTGGGGACGCTGACCTTCGCCCTCCTGATGCGGCGCAATATCCCCTGGATCCACTTCGGCTGGAGCCATGTGCGGCTCAGCGAAGCCCGCCGGCTTGCCGCGCCTGCCATCGCTTTCATGGGCTTTCCCATCGGCAATGCTCTGAACCTGCAAGGCACCTTGATGGCCGTCGGCTATGCGCTGGGGCCGGTGGATGTAGCGGTCTTCGCCAGCGCCCGCACCGTCTCCCGCGTGGCCCTGCAGATGGTGCAGATGATCAACAACACCTTCTGGCCGGAGCTCTCCCTGGCCTACGGCGCCGGCGATATTGGACTGGTCCGGACGATGCATCGACGCGCCTGCCAGATCGCCATCGTGTTTTCCGTCGCGGTCGCGGTGTGCATGATGGCCTTCGGCCCATGGTTCCTTACCCACTGGACAGGCGGCCACGTGCCTCCCAGCCGCGGACTGCTGGCGATCCTGCTGCTGGTCGTTATTGTTTACTCGCTCTGGTCCACCAGCTCAACCCTGGCAACCGCGACCAACCGCCACCAGCGGCTCGCTGCCTGGTACATCTTCGGCACCGGGATTACCGTGCTCTTCACCTACTTCCTGGCGAAGGCATACGGCCTCGCCGGCGCGGCTGCGTCGCTGATTCTAAGCGAGATCATCATGAATCTCTATGTGCTTCCCAACTCACTCAAGCTGGCGCAGGATACGTTCCCAGCCTTCCTGGCAAGCATGTGGCATTTCCCGCCGTCGCTGAGACCCGCCGGACTTCTCGCGCGTCTCCGGCGCAGCCGGCCCGGTCTGGAGGTGGAATAGATGGATCGTTTTGCTCGCCGAAACCATCCAACTGCTGTGGTATTCTAGTGTCGGCTGGGGACGTGTGCCTTGATTGCCCTGTAAATGCCTTTGAGGCTATGGGCCTGCACCGCGGCTAAGACCGCATTCCATCCCTGCGAATTCACTGAAATAACCCCGGGAAAGCTCCGCGTGGACTGCGTGCGGGGTGAATCCGCGTGGAAACCCACGCGGAAGGACAGAATCCGCCCTGAGTGGCAGCGGATTAGAGAAAAATTTTGCGAGCAGGAGTGCGCATTGGCCGTGGCTGAAGAAATCGACAAATTCGAAGACGACATTGAAAAGCTGATTGACACCGGCAAAGAGAAGGGTTATCTCACCTTCGGCGAGGTGAATGATCTGCTTCCCGGAGAAGTGACCTCTCCGGATGACCTGGACGACCTGCTGACGACGATCAACACGCAGGGCATCGACGTGCTCTCGGGCGAGCGACCGGAGCGGGACAAGTACGAGCCCGAGGCAGGCGAGGAGTCCGAAGACGTCGAGCTAGACCTGACGCCGGGTCAACTGGAAAAGACCAACGACCCCGTGCGCATGTACCTGCGCGAGATGGGTACGGTTCCGCTGCTGACGCGCGAAGGCGAGGTGGAGATCGCCAAGCGCATTGAGCGCGGGCAGAACCGCGTGATGAAGGCCATCTCGCGTTCGCCGATCGTGATTCGCGAGATTACAGGCCTTGGCGAAGACCTGCGTCGCGGCGTGCGCAACATCAAGGAGGTCGTGACCTTCGACGAGGAGGAGCTGACCGAGGAAATCCTGCAGGCGCGAGTGCGTGCGACCACGGGCCGCATCGACTTGATCGTCAAGCATCAGAAGAAGCAGGCCGCGCTCGAAGAGCGCCTCGAATCTCCGCATGGCAAAGATGCGAAGGCCAAGGCACGCGACCAGCGCAAGACCCGCTGGCTGATTGGTCGCGAGCAGGTGTACATCACGCGCATCGTCCGTGAGTTCAAGTACACCAACAGCGAGAAGAAGCGCCTGCTGGACCGCGTGAACAAGACGGTCGAGAGCATGCGCACGCTGGAGCGGCAGATCAAGTCGCTGGAGACGAAGTTCGAAGCCTCCAAGTCCGAAGAGCTGCGCAAGGAGTACAAGCGCCAGCAGAAGAACTGCAAGACTGATCTCGAGCGTGTCGAAGCCGACTCGGGCACATCGATCGCCGACGTCAAGCGCACCCAGCGCGAGATGATCCAGGGCGATATGGACGCCGAGCGCGCCAAGCGCGAGTTGATCGAGGCCAACCTGCGCCTCGTGGTGTCCATCGCGAAGAAGTACACCAATCGCGGCCTGCAGTTCCTCGACCTGATTCAGGAGGGCAATATCGGCCTGATGAAGGCCGTCGACAAGTTCGAGTACCGCCGCGGCTACAAGTTCTCGACCTATGCCACGTGGTGGATCCGGCAGGCGATCACCCGGGCCATCGCAGACCAGGCGCGCACCATCCGCATTCCGGTGCACATGATTGAGACCATCAACAAGCTCATCCGCACTTCGCGCCAGCTGGTGCAGGAGCTGGGCCGCGAAGCGTCCTCGGAAGAGATCGCCCGGCGCATGGACATCCCTGTGGCGAAGGTGCGCAAGGTGCTGAAGATCGCGCAGGAGCCCATCTCGCTCGAGACACCCATCGGCGAAGAGGAAGATTCGCACCTCGGCGACTTCATCGAAGACCGCATGGCTGTCTCGCCCGCCGACGCAGTCATCGCCGTCAACCTCAAGGAGTACACCTCGCAGGTGCTGCGTACGCTTACTCCGCGCGAAGAGCGCGTCATCAAGCTGCGCTTCGGGCTCGAGGACGGCTCCGAACACACGCTCGAAGAGGTAGGCCAGAGCTTCCAGGTGACGCGCGAGCGCATCCGGCAGATTGAGGCCAAGGCGCTGCGCAAGCTGCGCCATCCAAGCCGCAGCCGCAAGCTCAAGGCGTTCGTCGATGGGGTAAAAGAAATCTAGTCGGACCGAAACGTCTGCCGGATCAGGCAAAAGGCCGCGAGTAATCGCGGCTTTTTTATTGCCAACCGCAACTGTTGGATGGATGTGCTCTGCGATAATCGGGGCATGGGAGCTACCTCTCCTACGGCGCCTGTCGCTGCGAGCGGGAATGTGTGTGAGGCGTCACCGTTTGCGGTATGGATGCGGCGACTCTTCCCTGTCTACTGCGCTCTGCTCGCGTTCATCACCTTCGGCTACGCCCGCTACGATGCATATCAGATCGACGGTGATGCCATCGCCTACATGGACATCGGCGATCTCATCCGCGCGCATCGCTGGGCCGGCATCGTCGATGGATACTGGCACCCGATGTATCCCGCCTTTCTATCGCTCGGACATATCCTGTTTCACGCCACACTCGCAACCGAGCTGCGCGCCTATTATCTGGTGAACTACGGCATCTTCCTACTGGAGATGATGGCCATCATCGCATTCACCGATGCACTCGAAAACCTGCGCGAGACGATGGCGCGCAACAATAAGGCCGCATTTCTGTGCGACAAATTGACGCTTCGCTATCTCGGCCTCGCATTGCTCACCATCGCCAGCCAGCGCGAACTTTCGCTCGGCAAGGTCCGTCCGGATGCACTGCTGCAGGCGTTTCTGCTTCTGGCCGTCGCCGCACTGCTACGTTATTTCGCCTCGCAGCGCATCGTCTTTGCCGCGTTAATGGGTCTCGCGCTCGGCTGCGCCTACCTCACCAAGTCTTTCGCCTTCGTGCTCGCATTCCTCACGGTTTTTCTGATGGTCGGCTTCGCGCGCATCTGGCTGCGACACTCCGTCGCACGCACGCTTGCGGCCGCGCTGGTTGCACTTACCTGCTTCGGACTTGTTGCCGGCCCATATGTCGCCGCCCTCTCACGCCAGCATGGCCGGCTCGACTTCGGCGACTCCGGCTCGCTGAACTACGCCTGGTACGTGGGCGGCACACGCAAGATGCATCTTGAGCCCTACATGACCTCGGAGTTCGGATCGGCAGACGTGCATCTGAAACATCCCGAGCAGGAGCTGTTGCGTTCTCCGCAGGTGCTAAGTTACGCCCAGCTCCCCTATGGCACCTATCCCGACTGGTTCGATACCACTTACTGGAACGATCAGGTAAAGCCGCACTTTGCTCTGCGAGGCGAAGTCTCGCGCGCATCGCGCAACTGCGTCCTCGTAATTCGCTATTTGTTCAATCATCCCGAATCTCTACTTCTGTTGGCTCTCCTAATCGCACTGGGCGCGCGCCCTTGTCTCCGCTGGCGAACAGGAGATCTCGCCGCGAACGCATTCTGGTTGATACCGCTGCTGCTGGGCGTGACGATTTGGGGGATCTACGCGATCGTCAATACCGAAGAGCGCTACGTAACGGTCGCATTTCTGCTCATCATTCTTTCGCTGTTTGCGACCCTGCGACCGCCCGGCGTATCGGACAGCGCTGGGCGAAACATCGTGCCGGCCGTCGCTTCATCCCTCGTCGTGCTGCTTGCCCTTCTGGCGGCGGCAGAGTCCTTGCGTACTGTCTTTGAAGACCGCAGGAAGCTCTCCGGGGCAGGCCTTCCCGGAGGATGGTACTCGGCGCGGATGGAGCACGCGGCCGAAGCACTGGCGGCGCTCGGTGTGAAGCCTGGCGATACGCTGGCCTGCATCGGGTGGCAAGCCTGCCTCGACGACGAGTACTGGGCCCGCCTGGCGGGGGTGCGTATCCTCACCGAAGTGTATGTCCCGGATGTTTCACCCTATTCTTTTCTGGCGAGCCTTCCCAACCGTGATGAAGTGATTTCGGTCGTGCGCGCACAGGGCGGCAGGGTTCTGGTTGCCGACTTCGGCGCCACCCGCGTCAGCGATGCCGATCCATTCTTCCGGCAATGGCGGCAGCTTGGCGACACCACGTTTTACGCTCTGCCTTTGAACCTGCCCTAAGCGCGCATCCATCGTCCATTGCCGCCTTCGGCACGCGTAAAGTGCAGCATAGCCTCCGTTTGTTACCATCACCGAATGGCCGAGCTTGACCTGACCATCCTGATGCCGTGCCTGAATGAGGCCGAGACGCTGGCCTTCTGCGTACGTCAGGCGATGGATGCGATCCGCGACAGCGGTGTACGCGGCGAGGTTGTAGTCGCGGACAATGGATCGACGGACGGCTCACAGGCCATCGCCACCGCCGAAGGCGCACGGGTGGTGGACGTGCCGACCCGCGGCTACGGCGCGGCGCTGATCGCCGGCATTCAGGCCGCGCACGGTAAATACGTCATGATGGCCGACGCCGACGCCAGCTACCACTTCGAGCATCTACCCCGCTTTCTGCCGAAGCTGAACGACGGCTACGACCTTGTCATGGGCAACCGCTTCGCGGGCGCCATTGAGCCCGGCGCAATGCCGCCGCTGCACAAGTATCTGGGCAACCCCGTTCTATCCGCCGTCGGGCGCATCTTCTTCGGCATTCCGGTGCGCGACTTCCATTGCGGCCTGCGCGCCTTTCGCCGCGACTCCATCCTCGCCCTCAACCTGCGCACGACAGGCATGGAATTCGCCTCGGAGATGGTGGTCAAGTCTTCGCTCGCCGGCCTGCGCATGACCGAGGTGCCGACCACGCTCTCCCCTGACGGCCGTTCCCGCCCGCCGCATCTCCGCTCCTGGCGCGACGGCTGGCGCCACCTGCGTTTTCTGCTGCTCTACAGCCCGCGCTGGCTCTTCTTCTATCCCGGACTCGCAGCGCTGCTGGTGGGCCTTGTGCTCTCCGCGGCCCTGCTGCCTGGCCCCCTCACGGTGCATTTCGCCGGCGGTATTCACTCGCTGGACGTAGACACGCTGACGTATTCGCTGGGACTTGTCCTCATCGGGACGCACATCACTTTTTTCGCTGTCGCTGCGAAAGTCTTCGGTACACAGGCAGGATTCCTGCCGCCCAACCCCGCCTTCGAACGCCTCTTTAAACACGTCACGCTTGAGACCGGCCTGCTCTTCGGCCTCTTTCTTCTGCTCGTGGGAGGCGGAACTCTCGCCTACGCGGTCTCCATGTGGCATGCGGCCGGCTTCGGTAATATGCCCGCGAGCCACCTGCTTCGGCTCACCCTGCCCTCTGCCACTGCGCTCATGCTGGGCGTGGAGGTCGTCTTCGGCAGCTTCTTTCTCTCACTGCTGGGCCTTCGTCACCGTTAACGTGCTGGCGCCAGCGGGCATTGAGCAAAAGGTTCCTCGTCAGGGACTCCATCTCGATGAAGCATGGCGTCCTGATCAGGACGATTTTGTTACATATTCGTATGTCCGCCACGCATGTCTTCGTTGAAAGAAGGCTTGATGAAGGCCAGCATCCGGGCCTCCTGTGCGGCAAAGTCCTCGCGGCGCTCCATCAACTTCGCGGTCGCAGACGCAAAGCCGGTATCTTCGGCCCTCACAAGACCATCCAGCGCTAGCAGCGCCGAGAGACGCGCCAGCTCATCGATCGACGTATCCAGATACTGCGCATCGCGCGGGTCCAGCATCCATACCGGCGCACTTGCACCCAGGACTCCCGACAGCCAGTATGCCTTCGCCACAAGGAACTCCTTGCGCTGCGCCTCACTCGTGTCATTGAAGACAAACTTCTTCAGCTTCGTTGAGTAGTAGCGCGTCGTCAGCGGCACCGGCTGGCGGTTGCCGCTCTTCACCAGCTCCAGCTGTCCCTGGTCCATCGTCTTACGGATCGCGTTATACACAAACCCCTCCGCCAATGGCTGCTCTGGCGCCGGAACAACTGCCTCCTGGAAGGTTACGGTCATGGACACGGAGACCTTGGCATGCAGGGCCTCGTCGCTCCCATCGGCAAGATGCACCTCGCCATGGACCAGCGAAGTATCCGCACCCGAGCTGGAATGGTGAAACGGCCACTCAAAGTGGCCGAAGGCGAGCGGCAGCCCCAGTACGGTGAGCGAGCAATCCGGCCTCGGGTTGCGCAGACGCGTCGCCGACTCAACCATCCATGCGCCCAGTCCGGCTGCCAGATCTGCCCGCGCCGCATCATAGCCGGCACCCAGCTCCAGCGAGAGAATCTTGGCCGGATCGACGGCGAGGGAAAGGGTGAATTTTGCGGTCGGGCCGGCCGCGCTCTCGCCTGCTGCTGTGGAAACCACTTGGAGCCCTGCGGCCTTTGCCGCCTGCTCGACCTTGCCTGCCAGAATCTCATTACTCATGCCTAAATCTTCCTCAGCTTCTCGTTAATCTATGAATGGGATCGCCGCATCTATTCTACGGAAACTCGCGCTGCGCATGTGCTGTGACGTGAGTTACTGATACCGGGGGGTCTTATGAAATTGACAGGCAACACCATTCTGATCACAGGCGGCGGCTCCGGCATCGGCCAGGCCCTCGCGCATGAGTTCCACAAGCGCGGCAACACCGTCATCATCGCCGGCCGTCGGCAATCGACACTCGATGCCACCGTGCAGGCAAACCCGGGCATGAAGTCCCTCGTGATGGATACGGGTGACCCGGCGAGCATCGCCGCCGGTGTAGCCAAGCTCACCGCGGACTTCCCCGCGCTCAACGCCGTCATTCAGAACGCCGGCATCATGCAGCCCGAGGACGTGAAGCAAGGCGACACCGCAACCGCCGAAGCCATCATTGCAACCAACCTCCTCGGGCCCATCCGCCTCACAGCGGCCCTGCTGCCACACTTCCTCAAGCAGCCCAGCGCGACCGTGCTCAACGTCTCCTCCGGGCTCGCCTTTGTGCCCATGGCGATGACGCCCACCTACTGCGCTACCAAGGCCGCCATCCATTCCTACTCGCAGTCACTGCGCTATCAGCTTAAGGACACCAGCATCCGCGTGGTCGAGATCATTCCGCCATGGGTCGCCACCGAACTGATGGGCGAAAAGCCCACCGACCCGCGCGCCATGCCCCTCGACGCCTACATCGCCGAGACCATGCAGCTCCTCGCCACCGACGCCGACGAGATTCTCGTCAGGAACGTCCTGCCCCTGCGCAACGCCGCCAAAGGCGACGAAGCCACCTTCTTCCAGCGCTTCAATGACTCCCTGACGCACTGAAGTTGAAAATCCCGCACATCGGCCGGTCCTCTGGGACCGGCCTTTTCCATTTTTGGGGCTTGAGCCCACAAAGTGATCCGACCGACGAATCTGAGTGACTTATTGTCACATCTAAAGCTTGTCAGGTGTAAAGTAGACGCGTGTGGGCCTCCAACTCAGGCCCGGGCCAACGTGTAAGCTGTGCCATATCGCGCGTAAATTGAGGTATTTATGGCATTCAAATGGGACAAACTAACCGCTAAATCGCAGGAGGCCATCCAGGCCGCCGCGTCGGCCGCCGCCGAGAACGGCAATCCAGAAGTCCTGCCCATGCATTTACTTGCAGCGCTTCTGGAGGACAAGGAGGGCGTCGTCCTTCCAGTGCTGGAGGGCGCAGGTGTCCCCGTGCAGCAGCTGCTGACCAATGCCAACGCCGCCACCGCCAAGCTGCCCAAGGTGCAGGGCGGAACCCAGCCCGGCATGGCGACCGCCCTCCAGAAAACTCTGGACCGTGCCGCCAAGGAAGCCGAGGGCTTCAAGGACGACTACGTCTCCACCGAGCATCTCCTCCTCGCCTTAACCGAGGCCAAAGGAGACCCAGCCCGCGACGCCCTCACCGCACTCGGCGCAACCCATGATGCAGTCCTCAAGGCGCTCTCCGCCGTGCGCGGCTCGCAGCGTGTCACCGACCAGAACCCGGAGGCGAAGTTCCAGGCCCTCGAAAAATACGGCAAGGACTTCACCGACCTCGCCCGCAAAGGCAAGCTCGATCCCGTCATCGGCCGCGACGAAGAGATCCGCCGCGTCATCCAGGTGCTCGCGCGCCGCACCAAGAACAATCCCGTCCTCATCGGCGAACCCGGCGTTGGCAAAACCGCCATCGTCGAGGGCCTCGCCCGCCGCATCGTCAACGGCGATGTCCCCGAAGTCCTCAAGGACAAGCGCCTCGTCTCGCTCGATCTCGCCAGCATGATCGCCGGCGCGAAGTATCGTGGCGAGTTTGAGGACCGCCTCAAAGCTCTCCTCAAGGAAATCGAGGACTCGAACGGCGAGATCATCCTCTTCATCGATGAGCTGCACACGCTCGTCGGCGCCGGCGCGGCCGAGGGCGCAATGGACGCCAGCAACATGCTCAAGCCCGCGCTCGCGCGCGGCGGACTGCGGGCCATCGGCGCAACCACGCTGAATGAGTACCGCAAATACATCGAGAAGGACGCAGCGCTCGAGCGCCGCTTCCAGATCGTCTTCGTCGGCGAACCCAACGTCGAAGACACCATCGCCATCCTGCGCGGCCTGCGCGAGCGCTACGAGGCGCACCACAAAGTCCGCATCAAGGACTCGGCCATCGTCGCCGCGGCCACGCTCTCGCATCGCTACATCTCCGACCGCTTCCTGCCGGACAAGGCCATCGACCTGGTCGACGAAGCCGCCGCCGCGCTCGCCATCCAGATCGGTTCTGTCCCCACGGAGATCGACGACCTCGAGCGCCAGGCCACATCGCTCGAGATCGAACAGGCCGCGCTGAAGCGTGAAAAGGACGACGCCTCACGCGAGCGCCTCACCGCGGTGCAAAAGGAACTCGCCGAGGTCCGCGAGAAAGCAAAGGGCCTGCGCGCGCGCTGGCAGAAGGAGCGCGGGGCTATCGGCCGCATTGCGGAATTGAAATCCAAACTCGAAGCCCTGCGCTTTGAGGCCGAAGAGCAGACGCGCAAGGGCAACCTGCAGCGTGCCGCAGAACTGCAATATGGCGAGATCCCCAAGATGGAGGCCGAGCTCAAACAGCTCACCTCCATCGCGGACGCGGACGTCAAAGGCTCCGGCAACCGCATGCTGAAAGAAGAAGTCGACGAAGAGGACATCGCCAAAGTCGTCTCGCGCTGGACCGGAATCCCCGTCTCCAAAATGCTCGAAGGCGAGATGCAGAAGCTCGTCCAGATGGAGGACCGCCTCCGCCAGCGTGTCGTCGGCCAGGACCGCGCACTCTCCGTCGTCGCGAACGCCATCCGTCGTTCACGCGCCGGCCTCAGCGATCCCAAGCGGCCCATCGGCAGCTTCATCTTCCTTGGCCCCACCGGTGTGGGCAAGACCGAAACGGCTCGCGCCCTCGCCGAGTTCCTCTTCGACGATGAGTCCGCGATGGTCCGCATCGACATGTCCGAATACATGGAGAAGCACGCCGTCGCAAGGCTGATCGGCGCGCCCCCGGGCTATGTCGGTTACGACGAGGGCGGCCAGCTCACCGAAGCTGTCCGTCGCCGCCCCTACGCTGTCATCCTCTTCGATGAGATCGAGAAGGCGCACGCCGATGTCTTCAACGTGCTGCTGCAGGTCCTCGACGATGGCCGCCTCACCGACTCAAAGGGCCGCACCGTGGACTTCAAGAACACCGTGCTCATCATGACCTCGAACCTGGGGGCATCGCAGCTGGCCACGGCCTGGGCGGAGAGCGAGGACGGCTTTGAGGAGGCTAGCGAACGAGCGATGGGCGTACTCCGCGAGCACTTCCGTCCGGAGTTCCTCAATCGCATCGATGACGTCGTCGTCTTCCATCCGCTCGAAGAGAAGCAGCTGGAGCACATCATTGATCTGCGGCTCGCCGACCTTGAGAAGCTGTTGGCCGATCGCAAGATCACCATCGAGCTGACCGAAGCGGCGAAGAAGGCGATCTTCAAGGCCGGCTACGACCGCGCCTACGGAGCGCGTCCGCTCAAGCGCGCCATCCAGCGCATGGTGCAGGACAAGCTGGCGGTCAAGATCCTCGACGGGTCCGTCCGCCACGGCGATCACGTCGTCGTCGACGCAGGCAAGCCCGGCGCGCTCACCTTTGAAACGACGGATCACGCACCGGTTACAGTTGGCATGAAGTAAGCGGCGCCGCGAGCCAGGCGGAAACCGCGAATTCAACCAATGCTCCGCTCATCGAACCTGATGGGCGGAGATTTTGTTTTATCAGCGTGGCTCCCACGCTTCATCGAATGCCCTGCCTTGCGGGCCGAGGCTTCCAATGTCGATGTTGACGGCCTTCTTCTCGTCGTTATCTTTGGTGACGCTAAGAGCAAGCACCATACATACGATCAACGTCATATCGGCGTCGGAGTCCATACGAATCTGGTACTCATTTCCGTCCCCAAAGCTGACGCGGTTCTTGGAATACGCCGCAATTTGGCGCTCGCCGCTGAAGATCGAATGGTTCAAGCCGTGATGCCGGTACAGCGTCAGTACATCGCTGCCGTATCTGCATTCGTAAACCTGCCTCAGCAGATCGACACATTCGAACTGCACCGTGCGGCCATCGGCCAGATCGAACTCCCACCTGTGATGCAGAGGGGAGAACTGGCTCTTCAGTTTTGCGATGGCCGGACCATCCTCAGACTCAGAAAGGTCGATAACGTTGAACAGCTCCAGAAACTCCTGACGCGCGTACCATCTGCCGCGAGGCGTATCGATGTCGTATTTAAAGACGAAGCTCATGCTTCGTTCCTGAATGGTTACGTCCATGTTCTTCTCCGAATTGCCATTGGGCAGCTGGGGCGAGGCAATAGTAGCATCGCGCGAAGCAGGGCACGGCAGGCTAGGGTTGCCCCCGCGGCTTCCCTCCATTAGCCTAGATCCATGTACGAGGAGTTCACTGCGACCGACCGCTGGACCGGCGAGACGCTGCGCTGCAGCTGGAAGGGCACCATCGTCGCCATCGCAACGCGCCACGCCGACGCGACAGACATCCGCTTCGCGGTCAATGGCCGCCCGGTCTGGATCGCGCTCCCAAACGTGGCATGGGTAGCGCAGCGCGAGCGCAACGGCAAGGTCATCACCGACTATCTGGCCGCGCAGATCGCCGGCCGCTACCTCAAGCACGCGATCGAATCCGGATACGACAATGGCCGCGAGATGTACACCATGACCGTAGACGAAGCGCTCGAGCACGCCGACGCCATCGTGCGCGAAGCAGGCGGAACCGTGAATCTTCCGTCGCTGCCGGTCATCAATGAGGATGTGCAGCCGGAGCAGGAGATGCAGATGGCGCTCCCCGGCGAGCCCGCGATGAAGATTGAGCCGCGCAAGCTCGCAATCCCTTGATATTCGCCTGAGCCCTGCTGTTCTTGCTCTGCCGCAACTTCTTGTCCCCGAATGGAGCTGCCGCTTCCATGCTGAACCGTCGTCGATTCCTGTTGCAGCTTCCGGCCTTGGCCGCTCTGCCGCGCCTGCCAGCGCACGAGGCCGTCGCCCAGGACTTCGCCCAGCATTTTCATAGGAAACCTCCGCCACCCGCCCCACCCGGCTTCGTATACTTTGGCACGGACACTGCCAAAGGAACAGCGAAGGGCATCTATCTCGCGCGTTTCGACTGGAACACCGGACACCTCAGCGCGCCCGCGCTCATAGCCGCCACACCGCGGCCATCTTACATGGCGGTCTCGGCCCCCATTGCCGGCCATCGCCGCCTCTATGCGGTAAATGAACTCCCAGACGACTCCGCTACCATCACCAGCTTCGCCATCGATCCCCCATCCGGAGCTCTGCGCCCCATCAACCGCGTCAGCTCCGCCGGCGCCGGCCCCTGCTATATCTCGCTGGACGACACCGGTCATGCAGCGTTTGTCGCAAACTACAACGGCTCGTCGATCACAACGTTTCAGGTTCACCCTGACGGCAGCCTCAGCCAGCCGGTCGAGAGCATCAACTATAAGGACGCGCCATTCGGTCATCGCGGTCCTGTCACCGCACGACAGGACGTGCCGCATCCGCATTCAGTCCATCTCTCGCCCGACAACCGCTTCCTCCTGGTGAACGATCTCGGCTCGGATGCCATCTCCGTCTTCGCCGTCGATCCCCTCGCCGCACGCCTCGGGCCGCCTTCGCTCTTCCCCAACGAGCGCCCCGGCTGCGGCCCGCGCCACATCGCCTTCCACCCCAACGGCCGCTGGCTCTACTCCATCAATGAACTGGACTCCACCATCGATCAGTTTCTGTGGACGACGACCAGCTCTCGCACCAACCCGCAGGGCATCCTGGTCAACACAGGCCGTTTCGTCAAGACCATCGCGCCAGCCTTCCCCGCGGAGAAGAATACAGCCGCCGAACTGACCGTCTCCCCGGACGGCAACTACCTGTATGCCTCCAACCGCGGTGAGGACACGCTCGTCGTCTTTTCCATCGACGATGACGGCACGCTGAAGTTTGTGCAGCGCATCGCCTGCGGTGGCCGCACGCCGCGCCACTTCACCCTCTCTTCCGACTCCGAAGCCCGCTGGCTCGTCTGCGGAAACCAGGACTCAGCCACCGTTACCGTCTTCCGTCGCGATGGCGGCTCCGGCCGGCTCGGCGGCCCCGTGCAGTCGGTCCCACTCGACTCCGTCCTGTTTACCCTCTTCGCATAGAACTTTTCGTGCTCAAGGAACTGGCTGTTGGGCGTTCCGTGCCTCATATTTGGACACCTGGGTTGCCGGAAGATATAAAGAAGCCCCCTAGTCGGCGGGGTGCACCATCCAAGCTATGCTTGGGTGGCTGCCACCAATTATGGATACGCTCACTCAGAGCGAGCACGAGGCGCGAGCCGTCGCGTATGCTGTTCGCCATGAGAAAAGCCGTGGCGCGCGTCGGACTCTTTTTCGTGGCGTTCGCCGTCACCTGCTCTTTCGCATTCGCTCAAAGCGATGCTCCTCAAGATTCACCAGCCAGTCCTGATCGCACCTGCACAATGGTCTCCTCGGCAAACGATCCTGCTTCAGGGATCAGCTTTGACGTCGTCTCCATTCGGCCGGTGGAGGAGCGCCACAATGGCAGGCTCGCCAACCCTCCCAACGGCGACGGCATCGACTCCGACAACGGCACTCTGGAAGATGTGATCCGGTGGAATTTCGATCTCGGAAACGGTTGGAGAGAAGACCAGTTTCAAGGGGCTCCTAAGGGATTCAGAACAGACAACTACGACATCCACGCAAAAGTTGGCGATTCGCAGGTAGCCGTATGGCAGAAGCTGGATGACGCCGCGCGCAGGCGTGTCTTTCGCAAAGTACTCTTCGACCGATTTCATCTTGCGTGCCACTTCATTTACGAGAAACGCCCTGTCTACAACCTCGTTATCGCCAAGGGCGGCGCAAAGCTACACCCTTCCACGCCCGAGGACTTGAAACCATTCGAGGGCAAAGGATATCTGCTGCCCGAAACATTTGGGGTGAAAATCTATACCCTGGGAAAGTTGCAGTTCGGCTTTCCTGAGATACCGATGGAACTCTTTGCAGACAACTTCCTCACGCGTCAGAGCGAACGCACGGTCATCGACAAAACAGGTCTGACGGGGAAGTACACCTTCACACTGACTTTCAAAGGCATCTACGCCAGCGCGGCCGCAGACGAGGATCCCTCGGCGCCGGCCGTGCCATCGCTTTTCACGGCTCTTCAGGAGCAGATTGGCTTGAAGCTCGAACCCGGTGAGGGGGCGGTGCCCATCCTCGTCTTCGACCGAGTGGAGATACCGGCGGCGAACTAAGCTCCCGGCTCCCCGCAAGGCACATCGCACGTAACAATGGGCTCACGCCGCCCTAGCCGCGGCAGCGTACCATCAGATTCATGGATGACGCACGTACGCTCGCTCTCCGTCGGCGCTTCTCTCTCCTCCTTCTCGCCTGCGCCATATTCTCTGTCTCGCCTGCACGCTCGCAGGCGCCGGCGACGCCTGCCGCTGCGCTGCCGCTGCCCGCAACTCCGCCGGACTTGGACACGCCAGCTTATGTCCCCTCCCTGACCTTCGACGTCGCCTCCGTGCGCGAGACCATTCGCAGCGGCCAGGTCGACATCGGCATCGTCAATCCACCCCATAAGAGCGTCTTCAGCGCCAATAGCGTTAGCCTGCACATTCTCCTTCAGCTCGCGTACGACTTCGGTCCATTCCAGATCGTCGGCGGTCCCGACTGGGCCGACAATCGCTACTTCACCGTCGACGCGAAATCCGATCCTTCCGTCGACGAGCAGCTCGCCAAGCTCAGCGACGCCGATGGCCACGCGGAGAAGCTCCACATGGTGCAGGCCATGCTGGCGGACCGCTTCCACCTACGCGCCCACTGGGAGACACGTCAGCAGTCCGCCTACGCCCTCACCATCGCCAGGGGCGGCCTCAAGATGCAGCCCACCAAGCTGCCCATCCCTGACGGCGACCCCAGCATGGCCCCCACCACTCCCTCCACCGTCGTCCACGCGCACGGAGGGCCACAGGGCATTGAGATCGACGGCCAGCGCTTCTCCATGCGCGCCATCGCTCTCATGCTTACAACCCAGCTCCACGCGCCAGTGACAGACAAGACCGGCGACAAGGGCTTCTACGACTTCACCTTTCAGTTCTGGCGGGACGAGATGGGCCAGCCGGGCCCCGACGCCTATCCCGCCATCACCACCGCTGCGCAGGATGAGCTGGGCCTCAGGCTGGAGTCCTCGAAGGGACCCACCGACGTCATGGTCATCGACCACGCCGAGCTGCCTTCGGAGAACTGATGTTCGCCCGCCGCATCCATATCGAACGCATCGACCCCAGCGGCGGCACGCACCTCTGCCCCATCGCGCAGATCGACAACTTCGCGATGCGCAACTTCACCAACGACACCATCTTTGACGACACGCTGCCCGTCGCCGACGGCCTGCTCGAAGCCGGCCATCGCGTCCCGCTCGACCGCCTGCAGGCCGCGATGGAAGACTGGTTCCGCCGCAAGGGCTATCTCGCACCCACCGAGCACCTCCGCATCACCGAGCTCGCTTACTCCACCTCAATCGTCCCCCCAGCCTTGAACCTCATACCTTGAACCTCGTACCTTTGAAGAATGTCCTTTGCTGCAGCGATCGAATCCCTCACCGCGCTGGGTCTGGAACTCGCTCCCGGCGCGACGCGCTGCAAGTTCGAGCTGGTCCACATGCGCACGCTTGCCGCAGCGTTCGGTGACCCGCAAACTCAGTTCCCGTCCGTCCTCATCGCCGGCACCAACGGCAAAGGCTCAACGGCCGCCACCCTCGCATCCATCCTCGCCGCCGCTGGCTATCGCACCGGCCTCTACACCTCGCCCCATCTCGAACGTGTAACCGAGCGCATGCGCATTGCGGAACCAAACCGAGCCTTCGCCGAAATCTCCGAACCCGACTTCACCCGCCTCTACTTCCACGTCGACGAGACCGGTCGCCGCCTGGTCGCCGACGGCCACCTCCCACACCCTCCCAGCTACTTTGAGACCCTCACCGCGCTTGCCTTTCTCTACTTTGCCGAACAGCGCGTCGACATCGCTATCCTCGAGGTCGGCCTCGGCGGCCGTCTCGATGCCACCAATATCGTCGAGCCCCTGCTCTCCGTCATCACCGACATCGCCCTCGACCATCAGGAGTACCTCGGCCCCACCATCGCCGCCATCGCGCGAGAGAAAGCGGGCATCCTGCGCCCCGGCGGAACGCTCATCACTCTCCCGCAGCACCCCGAGGCCAATCAGACCATCGGCGAAGTGGCAATGGAACTGTGTGTTCGGGGCGTCAACGCAGCAGGGTACCTCCCCGGCCGCGACTTCACTTCCGCTGGCCTTCAGGGTGACCCCTGCGTGAGCGGCCGTCAGGACGCCCACGGGGGGGATGGAAAATCTCCGCTCCACCCCAATTTTTACAATCTCTCCATCGACGGTGAGACCCTTCATGTCTCCTCTCCGCTCCCCGGAGAACACCAGCAGCGCAATATCGCCCTCGCTATCGCAGCTGCAGTCGAATTACGCAACCCAAACAGTTACGAATCAACGCAACCCCCGGCTTCTCGTAACATTCCCGGTTACAACATCCCAGTCTCCGCCATCGAATCCGGCATCGCGCACACCTCATGGCCCGGCCGCCTCGAATTCCTGCCGCCCAATCTCCTCCTCGACGTGGCCCACAATCCCGCTGGCGCCTGGACCCTCCGCGCTGCCATCGCCTCCCTGCCCGAATCCCAGCCGCGTACTCTGCTCTTCTCCTGCCTGCGCGACAAGGACCTCCGCGAGATGGCGCAGATCCTCTTCCCGCTCTTTGACTCGACCGCCGGCCGCCCGCACGACCACATCGTCCTCACTCCCGTCGACTCTCCCCGCGCCGCCTCGCTCGACGAACTCCTCGCGATCGCCCGCACCCTCGACGTCCCCGCCCACTCCGCCGCCAATCCCACCACAGCCCTCGCGCTCGCCCGCCAACTCACTCCTCCCGGCGGCCTCATCCTCGCCACCGGCTCCATCTATTTAGTCGGCGCCATCCGCGCGCTCGTCTGTGCCAATCAACCACCGGCAACTGCTACGCTGGAATCCGCCCCCAGCCTACCGTGATGAACGCCGCCGAAAATCCGACCAGCGCAGCGAGCGAACCGAACATTGCGGCGAAAGAGCCCGTGCACCACATCACGCCCACCCAGCTCTGGTTCACCCGCCTCATCCAGATGCCGCTGATGGCCCTGGCCACCGCCTTCTTCGGCACCATCTCTCTCATCTGCGGCCTCTGGGACCGCTCCGGCCGCCAGCAGCATCTCGTCGCCCGAGCCTGGGCCGGCGTGATGCTGCGCATGGCGCTCTCCCCGGTCCAACTCGTCGGCGCAGAAAACCTCCCTACCCAGAAATCTCCGGGTACCCCATGCATCGCGCGGAGCGAGATGAGTGGGAAGGAGAGATTCCCCTGTCCCGCCGATTCCGGCGCAGCCGTCTACGCCTCCAACCACCTCAGCTACATGGATACGCCCGTCCTCTTCGCGCGCCTGCCCTTCCAGTTCCGCATCCTCGCCAAGCAGGGCCTCTGGAAGATTCCCTTCATCGGCTGGTATCTCCGCCGCTCCGGCCAGGTGCCCATCGACTCCTCCAACGCGCGCTCCGCCGTCGCCGGCCTCCTCCGCGGAGTCGCCGCGCTCCGCGCCGGCATGCCGCTCGTCGTCTTCCCCGAAGGCTCCCGCACCCCCCACGGCGGCCTCCAACCCATGGCCTCCGGAGCGGCCTTCATGGCCATCCGCGCCCAGGTGCCGCTGGTCCCCATCGCCCTCATCGGCACCTACGGGCTGCTGCCCATCCACGTCTACGCCCTGCGCCCCCGCCCGCTCAGGATCGTCATCGGCCCGCCCATCCCCACCATCGGCCTCACCACCCGCGACGCCGACACCCTCACCGCCCGCCTCTCCTCCGAGATCGAACGCCTCTACTCCGCCCACTCCGAACCCGCCGCCTAGTTCTCCGTCGGCATCTCCACATGGTCAACGACAATATGTTCAGTCGGCAACTTGGTGTGCTCCAGACGCAGGCCCACCGCACCCAGATCTAGGTGCGAGAGGATGTCGGAACCGTTGGATGCAGCGCCACTCGTGCGCTGATCGTCTGAGCCAGTAGAGATCCAGTTGAGCGTGAAGTCATACCTGCCGGACAGACCGGTGCGGTCGACCACAGGGACACCCGCGCCGCGCAGAACAGCAGTTACGAAGCCGGACATCGTGGCCGCATAAAACTGAAAGTGGGAATCTTCACCTCGCGAGCGGGGCGTCATAAAACCGCCGCCCGGCATGGGCAGGCTGCCCGGTGGTCGAGGCTCATCAGCCGTAGCCTCTTTCATCTTCAGCCCACCCTTCGCAACGACTAGCGCATACCCATCCATCTCCGCCGGAACTCGATGAACGATCAGATGAAAACGATCAGCCAGCATGGATTGAAGCAACTGCTTGCCGACGGAATCAGGCCCATCGTCAGACCCCGTACTGCGCTTCTGATACTCCGCAACGTCTTCCGGAGCCAGCTTAGCCTCCACATCCCAGAAGTCATTCCGTGCCCAGTCTGGTGCGCCGCTCACGGCGTTATCATCCGACATATTCATAGCAAAGTAGGCCATGTAGATCAGGCTTTGCACCGACGTACTACCGACAGATAGACCATCCGGCCTGAACCCAAAGTGCCAGCTTTCGCCCGGCCTGGCAGGCCTGATCGATACAACATCGAATTTCATCTGGCCCGTAGCGGCCGATGGATTCGCGGTAACCACCGCGACCGTAGTCGTGGCTTCCCTCTCCTGCGCGATGGCCGCAGTCGCAACAAGCACTGAAGTAAGAGCGATACAACTCAGCATGGCTCGAAACATGCACACCAGCCTACCGCGATTTGTTGCGCCGGCCTAGTTCTCCGTAGGCGGTTCCGCATGGTCAATCACAAACTTGTCCACCGGCCCCTTGGTCTCCGTCAGCTTCAGTCCCATCTCCTTTACCGCGGGCACAAACATGCTTGTGACGCTGTCATTCTTGAAGTCGTCATCTGTCATGATCGTCGCCGAATGAAAGTCGTAGCTGCCGTCCAGCCCAGTCTTGTCAATCACGGGATGGTGAAGAATGATGTCGCCCAGGAACGCCGCCAACTGCGGCATGTTTGTGTTGTACAAACTCCAGCCTTTTCCTCCAACCGCGCCAATGTCCCCGGACCAGCTCTCGCCATACATCTTGGCGGCCTTCATCTGGGAGGGAACAAGCAGCAGCGGCTTGCCGCTCTGCTCCAGGATGGACACCGTTCCTGTGGCCGTCTCCCGATGGAGCCTCAAGTGAAACCGGTCCGCCAGCATGGTCTGCATCATCTGCCGCAGCCGCTCGTCCTCAATCCCAAAGTTGGAGTGGCGCTCGTTATAGGGTGCAATTCCCTCGCCCTGCGGAGGCTTGGCCTGGAAGTCGAACCTGTCCTTCTCCATCCATGGCTCGATGCCGGAGAGCTGCCAGTATCCCACCCCGTAGGCTACGCAGATCAGTCCCGTCAGCGTAGTCGCATTTATCGTCACACCATCGGCGGTAACTTGCGGGCTTACGTTATACCTCCCCTGCGGGTCCGATGGCTTCAGGCTCACGACCTCGAACGCAAGCGGCTTCGCATTCGCCTGTGCGTCTTTCTGTGATGGCGTTGATGCTGCATCCGCCCCCACCTCCGCACCATCCACACTTGGCCTCTCCGCAGACGTGATGACGTAGTACTTCAGCGGAATCTTTCGCGGCACAACTTTCAGCCCGAGTTGCTGCTCGATCTGGTCGAGCAGCGGCGGCGCATCTTTCTCGTACGACGTCTTCATGTTGAAGTCGTAGTAGCCGTTCAAACCGGTCATGTTGATCAGCGGAGCATCCAGCCTGGGATGCACATTGGCGTCAATCTCTGTCACCAGCATTCCGATGGGCATCGAGCTGCCGGACCATTCATCGCCCGACATGGTGAAGGACTCAGGCATCGGTGGCGCCTTATGGGCCATGGAATCCTGCGCCCTCTGCTTCATCTCAGCATCGCTCAGGTCCTCCGGCATGGGCCGCGCAACCTCCCGCAGCTTTGACCCTCCCTTTGCCACCACCAGCACGTAGACCTGGGTCTCACGTTGTTCCGTCCGCAGTTGCACGTGGAAACGATCCACAAGCAGCCGGCGCAATATGGGCCTGATATATTCAGTGCGCTGAAAATTAGACAGCTTTCCCCAGCCGGTCATCTCAGCATCGCTCAGCTTAGCCTGCACATCGAAGTGCTGAGAGTGGACCCACGCTGGCGCCTCGGTCGCAACCTGCTCTCCTCCGTGACTCGCCCAGTGCGTGTAGGCGAAGCTAACCAGTCGCTCCAGCGTCGTATTTTGTCCGTGGAACGTTCCTGAAGAGTCCACATACGAGCCGCTGTCCTTCTCGTTCGGATCAGCTGGGCGAATGACGGCCACCTCAAACGCCGGTCCAAGCGACATGTCTGCATCGGCGGCCTCAGGCACCGGCGGCGCGGACTGCGATGCATCTGCCTCATCGCTGCTTGGAGCGGAACCAGCCTCCGCCATCATCGCCTCGGCCGCCGCCTGCACCGGCTTCGGCGCTGCCTCCATTGCCGCCAGCATCAGCCGCTGCGCCGCTTTTGCCTGTCCCAGCACCACCGGCGCTGCAATCACGCACACGGCCGCCACCGCCAGCAACGCCTTCTTCGGCCAGCTCAAGCGCAGCAACGCCCGCCCCGTCACGATCCCAACCACGCGCTGCTTCAGGTCCGCGCCCGTCACGCCCGCCACACACACCAGCGGCGATTCGATGCAGAACCGGCACGTCTTCAACAGCGCCTCCGCATAAATCTCGGCGTAGCTCTCGACATACATCGGCTCGCTCGCCTCGCCCGGATCGCTGCCGCCCATCGCGACCACAGCCTCGTCGCACGCCTGCTCGCGCTCCTTCACCATCTGCCGCTCCATCCACCACACCGCCGGATGAAACCAGAACACCGTCTCCACCACCATGTGCAGCGCCGCCGTCAGGTTGTCGCGCCGCCGCACATGCGCCAGCTCATGGGCCATGATCGCCTCAATATGCTCGTCATCCAGCCGCGCCGACAGCTCCCGCGGCCACACCAGCACCGGCCCACCTACCCCAAAGATTCCCGGCTCCATCCGCTCCGCCGACAACCGCAACTCAATCCTGGGTGCCCCACCCTCCGCAGAATCTCCCACTCGCGCCCCTCCTGCGCAACCTCCGCCTCGCGCAGCGTCCGCCGCACCACGCGCCAACCCAGCGCCCAACGAAAGACGACAATCCCCGAACCCAACACCCACACCATAAACAACCCCGCCGGCAACGCAGCTTCAACCCGCTCGCGCAGCGTCGGCACATGCACCACCGGAGCCCCAAATTGAGGCACCGCGCCCGCAAACGGCTCCTCCACAACATCCATCGCCGAATACACCACCGGCGCAACCGCCTGCTTCGGATGCGGCAAGAGATTCCCCATCGCGATCAGCAGCGAGAACGGAATTAGAAATTTCACGCTCGTCGCCAGCCACACCGCATACCGCACCCGCGCCTGGTTCTGTTTGAGCGCCAGCGTCACCAGCCACGCCGACGCCGCAAACGCCGTTGACTGCCAGAGGTGGTCGGCGAGCGCAGGACCGAAGGAGGCGACGGAGCGATTGAGGGTTGCGAAGTCTATGCTCATTTGCGTTTGCCTCCCTTCTTCGCTTCCTCCAGCGCCTTCTCCGCGAACTCGACGTCCTCGATCGTCAGCTTGCCCGTCTCAATCAGCCGCGCAAACACCGGTCGCGATTCGCCGCCCAGAATCGCCAGCAGTTCATCGATCACCGGCCCCTGTGCCGCCTCGCGCGTAATCGCCGGCTCAAACATATGGAAGTTCCCCGACATGCGTATCCGCTTGACGGCTCCTTTGGCCTCCAGCCGGTACACCATCGTCTGCACCGTGCTGTACGTCGGCCGCTTGGCCGCGCCCAGACCAGCCCTCTTCCTCGCCGGAAACCCTTCCAGCATCTCGCGGATCGACGCCTGCCCCTTCGCCCACAGCGTCTCCATAATTACGAACTCCAGCCTGCTCAGCCTCACACCGCCCATCCCGCGCTCCTTCCCTCATCTGCGACCCGTGTCATGCGTCTACGACAAGTGTAAGAGACACTACCTCGGACCTCCAAAACCTGTCAAGCGGGATTTTTTGGAACCTAATATGTATCTATTAGAGTTACATATATGCGCTGAAGTCCTCCGCGATTGTCCGCGCAAATCCGCGGTCAATTCTTTGCCTTTTAAGATCCGTGGGATCGGTGGCGAATCCGTGTTACGCCTTTGCCTTATCATCAAAGGCAGATGAAGCCGCGCATCGCCATCCCGGTCCCCACCAGCACGGACGCTGAGTACAACCAGCGCTCCTGGCCGCAGTACGCCGAAGCGGTCACAAAGGCCGGCGGCGAGCCCGTTGAAGTGCCCCTAGCCCAGCCGCCCGCGGCTACCGCCAAGCTGATCGCCGGCTGCCAGGGCATCCTCCTGCCCGGCTCGGGCGCCGACGTCAATCCCCAGAAATACGGCCAGCCTGTCGATCCTCACACCGCGCCCGCCGATCCCGCCCGCGAGAACGTCGACGAGCTGCTTCTCCAGGACGCGCACAACCTGCGTAAACCCATCTTCACCATCTGCTTCGGCACGCAGATGCTCAACGTATGGCGCGGCGGCTCACTCATCCAGCACCTTGAACCCGCCTCCGTCAACCACCGCCAGCGCGGCGTTCCCATCGCCCACGAGGCTGCGGTTGCCGCAGATTCCCTTCTCGGCGGCGTTGTCGGCCCTCAGGCCGATGCGGCGCCCCAGCAGGATGGCGAGCTGCGCCTGCCCGTCAACTCCAGCCATCACCAGGCGATTGCTACCGCCGGAGACGGACTCCGCGTCTCAGCCCGCAGCCCGGAAGACGGCGTCGTCGAAGCAATCGAGAACACACCCGACGCCCCCGGCGGCTTTGTACTCGGCGTTCAGTGGCACCCCGAGCGCACCTACGACTCAAGCCCCGTCTCCCGCGCTCTCTTCTCCCGCTTCATCGCTGAGGCAACCGTCTGGTCGCCGAAGCCGAACTCCGCCGAATAGAAGCCATGTCTGCCCTTTCGCCGGACGCCGTCGCCTCCTTGCTGAATCCCTACGTCGGCGCAACCCCTGTTCCACCAATCATATACGACCAACTCAATGATTATCTTGAGCTTATCCTCAAGTGGAATAGCCGCATCAATCTCACCGCCATCCGCGATCCCGAGCAGATCGTTCGCCGCCACTTCGGCGAGGGCCTCTTCGCGGGTCTTCACTTGGATTATGGCGCGTCGTCTTCTTGTTCTTGCGACTCTTTGCTCGATCTAGGATCCGGTGCAGGCTTCCCCGGCATTCCCATCCAACTTCTGTATCCCGACCTGCCCGTCACACTCGCTGAATCGCGCACCCGCAAGGCCGCGTTCCTGCGTGAAGTCATCCGCACTTTGGGCCTGCGGACCGAAGTCTGGGCCGGTCGGGCCGAGGACCTGCCGCCCGATCGTCGCTTCCACACCGTAGCTCTCCGCGCCGTCGACGACATGCGCTCTGCTGTCGCCGAGGCCGGCCGCCGCGCGACGCACCGCATCCTGCTCCTCGCCAGTGGAATGGGCGATTATGGCAAGCTCCCCGCCGCCTTCCGCCTGCAGGAACCCATTCCTATGCCGAACTCCCAAAGTAGCGTTCTCCAAATCGCGGAGCGCCTCCCTGGCTGATGTTCCACGTGGAACATCAGCCGCAGAACCGCAATGAAGCTCTTGCGACGCCCTTTCAATGTTCCACGTGGAACACTCGCGCACCACTCCCCTCTATAAAAGATTTCCACATAATGGCCGTGGCCATTGTGCTCTCAGCGCGAGCCCATTCCGCTCTCTCCACACGTTCTTCACACCCGGCCGTTCTTCTGCACAGGGCTGCGGGTTTGCCATTTAGGCCAGCCCTCGCTAACCTTCTTCCTGGATCCCCGTGCCAGCCGATCGAGCCCAATCCGAACCCGGTCCAGCCCCTTCTGAGACCAACACCTCAGGCCCGGTGGTTCAGCGCGCCAAGGTCATCGCCGTCGTCAATCAGAAGGGCGGTGTCGGCAAGACGACCACAGCCATCAATCTGGCTGCCGCGCTTGCCTTGGAGGGGCTGGCGACTTTACTCATTGACTGCGATCCGCAGGCCAACGCCACCGGTGGCCTCGGCTTTGGGCGTAACGAGGAACGGCTCTCAACCTACGACGTCCTGACCGGCTCAGTCACGGCGAGTGAAGCCACCCAACCAACAGAAATTGAACAGCTTAAAGTTATTCCAGGCAGCAAGAACATGATCGGCGCCAATCTGGAGCTGGTGTCGGCGGAGCGCCGTGAATTCCGACTGCGGGATGCAATCGAGCCGGTGCGCGCCAGCTACCGCTTCATTCTGCTCGACTGCCCGCCGGCACTCGATCTGCTCACCCTCAATGCCCTGGTTGCCACAGACGGGCTGCTCGTTCCCATGCAGGCCGAATATTTCGCCCTCGAGGGCATCTCCGAGCTGATGCAGACGCTCGACCGCGTCTCCGGCGCGTTCAACCCCTCCCTCGCGCTCGAAGGCGTACTGCTCACGATGTACGACGACCGCACCAATCTCTCGCAACAGGTCACCGAGAACCTGCGTAGCTTCTTCGCCGACAAGTTGTTGACCGCGACCATTCCGCGCAACATCCGGCTGGCCGAGGCGCCCAGCCATGGCAAACCGGTGCAGCTCTATGACGCGCGGTCGCGCGGCGCCGAGGCCTACACCGCGCTGGCCCTGGAGTTGATGCAGCGCAACGGCATTGCCCGCGCCAGGAAGCTGCAAACAGAAGAGGCAAAGCCCGCTCCGCGCTTCTGGCCGTATAACAAGTAACTGTTTTTGTTACATATTAGTTTAGATCGAATTCGAGGTCTTCGATGGATACAAATCCTCACGCTGCCGACGCGAAGCGCCGGCCCGCACTGGGCAAGGGAATTGAATCGTTGCTGGGGCCGCGCCCCCAGCAACCCGGGCAGGCGCCGGCGATTTCCGCCTCAGCTGCGCCCGAACCCTCCGGCAGGCCGCTCGAAATTCCGCTGGATCGCATCGACCGCAACCCCAACCAGACGCGCACCAACTTTGATGAGGTGAAGCTGGCCGAGTTGGCGCAGTCCATTACTGCGACCGGCGTGGTGCAGCCCATAGTCGTGCGCGAGCGGCCCGGCGGCCGCTATGAGCTCATCATGGGCGAGCGCCGCTGGCGCGCCTCCCAGATCGCAGGGAAGCAGACGATCCCCGCAGTGGTGCGGCAGGTAAGCGACGAGCAGGCGATGGAGATGACCATCGTCGAGAACCTGCAGCGCGCGGACCTGAACCCGATGGAGCAGGCGCGCGCGTATGCGCGGCTCTCCAGCGAGTTCAAGCTGACCCAGGAACAGATGGCCGAGCGCACGGGCAAGGACCGCGCCAGCGTCTCCAACTTCCTGCGACTGCTCAAGCTGCCTCAGGACGTGCAGAAGCTGGTGGAGGCCGGTGAGCTGAGCTTCGGCCATGCGCGGGCGCTGCTGGCGTTGGACCCGCCGATGGCGACCGCCGTCTCGGCGACGATCATGGTGAGGGCGATGTCCGTGCGGCAGACCGAGGCATTTGTTCAGGGGTTACTCAACCCAGAGCAGAAGCCGAAGAAAACGGCTTCCGCGCCGCCCCCGCAGGACCCCAATGTGCGCGCGGCAGAAGAGAAGTTGCGCCAGCGGCTCGGTCTGCGCGTGGAGATCAGCGATGCCGGCGGCCACGGAGTTGTGGTGATTCAATACACCAACGTGGACGAGTTCGACGCAATCCTAAGCGCGCTGGGCGAACAGTAAATAATGTAACTTATAATGTTACATTTAGAGCAGTTCCTCTTCGACCGGAGCGGCGCCTCTGTTTTTATGGCTGTTCCGCGAGCACCTTCTCCAGGCCACCGAAGAATCTCTGCCAGCCGTAGTTCGCGCCCTGGTAGGCGCCCTTCTGATCGGCGGTGAAGCCGGACTGCTCCATGCGCACGTGCGTGCCGCCTTCTGCGGGAGTCAGCGTCCACAGCACCACCCATTGCGTGCCCGACTGTGGGCCGCCGACGCCCCAGTTGTAGGAGAGTTGACGCGGCGGATCGACGGCGAGCACCTCGCAGTCGACGATGCCGCTCCAGTTGGGCTGGGGATCGGCACGGAACTGGAAGCGGCGTCCGGGGACAGGCTCGAAGTCGTTGTTCATCATCCACTGCGCGAGCAGACGGCTTTCAGTCAGCGCACGCCAGAGCTTCTCCTGCGGGTGCGGGAAGGTGCGCTCGACGACGAGAGAGGTAGGGCTTTCAACGGCTGTATTGCTCATGGTTCCATCCTTTCCAGAAGTGCTTCGAGTTTGTCGAACCGGTGATGCCAGAAGGCGCTGTACTGTTCGAGCCAGTCCACCATCGGCGCCAGGGCGTCGGCCTGCACACGATAGTGCGTCTCGCGTCCGGCGCGGCGGTGCCGGACGAGCCTGGCGCGCTTGAGCACGGTAAGGTGCTTGGAGACGGCAGGCTGCGATACGCCCGCATAGCGGGTTAGCGCATGCACGGTCTGCTCGCCCTGCCGCGTCAGCTCCTCGAAGATGGCGCGGCGTGTGGGATCGGCGAGGGCGCGGAAGACGTGATTGGGATTCGCGGGTGTCACCAGACAAACCATAACCATTCGGTTATGGTTTGTCAAGCGCGAAAGACTAGACTGGAGGTACGCGTTTCTCCTATGAAAGCTACCCCGTTCGAATTCCGTTTCCGCTTCTGGATCCTGCTCGGCATCTTCGCGCTCGGCTTTGTCGCGCCGTGGAACTACTGGCTGCATCTGGATGGCGCCGGGCCAAACACGCACGCGTGGGGGCGGCTGGCCATCGCTCTTTCGCGAGCGGGCATGGGTATCTCCGCCGCCTTCAATCTTTTATTGGTGATCGGAATTGTACTGGCGTTTGCCGGCGCTGCCCTGCGCACCTGGGGAACCGCCTGCCTGGGCCCAGAAGTGATGCGCGATCGCGCGTTGCACGGTGAGACGCTCATCGCTGACGGGCCTTACCGCTTCGTGCGTAACCCGCTCTATCTGGGGTTGTGGCTTCTCGCGCTGGCGCTGGCACTGCTGATGCCGCTGACGGGCGCGATCTTTACGCTGGTGCTTCTCGCGCTGTTCCAGATGCGATTGATCTTTGCCGAGGAGGCCTATCTGTCCGCACAGTTGGGCCAAGTCTACGCGGAGTATTGTGTGCGCGTGCCACGCCTGCTACCCGCCCTCCGTCCCCGCGTTCCAGCAGCGGGAATCAGACCGCACTGGGGTCAGGCGGCGATGGCGGAAATTGCTCTGTGGGGGACGGCCGTTTCCTTCGCAACTGTGGGCTGGCAGTACAACGCGCATCTGCTGATTCAGTGCGTGCTCGTGTCCCTGGGTGCGGCGCTGATCGTGCGCGGCGTCGCGGTGAAGCAGCAGCCCCAAACGGACTAGAATCGCGCTCGCAGTCCTATGCTTGCTTAATCCCGAGGAAGAACCTCAGCATCCACCAGATGAGGAAGAGTGCGATCAAAGCGCCGACAAGGTGAACGACCCAGTCGCCTGCACTTTTTGGTCTGCCGAAGTTGAACATGATGATCGCGTACCCCTGACACAAAACAAAGGGAGCAGTCTCCGGCTGCCAAATGCCAGGCATTCATCGGGCCAGCTGCTATCGCGCCCGATCGTATGCCTCGCCTTACGCCGCCGCGAGACTGCTCCTCGTTGTCTTTGGATGCAAGCCTTTAGTCCGGGTTTGCTTCCCCTGGGGGTAATTGGGGAGGGCCCTATGCTGTTTGTTGGTGGCCTGCACTTTGGGAGCGCGGCAGGCCACCGGTTTATTAAAGGCGACTACTTCTTGGGCGGAGCGATGGTGTCCTTCGCGACCTTGGCCACGCGGAACTTCACCACGGTCTTGGCCTTGATCTTGATCGGCTCGCCAGTCTGCGGGTTGCGGCCCATGCGCGCCTTGCGCTCGGCCTTCACCAGTTTGCCGATGCCGGGGATTGTGAACTCGCCGCTCTTTTTGGTCTCTTTGACGGCCAGTTCGGCCAGCAGCTCCAGGCCCGCGGCCGCCTGCTTGTTGGTGATCTCGAGCTTCTCCGCCATCGTGCGTACCAGCTGAGTCTTGGTCATTCCCTTTGCCATATGTGTTGCTCCTTTTTGTGAATCGTTGCTGCGAAAAGGTTCCGATTCGCGGCGCCTGCTTCGGTTCCGGCGGCCTTCCGCTTCAGTGAAGAATCGCGAAATCGCCAGTGTTGATGCGGGTGCGGAAAAACGTACCGCAATTCACAATCAGCCTTTCGGCGCGGCTTGTCAATGGGTTTTATCGGGTTTCCACAGGTTATTTGCGGTTTTTCCCGGTTTTTGTCGATTCGACTGCTAAAAATATGCGCTTTTGGCCGAATTTGCTACCTCTCTGAGCCCGTGCAGGAGAATCAGTCCAGCAGTTCTTCGGTTGCGCGCGATGCACGATCCGGCTTGGCTGCGCGCAGCTTCCCCGCTCCCTCGCCCACAATCCCCGCATTGAGGAAATGCACCAGCGGCGCGGCCAGCTTGAACCTGCGCACAATCTCTTTCAGCAGCTTCGGCTCAGTCGCAAAATTCGCCGGCAGCGTCGCACTCACGCCCCACTGGCGGCAGATCAGCAGGTCCAGCGCCGGCGAGTCTGCAGGGAAGCCGCGCGGCGCGCGCGTCAGCTTGCGGCCGTCGAACTCACGCATCGCGGCCTTCAGCTTCTTGTTTGCCAGGATCGCACGCAGCTCTTTGTGGTTCTGCTCGATGTGCCGCCCGAATCAGGAGCAGCTGGTCCGCGGTCGGCATGTAGGCGCCGGCGGCGATGACAGTCTCCTTCGGGGTGAAGTGGAAGTAGAAGCCCGCGCCGGTCGTCTTCTCCAGGCCCGTCCGCGCCCACCACGCGGCGGCGTTGGTCTTGTAGGGCTTTGCCGGCAGTCCGCGCGAGGCATCGAACCGCGTATCGCGATAGATCCGCATCATGGCCTTGTGCGGCGGCCGAATGTGCTCCGGGGCGAAGTCCGCAAACGCGTGGTTGATCTCCTCAATCAGCTCCAGCATCGGCTGCTTGACCTCGCTCTCGTAGAGCGGCTTGCGCGGATCGAACCAGCCGCGGTCGTTATTCCGCGCCAGACCGCGCAGAAACCTCAGCGCCGCTGGGGAGAAAGTGGTCGCCATAGCGTATGCAGGCACTATAGTCCGGGAGACCCGGTGGATATCGCCGGCACCATCCCCGCCGTAACTGCCCTTTCCCGCCAGACGCGCCTCGCCCCAGAGGTAATGTCCCCGTCCAAGCCGCCGATAGACCCCGTATGACGCGCGCCCGGCATCTGCCGCGCCGCGACCCTGTCAGCCGGAGTCTCTCGTGAACCGATCCCGCACCATCCGAATCGCCTGGGCACTCGTGCTGTTCGCATCTGTACCCTCCGCCGCTTACCTGCGCGCGCAGAGCATGGATGACCTCAACCTGCAGGTCCATGGCTACGCCACGCAGGGCTTTCTCTACTCCAACCAGAACAGCTGGAACGGCACCGACTCCGAAAACGGCAGCGCCGCCTGGACCGAGGCGGTCGTCAATCTCTCCGCACAGCCGGAATCAAAACTGCGCATCGGCGTGCAGGCACGCTATTTTCTGCTCGGCGACTACGGCGACCAGATCACGCTCGACTGGGCGCAGGTCGACTACCGCGTGAATGAGAAGCTCGGCTTCCGCGTAGGCAAAGTCAAAAGCCCCGTCGGTCTTTTGAACGAGACGCAGGACATCGATCCGGCGCAGCTGTGGGCGCTGCTGCCGCAATCCATCTATCCCATTGCAAGCCGCAACTCGCTGTTGAGCCACTACGGTGGAATCGTCTACGGCACCGTGCCGCTCGGCGAGCGGTTCGGCAAGCTGGAGTACCGCGGCTACGGTGGGGTCAGGATCCTCGCCAGTTCCGACGGTGTCTTCACCCAATTGAGCTCTCTGGGCTTAACTGTCCCTAATGGAACTCACGGCCCGACCTTCGGCGCACACCTGGTCTGGCATACCGCGCTTCCCGGGCTCAAGATCGGCGCCAGCGACGAATACGACCACGAGACCGGCGAACTGGGCCTGGCCGGAATGCAGGGAACCCTCGAGGACGGACCGATGAAACTTCCCTTCTTCTTTGGCCAATATGAGAAGAAGCGCCTGATGCTCGCCGGAGAATATAGCCGCACCCGCCTCAACTCAACCTCCCGCTTTCCCAATCTGCCCGCCTTCACCAACCAGATCGACTTCCGCGCCTTTTATGTCATGGGCAGCTACAAGCTCACCACTAAATTCACCGCCGGCGCGTACTACAGCTACTCCATGAACCTCAAAGCCCCGGTCTCCAGTTCGCGGTTCGAGAAAGACTGGACCGTCTCCACCCGCTACGATTTCAACCCCTATCTCTATGCCAAGGCCGAGCAGCACTTCATCGACGGCACCGCCTGGGGCTTTGAGACATCCGACAACCCCAACCTGCAGCCCACCACACGCCTCACCATCCTCAAGCTGGGGGTGAGCTTCTAAATGAGATCACCCATCCACTCTCTCCTGCATTCCATCGCCGTCCTGCCACTGCTCGCGCTCTGCTCTGTTCCCCTGCATGCGCAGAGCATGGATGACCTCAACCTGCAGGTCCATGGCTACGCCACGCAGGGCTTTCTCTACTCCAACCAGAACAGCTGGAACGGCACCGACTCCGAAAACGGCAGCGCCGCCTGGACCGAGGCGGTCGTCAACCTCTCCGCACAGCCGGAATCGAAACTGCGCATCGGCGTGCAGGCGCGCTATTTTCTGCTCGGCGACTACGGGGATCAGATTGTTCTGGATTGGGCCCAGATCGACTACAAATTCAACGACCACTTCGGCTTCCGCGTCGGAGACGTCAAAACACCGACTGGTCTGCTCAACGAGACACAGGACATCGACCCGGCGCACCTCTGGTCACTCCTCCCGCAATCCGTCTATCCCATCGCCAGCCGCGATTCGTTGCTCGATCACTACGGCGGCGTCATCTATGGCTCCGTGTCCCTGGGCGAGCACAGCAAGATCGAATATCGCGGATTCGGTGGCACACGCATCATAACCGGCAACGACTCCGTCTTCCAGCCGCTCCGCGACCAGGGTATGAGCGTCCCCAATGGTATCCGCGGCCCCATCTACGGCGTAGCGCTGCACTGGCTCACGCCGCTGCGCGGGCTGATGATCGGGGCCAGTGAAGACGTGGAACGCCCCACCGGCGAACTAACCCTTGGCTCGCTCCAGGGAACCATCAGCAGCGCGCGCATCGTCTCTCCGGCCTTCTTTGCCAAGCTGGAGCGCGGCCGCGTCATGCTCGCAGGAGAATATACCCGCACTCCTGTCGAGTCGACTATCCAGCTCCCCGGCCTTCCCGCCATCCTCAGCCCCGCCGACCACCGGTCCTTTTATGTCATGAGCAGCTACAAGCTCACCAGTAAATTTACCGCCGGCGCGTACTACAGCTACTCCATGAATCTCGGGGCCCCGGTCTCGAGTTCGCGGTTCCAGAAAGACTGGACCATCTCCACGCGCTACGACTTCAACCCCTATCTCTACGCCAAGGCCGAGCAGCACTTCATCGATGGCACGGCGCTCGGCTTCAACGCCTCCGACAACCCTAACCTGCAGCCAACCACGCGCATGACCATCCTCAAGCTGGGGGTAAGTTTCTAATGAAGTCCTCTCTTCGTTCTTTCACGCGATTCCGCGGTGTCCTCTTCGCAGCCGGCATACTGCTTGCGCTTGCCGTGCCGTCACTCAGCGGTCATGCGCAAGTAGCCGTCATCGCCAACACCAGCGTCTCCGCATCGGAGATCAGCCGCGCCGACCTGCGCGACGTCTTCACCGGCGCCGCCTCCAGCATCAAGGGTTCAGGAGAGGTATCACCCGTGCTCCTCAAAGGCAGCTCGACTCACGAGGAGTTCCTGGACAAATACATCGGCAAGTCCGACGCGGCCTTCCGCGCCGGCTGGCGCAGCCTGCTCTTCTCCGGCCAGAACACCATGCCCAAGACCTTCGACTCCGACGCCGAGATGGTGGACTATATCGCGCACACCCACGGCGCTATCGGGTATATCGCCTCTTCCAGTCCCCATTCCGGCGTCAAGACGCTGGCGGTGAGGTAAACGCATGGCCCCCATCACGACATACCGGCACAGCATCCGTACCCGCATCCTCGCCGTGTTGGGCGTGGTGGGCGTAAGCTACCTGCTGCTGCTGGGCACGATGGAGTTCACCTCCAGCGCGACGCATAAGCACGGAGCGCTTCTGTCCCAGGTCATCTATCCGGCGTCGCTGCAGTTGCTGACCACTCAGTCAGACTTCGACCAGATGAAGCGCCAGTATAAGGAAGCCGTGCTGATGGAAGAGCCCGCCGCTCTGGCCGAGGCAGACCGGGACGGCGACGCAGCCGACTCCAGTCTGCTCACTCTCACCGCGACCCTGCAGTCAGGAACGCCCGACCTTGCACTGCGCAGCGCCGATCTCGCCGCGCAGCTCGCCGCCATTCGCGCCCGATCGCGTGAGGTCTACTCCGCGCTCATTCAGAGTCGCGACACCGTCAGTGAGGGTCTGCAGATCAGCGTGACGGCACTGGCGGCCGATAACGACCGGCTTTCAACCGGCCTGAAAGAGTTGAATGACGCGCTCGACGCGAGGAACCAGGAAGAGTACGCCGTGACCGGGGCCTGGTCGGCTCGCTCGCGCGCGGCTGGATGGATCGCCCTCGCCTTCAGCGCAGTTGGATTCGGCCTGACCTGGTGGATCCTCGAATTTCAGATCATTGTCCCTTTGGACCGCCTTGGCCGCCGCATGCGGGACATCGCCCAGGGCGATGGAGATCTGACTGTCCGCCTCGATGTGCGCGGGCACAACGAACTCGACGAGGTAGGCCGCTGGTTCAATATCTTCATCGCCCGGGTGGAACAGATCGTTGTCGAAGTCGCGGCCGGCGGCCGCGCCGTGTCCGATGCAGCCACTGCCCTCTCCGGCATCGCTCTAGAGACCGCCTCACGTGCCGGCAATGAGCACGATCACGCAGCCAGGATCGCCGGCACAATCTCCGAGATATCCGTCTCCGTGCGCCAGATCAGTGAGACCACACAGACCGCCGCGCGCGACGCGCATATCGCCGAGCAGAACGCCAACGCCGGCGCCGACACCATCCGCGCCACCGTCAGCTCCATCCAGCAGTTGCTTACCGACAATCAGCAGACTGCAAGCAAGATCGAAGAGTTGGGCCGCGCCAGCCACGCCATCGGCGCCATCACCGGCGTCATCGACGACATCGCCAGCCAGACCAGCCTGCTCGCCTTGAACGCCAGTATAGAGGCGGCGCGCGCCGGCGAACACGGTCGCGGCTTCGCCGTCGTCGCCAGCGAGGTGCGCCGCCTGGCCGAGCGCACCAGCCGCGCCACGGAAGAGATCGAACAGACCGTGCGCGCCATCCAGGCCGGAACCTCCGAAGCCGTGCAGGCCGTACGCGCGAGCATGATGCAGGTGGAGACAGGCGTCACCTCGGCTCGCTCCGCAGGCGAAGCGCTGGCCAGCATCCTGGAAGGCGCCGAAGGCATGCAGCAGATGGTCACCGAGATCGCCGCCGCAGCCAGCCAGCAGTCGCACGCCACCCAGTCCGTCAGCGGCAACGTGCAGGAGATTACGCGCATCATCGAGCTGACAACGATGAGCTCCACTCGCGCGGTCGAGGCCTGCGGCAGTCTGTCTTCACTGGCTGCGAACCTGAACCAGATCGTCGGAGCATTCAAGGTAGGCACAACGCCCGCAACTGCACGCTAGCCGATCATTTTCCAATGCAGAAGGTAGAGAAGATCAACCGCAGCACGTCCTCATTGGTCGTTACTCCGGTCAACGAATCCAGCCCGCGCAGCGCCTCGTATAAATCCAGCAGCACCATTTCGTGCGGAGTCGCAGCGCCGACCGCGGCGCTCGCCGCCTCCAGTCCGCGCAGCGCCTGCTCCACGGCCTGATGCTGTCTCAGGTTCGTCAGCATCCCGCTTTCGCGCAGCCCGCGTTCATCGCCCACGACCGCGCGCACAATCGCCGCACGCAACTCCGCAATCCCTTCCCCCGTCATCGCCGACGTCGCGATCCTCTGCATGCCAAGCTCTTGTTTATCATTCCGCAGTGGTCGGTCCCGCTCGGCGGGATCAAACGCGAAGGAATCCGCCTCTCCTCCTACCACCAAATCGTTTTTGTTCCATGCGACCAGCACGGCGCTTCCGCTCCCTTCCGCCTGCGCTATCACCGCTTCATCCTCGTCCCTGATCCCGCCAGTCGTTGCATCCACCACCAGCAGCACCACGTCGGCATCCGCCATCGCCTCGCGCGACTTTGCAATCCCCATCCGCTCCGCCTCGTGAACGTCTTCGCCATCCCGAAGCCCCGCCGTGTCGATCAGCTCAACTGGAATTCCCTCAACTGCTACTGTTTCGGTTACAAGATCGCGCGTCGTGCCCGGCGTCGCTGTCACAATCGCGCGGTCCCGCTCAACGAGCCGGTTGAACAAGCTCGATTTTCCCGCATTTGGCCGCCCTACAATCGCCAGCCTGAAACCCTCGCGCACCACGCGGCCAACGGCGAAGCTCCGGGCCAATCGCTCCAACGGTCCGCGCGCCGCCGCAACCCTTCCTGCGATCTCCCCGCCTGCCATCACGTCGATGTCGTCCTCGGCGAAATCGATGCCCGCCTCCATCGCCGCAATCAGCGCGACCAACTCCGCCTTTACCGGCGCAACCGCTCGCGCCAGCGCCCCGCCCATCTGGCGCGCTGCAACCCGCGCCTGCTCCATCGTGCTCGACTCGATCAGATCGCCAACAGCCTCCGCCTGCGTCAGGTCGATCCGCCCCGCAAGAAACGCGCGCTGCGTAAACTCGCCCGGCTCGGCCAGCCTTGCACCTGTATCTCGCTCCGATTAAGCGCGCAGCACTGCCGCACCACATGCTCCAGCAGCACCGGCGCACCATGCATCGCAATCTCGATCACATCTTCGCCCGTGTAACTGTGCGGCGCGGCGAAATACGTCACCACCACCTCATCCAGCACACGCACTCCGCCTGCTTCGAACTCCACCAGTTCGCCAAACCGCGCCCGCCCCGGCTCCAGCTCATGCCGCAACCGCAGCATCGGCGCCGCAATCTCTCGAGCGCGCGGCCCGCTCAGCCGCACAATGCCAATCCCGCCCCGCCCCACCGGCGTCGAGATCGCCACAATCGTCTCTTGTTCTAGCCGCGTGTTCTGTTCCATCACCAATTCAGCTTAGCGGCTTATGCCTTCCCCAAAATCAGCCCACCTACCCCTGCGCCACCGGCGGCGGCACCGCCGGCGTCACCACCGGAATCCCCACGCCACCCTCTCGCCCGTTACCCGCATTCATACTCCCGCGCAGCCCGCCGAGGATCTGCGTCATAAATTCATTCGCCGCGCCCGGATTGTTCGGCAAGAAAATCGTATTGTTCCCAGACTTCGTGCCAATGTCCTTCAGCGTGTCGAAGTACTGCGTCAGCAGCACCAGCGCCATCACGTCCTCCGGAGTCGCCCCCGGCACACTCTCCCGGAAGTTCTCAATCGACGACCGCAGCCCTTCGATGATCGCCTGCCGCTCCGCTGCAATGCCCTTGCCCTGCAGCGCCTTGCTCTCCGCCTCGGCCTCCGCCTGCTTCACCTTCAGAATCTTGTCCGCCTCGCCCCGCGCCTGCGCCGCCACCTGCGCCCGCTGCGCCGCGTTGATGTCGTTCATCGCGTCCTTCACCTTGCTGTCCGGTACGATGTCCGTCACCAGCGCCGTCAATATGTTGAAGCCGAAGCCGCTCATAATGGCATCGAGCTCCGTCTTCACATTCACGCTGATCCCCGACTGCTGCTCAAACGTCTCGTCCAGCGTCAGCTTCGGCACATGCCCCAGAATCGAATTGAACACAAAGCTCTCGATCTGCTTCTGCGGCGAGCTCAGCTTGTAAAACGCGTCATACACCTTGTCCGGCAAGATCTGGTACTGCACGCTCACCGGGATCTGCACAAACACATTGTCATGCGTCTTGGTCTCCACCTGGAACTGCGCCTGCGTCACCTGCAGGTTCACAAAGTAGACGCTCTCCGCAAACGGCACCAGCACATGCAGCCCCGCCTGCTCAATCCGGTTGAACTTCCCAAACCGCTCGACTACCCCCGCCGTCGCGGTGCGCACCGTGTACAGCGTCTTGATCACCAGCACCAGGATGATCAGCGCCGCAATCCCCAGCACCGCCAGCCCAAACGTCGTCGCCGAACTCGTCTCCATTGTGCGTCCTCTTTCTCCTCTGAATGGATTGCGCCCCAAGGATACCCCAGGCCGGCCAGTGCTTCGTGAAGATTCTCGCTCGTTGAGGACGCTTTCTATCGCAGCAAGCGCGCCGCATCCTTGGCGAAGTAGGTGACGATAAAGTCCGCGCCCGCCCGCCGGATCGAGAGCAGCGACTCCATCATCGCCCGCTCCGGCTCCAGCCAGCCCGCGCGCGAACGCCGCGTGCAGCATGGAGTACTCGCCCGAGACCTGGTAGGCGCCCAGCGGCAGCTCGAACCGCTCCCGCGCCGCGCGGATCACGTCGAGATACGGCCCGGCCGGCTTCATCAGCAGCATGTCCGCGCCCTCGGCCACGTCGAGGTCGATCTCGCGCATCGCCTCGCGGATGTTGGCGCCGTCCATCTGGTAGCTCCGCCGGTCGCCGAACTGCGGCGCCGAATCCGCCGCCTCACGGAACGGCCCGTAGAACGCGCTGGCAAACTTCGCCGCGTAGCTCAGAATCGGCGTCTGCTCCAGCCCAGCCGCATCCAGCGCCTCACGGATCGCCCCCACCCGGCCGTCCATCATGTCGCTCGGCGCGACGATGTCCGCGCCGGCCTCGGCCAGCGAGACCGCCGTCTTCGCCAGCAGCGCGAGGCTCGCATCGTTCTCGACGACGAAATGCTCGCCGTCGCGGGCCGCAGTTGCTGACGATGCCGCAGTGTCCATGCGACGTGTACTCGCACAGACACACATCCGCGATCACCACCAGCGAATCAAGCTTTCGATTCGCCTTGATCGCTCTCAGCCCCTGCTGCACGATGCCGTCGCTCGCATACGCGCCGCTCGCCTGCTCATCCTTCTCCGCCGGCAGCCCGAAGAGCAGCAGCCCGCCGATCCCGAGCGCCGCGCACGCCTCCGCCTCCTTCACCGCCTCGTCGACGGAGAGGTTGAAGACGCCCGGCATCGAGCTGACCTCTTTGCGCACCCCCTCGCCCGGACAGAGAAAGAGCGGATAGATGAGCGCGCCGGGATGAAGATGCGTCTCGCGAACGAGCGACCGCAACGCCGCGGTGCGCCGCAGCCGCCGCATTCGCGTGGCAGGAAAGTTCATGCCATCCAGTCTACTCGGCGCGATGAGTGGGATCGGGCCAAAGAATCGAAGCCGCTACCATAGAGCTGTGACGCTCCTGCCCCAGATTCCATCGCCGCTCGCCGAATCCGCTGCCACTGCGCTCGAATGGCCGCGCCTGCGCGAGCACATCGCCTCGCTCGCCGCCTCGCCGCTCGGCCGCGGCTGGATCCTCGCGCTCGAGCCTTGCGCCGATACGAACTGGATCGACGCCCAGCAGCAGCGCACCGCGGAGATTCGCGCCTTCCTCACCGGCGGCGGCAGCTTCGACTTCCACGGCCTCTTCGACCCCACCACCCTGCTCGACGAGTCCCGCGTCGAAGGTGTCGCCCTCGAAGGCCAGCAGATCAACACGCTGCTCACCCTCATCGAGCGCATCGCGGCATGGCGCGCCTTACTGCAGCTCAGACGCCGGCCGCAGCGCGCAACTGGCCCGCCATCGCCGACGCTCTCTGCGTCCACTCGCAGCACACGACTTCGCTCCGCTGCTGCACGCCCTGCGCGGCAAGATCGAACCCGACGGCTCGCTCTCCGACGACGCCAGCCACGAGCTGCGCCGCATCCGCCGCGCCATGGAGCGCCAGCACCGCGCCATCGAAGAGAGCCTGCGCAAGTCGCTGCGCGCACTAGCCTCCGAAGGCTCCACGCAGGAAGACCTCATCACCGTCCGCGGCGAGCGCTTCGTCATCCCCGTCAAAACCGAGTTCCGCCGCCGCGTGCCCGGCGTCATCCACGGCTCCTCCTCCTCCGGCCAGACCGTCTTCGTCGAGCCGCTCGAAACCATCGAGCAGAACAACGAGCTCGTCCGCCTGCTCGACGAGGAGCAGCGCGAGATCCACCGCATCCTCGTCGCCATGACCGCGCGCCATCGGCCGAGCAGGCCGATCGCCATCCTCGCTCGGCACATCCGTCCTCGCCGAGATCGAATCGCACTTCGCCCGCGCCCGCTTCGCCAATGACCTGGCCTGCGTCCGGCCCGTCTTCCCACGAACCGGGTCAGGCCCAGCCTCGCTCTCACCGCCGCGCGCCATCCGCTGCTCGAGCTGCGCCTCCGCCGCTCCGGAGCCGCGCCCGTCCCGACTGACGCTCGCGCTCGAACCCGACGCCCGCCAGCTCATCATCAGCGGCCCCAACACCGGCGGCAAGACCGTCGCGCTCAAGACCACCGGCCTGCTCGCCTTGATGGCCCAGGCCGGTCTGCCCATTCCCGCCGAGGCCGCAACGCTGCCCCTGCTTCCACGCCATCTACGCCGACATCGGCGATGCGCAGTCCATCGAGTCCAACCTCTCCAGCTTCTCCGCGCACGTCCTCAATGTCGACCGCATCGCGCGCATCGCAACCGCGGACTCCCTCGTCCTGCTGGACGAGCTCGGCTCCGCCACCGATCCCGAAGAAGGCGCTGCGCTCGCCGTCGCCATCGCCGCGCATTTCCTCGCCGCGCGCGCATGGACCTGCATCACCACGCACCTCACCTCCTGAAGGTCTACGCCGCCAAACATGCCGGCGTGCTCAACGCAGCCGTCGGCTTCGACCAGGCCACCCTCTCGCCCACTTATTAGCTGCGCCTCGGCGTCCCCGGCGCCTCCGCCGGCCTCAACATCGCCGAGCGCCTTGGCCTCTCGCCGCAGATTCTCGCCGAGGCCCGCGCCCAGCTCACCACCCAGGCCGCGGACATCGGCGCTCTGCTCGACCAGCTCCACGCTCAGCTCTCGAGCATCGTCCGCGAGCGCAACGAACTGAACCTGCGCGAGGCCCAGCTCACCCGCGACCGCACCAAGCTCGAGGCCGAGGGCCGCGCAGAGCAGAAGGCACGCACCAAAGAACTCGAAGCAAAACTGAACACCCTGCTCGAAGAGTTCGAGGGGGAGCTGCGCGAGATCGTCAAGCAGATCGATGACAAGGCCCTCGCCCGCAAGATTCAGCGCGACGCCGCTCTGCGCACAGCCCGCGTCAAGCGCGAATTTTCAGACCAGTTCCAGTCCACCGTCGTCGCCCACGTCACCGGCGCCGACAAGACCGATGCGGCCGCGCCAACCAGATCGCGCACCGTAAATGCTCCCGAGATCAAGCCCGGCGACCTCGTCAAGCTCCGCAGCCTCGGCCGCGAGGGCCGCGTCGAGCGCGTCCTCGACAGCAAGAATTACGAGGTCGCCATCGGCACCATGAAGATGCGCGTTCCCGTAAGCGACATCGTCGAGGTTACGCCGGTCGCCGTACTCACGCCCGTCGAAGCCGCGCGCGGCCTCAAATTCGCCAGGGGTGGCGTCACCATCCAGACCACGAATGATGCTGACCATGTACCGATGGAGATCAACGTCATCGGCCGCACCGCCGACGAGGCCCACGATGAGGTCTCGCGCTTCCTCGACCAGGCCTTCCTCGCCGGTCTGCCCCATGTCCGCATCGTGCACGGCACCGGCATGGGCGTCCTCCGCCGCACCCTGCGCGAGTTCCTGCGCAACCATCCCAACGTCGCCAACATCACCGAGCCGCCACACAACCAGGGTGGCCAGGGCGCAACCGAAGTGGACCTTCGCCAATGAGTCCTGAGCATCGCAAGGAGCACGTATGGGAGGCATGATCCCCCTCGGCGACGCATCCCGGCGCCTCCGGCGCTGGCCCATCGTCACCGTACTCATCATCGCCGCCAACGCCTGGGCCTTCTGGCAGGAGATCGTCCTTGGGCCCCGCTTCGTCTACACCTGGTCCGTCATCCCGGCGCAGATCATCGCGGGCCATGCGTGGATCACCATCCTCACCGCCATGTTCCTGCACGCCGGATGGATGCACATCATCGGCAATATGGTCTTCCTCTGGGCCTTCGCGCCGATGATCGAAGACACCCTGGGCCGCCTCCGCTTCCTCGCGTTCTATCTCATCGGCGGCATCATCGCCTTCTCCGCGCAGATCGCCGCCGTCCCAACCTCGCACGTGCCCAACCTCGGGGCCAGCGGAGCCATCGCAGCCGTCATGGGCGCGTTCATCGTCATCTACCCGCGCGACGAGATCAAGACCCTGTTCTGGTTCATCATCATCGTGCGCATCACCTACATCCCCGCCGTAGTCCTCATCGGCATCTGGTTCCTGCTGCAGCTCTTCAGCGCCGGCCAGGTCGCGCAGCACGTCCAGACCGGCGGCGTCGCCTACATCGCGCACGTCGGCGGCTTTCTCTTCGGCATGCTCACGGGAAGGCTCTGGCGCAGATAGCCGAGGTCATCGGCGATCTGCAAGCCGCGTTTGTTCATGCCCGATCCCACGTGGTATCGTGCCCTCGATGAACCGCCGCCAGTTTCTCCAGCAGTCCGCGATGGCCTACGCCGCGCTTCTCGCCCACGCACGCGCGCAGGGGACCTCCGCCGCGCCCAAGCTGACCATCCGCGAGATTCGCGCGGTTCGTCTGAGAGACGGCTTCAACAGCCGCTTCATCCGCGTCTATACCGATCAGGGCCTCACCGGCACCGGCGAGACCATGGACACCATCGGCGCCGAGGACATCGTCAACAGCTATATGGGCCCGCAGCTCACCGGCCGCGACCCGCTCGACATCGAAGGCATCCTCACCGACCTGTGGGGATGGAAGCGCTCCAACGGCGGACCACCGTCACCGCTCTTCATGCGCGGCATGGGCGGCCCATACTTGAGCGCCATCAGCGGAGTCGAGATGGCGCTGTGGGACCTCGCCGGCAAGGCGATGAACCAGCCGTTGTATCGCTTATTTGGCGGTCGCGTGCGCGACAAGATGCCCGTCTATCTTCACGCGGCAACGCCCGATGAAGCCGCGTCCCTCATCGCGCAGACCAGCGTCAAAGCCCTCAAGATTTGCCCCGACTACACGCCCGACGCCTGGATCCTCAATAAGGGCTTCGATCCTGGCAAGCTCTGGGGCATCCATCTCAATACAGCGCAGCTGGACGACATGGTGGGCTTTGTGGCCAGCTATCGCGAGAAGCTCGGCAAGAGCTACGACATCGCGCTTGAGTGCCATGCGCGCTACGACGTGGAGACCGCCATCCAGCTCTGCGCCCTGCTCGAGCCCTTCCGCCTGATGTGGGTCGAGGAACCCATCCCCAGCGACGACGTCGACGCCATGCTGCGCGTACGCAACAACACCCACGTGCCCATCGCCGCCGGCGAAAACATCTACAGCCGCTACGGCTATCGCCCGTTCCTGGAGAAGGAAGCCCTCAGCATCCTCCAGCCCGACATGTCGAAGACCGGCGGCCTGCTGGAGTCGCGCCGCATCGCGTCCATGGCCGAGATCTACAACATCCCCATCGCGCCGCATGGCGTGGCCTCGCCGCTGGCCACCATGGCCTACGCGCACGTCTGCGCCACTGTGCCCAACTTCATGATCCTCGAATGGACCTATTACCTGAACAAGCAGTACACGTCGCTCACCGAATCGGTCTCCCTCACCGACGGCTTCCTCGCGGTCAGCAACAAGCCCGGCATCGGCGTCACCGTCAACGACGACGCCCTCAAAGACCGCACCGAGCCCGGCTACAAACCGCTTTAGTTGTGCGCGTATCCCCTGTTTGCCAATACTCAATGCCACCGCAACGATCGAGGGAAAAATGCCTGTCCAAACAGCACTTTGGAGAGTAGGAGAACAACCCGTAAGGCTCACAGGAGCGACGCTAGCCAGCGAAAAGTTGCTGGAAACGATGATTATGGCTTCCCCGCAACTACTTTCTGACGAATGGATGTTAATCGGCCAGCAGGCGGATACGGGTTTCGGCGGACGCGTTGATCTTCTTGCTATTGCGCCCGATGCGTCTTTGGTACTAATCGAATTAAAGCGTGATCGTACTCCGCGCGATGTCGTCGCTCAAGCGCTCGACTACGCCGGCTGGGTTGAGAGTCTCGAACCGCAGGACATCGACCAGATGTACAGCAAATTCCGCCCGGGAAGTAGCCTCGCGAACGATTTCAAAGAGCGTTATGGTCGCGAGTTGATCGATGACGAACTTAATCAAACACATCAAATCATTGTCGTCGCATCAGCGCTTGACGAAAGCACGGAGCGAATTGTCGGATATTTAAACGCGCGCGAAGTTCCCATAAACGTCCTCTTTTTTCAGGTCTTCGCGTTTGAAGACGAACAGATTCTTAGTCGTTCGTGGCTTCTGGATCCTGTTATGACACAGGCGAATGCCGCTACTGCATCCGGTCCTAACGAACCGTGGAATGGAGAGTTCTACGGCTCCTTTGGCGTTGACGAAAACCGCTCATGGGAAGATGCCGTAAAATATGGCTTCTTTTCAGCAGGCGGTGGAGCTTGGTATAGCAGAACACTCCAACTCCTTAACCCTGGCAATCGAATCTGGGTAAAAGTTCCCGCCCGAGGATTTGTTGGTGTTGGGACGGTAACAGGCCGTGCACAACCAGCGAATCAGTTTGTAGTGAATACCGCCGAGGGATCAAAATCCATCTATGAAGCACCTCGCACTGCAAAATACCTAGAGCAGTTTAAGGACGACTTGGACATGTGTGAGTACTTCGTTCCCATCAAGTGGCTTCAAACCGTACCGCTCGAACGAGCCGTTTACGAGGTTGGGCTTTTCGGCAATCAAAATTCCGTTTGCCAACCTACCGCGCTGAAATGGCGAAACACGGTAGATCGCTTGAAAGCCCTCTTCCCGAAGCACACCGAATAGAGTCCGCCCTCCGAGAAGCACTCAGATCCGCATCGGCATCAGGATGTAGCGATACTTCACGTCGTCCGCGCCATCCTCTGGCCGCATCTGCCCTGCGGACTGCGCGTCCTTGAACTCCAGCCGCACCTCGCCGGAGTTGCCCGTCGCCTTGAGGAAGTCGATCAGGTAGCTGGAGTTAAAGCCCACCACCAGCGGATCGTAATTGTATGGCGTCTCGATCGAATCTTCGGACTCGCCGGAGTCGGTTGACGAGGACGACAGCTTCAGCTCGTTCTGCTCCAGGCGGATCTTGATCGCACCCGAGCGCTCGTCCGCAAACTGCGCCACGCGCTGGATGGAGCCCATCAGGTCCTCCGAGCGCACGATGACGAACTTGTTGTTGTCGCGCGGCAGCACGGCCTCGTAGTTGGGGAATTGGCCGGTCAACTTGCGGCTGGTGAGTACGCGGCCGCCCACGCGGAAGAAGAGTGTCTGCTCGTCGTCGGCAAAGTCGAGCGTCTCCGCGTCGGTTGAGTTCAGCAGGGAGAGCAGCTCGCCCAACGCCTTGCGCGGGATCAGGGTCTTCTTCTCGCCCGTGATGCCTTCCAGCGACTCGCCCAGCTTCTCAATGTGCGCCAGGCGGTGCCCATCAGTCGCCACCATCGCCATCGACTCAGCCTTCAGCACCAGCAGCGCGCCGTTCAGCGTGTAGCGGCTCTCTTCGCTCGAAATCGCAAAGATGGTCTTCGCGATCATGTTCTTCAGCGATGCAACGGATATCTTGGTAGCGCCACTCGCCGGGAACTCCGCCACCATCGGGAAATTCGCCCGTGCCATGCCCACCATCTTCGTGTTCGAGCGGCCGGCGCGGATCTGCACCCAGTGGTTGTCCTGCAGCTTGATCGAGATGTCCCCCTCGGGCAGCAGCTTGATGTAGTCATAAAGCTTGCGCGCGGGGATGGTGCATGCGCCGGCCTTCTTCACCTTCGCCGGGCAGCTGGTGCGGATCGACTGGTCCAGGTCGGTCGCAGTGATCGTCAGCGTGTCGCCGTCGGCCTCAAACAGAAAGTTCGACAGGATCGGGATCGTCGTCTTGCGCTCCACCACCGACTGCGCGGCCGTCAGCTCGCGCAGTAGCTCAGCTCGCGAGACGCTGATCTCAAGGTTTCCGGTCGGTGCGGCGGGGGTCGTCATCTCGGTCTCCTGATTCGTGCGAACTGCATCCTTGACGGCGGTAGGCATGGGTATCTCCCGGGGTACGGCAACTCGCAAAGGGATGCTGGCTGAACTTTACACCGAAAGCGGTGCAATCTGCTTGCGCCCAGCACCAATCGAGATGATTCTATTGGCCGCGACGCTGTGCAGGCGACTACTTTCTCTGTGGAAACCCCGGAATTATCTGCTCGGTCCACGCTAGCGAGGCGAAGGGTGTGCACTGTTCCACTGGCGCAGAGGGATTTCCGCATTGGTATCTGCCTACACGCGCACAGCTCGCCGCGACTGCTTCTAAAACTAAATGATTAAAAGAAAGACAATTACTAGTAGCAGTAGTAGTTCTCGTGGGAAATGTGGAAGAGCGTCACCAGATGTTGCAGCAGTGTAACTTCACCCCCTGCCGCGCTTTAGAAAACCATCCTGTTGAAACCCGGACAAGCTGCAAGAGCCGTTCGCATCCTCCAGCCCAGCCCCCCGATTTCATGTTTCTTCACAGGCCATCCTGCACCTCCCCTGAGAGAGCGACTCCGCAATCGCGGAAAGTCGGCGAAGCCGTAATCTCATCAACAGTTTGTAGCGCTCTGATTTTTCACAACTCGCGCGCCACCACAAGGAAAACGGTCCCACAGCGTAGATCCGCGATCGAACATCGCCTCTTGCCACGCAGCGTAAAATGGAACTGACGCGAATTTCTTCAACATCGCAAGGAGCCTTACGTTGGCAGATACGATCTTTGATGCAGTCGTGGTGGGCGGTGGGCCCGCCGGGTACACATGCGCTATCCGCTCCGCGCAACTTGGCCTTAAGGTCGCGCTCATTGACGCCAATGACCGCCTCGGCGGCACATGTCTGCTCTGGGGCTGCATCCCCACCAAGGCCATGCTCTTCACCGCAGAGATCTGGGACCACCTTAAGCACGCCGACCGCTTCGGCATCGAGGTCACAGACCCCAAGATCATCTGGAAGAACGTCCTCGCTCGCAAGGACGACGTCATCAGCCGTCACACCAAGGGCCTCGACTTCCTGATGAAGAAGAACAAGATCACCGTCTTCAAGGGCTTTGGCCGCCTCACCGGCCCGGCCACGGACGGCGTCCACACCGTCGAGGTCAAGCTCGCCGATGGAAAGTCCGACACCGTCAAAGCCAAGAAGGTCGTCCTCGCCACCGGCTCCGACGCACGCATGCTCCCCGGCCTCCAGGCCGACGACACCATCCTCACCAACTACGAGATCCTCAAGATCGCCGAGATGCCCAAATCCCTCGTCGTCATCGGCTCCGGCGCCGTCGGCGTCGAGTTCGCTTCCATCTTCAAGAGCTTCGGCGCCGATGTCACTATCCTCGAAGTCCTGCCCCGCGTCGTCCCCGTCGAAGACGAGGAGATCAGCAAAGAACTCCTGCGCCAGTTCAAGAAGCGCGGCATCGACGTCAACCTCTCCATCAAGGACACCAAGGTCGAGAAGAACCAGCAGGGCGCGCTCGTCTCCTGGACGGACTCCAACGGCAAGCTGCAGTCCAAGCAGGCGGAGAAGGTCCTCGTCGCCGTCGGCCGCTCGCCACGCACCGCCGACATCGGTCTCGACAAGACCAAGATCACCCCCGACCGCGGCTTCATCATGACCAACGAATGGATGGAGACGACCGAGCCCGGCATCTACGCCATCGGCGACATCGTCGGCGGCCTGCCGCAGCTCGCCCACGTCGGCTCCATGGCTGGCCTCGTCGTCGCCGCGCGAATGGCCGGCAAATACGCCAAGCCGGTCAACCGCGCACGCATCCCCGGCTGCACCTACACCGACCCGCAGATCGCCAGCGTCGGCCTGACGGAAGCTCAAGCGAAAGAGAAGGGCTTCCAGGTCAAGGTCGGCAAGTTCCCCTTCGTCGGCAACTCCAAGGCCACCATCCTGGACGCGCATGACGGCTTCGTCAAAGTCGTAGCCGACGCCAAATACGGCGAGGTCCTTGGCGTCCACATCATCGGCCCCTACGCGACCGAGATCATCGCCGAGGCCGTCACCGCCCTCGAGCTCGAAGCCACCGTCGAGCACATGATGTTCACCATCCACGCCCACCCCACCGTCGCCGAGGCCCTGCTCGACGGCTTCTCCAGCGTCGAAGGCCTGGCCGTCAACGTATAAGGTCTCGACATCGCTGGTTCCAGCGTGTTTGACATCATGATGCCTTAAGTGAAAGCATCATGATGTGCGGACGACGCTCACCATAGACGACGATGTAGCCAGCCTCCTCGAAAAGGAGATGCGCCGCACCGGCCAGCCATTGAAGACAACCGTCAACCATCTACTTCGGGCTGGACTCCAGCAGGCCGCTACGCCCGCAAAGCGAAAGCCATTCCGCATCAAGGCGCGAGGCATAGGGCTTCCAAAGGAGTGGACTTCGGGCAGCGTCTCGGAGTTGCTCGAGATGCTGGAAGGCCCCGGCTATCGATGATTGTGCTGGATGCGAATCTTCTGCTCTATGCGTATGACCTGGATGCGCAGAGTTATCCGGCAGCGCGCGACCACTTGGAGAGGATATTTTCCGGCGTTGAGCTGATCGGCCTACCCATGCAGAGCGTCTCCGCATTTCTGCGAATTGCAACGCAGAGAGGACCCCTCCGGGCGCCCTACTCGATGAGAGAAGCCATTGGTTTTGTCGAGGACTGGCTCGCCCTGCCTCACGTCCGGCTCCTGGTTCCAGGGGACCGCTACTGGCTAATCTTCAGCCGTCTGCTTGCGGAGAGCCGCATAACCGGCCGCTCGGTCACCGATACTGAGATCGCGGCCGTCACCATCGAGTATGGTGGCGAGCTGCATACGAACGACCACGGATTCGCGCGTTTCCCAGGTCTTCGCTGGCGCAATCCGCTGGCAAAGGCCTGATCTTGCCTCGGAACCAGGCGGAGTCAGTGCCGCTCGTAGTCAAATCCCTGTCAAGCCCTCTTCGCCCCCCTGAAATCCCATAACCATCGCAAAATCAGGAACGTACTGCCGAAAAATAGTTGGCATAACAGTTATCCTCAGCGCCGTATAATGGAATTAGAAACTGGAAGAGGAAGCAAAGCCCGGCACATCGCCGGGCTTTTTATTTTCCTAAGTTACGGAAAATAAATTAGATGCCCCATTTCAGAGCATTGTCTCGCCCTAACCCGCTGATTCCCTTAGACATAGACCCGTCGCAATGTTTTCTATTACTTACGATAAACCCTTTATTTTCAGGGTAAAAGCAAAAAGATACCGGGGTGGGGGCTCACCGATACGCAGATACTTCGCTCGGCCTCGCACCGGGCTTTTGCATTTAACCCAGCGGTCGACACGGCGAGTGTGGCAGATCTGCCACACTCATCCGCAAACCGCTGCGCTACAGCAACTTGCAAGACCACATAGGGGGGGGGGTACACATGCCAGCCATGCTCGAAACAGTCCTTGAAACCATCCACGCCGTCACCGCCGAACCCGAACCACCGGCTGCGGGCGCCCAGTCACCGCCCGCAGCGTTTGCCACCCTCACTCCAGCCCTCATCCACCCGCTCTTCCCCTTCACCCCGCTCGCCAACATCGCCGCCAACCTGCCTTACGTCCTCGCCGCGCTCGCCGCCGCCAACCTGACTGACACGCCCATGCTCCTCGCCGCCCTCGCTACCATCCGCGCCGAAGCCGAGCCCTTCCTCCCGCTCACCGAGGACGAATCACCCTTCAACACCTCACCTGGCGGAACGCCCTTCAACCTCTATGACCACCGCACCGACCTCGGCAACCAGGGCCCGCCCGAAGGCGCCCTCTTCCGCGGCCGCGGCTACGTCCAGCTCACTGGCCGCTTCAACTACACCCACTATGCCGGCTCCCTCTCGCTCGACCTCGCCGCCAACCCCTCCCTCGCCGCCCAGCCCGAGCCCGCCGCGCGCATCCTCGCCGCCTTCCTCGCCGAAAAGCAGGCCGCCATCCGCGCCGCTCTCGCCGCCAACGATCTCGCCCACGCCCGCCGCCTCGTCAATGGCGGCTCCAACGGCCTCGACCGCTTCACCGCCGCCTACGACGCCGGCCTCAGGCTCCTTGTGTGAACCTCATCGCCCACGCCGAGGCCGCGCAGGAATCTGCTTTTAAAATTTGTCTCGCGGCAAACGGAGAGGCCCGGCATATGCCGGGCCTCTTCCATCAACGAACAGCCGATCTACTCCGCCTTGTGCGGAGCCGTGTGGTGTACAGCGCCCGGGGTGGTCTTCTTCGCCTCCGGCAGCACCACCGCGCCATCCGTCATGGTGATCATGAACGGGCTCGGCGTGTAGGAATCGAACGTCCCGCTCAGCGTCACCGTCTGGCCGGGTGCAATCGCCGCGGCAATGTCCGCCTGCTTCTTGTCATAGGCCTTCTTCTGCAGCGGAGTCGCCTTCTCCGGCAGCTCCTCCGGCGCAGCCATGTTGAAGGTGAAGTCCGCGGTCTTGGTCGCCTTGGCGTTGTCGGTCGCCGCCACCTGCACCTGCTGCGGCGTCGACGCGATCACCAGCACGTCCGGGAACTGGAGCGCCTTGCCCTTCATCGAGGCCCAGATCGTCTGTGCCTGGTCCGCCGAGCCCTTCTGCAGGATGTACTCCTTGTCGCTGGTGGCAAGTTGGTCCGGCGTCGTGGTCTTCAGGATGTCCGCGATGATCTCTGCCGGGGTCGGCGCCGGTGTGATCGTCGTCGCCAGGTTGGCCGGCGGCGTCACGTTCGCCTGCGCCAGTTGCGCCAGTTGATCGTAGCCGTCGTCCTTGCCGTGGTACTGGCGATAGCAGTATTTCGCGTTCGGAGCGAACTGCGTCTTGTACGGATCGGGAGCGATCGCCACGAAACGGGCGTCATAAAACGCGCAGTCAAGGTAGTCCGGCGGCGTGGACTGGCGGTACGCCTCGCCCAGATAGAACGTGTCCTGCAGCACCGAACCAACCGCTGACAGCTGCGGAGCAAGCTTCGGGTCGCCGGCAACAAACGCCAACTCTTTCTTATAGGTGTCAATCGCACCGGCATTGTCGTTCTTGTTCAGATCGTCGGCGCCAATCACGCTGTAGAAGGTCGGGTAGGCCGTCTCCTTATACGTCGTGAAGTCCGCATCGGACATATTGGCCGGCTTCGGCAGCGCCAGTCCCTTCTGCGCAGCGCTCGCACCGGCATCCAGGTCCGGCTGCTTTGCGGCCGCCTGCTTCTTCGGATCAGGATCGTTGACCGCCGTCGCCGCAGCACCCGCCGCCACATTGTGCAGGAACGCCTCATAGAAGATCGCCTGCGGATTGGTCGGGTCCAGTTGCAGCACGCGGTCTGCCGAGCTGATGGCGTGAGGAATGTCATTCGCTCCGCCGTAGACCGTGATCAGGCTGACCAGCGTGCCCTCTTTGGCGCACGAGTTCGGATACTGCGTCAGGTACGCCTCTAGCGCGGCGGCCTTGGCCTTCGGGTCCGTCTGGGTAGTGGCGTTGTTGTAGACCTGGAATTCATCGCCCGCCAACTGGCACTGGCCCCCGGCAGCCGGAGCAGCAGCAGCTTGCGCAAACATTGCAGTGGGTAACGCCGCCGAGACACAGGTCAGCAGAGCGGCTTTCACGATCCTCTTCATCGAAGACTCCTCAATCATTTTTTCAGTCAGAATGCCTGCCGCCGCCGGAGTCTCTTGGATCGAGGTATTCTCAACGCCGCTCTCAATCCAGTCTGCCTGTGCCGCAAAGCACAGTTGCGAAGGCAAATATGATGCTGATTATAGGAACCCCGCCGCCCTGCTTGCAAGTTTGGCCCAAAATTGGTTCCCTTCGCCGGCATCATTCTCCCCAGCGTCCCTTTAGACGAAAGACACCGGCAGAAAGACGAATGTTCCCGCCACTGTGCCAATTTAACCTCACATCCGGCCTCTTCCCCCGGTGCCCCATTGATGGAGTGCACGCGGAGACATGGTGGGGAACAGCCGTACCCGCAGTGACCGCCATAAGCGCTAAACTATCCCCAGTATCGGGCTGCATCCGGCGCACCTCTGCCGGAGTGGCACTGGAGAACACTGCAATGAGCCTCACCCAGCTTCGCCCCGCTGAGGCGCGATGTTCCACCGCCTCGCGCATCACCGCACAGACCCTCCTCGAAAAGAAGCGTCTCGGCAGCCCTATCGTCGCGCTCACCGCCTACGACTATCCCACCGCCCGCCTGGCCGACGAGGCCGGCATCGACCTTATCCTCGTCGGCGACTCGCTCGCCATGGTCGTCCTTGGACACGACAATACCCTTCCCGTCACCCTCGACGAGATGCTCCACCACACTCGCGCCGTCGCCCGCGCAACACGCCGCGCCTTCCTCGTCGCCGACATGCCCTACGGCTCGTACCACGGAGCTGTCGACGACGCAGTCGACAACGCCGTCCGCTTCCTCAAGGAAGCCGGCGCGCAGGCCGTCAAGATCGAAGGCGGCAGCCGCCCGCGCCGAACTCGTCCGCCGCCTCACCGAGGCCGAGGTCCCCGTCGTCGGCCACATCGGCCTCACCCCGCAGTCGCTCCACGTCATGGGCGGCTACCGCGTCCAGGGCAGGACCCTCGCCGCCATCGACCGCCTTCGCGCCGACGCCCGCGCCCTGGAGGATGCCGGCGCCATCGCGATCGTCCTCGAAGGCATTCCGCGCGAGGTCGCCGCCGACCTCACGGCCACTCCTATCGATTCCCACCATCGGCATCGGCGCCGGCCCCGACTGCGATGGCCAGATCCTCGTCTTCCACGACCTCTTCAACCTCACCTTCGCGCCCTCCGCCAAATTCGTTCGCCCTTACGCCGACGCAGCAGCCATGTTCTCCTCCGCGATCGAGCGGTACTGCCGCGATGTCGCATCGCGCAGCTTCCCCTCCGACTCCGAGAGCTACCACCTGTCCCGCGAGGTGCAGTCCGCCTTCGTATCCAACCACCGCCTCGCGCGCAAGGCCTGATGTTGATCTGTACGACTCCCCAAGAGATGTACTCCGCCTGCCGAGCTCTGCGCGCCCGCACAGGCACCAGCTCAACCCTCGCTCTCGTCCCCACCATGGGCGCGCTACACGTCGGCCACCTCTCGCTGGTCGCGGTCGCCCGGGCGCAGTGTGACATCGTCGCAGCATCCGTCTTCGTCAACCCCACGCAGTTCGGCCCCAACGAGGACTTCGCGAGCTATCCGCGCACCTTTGACTCCGACCGCAGCCAGCTCGAAGCCGCCGGCGTCGACATCCTCTTCGCGCCTACCGCCGAGACAATGTACCCGGCCGGCAACACCACCCTCATCGATCCCGGTCCCATCGCCACACGCCTCGACGGCGCCTCGCGCCCGGGCCACTTCCGCGGCGTCGCCACCATCGTTACGCGCCTCTTCGCCGTCGCCCGGCCCGACCGCGCCTACTTCGGTCAGAAGGACGCCGCGCAGGTCGCCGTACTCCGGCACGTCACGCGCGACCTCAACCTGCCGGTCGACATCGTCGTCTGTCCCACCGTGCGCGAGCCCGACGGCCTCGCCCTGAGCTCCCGCAATCGCTATCTCTCGCCCGCCGAGCGCATCCGCGCCCGCGTCCTCTTCCTCGCGCTTTCGGCCGCACACGAGCTGGCCGACTCCGGCGAGACCCGCGCCGACACCCTCGGCGCTGCCATGCTCAACACTCTCGACCTCCCCGATCCCGATCCCACGGCGCAAGGCGTTACCATTCGTCTCGACTACGCCGCCGTCGTCGACCCTGACACGCTGCTCCCCGTGGCCGACGTCTCCCGCGGCGCACTCCTCGCCATCGCCATCTTCATCGGCAACACACGCCTCATTGACAACATCCTTCTCGCGCCGCGCTGAACTGCTGACCCGCTCCGCTGTAGACTTGCAGGCACCATGCCAACCCGCGCTCGCCGCGTCGCCTGCCTCGCGCTCCTCACCGCCGCAGCCGCGGTCGCATCGTCCGCACAGACACCGGCCAGGCCCCCGCGCGCTCCAGAGCTCCGGCCCATCCAGATTGAGAACGGCCGCCTGCTCGGCGTGCTCACGCCAGACTCGCAGGTCATCGCCTACAAAGGCATCCCCTACGCGCAACCGCCTCTCGACGAGTTGCGCTGGCGGCCGCCGCAGCCGCTCACCGGCAGATGGAAGAAGGTCCTCTACGCCCAGGACTTCGGGCCGCACTGCCTGCAATCCACCGGCTACGCGGACATGGTCTTCCACGATCCCGGCCCCAGCGAGGATTGCCTCACGCTCAACGTATGGGCGCCGGCGTCCACCCTGGCCCCACACTCCACTCGCAAAGGTTCGGCGGACGCGCACGGCCTGCCTGTTATGGTCTGGATCTACGGCGGCGTCTTCGCCTCCGGAGGCACCTCCGAGGCCCGCCAGGACGGCCAGTTCCTCGCGCGCCGCGGCGTCATCGTCGTCAGCATGAACTACCGGCTCGGCATCTTCGGCTTCCTCTCCCTGCCCGAGCTCGCTGAAGAAGACCCGCACCACGCCTCCGGCAACTACGGCCTGATGGATCAGGCCGCCGCGCTCGCCTGGGTGCGTCGCAACATCGCGGCCTTCGGCGGCGACCCCGCCAACGTCACCATCTTCGGCGAAGACGCCGGCTCCGAGAGCGTAAGTGCGCAGATGGCCTCGCCAGTCGCCAACTTCCTCTTCGCCCGCGCCATCGGCGAGAGTGGCGCTGAATTTCCCGCAGACGGTCGCCCTATGCCGACTCTCGCCCAGGCCGCCTCCATCAACGCCGCCTGGGCCACCCGAACCTTCGGATCGGACAAGCTCTTCTACCTCCGCCAGCTCCCCGCCGACGAGCTCCTCCAGGCCGCCATGTCGCGCACCCGGACAGCACCGCGCTTCGGCCCCATCGTCGACGGATACTTCCTGCCCGACTCTCTCCCGCGCATCTTCGCGGACGGCAAACAGGCCCATATCCCGCTCCTCGCTGGATGGAATGCCGACGAGCAGCATGCGCAGCGCCCCTTCACCGCCGATGCCTTTGTCGCCCAACTCCGCGACTCCTTTGGCGACCGCATGAAAGATGCGCTCGCCGTCTATCCCGTCTCCACCGATGCCGAGGCCCTGCACTCCGCCGACGCCTTCGCCGGCGACCGCGCCCACGCCTACGGCGTCTGGGCCTGGAGCGAGGCCCAGGCGCGCACCGGCAACGCGCTCGTCTATCGCTACAGATTCGAGCTGCCCAATCCCGGTGATCGCAACCACCCCGCCGGCAGCGCCTTTCACTCCGACGACATCGAGTACATCTTCGGCACGCTGGACTCGCGCCCCGAGATGGCCATCCGTCGGGAGGACCGCGCTCTGTCTGAGCTGATGCAGCAGTACTGGGTCAACTTCGCTCGCACCGGCGACCCCAACGCCCCCGGCCTTCCGCAGTGGCCCAGTTACAACAATGCTGCCAGCGCTAACCAGGCCGCAGGCGCCAACAATGCCGCCGGCACGCACATGTCAGGCACGGCGAAAGGAGATGCTTTCCTCGTCATGCACCTCGACGCCAACTCCGCCGCAAAGCCTGACACCCTCCGCCCCCGCTACCAGTTTCTCGACCAGTTCTGGGCCATGCAGACAGCTTCGCAAACCAGATAGAGGTGCGCCTCCTCAGTCACGCCGACGCGCCCTACATATTTTGCGATAACAACTCGGGTAGCCGCGAACATCTCTGGCAAAGTGGATTAATCAGCGACATGACCTCGGCCCTCCAAAGAACTCTGTATATGCCATGAAATCGAGCCGGCAATGTAACCCCGATTCGCAACGTTTGCAGCGGCGACAGATGCCACGAATCGTATAGCCTGCAGGAGATGTTCATCCATCTGCTCCATCTCGGGCGTGTGGACTACGCGGAAGGCCTGGGGATCCAGGCGCGCGTGGTGTCCGCGCGCAAGCAGGGTGCAATCGGCGACACGCTGCTGCTGCTGGAGCATCCGGCGGTCATCACGCTGGGGCGGAACTCCTCTCGTACAAACGTTCTTGCAAGCGATGCGTCGCTGGCAGCACGTGGCGTGGAGCTGCACGAGATCAACCGCGGCGGGGATGTGACGTATCACGGGCCGGGGCAGCTGGTGGGCTATCCCATCTTCGATCTGCGCGGCGAGTGGCCGGGCAAGCGCGGACCGTTTCTTGGGCCGGTGGACTTTGTGCGCATGATGGAAGAGGTGCTGATTCGAAGCTGCGCCGACTTTGGCGTGATGGCGAAGCGCATTCCGAAGTGCACCGGTGTTTGGACCTTCGGCGGTGGAGGCCAGGGTGATGGCGCAGGCTGCGGGACCGCGCCAAGCGCCGGCCAATCCATTCGAGAAAATAAGCTGGCGGCAATCGGCGTGCATGTCTCCCAGGGTGTGACCTCGCACGGCTTCGCGTTGAACGTAACAACCGACCTGCGTGAGTTCGAGTGGATTGTGCCCTGCGGCATCACGGACCGCGGCGTGACCAGCTTGGAGTTGGAAGCACCGGCGGGAGTTGAAGTGACGATGGAGGCGGCGATGCACTCCGCCGCGCGCAGCTTCGGGCGGGTCTTTGCGCGGCAGATGCTGTGGTGCGAGTCGCTGGAGCAGTTGCTGGAGCCGGCTGTGAGTTCGAGGTAAGACAGGCGTTCTGCGTGGAGAATCGCGATGGTTGATGGCAGGAGCCAGCGTAAGCAGCCCACCGCGATAATCGCGCGATCAAAGCAAGGGCTGGTCGCAAAGCTCTATAATCCTATTGAATTCAGCGGCGATGACTCTGTTACGGGCGCACCCAGCGGTGCGCCGTTTGCGCCCCAAGAGACACGAATAGCAGGAAGGATTTGCGATGGCGACCGAAGTTCTGATGCCCCAGATGGGCGAATCGATCACCGAGGGAACGCTGACCAAGTGGCTGAAGAAGGTGGGCGACAAGGTGGAGCGCGACGAGCCGTTGTTCGAGATCTCGACCGACAAAGTGGATGCCGAGATTCCTTCGCCCGCCGAGGGTACGCTCCAGGAGATCAAGGTGACCGAGGGCGCGACGGTTCAGATCAACACGGTGGTCGCGGTGATCGGCGAGGGCGCAAACGGAACGAAAAGCGCGGGCGCTGCGGCCAAGACCGAGACAGCGGCGAAACCAGCCGACGATTCGGCCACGCCCGCAGCGGTGGATTCGCCGGCTACGAACGATGTTGCTGCATCTGCGCCAAGCGCAGTTGATTCGGGGGGTGGTGCGGGAGCTGGTCCTGGGACTGATGTCCTGATGCCGCAGATGGGCGAGTCGATCACCGAGGGCACCATCACCAAGTGGTTGAAGCAGGTGGGCGAGAAGGTGGAGCGCGATGAACCGCTGTTTGAGATCTCGACCGATAAGGTGGACGCTGAGATTCCGTCGCCCGTCGCGGGCACGGTGAGCGAGATCAAGGTGCAGGCCGGGGAGACCGTAGCGATCAATACAGTGGTTGCCGTGGTCGGCGGCGCTGGATCTGGAAGCAAAGCTGCGCCGGCGACTGCGGCTAAGGCTGCTGCAACCGCAACTGCTGCTCCAACACCCGCACCTGCATCTTCGGCACCGGCTACATCGCAAGCCGGTGCTTCCGCCAGCGAGCGCGTGCACTCGTCGCCATTGGTGCGCAAGATTGCCAAGGACAACAACGTCGATCTCGGTCAGGTTGCGGGCTCCGGCTCAGGCGGACGCATCACCAAGCAGGACATCCTGGGGCACATGGAAGGCGCGCCGTCGAAGCCAGCGGCTGCGCCTGGCGTTTTTGCGACAGCTGCGAAGCCGGCCGCGCCAGCATCCGCTCCGCTGCCGGGCGAACTGGTGCCGATGACCAAAATGCGCGCCATCATCGCGAAGCGCATGGTCGAATCCAAACAGACCAGCCCGCACGTGCACACCGTCTTCAAGGTGGACATGACGCGCATCGTGCGCCTGCGCGAGAAGGAGAAGGCGAAGTACGAGCAGCGCAACGGCGTAAAGCTGACCTTCATGCCGTTCATTGCGCGCGCGGCGATCATGGCGCTGCGCAAGCACCCCATCGTGAACGCTGCGATCGTATCTGGGGAAAACGGGGCCGAGGCGATCCGTTACAACAAGAACATCAACATCGGGATTGCGGTGGCCCTGGACTGGGGCCTGATCGTGCCTGTCATCAAGCAGGCGGAGGAGCGCAACTTCCTCGGCGTGGCGCGGGCCATTGTGGATGTGGCGGAGCGCGCGCGAGGCAAGAAACTGGCGGCAGACGAGATCTCAGGCGGTACATTCACGCTCACCAACTCGGGCATCTTCGGCGAGCAGTTCGGCATGCCGATCATCAACCAGCCGCAGTCGGCCATCCTGGGCATCGGCGGGTTGAACAAGGAGCCGGTGGTCATCACCGACAAGGACGGTACGGACTCGATTGCTATCCGCTCGATCCAGCGCTTCACGCTGGGCTTCGACCACCGCATCGTCGATGGCGCCGACGCCGGCAAATTCATGTCCGACTTCAAGGCGTATCTGGAGAACTGGAACGAGGAGATCGGCTAACGCTGCAGTGGAATCACACCGCACTCGCTTAAATAACTCGCTGTTTCATCAAACTCTAAGGGAGAGTTTGAGGGGTCATTCGCATCGCCGCGCGGCACAAATATGACCATTCCCAGCCTCGCGCGCGTGAGCAGAACTCGATACGCGTTCTTGCGGTAGATACGTCTTTCAGAATTCTTGATCTCATTCCATTTCGTCGGAGAGCCAAGCTGTAATCGGCGTATCCGCCAACCCTTGGCGTTATCCCAGATAAAATCTCCACCCCAGCAGAGGCCAATCCAATCGAGTTCCAGCCCCTGAATTTCGAATTCTGTGGCAAAAACCTCGCATTGATAGCTCGATCGAATATCCGCCGGATCAGCAAGATACCAGTGTTCCCACGGATAGTCCGCGTGGAACGACGAGTTTGGCTCCAAACCTTCCGCACGCAGACGGGCCGCGGCAGACGAGCCGATTAGCCCATAGCGATTCGTGCCAATTCTCTGTCTATGAAGCTCGCGCCGAGTTTCGCTTAGGTCGCGCGACAGAAAAATCGGGAACTTGTCTGTGATTTGCAGCGCCGCAGCCTTCCCTTGCTGCCCATTAAGTAGCAGATTCACCCAGGTTGCAAGCCGTTCTGCGCGAAGACTTCGATTGGATGTATTTAGGTGGAGGGCGGGACTGGTTATGATTTGGCTTTCGTGAGTGGGACCGATGAACAAACGATGGCCGGCGGTCGATTCGCCGCCACCGATGACCTCTGGTGAGGCGTAAACCGTCCAGTTCGCATTGCTGCTTGTGAGCGCCCGGCTCCACTCCTCCAGACCAGCCTCGCCGTCATTGATCTCCTGACCACCCCCAACTAGAGCGATGACTACAGCCCAATCCTCATGTCGCTCCATGATCGAGAGCAACATCTCCGGCTCCGAGTAGTCTCGTTTGAACTTCTTAAGGTTCTGCGCTCTGTTCCAAGCTCGTTGAGCTTCATCAAAGATGACAGCGTGATTTGAAGGCGGGTTCTTAAAATCGTCATCTGTGTATGTCCGGGCGAAAACGTGGACGTTTTCGATCAGTGTCCTCGCTTCGGTTCGAGCCTGTGGTGCTGACACGCCATTACGTCGGCTCTCTTGCGTGAATAGATGTTGAAGCACCTTCACTAGCGGGCCGTTGCCGCTCATGAAGTGGATCGCGCTGTTCTTATTTTCGATCGAATGAGCAAGGGAGAGGCCAACCAAAGTCTTTCCGGACCCGGGCACTCCGGTTAAGAAGCAAATTGCATGACGGCTGTTTGCCCGCGCATCGTCGACGTAGCCTTGCAGGGCCTCGCAAACCGTTTCGATCTCATGCTCGGATGCCTCAGAGTGCGCAATTTCCTTGATCGATAGGCCGGTTTTGAGGGCAAGAGCGGCTTCGATAATGCTTGGAACAGGGTGATAAGGACTCTGGTCCCACTCGACACCAGAAATCTGTACACTCACTGTCCGGGCAAACTCCAATAGCGCTATCGCTAGTTGCTCCCATGAGCTCTGCAGGACAGGCTTCACCCAATAAGCTGATAGCTGTTGGAAGAACTCTTGCTGATTTAGCCGATCAAACGACGGCTTAACGGTCTCGGATGTGAGAATAATTGGGACTATCCTGCGTCGGTCGGAACCCTTATGAAAATAGTGCAGTAGTAGGGCATACTCTTCCGCTTGGCGCTTCGCCTGTGAAGCCGATTCACCAGTCTTAGCTTCCAAAATGACGATAGTGTCGCCAACCAGAAGCACTGCATCGATTCGCATCTCTTTTCTGGGAATCGAAAACTCAAGGAGCAGCCCCCATGAGTGAGCGGCCGAATTACTGGCTAGACAACGCCGAAGGACCGAACGAAGGGACCGAATGTCTCGCTCCCAGGTCAGTGTCTGATCTGAGTACTGCCGCGTATAACCGCGGTTCGCGTAGCCGGTAGCGAGGCGCGAAAGAACCTCACCTTCGGACTGCGCAAGAAACTCTCCGACGCTTGCGATATAGAAAGATGCCATGCCTGGTGTGTGCGCCAGGATACCAGGAGTTACCCGTGAACGCTTACAGCAGCGATTTTGCCTTGAGGACCAGCTCGACTGCCTCTTCTGGTGTTGGGCCGACGGCGGAGAGGTGGCCCATCTTGCGGCCTTTGCGCGGGCGGAGCTTTTCGTAGAGATGCAGGCGGACGCCGGGAACGGCGAGAGCCGCGTCGAAGTGCGGCGCGCGCGGGGTAGGCTTTGCTGAACCCCTCTCGCCGGGTGATGAGAGAGAAACGCCCTGGGCTAAAGCCCCTTCGAGTGACTGGCCGAATGACCGCGGGCTAAAGCCCGCTTCTCCTCCGATTGACTCTGCCGGTTGCAGCCAGACCTCGCCGAGGAGGTTGGCGATGGCGCACGGCTGCACGACATCGGGCGAGCCAAGCGGCAGGTTGCAGACGGCGCGGACCAGCTGCTCAAACTGGCTGGTGACGCAGGCGCGCTCGCTGGCGTGATAGCTGTTATGCGGACGCGGGGCTAGCTCGTTGACCAGGAGGCGGCCATCTTTTGTTACAAATAGCTCGACGGCGAGGATGCCTTCGAGCGAGAAGGTGTCGGCGATGGACTCGGCGAGTTCGCGAGCTTCTTTTGCAAGCGTGTCCGGCAGTGGAGCGGGGATGACACTCCAGGCGAGGATCTGGTCCTCGTGGTGGTTCCATGCGGCGGGATAGACCTGGACCTCTCCGCGCGGCGAGCGAGCGACGAGGATGGAGATTTCGCGGTCGAGATCGACGGCCTGCTCGACGACGCCGGGGCCGGAGCCCAGCGCCTCCCATGCGCCGCGAACTTCGTCTTCCGACGGCGGTAGCGGCGTCTGCGCGGCAAAGCCGACCTTGCCCTGGCCGCGGCCGTCGTAGCCGCCGGTTGCGCTTTTACAGAAGCAGCGGCCGCCGAGCGCGGTGATGGCCTCGCGCAGCTCGTCGAGCGAGCGCACAGCACGGAACGGGCCGACGGGGAATCCGTTGCGCGCGAGCCAGTTCTTCTGCTCGATGCGGTCCTGAATGATGCCGAGCATCAGTTCGCCGGGGCGTACGGGCGCGAAGCTGCCGGCGGCGTTCATGCTGGCGAGCGAGATCTGCTCGATCTCAAGAGTGACGACGTCGCAGCCGCGGGCGAGGCGCGCGGCCTCGCGGGCGTCGTCCCATCCAGCTTCGACGCACTGGTCGACGATGAAGCGTGCGGGGCAGCCGGGGTCGGGGTCGAGCACATGGATGCGGTAGCCCATGGTGCGCGCCGCCATCGCGGTGAGGCGGCCGAGTTGGCCTCCGCCGAAGATGCCGATGGTCGCGCCGGGAAGCAAAGTGGGCGACTGGCTCACGCGGGCTGGTCCTGAGTGCCTTCGAGAGTTTGCGCGAGGACCTCGTCGCGGCGTGCGTTGCGCCAGGCGGTGAGCTTCTTTGCGAGAGCGGCGTCGGTGGTGGCGAGAATCTGCACAGCGAGCAGACCTGCGTTAGCCGCTCCAGGCGCGCCGATAGCCAGTGTGGCCACGGGGATGCCTTTCGGCATCTGCACGATGGAGAGCAGCGAGTCGAAGCCTTGCAGCGCGGTGGCTGCTATGGGGACGCCGAGCACGGGCAGTGTGGTTTTCGCAGCGACCATTCCGGGCAGGTGCGCGGCGCCCCCAGCTCCTGCGATGATGACGCGCAGGCCGCGCTCGGCTGCGGATTCGGCGTAGGCAAACAGAAGATCCGGTGTGCGGTGCGCGGAGACGACTTTGGCCTCGTGCGGCACACCGAACTCGCGCAGCATCTCGACCGCGGCGCGCATGACGGCATAGTCACTGCGGCTGCCCATGATGACGGCCACAAGGGGTTTACCGGAGAGCGGTTGTGCCTTGGATTTTGCGGGCATGGGCCGATTATACGAGGGCAGCAGCTTTCGTTCGATATTGCCCTCAGGGACTAAAGTCCCTTCGAATTCTTGCGGCGATGGTTGTCGCGGCTGAAGCCGCACCCCTTCAAAGCGGGTTAGTTTGTGGGCTCGCTCCTGTTTGCCCACAGGCTGGCGTTGAGGCATTCGACGACGCCGTCGACGATGAGGTTCAGGCCGGCGGTGAACTTCGGCGCGTCGGCGATCTGCTTCTGGCTGACGGCATCGGCGACATTGATGCTGGAGGTGACGATGGAGAGCGCGGCGTCCTTCTTCTGCGGGCCGGTCTTAGCGCCGTAGAGGAGTTCGACGCTTTGGACGAGGCTGGGAACGAGGGCGATGGAGCGGAGGAAAAGTTTGAGGAAGTCCATGATGTCTCCTTGGCGATGCAGGGTCCGACAATGAAGCAGAGTCCTTCGCATTCGACTGGCGTCGAACACTGCGGAATGACAATGGCGGCGGTGTTCCGCGTGGAACACGCAGAGGATTACCGGCGGGTAAAGAGGAAGTCGATGGCGAAGTGGGCAAAGGTAAGCGCGGCGCCGAGCGTCCCGGCCGCACCCTTGAGCCGCTGTACGGTGCGTTCGTGGTTGTTGATACGGCCTTCCAGACGGGCAATGCGTCCGGGCTGGCCGTTGCCGACCAGCTCCCTCATCTGGGCCTTGAGGATTGCGAGATCGGCCAGGCATTGCGCTTCGAACTCAGTCATGTGCACTCCTGAATCGTGGTTAGCTCACCGGCAGGTCTGTGAATACGGCGCTGGAGAGCTGCGAATAGTTCGGTGGCGTGGAGGCGTCGTACGTGCGGACGAAGTAGCGCTCCAGCTGAGCGGCGCGCGGGATGGTAAAGCCGCGCACGGGTGAGCGCAGGACGAGATCGGACCCTGGGCCGGGCCCGAAGCTAAAGTCGCGCAAGCGGACCTCAAATCCGCCGCTAGATGGAGGGTCGGTCCCAGCGTCGATGGTGAGCGCAGTTGCGGTCGCGCCGATGACGGTGAGTTGTTGCAAATTGGCGAGCGTGAGGCGGGCCGAGGTTGCGGCTGCGGTGGGTAGGTATGCGTCGGCAGGGATGGACTCCGAGAGCTGGATACCGAGCGCCTCAGCCCAGTCGTTGGCGAAGGCGATCTTGTAGGTCAGCGTCTCAGGGACGGAGTGGCCGTCGACGATATCGACCTTGCGCACGACAACAGAGAGCGTCTCGCCGTTGGATGTGATGGCCAGAACGTCGCCGGGCCAGATGTCGGCGGCGGGATTAGTAGCGGCGTAGCTGCCTGCGAGCGCGGCGGAGTTGCTGGTTGCGAGCGCGAGGAGCGCCTGCGCGGCGGCCACGCAATCAGCGCTGGAACGGGCGGGCGGATGCAGAACCTTGCCAATCCAACGCGCTGTTCCGGGGAATCCTGCAGCAGCTTCGGCCGCGATTGAGGCCTGGTCTTCCAGGCGGGCGACGGCGCGGTCGCGGGTGCGGTAGAAGACGGTGATGCGCTCACCGGCGACGGGGACGCGACCGGCGTAAAAGGTGACTTTGCCCAGCGTACTGATGTGACAGTCGAGACCCTCGCCGGCTGCTCCGACGAGTCGCGTCTGTAGCGCACCGCCGGGCAGTGTGCTGACGATCCATGCCGAGCCTGTCTGCGAGACCGTGCAGGAGCCGACGGAGCCGAAGAGCTGTACGGAGTCGGCGAGGGCAAAGGTGCATGTTGCGGGCGAAGTGTTGAGGGGGGTGGTTGCAGCGCTGTCATAGAGCACGGTGGCTGGTGTGTTGGAGGCGTTGCCGAGATCGATGAGGTCGAAGACGAGCGAGATCGGCGCACCAACCGTGCCAGAGCCAAAGGAGTCGACCGCGCCGTCGACCATGGCGTAGTAGGTCTGGAGAACGCGCTGGGCCTCAGGCGAATGAATGCGTATGCGCAGGGTATAGCTGTGGCCAGGCTGGATGGTAAAGCTGGCGCTAATCTCCGCCCCGTTGACGAAGGGCGTGAGCAGGGTCGAGCCGCCGCTCTGACGCACGTTGTAGCCGGCGAAGCAGTTGGAGCGCTGCACTGGGCCGGGATAGAGGCCGAGCAGGACCCCGTCCGAGGGCGAGTTGAGTTGAACGGCAGCGGCTTCCAGAACAAGGGTACCCCCGATCTCGAACTGGTCGATCGCGGCAAGAACCGTCTGGCCGTCGAAGCCATTGCCGCCGGCGAGCGTAAGGCCACCGGCGCCGAGCGAGAGATGCGCGCCAGAGTCGGAGATATTCCAGAGCTGCGTGTTGAGCGTGGGCTGATTGAAGCTGTCAGTCAGCAACGTAGGTTTGCTGATGTGGAAGGGCAATTCGGAGAGCTGGAAGACGGTCGTAGTGCCATCGCCGGCAAAGAGCTCCTGCACGTAGGCAGACGGTTCTTCGAGGCCGACCACGGTGACATCGTTGGCGAGTTCCTTCACGCTCGCTGTCTTCAGCGCGGAGAATTGCAGCGTTCCGCCCGCACCCGAATCGAAGTCGAGGGGGTGCGTGGTCGCGCCAACCGTCTGCGAAGAGAGCGCGCCGCCAACGGCGCGGTAGGCAGCATAGGTACCGCCGGCGATGAGGCCGGCGTTGGTGGACCAGGGCTTGGCCGGCTCGGGTGTGAAGACGCCCGCGGGCTTGTCGATGACAACGCCCGCTGTAGTGAGCAGGCCGCCCCCTGTGCGGCTGGCCAACTGCGCGAGCAGCGTGCCGCCCATGGCCGCGTACCCGTTATTTGTGAGGATCAGCGAGAGCTTGTCCAGCAGCCACTCATCGCTGATGGCTGAGAATGCGATGCGATAGACCGGTCCGGCAAGTCCAGCGCCGGCGTAGATCGATTCCGGCTGCGTGGCGATGTAGCCGGTGAAGAGTATGGTGCCGCTCAGGGACGTGATGACGACGCGCGCGCGGCGGACGGGAACGGACAGCGTCCGCGCGGCACCGGGATCTAGCGAGGAGACAATGACCAGGGAGCCGCTGCAGCGTGAGGGCGCATTGAGTGTGCGCTCAATCGTGAGCGGCGCGTCTGCGGAGACGGCGGCCGAGTAGTCGATCGCGCCGTGGCCGTCGAGATTGTCGATCAAGACAATCATGGCGCCACCTCCGTGCCGAGCTTCGGCAGCCCACGCATCTCGCGGACCTCGTCGATGGTGAGCACTCCGACTTTCAGCAGCTCGGTCTGAATCTGCAGCTCCTCCATCTCGTCACGCGCCTCGAGGTCGTTGTAGCGGAACTCGAATACCAGTTGGACTGAAACTACTATGCCAACTATTTTTATTGCGCAAGCCGCTCATTCGCAGCAGCTTGCGGCATTTTTGACGGATTTACCCCCTTGACAACATTTTTTGCGGTTCGAGCATCCGGTTCTGCAGGAAGACGCGCGTAAGACGGTCGAGGGCCTGGCAATAGCGCCGGACTGCGGTGCGTGGCGGCAATCCCATGATCTCCGCCGCCTCCTGAAGCGTGTACTCCTGCAGTGCGATGCGGGCGATCAGACATTGTTGTTCCTCATCAAGCTGCTCTAGGCAGTGCTCTACGTCATGTATGAAGATCACAACATCCTCAAAACTTTCGACGCGATAGCTGGTGACCTTGGCGCGAAACATCTCGCGGCCAAGCAGCGACGGCACTTTACCCGCCTCCATGGACATGCGCACGTAACGACGCAGCAGGGCCTCAGTGTATTTGCGATAGAAGGCCATCTGCGGTTCGGGTGGTTTACTTTCGGGGGTGGGACGCGGCACAGGAGCGGAGCGGTCCGTTGCAAGCGCCCAGACATACGGCAGAACGACAACGGCGCTCACTCGGCACCTCCTGGCGTAGCTGTCCTGCGGCTGACACAGCGTTGCGGCCGCGCCGGACGGATGCCTGCGGTACCGGGGCCGACGCTGCGCCGCGGCCGGCCGCCCGGATGCCGTCCCTTCGACGGCGGAAAGCCCGCCAGATGCCTCGAGCACACTCTGCAATAGATTCCATCGGTTGATCCCCTGCGAAGCCAAAGCGCCCCGCATCCTTCACAGACTTTGAGTTCCAAGCGCAAGTCTTTCATCGTTATCTCCGAGGCATAGTTCTCCCGTCGGGGCCTGTGGCTTTTCTATGGTCGGAAGGCCCGAGCGGTCAGTTATGCGGCGTCCTGCACCCCATGCGGGAGCTCTGAGGCCCCGTTGGCGTATAGTGCAGACACCTGCGTTCTATGGTTGGTGCAACAGTTCCTACCCGGGAATGCTGCAAAAGCCCCCAATGCATGCAGCCACTTCCTCCGCCACCCAGCGGTACTTCAGGAAGCAATCAACTGAGCGGTTATACGCGCGGCCAAAGCGGCATGTCAATGCAAATCGTCTCTTGGTAGTGGTGCCGTTTGGGTTCCACGGGTCTAGGCCGGTATCACTGACGGCGGTAGACTTGGCTCATGGCATCCCGCAGACTCCGCATCGTGAAGAGAACGCCGACCGTGCTGGGAGTGTGCGAGAAGTGCAGTGCTGAATTCGACTCTCTTCCCTCAGGTCAGGCGGCTGATTGGGAGATTCAAGCCCAGTTCGACGCCCACAAATGCAAGCCGCTGGACGCTAGCCAAAACGCGCTACGCGTGGTGCGGGAAGCCACCGAGGATAAGTAGGGACTAAATCCCAAATAGATCCGACAAAACCCGAAGAAAACCTACGTTGATTCTTATTTCCTTCGCATGATTTTGCTTGCGATATGCGCTGCATTCGTGCAATCCTATGCTCCTGCTCAAAATTGGGTATAGGAGCGTTAAACACGAAAACCCACCTTGCCGGGTGGGTTCAGAGGCAAAACAAAATTCGTGCCGGAGCGGGTAGAACCAAACTGTTTCTAGAGAGTATCTCTCAATCCCCCTCCAGTCAAGAAAAAAACGCACATCATGTGCGACAGGATATCCCTGCCTTCCACCCATGGAATGCGGCAGGGTTGCCCCTCTTTGGCCGAGTGTCCAACCACCCGACCAGAGAGGCAACATTCACCACAAGCCCCGGCCCAAGGAGGGCCGTCCATTATGGCGAAAGCCAACATTATCACAGTCAATCGCAGCGCAGTCACGGGCAAGTTCGTAACCGACAAGTACGCAAGCTCGCATCCGCGCACTACCGAGACCGAACACTACAAGAAGAAGTAACCGATCCCCTAAGAGGGACTAACAGTAATATCACAGGCTGCCGAACTTGGTTGCGACCGGGAAACTCCCTCTCGGTCGCAATTTTCTGTTAGTCCCCCAGCCGCTGCTGAATAGCCATGAAGTGCTCGTATTTCAGCAGCACAGCAAGTGGTTCGTCGTTGTCCTGAATCACCCACGTCTTGTCCATCGCGCGAAGCTGGGTCACATTCAAGGCCCGTAGCTTGCTGATGCCGACGTGCTGGACGCTGGGATCGAGATAAGGGATCGAAACCTGGTTCGGTTTTGCCATGACTTCTCCTATGCGGTTCTGAGTGTCTTTGCGAGTATGGCCGCGTCAATTCGCTGGATGGGCTTCTTCTCAGGGATGAGGCCCACCAGTTCTTCCAACGTCCAGACGTGATCCGTCAGCCCCGCTTCCATCGCAGGCGTGACGCGCAGCGTCTTGTGGACGCGGCAGTAGTTGTAATGCATGAAGTAGAGCGCGATCTGATGCACATGGTTCTCATACTTTTTGCTGAATGCGTTGGTGAGCCGCGTGAACCGGCGATTGCCCATCCGCAGGTTGAGGTTCATGCGTTCCACGAACGAAGTGCTGATGTGCTTAGGATCAGGCGCACCCTGTAGCACTGCGGTCTGTGTGCCGATGCATTCGCCGGGGCTATACCGCGTATCGAAGGAATCTTTGCCATACAGCTTTATTAGCATCGCGTAGTCAACATCGCAGCCAAAGGCACCTTCGACAGCCTCACCGTACATCTTGAGTCCGTCAGTCGTGAGTTGGATACGCGATGTGACACGCGAAGCAACATCCTCCATAAATACCTTTGCCCATGCGGGGCCGCGTTGACCAACCAAATAAGAAACGATCAGCTTGGTATCGGCGTCAATCGCCGTCCAAGTCCAAACGTCACCCCAGCCACAAGCTACCTGCTCCTCCGTGGCGTTCTTCATCTTCGCTCCGACGAACGACCAAACCTCATCGCACTGCACCCGCCGGGAGCGAACATTCCTAACGTGAGCGTCGTGAAAGTCAGCGCAGGCGCGGCCTGCATCCACCAGCAGACGCAAGACGGTGTGCTTGCCTACACCCAGCATTCGGCAAGTCGAGTTGATCGAATTGCCCTCAACCAGTGCTGCAATTACCTGTGCCCGTCGGAATGTGCTCAACTGATTCACTATGCCTTTATAATAGCAGTATAAAGGCATATGTCAAGCGTTATATTGCCTAATATCAGCCGTTGATAAGAAGCCTGAAAAGGCGTAGGGTTGCGATTGCTGCGATGAGCAGCCACCCAAAAATCTGTACCTTCGCGGAGGTTCGCATGTGGGAAGTAGCAGAGTATGTCGGCGAATTGCTAGTGTTTTTGGGCGTCGTCGGCGAAATATATGCCGAGTGGGAAGAACCCCATAAAGACAAACTGGCCAAGGTTTCTAGTGTGGTGCTCGTTATTGGGCTCGCGGTTTCATTGGCGTCGCTGATCGGAACGAACGAGTCTTTCAACTCCACCATTGCCAATCTCAACCTACAAGCCCAGCAAGCCCGGGCTGAAGCGGCACAGAACGAGAAGGAGGCTGCGCAAGCTCGTAAGGACGCGGCGGAGGCTAACGCGCGAGCAGCTGCCTCCGAAGCAAAGGTGGCCGCTGCTGAGGCTGAGGCGAAGGCATCAGAGGCCAAAGTCGCTGTAGCTGAGAACGAATCTAAGGGCGCAGCGGCCAAAGTCGCCACAGCAGACGCGCGAATCGCAGAAGCCCAGAAGGGGGCTGCTACGGCCACAGAAGCCGCCGACCGCGAACGTCTGGCAGAGGCCCAATTAGAAGTGCTGGTTGCGCCCCGCAGACTCACACTCGACCAGCAGGAAAAGATCGGTAAGGCATGTTCTGGGATGAACAGGGGAGTAGTGGATGTTTCCTCATACGGGATGGATACGGAAGGTAAGCCGCTGGCCAAGCAAGTCGCATATGCGGTCTTCGACCACACGTTTCCCGTGAATTTCGATCCAGGTGGAATCGTCACAACAGGAGGCTTAGACGAAGGCGTGCTAATCAGCGGGCCTGCATCCTCACTGCAATACATGAACTGTTTGGCCGACGCCTTTGCGACCATCGGAAATTTGCAATCCGTAACCATCAACGGCGAGAGACATTCCGGTACAACCCTAGCGGGGAGCGCCTCACTGAGCGGAGGCACAACAATGCAAGGCTCGGGGCCTACGATCCCCGCAGGGCCTAAGCCCGAAGGAACTCCAGTGGAGATTTTCGTCGGGATCAAACCCGTGAAGGTAGACCTCAAGCCATAGGCCAATAGCAATGCAAGGGCCATCTTCATGACCCGTGGAACCCAAACGGCACCACTACCCGTCTCTTCTATCTTTGGCAAGAGTTGCGGCAAAAACTTGAAGAAATCAGGCAGAAAGGGTGCTTATCCCTGAGTTTATTCGCTATTTATGCGCTCATCTCGTCTGTCCAACAACGTAGTTGAACGAGATGGGTGGGTAACTCGAACGCAGCTTCATTCGGGTCGCGGGACCTTTCATCTATGGGCCGCCTTCCGGACTTTTTCACCGCGTTCACATTGACGGGCCAAAAGAGAGGGCGTATAAAGCGGCCAGAGAGCATTTCAGGAGGTGCAACTTTGCACACTGGAACCGCCGCCCACCCCGCTTCTTCGTTCCCACACCTCATCCATGAGCTGCATGCAACGTGCCCCCACTGCGGCCGGCTCATCGACATCCCGCAGGCCGCGGTGCATACCGACGGCACTGCGCGCGGCTATTGCTGTAAATGCCGCACCGAGGTATTTGAAGCCAGCCGGGAGAACTAACGGGCGGTAAGACTGCTGCCTGATTCACAAACCGGACTTGAGTTCTGCTCAAGCGGGGAGTGCTGCGAATTGACCTCTCGCGCTGATTAGTAAGTCGATTGATAAACTGAGAGGATGCCGCTGACTCCTTATGCGAAGTGGATGACTGCGTGGGAGACCAGGCTCACCACGCGGGACACGAACCGCATCGTGCGTCCGCTGGAGTGGGGCTTCGACTGGCTTGAGGACTTTCCGAGCGGGGTCGCCCAGCCTGAGATGGCTGGGGTTGCTGCGAGTGGGTCTTCGATCGATACGAGACCAGATCAACTGCAGCGATTGGACAGCGAGGGCGGCGTCTCTGATCTCGACCGCATGATCGCAATCAATGATGCGATCGTCCTCCGGTCGGAGGAGTTTTACGGCTACGCCACACCTACCGACTTCCGCATCGAACGCCGCCACCCGCAGCTCTTTCCGACAAACGTGCGGCCCGAGACGTTGGTGCAGGACGCGGAGATGAAGCGCGCGGCCGATGCTGGTGAGTTGGAAGAGGCCGACTTTCTCCGTTTCACCTCGCCGGTGCGCACGCAATACCCGGAGAATGATGAGGTCAATGCGCGCTGGTATCCTGCTCCGGCAGAGAAGCAGCAGCCAGGCCGGCCAAAGCAGGCCATCGTCGTGATGCCGCAGTGGAACGCCGACGCGATCAGTCACAACGTGCTGTGCCAACTCTTCAACCGCTTCGGGATATCGGCATTGCGACTGTCTAAGCCCTACCACGACATCCGGAGACCGGCGGAGCTTGAGCGGTCTGACTATGCCGTGAGCTCGAATATCGGCCGTACCATCTCCGCCTGCCGGCAGGCCGTCGTCGATGTGCGCAGCTGCGTCGATTGGCTGGAGACGCAGGGCTACACGCAGTTCGGCGTACTGGGGACGAGCCTCGGGTCATGCTATGCCTTCATTGCCGCCGCGCACGATCCTCGCATTCGCGTGTGCGCGTTCAATCACGCGTCGACGTGGTTCGGCGATGTGGTGTGGACCGGACAGAGCACGAGGCATGTGCGCGCGGCGTTTGAGCAGGCTGGGCTGACGCAAGATCAGGTGCGGCATCTCTTCGCAAGCATCAGCCCCATGTCCTGCATGGAGACCTTCGCTGCGAACCCGCGCCGGGTGCTGGTGGTGCACGCCACCTACGACCTCACCTTCCTGCGCGAGTTTTCGCTGGACGTACTGCGCAACTTCGACCGCTGCGGTGTTGACTATGAGTCGCGCGTTCTGCCCTGCGGCCACTACACCACCGGCGAGACGCCCTACAAATATCTCGACGGATGGTATCTGGGCTCCTTCGTCTATCGCGCGTTCCGCGATCTCGCGCGCCGCGACTGATCGGCATCATGAGCCGCATGGAAAGCTGCTTGTTCCAACCAGTTGAATTCCGTGATTTAGAAGTGTCCTGACGTGATCATCGCCAGAACATATGGCGCAACCACCATCGCAACGAACACTGCACCTGCTGCCAAACTGTGCCCCATCCGTGCCTCCACCTGCGCCGGGGCTTGGACCCGCACCCGGACCCATCCAGCATCTGCCCGCGAAGCAGCGACTCCCCATCCCACCATGGCGTCAATCGCCGCCACAAAGGCGTCAGTGCCATAAAATGGAACTATGCCGATTGACTTGAACGCCACCCTCGCAGCTGCTGACCCTGAGATTGCCAGCCAGATTCAACATGAGGTTCTGCGGCAGCATGAAGGGCTGGAGATGATTGCCTCGGAGAACTTTGTCAGCCGCGCAGTGCTCGAGGCCGCCGGGACTGTCTTCACCAATAAGTATGCAGAAGGCTATCCAGGCAAGCGCTACTACGGCGGCTGCGAATTTGCCGATGTTGTGGAGAACCTCGCGCGCGACCGCGCCAAGCAGATCTTCGGCGCCGAGCACGTGAATGTGCAACCGCACTCCGGCTCGCAGGCCAACGCCGCAGCCTACATGACGCTGCTGAACCCAGGCGACACGATCCTCGGCCTCGACCTCGCACATGGCGGACATCTGACGCATGGCCACAAGCTCAACTTCTCCGGCAAGCTCTACCGCATTGTCGGCTACGGTGTTCGCAAGGATACCGAGACGATCGACTATGACGAACTCGAAGCAACGGCTGAACGCGAGAAGCCGAATGTCATCGTTGGCGGCGGCAGCGCCTATCCGCGCACCTTTGACTTCGCCCGCCTGCGGGCCATCGCGGACAAGGTCGGCGCGTACCTGATGATCGACATGGCGCACTTCGCTGGTCTGGTCGCCGGCGGAGTGCATCCTTCGCCCGTCCCGCATGCGCACATTGTTACGACCACTACGCACAAGACGCTGCGGGGCCCTCGCGCCGGTCTAGTGCTGTGCAAGCAGGAGTTTGCCGCCGCGCTTGACCGCAGCGTCTTCCCCGGCCAGCAGGGCGGCCCGCTGATGCACATCGTCGCGGCCAAAGCAGTTGCATTCAAAGAGGCGCTACAACCGGAGTTCGCAGCTTATGCGAAGCAGACCGTCGCCAACGCCAAGGCGCTCGCCGACGCGCTTGCTGCCGAAGGCTACCGTATCATCTCCGGCGGCACGGACACGCACCTGATGCTGGTGGATGTCTTCCAGAAGGGCGTCCTGGGGAGCGAGGCCGAGAGCGCCCTGGGCAAGGCCGGCATCACCGTAAACAAAAACGCGATTCCGTTTGACTCGAACCCGCCCATGAAGCCCAGCGGCGTCCGCATCGGCACACCTGCCCTTACTACGCGCGGCATGAAAGAGGCCGAGATGCGCACGATCGCCAAATGGATCGTCGCCGCGCTGGAGCACCGCGCGGACGATGCGAAGCTGGCGAAGATTCACTGCGAAGTGACTGAGCTGGCGAACCGATTCCCGCTATATGCCTGGCTCCGAGCATGATCCGTGGGGCAGTCGAATAACTAACCCGCGACTTCCGGGCGAAAATTTGCGTCCATAGAAGGGCCGCCTGTGTAACACTCACTGGCGGGCAGAAGCGTGCGCCGAGGGTCTTCGCCGCGCTCCCCAAGGAACCGCATGGCCGTCGCAATGCTCTCCTGGATTCTCGCGATCCCGCTGCTCGGCTTTGCCACCGGGCTGCGCTCGCTGACGCCCATGGCCGTGTTGAGCTGGTATTCGTGGCTGGAATACCTGCCCGTCAGCGGCACCTGGGCTGAGTGGTCCGGGCGGCTGAGCGTGGCCATCGTGCTGACTGTGCTAGCCGTCGGGGAGCTCATCGCCGACAAGCTGCCCCGCGTCCCCAACCGCACATCGCCGGGGCCGCTGCTGTTTCGCTTGGGTCTCGGTGGCCTGGCAGGCGCCATCGCCGCCACGGCCATGATGGGCCCTGGGGTGGAAGGTGTGCTGCTCGGCGCGATCGGGGCTCTGCTGGGTGCCTTCGTCGGCTTTATGGTGCGCCGCGACCTGGTGGAGAAGATCGGCTGCAAGGACTGGCATATCGCCGTCGTAGAGGACGCGATCACCATCCTCTTCGCGACCTTCGCCCTGCATGTGATCACGGCTTAAGGCCGCCCCGCACGGGAGCAGCCTGTCTTCACCCAAGTTGAACGATCTCGCTCAGGCTTCCTTCATTGCCAGCACGTCGCGGCCCTTGTAGTAGCCGCACTTACGGCAGACGCGATGGGGCAGCTTGCGCTCGTGGCAGTTCGGGCACTCAGAGGTAACGGTGGGCGTCAGGAAGTCGTGGCTGCGGCGCTTGGCGGTGCGCTGCTTGGAGTGGCGTCGCTTCGGATTCGGCATTGCGGTTCCCTTTCAACACAGGCCCGGCGCAACAGAGTCCGGAGAACCCGGCGCGATACGGCCTAATTTCTGGTTTTCACTGTGCCGGCCAGCGCTGAAAGCGCATTCCACCGCGGATCGTGTTGCTCGGTGGAGTTGCAGTTGCAGGTCGCTTGGTTCAGGTTCTGGCCACAGCGCGGGCAAAGCCCCTTGCAGTCCGGCCTACAGAGCGTACGGCTGGGAAGGGACAAAAGCACCTGCTCGCGCACGACATCGTTCAGCTCAAGGCCGCTCTCTTCATAATAGCCGATTTCCGTCTCGTCGGCACTAATTGCGTGCTCGCCGGGGTTGGCATCGGCGGAGTGGGGGCGAAAGATCAGGTCGAAGCTGCCGCGCAGCGGGGTAGGGACCGGCTCAACGCACCGGGCACACAGCTGGGTGAAGTCGCCGTGCCAGTCCGCGCGCACGCGGATGTCGGCGACCAGCTCCTTGTGGCCGCGGTCCTCGACGATCAGGTCGGCGCGCCCGGCAACGACCACCGGCCCGGCCTGGATGACGTCCGGGGCGTAGTCCAGCACGCCCGCGGGTATGGATTCATCGAAGACAAGCGGTTCTTTTTCGAGATCGAGAGGAGTAATCAGCACAAGTTAAGGGTAGGGCGAATGGCGTGGGAAATCAATGGCAGGAATGCAGTCGGTCGAGCCTCAACTACCGGGCAATGACCGGATTTATTCGATGAACAAACCCTACTGACTTCGCGCTCTCCCTTTTGGCTCTGTGGAACCGGGGAAATCGGTCCGAAGCTGTCGCACTCGGTCGGAGGCTGTCATGTAAAGGCACTGTTCCCTCGCAGTGTCCGCTCCTGAACCGCTGATGTAGCTCAACGCGATTGCATTGCAGTATTGGTCGCGGAACGTGTGCCACGCGATCTGTGAATCTTTGATCTTCTTTGCCGCGAGTCGCGACACAGCAAGAATCACAGGCCCATACTCCGCCCTCTTTTCAGGAGTAAATTCACTGAACTCTACGGCCGCGCGCTCTGCGAGATCATCGGCTCTCTTGCTCATGGCTAATTGTGCTTTGGTGTAGCATTCCCTGCTCTCGACGTTCGATACGTTGAGCCCTCCAGGGCAGGGATCTTCATTTTGTGCTAATGAATGAGGCGGGAAAGTCACGGATAGTAATGATAAGCAAACCAGCCTGAGCAGCATCCGTCGCATGGTTGTTTGATCTCTGGCGGCAATCATACTGCAAGCCCCTTGCGACCAGTGTTTGACGGCGAGATACCAGCTTTCTGCACAAGCGGCTCACAGCGAAAACAGTCGAATCGCCGCAATGCCGCCCGCGCCAGCGGCGAGACAAGCGGGGGTGTTTTCTTCCGTAATGCCGCCGAGGGCGAGGACGGGGATGGGCGCGGCGGCGGCGCAGGCTTGGCGTAGCTGCTCGAGCCCGGGGCCTCCAGCGATGAGCTGATCGCCGGTCCGCTTCTCGAAGACTGGGCCGAAGAGGATCAAATTAGGAGCGGCGGAGTGCGCGACTCGAACATCCTCCAGCGAATGGCAGGAGAGGCTGACGACAGGTGTGGGCATGGATGCCTCCGTGTAAAGCCGCCGCACCTGCGCGGGAGTCAGCTCGCCCGGCGATGAGGTCAGATGGACACCGTCCGCGCGGACGGCAATCGCGAGATCGGCGCGTGAGTTGATGAGCAGTTTCGGGCGACGGGCGGAGTCAGGCACTTTCGCCTGGAGTGCTTCCAGGATGCGGCGCGCAAGTGTGGCCAATTCTGTAGGCGGCAGCTCCTTCTCGCGCAGCTGCAAATAATCAATATCGCCACGAGCAGCGAGCCGCACTGCCTGCTGGACGAGCCCGTCTGCTCGCTCGGCCTCAGTCGCGCCAAGCTGTTGCCTGTCTGTGATCGCATACCGCAGCATAGGAACAGTTTAGGGCGATTCCCGCTGTGGCAGTTCCGCACGAACGATCCGGGCCGCGCTCATCAGAATCTCAACGCCAATATGGTAGGGTCGAAAACAGCAGCGACTCTGCATCTGAGACAAATAACAGGAGAGCATCAGCAGGATGGGGGATGCATACGATCTGATCGTGCTGGGCTCGGGGCCGGCGGGCCAGCGGGCGGCGATTTATGGCGCGAAGCTGGGTAAAAAGGTTGCCGTCGTTGAGGCGCGCGAGGTGGTCGGCGGCGCCTGCATCAACACCGGAACCATTCCCTCCAAGACCATGCGCGAGGCCGTGCTGCACCTCTCCGGCTACAACTACAAGTCGATCTACGGCATGAACTACCGCGTGAAGGAAAAGATCACCATGGCGGACCTCGCCTTCCGCGTGCAGCATGTGATCAAGACCGAGATCGACGTCACCGAAGCCCAGCTCTCGCGCAATAACGTGGACATGCTGGTAGGCGTGGCCAGCTTCGTCGACGGGACACACATCAAGGTGACGAACTCGCGCGGGGCCAATGTTTACGAGACACGGAATGTACTCATCGCGACCGGCACCAAGCCCGCCTGCAGCCCAAAGGTTCCCATCAACGGTCGCAGCATCATAGACTCCGACCAGGTTCTGGAACTGCCCAACCTGCCCAAGACGCTGCTGGTTGTTGGCGGCGGCGTCATCGGCGTGGAGTACACCTGCATGTTTTCGGCCCTGGGGGTGCGCGTCACGCTCATCGAGCGACGTCCGCGGTTGCTCGAGTTTGCCGACCAGGAGATCGTTGAGGCTCTCAGCTATCACCTGCGCGACACGCGCGTGACTATGCGCCTGAATGAAGAGGTTGAATCGGTCGAGGAGCTGCCCGACGGTGCCGTCGTCGCGAACCTCGAAAGCAAGAAGAAGGTCACTGGTGACGCGCTGCTCTATGCAGTCGGCCGGCAAGGAAATGTCGACGAACTGAACCTCACCGCCATTGGCCTTGAGGCCGACAAGCGCGGCCGCATTCCCGTGGACAAGGACTTCCGCACCAAAGTTCCCAACGTCTTCGCCGCCGGCGACGTCATTGGCTTCCCGTCGCTCGCGTCGGTCTCGATGGAGCAGGGCCGCATCGCCTCCGCCCGCGCCTTCGGTGACGAGACCATTCTCTCCAACCCCAGCTTCTATCCCTACGGCATCTACACCATTCCGGAGATCAGCTTTATCGGCAAAACCGAAGAGCAGCTGACCGAAGAGGACGCGCCCTATGAAGTCGGCGTAGCCTACTATCGCGAGATTGCGCGCGGGCAGATCCGCGGCGACACCACCGGCCGGCTGAAGCTGATCTTCCACCGCGAGACGCACGCTCTGCTGGGCGTGCACATCATCGGCGAAGGTGCCAGCGAACTGCTTCACATCGGACAGGCCGTGATGGCCTTGGGCGGCAAGCTGGAATACTTCGTAGATACGGTCTTCAACTATCCAACTCTGGCGGAATGTTATAAAGTCGCCGCGTTCAACGGACTGAATCGCGTGTCGAAGTTCGAGTAGTCAAAGCAGGGATTATGGCGAAACTGGTCGGCGTAATACTCTCGGAGCGGGTACGGGCGGGGCTGGTTGCAGACCACGCTCTTGCGGGTGCTCTGAAGATGTTTCCCGCTCCCAGTGACAGCGAGGACGACGAGTACGCGCTGGTCGAGATGCCGGCCGAGAGTGTCGTCGAGACCATGTGCGACCAGGTGCTCGCTGCTGCTGGATCGGAGCGAGCATTGGTCGGAGTCGGCGTGGCCGTGCCCGGCTATGTTCGCAATGGCGTGGTCGAAGAGGCGCCCAACCTTCCGCAGCTCAAAGGCGTGCGCCTTGGCGAGATGCTCGGGGTGCAGCTGCACGCTCGTGGCATCGAAACGCCGGTTGCCATCATCAACGACGCCGATGCGCTCGCCGCAGGCCTCGCTGCCAGAATGGGCAAGCTGGATAGCATGATCCGCGTATGGACTCTCGGGACCGGCATCGGCTCCGGCCGCTATCCACTGACCGAAGGCGTGTGGGAGGGCGGCCATACCGTCGTCACTCTGGACCATAAGGAGAACTACTGCGGCTGCGGCGGTCGCGGCCACCTCGAGGGCATCATGGGCCATCGGGCGATGAGGTTACGTTTCTTGGACATGGAGCCCGAAGAGGTCTTCGAGGCCGCAAAACACGGCGATGCGCGCTGTCTCGAGTTCAAGAAGCTGTGGCACAAAGCACTGGCCGCCGCAACTGCCAGCTCCGTGCATCTGCGCGGGCCGGGCAAATTCTTCCTCGCCGGCTTCAACGTCCGCTTTGTGGACATGCCCATGCTGCGCGACTACCTGCAGCAGATGGTCAAAATGAGCCCGCTGCAGGGATACTCGATCGAGATCGTCACTGACGACCAGGAGACGCGCGTGGTCGGCGCTGCCGTGAGTGCAGAGCAGTCTAACGGCTGCTGAAGACATGCAGAAGATCCTCAGCATCACTCTTCACAACTATTTTTGACACTTCGGACAGAAGTGCGTGCCGCGCCCTGCAAGCGCTATCTTCTTGATCGGCGTGCCACAGTCGGCGCACGCCTCGCCGGTGCGCTGGTAGACCTTGTGACGCAGTTGGAAGAACCCGCGCACTCCGTCCGCATCCACATAATCTGAAACCGAAGACCCGCCTAGCCTGATTGCCTGCTTCAAAACGGCAGTCAGCGCGGAGCGCAGCTTCTTCAATTCATCCTGAGATAGGCGCGCCGCCTGCCGCGTAGGCCCTATGCCCGCGCGAAAGAGCGCCTCATCCGCATAGATATTGCCTACTCCATGCAGCAGCGACTGGTTCAGCAGCGCAGCCTTGATGGGCGTCTTGCGATTGCGGAAGAGCGCGGCGAAGTCGTCAAGCGAGATGGTGAGCGGTTCGCGGCCGGGGCCGGTATAGCCAATGCTGCCAGCGGCGTCCTTTCGGCCGCCTTTGCGTTCCGGCGCGCGATCTTCTGCTTCGTCACCCGGATGATGGATCGACAACCGTCCGAACCGCCTTGGATCGACGAACCGCACCTCGCGTCCATCGTCCAGCATCAGCACGGCATGAGTGTGCGGGGCCATCGGCATCTCCGGTGTACAGACGAGAAGGCGTCCGGTCATGCCGAGATGGATCAGAAACTCGGAGTTATATGCGCCGCGTTCATGAGCTTTTTGACCAGAGCCACGGGTTACCGTCATCACGATCGTCTTGCCCACGCGACGCACGCTCTCGATCCTCGCACCAGTCAGCGCGGCCGCAATCTCTACCTCCGGAGACTTGAAGGTCTGCGGCTTGCCGCTGGTCCACACTTGGGTGATGCGCTGTCCCCGCACCCGCGCATTCACACCGTTCGCGATTGTCTCGACCTCCGGCAACTCAGGCATTCGCTCTCTTCCGATTACCTTCTGCGTCCCAAGTAGCCTCGATCTCAAATTCGCCGACGAGGCTCGAACGTATCTTCGTCGCGTGAATCTTCAGTGTGCGGAAATCTTGTGCCAAACACATCTCAAGGCAGAGTTCGCCGATGTGGTGTGGCTTTAAGTAGATGATTCCGTTCTCATTCTTCCCGTCGATCCAGAGCTCACCGTCGCTGGCCCATGTCTTTAGCTTCCCGACCTCACCTTTAATACACATCCCTTCGAAGTCGAAACGAAGATCCTGCCAGCCGCTCTCATGCGGCTCTTTAAATATCTGGTCCTTACCACGATGAATCACCGCGTGGAAGATTGCATAGCCGGTGCCGTCTGCATTACGGACTAGTTCCTTCAGCCATGAATCGTGCATCTCCATTGCGTAGGTCATAAAGTCGGCTGCTCCGAATTGGCAGTATAGAATGAGTCATGGGCGTGGCCGCATTTGCCGCCGCGGACCCATCCTTCCGGAGCCATCCTCCCGTGAGTCAGCGGAAATCAGCAGTCATCCTGGGCGCCCAATGGGGCGACGAGGGCAAGGGCAAGATCGTCGATGTCCTCAGCGAGAAGTTTCAGGTGGTCGCGCGCTACGCCGGCGGCCACAATGCCGGGCACACCGTCATCATCTCGGGCAAAAAGTTCGTCCTCCAGCTGATCCCTTGCGGCGTGCTGCGGCCTGAATGTAAGGGCGTCATCGGCAATGGCGTGGTGCTGGACCCCATGGCCTTCCTCAGTGAGGTAAAGAAGCTCCGCGAAGCCGGCCTGCCCGTCGACAGCCAGCTCTTCGTCTCCAATCGCGCTCAGGTGATCCTGCCTTACCACCGCATGATTGAGCTGGCGGCGGAGAACGCTCCCGGTCGCACAAAGATCGGCACCACCAGCCGCGGCATCGGCCCGGCGTATGAGGACAAGATGCACCGCAGCGGCCTGCGCGTCGTCGACCTCCTGAACCCGGCGCTGCTGCGCACGCACATCAACAACGCCTGCTATGAAAAAAACACCATTGCGCAGGCCCTCTTCGGCACGGAGCCGCTTGATCCCAAGGCCATCTACGAGGAATATGCCCGCGCCGCCGAGCAGGTTGCTCCCTTCGTCACCGACACCGCCGTACTGCTGAATGACGCGATCAAGTCCGGCCAGAAGGTGATGTTTGAGGGTGCGCAGGGTGCGCTGCTGGACATCGACCACGGCACATATCCATTTGTCACCAGCTCCTCGGCCACTGCGGGCGGCGCAACCATCGGTACTGGTGTGGGGCCAACCTCCATCGGCACGGTCATCGGCGTCACGAAGGCCTATGTTACTCGCGTGGGCGAGGGTCCGTTCCCCACTGAGATCCATGATGAGTCCGCCACGCTCATCCGTGCGCGCGGCCAGGAATACGGCGCCGTCACCGGACGCCCGCGACGCTGCGGCTGGCTGGATCTTCCCTTACTCCGCTACTCCAACATGATCAACGGCACAGAATGGCTCGTCGTCACCAAGATGGACGTGCTCGACCAGTGCTCGGAGATTCCAGTTTGCACCGGCTACAAGATCAACGGCAAAGCGACCGATGTCATCCCAGCCGACATCCGCGGCTTCGAGGCCATTCAGCCGGTTTACACCAAACTCAAGGGTTGGAACACCTCAACCGAGGGCATCACAGAGTACGACAGGCTACCCAAGGCCGCGCAGGAATACCTGAAGTTCGTCGAGCGCGAGACCGGCGCCAAGATCGGCATGATCTCAACCGGTCCGGAGCGCGACCAGACTATGCTGCTGCCTGAGTTCGCTGAGGCATTGGAGGAATAGGGTGAATGCCTGGTTGGGCGTGCTCGTGTCCGCATCTCTTTTCGGTACCAGCATATTGCTGCTTTTTCGTGATCCGTCGAAGCTATCAGGCAAGGGCGCGTCGGGTGGCGAAGTTCGCGACCTCGCCATATTAGTCACTGTGCTTGGCGTGCTCATGGCAGGCATCACCGTTTACATTTTCCAGCGAGGTACACGATGATCAGCTTTACGGTGCGACTGAAGTTTGATGAGAAGGACCGCGCGGCGGTCGAGGACATGCTGCTTCAGGTCACGCGTCTCTCGCGGCAGGAGCCCGGCTGCGTCACCTATATTCCTCACTTAGTCGAGGGCGAGCCGGCCACAGTGCTGATCTACGAGCAGTACAGGGACGAAGTGGCGCTGGACCACCATCGCAACTCGCCACACTTCGCGCAGTATGTGACCGGCGGCCTCTACCAGCTGATGAAAGACCGGGCGCGCGAGATGCTGCACGCAGTTGCATAGCGCGATTGCGGCCCATGTTGTTAGCGTCCTGCTGAAAGCGTCCGGCCAAGGTCCGGTAACACCCCCCTCGTAACTTCACGCGACTTTGTTTTGACTCCCCGGGTCTAACCGGACTAGTATCCGGTACGGTCATGACGGCGCACGCACCACAGGTCGAAGGTTTTGCCGGTCAAGGTACTGGCAATCGCCGGCGCGCGACGTGGCTCGCAGCGGCGGCAGCGCTGATGGCGTTGTTGGCGTGCAGCCCAATGACTCAGGCCCAGCACCCTCATCCCCGGCACAAAGAAGACACGAAGCGGCAGGTGGAAAAGCTGGAGGAGAGCTGGCGCATGGCGCAGCTGAACGGTGATGTGGAAACAATGGCCCGGCTGCTCTCCGACGACTACATTGGCATCACCATGAATGGCCAGGTCGTTACAAAGATGCAACAGCTAGACCGGATGCGTACACGGGCGCTGTCGCTCGCCAAGATCAACCTGGACGACATGAAGGTCAAACTGACCGGGCCGACGGCGGTCGTTCTAGGCCGAGCAGAGGTAGATGGCACAACCGACGGCGAACCCATACATGGCACATACCGCTACACGCGGGTTTATACACGGATGGCGAACGGATCCTGGAAGATTACGAACTTTGAAGCTACGCGCGTGGGCGAGCCCCGGCAGAGCAGAAGCGCAGGGGGGGTGGAACCGCCAGCCAGTTCTGACGCTGGAACTGCCCTATCACCACAGAAGCTAGTGGCAGGGAATGGCCGTAGAGTCCGTTAAACTCTGACGGAGTACGCAGGATTCAACCCTAAAAGCAAAAACCTGCGTCACGCGACGCCGTCTTTTTGAAAAAGATAAGTCTAAGCCGCCGTCGGGCGTAGGGGGAAAGCCATTCGTTCGGGAGCAGGTACAGAGCGCACAGGTCTCACTTTGACGAAGTGCGTCAGGTTCAGACCTAGCAGACGCCTCTCCAAGGAACGCGTCCCGCCGGTTAGGCGCGCATCTTCAGGTTCCTTCGGGAGGGAGAAGACATTGGCAGTGCTAAGGGAAGGTGATGGCCCCGGAAACCGAAGGCGGTGAGTTACTGAAGTTACCGCTAGGCTGGATTGCGTCCGAAAGCCCGACGAGGAGGCGGGGATACGGGCAATATTGCTCGAAATCAAGGCCATCTTCTCCCCCTTGTGATTCGATTATGAATTCAAAACTCAACTCAGATGTAAGATGACGGGGTTAGAGCTCGGGTTGCTCTTACGGCGTGACGGTACCTTAGTTCGGGGTGGAGAAATCTTGAATCATTACTGCGCCAGACGTTCCGGATCGGGAGCATCCGGTGCGCCTACTTCGCCCAGACTGCCCGCAGCTTCTCCCACGTTGTGTCCAGCGCCTCAGGAAGGACGCGGGTACCCGCGGTGACGGTCATAAAGTTCGTATCTCCAATCCAGCGCGGCAGAGCATGCATGTGCAGGTGCGCGACAATACCGGCACCACCCGCCTGGCCCAGGTTGAGGCCAAAATTCATCCCTTGAGGACGATAAACCGCCCCAAGGACTCGCTCTACCTTCTGGGTGAGCCCAATCATCTCTTCTGCCTCCTCGGATGTAAGGGCGGCAAGCGAATCCACATGACGGTACGGCACCAGTAGAACGTGGCCCGTCGAGTACGGGAAGGCATTGAGGCAAACAAAGCAGCTGGGTCCGCGAGCTACCATATGCACTGACCGCTCCGCGTCCTCAGTCGCCATCCCCTGGCCAACCGCGTAATCCGCCGCTGCAACAATATTGCAGAAGGCGCACCCGCCTGGTTCAGCGTCAGCTGTATCCTCGGACCCGGTTTCCGGCATCCTCCGCGAACCGGGCCACCCCTCTAGGGCTTTCGGCACACCCGCCCATCGGGCCTTTTTTGCGCCGGTCACATAGTCGTAGCGCCAGGGCGTCCAGAGACGTTCCATGCGCTGGAGTATAGCTGGTTTCACCTCGTCGGCAACGGCTGCGCTTCGACGTGCAGCCATCGATTAGCCAAAAAAGACCGCTCCAGATGCATCTTGCACGCGTTCAGGCATCCAGACACCTTTCGGTAGTGTCTCATCAAACTGAGACACTACCCACCTTTCCGCGACGTTGACTCCCGCTCCGCACAAGGTATAATGTTAGCTACAAGCCACTGCGTGTGGATCCAAGTGCAGCAGCTCCCGTAAGACTTTCAATTCCTGACCTGCCAAAGCTGCCCTGAGTGTACGACAGCGTGTCCCTCTGGGCTGCTGACCTCGTCTCCGGCGATTGGATGCAGGGTGGAATGAAACTTGGGTCCGGAGTACCGCATCAATGACTTCTGAATTGTCCAATCCAACCGAGAGCAAACCCCTGAATACCGAACTGGAAACCCTGGCACCTGAAGCGGCGGCCGAGCAGACCGACCTGTCGCATGAGATCAACCCCAACCCCGCCACGCTGGAGCACGTCGCCGCGTTGGCAGACGAGCCGGACTACGACGCCGCTGACTTCGCCGCGGCGCTGGCCAGCTTCGACCGCGAGCAAGCCGCAGAGACTGCGGCAGCACAGAGTCTAACGCAGGAAGAAGCAGTGATCACGGGTACCGTGGTCAAGGTCACGGACAAACACGTTGTCGTCGACATCGGGCTCAAGTCCGAGGGGCTGATCCCGATCGAACAGGTTATCGACCTGCAGGGCAACCCTAAGTTCAAGCCCGGCGATACGGTTGAGGTGGTGGTTGAGCGCGAGGAACAGGAGGGCGGCTACCTCGTCAGCCACGAGAAGGCGCTGCGCCACAGGATTTGGGACACGCTCGAGAAGGCCTCGGTAGATAAGGTTCCAGTAAAGGGTCTCGTCGTCAGCCGCGTCAAGGGTGGCCTCACAGTCGACATCGGCATTAAGGCCTTCCTGCCAGGATCGCAGATCGAGGTGAGGCCAGTGCGCAACCTCGATGGCTACATCGGTCAAGAGATCGAGGTCCGCGTCATCAAGCTGAACAAGAAGCGCGGCAATGTTGTCATCAGCCGCAAGGAGATATTGGAAGAGGAGCAGAACGCCAAGAAATCCGTGACGCTGGAGACCCTTGCAGAGGGCTCGGTTCTGACGGGCACGGTGAAGAACCTGACTGACTATGGCGCGTTTGTCGACTTGGGCGGCTTGGATGGCCTGTTGCACATTACGGACATGAGCTGGGGTCGATTGACGCACCCTCGTGACCTGGTCAACGTCGGCGATGAGATACAGGTGAAAGTCCTGAAGTTCGACAAAGAGAAGCACCGCGTCTCGCTCGGGTTCAAGCAACTCACTCCGGACCCATGGCTCGACGCAACCGAGCGGTACCCCATTGGCGCACACGTCCGCGGTCGTGTCCTCTCAGTGACCGATTACGGCGCCTTCGTCGAACTGGAACAGGGCATCGAAGGCCTGGTGCATGTCTCGGAGATGACATGGTCCAAACGCATGAAGCACCCTTCGAAGCTCGTCAAGCCGGGCGATGAGGTCGAAACAATCATCCTGAGCGTAAATCCCAATGACCGTCGTATCTCACTGGGCATGAAACAGCTGCAGGAAAACCCTTGGGAGCAGTTGGAGGATAAATATCCCGCCGGCGCAACCGTCGAAGGCCGTGTGCGCAACCTTACCGACTTCGGTGCATTCATCGAGATCGAAGATGGCATCGACGGCCTGGTTCACGTCTCCAATCTCAGCTGGACCAAGCGCATCAAGCATCCCTCGGAGGTGCTGAAGAAGGGCGAAAAGATCCGCGCTGTAGTTCTGGGCGTTGAACCCGAAAACCGCAGACTCTCGCTGGGCATTAAGCAACTTCAGCCCGACGTCTGGGAGACCTTCTTTGCCCAGCATCGCGTAGGCGATGTGGTCAAGGGCAAGGTCCTGAGGACAGCCCAGTTCGGCGCATTCGTTGAGATCGCCGAAGGCGTCGAGGGTCTCTGCCATGTCTCAGAGGCCGTGGACCAGAGCAACATCCCGGTGACGCTCGAACTCGATTCCGTGCACGACTTCAAGATCGTCAAGATGAACCAGGAGGAGAAGAAGGTGGGTCTGAGCCTTCGCGCAGTAGGGGAAGAAGCCAGTCGCGCCGAGGTGGAGAATTACAAGGCAAACGACAAAGAACACAAGAGTTCTTCCTCCTCCTCCTCAAGCACCACTCTCGGCGACCTCATCAATTGGAAGCGCTCCGAACGGGAATAGCATAAACTTATCCGAACACAGAGGGCCTTCCTTACGGAAGGCCCTCTGTATTGGCCCCTGAGCGCTGGGCTGTTCTGACTGGGCAGGAAGAACGGAGCCTCTAGATAGAAGCCACGCGCTTGGCCGGACTTGGGAAGTCGGTCACTTTAGGGACCGGTGGCTGGGCCGCCGACGGCATCTTGACAGAGGCACGGCGCATCACTTCAAGCTCGGCCGGCGCAAATACCTCCGGCGGCACGCCGCCAACTGCGACAAAGCCCGGTTCATCGCCCAGCGCCTGGGAGATCTGGTTCCAGCGAAGGAAAGGCGAGGTGGTAGGCAGCACGATAATGCGACGTTTCGGCTCCGGAAGCGCAAAGTAGGCGACCCAGATAGCAAGGATGAAGCAACTCACCATGCCCAGGATCACGTTGTAAGTGCTGTTGATGGAGGGATGGTAGGCGGTCCACGCCGACTGAACCAGATCATTGGTGGACATAACGCCGAGGCCCAGACCCACGCCGAAGATACGGCTTCCATAGGACAGGCCCATGGGCCGGATGGCGAACGTTACAAAAAGGAGGAGGCAGAGAGTCAGGATACTCTGCGTGCGCTGCAGCTGCGAGATTGCTGTCAGAAGATAACCGTCAGCAGAGTTCGGGGTGAAGGCATTGCCAAGAGCAACAGCGAAGGAGATGCCCGCTGCCCACTTGAATACAAGCATTCCGAGGGTCTGGAGACCTTTTAGAGGCGCCATGGCAAGCTTGAAGACGCTATAAACAATCATCAAGGTCAGCACAGATTCAATTGCCTGGCTCGCCCAGTAGGTGCAGGCATAGTAGTTGTACGCCTTCGTTGCACCGAGACTTGGCGCGACAAGCCGAATGACGGTAAGCAAAATATCGGATGAGGCTCTTGTCAAAAGGTACCAGCCGAGCCAAGAGTAGTCCTTCCACTGCTTGCGAAGGATAAGCAGCAGCAGGCCGATGATGCAGAACGACACCTCGCCGTAGCCCAACAGTCGGACTATGTTCCCCGAAATCAAACGAGCAAACCCCCTGGACAAATTGAGAATATCTCATCCAGGGGGTGCGTCAATCCTTTTCTAAACCCGAACCGCCTACAACTTTCTTACCAGTTCAACATGCCGCAGCCGTCTGGGCTGTTCAGCGGGCAGCGGGGCGCCGGCATCGCGCTGGTCTTCGCCGCGGAAACGGTGGCCTTTGCCGAAGCATGCGAGGCGGTTGCGGTGGAAGCGACGAAGCCAGTGAGGGCCAAGACAACAACAAAGCTGCGGACAATCATTTTCATGGTGGAACTCCCTTTGGGAACTGCTCAACCGGGGTGAACCGGATAGGTCTCTGGACTTTCCAGATGAATCGACTTTAGGATGTGTATCCTCGGAAGTCTACAGAAAACCCCTATATATCGTTAAAGGATACTATGGTGGTTACCGAGGTAACATTCACAGCGGAAGATGGGAGAATCGCCCATTTCCTGAACAAACCGCACTCGGCGACTTCGGCTTCGGCAAACATCCAGACCGGGAGATGGGCAGTCCTTGGGACACTTCGCGGCTCGCGCTACTACCTTTGGGGAATGCTTTAGCGCATGGCCAGAGCCCACTGGCCCGCCTAATGCCCTTATATATCTGCAACTTTAGTGGGACATCGCGCTTGATCGTCAAGCGCGTACATCGATTGCGTCGGCGCCAAGAATCGATCTCTCTCGACTTCGGCCGACGCCTTTGATTTTTGGCCCAAGGTTCGCGGAGCTCGCGGCACAACCCTGCAGCCGAGCAAATCTGCCCTGGCCTCATCGGTCGATGATAGATAGACACATTGCTTGAAGACGAACTGGCGGATGCTCCGCCTAAACTATCTTTCCCGATGTGTCCACTCCAACCGATTGCATTCGGTTCAGTAGCCGGGATGCTCAGTACCCTGCCTGTCCGACAACGTTCTCCAGCGGCTCGCCCGCGACGTACCGTCGCAACTGTCCGGCGGCGAAGCGGAACGCGCGGTGGATGAACTCAGGTGTCGAACCGCCGATGTGCGGCGTGATAATGCAGTTGGGCGCGCTCCAAAGGGGATGCTCCGGGGGCAGCGGTTCGGGGTCGGTCACGTCAAGGGCCGCACGAATACGCCGTTCGTTCAACGCCGCGACCAGAGCATCCGTCACCACGACTGGTCCGCGCGCTGCGTTCACCAGCAAAGCGCCGGGCTTCATACGTGCGATCTCAACTGCGCCGACCAGGCCTCGCGTTGCGTCGGTCAGGGGAACAATCAACACAACCACATCCGCAAGGGGCAGCAACTCAGGCAGCTCGCCGATCCCTCGCACTTCAGGTTGCTCGCGCGCCCTACGCGCCACCCGCACTATGGTTACGCCGAAGGGCGCCAGTCGGGCCTCGATCGCACCCCCTATCGATCCATAGCCAACGATCACCACGGTCTTGCCCGAAAGATCCTCACCCAGCACAACGTACTGCCCTCGGGCCGCGCCCTCCTCATTCAGGAAGCCGTCGGTTGCGGTGGCGAAACCGCGCCACTGATGCTGGTTTTGCAGGTCGCGATAGATCGGGAACCGCTTCATACTGGCCAGGATGGCTGCCATCACCCATTCCGACGCGGAGATGTCATGAATGCCGCGGCCGTCGCACAGGATCACGTTCCTGGGCAGCCATGGAAGGACCCAATCCACGCCCGCCATCAGCGACTGCACCACTTTCAGGCCGCGCAGCTGCGGAACTGCGTTTGCGGCGTCCCTTCCATAGAAGGGCAGTATCCAGAATTCAATCTCGACAGGGGCTGCGATTACGCGCGGCAGTCGCACAATCTCGGCTTCTGATGGAAAGTCCGCAAGAAGCTCCGGAGCCAGATTCTCATCCACGCCGACGCGAATACGCGCATTTGCCATGCCCAACAGTTTGCCTGAGCGAGACATTAGGTTCAAATCAGTAGAACAACCCGTCCGTCGCAGACGATCTACGGTCCGAACCATCCCCAGGCCGATTTGCGGAACCCGGCCCCGTGCGGCAATATGAGGGGATGCGTTTGCGCCCCGCTCGCCGAGGCCGCATCCCGCAATAAAGGAATTCCAATGAAGCGCAGAATTCTGCTGGTGGATGACGAGGTTGCCGTACTGCTGACCCTGAAGGCTGTGCTGGAGATCAGCGGCTACGACGTTGAAACGGCAGCCTCCGCGCGGGAGGGCAAGCATCGGCTGCGCACACAGGAATTCGACATGATCATCACCGACATGCGCATGGAGAGCGATGCCTCCGGTGCCGAGGTGGTACAGGCCGCGCGGCGAGCCAGTTACCATCCGGCAGTCGCGCTGCTTACCGCCTTTCCTCTCGCCGAGGAAGACTGGCATGAGCTAGGCGCGGACAAGATGCTGGTCAAGCCTATGCAGACCAGGGCGCTGCTGCAGCAGATCGAGAAGTTGATGGCCTCGCATCAGGCCAAGTTAGGCAAATTGCAGAATAGTGCCGCTGCCGCGGACGGCACAGCTGCCAAGATGAAAGGTGTGGCCAAAGCCGTTCGGCCGAAGAAGGCAGACCACGTCGTTTTGGCTGCTTCTGCCGCGAAGAACACCGCCAGGAAAGACTGGCGCAAGAATCTAACGGGGTGAATGATTCTTGATGTAGTTACGGAGAGCGAGATTCAGATCCAGGGCCTTGCGCACGCCGTTATCCAGCATGCGCACCCAATCGCTGCCTGGCTCCTTCAGCTCCACCGTACCCAGCAGGTAGCTGGTCTGCACGATCACCTCGAGCGCGTTGGATAGTTCGTGCGCCAGCTTGCGAATCTCCAGCGCCAACTCTTCGGGAATCTCGGCTGCGGAGTTATCGGTTGCAGATGTAGGTTCAGTCATGGTCGGGACGAGTGCCGTCTCCCTATAAATTCGCGTCCCTGGAACCGTTTCAGTGTAAGCGATGCGTTGCTCAATTGACAGCGCGGGCGCGGTTTGAAAGACTAAGGAGTCAGATGCAGCGCGCAGTGACTTCGTGCGCAGTGCCGAAGTGGCGGAATTGGCAGACGCGCATGGTTCAGGTCCATGTACTCGCAAGGGTGTGGGGGTTCGAGTCCCTTCTTCGGCACCAAAGTTCAAAGCAGACAATCCAATGTCGACGCAGCTTGAGAGAATTCTCGCGCATACGCGGCAGGAGCTGGCTGCGCGGCGCGTCACGTCCGAACTCGCTTCGCTGGAGCGGCAGGCTGCTGCACGCAGGCCGCGAGGCTTTGAGGCCGCGCTGCGCAGGGCTGCGGCAGTGGACCTGCGTGGGCGGATTGCGGTAATTGCTGAGCTGAAGAAGGCCTCGCCATCGCGTGGGCTGATCCGGGCGGATTTTGATCCGGTAACGCTGGCGAGCTCGCTCGAAGCCGCCGGCGCAACGGCGCTCTCTGTGCTGACCGACCGCGAGTTCTTCCAGGGATCGCTTGAGAACCTGACGCGTGCGTCGACCGCGGTCAAGATTCCCTGCCTGCGCAAGGACTTCATCGTTGATCCTTTCCAGGTTGTCGAGGCTCGCGCCGCCGGCGCCGACGCCATTCTGCTGATCGTAGCCGCACTCGCCGATGCTGAACTGCGCGACCTTTACGCCGAAGCAAAGCAGCTGGAACTCGACGTCCTCTGCGAGGTGCATGACTCGGCCGAGCTGGATCGCGCGGTCGACCTGGGATTCACGATCATCGGCGTCAACAGCCGCAACCTACACACCATGCAGGTCGACCCTGGAGGGCAGATCGACTTGGCGCACAGGCTGCCGAAGAGCGTGGTCCGCGTGGCCGAGAGCGGCATCGGCACCCGCGCCGACATGGCACGCATGGCCGCAGCCGGCTACGATGCTTTCCTGATCGGCGAGTCGCTGATGCGCGAGGTTGATCCCGCCGCGGCGCTGGCCACTCTGCTGGCAGGCGAGTCGGTCGCGAAGGCCTGAGTACCCCTCCCCCAAAAGTTATCAGGAACTTAGCGGTAAATTACTCTTACCAAGTGAGTTAGCCAGGCAAGCCACCGGCTAAAATCGTCTCTCCAATAGGGCTACGCGCAAAATCGTCGCAGGACTGGGGATAGACTCGAACCGTTACGCGGCCGTCTACGTAAGGTATCCGGCGCCTTCGACTTCCTGTCTATTACTTCTATTTTAGGAGACTGCACATAACTAAAACTCCACTTTGGGGAACAATATAATTGGCTAAAAATGTGTGGGTTGCGCTGATTTTGGGCGATACGAGGGCTTGACAGATTTTTGGCAGGGCGGCGCAACAAGCCTGTGGGGCCGCGATGCAGAGTTGGTTGTGGCCCGCAAGTCATTTGGGCCGCGAGTCGTTGGGATGGACTCTGAATCTGAATACTAGGAACTGGCTGCTCCAAGCTGGTGGATAAATGGCCATGTGGGTGAAGATCTGTGGCAACACGAATCTGGAGGACGCGGAGCTGGCAGCCGAGCTGGGCGCGGACGCGCTTGGCTTTATCTTCGCAGCCAGCAAGCGCCAGGTGACGGCAGGGCAGGTGGCGGCGATTGCGCGCGGACTTCCGGAGAGCGTTGAGCGGGTCGGCGTATTTGCCTCGGAGGATGCCGGTGAGATCGTGCGGATCGCGCAAGAAGCGCAGCTGACGGCGGTGCAGCTGCATGGTGGCTACGATGAGTTGCTGTTGGAGCGGATCGCACCGCTGGCTGTCGCCGCTGGCATTCGCGTGATCCAGACGTTGAACTGGAAGCTCGATGCACCGGCGGCAGATGACACTGGAACAGGCGCAGTCTCCAATCAGATCCACGCACAACTGCAGCGCCTGGCGCAGCTGGGCGTGACCGATCGCGTTCTGATTGACTCAAAGATTGGCGACTCAGCCAGCGGCGGAACAGGCATTGCGTTTGACTGGACAGCCGCACGCAGCCTCTTCGCACCATCGCCTGCGGGCCTGCGCGTCATCGTCGCGGGCGGGCTGAGGCCGGAGAACGTCGCGCTGGCGATTGCGGAGCTTGCGCCGTGGGGCGTTGACGTCTCCAGTGGAGTGGAGGCGAAGGTTGGGCGCAAAGACCCGGAGAAGCTTGCCCGCTTCATCGCAGACGCGCACACTACTGCATCGCCGAAGCGCGGCGCGAAGCATATCTGACTAATTTGAGAGGGCGATTTAGGCCGCCGGCGCTTAGCCGCGGCGATTGCCGGTATGCGCGCCGTGGTCATGGGCCACGGGCGTGCGGTCATGGTAGCTCGCAGTGCGTGAGTGTGTTCCGGCGCCGTGATCCGCATAGGCGGAGGCTGGCGCGAGCGCTGCAAAAAAGAGCGCGAATGCTGCAAAAACGGCCTGAAGATGGGCTTTCATGGCTGAACTCCTCTCTACGATACAGCCATAGGACGCGCGAGGGTAGAGGTCGGATTCGTATTAATTTGTAACCGGTAACGTACCCGAACCAAGCCCGAAAGCCTCGCAGTCGGGTGTGGGTTCGCACCTTCGCCCGATCCTGGGTTGCGCCGAGGCGACTGCGGCTGTATCGTAGTCCACAGGATGACAGCCACCTTCAGCTTCGCGTTTACCTTCCCCTACTGGCGCTCCTGGCGCAGTGGTGGGGCGGACTCGCGGACCAGCGTCATCTGAAGCTTTCAGACTGATTCAGGAACCCCACGAGCCGCGACCCCAACTGTCGCGGCTTTTGTTTTGCGCGCTGCGAGGCCGAAGGGTCAACGCGCGTGACTCGAAGGAGGAAGTACCGATGGGCAGTACCGCAGCAACCACCGCAGGACTCATCTCACCGTCAGGATTGGCCGCAGCCTCGCGGCCCGGACGCTTCGGCGCCTACGGCGGCCGCTATGTTCCGGAGACGCTGATGGCCGCGCTCGAAGAGCTGGAGCAGGCCTACGCCGCAGCTGACGTCGATCCGGCCTTCCATGCCGAGCTGGACAATCTGCTGCATAACTACTGCGGCCGGCCCACGCCACTCTACTTCGCCAAGCGGCTGAGTGAGACGCTGGGCGGGGCGAAGATTTACCTGAAGCGCGAGGACCTGCTGCACACCGGCGCGCACAAGATCAACAACGCACTGGGACAGGGTCTGCTCGCCCGGCGCATGGGCAAGCAGCGCATCATCGCGGAGACCGGTGCGGGCCAGCATGGCGTTGCCACGGCGACAGTCTGCGCGCTGTTCGGCCTGGAATGCGTGATCTACATGGGCGAGGAGGATATGCGCCGCCAGGAGCTGAACGTCTTCCGCATGCGGCTGCTGGGCGCGGAGGTGCGTGGTGTGGGCGCGGGCTCCGCCACACTGAAGGACGCGATCAACGAGGCCATGCGCGACTGGGTGACCAACGTGCGCGATACGTATTACATCCTGGGCAGCGCGCTGGGCGCGCATCCGTATCCGACGATGGTGCGCAACTTCCACCGCGTCATCGGCCGCGAGGCGCGCGTGCAGATGCTGGAGCAGGAGGGCAAGCTGCCCACGGCGATCGTGGCGTGCGTGGGCGGCGGCTCGAATGCCATCGGCGCGTTTTATGAGTTCATCCCGGACAAGGATGTCGTGCTCATCGGCGTCGAGGCCGGCGGACGCGGCACGGCGCTGGGCGAGCATGCGGCGCGATTTCAGAAGAGCGGGCGGCGGCCTGCCCGGCGTGCTTCAAGGCACCTACAGCTATGTGCTGCAGAACGATGCGGGCCAGGTGGCGACCACGCATTCGGTCAGCGCCGGCCTCGACTACGCAAGCGTTGGCCCGGAGCATGCCATGCTGCATGACTCCGGCCGCGCCGAGTACACCTCAGCCACCGACGCCGAGGCGCTGGCGGCGACGCGTACGCTCGCCCATACCGAAGGCATTCTCCCGGCGCTCGAAAGTGCGCACGCGGTGGCGGAGGCCATCAAGCTTGCGCCGAAGATGGCGAAGACAGATGTGCTGATGGTGAACCTCTCCGGACGCGGCGACAAGGACATGGGCATTCTGGCGAAGGAGATGAATCTCGGCGGAGGTCTGAATGAGCGCACTTGATCAGCCCCACAGTGGCGAGTTGAGCAAATTCCGCGAGATGTTGTACGAGTACTGGGAAAATGCCTACAAACGCGCGGATTACAACAAAGAACCAAACGAGGTCGATGTCGTCATGGCGCATCTCTATCGCGACTTCGGCCCAAATGCGCGGCGGCTATGCAACACCGTGTTGGCGGAATGGCTGGAGTCGTCGGATCAACAGCTTCGTTTCACCGCCTTTGCCCTTATTCGGCGCTTTCAGGTTGTGTCTGCAGCGCCGGCATTACAAAAATTCATTGCGACCCATAGCAATCCAGAGAGCGCTCCGGAGCGGAGTGAATTGGAAAAGGCAAAGCATGTCCTCGGTCTTTGCACTGCGAATGACTTAGCAGATTTGGAACGACAGGAGCACTCTGGTGATTAGTTTCCCGAAGAAGCCCGGTCTCGTTATCTACCTCACTGCGGGCGATCCTGATCTTGCGACGACGCGCGAGATGACGCTGGCGGCCATCGACAACGGCGCGGACGTGATCGAGCTGGGCGTGCCGTTCAGCGATCCGCTAGCAGATGGGCCAGTAATCCAGCGCGCCAGTGAACGTGCGGTGGCGCGCGGTGTGCGGTTGACGGACGTGCTGGGTGTGGCCCGCGAGCTGCGTGCCGCGCGGCCCAACTGCGGCATCGTGATCTTCAGCTACCTCAATCCGGTCGTACGCATGGGAATGAAGTCCTTCTGTGCCGCGGCGAAGGAAGCAGGCGCGGACGGCGTGCTGCTGACCGACATGATCGTCGAAGAGGCAGACGAGTATCTGGCGGAGATGCGGGCGAACGATCTCGCTCCGGTCTTCCTTGCCGCGCCGACGAGTCCCGATGCGCGTTTGAAGGCGATCGCTGCGGCCTCCAAGGGCTTCGTCTATGCCATCTCGCGGGTAGGCATCACGGGCACGCGCGATGCCGTCGCAAGCGATGCGCCGAACCTCGTCTCGCGGCTGAAGAGGTTCACCCAGCTGCCTATCGCTGTCGGCTTCGGCATCTCGAACGCCGGGCATGTACGCGCCGTCGGGCAATTCGCCGATGCGGCGGTGGTGGGCAGCGCGCTGGTCGCGCTCATCGAGAAGACGGCAGCGGCGGATGCGCCGGCAGCGGTAGGGAAATTCATCGCGGAGCTACGTCCGTGAAGGCAAAGACTGGAGCGATGAGCCAATTTATGATGGTGCGGGAAATCGAGTGCCGCGGCAGCGCAGCTTTGCAGGCGCGGCGATCGGGAAACGCGAGGCGGACGGCATGGACATCTCCGACTGGAGACGCAGAATTGATGAACTGGACGAGCAGATTGTGGCGCTCATCAGCAGACGGGCCGAGGCGGCCAAGGCCATTGGCGAACTGAAGAAGCAGGCTACGTTGCCCGTTTACGAGCCCGGCCGCGAACAGGCGGTCTTCGACCATGTGAAGGCCGTAAACCCAGGGCCGCTCGCCGACGCCGAGATGCAGCATGTGTATGAGCGCATCGTCGACGTGATGCGCACCCTGCAGCGGCGAGACATATAACTATTTGCAACCAGAAGAGTGGCATTAGAAGAAAGAGAAGAATCATGATCGTCGCAATGCAGGAGACCGCAACCGAGCAGCACATCCAGGCCGTCATCGAGAAGATGGTCGAGCGGGGCTTCAATGTTCACCGGACCACAGGGGCGCAACAAACGATTCTTGCTGGAGTGGGCACACCCGGCCACTTTGATGTAGTCGAGTTCAAGGTGCTGCCCGGTGTGCATGACGCCTACCGCATCTCGTCGCCCTACAAGCTCGCCGGACGCAGCTTCCGTCCCGAGGGCACGAAGATCGTGTTCAAGAACGGCGTCGTCGTGGGGGGCGAGGCCGTGGTCGTGATGGCTGGGCCGTGCTCGGTAGAGTCGCGTGAGCAGATCCTGGAGAGCGCGAAGCTCGCCGCGGCGGCAGGAGCAAAGTTCCTGCGCGGCGGCGCGTACAAGCCGCGCAGCTCGCCGTACAGCTTCCAGGGCATGGGCCTCGAAGGACTGAAGCTGCTCCGCGAGGTCGCCGACGCGACTGGGTTGCTGGTCATCACGGAGGTGATGGAGATCTCTCAGATCGAGCCGATGGTTCCCTACATCGACTGCTTTCAGGTGGGCGCGCGCAACATGCAGAACTTCAACCTGCTGCGCGAGCTGGGTCACGTGCGCACGCCGGTGCTGATGAAGCGCGGCATCTCAGCCACCATCGAGGAGGTGCTGCTGAGCGCGGAGTACATTCTCTCCGGCGGCAACTATGACCTGATGCTCTGCGAGCGCGGCATCCGTACCTACGAGACCTACACGCGCAACACCATGGACATCTCCGCGATCCCGGTGCTGAAGAAGCTGACGCACCTGCCGGTGCTGGCCGACCCGTCGCATGGCGTGGGCATACGCGACCTGGTGCCGCCGATGGCGCTGGCGGCCGTAGCAGCAGGCGCGGACGGCCTGCTGATGGAGATGCATCCCAACCCGGACAAGGCGATGAGCGACGGCGCCCAGAGCCTCTATCCGCAGCAGCTCACGGAGCTGGTCGCGCAGCTGAGGAAGCTGGCGCCCGTGGTGGGGCGGACCATCGCATAGGCAGGGCATCGCATCACCGTTCGCGTAGACTGACGCAGAGACTTCACACATGATCGAACGCGTCTTCATCGCCGGTACGGGGCTGATCGGAGCATCGGTTGGTCTTGCACTGCGCGAGAATGGCTTTCACGGCGCGATCGTCGGTACGGGCCCGACGGAGGCGACGCTTGAGACGGCGCAGCAGATGGGCGCGATCGATCGTTGGGTGACGCGCGCGGAGGCGGAGGCCGAAGCCGTGACTGCCGATCTCGTCCTGCTTGCCGGGCCGGTGCTGGCGATCGAGGATTGGATGCAGCGGCTCGCTGCGGTGCTCAGCGAACATACGCTGGTGACCGACGTGGGGAGCACTAAGGCGCAGATCGCGGCGCTGGGCGCGAAGCTCTATAACCAGCCGGGCCGCGCGCGGTTTCTTCCCGGGCATCCGATGGCGGGCAAGGAGTCCGGCGGCGCGGCGCTGGCCGAGGCAGCGCTGTTTCGCGGGGCGATGTGGCTGTTTACGCCACAGGCGGGCGTTGAGCCGTCGGAGATCGAAGCGGAGTGGCGTGGGTGGGTGACGAAGTTCGGCGGGCGCACGATGGACCTCGATCCGGCGCGGCACGATGAACTGGTGGCGTGGGTGAGCCACCTGCCGCAGATGCTGTCGACGGCGCTGGCGGCGTTGCTGGAGGAGACCTTCGCGGGCGACCACGATGCGATCGCTGCCATCGGCGGGCGCGCGCTGCGCGAGACCACGCGGCTCGGTGCCAGCCCGTACAGCATGTGGCGGGACATCGCGCTCACCAACTCGGAGCCCATTGCGGCGACGTTGCAAGCGCTGGAGCAGAAGCTGGCGCACCTGCGCGAGAACCTGCGCACGCCGGAGCTGAAAGAGGAGTTTCGGCTGGCGAATGAGTTCCGGGCGCGGAAGAGCTAAGTAATTGATTTCAGGTTGCGGGCGGCGTTGCAGCCCACCCCCTCCCCTATAAAAAAACGGAAGTATGTACTTTACGCAAAAGCGAGTAGATCAAGGTGAACCGAGCCGCCTGATCGCTACTTATCCTTCGGCCATCCAGTCGCTGGTTTTTTATTTTCCAGCGACTTCTTGACGGCATCCCGCCAGTCGCCGTCGATCTTGAGCAGGTCTGGTTCTGGGCCGCGCGTTAGGGGCTTGGGAGTGGAGTCCTTATTCGACATCGTTTTCCTCTCCATCCGAATCATCTTCTTCATATTCGTTCAGATCGCGGACTGTGAAAAAATCTGCCCCGACCACTTCGTCAACCAGCCCCATCCAGAACGCATCCATCGCAGTCAGCTCATTCTCCCCCTCCTGAAGGGCATGACACAGCCCTACAAAGAAAATCCAGATTGGCTGAAGTATCGCGCGGGCTAGTTCCTCAATTTTGGAAAGTTTTTCCGACTCGTTCGTGATCGAATCGACCTCCGCGCGCTGCTGTGCGCTCAGGGTCATTTTCCCGAAGGATGTGCACCACTCCTTTAGTCGGTCGCTATTGCTGTTTCCCAAAAACTCTTCCAGCAGAAAGAAGTCAGTCACGACCTGGTTTATTCCACCGCGAGAAAAAGTCCATTCTGGATTCTCTTTGTTTGCCTCTACCTCAAGTTCAACGATGGCCTTTATCATGGAGGCCTGTACACCTGCCAAACCATCTTCAGGATTGACCGCGCCAGACTTTTGAATCACCGTTGTGATTAGGTCGTGGTATCGAAGGTATCGCTTTTGGGCCTTCGCCCATATCTTCTTCGCATCATCGGATAGCTGTCTGCGAATGAACTCGAAGAAGCACTGTAATTCGATCATGTTTGGATCGGACAGCTCTGCGCGCAACTTGTCGAATTCACTCAACGCATCGACATAACGAAACGAGAATCGGCTTTCGATTCTCTGCGCTAGTTGCATTGCATAAACGTCGCTACGAACGCGTAGCAAATCTCCTATAAGCGATGTAGCTTCTAGCGTGAGAGGAGTTCTCTCTACTGTCCTGATTCCGTGGTGGAGAATGGTGCTGTCTGGAAAAGCGATTGCATAATCACCTGAAGAGAGGAGGTCAGCAGCGGCACTTGCGGCCCGAATAGTAACGGCGGTGATTACATCACACGGAAGAGAATGGTCTTGGTCTGTCAGGCGCAGGAGACGCAGGATGGTCTCCATGTTATTGGGATTTCCCCCGCGACTGTCGATGTAGACGGTTATCGGGTCGCGGCTTTCACCCTGAAGCTTGAGAATTTTTGGCGTGAGCTGTGAAACCATCTCGTCGTCGATGGTTCCTGTGACATAGATGGCGCGCTCGGGGTTAAGACGATAGCTCTTGTTGGGTACGATCTTCACGAATCCCTCACGACCTCTATCCGGCGCGCTTCTCCAAGACGCGCTGGCGATCCTTGCGGAACGCCGTTAGATCGGTTCCATATCTGCGATAGACCCTCTCCACAGCTTCGCGCACTTCTTTCTGCTTTTGGTCGGAACGTCGCTCCTGTGAGGATGCCGAGGTAGACCGCCGTTCTACGGTTGCTGTAGTCATAAAGTTCCTCCTGCTAAAAGACGGTGAGGTCATCTGAACTCTTGTACATGAGCCGTTTGCCTTCCGCTCCCCGGATGGCCTGAATTGTACGCTCGCCATCGTTGAGCTTGCGACCGTTCCAAAGAAAATCGAACTGCCATAAGTAACGATGGAGGTATTCACGGCTGACGTTGTGGTAAACACCGATGATGCCCCGCTTTACCAGAGCGTTACTGCTCTCTGCGGTGTTCGTGTGAATGTCTCCACGCGCGTACTCACGCGAACCGTGGTTGACAGTGTGATGGCCTCCAGCGAAATGCTTGCCAATCCCGGCATACGCACTGTGCTCATCAGTTAGGACGCGTGCGCGAGGATCGACGCACTCTCGGATAGCGGCTTTCAGTGTGCGGCCTGTCACATCAGCTACAACTCTCCGGCGGATTCCACCATCGCGCTGGACGGCAACGAACACCGGTGTCTTGGATGTTCCCCGTCCACGTTTGTGCGGCCCTGTGCCGGGGCGTGGCTTTCCGCCGATGTAGACTTCGTCGCACTCAACGTCTCCCGTAAGAGGAGGCGCGGTCGGCACGTCGAGGGCCATTGCATAACGGATGCGATTCATAAGGAATAGAGCGGACTTGTAGCTTATCTGGCAGTGCCGCTTAATCTCAAGCGCAGATACACCCTTCTTTGACGTGCACGCGCGCCAGAACGCATAGCACCAGTGGCGAAGGGGCAGGCGGCTCTCCTCATAGACTGTACCGATACGTACGGTGTACTGCTCTTTGCAGTCACGGCAACGCCACAGAAATCGCTTGCTGCGCTCTCCCGTTTTGGCATCCTTCATGGCGTACACGTCCACTGAACCACACTTTACACAGCAGGGAGTGTCGCCCCACCGCTGATATTCAAAGAACTCAACCGCCGCCAGTTCGTCAGAACAGGCCAGCGGGATTTCAGCCACTACGTCGGACTTGGAAAGGTGGTGCCGATACCGTCTCATGCAACTAAGACTATCTAAATCTTATGGTTGCGTCAAGTAAAAAGATTATACCCTAATGTTTTCTTTGGGTTGCGTAATCTCCACACTTCCGTAAAAAAATGCCACCTAATACAAAGCAAATGACTTGGTGGGCGTAATAGAAAACAAAGGACTTAAGCGGGAAGCCCCGGCACGATGGCCGGGGCGGAATCCTTTACTTCCTTAAGGATAGCAGGCTGGCACAAACTAAAATGCCAACTTTTTTGCGGATTTTTCGTATGTGATTTGAGCGATTTACGAAGAAAACTGCGAGACGACGGGCTTGACAACGCTGTCTGGAAACCAAGCGACGCGCCCAGATGCCGGAGGCTGATCGACGCCAGCACCGGAGCCGCTAACATAACGCTCATGAAGCCTCTCCGAGCTATCGGCTTAGCTTTCCTGTTATTTCCGTCGACTGTACCGGCACAAACCCGAACCGCCGCGACTGATGCAGTGCGAGTTATTGTCGCGCCACCATCAATGAATAGCGACAGCGTTATCGCTGTTCCTCCCGAGACATCCGTTACGTTCAATCTCAACCTCAGCAGCAAAGCATCGCCCAACATTGCGGGCGATGTGGAGCAATGGGCGCGTCAGCAATCGTTGTCACATGGCTTGAATGCAGAGGGCCTACAGCCTTGGCATCTGACGATGGAGTACGAGGAGTTCGATGAGGATGGCGATAACGTCCACAGCGGCGTAGTTGACGAACTCTGGGCCGGACCTCACCGATACCGCCTGAGTTATAAGGCCGACAATTTGAATGAGACGGATTTCGCAACGGACCATGGCTTGTTTCGATCTGGCGATCAGCGATTCCCAAACAAGGCGGAGAGCCAAGCTCTGGCCGAGGTCGTTGATCCCTTTCACTACGCTTCCAGCCTGCCAAGCTTCAAGGCTAAAAAGATGGAAAGAACTTTCGGTGCGCACAATCTCGACTGCATTTCGCTGCAGCCCACGGACGGGCGCACCCTTCCTATGTCCACACAATACTGCTTCGATCCAGGTGATGACGCTTTGCGCTATGTACGAGGAGAGGGATGGGATGAGACCGTATGTAACGATATTGTTTCGTTTCAGGGACGGTTCGTCGCACGCGATCTCGAGGTATGGCATGGCGACAAGCGTTATCTGAAGTTGCGGGTTAAGACACTCGAGTCCGTGGCCTCGATTCCAGATGCTGATCTAGTTCCGTCGGCGGATGCCACTAATGTCGCGGCGGGAAGAGTTTCAGGGGTGCGACTGCAGGTGATCCACTCTGAAGTTGGACAGTGGCCCTCATCGCTGAGAACGCAGAGCTTTGTCATCAAGCTTGCCATAGTGGTGGGTAGAGATGGTCACGTGATGGAAGCGCATGCGATTTCAGGCCCGGCTGCCGGATACGAAGCCGCTGAAGCTGCCGCCAGAAAGTGGACGTTCCAACCCTACAAGGTTCTCGACTCGCCAGTTGAAGTTGATGCAAATATCCAGATGCAGAACAACTAGGCGTATAGCGCAGTAGGATCGAACTGGATGGCATTTGGTAACGATTCCATACCGAGTGTGACGCTGGACGATGTGCTGGCGGCGCGAGAGCGGCTGCGCGGGGCGATCTATGAGTCGCCATGTCCGCACTCGGTGATGTTGAGCGGGCTGACCGGGCAGCAGGTGTATCTCAAGCTGGAAAACCTGCAGATGACGGGCAGCTTCAAGGAGCGTGGCGCCCTGAACCGCATCGCGCAGTTGACGCCGGAGCAGGCGCGGCGAGGCGTGATTGCCGCCAGCGCGGGCAACCATGCGCAGGGGGTTGCGTACCACGCGTCGAAGCGCGGGATTCGGTCGCTGATCGTGATGCCGCTGGCGACGCCACTGGTGAAGGTGACGGCGACACGCGGCTTTGGCGCGGAGGTGGTGCTGCATGGCGCGAACTACGATGAGGCCTACGCCGAGGCCATGCGCCTGTGCGAGGAGCAGGAGCTGACCTTCATCCATCCGTTTGACGACGCGGCGGTGATGGCGGGACAGGGGACGATCGGGCTGGAGTTATTGGAGCAGGTGCCTGAGCTTGAGGCGGTAGTGGTCCCGGTTGGCGGGGGCGGGCTGATCTCCGGCGTGGCATGCGCAATTAAAGAATCGCGAGCGAAAGAGAAGGGACCTCCTGTGCGCGTGATTGGCGTGCAGACGGAGCGCATTCCGTCGATGGTGGCGGCGGTGAAGGCGCATGAGCCGGTGACTCTGGAGCCGGCGACGACGATTGCGGACGGCATTGCGGTGCGCCGCGCGGGCGAGCTGACGCTGCCGTTCGTCGAGCGCTACGTCGATGAGATCGTGACCGTGGGTGAAGATGAGATCGCCGCGGCGATCCTGATGCTGCTGGAGCGGGAGAAGACGCTGGCCGAAGGCGCGGGCGCGGCGCCGCTGGCGGCGCTGCTGCAGCGGCGGACGAGCCTTGAGGGGGGCCTGAAGGGCGCACGCACGGCGGTGATTGTGGGCGGCGGAAATATTGACGTCACGCTGCTGTCGCGCATCATCGAACGCGGCCTGGTGCAGGACGGCAGGCTGATCCGGCTGCGCATTTATCTGCTGGACCGGCCGGGCGCCTTGCATGAACTGACGCGGCTGATCGCGGCGCATCGCGCGAACATCGTGGACACGCTGCACAACCGGGCGTACTACGGTGTGAACCTGGGCGACACAGCGATCGACATTACGCTGGAGACGCGCGGCCGGGAGCATGTGGAGGAGATACTTGCCGCCCTGACCGCGGAGGGCTACCGGCACACGCGAGTGGTGTGAGTTCATGCGCGATGAGGCCGCGCAACGGATGGGGCGATCTGGTTAGGCGCCGGCGCGCAGCGTTTTGCCCAGATTGCCGTGATGGGCAGCGAGACGGGCCTCCGCAGCGCTACGGGTAAGCGAGAGCCTGCGCATGGCGATGGCGGTCTTCACGCTGCCGGCCTCAATCAGCAGCCGCGTGGCGGCGGGCCGGTCGCATCCGGTCAGCGCCATGATGATGCGCTGCGCGCGGTCGATCAGTTTGTCGTTCGAGGGCGTAACGTTCACCATCAGGTTGCCAAAGACGTGTCCCCTGCGGACCATGACGCCGGTGGAGATCATATTGAGCACCATCTTGGTGGCGGTGCCGGCCTTCATACGCGTGGAGCCTGTGATGACCTCCGGGCCGGTGACGGGCTGGATCATGAGATCGACGATCTTGGAGATGGGGGATTGCTCGACACAGGCCAGACCGATCCGCAGGGCATTGACCGCACGCGCATGCAGCAGCGCACCCAGCACGTAGGGGGTGCGTCCGCTGGCCGCGATGCCGACGACGATGTCTGGCGTGGGCGCGGACGGATCGGCGGTGTTCTTCGCGCCGAAGCCTGCGGCGATGAGATCTTTCTCACCCTGCTCCTGCGAATCTTCGCTCTGTTCGGAGGAGTTGCGCAGCGCGCGATCGCCTCCTGCGATGAGGCCCTGCACGAGCGTCGGCGGAACAGAGAAGGTCGGCGGACACTCCGAGGCATCCAGCACGCCGAGGCGGCCGCTGGTGCCGGCGCCGACGTAGAACAGGCGACCGCCCTGGGTGAAGCGCTCCGCGATCGCGTCCACTGCCTGTGCGATGACGGGCAGCTGGGTGGCTACGGCGGCGGCGACACTGGCGTCCTCGCGATTGAAGACGCTGAGCATCTCCAGGGTGGAGAGCTCATCGATCTGTTCGGTGTTCGGGTTGCGCGCTTCGGTGGTCAGCAAGTCCAGTGTTTCCATGTCAGAAGCTAGTCTAGTGCGCGGCGCGCCAGCGCGGGCGAACGAAGGTGCCATTACTCAGTTGACACCTTCCCCCGCAGGCGCTGGACAAGGTTTATGCGTTGAACGAATGCGTTGAACGGCCGCTTATGCCTGTGCAGCTATTTACCGACCACAATGATGGAGAACGAGCCGGGCACGATCGGGCCGCGGCGACGGAAGCCACCAGGACCACCGGGACCGCCGGGACCGGGTGCCGGCGCTGCTCCTGCGGGAGGGGTGGGCGGTGCGGGCGGAGGTCCGTACTCAGCTGCCATCAGATATAGATGGCCGCTCTTTGAATCCAGCGTGATGGTCTTTGCGCCGACCGGCGTCTTCACCGTCTGTTCGACGGCGAAGCTGGTGGGCGAGCTCTCCTTGATGACGGTGAGTGTGCCGTCACCCTGCGAGCTGAAGGCCTCCATGGTTGCGGTGTTGAAGGTCGCGCCGTCGCAGCCCACGCCGATGGGCAGGTCGGTGATGATGTGGCCGTCGGCGGCGGAGAGGATGATCATGTTGTTCTTGTCGCGGCAGGCAGCGAAGAGGATGCCGTTCCTGGTGTCCATGGCCAGGCCGGCGCAACCGCCGCCCTTGGAGGAGATGTCATACTTGCCGACCATCTTCATGCCGGCGGTGTCGACGACGGCGACGGCGTCCTTGTCCTCGAGGTCGATGTACATCTTGCCGTTGCCATCCAACTGTGCCTGCTCGGGCGCGCCGCCGAGATCGATGGTTCCAAGAACCGTGCCGTCCTTGTCGTCGATGACGGTCACATTGGGCGCCTGGTGCGAGAGCACGTAGAAGCGGTGCGCGCTGGGATCGTTGATGTATCCGTCGGGATTGCCCTGCACGTCGATCTTCTTGATGACGGCGAAGGTCTTGGCATCAAACATTGTGATGGGCTTGGAGGTCGCGAAGCCGTGGCCGGTCACGTCGTCGACTGCCGCGCCGTGCACGCCATTACCGGTGATTGGAATGTCGCCGACTTGCGCGAGCGTGTCGAGGTTGTAAGCGACGACATGAGCGGCTGCGCCGGAGCGCGCGACGTACAGAGTGCGGTTGCCCGCGTCGGCGGTGAGGTAGTCAAAGCCGCCGTCGCCGCCAACTTTGGCGGTGTTGAGGACCTTGTAAGGGCCGTCCTGGGCGCAGAGCGGCGACGCAATTGCCAGCGGCAAGAGTGCTATGAGAAGAGCGGGTGCGATTTTTGCGAAGGGCTTGGCGGTCATGGTGTCTCCAGTTATATGCTGCTCCACGTCGCGGCGGGGATTCGGCGCGCGGAGAGCGGGCTTGATTCGTGGCACTGGCAAGCCTAGTGGACGGAACCTTAAGGGAGTATGAAGCGATCGAGGGATCGGCGCGGGAAGCTTGACTTGTCACCCCTTGGGAGCGAAGCGGCCCGCGCTCTTGGCTGGAACCAGGAGCGTGAGCGCGTCCGGAACCACTTCGATGCGGGCAGGAAGCATGCCAAGCAGTTCGCCGTCGGCTTCGATGAAGGTCCGGGCCCCTGTGCCGGACAGCTCTTCGCAGGTGACGGCCGAGGTCTTGATGAGCTCTATCGTCCGGCCATAGTTATGTTGACGGAACCAGACGGCCACCATAAATCGCAGGTAATGCAGCCGGCTCTGGGTCTTGATTGCGATGACTCTGAGGTGCCGATTGCTTAACGCTGCGCCGGGAACAAGGTCCTGCACCAGGCCGCCGAAGTTCGATATGCGCACGGCGAGCAGTTGCGAGGCGTCTGCACTGCGCGTCGTACCCGATTGGTCCAGAATGGATGCGCGGAACATCGGGAAGTCATGGGTTGCCCAGAGGCGGAGCGCTTCGATGAGATAGGCTGCGTATCCGAAGCGCTGCTTGAGCTTGGAATCCAGCCGCGAGAAGAAGTGGGCATCCACGCCCACGCCGGCGGCGACGACGAAGTAGCGCGAGCGCTCCGTTCCATCTGAGCCCTGGTAAAAGACGCGGCCGACCGGAACGCGCACGCGGATGGCGTCCAGCAGAACCTTCGCGGCTTTGGCCGAGGCTGACGGAATGCCGAGATCGGTGGCGAGCGCGTTGGCCGTGCCCATGGGAATCACGCCGAGGGCAACGTTTTGCAGGCCGACGAGGCCCTGCATCACCTCGTGCGCCGTGCCGTCGCCGCCGCAGGCAAGGATGGTGTCGTATCCTTCGCCGACCGCCTGGCGCGCCTGCTCGGCGGCGCTCTCCGGAGAGAGTGTGGCAATGGTTTCAACTTCGACGCCCGCGTCCCGGAGCACTGCGATGGCCTGCGCGATGCGCGCCGCGCGCCTCTTTGGCTGCTGGCCTGAGGCGGGGTTATAGATCAGGGCCGCCCGATGGATGGCGGCCTGGGTTCGTACTGGCTCAAGTGCGGGGGCGCGCATCGTCGTGGCTATTCTTACACGCGGTCGCGTGTCGCGACGCGCCCCATGCGATGACTACGGCTGGACATCAGACTGATCCGCAGCGGCGGCGACACTGAGGCGCGGCGCGAGGGCGGGCATGTAGTTCCGGTAGACGCTGATGTGGAAGCAGGCCTGGCGGAACTCCTCCTCGACGTCGATCTTGCCGGCATCCATCAGCGGTTGCAGGTAGAGCCGCAGCCACGCGATCTCGGCCAGCGTGAGACCGCGCTTGGCCACATCGACAGCCTGGCCGGTGAGGTGCGGCGAGGCAGTCTCGCCCTCGGCGGGGGCGGCGTTTCCGTTGGTGCGGTCCAGATGCTTTTGCACAGCGACGGTGCGCACGGCGGAGTCCACTTGCAGCGGCGCGTGAAACGTAGCGTAGAAGTCACGCGCCATGGTGGTCAGGAATACCGCCGTCCATGGGCGCGAGTAGCGGCGGTCTTCGGGCAGACGTTCATCCACGCGAAGGGTATCGTCGACAGGCAGCGGCACCAGCAGGCGCGCGCTGCGCAGGTGGTCCAGGTCCTCGTCGTCCTGCACACGGGCCAGGCCATCGCGGTCGGCCATCTCGTTCTGGTGCAGCAGTACCTCGCGCGAGCCGCGCAAAGGCGCTGGGAGGATCAGGTGGCCGCGCTCATCGTAGAGTGCGAGGGTGCGTGGCGGGGGCAGCAACGAAGGAAGGACTGCCGTCGCGTCCAGATCGCGCAGTCGCGAACGGACCTCGGGGTCGTCCAGCGAGACCTGCAGATCGGGCTTTTGGCTTTGGGTGCGACGCTCGGCGGCAGCACGTGCGGATCGGGCGACGAAACTTGAATCATCATGACTGGAATCGCCGTAGAGATCGCGTCGCGATCTTCGTCCGCGAAGAGGGCGTTGCGCATCTGTTGCGGTTTGTGTGGCTTTGGCCGTGCGTGAATGCCGGGATGAGAGCGCAGTTACGGTTTGCCGGTGGCGGGCCGAAGCCTGGGCCAGCCTGCGGGCGGCTCGCCCGCGAGACGAGCGCAGCCGTGGCTCGCTCGCCGCGAAACGCGGTGCGGGATGGGTGGGCCTCGTCGGTCGAGCCGCCCGAAGAGTGGGGCAGGCAAGAAGGCAGACGAATGCCGCGAGCGCAGCAAAGGTGTTCCGGTGCATCATCTTTTTGGAGGCGCGGAGCGCCAGAGCAATTTTGAGCCTATTGGCTGCCTGATCCCAGTGTAAGTGGCGAGGCTGATTCCGCGCCAGGCGTCTGTCTGTTGGATGCGTCAATCCAGGCGGGCGGTGGTTGGGCACGTTCGAGTGGTCTCAAGTGGATGCCTGTCCAATAAAATAGAGGAGACTGTGGCGGAGAGACGAGTGCGGCGGTTAGCTTTGAGCGTGGCAGCGGCGGCGATTGCCGCTGTCTCCATCGCCAGCGGGCTGGGCCTGCGCGATGTGGGTGCGACGGCCGATCCGGGTACGCCGGCGTTCTACAGTGAGCGGGTGCGCCCGATCCTGATGACGAACTGCGGGAAGTGCCACTTCAACATGACCCACAAGGGAGGTCTGGCGATGGACACGCGCGCGTCGATGATGAAGGGCGGGCGCGACGGCAGGGTGATTGTGCCGGGCGATCCGGCGAACAGCCTGATTGTGCGGTTGATGCGGCACGAGGGACCGGCAAAAGACCCCATGCCGATGCCGCCCAAGGCGCCGAGGATGAGCGACGCGGACATCGCGGTGATTACGCAGTGGGTGAAGGCCGGGGCTGCGATGCCGGAGAACGGGAAGTAGTGCCGAGCGAGATGCGGGCGGATTTTGCACCGCGGCTGTGAGCTTGCTGTAACAAACGGTCGCTAGGGTTGGGGCTATATGCGCCTGAGCTTCGTGGTGCCTGCCTACAACGAGGAAGCCTACCTGCCGGACTGCCTCGAAGCGATCCTGAAGCAGACCGAGGGTCTGGCCGAGCCGGCCGAGATCATCGTGGTGAACAACGCCAGCACGGACCGGACGCGCGCGGTGGCGCTGGGCTATCCAGGGGTGCGCGTGGTGGACGAGATGCGCAAGGGGCTGACGTTCGCGCGGCAGGCGGGCTTTGCGGCGAGCACGGGAGAGCTGATCGCGAATGTGGACTCGGACTCGCGACTGACGCCGGGCTGGGTCGAGAGGGTGCTGAAGGCGTTTGGCGAGGAGCCGAGGCTGGCGGCGCTGAGCGGGCCGTTCATCTACTACGATTTGACGGCGTCGCAGCGGATGAGCGTGTGGGTGTTCTATGCGGTGGCGTGGTTTGTATACGCGGTCAACCGCTGGGTGCTGCGGGCGGGCGGGATGGTGCAGGGTGGGAACTTCGTACTGCGCCGGACGGCGCTCGAGCAGATTGGCGGGTTCGATACGTCGATCTCGTTCTACGGCGAGGACACGGACATCGCGCGGCGGGTGGCGAAGGTGGGTGACGTGCGGTTCACGTTCGACCTGAAGATGTACTCCTCGGCGCGGCGGCTGAAGAAGGAAGGCATGCTGACGATGGCGGGCCGGTATACGCTCAACTACTTCTGGACGATGTTCGGCAAGAAGCCGTTCACCGAGGAGTACACGGACATCCGTGAGGAGCAGGTAGCTGCTGCGGAGCGGCCGGCGGAGCAGAAGAGCTAGGCGGCTGTATACCCCCCACCCCCCCCCTATAGAAATCTCCAGTTATCAGATTCCATTGGGTTTATTTTCCGTGGTAGATAACAAAGGGGTTAGCTGGAGGTCCTTTGTTTTGAGTACGGGCGTTACGCGCCTCCCTGCAGGCCGGAGAAGGGCCTATTTCTATTGTAGAGAGCGGAGCGTAACTAAAATGCCAACTTTCTGCGGGGTGGAAGTGGCGCGGGATGAGGGAGTTGGGCGGGTTTTGGGCGCGGAGGGGGCTTGACAGCACTTTCTGCGGGCGAGCGAAAGCAAGAGCGACTCAACACCGAGCCTTCGGCAGAGAGGAGTGCGTCTGCGACGCGGCTTATTGTCCGGGCTGAAGCCCGGACCTATCTCAAAGGCAAACGCAAATGCGGTTTTATGGGGTGGAGTGAGAGCGGAGGAGGGTGAGGAGGGTTTCGGCGGCGTGGTGGGCGTCGAGGGAGGTGAAGGTGGGGTCGAGGGTGAGGGGGATGGCCCTGGGGGCGATGGGCTGGAGCGCGGCGAGGGCGGCGGCGGGGTCGCGCGGGGCGGGGCTGGAGGTGGGCGCGGGGGCGGGGCTGGAGGTGGGCGCGGGGCCGGGGGCGGGGTTGGGGGCGAGGAGGATGTAGTCGGCGCCTTCGGACTGGAGGAGCAGGCGGGCGTCGCGGATGAGGGATGCGGAGCGGACGTCGAAGCCGTGCTGCTCGAGGACGGTGCGGACGAAGGAGGCGAGGTCGGCGGAGGGGGAGAGGAAGAGGACGCGCGGGCCGCGGTGGGACGGGGTCTGATGCGGCGCGGCCTGGTGGAGGTAGCTGAGGATGGCGTCGTCCTCGGTGGGGTAGGAGGCGAGGACTTTGGAGATGTTGGTGAGGTTGAGGAGGTTGGTGAGGAAGGGGGTGGGCGCGGCGAGGCGGATGTCGCCGCTGCGGCGGCGGAGGCGCTCGGCGAAGCGAACGATGAGGCCGAGGCCGACGGAGTCCATGCGCGGGACTTCGGCAAGTGAGAGGACGAAGTTGTGGAAGCGGTTGGTGAGCGCGGCTTCGAGTTCGGCCTCGAGCGCGGTGGCCTCCGGGCCGAGGATGATGGGGCCGTGGCACTGGATGATGTAGATGTCGCCGGCGAAGCGCGCGTGGAGGGTGAGCGGCATGGATGGCCCCTGCGAGTGGTGTGGTGATGTGGGACGAGTTTAGCGCAGATGGGTGGGGGTGGTTAGGCGGAGTGGTGGTGGGAGTGGGCGATGGCGGCGCGGACCTTGTCGACGTGGGTGCCGTGGACGCGGATGATCTCATGGAGGGCGGTGCCGGAGACGCCGAGCTGCTGGGACCAGTAGGCGATGTCGGATGCCATGTGGGGGTTGATCTCGGTGGGATTGTGCGGGGTGAGGTGGGGCTCGGCGTGCTCGGCGTGGGGCTGGCGGAGCTTGGACTTCTCGACTTCCTCGTGCTCGTGCGGGCGGGCGGGATCGGGATGCGACATGGTGGGAGCCTCTGCGGGGATTGTACTGCGCCCGCTGATTTAACCGGCGAAGTGGAAGACCCTAGCAAATTGCGGCTTTTTCAATCGCGAAGGCCATCGGAGGGCAGAACCTATGAGGGTATACGAGTGTGAAATAAATCAGCAGAGCGCGGTCTTCCCGTAGAAGCTCGGGAACTGAGTCAATTTCCTGATTCTCTGATGCCTCGCGAAGTCGTTCCCAACTCTCAGGCTGGTTAGGTCCGTATGTGACTAGTCCTGCTGATCCAGCGTTCCAGTAGAACCATTCGGTCTGTTGCGCGATCGTTGTCGCCGCGAAGTCTATGCGCGTAATTCTCTCCCACAAACTTTTCAAGACGCTTCTACGAAGTCTGCGCGCAAGGAAGGCGATAAGGCTTTCAAGCGTGTAAGAAAAGCCCTCGAATTTCTCTATGTCCGTCGGGCTAAGCATCAAGCTTCTTCTGAGACAGCGCTCGGGACTCCAATAGGGGTTTGGAATGCCGTTTCCACCTTTTCCATTCTCGACACAGATTGTGTAGACAGTACTCGCCACCAATTGTTCAGCCACCGACTGCTTGCCCATCTGTTCAAGTGCTAATGCGGATACGAATATCATTGGCACTGCAGACTCGCCCCATATCCGCAGCTTCATAGATGTTCTTTCGCAGAATGATCTTGCGACCGAAATCTCTTCATGTAAATCCGGGTTTTCAGCGGACGAGAGATATAGCGCACTCAATAGCCCACAGACGATGACCTCCCTGAAAGAGTAAATTGATCCGTCGCTCAGCGGAACCCCTTGGACGATCTTCGGGTTTGTTGCAACCTCTCGCGCGAGTGCTACAAGAGCCGCCGTCGCTTGATCGCGGCAAAGCTGGACGGAAAAGCTCCATTGTGTATGCGATGTTTCTCCTAAGGTCATGATGTGCGCTGCCGCCATCACCCATGCCTCAAAGATCGCCCAGTGATTGCTTGCGAGGGTTTTATTCTTAAGGATGTACGATGTGAGCAAAACGACGCTAGAAGCAGCCTGTGACGCTTGCCGTTTTCCAGGTTTCTCGGGAAGGATTGCTTCCAAAAACGAAGCAAATTTTTCTTTGTCGAGTGGTAAGGATCCGCCCTCGACATAGAGTTCAAGAAAAGCAGAGACCGCTTCGATCTTGGTTGGGAAATATTTTTCGTGCGATTTCACGAACCTGCTTACGAGGTCATCGCGGTTTATTGTCCTGAGTGGGCCCAGCCTGCGCTTCTTCCATGTTGTGTTGCGGCGAGCGATCGCACCCAAAACTGGATCACGCAATACGCCGTTAGTTACCAGGAAAGAATCGTGACTTCGAACGCTTCTAGTAAGAGCAGGATTTGACGGATCGTATTCGACCAGCTGAACAATCTCGCCTTCGTTTTTCCTCCAGTCGGCCAAAGCGATGTCACCGCGCTTTAGTTGATATGCACGCGGTTTCCCTGTTTTTGTGAGCGTGAGCACGTCTGTTCCGAGCTCTGCTTGGCCATGTGTCGAAATGTAAATGACGCGTTCTCCTTCTGCCTGCAAGAGCTGGCAGAAGGGAATCTGGTATTGCCGTTCGTTTAAGCTAGTCAACCAGTTTTCGACGATTCTCTCTAGCACGCCACTCTTCTCTCCTGGCCGTATCTAGTTCCCTGTATTGCCTCATGTACTCGGGGTCCTTTTGCCATTCTTCCCATGCGGCTGCCATTGCTTTTGCAGCCGTAGGGTGCGCAAGTAAGATGGCGTCAGGTGACCATGTAGATCTTCTCATCATCTCCAACCCCATCTCCTGAGTAATTTTTCCCCCGGCGTCGAATCGGTTCCCGGACTGTTCTGTCACTTCATCCATCTTCCGATAGAACATGGAACTGATCTGTTGCGCTTTGTCTTCGGCGATCTTGTCAAGCTTTTCGATCAGCTTCTCTCCGTTAAGAGTCGGCACTTCGTCTACGTTAACGCTGATCTCGACCCTAATCTGCTGGTATCCCTCCGTGACCATTTTGTTGCCGTCTTGTTGGTAAGTGTGCTGCTTGCCTTCGTGCTGAGCTATTCCGCGCATTAACTGTTCAACCACAGATGACGCACTAGCTTTCGCATCAATCCGATGCCTGATTAGCTGTTCGAACTCGACTCTCGTCTTGGGGAAGTCTGGAAGCATTGTTTGTGGTGTTTTGCGGTGTAGTTTACACCTGAAAAGACACCCGCAGGTCCCTCGACTCGCGGCGTGCTGACGCTCGCCGCTCGCTCGGGATGACAGAGTTGGGGGGGCACGTTAAGGCATCCTTCGGCTGCGCTCAGGACAGGCTCTGAAGCCGTGCCCTTAAGCAAGACGAAAAGCAGATTCCCTTCGGGAATGACAAAAAAAAGGCAAACCGATGACAAACCAAGAAGGCAACCCACCCTTCGCGATGCGAAGGATGGGCCACCCGGTGATCGTTGGTGAAGCAGATCCCCTTCGGGGATGACAACAAAACGGAGCCCTGTTCGGGCTCCGCTGGGTGAAGCAGATTCCTACGCGGCTACGCCGCTCGGAATGACAAAAAGCTACTGCACGGGGGTGGTGGGGTCGGTGGAGGGGGACTTGGGGTCTTCGGGGGGGATGACGACGGCGGCGGCGACCTTGTCGTCGGGGTCGAGGTTGAGGAGCTTGACGCCGGAGGTGGAGCGGCCGGCGGAGCGGATGGTTTTGGTGTCGATGCGGATGATTTTGCCGAACTGGCTGATGAGCATCATCTCGGTGGTGTCGTCGACGAGGTTGATGGCGGCGACCTTGCCGATCTTGGGCGTGGTCTTCATGGAGATGACGCCCTTGCCGCCGCGGGCCTGCAGGCGGTAGGCGTCGACGTCGGTGCGCTTGCCGAAGCCGTTCTCGGAGACGGCGAGGATGAGGCAGGGGGTGAGGCCGAGCTTCTCATCCAAAGCAGCCAATTTGGCGGCGGTTTCAGAGGAGACCTCGGGCGCGGCGACGGTGTCGTCTGAGAGTTCGAGTGGCTGGGCGGCGGCGGAGTCGGCGGCTTCTTCGATCGCGGACTGGACCTGCTTGGTGAGCCCGGCGGCCTTGGCGCGATCGAGACGGGCGCGGTTGCGGGCCTCGGTGGAGGGCGTGACGGCGGCGCCGATGACGTAGTCGTCCTTGCGGAGGTTGATGCCGCGGTTGCCGGTGGCGGGGCGGCCCATGGCGCGGAGGTCATCCTCGGAGAAGCGGATGGCGAGGCCGTCATGCGTGGCGAGGAAGATGACCTGGTGGCCGTCGGTGATGCGGGCGATGACGAGTTCGTCGTCCTTCTCAATATTGATGGCGATGATGCCGCGGGCCATGACGTTGGAGAAGTCCTTGAGCGGCGGTCTTCTTGACGGTGCCGTTGCGCGTGGCGAAGAGGACGAACTTCGACTCCTCTTCGAGGTCGCGGACGGAGAGGATGGTGACGACCTTTTCGCCGGGCTGGAGATCGATGAGCGAGGCCATGGCCTTGCCCTTGCCGGCGGCGCCGACGTCGGGGATTTCGTAGACCTTGATCCAGTAGACGCGGCCGGTGTTGGTGAAGCAGAGCAGGTAGGCGTGGGTGGAGTCGATGATGAGCTGCGCGACGAAGTCTTCTTCGCGGGTCTTCATGCCGAGGCGCCCGGTGCCGCCGCGACGCTGCTGGCGGTAGGTGGAGATGGGCGTGCGCTTGAGGTAGCCGGTGTTGGAGACGGTGACGGCGACCTGCTCGTCGGCGATGAGGTCTTCGAGGCCGAGCTCGGCGGTCTCGTCGAGGATCTGGGTGCGGCGCGCGTCGCCGAAGCGGTCGCGGACTTCGGTGAGCTCCTTGATGATGACCTTGCGGAGCTTGGCCTGGCAGGCGAGGATGGACTCGTACTCGGCGATGTTGTCGCGGACCTGGCGGAGCTCGTTGAGGAGCTCGTCGATGGAGAGCTGGGTGAGGCGGTAGAGCTGCAGGTCGAGGATGGCGTCGATCTGGCGGTAGGAGAGGATGAGCGTGGCGGCGCCGGCGGCGTTGAGTGGCAGCAGCGCGGTGTCGACGGAGTACTTGGCGGGGTCGAGCTTGACGCCGGCGAGCTCTGTGCCGCGCAGGGTGATGCGTCTGCCGGAGAAGTACTGGAAGAGGTTCTCGCGGGCCTCGGGACGCGAGGCGGACTGGCGGATGATCTTGATGACCGAGTCGAGATGGTCGAGCGCGATCTGGTTGCCGAGCAGGATGTGCTCGCGGTCGCGCGCGCGGCCGAGGAGGAAGGCGGTGCGGCGGCGGACGACCTCGACGCGGTGGTCGAGGAAGGCGCGGATGGCGTGGTCGAGCGGCAGCTCTTTGGGCTGGCCGTTGTGCACGGCCAAAAAGATCATGGAGAAGCTGTCCTGCATCTGGGTGTGCTTCCAGAGCTGGTTGAGGACGATCTCGTGCTGGGCGCCGCGCTTGAGTTCGATGACGATGCGCATGCCGGTGCGGTCGGACTCGTCGCGGACGTCGGAGATGTCGTCGATGATCTTCTCGTTGACGAGTTCGGCGATGCGCTTGATGAGGTTCGACTTGTTGACCTGGTAGGGAATCTCGGTGGCGATGATGGCCTGGCGGTTGCCGGAGATGCTTTCAATGGCGCACTTGGAGCGCATGAGGAAGCGGCCGCGGCCGGTGGTGTAGGCGGCGCGGATGTTGGACTTGCCGAAGATGAAGCCGCCGGTGGGGAAGTCGGGACCTTTGACGTGTTCGAGGACGACGTCGAGTTCGGAGCGCTTGTCATCAGGGTCGCGCTTGCCGTCGCGCTCGATGAGGGCGATGGCGGCGTTGACGACTTCGGTGAGGTTGTGGGGCGGGATGTTGGTGGCCATGCCGACGGCGATGCCCGTGCTGCCGTTGACGATGAGGTTGGGGATGCGCGTGGGCAGCACGGTGGGCTCGGTGGTGGAGCCGTCGTAGTTGGGCACCATGTCGACGGTGTCCTGGTCGATGTCGGCGAGGAGCTCGCCGGCGATGCGGGTGAGGCGGGCCTCGGTGTAACGCATGGCTGCGGGCGGGTCGCCGTCGACGGAGCCGAAGTTGCCCTGGCCATCGACCATGGGATAGCGCATGGCGAAGGGCTGCGCGAGGCGGACGAGAGCGTCATAGATGGCGGCGTCGCCGTGCGGATGGTAGTTGCCCATGGCCTGCGAGACGGGCTTCGCCGACTTGGCGTACTTCTTGTTGTACTGAAGGCCCATCTCCTCCATGGCGTAGAGGATGCGGCGATGCACGGGCTTGAGGCCGTCGCGGGCGTCGGGCAGCGCGCGGCCGATGATGACCGACATGGAGTAGTCGAGGTAGGAGCGGCGCATCTCGTCCTCGATGTTGACGGGGACGAGGAAGGCGGCGCCGGGGCCGAGCACGGTGGACGCGGGCGGGCCATCCGGGGGCGATCCGGCGGGCGGCGGATCGTTGGAGTTTGCGTCCTGTGGGGAGGGAATGTTGGGGTCGTCCGGGAAGAGTTCGTCAGCCATGATTTATAGCTCTATTATAGGCGTTTTCGCGGTGGATATGGGGCGCGGAGGAGCGGCAGAAAATGTGCGAAAAGGGGCGAAAGTACAGGGGAAATGAGGTATCCCGTAAGTGAAGACGGAGGAGGTGGGCCGTGGGAGCTAAAATGGTGAGCTGGCCCGCAAACCCCAAAATCAATGCCGACCTCAGAACCATTCACGATCGCATCAGTGGCAAAGACGCTAGCCGAAGTGAAGGCGCTGTCCCCTGCTGATCAGTCATCTGCATTGCTGCGAAGGCTGGCGAAAATTTATCCCCAAGTTCGATCGTCTGGGGGACTCAATAAAGGGAATTTACTTCTACCGGGCGACCCGTACGCTCTCGGTGCTGGTCTATCACAACAGGAAAAGATGCCCATCCTGAAGCATCTTCTCGGTGCGCCTTGGACGCGGCTAGTCAATGAAGGGCATCTTGTCGATCCTACCGGCGCGGGTTTCTTTGATGTCTCCGATGAGGGGCTTGCCGCTGCAACTGCCGATGCAACTTTGGCACCGTCTATAGGCCCGTACGGAATTCAAGACGCCCCAACTGCGCTTGTTTCATACTCATGGGATAGTGCGGCTCACAAGGAGTGGGTTCTTCGGCTCGCCGAAAGGCTACGCCTGAATGGTGTCAACGTTATCCTCGACCGGTGGGACCTTCCTTTAGGTGCAGATCGAACGCTCTTTATGGAGCAGAGCATCCATAAGAGCGACTTCGTATTACTTGTATGTACTCCGATTTATGCGACCAAGAGCAACAATCGCACCGGCGGGGCCGGGTACGAAGCCATGGTTATAACTAGTCAGCTTGCTCATCAAATTACGCAAAATAAGTTCATACCCGTACTAAGGATGGGCGACTGGGACGATTCTGCAATCCCGATTTGGCTTCAATCAAAAATTGGCGTTGACCTTCGAGGCGATCCATATAGCGAGGAGGAATACGAGCTCCTGTTACGCACTCTTCACCAAGTGCAGGAGAAGGCGCCACCACTTGGACCCAAACCAACATTCCCCTTCCGAGCCACTTTTCCAGACGAAGGCTTGCTTGGGAACGCGGTTACTGCAGTATTGGGGTTGGCAACTGCATCCGTCGAAGGCCTTCCGGGGCCCGATGCTCCCCCCACTAACCAGAAGCAGAGTCCTATCGCGTATGCGTTCTACGACAAGAAGGGGACTTCAGACAAGGTTCATGTTCTGGTTCGTCCGGTTGGATCATCTCGTGACCTCTACAGCATTGAAACCTCGGGTGGAGTCTACGAGGAGGGAGCAGAAGGGCCGATAACTTTGCGTTACCTTAGCCTCGATCTTGAAATGAAGCGCGGCGGCTATACACGCATGCAATCGTTCAACGGCTCAGGCGGCCGACGCTTTAATTTGTCGTGATGCCACCCCATTTGCTCTTTGTTCGTATGGCTTGCCGTAGACTTTGGGCATGAAAAGCGCATTTTGCAATCGAGCGTGGGCGGCTGTGGCGTTCGGCATAGCCGCAATGGCAATCGGCGGCGCGGCCCAGGCACAGCGGGTGGCGGCGGATGGCGGGGTGCAGACGTTCCAGTATGTGTCGGATGGGTTCTTCAAGGATGTGTATTTCAAGTACTCGCCGACGGCAGGGACCGAGGACGGGCTGCATGAGTACGACGCGAAGCTGGAGGACTACTCGGCCGCGGGGATAGCGGCGAATGTAGCCGCGCTGCATGAGTACGAGAAGAAGGTGGAGGCGATCGATGCGAGCGCGCTGGATGCGCCGGTGGCGGCGGACCGGGAGATTCTGCTGGGCAACATCAAGAGTGAGCTGCTGACGCTGGAGGTGATTCGCGGGTGGGAGAAGAATCCGGACGAATATTCGTCGGGGATTACGAAGTCGGCGTTCTTGATTATGGAGCGGCCGTACGCGCCGGCGAATGCGCGGCTGCGCGCGCTGGTTGAGCGCGAGAAGCTGATGCCGAAGGCGCTGGACGAGGCGCGCAAGAACCTGAAGAACCCGCCGAAGATCTTTACCGAGATTGCGCTGGAACAGATCGACGGCGACGTGAGTTTTTTCGAGAATGATGTGCCGAGCGCGTTCTTCTCCGGCGCGGATGGTGAAGAGGTGGCAACCGACGCGGCGGCGAAGGCGGAGTTTGCGAAGACGAACGCTGCGGTGATTGCTGCGCTGAAGAGCTATGCGGCGTGGATGAAGACCGATCTGCTGCCGCGGTCGAATGGCGACTTTAGGCTGGGCGCGGATACCTTCCAGAAGAAGCTGAGCTACGACGAGATGGTGGACCTGCCGCTGGATCGGCTGCTGCAGATTGCCATGGACGATCTGCACAAGAACCAGGCGGAGTTTGCGCGCGTGGCGAAGGAGATCGATCCGACGAAGACGCCGCAGGAGGAGATGGCGGAGCTGCAGACGATGCATCCTGCGCCGGACCAGCTGCTGGCGACATTTCCACCAGACATTCGATTCGCTGATCGGGTTCATTCGCGCGAACCACATCATCACGATTCCCAGCGATGTGCAGCCGACGCTCGAAGAGACGCCGCCGTTTATGCGCGCGACGACGTTCGCGTCGATGGATCCGCCGGGGCCGTTTGAGACGCACTCGAAGAAGGCGTACTTCAACGTGACGCTGCCGGAGAAGGACTGGACGCCGGAGCATATGGCCGAGCTCATGGCGCAGTTCAACGTGGGCACGATCGTTTCGACCAGCGTGCATGAGGCGTATCCGGGGCACTATGTGCAGTTTTTGTGGATGCCGCAGTTTGGCAGCAAGATCCGCAAGGTGCTGGGGGCGAATACCAACATTGAGGGCTGGGCGCACTACTGCGAGCAGATGATGCTGGACGAGGGCTATGCTGCCGCGCCGGCAGGAGCGACGCCGGAGCAGGTGAGCAGGCGAAGCTGATCCGGCTGGGGCAGATGCAGGATGCGCTGCTGCGCGATGCGCGGTTTGTGAACTCGATCAAGCTGCATACGGCAGGCGAGCCGGGGGCAGTGGACGATCAGAACAGGCGGAGGACTTCTTCGTGAAGGAGGGCTACCAGACGCCGGCGATTGCGGAGGTGGAGACCAAGCGCGGCACGGGCGACCCGACGTATCTCTACTACACGCTGGGCAAGCTGGAGATCATGAAGCTGCGCGAGGACTGGAAGAAGAAGCAGGGCGCGGCGTACTACGATCGGTGGGTTCCACGACGCGCTGATGAAGCAGGGCTTCGCGCCGATCAAGGTGGTGCGGCAAGGCGATGCTGGGGGATGATTCGCCGGTGCTTTAGCCGGCTTTGAACATGGCGCGGATGCCGCGCAGGGCCTGGCGGGTGCGCTCTTCGTTTTCGATGAGCGAGAAGCGGACGTGGGAGTCGCCGTGCTCGCCGAAGCCGACGCCGGGGCTGACGGCGGTCTTGGCTTCGAGCAGGAGCTTCTTGGAGAATTCGATGGAGCCGAGTGCGCGATACTGCTCCGGGATGCGCGCCCAGACGAACATGGTGGCCTTGGGCAGCGGCACGTTCCAGCCCAGCTTGTGCAGGCCGTGGACGAGGACGTCGCGCCGGGATTTGTAAGTTGCAACTATTTCCGTTACACATTCCTGCGGCCCGTCGAGCGCGGCGATCGAAGCGACCTGGATGGGCGTGAAGGTTCCGTAGTCGAAGTAGCTTTTGATGCGGCCGAGCGCGGCGACCAGCTGCGGGTTGCCGACCATGAAGCCGACACGCCAGCCGGGCATGTTGTAGGACTTCGACAGCGTGAAGAACTCGACGGCGATGTCTTTTGCGCCGGGAACTTCGAGGATCGAAGGCGCGCGATAGCCGTCGAAGACGAGGTCGGCGTAGGCGAGGTCGTGCACGACGAGGATGCCGAGCTCTTTGCAGAGCGGGACGAGCCGCTCGAAGAAGCTGAGGTCGACGCACTGCGTGGTGGGATTGGCGGGGAAGTTGAGGATCAGCAGGCGCGGGCGCGGGGACATGCGCGGCAGCTCGCGCTCGAGCGTGGCGATGAGGTCGTCGGAGGAGGAGCCGTCGTCGAGCGGGATGCGACTGCACGCGCGCGCCGGCGATGACGGGGCCGAAGATGTGGATGGGATAGCTGGGGTTGAAGACGGCGACGGTGTCCTGGTCGTCGAGCGTGGCGAGGCAGAGGTGTGCGATTCCCTCTTTGGAGCCGATGGTGACGATGGCCTCGGATTCGGGGTCGAGCGAGACGGCGTAGCGGCGCTGGTACCAGTCGCAGATGGCCTTGCGCAGGCGCGGCAGCCCGCGGGAGAGCGAGTAGCGGTGGGTGGGCGTCTTCTGCGCGGACTCGATGAGCTTGTCGACGATGTGGCGGGGGGTCGCGCCGTCGGGGTTGCCCATGCCGAAGTCGATGATGTCTTCGCCGCGGCGGCGCGCGGAGGCCTTGAGCTCGCCGGTGATGTTGAAGACGTACTTGGGCAGACGCGTGAGGCGACGGAAGTCTTCGGTAGTGATTGCGGATTCGGTGATGATGGCCATGGGACAGATGCGACGCTATGAAGCAGATGCTTCATTGATTCTAGTGCGAACGGATTCTCGTGCGAACGCCAGCGAGATTCTATTTCGCGGTGAAGTCGATCTTTACGGGAAGGTTCTTGGGCGCGAAGCAGGAGGCGTTGTTGCAGGCCTGGTAGCGCAGGGACGCATCGACGGAGTGCGCGCCGGGCGCGGCGGTGACGGGCAGCTTGACGATGAAGTCGCCGGCGTAGACGGAGAGCTTGTTTTTGGGATCGAAAGAAAAGGCGTAGGGCTGGCCGGCAGGGTATGCAGGCTCGCCGGGCTTGACGCCAGGTGCGGGCGAGAGCGTGAGCGCGGTTGGGATCAGGAAACTCTCCGTGGGCGTGTGCGAGTTGACGTGATAGCTGGGCAGCACGCGGAAGTGGAGCTCGATGGTGGCGGCGTGGTTGGCGGGGATGGTTTGCGGCAGCGCGGTGTAGGCGATGTAGGACTTTGACCCCGCCGGGCCGCCGAGATTGATGGACTGGGCGGAGCAAGGAGCGGCAGCGATTGGCGCGAGGAGAAGAGCGAAGGTGAGGAGGATTCGTTTCATGATCTAGTTTGCGGCGATGGTCTGCTGGACCTGGGCCTCGAGATTGCTTTTCGCATCGGCGTAGGTCTTGCCGTCCAGGCCAGCGGTGACGTTGACGACCTTGCCGTTGCGATCGACCCAGAAGGAGACGGGCAGGACCTCTGTGTTCGCCAGGTAGGTGTTTTCGATCTTCGAGTCGGAGAGCAGAATCGGATAGGTAACCCCAAGATCATGGGCGGTACTGGCGACTACAGCTTTTCCAACTTCGGAGTCGTAGTCGATGCCGACCACCTCAAAGCCCTGTGCGGCATATTTCTGGCTGAGCTGCTGCAGCCATGGCATCTCGTCCTTGCAGGGCGGCGCAATAGGTGGCCCAGAAATTGAGGACAACCGGATGGCCTTTGTAGTCGGCGAGGGAGACCTTTTTGCCGTTGAGGTCCTTGAGGATAAAGGCCGGCGCGGGCTTGCCGCGGAGTGTCTCGTCAACGTTGGGCGAGTCGGAATCACTTACTGGCGCCGCACCATCTTTGACCAGATTGACCCTGCTTGCGCGGGCGGCTGCGGCGGAGCGCACGCGGTCGCGATGGTTCAGCACGCCAGCAACGATGACCAACACCAGGCCGGTCGTCATCGTCAGGAAAAGGAGTGCTTTGCGCAGCATGGGTGCGGGTCCTTGGGCGCGCCAGCGAATGCGCGCAACGCCTATAGTTTAGCGCGGAAGCCAGGGCGGAGTCGCCAGTTCGGCGGCCTACCTCTGCTAGCATCGGGAACGAATGGGAACGGCAGCACAAACAGGGCGTACGCAGGCCTCGGAGCTGGTGCGCGCGGAGGCGCGCGCGCTGCTGGAGCTGGCGATGCGGCTGGATGGGCCAATGGCAGAGCCGTTCGCGCGGGCGGTGGAGCTGATTGTCGAGGCGAGCGGGGCGGGGCGGGCGCGTGATCGTCACGGGGATGGGCAAGAGCGGGCTGATCGGGCGGAAGATTGCGGCGACGCTCTGCTCGACGGGCACGCGGGCGCACTTTCTGCATCCGGCGGAGGCGCGGCACGGCGACCTGGGGATGGTGGCCGCAGGCGATGTGGCGCTGGCGTTGAGCGCGAGCGGCGAGACTGAGGAGCTGCTGGAGCTGCTGCCGGCGCTGGAGCGCGTGGGCGCGAAGGTGGTGAGTCTGTGCGGGGCTGGCGCGTCGACCCTGGCGCAGGCGAGTGCGGTGTGGCTCGACGCGAGTGTTGCGGCCGAGGCATGCGCGGGCTTAATGCCGAGCGACACAAGCGGGCTCGCACCGACGGCCTCGACCACGGTCATGCTGGCGCTGGGCGATGCGCTGGCGCTGGAGATCTCGCGGCGGCGCGGCTTTGCGGCGGAGGACTTTGCGGATCTGCATCCGGGCGGCAGGCTGGGGCGGCGGCTGGCGCGGGTGAAGACGCTGATGCACTCGGGCGAGGCGATGCCGCAGGTGGCGGTGGATACGGTGATGACGCAGGTGATCCACGAGATGAGCCACAAGCGGCTGGGCATGACGACGGTGGTGGGTGCTGATGGGAAACTGGCAGGCGTGATCTCCGACGGCGACCTGCGACGGCTGCTGGAGCGCGACGGGCCGAACGCGCTGGCACATACCGCCGGCGAGATCATGCATCGGGCGCCGATGACGATTGCGCGCGGACGCATTCGCGGGCGAGGCGCTGGCGCTGATGGAAGAGCGCAAGATTACGTCGCTGGTGGTGACGGGCGCGGAGGGCGAGGCGCTGGGGGTGGTCCATCTGCACGATCTGTGGGAGACGAGCAGCTAGCGACGACGGGTCTTATTTTCTTCGAACGTAATCTTGTCTGGAATCTCAGGATTTGGAATCTGATGACCATCTTTGGGCGCCCTGAAGGTGGCACCTCTCCGATAAATGCGATGAGTGGTGAGGCGCAGAGCATGGGACGCTCCTGCGATTAAAAGGCTTAAGACCCATTTACCACCGATCGCACCGATTCCTGGAACACGACAGGAACAATTTGCAGAGCTTCTTTGCTCTCGATAGGATGGCAGCCATGATTTCATCGAAACGTAGAGCAGTTGTGTTTGGAATGGTGTGCATTGTTGCGGCGACAGGCGAAAAGAGAGCGTCCGCGCAACAGGCGGATTCGCAGACGATGCAGATGTTGCAACAGCTGCAACAAGAAAACCAGACAGCCAAGAGGATCACTACGGATGAAGCACTGGACCAGGCATTGAACGCGTCGTCATTGACGACCAACGGAAAACCGTTCCATGCGGTGTTGGAGATCGGTAAGCCGGGCGGGGAATACTCCGGGCGGGTAGAGGTGTGGTGGCAGGCTCCGCAGATGTACAAGCTGCAGATTACCTCGCCGAAGTTCAGCCAGACGAAGATCGTGAACGGTGACGCTGTAAACGAGAAGGACAATGGCGACTATTACCCGCGCTGGGTGGAGAACTTTGTGCTGGCGATTCTGAATCCGTCCCGAATGCGGAGAACTTTCGAGGGCGGGGAGGGGTGGTGGTCGTGGGCGGCAGTACGTTGCGCAGTTGTGCCGGTCGGAACGATAAGCCCGGCGGGATCACCGACCAGATGACCTGGGGAGAGGTTTGCTTTGGAGGCGCGGAACCGAGGCTGTTGTCTGATTCAGCGACCAACCTGAACATCACTTTCAGGGATTGGAAGAAGTTCGGCGACAAGCAGATTGCGCGCACTGTGACAACCGACGTGGAAGGCTACGAAGCGATCGAGGGCCGCATCACTACGCTGGAAGAGTTGAAGAGCGCGGATCCCGCGATGTTTGAGGTGAGGGAAACCACGCCATTGGATCAAAGAATATCAACGGTATATGTCTCAACGGCGACCGAAGAGAGCATTTTGGAGAGGGCGCCTGTGCTTGAATGGCCTTCCGTGCGCGAAGGCAAGACCGACGGCTACATGATTGTGTACGCGCGTACAGACCGCACGGGGCAGGTTCGAGAGACTGCGAAGCACAACTCCGATCAGCCGGGGCTGGAGGACTATGGCATCCAGGCGGCGTTGAAGTATAAGTTCAAACCATTTATCCAAGGTGGCGTGCCATTGCAGATGGAGATGCCGCTGGTGCTGCACTTTACATCGCGGATTGAAGACCCGTTACCGATTTTGAGCGTGGAAGAGATGCAGAAACAGATAAAAGGGTGCTCGACGGTCGAAGTCGCTGCAGGCGCTCCCATCACCACGACTCGAGTCTCGGTCAATGAAGCAGGGAAGCTGACGGGTGAAGGCAACTTCAGACCGGCGACCGCAGCCACGAAGATGACCGTGCTGAAGACGCTAATGGGATGTACGTTCTTGCCGTATTCGGTCGATGGCAAAGTAACGTACTACCACGGTGACGTCGTGGTACAGCGCGGCCAGCCAGTCCCGGGATCAAATGTCACCAGCATCTTTGGGGCGCCCTGAAGGTGGCACCTCTCCGTAGAATGGAGGGTGATGGGGTTTAGCGAAGAGTTCGATGTGGTGGTGGTGGGCGCGGGGCACGCCGGCTGCGAGGCCGCGATGGCAGCAGCGCGCATGGGACTGCGCACGGCCATCTTCACGCTGAACCTGGATCTGATTGCCCAGATGAGCTGCAATCCGGCGATTGGCGGCATCGCCAAGGGACACCTGGTGCGCGAGGTGGACGCGCTGGGCGGCGTGATGGGCGAGGTGGCTGATGCGTGCGGCATCCAGTTTCGCCTGCTGAATACCAGCCGCGGGCCAGCGGTGTGGTCGCCCCGCGCGCAGTGTGACAAGGCGCTCTACCGGGTGAAAATGCGCGAGGTACTGGAGGGGCAGCCGGGGCTCTACATCAAACAGGCCGAGGTGGTCGATCTGGTCGTAGACCAGATCGAGGTTCAAGGTTCGGGGTTCGAGGTTCGAGGAGAAGCGAAGCGCCGTGTGACGGGCGTGAAGCTGCGCGATGGGCGCGTGGTGCGGGCGCGCGCGACGATCGTCACCACCGGAACATTTCTGAACGGGCTGATCCACTGCGGCGAACAGCAGTATCCGGCAGGACGCAGCGGCGAGCCAGCGAGTGTTCTGCTGGGTGAATCGCTGAAGAAGTTGGGCCTGCGCGAGTGCCGGCTGAAGACAGGAACTCCGCCGCGGCTGGACGGCAGGACGATCGACTGGAGCCGGTTTGAGGAGCAGCCCGGGGATGCTGACCCGACGCCGTTCAGTTTTAGGGCAGGGCTGCGGAAAAAAACAGAAGCAGGTCCTTCGACTGTGCGCGACGCTGACGCGAGCGGCTCCGCTCGGGATGACAGTTCTGTGGGTAGCACGCGCGGCTGGGTGCCGGAGCTGCGGCAGGTGAGCTGCTACATTGCGACGACGACGCCGGAGACGATGCGGCTGATCCGCGAGAATGCGCACCGGTCGCCGATGTACTCCGGGCAGATCACGGCGGTGGGGCCGAGGTACTGTCCGTCGATCGAGGACAAGATCGTGCGCTTTCCGGAGAAGACGCAGCACCAGTTCTTCCTGGAGCCAGAAGGGCTGAACACGCATGAGGTGTACGTCAACGGTATGTCGACCAGCCTGCCAATGGAGGTGCAGGCGGCGATGGTGCGGTCGATCCCCGGCCTGGAAGACGCGGAGATGCTGCGGCCGGGGTACGCGATCGAGTATGACGCGATCGATCCGACGGAGCTGGACCGCACGCTGGGCGTGAAGCAAATCGCCGGGCTGTATCTCGGCGGACAGATCAACGGCACCAGCGGATACGAGGAGGCGGCGTGCCAGGGCCTGATGGCAGGGATTAATGCGGCGCTGTGGGCGGAGGCGGATCGCGACGGCGGTGAGTTTGCCGGGTTCACTCTGGACCGGACCGAAGGGTACACGGGGATTCTGATCGACGACCTGATCTCCAAGGGCACGAATGAGCCGTACCGGATGTTCACCTCGCGTGCCGAGTTCCGGCTGCACCTGCGGATCGATAACGCGGACCGCCGGCTGACACCGCACGGGCGGATACTGGGGCTGATCAACGACGCGGCATGGTCCGCGTATGAGGCAAAGATGGCCAGGGCGGCAGCGTTCGATGCGGCGCTGCACAGGGCACGGGTGAGCGCAGAGGCAAGCCAGCGCATCAGCGATGCAGTCCGCGCGCGCGATGGCGAGGAAGCTGCGAAGCGCGTGAGCGGCCTGGCGGGCAGCGCCTTTGCGCAGGCGCTGAAGCGGCCGGAGCTGAGTATCGAGTTGGTCTGGCCGGAACTTATTGAGGCAATGCGCGGGGCGCAAGAACTGCACGAATGGGTGGCGGCGATTGAAGCTGTCGATGACGCGCGTCTACCCACATGGGTGCGCAATGAGATGAAGACGGTCGAGACGGAGATCAAATATGCCGGCTATCTTGCCCAGCAGGAGCGGCAGATGGAACGGATGAAGCGCGATGAAGGGCGCGCGATCCCGCCGTGGTTCGATTACGCTGCCTGCTCGGGCCTGAGCAAGGAGATGGTGGAGAAGCTGGGGCGCGTGCGCCCGCAGACCCTCGGCCAGGCAAGCCGGATCGCAGGCGTCACTCCGGCAGCGGTTGCTCTGGTGAACTGCTATATCGAGATTCAGGGGAAGCGGCAGGCGAAGCAAGTTGTCAGTTGTTAGTTCTCAGGTGTCCGTCAGAGCTGCGGTCGCGCGCAATCCGTGGAGAGAACTGAAACGTCTATTGAATGTGAGGTGAGCGATGCATAGGCTGAGTGCAGTGGCAGTTGGCGTGGCGCTGGTGCTGGCGGTTGCGATGGGGGTGAAGACGATGGTATTCGGCGATGAGAAGATGCAGCGGCTGCCGCCGCCGGCGGTAAACGAAGCGAAGACGGGCGCGCATACGGAGACGGCGGTGTTTGCCGGAGGGTGCTTCTGGGGCGTGCAGACGGCGTTCGAGCGCATCAAGGGCGTGACCGGCACGCGCGCGGGCTACTCCGGTGGGACGAAAGACACCGCAAATTATGAGGCGGTTTCCAGCGAAAGCACGGGCCACGCCGAGAGCGTGCAGATCACGTTCGATCCGCAGAAGATCAGCTACGGAACGCTGCTGCAGGTGTTCTTCTCGGTCGTGCATGACCCGACGCAGCTCAACCGCCAGGGCAATGACGTGGGCACCAGCTACCGCTCGGTGATCTTCACCACCTCGCCCGAGCAGGAGAAGGTCGCCAAGGCCTACATCGTGCAGCTGGACGCGGCCAAGGTCTTCAAGAAGCCGATTGTGACCCAGGTGACGCCGCTGGTCGCGTTCTACGACGCAGAGGAGTACCACCAGGACTACGCGGAGAAGAACCCCAACAATCCCTACATCCAGGTCTGCGATATCCCCAAGATCCACGCCATCCAGAAGGAGTTTCCCGAGCTGTTTCAGGAGTACAAGGGGAAGCAGTAGGCGGGGTTGCCGGCCGTCAGTTGCCTCCGGACTTCTTTCCGCTCGGCATAGACGAGTAGTCCGGCTTGGGTGGCGAGCACATCGATTCGAACCAGCGACTGATGTAAACCTGGGCGTCGGCCTCGCCGCATAGGTGGCGCGCGCCGGCGGCATCGGCGGCCTGGGCGTCCCACTGCTGGACGGTCAGCGCGGTCGGCCCGCACTGGATCAGGAACCAGTGGTCGGGATTCGCGCTCACGTCACCACAGATCTCACAGCGGTATTCTTTCAGCGATGCCATCACAGCCTCCACCAGGGTTCTTGCACTATTATGCCGTGATTGGATTCGAGGAAGGGCAGCCGCGCAACCGGTGGAGCACAGGCAGGCCCACTCGTACGCGGAAGACCGGTTTTCCAACAGGGTGCGGGCGGATTTGCTCAGGGCCCACTGAGGGGATAATCGGGTATGGCTTCCATTGCTCAGATCGGCGCGGCAGAAGGTCTGCCGTCTTCGATTCACACGGAGATCGCGATCCTGGGCGCGATGCTGCTGGACCCGATCGCGATCAGCGATGCAACGTCAAAGCTGCGCGCGGAAGACTTTTCGCTGGACTCGCACCAGCGAATCTATCGCGTGATTCTGGCGCTGATGGAGCAGGGCCACGGCGTGGACCTGACCACGGTGCGCGCGGAGCTGGAGCGGCGGCGTGAGCTGGACGCAGTGGGCGGCACGGGCTATCTCTTCCACCTGACGGAGGGGATTCCGCGCAACTTCTCGATCGAGAGCTACGTGAAGATTGTGAAGGACAAAAGCCTGCTGCGGCAGCTGATGTCCATCTTCCACGACGGCGCCACGCGCGCCAGCGACCAGAGCGAAGACGCGATCGATGTGCTGAATACGGTGGAGGCGCAGCTGGCCGATGTGGCCGAGTCGGCGATCCAGCGGGGCCTCGCCGGCATTGGCGAGATCGTGGCGTCGAGCTTCGGGTCTATCGATGCGCTGTATGAGCAGGGCCGCGAGATCACGGGCCTGGCGACGCACTTTATTGAGTTCGACCGCATGACGAGCGGCCTGCAGGACTCCGAGCTGATCATCATCGCGGCGCGGCCGAGCATGGGCAAGACGGCGTGGGCGATCAACATCGCGCAGAATGCGGCGATCCGAGATGGGAAAGTGGTTGCGGTCTTCTCGCTGGAAATGTCGAAAGAGAGCCTGCTGCGCCGCCTGCTGGCCAGCGAGGCGCAGGTGAACTCGCGCAAGATCCAGACGGGCTTTCTGCCCAAGGAAGACAAGGGCAAGCTGATGAGCGCGCTCGAGCGGCTGATGGAGTCGAAGATGTTCATCGACGACACGCCGGGCATTACGCTGGCGGAGATGCGCGCCAAGGCGCGGCGGCTGAAGCAGCAGGAGGGCCGGCTGGACCTGATCCTGGTCGATTATCTGCAGCTGATGACGGGCGTGAATGCGAGTGGCAAGCGCGGCTTTGAGAACCGCACCCAGGAGGTCAGCTCGATCTCGCGCGGGCTGAAAGCTCTCGCGAAAGAGATGCGCGTGCCGGTGGTGGCGCTCTCGCAGCTCTCGCGTGGCAGCGAGCAGAGGACGGGCGATAAGAAGCCACTGCTGAGCGACCTGCGCGAGTCGGGCTCGATTGAGCAGGACGCGGACGTCGTCGCGTTCATCCATCGCGAGGAGTACTACGACCGCGAGAACGAAGACCTGAAGGGCAAGGCGGAGATCATCGTGGCGAAGCAGCGGAACGGGCCGACGGGCGTGGTGAACCTGCTGTATCTCTCGGACTACACGCTGTTCGCGAATCCGGCGAGCGATGCGGGCGGGTACTAAGGGCGTGGCGGTGAACGCACGGAGCTGGGTGGAGATCGACGAACGGCGGCTGGTTGATAACTACAGCGTGGTGCGCGAGGCTCTTGGCGCGAACACCGACGTGCTTGCAGTCGTCAAGGCAAATGCCTACGGACATGGGCTGGAGCGGTGCGCTGTCGCACTGGTGCGTGCGTGCGGGCGGGCTTCTGAGCGACCTTTTTGGCTGGGCGTGGCGGATGCAGCGGAGGGTGTGCGGGTACGACGCGCGCTCGATATGGCTGGCCTGTCGCGGGAGACAGTAGAGATCCTGACGCTCTACGGCGTCGTGCACGACGACGTCCGTGCCATCGCAGAGCATCGCCTGACGCCGGTGGTTTGGACGCAGCAGCAGGTGGATCTGCTGCGTGGATCGGGAGCCCATGTTCATGTGGAGATTGAGACGGGGATGTCGCGGCAGGGAGTGCGGCCGGGCGAGCCTCTGGACGCGCTGCTGCGGAGCATCGACGTTGCGGGACTCACGCTGGACGGCGTGATGACGCACTTCCACTCGGCGGAGATCGCCGGATTGGAGCGGACCAGAGAGCAGAAGCAGAGGTTTGAGTCGGCAGTGGCGCAGGTGCGCGCAGCAGGGCTGAAGCCAAGGCGGGTGCACGCGGGGAGTTCGTCGAGCATTGACGTGGGCGAAGATCCGGCCTGGCTGGAGGGTTTGGCAAAGGTCGTGGGCGCGCGGGCGATGGTGCGCAGCGGCATTGCGCTGTATGGATATTGCCTGCCGGCGGAGGGTGTGGCTTCGCGCATTCGCACCAGGCTACAGCCCGTAATGACGTGGAAGACGCGTGTGCTGGATGTGCGCGAGGTTGCGGCGGGAGAGACGATCGGCTACGACGCGACGTTCACTGCAAAGCTGCCCATGCGCGTGGCGCTGCTGCCGGTGGGTTACGCGGACGGGCTGCGGCGCGAGCTCTCCGGCACGAATGATCGCCCTGGTGGATGGGTGATGGTGCGCGGCGCGGATGGCGCGATGCGTCGGGCGAACATCGTCGGGCGTATCTCGATGGACCTGACGACGGTGGATGTAACGGAGATCGGTTCCCTAGAGGCGAGCGGAGTTGGCGTGGGCGATGAGGTGGTGCTGCTGGGCGACGGCACTACCGCCGACGACCACGCCCGCATCGCGGGCACGATTGCGTATGAGATTTTGTGCGGTGTTAGGGCTTAGCTCGGGACGCGGTTACTTCTGGCGGCCGAAGCGGTAGACCACCCCGATATTGACCCCGAGGTTATTCTGCAGCGTGGACCCGAAGGTGGTGCCCATGTAGTTGGGCGCGATGCGGAAGGCGAGGTTGGGGTAGACGTTGAAGTCCACGTTGGCGCCGACCGAGAAGGCAGGCTGGGCGGTGGCCGAGGGCCAGAAGCCGAGCGTTGTGGATGGAATGCCTTTGGTGTCGCCGTCAAACTTGCCGATGGCCGTACCGCCCTGGGCGAAGGCGCTGACAGCGTAATGCTGGCCGAGGATGAAGCGGTAGGTGGGGCCGACCATGAATGGGTATTCAGAGATCTTGGGGTTGCCGACCAAGCTGGCGTAGGGCGTGTAGTTGGGCAGCTTGGCGTTGCCGAAGTAGCCGCGAACCTCCGCGGTTGCGCCGAGCTTTTCATTGAAGAAGTAGGTGGTGTTGGCCCAGAAGGCGATCTCGGAGTTCCTCTGGGTGAACTGGCCAGAGCGGAAGCGGAGAAAGCCGCCGCCGCCTGCCGTCTCCCAGCGATGGGTGTAGGTGTCCTGGATCTGGCGTTCGATGCGGGCGCGACGGTTGGCGTTGGTCTCGCGGTGGGTGTGGAACTGGGCTTGGGCAGCGGGAGCGGCAACCAGGGCGATGATCAAAGTGAGCAGTGCGGCGAAGGCGTGGGCGCTCGGGGTGCGGCGGAACGGCAAACGAAACATCAACAAGGACTCCTGCGCGTACTGGTTGCATGGGCGCCGGTGCGGCGGGCGCGTCTGATGCTTGGATACGGGTAAGGCTCGGTCCGTTAGCGAACCAGACATTATTAGAACATTTTGCTCCGGATTGCGCGGTCGAGAATGAGCTATCGATCGAGATAGGGCCTTCCTTAGCGGCCGGCCTTGCGTTTGTGTGATGTGACATGGCAGCCGTGCAGGAGCGAAAATCCATACGGGTGGAGATGGGCGACGAGGATTCGATACGGGCGGATGTGGCGATCGCCGGCGGCGGCATCATCGGCCTGGCCCTGGGGCTGGAGCTGAGGTTGCGCGGCGCGAGCGTCACGGTTCTCGAGCGTGGGCAGGCGATGCGCGCGGCGTCGTGGGCTGCTGGTGGAATGCTGGCCGTCGAGGACCCGCAGAACCCGCCGGAGCTGATGGAGCTGGCACGGCTGAGTGCGTGGTTGTATCCGGAGTGGCTGCGGACGGTTGAAGAGCTGTCGGGATTGCGTGTGCCGATGCGGACGCGGCACGCGCTGCAGTGGGTGGGGGCTGAGGTAAGCGATGGGCTGGTTACGGTCGAGGAGATTCGGGAATTTGCGCCGCGACTGCGCGAGCTGGATGGGGTGCGGTTTCGTTTGCTGGATGAAGGCAGCGTCGATCCGCGGGACCTGTGCGCCGCGCTGCCCAAGGCGTTTGCGGCGGCTGGCGGGACGCTGGTAGAGGGGTGCGGCGTGACGAGGGTGGTGCATGCCGAAAAGGAAGTGACTGTGCACACGGCTCGCGGAGAGTTCGTCGCCGGCCATTTTGTGAACTGCTGCGGAGCGTGGGCGGGTGCGGCGTTCGAAGGGCTTGGGAGTGTTCCGGTCGAGCCGGTGAAGGGTCAGATGGTGGAGATGAGGTGCGCACCGGAGCGGTTGAGGTGCGTGGTGCGCGCGCCAAGTGTCTATCTGATTCCCCGCGGCGACGGGCGCGTCACGGTGGGATCGACAATTCAGCGAGTCGGATTCGACACAAGCGTGGGTGAAAAGACGACACGCCGGCTAACGAGGTTGGCAACGGAACTTGTGACAGATATCGGACCAGGGAAACCGCAGGTTGTGTGGGCGGGGCTGCGGCCGGGCACGCCGGATGGATTGCCGGTGATGGGGCCAGCGTTAGATTCGCGCGGTGAGAACAAGATGCCACACTGCTGGCATGCGACGGGACACTATCGCGACGGGATTCTGTTGGCGCCGGCGACGGCGCGAGTGATGGCGCAGGCAATGGCGGGCGAGCTGACCGACGTGCCTTTGGCAGCCTTTGCGCAGGAGCGTTTTGCGCGCGTGCCTCAGAGATTCTGAGGCAGAGAACCCGCGTTCCATTCACAATCCCTCCGCGTTTTCCGCGCGGCTCGTAGCCGTTTATCGCACACGGCTTCGCGGGGCCGGTGCCCTCGTTTGGGTAAACCCTTGAAGAGGCCCACTTTGTCTGAGCCAGTGCGGGTCACTTAGTGCTTGCCAATTGTTATTCGGCAGGCATACTATCCGTTTCGGTTTCAGCCAATAAGCAACAAAACCAGGAACAAACAGTTGCCAGTCCCCAGGACATCTACCGGGCCCACTTCGCTGTCGAGTTGGCCCCATCACTCAAGTTGAAGGACCGTCCTTCCCACAGGGGAGGGCTTTAAATCCTTGCGCTTTGGAGAGACAGAACATGGCATGGTACGCCTATTGCATTGCAGAACGGAACGCATTTCCTGAGCTTTGCCGGCACCGCCGCCCGATGCCCTTCGCGGGAGTGACGGGCCTGTTCGGCAACCAAATCTTTCAGTTTCCAGCGAGCGATCTGGCAGTGATCGTCTCGGAGCATTCGGCCGAAGACGCGAGAAAGATGGACCAGGCGGCGCAGCGCGATCACGCCCGCGTGATTGCAGAGTGCTTCCGTCATTCGACGGTGCTTCCCTTCCGGTTCGGCACGACGTTTGCGGACGATGATGCGTTGCGGCGCAGCGTGCGCTCCAACCAGCGGCACTTTACGGCGAACGTGGAACGGTTGCGCGGCAAGGCGGAGATGCACCTGAAGGTGGTGGTGGACGATACGGCCGCCGGATGCATCCACCGGGACATGACGGTGGGACAGCAGTACCTGTCGAGCCTGCGCGAGAGCGCGACGCGGCAGCGCGAACGGCAGTCCAAGGCGCGCGCGTTGAGTCTGCAGATGCATCGGATGTTCCTGCCGATCGCGGAAGAGATCACGTGCAAGCGGATGGAGTCGGGCAAGATGCTGCTGGACATCGCGCACCTGATCGATCACAAGACGGTGGAGCGCTACCAGAACAAGTACTCGTCGGCGACCCAGGAGTTGAAGGAGTGCCGGATGCAGCTTTCCGGGCCGTGGCCGCCGTATCACTTTGTACAGCGCGGCAATGGCGGGCCCCAGCACAACGCATAGTGGGTGGATTGATGATTGCGAGAGGCGCTCCCGCCTGGGATTCAGGTTGGGAGCGCTTTTTGCTGGGTGGAAGTGATCGTGATCCGCGCGAGGTATCTGTGAAGGCAATTCTCCGATGGGCGAGCAGCATTGTGATCGCAGTCCTGGTCCTGGATCTGGGGGAATATTTGCGCCGTGGGGGTGATTGTGCAGATTGCTTTGCACATTATGGGTTTCCATTTTTCTATCGCAGCTACGGAGGCTTCGCCGGCGGCCCAACCTTGCAGTGGGTGGGATTGACCGCCGATATCGTCGCTGTCTTCCTGCTTGCCTGGGCTATCTCAGAGGTGTTGAGGCGGCTCGCTGGTCTCTGAATCGGCCACCTGGCTCTGCTCGCTATAGAGTGGATGGGATGGGTCTGTTCGGAAAAAAGAAGCTGAAGCAGGAGCACAAGGTGATGCTGCAGCATGAGCGCGCCGCGGGCGCGCTGCTGCCGGAGTATCACCGTGCGACGCCGGAGTGTCCGGAGCCGGAGCGGTGGAGCATGATCGATTCGATGACGGCCGAGGTGGAGGTGCTGGAGTTTCTGGCGACCCTGGTGACGACGATCGAAGCCGAAGCTGGTGGTGGAGACGGGATCGTTTCTGGGCGTGTCGACGGAATGGATTGCGAAGGGCCTGGAGCGCAACGGGTTTGGCAAGGTGATCAGCTGCGAGTTCGATCCAGTGGTGTATGAAAAGGCCAAGGCGCGTCTGGAGGCTTCGCCGCTGAAGAAGTGGATGGAGCTGAGGAACGAATCCAGCCTGGAGATGAAGGTGGAAGGCACGATCGACCTGCTGTTCTCGGACTCGGATATGCCGATCCGCGAGGCGGAGGTGAAGCGCTTTTTGCCGCAGATGAACCCAAATGGCGTGATTCTGATGCATGACGCGAGTTCGCACCTGAAGGTGGTGCGCGATGCGGCGAAGAAGCTGGAGGAAGAGGGATTGATCTCGATGGTGCTGCTGCCGACGCCGCGTGGGCTGGTGGTGGCGCAGCCGAAGCAGGGACGGAGCTGAATTTGCGCGTGTCAAACGTGGGGAGATACAGAGATTCTGACGCTGCGCGCCAGAATGACGAGATTGAGGTTGAACGATGAAGGTGCTGGTGATTGGCGGGGGTGGGCGAGAGCATGCGATTGCGTGGGCGCTGAGGCGCTCGCCTCGGGTGAGTGAGGTCGTATGCGCGCCGGGGAATGCGGGGATTGCAGAGTCTGGCGAGATGCGTGCCGGTGAGCGCGGGTGACCTGGACGCGATGGTGCGCCTGGCTGAGGCGGAGCGGCCGGAGCTGGTGGTGGTTGGGCCGGAGTTGCCGCTGTCGCTGGGGCTGGTGGATGAGCTGGAGCGGCGGGGGATGCGAGTGTTTGGGCCGACGAAGGCAGCGGCGCGGCTGGAGACGAGCAAAGCGTTCGCCAAGGAGTTCATGCAGCGGAACCAGATTCCGACGGCGGCCTACGCGGTGTGCGCGACGCTGGAGGAGGTGCGCGCGGGAGCTGCAGCGGTTCAGCGTGCCGGTGGTGGTGAAGGCCGATGGGCTGGCGGCGGGCAAGGGAGTTGTGATCTGCCCGACGCACGAGGAGGCGGAGCAGGCGGCGGCGGAGATGTTTTCCGGCGCGCTGCTGGGATCGGTCGAGACCGAGGTGGTGATCGAGGAGTTTCTTGAGGGCGAGGAGGTGTCGTACTTTGCGCTGTGCGATGGAAGGCATGCTGTCTCGCTGGCTGCGGCGCAGGACCACAAGCGCATCGGCGAAGGCGACACGGGGCCGAACACGGGCGGCATGGGCGCGTATACGGCGGATGGGCTGGTGGCACCGGAGATGATGGAGTGGCTGCGGGAGAACGTCGCGCAGCGCGTGGTGGATGAGATGGCAGTGGAGGGAACACCGTTCCAGGGCATTCTGTTTTGCGGAATGATGATGAGTCCGCGCGGGCCGATGACGCTGGAGTTCAACACGCGGTTTGGCGATCCGGAGACGGAGGCGATTCTGGTGCGGCTGGAGACGGATATCGTGGAGATGTTCGAGGCGGCAATTGACGGCAGGGCGGATGGGCTGGAGATCAGGATGCGGCCGGGCGCGAGCGTCTGTGTGATCGCTGCGAGTGGAGGGTATCCGGGGAAGTATGCGCAGGGGCTGCCGATTGCGGGGCTGGATGGAGCGGCGCAGAACGAGGATGTGGTGGTGTTTCACGCGGGCACGGCGATCGAAGGCGCCGGAGTGGTGACGGCGGGCGGGCGGGTGCTGGCTGTGACGGCCGCGGCCGAGGCCGGCGGGAGCGGTTCTGCTTTGAAAAGCGCGCTGGGCGAGGTGTACGGAGCGCTGGAGAAGATTTCGTTTGAAGGAATGCAGTACAGGCGAGACATTGGCTGGCGTGCCTTGCGCGACGGGCTGTAGATGTTTTCCGCGACGCAATTAAAGCGTATGCATCTGTACTGTATCTTTACAAATTCAATCGAACGATGAGGAACAGAGATGAGCCAACCTGCTTTGAGTGCGGACGAGCTGATGGCGTGGCTGGACGCGACCTCGGCGAAGTGGAAGGTGTTGATTGAGGCAAACCCTCAGGTGCTGGCGATGCCGTGCGACGTGATGGGCGTATCGACCGTGGCGGAGCTGCTGCAGCACATTGTGGCGGTGGAGCTGCGCTACGCGGAGCAACTGAGCGGGCAGCCGCCGACGGAGTATGCGCAGATCGCGTTCGATTCAGCGGCGGCGATCTACGCGACGCATGAGCGCGCGGCGCGGATGGTGCGCGCGCTGCTGGCCAGCGATGTGGATTGGGAGGAGCACATCGAATACATGACGCGGTCGATGGGCAAGGCGCGGTCGAAGCGAAAGACCATCCTCTTTCACTCGATGCTGCATGCGGTGCGGCACTATGCGCAGCTGGCGACGCTGGTGCGGCAGCACGGCGTAAAGCCGGACTTTCAGATGGATTATCTGGCGATGGATTTGGAGCGGATCAGCTAGCTGATCACGCGGCGGAGGAAGCCCCGGATCCCGGTGAGGGTGAGCACGATGCAGAAGAAGGCGAGCATCAGCACGATGACGCGGGGATCCATGTGGGCGACGTGCGGCGTGAGTGCGGCGCGCAGACCCTCGCTCATGTAGACGATGGGGTTGATGAGCACGCCATACTGCAGCCAGCGCAACGGCTGCAGCTGCGCCCATGGGTAATAGACGCAGCCCAGGAAGGTGATGGGCATGACAACGGTGCCGAAGATGAGAGAGATCTGCTGCGGCTTGACCGTGGTGCCAATAGTAAGGCCCAACGCGCCGGCGGTAAGCGAAGCCAGGGTGAGGACAATGATGAGGAACGGCCAGCTTGAGACCTCCGCGTACACCTTGGTAGCGGGGACGAAGTAGGCGAGCGGGAAGACAATAGCCGCAGCGAGAATGCTCTGCAGGGCGGAGAAGCAGATCTTCTCCAGTGCGACGGCGGCGACGGGCAGCGGACACATCACGCGGTCGTCGATCTCGCGGGTGATGCCAAACTCCTGGGCGAGCGGAAGTGCGACGGCGGCGATGCCGGAAAACATGATGGCTACGGCCATCAGGCCGGGCAGAAGCACGGTCGAGAAGTTCATGTGGCCGGCCATGGCGGCGGTGGGGTTCAGGGCTGCGCCTGCGGACATGTGCGGCATGATGTAAGTGAAGACGAAGAGGAAGAGCAGCGGGTTCATGCAGACGCGGATGAGAAAGGGGATCTTCTCGCGGCGCAGAACATGGAGGTCGCGCAGAAAGAGTCCCCAGAAGGCTCGGGGATAAAGCGCGCGGCGGGTGAGGTCCGGGCGCAGCGGAGGCTGCTCCGACGCTGGCGGCTGCGAGGGCGTCGGCGTGATGGGAAACTCGGTCTCGAGCGGCTGCATGGTCGCCATGGCGTTTTACTCGCGGAGCTCACGGCCTGTGAGTTGGATGAAGACGGTCTCAAGACTGCTCTCTGTGATGGTAAGGTCTCGCAGCCCATAGGGGTTGGCGGCGCGCACGATCTCGGGCAGCAGGCCGTCTGTATTGTCTGCGAAGACGCGGACGCCGAGCGGCGTCAGTTCGGCGCTGCGCACCCCGGGTATCTGTTTGAGCTGTGCGCGCAATGCGCCCGCCGAATCGCGCTGAACGAGATCGAGTGCGTAGATCTTCTGGGCACCGACGGTGCTTTTGAGCGCGCTGGGCGTGTCCTGGACGAGGATCTTGCCGTGATCGATGATGGCGACGCGGTCGCAGAGTTCGTCGGCCTCTTCCATGTAATGGGTGGTCAGGACGACAGTGATGCCCTCATCGCGCAGGTGGCGGACGGCCTCCCACATGGCGATCCGGCTCTGCGGATCGAGGCCGGCCGAGGGCTCATCGAGGAAGAGCACACGCGGATGGTGGGCGATGGCGCGCGCGATCAGGACGCGCTGGGCGAGCCCTCCGGAGAGTTGCGTGGGGTAGGCATCGGAGCGTTCCGTGAGGTGGAACTGGTCCAGCAGCTGGAGGGTGCGCTGGCGGGCCTCAGTTGAGGAGAAGCCGAAGTAGAGGCAATGGAAGTAAAGATTCTCGTAGATGGTGCAGGCGCGATCCAGCGTGTTGTACTGGGGCACGATGCCCATCCAGCGGCGAGACAAGGCGGGAGTCTTCACTACATTGATGCCGGCGATGACAACCTTACCCGCGGTGGGACGAACCCGCGTGGTACAGATGCTGATGGTGGTGGTTTTGCCGGCGCCGTTCGGCCCAAGGAGTCCGTAGATCTCTCCTTCTTCGACACTGAGATCGATGCCGTCAACGGCGGCTATGCGCTGCTTGCCTTCATAGACCTTGCGAAGGCCTTCCACCTGAACGATCGCAGCCACGGCTTCCGATCCATTGAAGAGATTGCTTTGCCTCACGATTATAGGCACCCCGTGCGCGGTGTGCCAGAACGAAAGTGCCAGAGCGGCGAACTGCAGGTCCTGTTGTGAACGCCGGCGGATCTGCTCCTGACCGGCAAGCTGGGTCTTTGATGGAAGAAATGCCGCGGGCGTAAGATCGGAAGCAGAAGTGGGAGCCGACGATGGCGCGTGGATGGGAGAGCAAATCCGTGGAAGAACAGATGGCCCAGCAGTCGCAGAAGGCGGAGAGGCAGGACTCTGCCGCAGCGCAGTCTGCCGAGGCGGAGCGCAAGCGGCAGCGCCAGGCGTTGGAATTGCAGCGTGAGCGCATTCTTTCGGAGAGGACATCGAGCCCGCACCGGCGCGAAGCGCTCAGCCAGGCGCTGGCTGGGATCGAGGAGAAGCTGGCGGAGCTGGGGTGGTCGATCCACATGTAAAGGCGGCTATAGCTTCCCGCGCCGGCGGCCGTGGGGTCGCGCGAGCCTGGCGTTCCAAAGTGAGGTGGGCGTGGTAGTGGAGATGACCAAGCCGGTTGCGTTGGCACTGTGCGTGGCGGCGCTGTGCTGCATCTTCTATACGGCTTTTCTGGTTCCTGCCAACGATGTGGAGCAGGAGATATGGGACACGCTGGCATTACTTTCGCTGGCGGCGGGGGTTTGCGTGGCGAGCGGGATGTTGTTTCGCGAAGACGCGGGGCAAGAGGCTGACACGCTGATGCGGACGCTGCCTATGCAGATGTTCGTGTGGTCGGCAGGCGTGATGGCGGTGCTGTTTGTGGCGTCGTGGTATCTACAGACGCATTGCGTGTTCTACCGGGACGTGCGCCGGTTCTGAATCTGGGGGCAGCATTGGCAGAGAGCAGGGTGGGGCGCGGCTGGTCGGTGGAGCAGATTCCAGCGCAGACGGGCCGGCGTGTGCTGGTGACGGGCGCCAACAGCGGCATCGGCTTCTACGCCGCGCTTGAACTGGCCCGTAAGGGTGCTGATGTGCTGCTGGGCGCGCGAGACCGTGCGCGGGGCGAGGTGGCGGTGGCGAAGATTCGCGCAGAGGCGCAGGGCGCGAGCGTTGAGTTGCTGCTGCTGGACCTCGCATCGCGCGAGAGTGTGCGGGCGGTTACAGAAGCGGAACTGGCGCGCGGCGGGCGGCTGGACCTGCTGATCAACAATGCGGGCGTGATGGCACCGAAGACCCGCGAGATGACGGCGGATGGCTTCGAGATGCAGTTCGGGGTGAATGTGCTGGGGCATTTTGCGCTGACGGCGTTGTTGATGCCGGCGCTGGAGCGCGCGGCGGAGCAGAGCGATGTGCCGCCGCGGGTGGTGACGATTGCATCGATTGCGCATAAGCAGGGACGGATCGATTTCGACGATCTGCAGTCGGAGAAGCGCTACGATGCGATGGCGGCGTATCGGCAATCGAAGCTGGCGGACCTGATGCTTGCCCTGGAACTGGATCGCAGACTACGCGCGGCCGGATCGCGGGTGATGAGTGTGGCGGCCCATCCCGGTGTGGCGCAGACGCCGCTGTTTTTGCGGGCGGAGCATCGCGGGCTGGAGCGGGTGGTGCGGCGGGGAATCGGAGCAGGGATCGGGTTGTTCCTCAATTCAGCCGAGCAGGGCGCCATGCCCACGCTGTTTGCCGCGACGGCGCAAGAGGCGGCGAGCGGCGGCTACTACGGGCCGCAGGGATTCGAGGAGATGCGCGGCGGCGATGTGGGGCAGGCGAGGATCGCCAAGCAGGCGCACGACGAGGAGACGGCTGCGCGGCTCTGGAGCGAATGCGAGCGGCTGACCGGCGCGAAGATGCTGTAAAGAAGAACGCGCGAGATCCCGGACGTCGCGCGTCGCATGGATGATTTGTCTTTCTGCTAGCCGCGCGTGGTTTCGAAGAGAAACCATGCACGGCGCTGCGTCTGGTCGACCCAGTTCTCGATGAGGCTTGCGGTGGCGATGTCGCCTGCATCGTCGCAAAGCGCATGGGCGGCGCGCAGTCGCAGCACGAGCGCCAGCTCATCCTCATGCAACTCGCTGAGCATGTCCTGGGGCGTCACGTACTCGGCGTCGTTGTCCGCGACGCGCTTCAGGCGGGCGATCTGGCCGATGGAGCGGATGGTGGTGCCGCCGATCTTGCGCACGCGCTCGGCGATGTCGTCGGTCATGGCGAAGATCTGGTCAGCGTGGTCGTCGAGCAGCAGATGATAGTCGCGGAAATGCTGGCCGCTCATGTGCCAGTGAAAGTTCTTGGTCTTGATGTAGAGGGCGAAGACGTCGGCGAGCAGCGCATTGAGGGCGCCGGAGATGTCTTTGACGGCTTTGGGCGCGATGTCGGAGGGGGTGTTGAGCGGGGATTTCTGGCGGGCGATTAAGCTGGGCTTGGGCGGCATGAGGTTCTCCTGGGAGCGGGAAGTTGGGCTTGCCCTGCATGTGATGCTGAATGCACGGTGGCCGGTGCGTCAAGTTGAGGGTACTGCTCAGTTTTGAGGGTCGGAGGCGTCCGGGTTTGCGGCGAGCCACTTGTCGAGTGGGACCGAGAATGAGAAGAGGTCCTGTTTGCCGTCGACGGTGTGGACCATCTTGACGTAAATCTGCGCACCTTTGAGCGGGCTGTCGATGCCCTGGATGTCATAGAAGAGGTAGCCGGCGAGCGTGGAGTGCGGATTGACGACGGTGCCGGAGAATCCGAAGTCGTGATCGTCGTCGGAGATCTTTTTGTCGACCGGGGTGCGGTGGATGGGAAAGGGGTCGAGCGGGATGCGAATGGGTTGGGTACTGTGCAGGGTAAAGATGCGGCGGTTGAGGTCATCGTCGGTGGCCGCCTGGATCTTCTGGTTGTCGGCGGAGATGAACTGGATGCGGGCATCGTCGAGCGAGATCGGGCGGTCAGAGTCGTTGGTGAAGATGACGCGGACGGGAAGGAAGCCATGCTGGATGTAAGGGACGCGGAAGAAGGAGCAGGCCTTCGGATCGAGACAGGGGTCGGCGGCGACGGTGACATGCTCGTCGGCGTGGGTGTCATGGGCGGGGTATTCGGCGGCGGGCTTCGCGGGCGGAGCGGACTTGGTTGCCGCATAGGCGAACGGCGTCGCGCAGAGGAGAAACGCCAAGCCGATGGCTGTTGTGTGCGGGGCGCGCGAAGCGGAGTGATGACCGGTACGGGACATGCAAGCCAAGATTATCCTCTTCGCTGATACGGTGGTAAAGCGAGGGAGTTTTGCCCAGTGCTCGAGTTCCTGACGATGGCGCTGTACAGCCTGCTGCTGGCGTGTGCGCTGGTGCTTGGCTCGCCGTACTGGCTATGGCGGATGGCACGGAGCGGGGCGGGATGGACTGCCAGCCTGGCGGCGCGTCTGGGCCGGGTACCCCGCGAACTGCGCGAAGCGGCGACCGGACGGCAGGTGGTATGGGTGCACGCCGTCAGCGTAGGCGAGGTGCTGGCCGCGGTGGGGCTGGTCGCAGAGCTGGAGCGGACGCTGGGAGATGAGTGGCGCATGGTCGTGTCTACGACGACGGCGACGGGGCAGGCGTTAGCACGGCAGCGGTTTATAGACGGTAGAGATGCGGCGGCAGGGAGGGTCTTCTACTACCCGCTGGATTTTGCGTGGGCGGTGCGAGCGTATCTGCGGGCACTGCGGCCGAGGATGCTGGTGCTGATGGAGAGTGAGCTGTGGCCGCGGATGCTGGTGGCGTGCGGGCGTGCGGGAGTGCCCGTGGCTGTGGCGAATGCGCGGGTGAGCGACCGCAGCTTTGCGCGTGGACTGCGCGTGCGCACGGTGTGGCGACGGCTGCTGCGCAAGGTGAATCTGTTTCTGGCCCAGAGTGACGAGGACGCGCGACGGTTGATGGAGCTGGGCGCGCGTATGGATGCAGTGCGCGTGGTGGGAAACGTGAAGTACGACGCAACGGAGCCCACGCAGAGTGAGATCGTCCGGCGATTGGATGAGCTGCGGGGCGACCAGAGGATCGCTATCGCCGGGAGCACGCTCGAGGGCGAAGAGCAGCAGCTGCTTTCTGTGTGGGCGAAGGTGCGCGGTTTGGCTCCGGACCTGATATTGGTGGTCGCGCCGCGGCATCCGCAGCGCTTTCACGAGGTGCTGGAGCTGATCACGAACAGCGGATATGTCACAGTGCTGGGCAGCCATCTGCAAGGGATGCAGGGAGAGATTGCAGCCGGCTCCATCGTGCTGCTGGACACGATCGGCGATCTGGCGGGAGCGTATGCCCTGGCGGAGATTGCGTTCGTAGGTGGAAGCCTGGTGCCGCGTGGCGGACACAATCCGCTGGAGCCGGCGCGGTATGGAGTACCCGTTGTGATGGGGCCATCGTACGAGAACTTCCGCGACATCGTGGGGAAGATGCAGTCGGCGGATGGGATTGCAATTGTGAAAGACGCAGCGGAGTTGCAGGTCGTGATGATGGAACTGCTGTCCGATCCTGACGCCGCGAAGGCGATGGGTGAGCGTGGGCGGCAGGTCTTTGAGCAGCAGCGGGGCGCGACGGTACGGACGGCGGAGGCGCTGGGTGTATTGATGCGATCGGCGGGGACCGCGCGATGAGTGCGCGCAGGCCATGGGCATGGCCGCTGGTTCCGCTCTACGCAGCGGGGCTGGCTGTGAAAGACGGCTTGCGCGCGGCAGGCGCTTTGAAGACGCGGCGGCTGAAGTGGCCGGTGGTGAGTGTGGGAAGCCTATCGGCGGGAGGAGCAGGAAAGACCCCTGTTGTGATTGCGCTGGCGGAGCTGCTAGGTGCGAGAGGACATGCGGTCGATGTGCTCTCTCGCGGCTATGGGCGTAAAGGCTCTGAGGTCGAGCGGGTGCAGCCGGAGGAAGAGCGTGCCGCAGAACAATATGGCGATGAGCCGGTGCTGATCGCGCGCAGGACGGGCGTTCCGGTCTGGGTGGGGCGGCAGCGTTTCGCCGCGGGGCACGCTGCCGAGGCGGTTGAGACACATGCGGGCCACGTTCACCTGCTGGACGACGGGTTCCAGCATCGGCAGCTTGCGCGCGCGGTGAACATCGTTCTGGTAACGGAGGCGGATGTGAATGATTCGCTGCTGCCTGCGGGGAATCTGCGGGCGCCGTTCAGCGCGTTGCGCAGAGCGAATGTTGTTGTCGTGCGGCAGGAGGAGCGGGAGCGCGTTCTGCCACGGCTGAGCGAGTTTCTGCCGCCGTCCACTACGATCTGGACGATTTGTCGCGTGTTGAGTGTTCCTGATGTGAGGCATGCGCTGAGCATCGGGATCGAGATGCAGACCAACGGTCACCTCGCGTTCTGCGCCATTGCGCGGCCAGCGGATTTTCTGCGTGATCTGCGGGCTGCCAAAGTGTGTGTAGTCGAGGATGTGACTTTTGCCGACCACCATGCATTCACAATGGAGGATATGGAGAAGCTGATCGGGGTCTTCCGCCGTTCGGGTGCGAGCGGCTTTGTCACCACAGAGAAGGACGCAGTAAAACTGACGGCGGCGATGCGGGAGCGGATTGAGTCGCATGGGCCGCTGGCGGTCGCGCGGCTGGATGCGCGCTTCGTCGTTGAAGACGACGTGATGACGGACCTGGAGGCGAGGCTACAGTGAAGGTTTTGATTGTCCGCATCGGGGCCATGGGCGACGTTCTGCACGCGATGCCAGCTGTGGCGGCGCTGCGGGAGCGCCATCCGCGGTGGTTCATCGGCTGGGCGATCGAGCCGCGTTGGAGCGACCTGCTGCAGATCTCGGGCGACCCGCAGGACCTGACCCAGGGCGTGGTGGTGGCCGGCGGGTCAATTGCGCGACAGGGCCTGGTCGACCGATGGTACAGCGTGCCGGCTTCCCAATGGAGCAAGAGGCCGCTAGGGCGGGGGACGATCTCCGAGATTCTGGCGCTGCGGCGAGTGCTGCGGGCGGAGCGGTTCGATCTTTGCGTGGACATGCAGGGCGCGGTGAAGTCGGCCGTGGTGGGAGGCTTTGCGCACGCGAAGTCCTATGTGGGATATGCGGAGCCGCGGGAGCGCATCGCACGCCGCTGGTACAGGAAGAGGATCGGCGTCAGCGCGGCGCATGTAGTGGAGCGGGGATGCGAGCTGCTTGGCGCGGCGGTGGGGGAGACGCTGACACCGGCGCAGGTGACCCTGCCGATGAACGAGCGGGCAGAACACTGGGCCGATGAGGCGGTGGGGCAGGAGCGGTTCGTGCTGATCTCCCCTGGCGGTGGATGGGGATCGAAGATATGGCCGGCGGAGCGGCTGGGGCGTGTGGCCGCTGAGCTGGGGCAAATGGGTGTGCGAACGGTGGTGAATGCGTCCGGCAGCGGCTCGCCCGAGTCCGATGCGGTGGTAGCGGCCAGCGATGGCTTTGCGCGTTCGCTTCCATGCAGCGTAGGACAGCTGATCGCGCTGACGCGCAGGGCTGCGGTTGTGATTGGGGGCGATACGGGACCGCTGCACCTTGCGGCGGCGCTGGAGCGGCCGGTGGTGGGCATCTACGGACCGACGGACCCGGCGCGCAACGGGCCGTATGGCACGCGCTCCCGCGTGTTGCGGGACGCGACGAGCGTGACCAGCTACAAACGCAGACACGAGGTGGATCCGGCGATGCTGAAGATTGAAGTGGAAGAGGTAGTGGCGGCGGCGAAGGAGCTCCTTGGCTAGCCGAGTGAGAGGATTGAGACAGGGGTACGTGCGAGCTTGAGTGGCAGTACAAGTTGGCAGAGGGTAGCGCGACGCATACGGGTGCCGATGGGCTTCGTATTTGCGGCAGTGTTTCTATGGCTGGCCAAGCCGGGGGCTCGGTCCATGCTGGTGAGCGTGGCGCTGGTGGCGGCCGGGCTGTGGCTGCGGGGGTATGCGGCCGGTTATGTGAAGAAAAATATGGAGCTGACGACCACAGGTCCCTATGCGTACACGCGCAATCCCCTGTATCTGGGGTCGATGCTGATTGCCTTTGGATTTTCTGCAGCTGCGGCGAGCTGGATCATCTTCACCGCACTGGCGGTTTTGTTTGCGGCGATTTATTGGCCGACGATCCAGAGCGAAGAGGCATGGCTGCGCGGGCGTTTCGCGGGCTTCGAGGACTATGCGCGCCGTGTGCCGCGGCTGCTGCCGAGACTGACGCCGGCGAGGTTGATAGAAGAGGGTAGACGTGTTGCTGAGACGGGCGGGTTCTCGTGGGCCCTCTACCGGAAGCATCGCGAGTACAATGCTCTGATGGGTGCGGCGGCGATCTATGTGGCCCTGGCCCTGAAGTTGGCGGTATTGCAGCGCTAGTTTTGCCGGCGACCAGCCGGTGCGGCGGAACCTTCCCCACCGCGACCCATCTCAAGACTTTCCGGGGAACTCCCTGTTGCTCAGATTTCGGCGATTCGTTTGTTGCTTCTTCGCGGTGTTGTGCGCCGTAGCCGTAGTGTCGCCTGCCCGGGCGCAGATTCTTGGCATTGGCGCCAAGCCGGCGCCGCCGGTTGTGATTCCCACGTTGCAGCCCCCGGTGCCCGGCTACGAATTTCCGGCTCACGAGACGCTGACATTTGCCGTGGATTGGCGTGTGTTTACCGGCGGGATGGCCGTCTTTCATCTGGACCGGGATGGAAACCAACTGCGGATCACGGCCACGGGAGACACCGTAGGCGCGGTGAACATGCTGTTCCCGGTGGTGGACCGGTTTCAATCGTCCATGGACACGGTGACGGGCTGCTCTGGAGGTTTTTCCAAGCAGACGCAGGAGGGTCGCCGGAAGATGACCGACGATCTGGCCTTCGATTACCACGCGGGTAAACAGACACTCGTCGAAAAGAATCTGGTGAAGAATACGCAGAAGACACTGACCGCGAATGTACCCGCCTGCGTGACCGATTCATTGTCGGCGATCTTCTACGCCGCTTCGCAGCGGCTGGTCGTGGGGCAGAGCTTTGGATTTCCGCTGGCGGATTCGATGCGAACTGTGACGGTGATCATGAAAGCGGAGACGCATGAGGAGATCAAGACGCCGGCGGGGACCTTTCAGACGATTCGGGTCCAGCCCACGGCCGAGGAGGGCGTGGTGAAGAACAGAGGCAATATCTGGATCTGGTACACGGATGATGCGCGGCATATCCCAGTGCAGATTCAGGCGCGCCTGTTTTGGGGAACCCTCACCTTTGATCTACAGAGCATCGAAGAGAAGTAGGAGACGCACATGCAATCGAAAGAGCATTCGGAGCAGGATCAGATGGGCAAGATGGTCGAGGTGGCGCGGTTTGAGAGTCCGGTTGAGGCGCAGATCGCAAAGGGCATGCTGGAATCGGCGGGGATCGAGTGCGAACTGACCGGGGAAAACGCCAACCAGCTGATCCAGGCGGCCTTTGAGGTGCAGCTGGAGGTATGGGCGAAAGATGAAGATGCGGCGCGGAAGCTGCTGGACTCGGCAGGGGAAAAGACCGGCATGACGTTGCCGGATCTCGACGCGGAGCCGCAGGCAGGTTAGGCGATTCAGCCGGCAGCCGCCACAGGTATTGAACTGAGCGCGGCCTTGCATGTAACGTTGTCCATGTTGCCCGCGCAGGGTTTCCTGCGAGGGAAGCGGCCTGGAGGCTGCCACGTTCGTACCTACAGAGAGAATGCGAACGAGTTTTGGGGGGAATGAGATGAAGACATCCAGAAGATTGACGGCCGCACTGGCGGCAGTTTTATTCGCAGTTGCGGTGGCATGCGTGCCCGCGCGAACCATGGCACAGGGTGCCGGTGCGGCAATGGGAACTGCGACGATTCATGGCAAGGTCACCAGCCCGGTAGGTATCCCTCTGAGCGATGGCACGGTGAAGCTGACGAAGGACTCCAACCCAAGCGGCCAGGACGCAAAGTTCGACTATACGTTTCCGATCGATGCAAACGGAGAGTACAAGGGCACCATCAAGCCAGGGGAATACACGGCGGTAGCCTTCCAGGGGGCCACCCACGTCGACTACATGCCGGTGAACATCGGCAATGGGGAGAACCAGCAGATCGACTTCGACATGACGCGCAAGGCGTATTTCGACAAGATGACTGCGGAAGAAAAGCAGCAGGTGGCTGATTATAAGAAGAAGAACGCCGATGCGACATCTGCGAATGCCAAGATCGCAAACCTGAATGCGATGTTGATACAGGCGCGAAAAGACAGCGACGCCGGCAATTACGATGCTGCAATCAAGTCCATGATGGATGCGACTGCAACGAAGCCGGATGAACCAGTCCTGTGGCAGGCGCTGGGAGATGCGCAGATGGCCGCCGCGAACGCGGCGCAGAAGGCCAACCGAGCAGATCCCACCCTTCCGGACAAGTACGGTGCAGCGATTACGTCATTGCAAAAGGCGTTGAGCCTGAGCGCCGCATCCTCCAAACCGAATCCGGATGTCATTGGCGACTCTAACAACCAACTCGGGCAGGCCTACGCCAACACCGGCAAGAGCAAGGAGGCCTCCGATGCGTATGAGGCAGCCGTGAAGGCCCAACCAGCCATGGCCGGCATGTATTACTTCAACGAAGCGGCCACGTTTTTCAACGCGAACGCCATGGACGATGCCGCTGCCGCTGCGCAGAAGGCTGTCGCTGCCGACCCTGCCAAGGCTGAGGCGTACTACATCGAGGGTCAAATCCTGATCCAGAAGGCCACCCTCGATCCGAAGACGAACAAAATCACCGCGCCCCCTGGATGCGTTGAGGCATACCAGAAATATCTGGCACTCGCCCCCACCGGATCGCACGCAGACGAAGTGAAAGCCATCCTGGAAGGCATTGGTGCTCCAGTGCAGAGCACGTACAAGGCGCCCAAACACTGAACGCCGGCCAATGAGGGTCAACTCCACGCAGGGCTGAGCTGGCTGGATGCGTCAGGATACCGTTGCTCTGGGCGTCAGAGGCGGTTTTCTGAATTTGCACACACAACAGTGCAGTGATTTGGGTAAGCCTATTGTTTTACATGGATTTGGATTGCGTCCGGAGCCCTCAAGGCGAATATAAAACGAAACCACTAGCATTTCTAGTCGAGAAATTGCCCTTTGTTTTCATTTATTTGCATGGCCGAAGTTTAGCCTTGACACCAGTTTTGGCCAAACATACTATGCAGCCAGAAAGTTCTGATGGCTTTGCCTCCGTTGGAACTATTCTCCCTAAAGAAAAGGTCGCCCTGTTGCCGGGCGGCCTTTTCGTGCGTTCGAGCGACTCGGATTACCCAAGCCGTAAGGCCCGCATCCAACTGCATAACAACGGTTCGGATTCGCTGCTGCGGAATTGGATTGCGAAAAGATCCCGAGAGCGGTCCGATAGGCATTGGGCAGATTCGACTGGGAGTCGAATCGAGAGGGGGTTCGGAATGCGCGAATTTCTAGTGGGACTGGTATTTATCGCGGTTGTAATGACGCCGTGCGTTGTGGCGCTGACGACTCGTCTGGACGACGCAGGGATCAAATAGGGAACTGGCTGGATCTGCCGCCGGGGACAGCACTTTAGCGGGATGGCTACCTCCAGGCAGCGATCCGACAGGCTGTGGGATGCGGTAAGTTGCACCTCACAGCGGCAGGTCGGACGAATGGTCCAGGACACCCAGCACAAGCCAAAGGAAGACACGACCGCGCCATTCCAACCGCGCTGGCCAGATTTCTGCGCCGCAAGACAGCGAACAAAGTACGAACCTCTACGCTACAATCGCGTATGGTCGCCGCTGATTTAGCCCTCCCCGCAACCGAGCCCGCGAGCTTCGACGATACAGTCGCCGCGCCGCTGGCCTGGGCGCATCCAGTGGTGCGGGAGTGGTTCCTCGCGCGATTTGGTTCGGCGACCGAGCCCCAGATCGAGGGCTGGCCGACGGTGCTTGCGGGCGAGACGACGCTTATCTCCGCGCCCACCGGCTCCGGCAAGACGCTGGCGGCGTTTCTGGTGGCAATCGACAAGCTGTTGCGGCTGGCGATTGAGGGCGCGCTCACGCCAACGACCCATGTCGTCTACGTGTCGCCGCTGAAGGCGCTATCGAATGATGTCCAGAAGAACCTCGACGGCCCCTTGGCCGAGATTCAGCAGATGGCTGCTGCCCGCGGCTATCTGTGCCCGCCTATCCGCACCGGCGTACGCACCGGCGACACGCTGCCCGCCGAGCGCGCGCGGATGCTGCGCCATCCGCCACACATTCTCGTGACTACGCCGGAGTCGCTCTATCTGCTGCTGACTGCGGGGCGGTCGCGCGAGCACCTGCGCAACGTGCGCACGGTGATCGTTGACGAGATCCACGCAGTGGCTGACGACAAGCGCGGGGCGCATCTGGCGCTTACGCTGGAGCGGCTGGACGCGCTGGTCTGCGGCGAGAACAGGCTTTCGCCCGGCGACTACCTGACGGGTCGCGCAGAGCCGCCGCAGCGCATCGGTCTGTCGGCGACGCAGAACCCGATCGAACTGGTCGGCGACTTCCTTGCCGGCGCGAACCCAACGCGCAAGCCAGCGGCGATCGTCCAGGTGGGCCAGCGGCGCACGCTGGACCTCGCCATTGAGATCCCCAGCGACGAGCTGGGCTCTGTGGTCACCAGCGCCATCTGGCGTGACGTCTATGACAAGCTCGCGGCGTATGCGCTGGCGCATCGCTCCACGCTCGTCTTCGTCAACACGCGCAGCTTCGTGGAACGCATCGCATCGGCACTGACCGAACGGCTGGAAGAGCAGCTTGGGCCGGACTGCGTCGCGGCGCACCATGGCTCGCTCTCGCGGGAGTTGCGACTGGACGCCGAGCAGCGGCTGAAGAACGGCGAGGTGCGCATTCTGGTCGCGACGGCTTCGCTTGAACTCGGCATCGATATCGGTTCAGTCGATCTCGTGTGTCAGATCGCGAGCACACGCGCGGTCGCGGTCGCAATGCAGCGTGTGGGCCGCGCGGGTCACTGGCGCGGTGCAATTCCCAAAGGCCGTTTCTTCGCGACGACCCGGGACGACCTGCTGGAGCAGGCTGCGCTGATCCGCAAGATGCGCGCCGGCGAGCTGGATATCCTGGAGATCCCGCCCCAGCCCATCGATGTGCTGATGCAGCAGATCGTCGCCTGCGTGGGTGCTGAAGCATGGCAGGAGGACGATCTCTTCGCCATGCTCACACGCGCGCATCCGTACCGGAATCTCTCTCGCGAGCTGTTCGATCGAGTGGTGAAGCTGCTGAGCGAAGGCATCGAATCCTCGCGTGGGCGTTACGGTGCATATCTGCTGCGCGATGGAGTGCACGGCCGCCTCCATCCGCGCCGTGGATCGCGCGCGATTGCTATCTCCAATGGCGGCGCCATTCCTGATGCGGCGCTGTATTCGGTTATTCTGCAACCTGAAGGGTTACAGATTGCGACGCTGGATGAACACTTCGCCGTGGACTCGGGTCCGGGCGACGTGATCCAGCTGGGAAACGCGAGCTGGCGCATCCAGCGTGTGGAGGCCGCCGGCCGTGTACTGGTGGAAGATGCGCATGGTGCGCCGCCCACACTTCCCTTCTGGTTCGGCGAGGCGCCGCAGCGGACCACCGTCCTCTCCGATGGCGTCTCGGAGTTGCGCGAAGAGATTGCCGCGCGGGCTGCAAACGTTGGGCCGAACGAACTGGCATCGAACCATCCAGAGGTCGCTGCATGCATCGTGTGGTTGACAGTCGAGTGCGGTGTCTGCGACTCTGCGGCGCGGCAGCTGATCGCGTATATGGTTGCGGGCCGCGCCGTGCTGGGCGCGGTGCCGACCAAGACGACGATCATCGCCGAGCGCTTCTTCGATGAAGGCGGCGGCATGCAGCTGATCCTGCATGCGCCCTTTGGCGGACGGATCAACAAGGCGTGGGGGCTGGCGCTGCGCAAGCGCTTCTGCCGCGGCTTCAACTTTGAGCTCCAGGCCGCGGCCACGGACAACGGCATCAACATCTGCCTCGCGGAGCAGCACAGTTTCCCGCTGTCGGATGTCTTTCAATTCCTCACCGAAAATACCGCGCGCGAGCTGCTGGAGCAGGCGTCACTCGCCGCGCCGGTCTTTAAGACGCGCTGGCGTTGGGCCGCCGGACGCTCGCTGCAGCTGCTGCGCATGTCCAAGGGCAAGCGCATCCCGCCACAGATCCAGCGCACGCGCTCGGAGGACCTGCTGGCCAGCGTCTTTCCGCAGGCTGCGGCATGCTTTGAGACCATCGAAGGCGACATCGAGATCCCCGACCACCCACTGGTAAACGAGGTGATGCAGGACGTGCTGCAGGAGGCCATGGACCTGGAAGGCCTGCAGGAGGTGCTGCGCGGGATCGCGTCTGGAGCGATCCGCTGTCTCGCGGTCGATACGCCCGTGCCGTCACAGTTCTCGCACGGGCTGATCAATGCGAATCCTTATGCGTTTCTCGATGAGGCGGGCCTCGAGGAGCGGCGCACGCGCGCAGTCTCGTTGCGGCGCACGCTACCGGACTCCGTGGCGGACGGCGCGGGCCGGCTGGACCAGGAAGCGATCGACCAGGTGCGGCGGGAGATCTTTCCCGACATCCGCGACGAGCACGAGTTGCACGACCTGCTGCACTCGCTGGTCGCACTGCCGATTGCGTATATGGATATCGCGAATGGGGACACACGGCACTGGCGGCTGTTCTTTGAACGGCTGGTGCAGGCCGGGCGCGCGAGCGTGGTCGATCTGGGCGGCATAGGTTGCTGGGCGGCGACGGAGCGACTGGGCCATATCGCAGCGCTGCAACCGGATGCTGCAAGTCAAGCCACGGATTCAGTTACAAAAGAAGACGCGACTAAGCAGCTCATTCAGGGATGGATGCAGATCACAGGCCCGGTTACGGCGGCCTCCTTCGGCGCAATGCTGAGAATCGATCCGGCCGCTATTTTGCAGGCATTTCTTGCGATGGAGATGCAGGGACTCCTGATGCGCGGCGTGTTTGAGCGACCGATCTCTGCAGTAAAGGATTCCGCCGCGCCGGCGACGGCGCAGGAACAGAGTTCATCCGAAGTTACAAATACAGATCATCGGATCGAATGGTGCGAGCGGCGCATCCTGCAACGGATTCACCGGCTGACGCTGGCGACCGCGCGCAGGCAGATTGACCCGGTTGCGCCGGCGATCTACATGCGCTGGCTGCTGGGTTGGCAGCATCTTGCGCCGCAGACGCAGCTCGGCGGGGAGGAGGGCGTGCTGGCCGCGCTGCACCAGCTTGAGGGCTTCGAGGCGCCGGCGGTGGAGTGGGAGCGGACGCTGCTGCCTGCGCGAGTCGCGAACTACGATCCGCGCTGGCTGGACCAGCTCTGCCTCTCGGGCGCCGTCGGCTGGGGCCGCATCTCGCCGCATCCAGCGTGGCTTTCACAGAGCCAGCCGGGGGGCGACGGTGTCGCTCGTCCACGCCGCGTGGTGCCAACCAACGCCGCGCCCATCACCTTCTACGTGCGCGAGACGGCCGAGTGGCTGCCGCACTCGCTGGCACAACAGTCGATCGATGAGCAGTTGCTCGCCGCGGCACTCTCAGACGACGCCTTGCGCATCCGCGCGCTGCTGGCCCAGCGTGGCGCTTGCTTCGCCGCGGACCTGCAACGGCTCACCGGCCTCGCGCGGCAGCAGGTCGCGCATGCGCTGTGGGAGCTCGCGGCAGCGGGGTTGGCTTCTGCGGATGGCTTCGACCAGCTGCGTGCACTGATGGACCCTAAACGCAAATCCTCAGCGCCTGAGATTGCGACAAAACGGGCGGGGCGCGTGGGTGCAGGGCGGACGACGGCAGGACGCTGGTCGCTGCTGGAGGAACGGCCGGCGCAGGAGCCGGATGGAATTTCCGCCGCTCGGCGGACTGATCGCGCGATGGAATCCTTCGCGCGGATGTTGCTGGCGCGTTACGGAGTGCTCTTCCGCGATCTGCTCGCGCGCGAATCGAATGCGCCAAAGTGGCGTGAACTGCTCGGCATTCTGCGTAGGCTGGAAGCGCGCGGCGATGTCCGCGGCGGGCGGTTCGTTACCGGCTTCGGCGGCGAGCAGTTCGCCCTGCCGGAGGCGGTTGACTCGCTGCGCGCGGCGCGGCGTGAGACCAGCGAACAGGAGATCACTGTCGCGGCAGCCGATCCGTTGAATCTTGCCGGCATCGTCGTCCCGGGTGAGCGCGTACCGGCGGTTCCGGGCAAGGAGGTGCGCTATCGCAACGGGGCGTTAATCGATCAGGCAGAGCGGGCCGATGCTGGCGGTGATCTCGCGCAAGCCATGCCTGCGCCTGTCCGCCAGAACCGTGCCGCGGTCGCTGCGCGACAACGTGGTTTTGTGCCTGCCGCCGCAGCCCGCGTTGCGACTGAGTCTGTGCCGCCTGCGCCCACGTTATTCTGAGGGCGCATGCCGCAGCCGGACGACCCACCGATCGAGCCAGTCGCGAACGAAGAGCCGTCCGCTGCTTCCGGCGATCTCGCGCCGGGGGACTTCTACTTCGACGGGCCGTATCTCGTCTTCACGGCGGCGTATCACCTGAAACGCGGCTCTTGTTGCAATTCCGGCTGCCGCCACTGCCCGTGGCGTGAGGCCCAGGGTGGCACTGAGCAAGGCGCAACGGTCTGATTCTCCACAGTCTTGGCGGCGCTTGAATCGAACCGCGCGATTTACAATCCAATCATCGCCATGTCTGAAGTCACGACTCCCTCAACCACGCGAGATACGGTCATTCTCGGCTCCGGCTGCTCCGGACTTACCGCTGCCATCTACACTGCGCGCGCCAACCTGAAGCCGCTCGTGCTGGAAGGCCACGAGCCGGGCGGTCAACTTTCCATCACCACGCTGGTGGAGAACTTTCCCGGCTGGCCGCAGGGCATTCAGGGCCCGGAGCTGATCGAGAACATGAAGCAGCAGGCGACACGCTTCGGCGCGGAGCTGAAGATGGCGCATCTGGTCTCGGTTGATCTGTCGAAGCATCCCTTTGAGCTGAACCTGGGCGCGGGCAAGGAGCCCATCCGCACGCGCACGCTGATCGTCGCCTCGGGCGCGAGCGCGCGCTGGCTGAACCTGCCCAGCGAGCAGGCGCTGATCGGCTACGGCGTCAGCTCCTGCGCGACGTGCGACGGCTTCTTCGCGTCCGGCAAAGAGATCGCCGTGATCGGCGGCGGCGACTCGGCGATGGAAGAGGCGCTGTTCCTCACGCGCTTTGCCAGCAAGGTGTCGATCATCCACCGCAGCGAGAACTTCCGCGCCAGCCGCATTATGCTGGACCGGGCGATGGCGCATCCTAAGATCCAGTTCCTCTCCAATACCGTGATTGAAGAAGTGCTGGGCGTGGAGGAGAAAGAGGTCCGCGCGCTGAAGCTGCGCGACACCAAGACCGGCGCGCAGTCAGAGCTTCCCGTGGCGTTCATGTTCCTGGGCATCGGACACATCCCCAACGCCAAGATGTTTCACGGCCAGCTGGATCTCGACGAAGACGGCTACATCCTGACCCAGAACAATGTCTTCCCCACGCTCAACGGCAAGCCCATCCCAGGCGTTTTTGCCTGCGGCGACATCCAGGACCGCCGCTATCGCCAGGCCATCACGGCGGCAGGCACGGGCTGCATGGCCGCGCTTGAGGTCGAGAAGTTCCTCGAAGAGCACGGACGCTAGACTCTGGTCGGGTTATGCTTGCTCCGTGAATTGGAAGCTGTGCATGTGCGCCGCATTGACACCGGACGCATCGTCTCCCACATAGGCGCTCGAGAATTCAAGAAGCAATGGCAACCCAGCCTCGCGTGGAGGTTCCGGATGCCTGATCTACCCGAGTGCGAACCTACTACCAGGACGGCCCAACAGCGTCCGCATTAGAATCTTTCGCATACGTCACTCGGCGATGGGGGTGTTGTGCTACGTGGGCTTTCCAAATCGCAGGCCGTTGCAGCAGCTTTAGCACTTCTGGGTGTGGGCGCAGTGGCCGCCTCGGCCCGTACGCCGGACCTGGCGAAGTATCCTCTGCGCGTGCACATCATCGCGGCGGACCGTACCGACCGCGAGGAGCGGATGAAGCCGGGTGAGTCCGTGGCCTGCGACGGGATCGATGACATGGCATCGTCGATCAGCCCCAACCCGGACGGCCCGGTGACGCTGAGCGGTGTCTTCTCCGATCCGTGCACCTTTGGCGCGACCGAGGTGGCTGGCCGGCAGCTGGACGTCAACAACGGCTACTTCTACTCGGGCGAAGGGCGTGCGGACCTGGTGGCGCCGCCGGGTTCGACACAGGGCATCAGCTTTCGCTATCGCAACTGCGGACGGGTGCGCGTGCTGCCGGGCTTCCAGTCGCTGCCGGCGCGGTGGAAGAAACCTGGCCAGCTCGAGGTGCTGCTGCCGTCAGACGAGATCCCCGTCGACGGACGCGAGCCGCGTCCGGAGCGCTGCACGCTGACGGCGACGGTGCATGACTTCGTGTATCTGCTGCTGCGCAACGGCCAGGTCTTTCAGGTGTCGCAGGAGGTCTATTGGAAGTATCCGGCGATGCGAACGTTCCTGCGCGGCAATCCGGAGACGGTGGAGCAGAGGGTGAAGGAGTTTACGGTGCCGGTGTCGCAGATGAAGTAGCAGCTATTCGCCGATGTCTTCGTTCCAGATCTCGGGGTGCTCCTGGATGAAGCCGCCGAGCAGTTGCTTGCACTCGGCGGAGTCGAGGTCGATGACCTCGATGCCGTTCTCGCGCAGCCATTCGATGCCGCCCGAGAAGGTCTGGCTCTCGCCGACGATGAGGCGGGAGAAGCCGAACTGGCGCACCAGGCCGGAGCAGTACCAGCACGGCGCAAGCGTCGTCACCATGGTCATGCCGCGATAGCTCCGTTGTCGCCCGGCGTTGCGGAAGGCGTCCGTCTCGCCGTGGGCGCTGGGGTCTCCATGCTGCACGCGGCGGTTGTGGCCGGAGCCAAGCAGCGTGCCCTCTGCGGAGAAGACAGCCGCGCCGATGGGGATGCCGCCTTCAGCCAGGCCTTTGCGTGCCTCGGCGACTGCAACGGCGAGCATCTGGGCGGGCGTGGCGACAGGGACGACTTCCGGCATTTCGGTCACCAAATCAATCGCCTTGAAGAAACGTTACCGACTCGTTGGCCAGATCGACGGCGACCGTCTTGTATCCGGCATCCAGCCACGCGCGGCACTGGACATGCGGCTTTGCTCCACGGGCATTGGCCCACCATTCGAAGTGGGCCCGCGCCGAGACGGGCAGCGGTGCGCCGAGGACCTCCTCAAGCTGGGCAAAGGAGAGAGATATCTGCTTCTCCGTCTTGCTGCCCAGCCAGCGATAAATTGGGTCATATCGGGTCATTGGTTCGATCTGCGCCATTCCTGGACGTTGGTAGTCACGGTTGGGAGCGAGCCGGCTGTTGTCCAAACCTTCCCCGCTGTTCGTTAGCCGGGAGAGTGAGTGCTGTTGGTTCTGCCCGATGGTCCCGCAGAGACAGGATAACTGCCTCCCTGTCTTGAGTACGCCCCACACATGGGAAAAAGATGGGCTACGTCATGATCTGGCCAAGCGAGAGTTTGTCGACGGTCTCCTTCACCTCGCTGGGCTGGTCGGCGTCATAGGGCGACGGCGCGTTGCCGTTGGGGATCTGCATGCCCTCGACGGTCTGCTCCACTGCGTCCGGGGTGAGCGGCGCATCGGGCGCAAACTCATTGTCGCCCTCGGGTGTGGAGACGAAGTCGCGCTCGGGAGCGGTGGTGTCGATCTTCGAAACGGTCATCTTTCGCGCCCTCCTTTTGTTGGATGCGTGGCCGTTACTCTGCGCCATCGCCGCGCTGGATGATGGCCTCCTGCGCGCTGGGGTCATCGGCGAGGTCTTCGGCGGCGTAGTCGGGCGGCAGGGAGGAGATGCGGCCGTCGATGGAGGCGCGATCGCCGGTCTCTTCGGAGACGTTGGCTGTGGCGCCGTCGCCGGTGGTGTGGGGCGCGTAGGATTCGCTGTCCGGGCCGAGCTCTTCGGCGACACCTTCGTCCGCGGCGCCGTCGGGCTGGGACTCGTGGGTATCGCGCTCGGATTCAAGCTGGTCGGTCGTCTCGGGGGCGTGGTGTTCCTGCATGGAGAACTCCTCCTGCTCGGCGAACTGGCCGGCCATCTTCTCAAACTCTTCGATGCTGGGCAGCTCTGCGATGTCCTTGAGGCCGAACTTGAGCAGGAACTCCTTCGAGGTCTTGTAGAGCATGGGGCGGCCGATGACCTGCTTGCGGCCGGCGGTGGTGATGAGCTTGCGCGCGATGAGCGAGCTGAGCGTGCCGGAGGAGTCGACGCCGCGGATCTCGGATATCTCAGGCGCGGTGACGGGCTGCTTGTAGGCGATGACGGCGAGGGTCTCAAGCGCGGGCAGCGACAGCTTGAATGGCGGCTTGAGGGATTTGACGAAGCCGCGGACGGCGTCGTGGTACTCCGGTTTGGTGGCGAAGCGGAAGCCGCCGGCGACCTCGCGAATCTCAATGCCGCGGCTGGAGTCCGGGGCGGAGTAGTCGGCGATCAGCGCGTCCAACTCGGCGCGGAAGAAGGCGCGGAGCTTCGCGGCACGGGCCTTCTCGGCTTTGGCGGCAGCTGTTGCGGCTGCGTCGGGTTCGGCGGCGGAATCGCCGGGGTTCGCTGCGGGCGCGGCAGGTTCATCCTCCGACTGCGGTGCGGCTTCGGTAGCGGCTATGTTATCGCTGGCGTCGGCGTCCAGGTCAAGGGCAGGCTGCGCGGCGAGTTGCTCGGCGGCAGCGCGGTCGAGCTCGGCCTGGGCCTCTTCGCCGAGCAAGCTGATCAGTTGTGCGAGCGTGACCGGCTCTTCCGAGGCGTAGATCACGGCTTCGATTTTTGCTTTCAGACTCATAGGAACCAGACGTAAGGATAACAACCCGTTGGGCTGTGCAATCCTCAGAAGATCCAGCCGCCGCCCAGGACCTCGTTGCCGTCGTCGCCCTGGTAGAAGACGGCGGACTGGCCGGGGGTGATGGCGCGCTGCGGCTCATCGAAAATTGCATGAACTTCGTGGGTGGCGTGGACTTCGGCTGATTCATCCAACGAACCGGTTGAGCTGCCGACGCCGCGCAGAGTGGCCCAGGCGGGCTCGTGGCGGTGGCGAATCTTGACCTGTGCGCGGAGCTCTTCGCCGGGCGCCAGTGAGGGGATGGAGATCCAGTTGAGGCGGTTGGCGCGGAGATCGCGCGAGTAGAGTTCTTCGTCGGCGCCGACGGTGACGCGGTGCGAGTCAGGATGGATGGCGAGGACGTAACGCGGGGCTGTGTTGCCTGCCGCGGCGCCATTGCCTGCCGCGGTGCTGCTTCCTGTGACGTTGCCGAGGCCCTTGCGCTGGCCGACGGTGAAGGCGTGGATGCCGGCGTGGCGGCCGACCACTTCGCCGGTAGTGGTGACGAGTTCGCCGGCGGACTCGGGAAGCTCTTCATCCTGATCGTCGAGGTAGGCGCGGAGGAAGACAGAGTAGTCGCCGCCGGGGATGAAGCAGATCTCCTGCGAGTCGGGCTTCTGGGCGAGGGCGAGGCCGGCCTCGGCAGCCATGGTGCGGACGGCGGGCTTCTCCATCTCGCCGAGCGGGAAGAGGGTGCGGGAGAGCTGGTCTTGCGTGAGGCCGAAGAGGAAGTACGTCTGGTCTTTGCTGCGGTCGGCGGGGCGGGAGAGAATCCAGCGGTTGCGCGCGGGGTCGTAGTGGTTGCGGGCGTAGTGGCCGGTGGCGATGCGTTCGGCGCCGATCTGGCGGGCGGTGAGCAGCAGCGCGTCGAACTTGAGGTGGTTGTTGCAGAGGGTGCAGGGGATGGGCGTGCGGCCGGCGAGGTACTCCGAGACGAAGGGGCGGACGACCTCGGCCTCGAAGCGGGCCTCCTGGTTGACGAGGTAGTAGGGGATGCCGAGGTGCTCGGCGACGGCGCGCGCGTCGTAGACGTCGTCGAGGGAGCAGCAGCGGCCGCGGACGTTCTCCGGCATGCCTTCGTGGCCGGCGAGTCGGCGCTGGTTCCAGAGCTGGAGGGTGAGGCCGACGACGGAGTGACCCTGCGCGCGCAGGAGAGCGGCGACGGCTGAGGAGTCCACGCCGCCGGACATGGCGATGGCAATCGGTTCCGGGGGCGATGGTCTCTGGGGTGGTGGTGGTGGAATTGGTCTCAGCCGGCATTGGTACCCCCCTCCCCCCTATAGAAATCGCCTGATGTTTGAAAGCAAATGGTTTATTTTTCGTATCTTGAATCTAAAGGCTTTAGCTTGCACCCAGACATCCGGAAAGAAAAAGAAGGCCCGTAGATACGGGCCTTGCTTCTTTTACTCCTACTTCAAGGATAGCAGATGGAGGGTAACTGCAATGCCAACTCTATAGCTTGTGTAATGAGTGAGATGGCCCGTTTCGGGGCTTGACAGGATTTTGAGCGGATGGCAGGATCACTTCCCCTGAAGCAGCACTGGTTGGAGATAACGGAGGATGGCGTCGCGCATTGCCTGTTCCAGGCGTGGGCGTGCGCTGCGCGGAGCAGTGGTGAGTTCCTTGAGGATGCCGCGGAAGATCATCAGCGCGACCTGCCCATGGTGGGCCGCTTCGGAGTCAGACAGCGCGGGCACTTCACTCCGCAGGCGACTGGCAATAAAGTCCACAAATGCCTGGCCGAGGGCCTGCTTTTCCTCGCACGCAACCGCCGAGAGTGGCGCGTCGAGCACCAGCGTGTGGAACTCGGGATGCTTGCGATTGAATCCCATGCCAAAATCCAGCAGCTCCCGGATCGCCTCCACGAAGGGCAGCACGCCTTCGGGATCGATCGCGCGCTCCGCTTCAGTCATCTGGCGCGCATAGCTTGCAGCCAGCGCGCTGGCCATCGCCTCCTTGTTCGGGAAAAACTGGTAGAGGCTGGCCGGCGAAACCCCCGCCTCCTCTGCGATCGCATTGGTCGTTGTCTCGTGATAGCCCATGCGGGCGAAGACCGCCGCCGCAGCCCGCAGCAGTTGCCGCTGGCGCTGCTCGCCGCGCGCGTTGTGCTTACGGTTGGGATTGAAGACGGCCATGAAATCATCTTCGCAGAAAATAAATAATCCAAGCAAAAACTTGCATCTTTCCCTTAATATAAGTATCTACTTGTATAGGAGGTGAACGGACATGTTCACAGTAATGGGAATTACGGGCAACGTGGGCGGTGCGGTCGCGACCAATCTGCTGGCGGCGGGCAAGAAGGTGCGCGGCGTGGTGCGCGATACAGAGAAGGCGAAGGCGTGGGCCGAGCGGGGCGTGGAGTTGGTGCAGTCCACGTATGACGATGCGACTGGTCTCGCAAAGGCATTCGCGGGGGCGGAGGGTGTCTTCGCCATGATTCCACCCGACTTTGCGCCGGCCCCTGGGTTCCCCAACCAGAAGCGGACGATTGCGGCGATCCGCGAGGCGCTGGAACAGGCCAGACCGGGCAAGGCGGTGTTTCTTTCGTCCATCGGATCGGAGCAGACGAGCGGCCTGGGGCTGATTACGTCGACACATTTACTCGAAGAGGCGACGCGAGCGCTGTCGATTCCGGTGGCGTACCTGCGCGCAGGCAGCTTTATGGAGAACTGGCTGGGAATGTTGGACCACATCCGCAGCACAGGCGAGATGCCCTTCTTCTATGGGCCGCTGGAGCGCAAGTTTCCGCTGGTAGCAACACAGGACATTGGCCTGGCGGGCGCGACGGCGTTGCAGGAGAGCTGGAGCGGCGTGCGCGTGCTGGAGGTGGCTGGGCCGGAAGGTGAAACAGATTTGCACCAGGCAGCCGCCGCATTCGGGAGAGCCCTGGGCCGACAGGTGAAGGCCGTGCAGTTGCCGGAGGCGGCCTGGCAGGGCGTGCTGGAGGGTATCGGAATGCCCGCGGACCGGACAGGGCTCTACGTGGAGATGGTAAAGAGTTTTAACTCTGGCTGGATCCACTTCGGCAATCCGGGGACGGAGAGGTTCCACGGGCCGACGACGATTGAGGCGTTTGCGCAGCAGCGAGTGAAGTGAGAGCTCGTCCCATTCACGCGCATGTGACTGCGCGTGAATGGGGAGCCAGCGAAGCGTGGGGTTGATAGCGTTGCGGCTGCTATACCGAATGGATGATGTCGAAGCGGTCGAGGTTCATGACCTTGTGCCAAGCTTGGACGAAGTCGGTGACGAACTTGGCGTGCGAGTCCGAGCAGGCGTAGACCTCGGAGAGGGCGCGCAGCTGGGCGTTGGAGCCGAAGATGAGGTCGGCGCGGGTGGCCTGCCACTTTGCCTTGCCGGACGCCCGCTCGCTGCCGACAAAGGTGTTCTTCGCGTCGTCCTTCGCCTTCCACACGTACTTCATGTCCAGAAGGTTGATGAAGAAGTCGTTGGTGAGCGTGCCGGGACGGTCGGTGAAGACGCCGAACTTCGTTCCGCCGAAGTTGGTGTTGAGTACGCGCAGGCCGCCGATGAGCACGGTGAGCTCGGGCGCGGTGAGGCGCAGCTGCTGTGCCTTGTCGAGCAGAGCGACCTCGGCGGGCTCGGGGTGGTTGTAGCCATAGGAGCGGAAGCCGTCGACTTTTGGTTCCAGCGGAGCGAAGGATTCGGCGTCGGTCTGCTGCTCGGAGGCGTCGGTGCGGCCGGGGGTGAAGGGCACGGTGACATCGACGCCGGCGTCTTTGGCGGCCTTCTCGATGGCGGCATCGCCGGCGAGGACGATGAGGTCGGCCAGTGAGATCTGCTTGCCGCCGGATGAGCCGTTGAACTCGGTCTGAATCTTTTCCAGCGCCTGGAGCACGCGCGCCAGCTGCGCGGGTTGATTGGACTCCCAATCCTTTTGCGGAGCGAGGCGGATGCGAGCGCCGTTGGCGCCGCCGCGCTTGTCCGAACCGCGGAAGCTGGAGGCCGAGGCCCATGCGGTGGAGACGAGTTCGGAGATGGAGACTCCTGAGGAGAGCACCTTCGCCTTGAGGGCCTTGATATCGGCCTCATCGACCAGCGGATGAGCGACGGCGGGGACGGGATCCTGCCAGATGAGGTCTTCCTTTGGCACTTCGGGGCCCATGTAGCGGGCCTTCGGGCCCATGTCGCGATGGGTGAGCTTGAACCAGGCGCGGGCAAAGGCGTCGGCGAACTTGCCGGGGTTGGCGTAGAAGTCGCGCGAGATTTTTTCGTAGATGGGGTCGACGCGGAGGGCGAGGTCGGTGGTCAACATGCCGGGCTGATGTTTTTTGGCGGCATCGTGCGCGTCGGGCACGGTGTTGGCGCCGGCGTCGCCCTTGGGCTTCCACTGGTGCGCGCCGCCGGGGCTCTTGGTGAGCTCCCACTCGTACTTGAAGAGATGCTCGAAGAAGTCGTTGGTCCACTGGCGCGGCTTCGTGGTCCATGTGACCTCGAGGCCGCTGGTGATGGCGTCGCCGGCGATGCCGGTCTTATAGGCGCTGGACCATCCAAGGCCCTGATTCTCAATGGGCGCGCCTTCGGGCTCATGGGCGAGATGGCTGCCGGGGCCGGCGCCGTGGGTTTTGCCGAAGGTGTGGCCGCCGGCGATGAGGGCGACGGTCTCCTCATCGTCCATGGCCATGCGGCCGAAGGTGACGCGGATGTCGCGCGCGGCGGCGGCGGGGTCGGGCTTGCCCTCCGGACCCTCGGGGTTCACGTAGATCAAGCCCATGTGGGTCGCGGCGAGCGGGTTGGCGAGGTCACGCTCACCGGAGAAGCGCTTGTCGGAGCCCATCCATGCGGCCTCCGCGCCCCAGTCGACATCCTGATCCGGCTCCCAGACGTCGGGCCGTCCGCCGCCAAAGCCAAAGGTCTTGAAGCCCATGGTCTCCAGCGCGACGTTGCCGGCGAGGATGAGCAGGTCGGCCCAGGAGATCTGCTTGCCGTATTTCTGCTTGACCGGCCAGAGCAGGCGGCGCGCGCGGTCGAGGTTGACGTTGTCCGGCCAGCTGTTGAGCGGCGCGAAGCGCTGCTGTCCGCGTCCGCCGCCGCCGCGTCCATCGAAGGTGCGATAGGTGCCGGCGGCGTGCCAGGCCATGCGGATCATGAGCGGGCCGTAGTGGCCGAAGTCGGCAGGCCACCAGTCCTGCGAATCGGTCATGACGGCGGCGAGGTCCTTCTTGAGTTGCCAGTAGTCGAGCTTGCGGAACTCCTGGGCGTAGTTGAACTCCTCACCCATGGGATTGGAGAGCTGGGAGTGCTGATGCAGAAGATCGAGGCGCAGATGATTGGGCCACCAATCCCGGTTGGTCATGGCGGCGTGGCGCGCGGCGGAGGAGTTTGCGGAGGCAGCTACGGCGGTGTGGTCGAATGGGCAGGTTGCTTCGCTGGCGGACTGCGGAGAGGGTTGAGACGTTGCCGGTGGGATGGATTCGGTGGCCATGGTGATCTCCTTGGGGTTGTTGCGATCGTCCGCGGGTATGTCGGTCCAAATTGAGCGGTCCGCGAAGGACAGTTCAGAGACGGAGCAGGGTTAACTTCTCTTGGCTTTCTGGCACGCGGCGCAGATGCCAAGGACGTCGATGGAGTAGCGCTGGACCCGGAAGCCTCCGCGCAGTTTTCGCGGCGCAGGCAGAGCGCCGAGATCCTTCTCTGCGATGTCGGTGATGGTCTTGCACTGCGAGCAGACGAGGTGATGATGAGGGGCGCTGTTGCTTTCGACGCGCAGGGAGCCGTGGTGCATGCTGAGCTCGCGGAGCACGCCCCGTTCGACGAATAGATGGATGTTCTTGTAGACGGTGGCGAGCGAGATGGCGGGGATGTGCCGGCGGACCTGGGCGTAGACCTCCTCCGGGCTGGGATGTCCGGGCATGGTCTGCATGACGTTGTAGAGGACCTGGCGCTGGTGGGTCGCAGCGAGCCCGTGGTCCGCGCAGAGTTTGCGGAAGGCGCGGGTCTGTTCGGCTGCGGAGGTGTTCATCAGAAGTTAGTAAACAATAAATATTATTGTTGGGTCAAACGGAGGGTACAGGATCAGGTGCGCTTTGCGGGATGCGGGGAGCGCATTCTTTTCGGCGTTGGGGGACTATTTTGCGGGTGGAGTGGTGAGAGGTTTGGTGATGTCGGAGAGGAGGTCGGGGGCGGAGTCGATGCGGGTGAGGACGGGGTAGCGCTCGCCGAGGTGGTAGTCGAGGTCGACGGAGGAGACCTGGTTGCCGGTCTGCAGGATGAGGCGGATGGGGTCGGGCTTGCCTTTGGCGTCGCGGATGGCGGTCTTGAGGGCGTCGGCGGAGAAGATGGTGGAGTTGACGGCGTAGATTTTCTGGCCCGGTGAGAGCTTTGCTTTGTCGGCGAGGCCGTTCCAGAGGACGTCGGTGATGGTGCCGTCGGTGGTGACGCGGATGCCGATGGAGTACCAGACGTCGATGGTTGGCCCGCCGCGGCGGGCGGTGCTGAGGGTGGTCTCGGTTTTGGAGGGCTTGTCGGAGTAGTCGAGGTGGTAGCCGGCGCGGGTGATGCCGGCGAGGTCGGCGCGGGGCTGGATGGAGTCGATGCGGTCGGCAAAGAATTTGGCCCAGTCGTAGGGCGCGACCTGGTTGAGAGCGGTGACGATTTCATTCAGGTCGTAGGGCACGATGAGCGGGCCGGTCTGTCCGCCGCGGCCGAGGAAGATGTGGAAGAAGTCGGTGAGGGATTTTTTGTTGCCGGTGAGTTGGCGGATGAGGGTGTCGGCGTCGAGCCAGACGAGATCGCCCTCCCAGTAGTAGTCCTGGGAGCGGCGCCAGTTGGCCCAGGCTGCGCCGTTGACGCGCAGGATGGAGGAGGAGATGGCGGTGTCCTCGGTGGAGCGCCAGTCGCGGCCGGGCTTGTTGTCGAGATTGGCGGCGGCGGAGGCGAGGAGATCGCGATACTGATCTGGCGTGATGAGGCCGGAGCGCGCGGCGAGCACATAGCCCATGTACTGCGTGAGGCCCTCATAGACCCAGAGGAGATCGCCGCGCTGCGCGGTGGCGAAGTCCGGCTGATAGAGGTTGGCGGGGCGGCGGTACTTGCCGTTCCATGAGTGGGTGAACTCGTGAGGGAGCAGGTCGGCCTCGGAGAGCTGATGTTCGAGATCGCGGAAGGTGTTCTCGTCGACGCCGTTGTCGGAGGACTGGCCGTGCTCGAGGCCCTCGCCGCCGGCGGTGTCTGAGAGCGTGAGCAGGAAGTGATAGGCGTTGTAGTGGGGCGGGCCGTAGGCGGCGCCGGCCTCGCGGACGAGGTTGGAGAGCGAGGCGAGGAGCTCAGGGCGGAGTTCGGCATCGCGCGGCTCGTCGGAGGCGACGTCGATGAAGTGTTTGGGTGTGATTTCGGGCGCGAGTGCGAATTCGTGGAGGTACTGGCCGGTGAGGATGGGCGAGTCTTCCAGCTGCTCGACGGTGGTGGCGGCGTAGCGGGTCATGAGTGCGCCGGGCGTGGGGGCGTGGGCGGATTCGTCGACTCCGGTGGGGGCGGAGGGTGTGAGGCCGGTGGCTTCTGGAGTGAGCGCGGTGCCGACAGACCAGCCGACGGGGACGATGACCGAGGGCTGGATGGGGATGTCGCGGACGGGCGTGTTGGCGGGATAGAGGAGCAGGCGCTCCCACTCGAGGACGGCGAGGTGCGGTGTTACGCGCTCGGGGACGATGGCGTCGAGGTGGGCGTGAAGGGTATAGACGCCGGCGGGAATGTCGAGGTGGTAGGAGAAGAGGTTGACGTCATCGCGGCGCCAGGGGAGTGAATTGCCATTTGCGGTGAAGACGATGCCGGCGAACTCTTCCACCGGGCCATCGGGGCGGTGCTCGCCGGGGATCCACTCGGGGGTGATGAGGGTGAGCGGGCCGGGCTTTACGGGGAGATCGATCTCTGCGTGGTAGAGATGGCGCGGAGCTTCGGAGAGATCGGCGGTGATGCGGATGGGCGCGGGCTGCGCGAGGGCTGGCGCGGCGACGGAGACGAGCGCGGCGAGAAGGAGGCAGCTGGGTGATCGCACGGGGATAGTTTAGACCGCGCGTTCCCACTCATCGCGCAAAAAGCGCGCGATGAATGGGGTACCAAGATGCAGATACAGAGAGATTCTGGCGCTAGGCTCCGGAATGACGAGCAAAAAGCAAATGCGGGGGTTCCCTCGACTTCGCAAAGAGCTGACGCTCTTCGCTGCGCTCGGATGACGCCTTCGGTTGGAGTGCTACTTGGGGATGACGACGGAGGAGTTGGGGGCGACGGAGCCGCAGTCGGAGCCGAGATAGTGCGAGGACATGGTGCTGTCCATGGCCATGGAGCCGGAGCCGCGCGCGCTGGTCATGTTGATGGTGAGGTGTGTGGTGCCATTGACGTGGTCGGAGTCCGCCATGGTGAAGGAGCTGTGGCCGTTGGCCGAGCCCTGGGGCACGGTGCAGGAGATGTCAAAGGACATGCCGGTGGCGGTCTGGGTCTGGTTGGTGAGCTTGCATTGCGAGCCCTTCTGCTGGGCCTGGTTCAGCAGGTCCTGAACGGTCTGGCCGGTGGAGCAGGAGTGGGTGGTGGTGGTGGTGGGCGCGCCGCCGCCCATCATGCCGGGCATGTTGGCCTTCATCATGGCCTGCTGTTGCGGCGTCATGGCGTCGAGGCGGGCCTGGAGCTCGGGCGGGAGCTGCATCTGCATGTTGGTGGTGATGGTGGTCTCCCACAGGCCGGCCTTGATGGGGCTGGAGGACTGGGCGTGTGCGGCGGCGGCGGCGAAGGTGAGAGCGAGGGAAAGACAGGCGGCTGTGATCTTCATGGAAGCGGTCTCCGTGGAGAGTGGCGTCGAGTGAATGCAAAAAAGAGTAACACTGCGGGGTGCGCAGAGGAGTGCACATGAAGGGACGGCAAAGTTATGGCGGAGATGGGGCCAGCCGTGATGGATTCGGACCGCGGCGATATTTGTTTTCCCGGGAGGTGAGGAATCGGCATCTCACCAGAGGTCAAAGGAATTGGAGGACAGCGTGCTTATTCTCTTAATCGTTCTGATCTTGGTGTTTGGCTTCGGCGGCTATCGGATGGGGCCGGGCATTGGTTACTACGGTGGCGGCGGGGTCAGCCTGCTTTTGCTGATCGTCGTCATTTTGCTGTTGATGAAGGTGATCTGAGTCGTAAGGCGAGCGAGCGCAGACGATGCGCGAGATCGCCATGCCACGCGCGCGGGACTGCGTACCACGACGAGAGACAGTCCGGCGCCGCGAAGGGCCAGCCTTATCTGTGGGCGGCCGGAGTCTGGCCTCACTCGATTCCTTGAGAGAAGTTCTCCTGGATGGTCTGGGCTACCTCGTCGATGGATGTCTCCTGCCCCAGCTCTTTTATGTCGCGGTCGCGGGCGATTGCGGGAAGGCCTATCCTGGCCGCCATCTCCTGATTCATGCGCACGACCGCGGTGATCTCTTTTTCGGTCAGCAGGAGGATCTGGAGCATGAGGTGGTCGCGCTCATCGGCGCGCCTGGCCAGCCGTGCCTGGCGCATGAGGATGAAGCTGGCGATGAGGATGGCCTCGAGGGAGACCCAGGTACCGAGGAGTGAAAAGGGGTAGGGATCGAAGTGCGGGACGCCCGCGTGGATGGTGTTGACGACGATCCAGCAGAGAAACGCGCAGAGATGCAGGACGACGAAGCGGAGGCTGCCGACGAATCCTGCGATGGTGTCGCCGAGGCGTTCGGTTGGAGTCCTGCGGGCGAGGAAATCCTGTTCGTGGCGGAGGATGGTGTCGACGTGTTCCTGGATCTGGCTGGGTGATTCCATCGCGGGCGGCTATGGGAGTTGGATGCATCCCCCGGCACCTGTGAGGTGTTTTAGTACTTGTGTTCGCGGAGCCAGGCGCGGAAGGCGGGGCCGAGGTCGTCGTTCTTGAGGCCGAGCTCGACGGTGGCCTTGAGGAAGCCAAGCTTGTCGCCAGCGTCGTGGCGCTTGCCTTCGTAGTGGAAGCCGTAGACCTTCTCGTACTTGAGGAGGGCCTTGATGGCGTCGGTGAGCTGGAGCTCGCCGCCTGCGCCGGGCTGGATGGTCTCGATCATGGAGAAGATGCGCGGAGTGAGGATGTAGCGGCCGATGATGGCGTTGGGCGAGGGCGCGTCCTCAAACTTCGGCTTCTCGACCATGCCTTTGACGGCGAGGAGCCTGGGATTGGTGGGGTGGGGTGTGCAGTCGAGGACGCCGTAGGCGGAGATGGCGGGGCCTTCGACGACTTCGGAGGCAAGGATGGAGGCCTGCGTCTCTTCGAAGGCCTCGACCATCTGCTTCATACAGGAGACTTTGGAATCGACGATGTCATCGGGGAGCAGGACGCAGAAGGGCTCGTCGCCGACGATCTCTTTGGCCTGCAGGACGGCGTGGCCGAGACCGAGGGGCTCCGACTGGCGGGTGTAGACGATGCGCGCGAGTTTGGAGACGGAGCGGACGGCGTCGAGCAGGGCCTGCTTGTTTTTGGCTTCGAGGGTGGCCTCGAGCTCCGGGCTGCGGTCGAAGTGGTCTTCCATGGCGGCCTTGTCGCGGCCAGTGACGATGATGATCTCGGTGCAGCCGGCGGCGACTGCCTCTTCCACTCCGTACTGGATGAGAGGCTTATCGACGAGGCAGAGCATCTCCTTGGGGATGGCCTTGGTGGCGGGGAGAAAGCGGGTGCCGAGGCCGGCGGCGGGGAATACGGCTTTGCGGATCTTTGGATATTTCATTGGCCTCCTCGTAGCTGTGAGATGCAAGGAAAGACAAAATCCGGGTCAGTATACGGGTCAGTGCGAATGAAAACTGATCTCAGCGCTTAAGAAAACAGATGCGGGGGCCCTGGACCGCGCCGCGATGCGGCTTGGTTCGCGATGACGACTTTCTGCCGCTGCGAATCCCTAGCGTTTGGCCTGGATGGTCTGACCTTTGCCGCTGCTGCGGCGGGCGCGCTTGGCGGCGATCTCGCGCATCTCCTTGCCGAGCGAGGTCTTATTCATCACCATCTGCTGTGCGATGCCGACCATGAGTCCGACGAGCCAGTAGAGGGCGACGCCGGAGGGGTAGTTCCAGGTGAAGTACCCGAAGATGGCGGGCATCATGAAGGCCATCATGCGCTGCTGCTGGGGGTCGACGCCGGGCGAGGGGGTATAGAACTGCATGAGGAACTGGAAGATGATGGTGAGGACAGCGAGAATGTGCCAGGGATCGGCGGCCTGGAGGTCCGGCAGCCAGAGCCAGTGGGCGTGGCGCAGCTCCACGACGTGGGCGATCATGGAGTAGAAGGCGTAGATGAGCGGCATGGTGACGAGGGTCGGGATGCAGCCGCCGAACATGTTGATGCCCTGCCCCTTCTGGAAGTCCATGACCTCCTGACTCATCTGGTTGTACTTGGGGTCGTTCATCTTGGGGTTTTTGTATTTGGCCTTGATGGCGTCGAGCTGCGGCTGAATGCGCTGCATCTTGACGGCGTTGCGCATCATCTTGATGCGCGAAGGCAGGATGGCGATGTTGATGAGGATCGTCAGGATGACGATGTCCCAACCCCAGTTGGAGGCCACATGGGAGTGGATGAACTGCAGCGCGAGGAAGAGGTACTTGCCGATGAAGCCCCAGAAGCCGAACTCGAGGTCTTGCGAGAGCGTGACTTTGGGATCGGCGGCGTGAATGTTCTTGAGGACGTTGATGGCCTTGGGGCCGGCGAAGATGGCGGTGGAGATGGCGCCGTTGGCGTCGCCGATGGCGGCGCCGAGGATCGGCACGTTGAGCGCCTTGGTGGGCGCTGAGCCGGAGTTGAAGCCGACGCGGTGAATGTTTTTGGAGACGTCCAGGTTGGAGTAGAGCGTGGCGACCTGCGCGGTGGCGGGCGAGTCGGGCAGGAAGACGGCGGCGAAGAAGGGATCGCTGACGCCGGCCCAGTCAAACGGGCCGGGGAGGACGTTGCCGCCGGAGAGCTTCTTGGGCGCGAGGTGGTCGGCAGAGCCGTTGCGGTAGCTGTCGAACTGCGAGTTGGAATAGGCGGTGCCGCGGTAGTCCTCGTTCTGGTCGCCGAAGCCGCCGGGCCACGCGAGCAGAACGGGCATGGGTGCGCCGTCGCGAGTGGCATCGACCTGGGCGTGCAGGACGTAGGTCGCGTCGAAGGTGAAGGTCTTGGTGACGTCGATGCCGTTGGCCGAGTACTTGAAGGTGAGCGACGCGGGCGCAGCGAGCGGGCCGGTGGCTGATGGCACGAAGAGCGCCTGGTTGAGAGCAGCTCCGGTGGCGCCATTGAGCGTGGAGAGGGTGCCGCCGGTGGTGGAGCTGTCGTCGCCGTAGCTCTGGGTGTAGATGAGGGTGCTGGGCCCGGTCTGGGTGACGGTGAAGGTGCCGTTGTAGCTGGAGTCGCCAACGCCTGCGATGGCGACGGCGCGGCCGTTGAGGCCGGCGGGGATGCTGCCGGCGATGGTGGCGACGACGACGCCCGAGTGGCGCTGCGCGTTGGCGATGGTAAGGGTGGTGGAGTCCTGGGTGTAGAGCGAGAGCGGATCGCCGAAGAGCTTGGCGGCCTGCTGGCTGACGAGGTCGAGCGGCTTGCCGCTGGCGTCGGTGAACTTCTTGAGGATCCAGCTGGTGACCTGGGCGCCGCGGTTGGAGAAGGTGATGCGGTAGAGCTCGTTCTCGACGACGGTGGTGGATTCGGCAGAGGCCTGGACGGCAGGCGTTGCCGGGGCGGCGGCGGGAGCAACTGCCGAAGCCGATGCGGGCGCGGACAGGGCGGCGCCGATGGCCGGTGGCTGCGCGGTCGCGGCGGGCTGCGCGGTCTGGTTCGCCGCCGGTGCTGCCGGGTACTTCATGTGATAGAGCTGGATGCCGACCATGGCGACGAGGAAGACGACAAGCATCGCCAGGAGCGATTTGTTGTCCTGACCGCCCTGCTGATTAGGGTTCGAGAATTCTGCCAAGAGAGACGTCCTGTTCTGTGTGGAAGCTGGTGAGCCGGAGGCCAGAGATGCGGGCCGCTGCCAGCCTGTGTCTATGGTAAATGGTCGGAATGCCGGCGATCGCTTTGGAGTGGTACGGAGTTTGAGGGCGCGAGGTTTCCGGGGAGTTCAGGGACGGGGTCGAAGCCGCCGGTGGCCCAGGGATGGCAGCGCGCAAGGCGACGGAGTGCCAGCCAGGAGCCGCGGACGAGACCGAAGCGCGTGAGGGCGAGCGTGGCGTACTCCGAGCAGGTGGGCAGGTAGATGCAGCGGCTGGGGCTGATGGCGTGCAGGATAGGTGCGACGAGGAGTTTGTATGCGCGGAGTGCGAAGTTGGCGGAGCGCTCGCGCGTGGTGGATGCGGCGGTCACGTGGTGAGCTCGCTGGAGTTTGCGCGGGGCTTTGGGCTGGATATTACGGACGGCGTTTTACGCGTGGAGGCGGCCGACTTTTCAATGGCGCGGAAGACGTGGGCGACCTCGCGGTCCAGCTCGGCGAAGTCGAGATCGAGGACGACGCGGCGCGGATGCAGGATGACGTCGACGGGAGCGGTGAGCAGCGCGAGGTTGCGGCGGACGGCCACTCTCATGCGGCGCTTGATGCGGTTGCGGTCGACGGCCTTGCCCATGACCTTGCCGACGGTGAGGCCGACGCGCGGGCCGGTGGAACTGCTGTCGATGGGTGCGTGTGGGTTCGCGGACGCGGCTGCGCGGGGCGCGAAGAAGTAGCTCATCTGGCGGGAGAACTGTTTGCGGCTGGCGGAGTAGACTCGCTGGTAGTCGGCGTGTTTGCGCAGGCGGGAGAGAGCGAACGGTTGCGAGGCAGAGGCGATCATGCGCGGGCCCGCGTGCATGCAGGTGCACAGATCTCCGCCGCGACCAAGGCCGCGATGCAAGACTGCGTGAACGCGCTATTAGGGGAAGGGATCATGCGCCGGCTACAGACAAAGAGTCGCACGAGCCGCCGTCGAGTTAGTTCTCGCGGAAGCCGGGGCTGACTGCGATCTTGTGGCGGCCCTTGGCACGGCGGCGGCTGAGCACGGCGGCGCCGGACTTGGTCTTCATGCGGGTGAGAAAGCCGTGCTTCTTTACGCGGGCGCGGCGGTTGGGTTGAAAGGTACGCTTTGGCATGGCCTGAAAAAACTCCTCAAACTTGTGTGCAACGGTCTCTCAGTATACCTCAGCGGCACAAAAATCCGAAGACATTCACGCGAACAAACGAGTTAGCGAGAGATGCGAATGCGCGGCTTGAGCAGTGGGACAAGATGCGCGGTGGACGCGTGAAAGGTGTTCTTCACAATGAATGGTGCAAACGAAATTTTTCTCTCGCAAGGGCTTGAAATAGGGCGAGAAGATCGTGCTACTATCAAACCCGCTCACCAAAGACGAAAACCTGCTTTGCAGATTTCGCACTTTGGTTTTTGGTTGTGGTTTTCCTTCGCAAGGGGCGGCAACACTCCAAACGAAGCTCTCCGGCAAATAGAGGTTCTCACTCACAATCGCTGCGCCGCAGCGATGCGGGACACTGTTTCGCTTTTGCACTGCTTGGTTGCATTGTTGGTCTTCCGGGTCGGCTAGTCATCTTACGAAAGAAGCCTGGAGCAAAATCCAGGCAGGGATTGAAAGCATGTCATTCGTTCCTACGGCCACCGCCGTGCTGAATCAATGGGTCCGCATCCTCGGCGCGCTCGAGAAGAAGATCAATCGCCAGTCGTTTGAGACCTGGCTGAAGCCCACCCGGTTTTCGCACGTGCAAGGCAAGACGCTGTATGTCCGCATCCCCACAGCCGAGTTCCAGGACGTGTGCGAGCGGTACGCGGACCTGATCCAGGAGGCGATCGACAACCTGGGCCTGGAGATTGAGACGGTGACCTTCACGACGCCGCAGCAGGACCCCACGACGCCGCGCATGCGCGAGGACGGAGGCTTTGCACCGGTTCCCAGCCACACCGCGAACGTGCCGGGCCAGCGCAGGTCGCATGCAGGCACGACGATGCCAGCGCCGGAGCAGTCGCGGTTTGACTGGAACACGGCCGCGCAACTGAACGCGCGGTACCAGTTCGACGCGTTTGTGGTGGGCAACGGCAACCAGTTTGCCGCGGCGGCGGCACAGGCGGTGGCGGAGCGGCCGTCGAAGGCCTACAACCCGCTGTTCCTGTACGGCGGCGTGGGCATGGGCAAGACGCATCTGATGCACGCCATCGGGCACGACGTGAAGCGGCATATGCCGCATGCGTCGATCTGCTATGTGAGCGGCGAGAAGTTTATGAACGAGATGGTGGACTGCGTCCGCTACCAGAAGATGACCAGCTTCCGCGACAAGTTCCGCACGGTGGATGTGCTGCTGATCGATGACATCCAATTCCTGGCAGGCAAGGAGCGCACGCAGGAGGAGTTCTTCCATACCTTCAACACACTGCACGAGAGCATGAAGCAGATTGTGATTGCGAGCGACCGGCCGCCGAAAGAGCTGCAGGACTTTGAGGACCGGCTGCGCTCGCGCTTTGAGTGGGGGCTGATCGCCGACATCCAGCCGCCGGATCTCGAGACCAAGGTCGCGATCCTGCAGAAGAAGGCCGAGAGCGAGCAGACGCCGCTGCCGGTCGACGTGGCGCTGTTTATCGCGAGCAACGTGCGGACCAACGTGCGCGAGCTGGAGGGCGCGCTGGTGCGGCTGATCGCGTGGTGCTCCATGCATGGCGTGGAGATTACGCTGGCGGTGGCGCAGCAGTGCCTGAAGCAGTTTATCGACACGCAGGTGCGCAAGATCACGATTGAGGCGATCCAGCGTTCGGTGGCGGAGCAGTTCGGCATGCGGGTGCCGGAGTTGAAGCAGAAGAACAACTCGCGACAGATTGTGGTGCCGCGGCAGATTGCGATGTACCTGGCCAAGCAGCTGACGGAGGCGTCACTGCCGGAGATCGGGCGGCAGTTCGGCGGCAAGCACCACACCACGGTGATGCACTCGATCGGCAAGATCGACGAGCAGAGGCGCGGCGACAAGGACCTGAATCGCACCATCAACAAACTGATGGAAGTGCTGAGCTAGGGCAGTGCCCGTCCGGGCACGATCCCACTCATCGCGAAGAGCGCGAGCGATGCATGGGCGTTCGTTAGCTCGTCTTACTAATCCACGCTGAGCACAGCGTCCACATCGACGACTAATGCGTTGTGGTCGACGGTCATGGAGTGCAGCTGGAGCGAGTCGAGCGTGAGCGCGTAGCCGGTAGAGGCGACCGACTGGCTGAGTAGCTTGCCCATGGTCTCGGCGGCGTCGAGCTTCATCTGCGTCGGCAGTTTGCGGCTGAGGAACGGGACAAGAAGGAAGTTGAGCTCAGGTGAGTCGCTGGCGCGTTCGATGCGCGCGTCGCGAAAGCCGACCGAGGAGCCTTCGGCGTCGGGTACAAACGACACATCGGCGTCGGTGGTCAGCGAGACGCCGAGGCACGCCCCTTTGAGGCCGGTGCCGAGCTTGGCGTGCGTGCGCACGTGGACCCAGACGCGGTCGTCCTTGAAGCTGACCTTGGGCTGCTCGGCGTAGACATAGCAGGCCGAGGTGGCGTTGCCGCGCATGTAATAGCGGCCTTCGGCTCCGCTGAAGAGCTGGGCCTGTAGCGTGCGCTCCAGCGCCTGCGCGGAGATCTTGACCTCGATGGCATGCGTGGGCAGCGCGGAGACCGCACACAGAGACAACAACAGGAACCCACGACCAAGCACACGTCGCATAGCTGGGTTAAGGATACGGCAGCAGTGAAAACGGAGTTCAATGCGAAGATCAGGTCTCGCTAAAAGCACACGCAGATTTTATTCGCGTAAGAGCGCCACTCTGTGTGATATGTATTAGCCACTATCAGCCATGGGAAATTTTGGCTCACTTCTCACGATTCCGTTGACTATCATCATCGTGCCGTGGATTGTCCGCAGGATGCCTTATTTCAGGCGGCCGGATGTAGTAGCCAGGCAGGCGGCAAAGGCGAAACTGCCGGGATGGGTGAGGCTCGCGGAATTGCTCTTCTTCTGCATTTCTGAGATCGTATTGGCCGTCCTCTTTTTCTCGATCGAGATGAAAGTACATCGGGCGCTTCGTCAAGGCGCGAACATACTTTCCATCGCGCCGAAAGCGACTTCTGCGGATCTTGTTTTTTGGCTGATTCAGATACTTGCGCCGGTGATAATGGTGATCCCGCTAGGTTTATTGCTGGCGAATTTGATGTCGTGGCTTGTACCGGCCATTAGAGATGCAGAGAACAAAATAATGGCCGATGGAGCTCCCGGCTACACTTGGCACGACCTGAATTACGGTTTGATTAAATTCAGTCTGATCGCTTCGTCGGTCTGCCTCATTTTGATGGCGATAAGTCTGGCACGGGTTTAAAGCTAGCGCCGGCATGAAAGGTTGTTAGCGGCGTTTACTTCTTTGCGCCGGCGATTTTCTTCTGCGCTTCTAGAAACCGTCGCATTCGGTCGAGCGTCCGGGCCTTGCCGAAGACGATCAGCGATTCGAGCAGCGGTGGCGAGGCCGTGCTGCCCGTAATAACCGCGCGCAGCAGCATAAAGTTGTCCCGGACCGCCCACTGCTTCTCTTCGCCCAGCTTTTTGAGCGCGGGTTCCAGCGCTTCGACGGTGAAGTCGGCGGCTTCGAGAATGGCGAGCTGCTCGGCGGCGAAGGCAACGGTCTCTTCGAGGGTCTTCTTCTTCGGGATGAAGACCTCAGACGTGGGCATGACGTCGTCGCGGAAGAAGAAGTCGGCCATGTCGCCGAAGCCGGCGAGGGTCTCGACGCGCGTCTGGACGAGGGGAGCGATGCGGGAGAGATAGTCGTCGGAGAAGATGGTCTCGCGCAGTGCGGCGAGGAACTCGGCCGGCGTGAGGCGGCGGATGTACTCGCCGTTGAGCCACTTGAGCTTGGTGAGGTCGAAGACCGGGCCACCGAGCGAGATTTTGGCGAAGTCGAACCTCTCCTGCATCTGGGTGAGCGAGAAGATCTCAGCTTCGAGATTCCTGGCCCGGCCCTCGCTGCCGTCCGGCGCGCCGCCCGAGGGCATGCCGCCGCCCATGAGGCCGAGGAAGTTCAACAGCGCAGCGGGCAGGTAGCCGCTCTGCTGGTAGTAGATGACGGACACAGGGTTCTTGCGCTTGGAGATCTTGCTCTTATCCAGATTGCGCAGCAGTGGCATATGCCAGAAGCGCGGCGGCTGCCAGCCGAAGGCCTGATAGAGCAGGATGTGCTTGGGCGTGGAGGAGATCCACTCCTCGGCGCGGATGACGTCGGTGATCTGCATGAGGTGGTCGTCGACGACGTTGGCGAGGTGATACGTCGGAAAGCCGTCGGACTTGAGCAGCACCTGGTCATCGACGTTGTTGTGGGAGAAGGTGACGGCGCCGCGCAGCTCATCGCGGAAGCTGGTCTCGCCCTCGGCGGGAACTTTGAGGCGGACGACTGCCGGGCGGCCTTCGGCCTCATACGCTGCGATCTGGGCGGCGGAGAGTTCGCGGTGTGCGCCGTTGTAGCGCGGCGGCAGCTTGGCAGCCAGCTGCGACTTGCGCATGGCGTCCAGCTCTTCGGCAGTCTCAAAACTGCGATAGGCATGGCCGCTGGCCAGCAGCATCTCGGCGTGCTGGCGGTAGATCTCGGTGCGTTCCGATTGTCTGTACGGCCCGAACGGACCGCCGACGTCGGGGCCTTCATCCCACTGGAGGCCGAGCCAGCGGAGCGAGTCGAAGATCATCTGCTCGCTGGTGGGGACGAAGCGTGTGCGGTCGGTGTCCTCGATGCGGAGGATGAACTTGCCGGCGCGCTGGCGGGCGTAGATGTAGTTGAGCAGCGCCATGTAGGCGGTGCCGACGTGCGGGTCGCCGGTAGGCGATGGGGCGATGCGGACACGAATCTCAGGCATGGGTCAGGTTCGATGGTATCAGGGCAAACGTATGCCTCCGGGCCACGTTATGGGCGACCGGAGGCATGAGAATGGCCAGGATCTGTGTGCAGCGAAGAAGTAATTCCGGGGCTACTTGAGGGACTCTACGTAGGTCCAGAAATCCGACTTGGTTTTGAGCTTCTGGAGGGAGGGGTCCTTAGTGGGGTCGGGCATCGGCTGGTCGGCGGGCAGGTTGGCCTTGCGGTCCCAGGCCTGCTGCAGGTGGGCTTTGGCGTCGGCGACTTTGAAGTCTTCGGCATCCACGCGGGCGAGGTTGTAGTAGTACATCGGGTAGTCAGCGTCGGTCTTGATGGCGGCCTCGTTGATGGGGCGGCTCTTGTCGGCCTGTCCGCTGCGGTCGTAGGAGGTGGAGAGGCGATCGATGATGGTGCGGCGAATGGCTACGGGTGCGTCCGCGGGCAGAGTATCGAGGGCGCGCTGATCGTAGGGAGCCGCGCCACCGCCGCCTCTGCCTCCTCCGAGCTGCGAGATCAGAGTCGCCATCAGGAAGTAGTCGGTGGAGACGGGTGTGTATCCGGCGTCCAGGCTGAGTGACTGTAGTTCGGTCTGGATGGTGGCATCGTCGGCGGGCGTGTAGTCGGATTTGGCGATTTGAATCTCCGCGCAGAGGTCGTGGGTGGCGACGACGTTGAAGACGTGCTGCTGCGAGGTTTTGGCGCCACTCATGGCGGTGATGAGGTAGGAGCCAGAGGCCAACGCCTGGCCGGAGGAGTTGGTGCCTGAAGACTTGTCTGCCTGCTTGATGTCGGCGCGGGCGGCGCTCATGGCGAAGCTCCGCTCACTGGCGTCCATGGCCTTGTCGAGGCAGTCCTTGGCGGAGTTGGTGTCGTTGCCGGTCAGCGAATAGACCATTTCGAGGTTCGAGGTGGTGTCGTGGAAGGTGACCGCAGGGCCGCCGGAGGAGAAGTCGTTGGCGGGCGTGAAGCTGAGACGTTGCAGCCTGCGCTGGTCGCTCAAGGGAACGATGAGGCGGCCTTTGCCGTTGGGTTGGACGACGTTGAGCGACTGGAGTTTGGCCTGGGCGTGCGCAGCGAGTGAGGCCGAGAGAAAGAATATGGAGGCAACGCGGAGTTGGCGCATAGGGGTTCCTCGGAGGAAATGACGTGGAATGGTATCCAAAAGACACAGACGAGTGGAAGGGCGGAAGAGACGCAGAGAGGGAGGGAGGATTGGGCGCGAATTCCTTCTACAGCTCCATGGCGAACTGGAGGGTGGCGAAGGTGGCGGTGGCGGCGGGTGAGGAGGGTTCGGTGGCCAGCGCCAGCACCAGACGCTCCAGCACCAGACGCTTGTCGGGCGGGGAGGAGCGGAGTTCGAGGTCGGCGCGGGCGATGAGGCGGAGGGCGCGCGTGAGGTCGCGGCGGGACTTGTAGCGGCGGGCCTGGCGGATGAGGTCGTCGGCGGCGAAGGGTGGCATGCGGAAGCCCTGCCAGAGTACGGCCCAGATGGCGCGCGTGTCGCGCACATTCTTCTCAAGGATGATGAGCATCTGGCGGAAGGTGCGCGCCAGCATGTAGAGATGCCCGATGGCGGAGTCCTCGGCGCCGTCGGAGGCGTTGAGCAGGCCATGGAGCAGGAGCAGCGCCTTGGCGCGGTCGTGCTGGGAGATCGCGTCGGTCAGCTCATAGAGCGAGCGCTGCTTGGCGGCGAGCACCTGGGTCTCGACATCGCCGAGGGTGATGCGGTTGCGGGCGAGCATTTGTGGTGATTCAGAAACAGAACGGGGGTCCCTCGACTCGCTTCGCTCGCTCGGGATGACGGCATCAGTATTTGTGCCAGCAGGCGCGGAGACGTAGAGGGTCAGCTTCTCAAGCTCGCTGGCCACCAGCATCATGTCGGCACCGAGGGCGTCGACGAGTTCGCGGGCAGCGTCGGGATCGAACTTGATGCCGCGCGCTTCGGCGGTGGCAGTGGCCCACTTGACGGCGTCGGCGTCGTCCACGCGGGCCAGCTCCACCATGCCGCAGTGGTCGCCGAGGGTCTCGCGGATGCGGTCGAAGCGCTCCTTGTCCTGGTAGTCCATGCGGCGCACGTCGGCGGGGATGTGCAGATGATCGGCGACGAAGAGGATGAGAGCCTGCGGATTGGGCGAGCGGAAGTACGAGTCGATTGCGGCGAACTCGGACTGTTTACTGCCACGCGAGTAGAGACTCTTCAAGCCGCGCACGAAGAAGACCTGGAAGGGCGCCATCAGGGAGGGGGTGCGCGCACGGTCGAGGATGTCGAAGATGGAGGTATCGCTGAGGTCGAGATCGTGGAGGGAGAAGTCGCGGCTCTCGGGCGGTGCGAAGGCGGCGAGTATGCCGGCGCGGCAGCGCTGATAGAGGAAGGCCTCGTCGCCGAGCAGGACGTAGCCGGGACGGAGCGCGGAGGACGATGCGATCTCCAGAAGAAAGCGGTCGACACCGGCGAAGCTGCGGAGGCTGCTCATGGAACGATACCTCCGAAGATTTTTCTTTCCCACTCATTCGCGTGCTGACGCGCGCGCATGAATGGGGCACCCGAGCATTCTTCGTTCCCGCGACTCAGGATCGAGACATGGGGCGCCCGGACGGTGGCGATGTCGCTCATCAGAAGGACTCCAGCATATCGGAGACGACGGCGCGTGCGAAGCTGGCGGCGAGACGCTGGACGGCGGGTGTGTCCTCGCGGATGAATCCGGAGAGGTCCTGGGTGGACTGGTACTGCTCGCGGAAGGCGAGGTTGTCGTTGCGGTAGAGGACGGTGCCGTCGTGTGCGGTGAGGATGACGCGTGCAGTGAGGGTGATGAGGTAGCTGGAGGTGACGCCGGAGGTGGCGTCGTAGGTGAGTGGTACGGAGCTCTGGGTGAGGATAGTGCCTGAGAGCGTAGCGTCGGCGTCGCCGGAGTTGACGACGCGGAGGCGGGTGCGGGTGTCGAGCTCGCGGATGACGGCGTCGGTGAAGGCCATCTCGGTGTGGTAGGCCTGTGCGTGGGTGGCGAAGACCGGCACGGCGATGGTGCGGACGTCCGCGGGGATATGCGTGGCCGAGCCGGCGGTGTGGTAGCCGCAGCCGGCGAGCGCGATGCAGAGAATGAGGGCGATGGCGAGGCGCAGAGGGTTTGTGCGGTCGGCGTGAGGCAGCGTGAGGCGCATCGCTGGACTTATTGTCGCACCGGAGGACGGCCAAGATGCGGTGGGAGCGGGTGTGGGTATCCCGCTTGCAATGGTGGATCGGATCGGCGCAATCAGATGCGCTGGAGGTGGGTGTCCTTGAAGGCGGTGGGGTATTTGAGGCCGTAGCCGAGCAGGCGGTCGAAGAAGATGTGCGCCAGCCAGATGAGGGCAACGGAGACGGCGGGCGGATGCGCTGCGAGCAGGCCGAAGGCCAGCAAAGCGAGCGGGAGCATCAGCCAGTGGCCGAGATTGTAAAGCGCGGAGCCAATGCGCGGACCGGCGAGGTAGCCGAGCATGAAGAGGTCTGGCGCGAGAAAGAGGACGGCGAAGAGCAGCCAGCTTGCGTGGAGGTGGCGGTAGATCGCCAGAGTGACGATCACAAGTGCGAGTTCTTCGATACGAAGGAGGATGCCGGGAAGATTGAACATGCGTATTCCTTGATGAGGAATCGAGGTCAGTTGAGCTAAAGATAAAGGCGGCCCGAAGGCCGCCTCATCTTTTCTTGCGATTGGGTTGGCTCTATGCCGGGCTGGGCTGGGTGTCGCCGAAGCCGGGCTTGCGGCCTGGCTCGGGTTTGACGATCTTCTGGCCGTCGCTGGGGCCGTTCTCGGCGTGCGCCAACGGTGACTTGAAGGGCGGCAGATCCTTGCCCGCGATGATAAGGTCGATCTCGACCTTGTCGAGGGTCTCGCGCTCGAGCAGAGCGGCGGACATGCGGTGCATGATGTCGGCGTTGTCCTCGAGCAGCTTGTGCGCGGAGTTGTAGCCCTCGTCGACGAACTTGCGCACGGCGACATCGATCTGCTTGGCAGTGTCGTCGGAGTAGTCGCGGGCCTGGGCGATGTCGCGGCCCAGGAAGACCTCCTGCTCCTTCTTGCCGTAGGTCAAGGGACCAAGATCGCTCATGCCGTACTCGCAGACCATCTTGCGGGCCAACTCGGTGGCACGCACGATGTCATTGCCAGCGCCAGTAGTCTGGCGGTTCATGAAGATCTCCTCGGCGCAGCGGCCGCCCATCAGGATGGCGAGCTGGGTCTCAAGATAGTCCTTGGTGACGGTGTGCTTGTCTTCTTCCGGCAGGTGCATGGTGACGCCGAGGGCCATGCCGCGCGGGATGATCGTAACCTTGTGCAGCGGGTCAGAGTGGCTGCGCAGGGCGGCGACGAGCACATGGCCGGCTTCATGGTAAGCGGTGTCGCGCTTCTCGTCGTCGGTCAGGAGCATCGATTTGCGCTCAGCACCCATCAGGACTTTGTCTTTAGCCACTTCAAAGTCGTACATGTGGACCGACTTGCGGTTGAAGCGAGCGGCAGTAAGGGCAGCCTCGTTGACCATGTTGGCCAGGTCGGCGCCGGAGAAGCCGGGGGTGCCCCGGGCGAGGATGTTGAGGTTCACGTCCTCGGCCATGGGGACCTTCTTCGAGTGGACGCGCAGCACCTCTTCGCGGCCGCGGATGTCCGGACGGTCCACGATGACGCGGCGGTCGAAGCGGCCCGGGCGCAGCAGCGCCGGGTCGAGCACGTCGGGCCGGTTGGTGGCGGCGATCAGGATGACGCCGTCGTTGGACTCAAAGCCGTCCATCTCAACCAGAAGCTGGTTGAGGGTCTGCTCGCGCTCGTCGTGTCCGCCGCCGAGGCCTGCGCCGCGGTGACGGCCTACGGCGTCGATCTCGTCGATGAAGATGATGCAGGGGGCGTTCTTCTTGCCCTGCTCGAACAGGTCGCGCACGCGGGAGGCGCCGACGCCGACGAACATCTCGACGAAGTCAGAACCGGAGATGGAGAAGAAGGGGACGTTGGCTTCGCCAGCGACGGCGCGGGCCAGCAGTGTCTTGCCGGTGCCCGGAGGCCCGACCAGAAGGACGCCCTTGGGGATGCGGCCGCCGAGGCGCTGGAACTTCTGCGCCTCACGCAGGAACTCGATGATCTCCTTGAGCTCTTCCTTGGCCTCATCGACGCCGGCCACGTCCTTGAAGGTGATCTTCTTCTGCTGCATGGAGAGCAGGCGGGCGCGGCTCTTGCCAAAGCTCATGGCCTTGTTGCCGCCGGACTGCATCTGGCGCATGAGGAAGAACCAGAACAGCAGGATCAGGACCAGCGGCGCGACGGAGACCAGCGTGGAGAACCAGAAGCTGGAACTCTCATCCTTGACCTGGATGTTGACGCCGTGCGCTTCCAGCGTGTCGTACATCCTCTGATCATTCGTAGGAACGGTGGTGTGGAAGGCTGTGTTGTCCGTGAACTTGCCCTGCAGCGAGGTGCCGTTGATGACGACGTCGTGCACCTGGCCGGCCTGCGCCTTGTTCAGCACATCGGTGTAGGTTTGCGGGGTATCCTTGGCGCCACTCATGTTCTTCGTGATGACGTTGTAGGCTCCCAGGGCGAGTGCCGCGAGGACGATCGCGATGAGGACGTTCTTAAAGGTCGAGTTCAATTGCATTCCTAGATTCTCCGGCCCCGCGATGCCGTGGCCCACATCCGAAAAGTCTTGCAGCCTGCTGCTATGCGAAGGGCTTCCCTGTGCAATTAGACGCCAATGGCCGCCGGAAAGGTTCCGAATCGCGCCGGATTGTGCCACAGGGGATAAACGCCCTACTTAACAGATAGTACTCTCCGCAGGCAAGTTGAGGATGCCGAAAGCGAAATTGTGCGTACTGGCGTGCCGTCCAGAGCTTTGCAGAGAGATGCGGCGACGCACATCCCACGATCGGAGCAGCGTCCCAAATCTGTTGCAATGCGGGGGTTTTGCCGGCTATCTGGAATGATAACCCGGCAGAAGCGGGAACTTCAGGGATTGCGAGAGAGTTGGAGTTCGCGGGCGGTGCGCCGGGCACGGAGGCCGTTGGGGAGGTCGAGCGAGGAGCCGGGGCGGGCTTTGGCGGGGGGGAGTGCGGATTGGGACGCGGATTCGGCATCCGGAGAGAGGCGGGCAAGGGTGAGAAGGCGGGCGGTCGAGTCGAAGCTCAGGCGAACTCCCAGCCTGCGGGCGGCCGAGCGGACGACGCGACGGCGGAGGGCAGGGTCGAGGGCGCGCAGGCGGTCGAGCTCGATCGAGACGGGCGCATGCCGATTCGCGGCGGTTGCGACGGCGCGGCCACCTCCGCGGACCGGCTTTCCGGGTAGCAGGAGCTGCGGCAGGATTCGCGTCAGCTCGGCCTGCCAGCGGGCTTCGTCCTCGCGCGCCAGCGTGGCGAGATTGGCGAGGGCGGTGTCAATGGCAGGGTTGTAGTCGCGCAGGATGGGCAGCAGATGGTGGCGGATGCGGTTGCGTGTGAAGGCCTCGTCGGCGTTGGAGGAGTCGGTGCGCCAGGGTTGATGGCAGGAGTGGAGATAGGCTTCGAGTTCGGTGCGGCGGAGGGCGAGCAGCGGGCGGAGAATTTTGCCAGGGCGTGCGGGTGAAGGCGCCGGCGTGGAAGCCGTGCGCGAGGTTGAAACGACATCCGCGATGGGAATGGTGGGATGGATGCCTGAGAGGCCTTCGGTCCAGGCTCCGCGCAGGAGCTTCATCAGCACGGTCTCGGCCTGGTCATCGAGGGTGTGGGCGGTGAGGATGGAGTCGGCGTGGCCTTCCGCGATGAGGTGGGCGAAGACCTCATAGCGCAGGGCGCGGGCGGCTTCTTCGGTGGTTTCAGGATCACCGGCGGCGCGGGATGCAGCGAGGCGGTCTGGCACGCTGACGCGATGGACATGCAGCGGCACTCCGAGACGAAGGCAGAGCGCTTCGACAAAGGCGAGGTCGGCGTCGGCCTCATCCCCGCGCAGGCCGTGATGCACATGCACCGCGGAGAGGCCGACGCCGAGCGCATTGCGCGGCAACGCGTTGGTCTCATGCAGCAGGAGCAGCAGCGCGACCGAGTCCGCGCCGCCGGAGACGGCCGCGCAGATACGGTCGCCGGGGCGGATATGGGCGCGGCTGAAGAGCGGTGTTGCCATGGAAGCTCCATCGTACTGTGACATGCGCGGGCATGGCAGTGTGCCACGCGCAAGTCTTGTATACTTCGTTGGCTATGCGTGTCTTTGTGATTCTTCCGGCGGCGGGAATTGGGACAAGGATGGCCGCGGGTGCGGGTGCAGGTTCCGGTGGGGGCGCGGCGACGCCGAAGCAGTTTCTCTCCCTCGGCGGCGTGCCGATGTTAATTCATAGCCTGCGTGCGTTTCTGGCGGTCGAGCGGGTGGCCGCGATCTACATCGCGGTGCGGGCGACCGAGATCGAGCGCGTTACCGCGCAGGTGGCGGATTATGGGCTGGATCAGGGAGATGCGGGCGCGAAGGTACATGTCGTTGAGGGCGGCGACATCCGGCAGCAGTCGGTGGCGAATGCGCTGGCAAGGCTGGTGGCGGAGACCGGCTGCGGGCCGGACGACGTGGTGCTGGTGCATGATGCAGCACGGCCGCTGATCGAGCCGGAGACGATTGAGCGGACGATCGATGCGATTGCAGAGTCCGGCGCGGCGATTGTGGCGCTGCCGGCGGTGGACACCATCAAGCAGGTGGAGCGCACGGCGCATGGGGCTATTATTACTGCCACTATTCCCAGAGAAAGAATTGTGCAGGCGCAGACGCCGCAGGGCGCGAAGTGCGGGCTGCTGCAGAAGGCGTTTGCCGAGGCGGAGGCGGATGGCTTTGCCGGGACCGATGAGGCGAGCCTGCTGGAGCGGGCGGGGATTGAGGTCGCGGTGGTGGCGGGCTCGGCGAGGAACTTCAAGGTGACGCAGCCGGGCGATCTGGAACTGGCGGAGTTCTACCTGAGCAAAACTCCGGCGGAGGTGATGCGATGAGCCTGCGGATTGGGTACGGGTATGACTCGCACGCGTTCAAGGCCGGTGTGCCGCTGGTGATCGGTGGGCTGGCGATTGAACATCCGGAGGGGCTGGCCGGGCACTCGGATGGCGATGTGCTGCTGCACGCGATCACCGATGCGCTGCTGGGCGCAGTTTCCGCAGGCGACATCGGGACGTTTTTTCCGCCGAGCGATGCGCGCTGGAAGGGCGCGGCGTCGAGTGTGTTTCTACAGACGGCACTGGAGGAGATTGCAACGGCGGGCTATCGCATTGTGAATATCGACACCGTCCTGGTGATGGCGAAGCCGAAGATCGTGCCGATTGCGGGTGAGATCCGCGAGAAGGTTGCGGAGTTGCTGGGCGTGCAGCCGGGCGAGGTGGGTATCAAGGCGAAGACGCCGGAGGGCCTGGGTCTGGACCATGTGGCGCAGGCGCACTGCACGGTGCTGCTGGAGAGCCTGGCCGGGCCGGAGTCGCTGGAGCGGATGACGGCGACGGCGGACAACGAGGATGAGGTGAACGCAGTGGTGGAGGGCCTGACCCGCCAGTTGCGGGACGTGTCCGCGCTGGGCAGAAAAGTAACTCCTTTTGATACAGATGATCTGACATAGAAAAAGCAATCAAGCTGGCTGCTCAACCGCAGGGTCCAACGGCGCCCGTGGGAGCCGAACACTGCTGAGGCACTTTTGAGAGAGACACGATGGTGGGCGCGAACAAGATGATTACGACGGTGCAGCAGCACATACTGCAAGAGCAGCAACAGATCAGCGATGCCAGCGGGACGTTTAGCTGGCTGCTGAGCGGGATTACCCTGGCGACGAAGATGGTGGAGGCGAGGATTCGCACCGCCGGACTGAGCGATGCGCTGGGCGCGTTCGGCGCCACGAATGTGCAGGGCGAGCAGCAGCAGAAGCTGGATGTTTATGCGAACCAGGCGCTGCTGCACTGCCTTGGGCTGCGCGACTCCGTGGCCGCGCTGGTGAGCGAAGAGGACGAGGAGCCGGTGACGTTTGGCCGATCGGTGGAGACGGGGAAGTACATCATCGTCTTCGATCCGCTGGACGGCTCCTCGAACATCGACGTGAATGTGAACGTCGGCACGATCTTCAGCGTGCTGCGGCGGCTGCCCTCGGCGGACGGCAATCTGGATGCCTCGGTGCTGCAGCCGGGGCGCGAGCAGGTGGCTGCGGGATACGTGGTGTATGGGCCGTCGACGGTGCTGGTGTATACGACGGGGCATGGCGTGCACGGCTTTACGCTGGACCCGACGATCGGTGCGTTCGTGCTGACCAACGAGCATATGACGATGCCGGCGCAGGGCAACTACTATAGCGTGAACGAGGCGAACGCGGCGACGTGGCCGGACAAGTATCGCGAGTATGTGGGGAAGCTGCGATCGGGAGCGCTGGGGCGGCAGTACAGCTCGCGGTATATCGGCAGCCTGGTGGCGGACTTTCATCGCACGCTGCTGAAGGGCGGCGTCTTCCTGTATCCGCCGACGAAGGACCAGCCGGGTGGCAAGCTGCGGCTGATGTATGAGGCGAATCCGCTGGCGTTTATTGCGGAGCAGGCGGGGGGGATGGCGTCGAGCGGCAGCGAACGGATCCTCGACATCCAGCCGACGACGGTGCATCAGCGCACGCCGTTTATGGTGGGCAGTCCGCGCGAGATGGAGACACTGCTGCTGAATGGATATGCGAAGTGAGCGCGGCGGCGGGCGGGGATTTGGCGCGGAGTTTTAATGCCGTGATCACGGACATCCGGCTGGAGTCGCGTGAGGGCGATCGCGCGCGCTGGCAGATGACGCTGGATCGCACGGAGTTTCGCGCTGGCGATACGGGTGTGCTCGAGGCCGTCTCGCGCACGGGCACGAAGATTGAGGTGCCGGTGATTGCGGTGGTGGAAGACGGCGGCGACGTGTGGCATGTGGTGGAGAAGCCGCTGGCTGCGGGTACGGACGTTGCAGGGCGCGTCGCACGCTAAACATGCGCGCTAGATGCCTTCGCCCATACTGACGGAGTCGGCGCGGGAGGCCTGCTCGCTGCGGTACTGGTCGCGCTCCTGCTGCTCCGTTGCGAATGGGCCGGCAGGTTCGGCGCGGGACTGCTGAAACTCGCCGTCGAGTTTTTCGAGTCTAGCGGTGAGCAGCTTGACCTGATCGGCGAGGGCGATGATGACGTCGGAGAGCGGGTCGCTGACCTCGTGCGGATCGGTGATGAGGACGCGCTTGCCGTTCTGGTAGACGATGTGTGCGGGGACGCCGACGACGGTGGAGTCCGGGGGGACGTCGCGCACGACGACAGAGCCGGCGCCGACGCGCGAGTTTTCGCCGATGACGATGTTGCCGAGGATGTTGGCGTTGTTGCCGACGAAGACGCCGTCGCGCAGCGTGGGATGGCGCTTGCCGGTCTCCTTGCCGGTACCGCCGAGGGTGACGCCCTGGTAGAGGGTGATGTCGTCGCCGAGGATGGCGGTTTCGCCGATGACGACGCCCATGCCGTGGTCGATGAAGAGGCGGCGGCCGAGGCACGCGGCGGGATGGATCTCAATGCCGGTGAAGAAGCGCGTGATCTGCGAGAGCAGACGTGCCGGGAGTTGGAAGCCGGAGCACCAGAGGGAATGCTGGATGTGGTGTGCCCAGACGGCGTGCAGACCGGGATAACAGAGGACTACTACGGCTGGTGAGGAGGCAGCGGGATCGCGCTCCATGGTGGAGTGGATGTCCTCGCGCATGCGGTCGAGCAGGGTCATCTTCAGGCGATCGGCGAGGTGGGCGTGTTGAGGGCTTGCTGGCGCAGCTCTTCAAAGAGCAGCGTGGAGAGATAGCGCTCGCCGAAGCTGGGCAGGATGACGACGATGAGCTTGCCGGCGTGGCGCGGCTCGCGCGCGACCTGGATTGCCGCGTGCACGGCGGCGCCGGAGGAGATGCCGACGAAGAGGCCTTCCTCGCGCGGCAGGCGGCGGGCCATGGCCATGGCGTCGTCGTTCGAGACCTGAATGATCTCGTCGATGAGATCGGTGCGGAGGATTTTGGGGATGAAGCCGGCGCCGATGCCCTGGATCTTATGCGGGCCGGGCGCGCCGCCGGAGAGTACGGGGGAGTCGGTGGGTTCGACGGCGACGGTCCAGAAGCCGGGCTTGCGCGCCTTGATGTACTCGCTGACGCCGGTGAGCGTGCCGCCGGTGCCGACGCCGGAGATGAGGATGTCGGCCTGGCCGTCGGTATCGTTCCATATTTCGGGGCCGGTGGTGGCGAAGTGGACGGCGGGGTTGGCGGGGTTGTTGAACTGCTGCAGCATGTAGCCGTCGGGCGTGTTGCGGAGAATCTCTTCGGCCTTGGCGATGGCGCCCTTCATGCCGTTCGGGCCGGGGGTGAGGACGATCTCCGCGCCGAAGGCAAGCAGCAGGACGCGGCGCTCGACGCTCATGGTCTCCGGCATGGTGAGGATGCAGCGGTAGCCTTTGACGGCGGCGACGAAGGCGAGGCCGATGCCGGTGTTGCCGCTGGTGGGCTCGATGAGGATGGTCTTGCCGGGGGTGATCTTGCCGTCGCGCTCGGCGGCCTCGATCATGGCGAGGCCGATGCGGTCCTTGACGCTGGCGAGCGGGTTGGAGCTCTCGAGCTTGGCGACAACGCGCGCGTTCACGCCGGCGGTGATGCGGTTGAGCTGGACGAGCGGCGTGTTGCCGATGAGGTCAGTGACGTGGGCTGCGATCTTCATGAAGTCTCCCGGGAGATCAGGAGAAAAGGATAGCGGATTGGGCCGACTCAAGGGGCCAGAACGACAAATACAAATGCGGGGATCCTTCGACTTCGGCGCGAACTGACGCTCGCGCCTCCGCTCAGGATGACGGCGATTATTGTTGGTCGAGCTATTCAATCTCGAAGCGGTCGCCGCGTTTGGGGCAGATGACTTCGAGCTTGTAGCGCTCTTGAATCTTCGCTGTAAGCGCGGCCATGGGGCCGGGCTCGCCGTGGACGAGGAAGACTTTTTTGAGCGTGGGCGCGACGGGGGCCATCCAGTCGAGCAGCTCCTGCTGGTCGGCGTGGCCGGAGAGCGCGTCAATGACCTCGACCTGGGCGCGGACGCGGCGCGGCTCGCCGAAGATGTTGACCTCCTGCGCGCCTTCGACGAGTTTGCGGCCGAGCGTGTTGACGGCCTGATAGCCGGTGATAAGGACGAGGTTGCGCGGGTCTTCGATGCCGTTCTTCAGGTGGTGGAGGATGCGGCCGGCCTCGCACATGCCGGAGGCGGAGATGACCATGAAGGGCATGTGGAGATCGTTGAGGCCCTTCGACTCCTCGACGGTGCGGATGTAGCGCAGGCGGTTCCAGCCGAAGGCGTCAATGCCCTTGTTGTAGAAGGCGCAGGCGCCCTCATCCCACTCCTCGGTGTGCTTCTTGAAGACGTCGGTGACGGCGACGGCGAGCGGGCTGTCGACGAAGATGGGGAACTCGGGGATCAGCTTCTCTTCGATGAGCTCGTGGAGCATAAGAACTAATTGTTGGGTCCGCTCGACGGCGAAGGCGGGGACGATGATGTGGCCGCCGCGCGCGAGCACTGGGTTGACCAGCGCGGCGAGCTTGGCCTTTACGTCGCCGGGCGGCGGGTGGAGACGGTCGCCGTAGGTGCTCTCCATGATGAGGTAGTCGGCGGGGGGCGCGGGGTCGGGGTCCTTGATGATGGGGAGGTTCTTGCGGCCGACGTCGCCGGAGAAGAGAAGCTTGACGGTCTTGCCGTTTTCGGTCGCTTCCACGAGGACATTCGTAGACCCGAGCATGTGGCCGGCGTTGGTGTAGCTGACGGTGAAGCCGGCGTCTTTGGCGCCGGCGACGAGCTGCGGTGTGTGCAGCTTGAGCGGCTGGAACTGGCTTACCACCTGCGCGGCGTCGTCCTGGGTGTAGAGCGGCTGTACGGGGCCGGGGCCGGGCGGAACACCGATGGACGCGCGGCGGCCGCGGCGGCGGGAGAGGAAGTCGGCGTCGCCCTCCTGGATGTGGGCGGAGTCCTTGAGCATGGGGTTGCAGAGGTCGATGGTGGCGGGCGTAGCGTAGATGGGGCCGCGGTAGCCCTGCTTCGCGAGGAGCGGCAGGTCGCCGGAGTGGTCAATATGCGCGTGCGAGAGGACGACGGAGTTGAGCTGGGGCGGCGTCTTGCCGGTGAGCTGGTCCGGGGTGAAGGCGAGGTGGGCGTTGATGTCGGCGGCCTCGCTACGCTTGCCCTGATAGAGGCCGCAGTCGAGGAGGATGTTTTGCCCGGCGCACTCAAGATGGTGGCTGGAACCGGTGACGGTCTGGTCCGCCCCCCAGAAGTGAAGACGAATGGCCATGCGCTCTCCTAGCTCCGCGCGATGCGCAGGAGCGATGTGATCTGGCAGTGCGCTGGCGAGTTCGGTTCTACGCAGCCCCAATGCCGTACTTTATTGCCAAGAGAAACGATAGCGAGGTGGAGGGAATTAAGCTAGCGGGGGAAGCGTCCAGATATTGAGTAGAATCCCAGCTCTGCTATCGGTGGTACTAAGATTGACCGATGAACTGGAAGATTCTTCTTGGGTCTGCGCGTGTTCTCTTCTGGGTTGCCGCAATCTGGATGCTGCTTCGAGACGCGGACGCAAAGCGGTCAGCAAGCATGGATGGTTATGGGAGAATCCAATTCTCTCGAAATGGAGTTGCCTTCCTAGCTTGGATACTGATCACTACCGACCTCGCATGGTGGGCTATAAGAGACTTTCTATCCAGCGGGGGCAAGCCGTTTGGGATCGTTAATGGAGCTGGACTTGGGTTGCTGGTTGTCTTGTTTCTTGCAGATTTTCCTGGGACGATCGTCACCACAAGCGAGGGTCTTGAACAGCTTTATTGGCTGCGAAGAAATAAACGTATCCAATGGCGCGATATTGTAGAGGTCAATACTGGAGCGAAGAGCCGCACGGTGACGATCACCGGGTCGGATGGCACGAAGATCGTCCACAGCACCCAACTAGCGGATCGGCCCCGCCTGCTGCTGGAACTCAAACAGTATTCTGGGGACAATTTGCCGCCAGATTTTCCGCGAGAGCCGTTGGTTCAACCTCAATCGCTGACGTAGCCATAATCCACAGCCACGGTTGTCCGCCGCGAACTTGTTAGCATCATCCCTGTGCTCGAACTTTCAACGCCAGTCAAATACATCAAGCGTGTGGGTGAACGCGTTGCGACGGCGCTGGCGGCACGCGGCGTGGAGACGGTGGAGGACCTGCTGTACCACCTGCCGTTCCGGTATGAGGACCGGCTGAATCCGCAGCCGATTGAAGATCTGACTCCCGGGACGATGGCGTCCGTGATGGGCGAGGTACGCGGGGCGGCGCTGCTGCGCACGCGGTCCGGCCCGATGATGGAGATGACGCTGGGGCAGGGGCTGGGCACGATCAAGTGCATCTGGTTCCACGCGGCGTACCTGAAGGACCGGTTCAAGGCGGGGCAGCAGGTGGCGGTGTACGGCAAGCTGGAGGCGTCGCGGTCGGCGCTGGCGGCTGGTTCTATAGACCCGGGGGCGCAGGGGAAGAAGGGCGCGGCGTCGGGGCGGTTCAAGATGATCCAGCCGCAGTTTGAGGTGGTGGCGGAGCCGGGCAAGGCGCCGGAGCCCGAGTTCGCGATGCTGGAGATGGGGCGCATTGTGCCGGTGTATCAGAGCCTGGGCGGGACGACGCCGTGGGGCGCGAAGCTGACCTCGCGGTGGATGCGGCGGGTGGTGTGGGGAGTGTTTGAAGAACTGGAGAAGGCGGGAGAAGCAGATTCCTCCGCTCCGCTGCGGAATGACAAACGCGCTGGGGGTGCGAGCGAGACGCTGCCGGCGGCGATGCTGGAGCGACTGGAGATGCCATCGCGGATGGCCGCGCTGAAGGCGGCGCATTTTCCTGAGGCGGGGACGCCGATGACGGAGCTGATGGCCGCGGCGACGCCGGCGCATCGCAGATTGATCTTTGAAGAGCTGTTTTATCTGGAGCTGGGGCTGGAGCTGAAGCGCCGTCGGATGCGCGAGCGGCGCGGGACTGCCTTCGCCACCGGCCCTCAAGTCCGCGAGGCGTTGAAGCAGGTGCTGCCCTTTCATCCCACAGCGGCGCAGAAGCGCGTGTTAGGCGAAATTGTCGCGGACATGCGGCGACCGCAGCCGATGCGGCGGCTGCTGCAGGGCGATGTGGGCTCGGGCAAGACGATTGTGGCGATGCAGGCGGCGCTGGTGGCGATTGAGAACGGCGCGCAGGTTGCGATGATGGCGCCGACGGAGATCCTGGCGACGCAGCACTACCTGAGCGCGCGGCGGCTGCTGGGCGGGAAGGTGTCGCCGCATACGGGGCGGGCGTACCGGGTGGCGCTGCTGACGGGCTCGCTCGATCCGGCGACGAAGAGGCAGACGCAGGGCCGCATTATGCGCGGCGAGGTGGACCTGGCGATCGGCACGCATGCGCTGCAGGAGGAGAAGGCGGACTTTGCCAACCTGGGGCTCGTGATCGTGGATGAGCAGCACCGCTTCGGCGTGCAGCAGCGGTTTCGCCTGATGAAGAAGCCGGGCGCGGATGGCGTGGTGAGCGACCCGGATGTGCTGGCGATGACGGCGACGCCGATTCCGCGGACGCTGGCGATGACCCTTTATGGAGATTTAGATGTGAGCACGATCGACGAGCTTCCGCCGGGAAGGACGCCGATTGTGACGCGGCGGACGACGGAGGAGCGCGCGGCGGAGGTGTGGGAGTTCGTGCGCAAGCAGGTGGGACACGGGCGGCAGGCGTATCTGGTGTACCCGATTATTGAGGGCGCGAACGACGACCAGCCGGAGCTGGATTTTGCGCAGGATGAAGAGAGCGAGCCAGCAGAAGAGCAAAGCAAGTCAGCGAGTCGGCGGAGCGGTAAGTCAGTAGCGAAGAAAAGCGCCAGCTCGCGTGCGAAGAAGCCTGCGAAGGCTGAGGCGCTGTTTGAAAGGAAAAAGCTGCGGTCGGCGACCGAGATGTTCGAAGAGTTGAGTGAGGGCGCGCTGAAGGGGCTGCGGCTGGGGCTGCTGCATGGGCGGCTGAGCGCGGACGAGAAGGAAGTGACGATGGCGCGCTTCCAGCGGGGCGAGATCGATGTGCTGATAGCGACGACGGTGATCGAAGTTGGTGTGGACGTGGCGAATGCGACGGTGATGGTGATCGACCATGCGGAGCGCTTCGGGCTGGCGCAGATGCACCAACTGCGTGGGCGCGTGGGCCGCGGCGCGGCGAAGAGCTACTGCGTGCTGATGACGGGCGACAAGGTGACGGAGCAGGCTGAGGCGCGGCTGAACGCGATGGTGGCAACGCAGAACGGCTTCGAGTTGGCGGAGTTGGATCTGGAGCAGCGCGGGCCGGGGGAGTTCTTCGGCACGCGGCAGACGGGGCTGCCCGAGTTCCGTGTGGCGAATCTGCTGCGCGACCGGCAGATTCTGGAGCTGGCGAAGATGGAGGCGGAGCGGTTCGCGGCGAAGCCCGATCCGGCGATGACGAAGGGCGAGATTACGGCGGTGTGGGAGCGACTGAAGCAGCAGTGGCAGAGAAGGTATGGGCTGATGGAGGCTTAGCGCAATTCGGCGCGCCGCGATCAAACGCGTTTGTAGTCGCCGCTCTTGCCGCCGGACTTTGAGACTAGCGCGACCTCGCGGATGCGGATGGATTTGTCCAGCGCCTTGGTCATGTCATAGATAGTGAGTGCGGCGATGGATGCGGCGACCATGGCCTCCATCTCCACGCCGGTCTGCGCGGTGGTGGCGGCGGTCGCACGAACCTGAACTCCGCCGGCGACAATCTGCGCCTCGATATCAACGAAGCTGAGCGGCAGGGGATGGCACATGGGAATCAGTGAAGCGGTCTGCTTGGCGGCCTGGATGCCAGCGAAGCGTGCGACCTCCAGCGGATTGCCCTTGGGATTTTCGGGCAGTGCGGCGAGAACGGCATCGCTCAATTCAACGAATGCCTCGGCGACGGCCTCGCGGCGCGTGGCGGCCTTGGCGCTTACGTCGACCATCTGCGCGCGGCCGGCGTCGTCGTAGTGGGAGAGTTTGCTCAGGCTGGCTCCTTTCTTTACGCCCTTAACGATTCATGCACAATCGCCATCAGGGCGGTGGCCATCGTGAAGAGGGTTAGAAAGCGCGCATCGTGCCTGTGCAGCACATCGAAAAGACAGAACGCAAGCAGCGATCCCCACAGGCACAGGGAAAGGATGCGATCTCTACGGGTCCACTGCTTCTGTGCCATGCCGACCATGCTACCGCAGCAGGGGCTATCGCAGAAGGACGGTGACGACATCGCCGGCGTGGAGGTCGTGGCCGTCGGGCAGGACGGCGTAACAGTTGGCGCGGGCGTTGGCGGCGAGGTCGCCGGAGCTCTGCCAGGGGACGATGCGGACTTGCGGTTGGGCGAGCGAGTGTGTGAGATGCGCGGGCAGCAGGCGGGTAAGGCCGGGTCTGGCGCGGACCTCCTCGCCGAGCGTGGCCTGTGCGAAGGTCGGCGCGATGTTGTCCGGATGCACGCCGCAGAGGGCCCGCAGCAGCGGATGCACGAAGCAGTGAAACGTGACCTCGGTGGAGACAGGGTTGCCGGGCAGACCAAAGAAATAGAGCCAGCCATCGTTGCGCGGAATGCGGCCGAAGACGACAGGCCTGCCGGGCTGCATCTTCACGCCGGTGAAGAGGAATTGCGCGCCAAATTCCGCGAGGACCTCTTCGACAAGATCGTATTTTCCGGCAGAGACGCCGCCGGAGAGCAGCAGGAGATCGGCGGCGCGGGCCTGGTCGATTGCGGCGCGCAGATCGTCTTGCGTATCGCGCGCGATGGGCAGGCGTTGCGGCAAGCCGCCGGCGGTGGCAACCAATGCGGCGAGTGCGTAACTGTTCGAGTTACGAATCTCATGTGGCAAAGGCGATTCGCCGATCTCGACCAGTTCATCGCCGGTGGCGAGGACGGCGACGCCGGGACGATTGTAGACGCTGACCTCGGCGCGGCCGCCGGCTGCGAGCAATGCGATCTGGGCAGCGCCGATGGGCGTGCCGGGTTGAAGCAGCACATCGCCGGCGCGCGCCTCGACGCCGCGCGGGACGATATTTTCGCCGGAGCGCAGGGTGCGGCCGGGCGTAGCCGAGACATCGTCGCCGCTCTGCTCCGCGTGTTCGATCATGGCGACGGCGTTGGCGCCGGCGGGTACGGGCGCGCCGGTCATGATCTCGACGGCCTCGCCGGATGGGATCGTGGCGCCAGTCCAGATCTCCCCTGCGCGCACCTGTCCAACGATGTGCAGCCGCGTTCCAGCAGACCACTCCTCGGCGCGAACGGCGAAGCCATCCCGTGTAGCACGGTCGAAGGGAGGCTGGTCGCGGTCGGCGACGAGTGTTTCGCCGAGAACGCGGCCGAGCGATTCGAGCAACGCAGCGCGCTCAACTTCCGGCGTGCGCAACGTTGCGGCTTCACGCAGCACGGTCTGGAGGGCTTCGGGAAAATCGACGATATGGGGGGCGCGACTCATCGTCTCTGCAGGCGGCCGCATTGAGGGTCAGGCCTCAGGGCCGGACTGCGGGCCGGTGCGGATCTGGTGCGGGCGGCCGCGCAGGTCAATGTGCAGGAACTCGGGTTCGGTATACGCGGGCTTGCCCTGCAGCACGCGGATGAGCGCGCGGCCACCTCCGAAGAAGAGCCCAAGCACGAGCGCTGCGAGTGCGCCGACGCTGCAGAAGATGGCGATGCTCTGCAGGAGGGTATAGGTTTTGCGAATCTCGGCGTGGAACTCAAGCGGCATGGGACGGTCAAAGCTGGCGTCGACGTTGAGGTGGACACCGTCGACCATCTTCTGCGCGCCGCCGGCTGGCCACGCTCCGGTGGCGATGATGACCAGCGGGCCCTCGCGGCGGACCGCAGCGGATGAAAGCGCTACCTGTGCAGCGCGTGTGCGGTCGCCGGCGATCTCCGGCGTGGGATAGAGCGCGAGCGTCAATGTGCCGCCGTTGCGGTAGTTTGCCGTCACGGTTTCGCCGCTCTTGTCGAAGCCGGCGGAGTTCGCGGGCAGAACACCGTTCATCGCCGCGTAGCCAACGGGGCCGAGCGCGTATTTCACGGAGTCAGGGACAAGATTTTTCTGCGGAAGCAGCGTGGGCAGCAGCGGCGCGATGCCTGTTGTACCGAGCGCCTTCGGCAGATGCACGATGAGATCGTTGACCACAGACGCGGTCTCGTCGCGGGTTAGTTTCGAGTGCGTGATGGTGACGACGTTGATGCCGCTGCGGAGCAGCTCCTGGTCCGGGCCTGAGACGGCTTCGTCGGCCAGCTTTTCCGGCCTCATGCCATCGTGGCGAAGGTAATCGTAGGCCGAGATGGCGCCACTCGCATCATGAAAGCTGAGGATGGTGATGGTCGCGCGCGGCTGGTTGGATGCGGCTGCGTCGTAGTCGGACTTCGCGAAACGTCTGAGGCTGTCTTCGGTGAAGACTGCTTTATCCTGCGTGGTGAGGCCGGCGGCATCGAGCTGGCCGAGACCGTCGCCCGAGTCTCCCTGCGCGGCCCGTGTGAGCTTGCCGAGCGTTGCGGGCAGCAGCGGCGCGGGCGGCTCGGTAAGGACGGTCTGCTGTGCGAACGATGGCGCGCCAGCCCCCGCAGAGGCGGCGCAGAGTGCGATGAAGAGCGCGATTTTGTTGAGGGAACGGCCAGTCCGCATACCAAGGTCAGACTACACCAGGGCCGAGGAGGTGAGCGGAGCGGCGGCGCGATGCGAAGCTGCGCGCGGACGCGCTTTCAGTTGCCGACGCTGGCCCGCTCGGTAGGCACGGGCTTCGACCCGCTGAGGCCGGATTCGTAGCGAGCGACTCCCTTGTAGAGGCTCTCCGCAACGCGCTCGCGGTAGTCGGGGTCACGAAGCTGCTGGGCGTCCCGGGGATTGGTGACGAAGGAGATCTCCGCGAGGATGGACGGCATGTTGGCGCCGATGAGTACGACGAAGGGGGCCTTCTTGACGCCGCGGTCCTTTAGACCTGCATTGCCCCGCGCCAGGCCGGAGTAGAGCGAGCTCTCCACATCGCTGGCAAACTCGCGGCTCTCTGAAATCTTGTCCTTCAACGTGATCTTCTTGACCAGATCGCTAAGCTGATGGATGGACTGGTCGCTGACCGCGTTCTCTCGTGCGGCCACATCGAGCGCGGTGGGGTCGCTGGTGAAGTTGAGGTAGTAGACCTCAACCCCGCGCGCGCTGTCGTCGGGCGAGGAGTTGGCGTGGATGGAGATGAAGAGGTCGGCCTGCGCTTTGTTGGCGATGGCGGTGCGCGTCTCGAGTGGGATGAAGGTGTCGTCCGAACGGGTGTAGATGATCTCCGCGCCGAGGCGATCGTGCAGTAGCGTGCCCAGCCGCAACGCGACGTCGAGGACGACGTCCTTCTCCTGAATGCCGTCGGCGCCAAGCGTGCCGGAGTCATGCCCGCCATGTCCTGCGTCGATGACGATGCGGCCGATCTTCAGGCCCAGTGCGCGGACCAGCGAGGTCTCTCCGTCGGCCATGGGAGTGGCCGCGCGTGCCGGTGTCGCATCGGCAGCTGCCGTCGCAGAGTTGGCGTGACTGCGTCGCGTGCGGCGCGACAGTGCAGGCGCAGAGGCAACAGTGGCCGTGGCGTCAATCGATGGAGTCGGACTTGGACTCGGCGCTGACACGGCTGCGGCGCCGGGAGCGACGGACACGGTCTGTGTCGATTTGGTATTCGAGTCGCCGTCGCCAGCGACGGCGCTATCGGCCACGACTGCCGCAATCGGCTTCGAGGTCGGCTTGTGCGTTGCCTCCACCTTGCCGGGCATACCGCTCAGGTCGGCGAGCTCATTTGCTGCGTCGGGGTTCTTCGTAGCGACGGCGTTGGGCACTGGCCGCGCCACAGTGGCCGCGACGGTGGAGGCGACGGCCGCCGCGCGTGGAGCGGGCACATCGTCCGGCTGGGCGTTTCGTGGATTGGGCGCTGCGTGATTCGCAGACTTGCCCACCTGTGGAACGTCCGATGCGCGGTCCTTCTTGCCACCGTGGATGTCAATGATGAGGCGGTAAGGATTGGGCAGCAGGAACGCGGAGTACTGCGATACGTCGCTCACGTCGAGAACCACGCGCGTTGTGTCGTCCGAATACTGTGCGGCGCGCACGCGCTTAAGGTAGCCGTCGTCGGTGATGTTGAAGCTCTTGCCCGCAAGGCCCGGTGCGAGGCGCGTGCCGTGGAGATCGAAGTAGATGCGGTCCGGGTTGGGAACGCGCGCGGCCTCGTAGGTGACGTTGTCGCCGAGGTCGATGGCGACGCGGGTGTACGTCGGCGTAGACCAGTGGCGCACGCCGGTGACCAGCGCATGGCGGCCACTACGGCCCGTGTTCGGCAGAGTGCCGGGTGCAGGCCGCGTCTGCGTATCGACATCCTGGAACTCAGCGTCGGGAGCCGCCGCAGCAGACAACGCAGCCGTCGCAGTCTGGGAACTCGCGCGATCGCCTGCGTGCGCATCAATCAATTTTGCGTCCCCGGATTTCGCGTCTGTGGACCTCGTGCCTATCGACGGATTCGATCGCCGGGCCGTAGATTTGCTGTCCTCGGCTGCGGGGCGGCCTGCCGATTCCTGATCGAGCGAGGCGATGCCCGCGCGCGCTTCGTCGGCCTGCTCGCTGCGCGGATAGTCCTTCAACAATTGCTTATACGAGCTACGCGCGGCGGCAGAGTCGTTCAGATCGTTCTGTTCGATCTCGCCCTCGGTCAGCAGCGCCTGCACGCGCAGTGAGCTGCCGGGATACTGCTTGCGCAGAAACTCATACTGGCCGACTGCGGCCTCAAGGCTTTTGGCGTCGTGGAAGATGCGGCCCTGCTCGGCGAGCAGTTCGGCGACAGCGTCGACGGCGGCGGGTGCATGCAGGTCTGCGGGGTTGGAGTGGTAGATGGCGCGGTAGGCGTCCATGGCGCGCGCATACTGGGCGTGGGTGCGGTCGCCCTCAGGGATGGCCTCAAGCGCGTCGCGACCCTGTTCGGCCTGCTCCCAGGCGCTGGGCGCGATGTGCTTCTGCTCGGCGTGGTGAGAGCCGGCGCGCGGAGAATCGACAATATCGCTGAGCGCAAACGCGTGGGTGCAGCACACCGCAGCAGCCAGCGCGGCTACAAAGAGAATCGCCGGGCGGGCATAGGGGGTCGCCGGACGCGCACCGCGCACCTTCGACCCGAGACATCTCCGCCGCGCTGGATGGCCCAGAGTCATAAGCACCCACAGTTTAAGATGCGCGTTGCCGTTGGCACGGGCGAAAAGCGCAGCAGTACTCCCTGCGACAACGCCCACTAAGTAACTGAATCTGCGAGTGCCCGGTCTTACGGGCCAGTGGGACCGCCTGTGTTGCTGTTGTTCTGTGCGCCGCCGGTAAAGTAGTGGTGCCGCACCATCGCCCGGCCGAGCGCAAAAACCACCACCGCGAACGCCAGGACCAGCACAAGGCGAAGCCACAGCGCTTTGTTGGATCGGATAGCCCTGGGCGGCTCTTGAGGGTCATACCAGTGGTGCGGAGGGCCGTTGGTTGGCAGGTTCTCAGGCGGCATAGCCGAACACTCCGTGCCGTTAGACGCGGCGGATCACACCAGTCTATTCCTATGCAGTTGCGGCGGCGATGATGTCGGCTGCTTTGGCCAGCGCTCCATCGAGCGCACCGGCATCGCTGCCGCCCGCCTCAGCCAGGTCAGGCCTGCCGCCGCCCTTGCCGCCCACCATTGCTGCCAGCTGGCCTACAATCTTTCCGGCCTGGACCTTGCCGGTAAGGTCTTTGGTGACGCCGACGATCAGGGAGACCTTGCCCTCGCTGGCCGCGCCGAGCACGACGACTCCTGAACCGAGTTTGGAACGCATCTGGTCCACCAGGTCGCGCATGGGGCCGCGCTCCAGTCCATCCACGCGCTGGACGAGGAGCTGAATGCCTTTTACTTCGACGGTCTTCGCATCACCCGCAGCGGCAGAGGCCGACTTCATGCGCATCGCATCCAGCTCGCGGCGCAGCTTTTTCATCTCCTCTTCCTGCGTGGCGAGCTTCGTGCGCAGTGCATCGGCTGCGTTCGTCTCGGCGTTTGCTCCGACGAGCTGGCCAACAAGTCGCGCCACATCGTAGTCGCGGCGGAACTCGCCCAGCGCGCCCAACCCACTGACGGCCTCGACTCTGCGTACGCCGCTCGAAACCGATCCTTCGCCGACGAGCTTGATGAGGCCGATCTCGCCGGTGGCAGTCGTGTGCGTGCCACCGCAGAGCTCGGTGGAGAAGTCGCCGATTTTGACGACGCGCACCACGTCGCCGTACTTCTCGCCGAAGAGCGCCATGGCGTGGTACTCGTTCACGGCTACGTCGATAGGCACGTCGACCAGCGTCTCGACCCTGGTGTCCGCGAGGACCTGCTTGTTCACGATGTCCTCAATCTCGCGCAGCTCTTCCTCGGCCACGCCGGCAAAGTGCGAGAAGTCGAAGCGCAGGCGGCTGCGATCCACCAGGCTGCCGGCCTGCTTGACGTGGCGGCCCAGCACCTCGCGCAGTGCGGCGTGCAGCAGATGCGTGCCGGTGTGGTTGCGCGTGGTGGCGGCGCGGACTTCCCCGTCGACGACGGTGTCTATAACGTCGCCAACCAGTAGCGGTTGGCGTGCGACTACTCTGTGCGCCCAGACGCCCTGCACGGGCTTCGACGCGCCGGAGACATCGGCGACGATGGCGTTGTGGTCGGAGGAGTAGAGCCAGCCCACGTCGCCCACCTGCCCGCCGGAGTCGGCGTAGAAGCTGGTGGCGTCGAGTACAGCCTCGCCGGCCTCGCCGGGCTTCAGTTCTGCGACGCCCACGCCGTCCTTGACTAAGGCAAGAACTTTGGCCCCGTCGAGGCGCAGAGCGGTGTAGCCCTCAAACTCGGTCTTCTTGAGCTCGCGATACACCGGCGCGGCGGTCTTCTGCGACCCGCCCTTCCACGAGGCGCGGGCACGGGTCTGCTCCTCCGCACGAGCACGCTCAAAGCTCTCCCAATCGAACCCGATTCCTGCATCTCGCGCGGCGTCTTCCATGAAATCCGGCGGCAGGCCAAATGTTTGATAGATATCGAAAGCTTTGTCTCCGGGAAATTTGGGATACGACGTAGTTTTTCCGATTTGGACTTGCTCTTCGTACTTTGCGTACTCATAGTTGCCGATAGCTGCGCGCAACTCAGTCTCGAAGCTCATACCTAACGCTCGATTCGAGCCAGCGTACTTTTCAAGTAGCGCTGTGGCAGCTTGATTATGGAGGCTAGATATTGCAGTCACTTTGGCTTGAGCTGAGGGCCACTTCATTGCAGCCTCGAACTCTATCCATCCCCGTTCAATCACCCTTGCGAACTGCTCCTCTTCCGCCAGCACAACTTTGGCTACTCGTTCCGCAGATTCTTTCAGCTCGGGATACGCATCGCTCATCTCGTCGCGCACGGCGTAGACCATCTCATGTAGAAACGGCTTCTCCTGCCCCAGCAGGCGTCCGTGGCGGATACCCCGCCGCATGATCTTGCGCAGCACATAGCCGCGGCCTTCGTTCGAGGGCACGACGCCATCGGAGATGAGGAAGGTTGCGCAGCGCGCGTGGTCTGCAATGATCCGTAAGCTCGCGTTCGATTTATCCGGCTCATCCGTGCGATCCATGGTTGCCGTTAGCTCTTTCGCTCGGTGGATGAGCGGCGTAAACAGGTCGGTGTCGAAGTTCGAAAGCACGCCCTGCAGCACGCACGCAATCCGCTCCAGCCCCATGCCCGTATCGATCGAAGGCTTGGGCAGCGGCGTCAGCGTGGCTTTGCCGCTCGCGTCCACCGAGCGGTCGAACTGCATGAAGACGAGGTTCCAGATCTCGACGTAGCGCGCCTCATCCTGCGGGAAGGGCTTGTCGATCGCCGGATCGTCCCCCGCCGCTTGTCCAAAGTCGTAATAGATCTCGCTGCAGGGGCCGCAGGGGCCGGTCTCGCCCATCTGCCAGAAGTTGTCCTTCGCGCCCAGGTCGAAGATGCGCTCCTTCGGCACGCCGACCTCGATCCAGTAGCCTTCGGCCTCGTCGTCGCGCGGCACCTGCGCGTCGCCCTCGAAGATGGTGACGTAGAGCTTCGCCGGATCGATGCCCCAGACCTTGGTCAGCAGCTCCCACGCGTAGGCGATGGCGTCCTTCTTGAAGTAGTCGCCGAAGGAGAAGTTGCCGAGCATCTCGAAGAAGGTGTGGTGGCGGCGGGTGAAGCCAACGTTCTCGAGGTCGTTGTGCTTGCCGCCGGCGCGGACGCACTTCTGCGATGTGGTGGCGCGCGAGTAGTCGCGCCGCTCCGCGCCCAGGAAGACGTCCTTGAACTGGTTCATGCCGGCGTTGGTGAACAGCAGCGTGGGGTCGTTGGCCGGCACCAGCGAGGAGGAGTGCACGCGGCGGTGCGTCTTGCCCTCAAAAAACGCGAGAAATTGTTCGCGAATCGCGCTGCCGGAGCGCGCATCTGCACTGGTTGCCATAGGGATTTAAGTCTACCAGCGGCGTTGGCGGCGGCTGGCGTCGCATGATCGCAAAGCTCCCGCGCAGTCCCGGCGTGCTGCTCAGCCCGCGCCCCACACCGCGCCTTCGAGCAACATGACCGCATCAGTCGCCTTGCGCAGCGTGAGGAAGCTGGCGCGCTGCTGTGCCATGGCGAGCACGCTGACGAGCGCGTCGAACGCATCCTCGCTGGCACGGGCTTTGGCGAGGACCGTGCGCGGCAGTGCATGAAATGCAGGATCGATGCGGCGGCGCTGCGCGAGATAAGCGGCGCGCGCCTGTGCGCTGCCCTTGTTCACCTCGCCGGTGAGCAGCCGCGGGTAGATTTCGACAACAAGCGGACGCGGAGGGCCCGCGGCAAGTGCGGGCTGCTGAAACGGCCAGACGCGGAAGCCGGCGGCATGCAGCCGCTGCAGCTGCGGGATGCCGCGCAGCGTGCCCGTGCCCACTGCGCCGGCGCCGCCGATCTGAAATGGCGACTTGGGCGCGATACCCTTGACGCGTGCTGCGAGAGCGGGATCGAAGATCGCGGCGCGCACCTTGCATGCTTCGTCGGCACGCCGTAACATCCGCAGTGCGCCTGCTGGGCCGCAGAACTCCGGCGGCTTCTTGCCGCTGCGCAGCGGACCGGCGCGGCCCCAGAAGCGCGCCTCGGCGCACTCGCGCGCCAGCCAGCGCTCGCCGTGCGCAGCGGCGATCTCCCAGAAGGCGACTGCGGTGGCGGCGCCATGCTCGCGCACAAACCACGCCGGATAGCTGAAGCAGAAGTCCATGCCCACCACCATGCGCGGCGTCTCGCGCAGCATGGCGATCAGCGAGTCGACCAACTCCGCGCGGGTGCGTCCACTTTCCAGCGCAACTGACCCGCCCAACACATCGCCGCCGCCCGCGGTCCAGATGCCTGCCCAGATCTTGCGCCGCTGGCCGGCCGCACTCGCATCCCCTGACCAGTCGATGGCGACGATGCGGTCGAGCGCGGGAGCTTCGGCACGCGAAGGCGATGCCGAGGCAGATGCGGAACCTTTCGCGCGTGCCTCGCGTATCCTCTTCGTGGAGGGAGGCTCGCCGATGATCAAACTTCTGCTCTTCTGCATCCTGCTCGTACTCTGCTGGCCGCTGGCGTTGATCGCGCTGCTGCTCTATCCCGCGATCTGGCTGGTCTCGCTTCCCTTCCGTCTCGTCGGCGTTACCATCGCCGGAGTCTTCGCGCTCATCACGGCGATATTTATGCTTCCCGTGCGCGTGCTGCGCGCGGTTTAGAACACCTCTGCCTCAAACTCCTCGCCCTCCACGCCCCACCCGCGCAGCAGCTTCCACACCGTGCCGCTGGAGAAGCCCGCGCGCAGCAGACGGCCCATGATGCGCGCCTGTTCCTTCTGGCCATCGGGTCGCATCATCCGCTTTCGCTCGACGTACTCGCGGGCGAGCTTCAGCTCGTCGACCTCCGCATAGGCTTCGCCCACCTGCTTTTCAACGACCGCGCGAGGCACGCCCTTCACCATCAGGTCCTGCTCCACGCGCCGCCGGCCCAGCTTCTGGTCCTCCTTGCGCAGGCGTGTGTAGGTGGCGGCGAAACGCGTATCGCTCAGGTAGTTCAGCTGCCGCAGCCGCTCCAGCACAGCGTCGATGTCGCGCTCGCCGGCCTCGCCGGGCTCCGAGCGGCGGTGGAGGATGGTGCGCAACTCGCGCTCGGTACGCATGCGGCGGGCCAGTGCGCCGGTCGCGTAGTCAAACAGCGCGTCTTCGCGCAACGGTTCCTTCGGTCCGGGCTTCTTCGCCGCAAATGGTTTCACTTATTGCGTCTCCGCGTACTTGCCGGTGTGCGTCCAGCGATCGCACCAGTCGCTGACGACCGCGCTCCACAGCTCGGAGTCGCGCGGCTTCAGCACCCAGTGGCTCTCGTCCGGGAAGTAGAGGAAGCGCGAGGGCACGCCCAGCCGCTGCAATGCGGTATAAAGCTCAAAGCCCTGCGAGACATCGAGGCGATAGTCATGCTGCGAGTGGATGATGAGCGTGGGCGTCTTCGCGTTCTGGATGTACTCTTTCGGCGACCATTTGCGGAAGGGATCTTCGGCGGCAGGCAGCGCGGAGTAGCGCCATGGCTCGGCGGCATGGCCGGCAGTGGTTTGCTTGGGGCTGGGCGCGAATCCATCCCAGCCTTTGGGATAGTCTTCGGGGCGGCGGAACTCCCACTCCGGAAACCACATCTCCTCCGTCGTCCCATACGCTGCCGCCGCGTCGTACAGCCCATCATGCGTCACAATGCACTTAAAGCGGTTGGTGTGCGTCAGCACCCAGTCCGCCATAAAGCCGCCATAGCTCGCGCCCAGCGCACACTCGCGCGTCTTATCGATAAAGGGATACTTCGCCTCGGCGTAATCCAGCCCCTTCATCAGGTCCTCATACGCGCGCCCGCCCCAGTCGCCGCTTACCTCATCCACAAACTTCTGCCCATAGCCCGTCGACCCGCGCCGGTTGATGCCGATCACCACGTACCCGCTCGCCGCCATCAGCTCCCAGTTCCAGCGATAGCTCCAGCTGTCGCCCGCCATGGTCTGCGGGCCGCCATGCAGGATGAACTTCAGCGGATATTTTTTGCTGGGATCAAAGTTCGGCGGCTTTAGCAGAAACCCTTCAACCTTCGTCCCCTCCGCGCCCGTGAACCAGAACTCCTCCATCCGCGGCAAATCGAGATCGTCGAGCAACGAATCATTTGTGCGGCTTACGATTTGTTCGCGAGAGAGAACATTGCGGACAGACTCGGGACCGTTGAACGGTCTTCGGGCAATGTGAGTTTCTGTGTCGTCGTATTCCTCGCGATCGTCAACTTTAAGCGCCGCAATCGCCGTCGGCGATCGCGCTGACATCACTGTCGAGATCAGCCACTTCCCGTCATCGCTCGCCACAATCCCGCTGTATTCGGCGCCTTGGCTACGGCTTAAATCACGGATCCGATCCGCGTCCGCAGATTCGTCACCGCGAATTCCATCCGTTCGCACACTCAGAGTGTTGTCCAGGAGCGAGAACTGGAAAACCTGTTCAGTTCCGTTCTGACCGGCGGCAAAGTAAAGCGATTTTGAATCCGGCGGCCAGGTGAACTCATCCACCCACCGATCAAACTTCGGCATCAGCTCCCGCGCCGTCTTCTTATCGCGGTCGTAGATCATCAACCGAAATAGATCACTCTCAAACCCTGCCTGCCTCTGCGAGCGAAACGCCAAATACCTCCCATCCGGCGAATACTCCGGCTCATCATCACTCCCCAGCGACGTGCTCACCTTCACCGGCTTTGCATCGGGATCATCGACGCGCAGCGTAAACACATCGTTGTTGGTGCTCGCCGCCGGAACGGGATCAAGATTGGTGACATAAGCAATCTCCTTCCCATCCGGCGCCCACGCATACTCCTGCGGGCCGCCCAGCATCCACGTCGGCGTCTCCGCATCGCCCACATCCCGCGCCGTCGTCAGGTCGCGGATATTTTGCCCGTCTGAATCCATTAAAAAATGTGTGTCCGCTTCGCGCCGGTGAACTGGTCCCAGTGCCGATACAGCAGTCCATCCCACACCTGCGCCTTCACCGGATTTTTCTCTGCGGCTTCATCCGTTTGCTTGTCGCAGGCGTCTTCTTCGGTCCACGTCGCCGGCGTCATCGTCTTCCATGTAGCAATATCCCGCGTACCATCGATCTCTAGCGCGGCATCGTTAGGTGCATAGCGAGCGATGCCGGAGACGGTCTCATCCGGAGCGCTCTTCACGCTGCACTCTGGATAGACCTCGGTGGTGAAGAGGAAGTGCCGCGAGTCCGGCGACCACACCGCCCCATCCGCATCCCCGCTGATGCCCGTCAGCGCCTGCGCCTTGCTAATCGTCCCGGTCCTCTCGTCCCACGCCGCCACTGCGATCCGCGCATACGCCTCATCTTTTCCGGGATTCTGCGTGAAGCTCACCCGCCTCCCATCCGGCGAGAACCTCCCGAAGCTCTCCCCCGGCCCGAACGTAACTTGGCGTTCACCACCGGCGTCCGCGCCGCCGCCGTAAACGCTCACCGTGTGCGTAGCACTGGGCGCGCTTCCATCCAGCGGCAGGACCCACAGATGGCTCGTCTTGGTGTTCTTCTCGAGATCCACGTCAGTGACCGAAAAGAGCACCCACCTGCCGCTCGGCGAGATCTGCGGATCGCTGACGCGCTTCATCGCCATCAGGTCGGCAAAGGTCATGGGGCGCTTGGCGGGGGAGGGAGATTGTCCCGTGGCCGCGCCGGCCAGCCCCAGTAGCCCTACTGCCAATGCAGGGCCTGCCAAAAAACGACCGTATCGCCTCATGCCGACCAGTCTACGCCGGGGGCGGACGGAACTACACCGCGCGGACTGCGTCTAAGATTGCAGGATGAAGATGCTGCTTGCACTGGCCCTGTTGCTGACCGCGCCGGCGGCTTTGTACGCGCAGCAGGGCTTTGGCCCGCTTGACCCTGCGCCGCCCAGCGGCCACACCGTCGCCGAGATCATCCAGCGCTTCGGCGAGAAAGAGACCGAGTTCCAGAATGCCCTGGACACCTATACCTTCCGGGAGTCGGTGACGATGGCTGCAATCGACGACGACACCAACAAGGTGATCGGCGAGTACCAGCAGGTCACGGACATCGTCTTTGATGCAGAGGGGAAGCGCACCGAGCACGTAGTATTCGCACCCGCCAACACGCTGGACAATGCAGGGGTGGGGCTGACCGAGACTGACTTTGACGAGGTGGAGCACCGGCTGCCCTTTGTGCTGACCACGGCCGAGCAGCCCCTCTATGACATCCAATATGTTGGCCGGCAGAAGGTCGATGAGTTAGACACCTATGTCTTCACGGTCGCTCCCAAGCAGATCGTAAGGGGCCACCACTACCTGCAGGGCAAGGTCTGGGTGGACCAGCAGGACCTCGAGATCGTGATGGTGAACGGAACCACCGTGCCGCAGGACGTACGCCTGGGCCACGAAGATCTGCAGCCGCCCTTCACTACCTACTATGAGCAGGTGGATGGCAAATACTGGTTCCCCACTTATACCAAGGCCGAGGGCGTGCTGCACTTTCCCGCATATCAGGGGAGGCTCGATATGGAGGTGCACGTCCGCAACGTGGTGAAGTACACCGACTACAAGCAGTTCCATGCGAGCAGCCGGATCATCTACGACGGCCAGGACATCACCAACACCAATGCCCCGGACGCTCAGCAGCCGACAGCGCCTGCGAAGAAGTAGTTTCTACGCTGCCGAGTCCGCCGACTCGAAGTAAAGGTAGCGCCGCCAGCTCGGGTCCGCCGAACCGATCATACGCATGATGTGCCGCGAGGTGTGCAGGCTGAAAGGCCGAGGCTCGCGGTGCAGCTTCATGTCCGTCAACTCGCTGAGCAGTGAGTTGCCCTTGCGACGGTTGCAGTCGTGGCAGCACGCGACGAGGTTTTCCCACGTGGAGAGCCCGCCGCGCGAGCGCGGGAGCACATGGTCGAGCGTGAGCTCGCCCGCGGTGAGCACGATGCCGCAGTACTGGCAGGCGTTGCGGTCGCGCAGCAGGATGTTCTTGCGCGAGAGGGCGCGCGTCTGGTGCGGAATGCGGCGATATTCCAGCAGGCGGATGACGCTGGGCATGGCGACGTTCATTCGCGCGGCGTGAAGCACAGCGCCCTGCTCCTCTTCGGTGCGGGCGACACCCTTCAGTACCAGCACCAGGGCCCGCCGCGCGCCGCAGATATTGATGGGCTCGTAGGAGGCATTGAGGACGAGCACCGGCGTCTGCATGGCCGGCTGGCGGAAGACGCCGATGCGCACGTCGAGTTCAGTTGCCGGACGGCCATGGCCTGCATGCCGGTTGGCGATTGCCCGCTGCTTCCGCATCTTCTGTGACATATGCGATGCCTGCATTGCTCTTGCTCCTCCGGTCTTGCTTCGTAACCTGACAGAATTGGGTCTGCGGGGTGGTTAGCCGAAGCCCTGAGGCGCGAGAGTCGTGCCGTTCTCCCACATTGCGACCGTGGGTTTTTGCGCGCGGGCCAGAGTTGCGACCCAGACCTTCGAAGCACCGGCACGGCGCAGCACGCGGGAACACTCACGGGCGGTCGCACCGGTGGTGTAGATGTCGTCGATCAGCAGCACCTCGCAACCGGGCTGGAGCTTCGCGGCGTCGACGGCGAAGGCTCCTTCGAGGTTGCGGCGGCGGCTGCGCGGGTTCAGTTCAAACTGGTTGCGCGTATCGCGGCGGCGGGTGAGAACGTCGTCGACGCGGCGGAGGTGCCATCCCGGCGCGAACGTTCGCAGATGCGCGATGGCTGCATCGGCCAGCAACACGGATTGGTTGTAGCCGCGTTGGCGCTCCTTTGGGGGGAACAGCGGGACCGCGATGACGAAAAGCTCGCTGGCGGTCTCGTGGCGAAGGGTTGCAATCGCTGCGGCGAGATGCGCGCCGAGCAGATCGGCAAGCCGCGCCATGCGCTCGTACTTCAGCAGATGGACCATCTCGCGCAGTTGGTCTTCGTAGGCAGCACAGGCGACAGCTCGCTCAAACATGGGAGGAACCGCGCGGCAGGCGAAGCATTCGAGGCCTTCCAGCGGCGCGGCAAGGCGCACGCTTTCGAGGTCGACGTCGAGCGCTTCGCCGCAGCGCGCGCAGAGCGCGCTCTTTTGCGGCGTGATGGACGCACGGCATCTCTCGCATACAGGAAGACGGCTGAAATGCGTGAGCGCGTCGCTGCAGATGCGGCAGCCGGCTGGGAAGGCAGTTGTTACGAGATCGTCAAGGGCTGAGCGCAGAGCGGAGCGTGTGCGCCGCATGAGGGATGCCGCGCGGGATTTGCCCGGTCCGGCCGCTGCCTTCCTTGGAGCGCCGGGATACTGCTGGAGCGTACTCTCATTCAGACTTACGCTGAAGATGCACCTGCCCACACGGCGCTCCAGGCCGCTCCGGCCGCGCCGATGGATGGAGTATAGAACGACTCCGCGCGCGAACGCCAGCACTGATTCGGCGTGAGCATGGTGTGGGTTAGAAGCGGCGATGCGCTGGTACACTCCCATGCAAGCCGTAACGCATTCGTTCCAAACGGAGAAGTCAATCTCGCATGGCCACAACCGCGCCACCAAAGCCGGCATTCAAACCATTCGTTCCCGCGACCGAGACGCGACCCGAACTCACCGCGCGTGCGCTTATTCTTGGCGGGCTGTTCGGTATCCTCTTCGGCGCGGTGACGGTGTACGTGGGCCTGCGCGCGGGACTCACGGTAGCGGCGAGCATTCCTATCTCGGTGCTCTCGATCTCGATCCTGCGCGCATTCGGGCGTGCATCGATCCTCGAAAACAACATCGTGCAGACGACCGGCAACGCCGGCCAGTCGATTGCCTCCGGCGTGATCTTCACCATGCCGGCGCTGATCTTCCTCGGCTTCGATCTTGAGTCGTCGCGCATCTTCGCGCTGGCGCTCTTTGGCGGATGGCTGGGCGTGCTGTTTATGATCCCGTTGCGAAGGCAGCTGATCGTGGAGGAACACGGGACCTTGATTTATCCGGAGGGAACCGCGTGCGCCGATGTCCTAATCTCCGGCGAGCGTGGCGGCAGCTTCGCCTCGCGCGTCTTTCTCGGCCTCGGGCTCGGCGCGGTGTACACACTCTTCCAGAACGGCGATCTCTTCCATCTATGGCCGGACCAGCCAAAGCGTGACTTCGATATCGGCGCGCAGCATCTGCTGAAGGGTGGATCCATCCGCGCCGACTGTACAGCGGAGTATCTGGGCGTGGGCTACATCATCGGCGCGCGGGTCGCCGCGGTGATGTTTGCCGGCGGCTGCTTCTCCTGGCTGGTGATGATGCCGGCGATCCACTTCTTCGGCGCGGCGCTGGACCACCCGGTCTATCCCGCGACCACCCTGATCCGCGACATGTCGCCGTCGGAGCTGTGGTCGGCGTACGTGCGCCCCATGGGTGCAGGCGCGGTCGCGGCGTCGGGGCTGATCACGCTGATCCGGACGCTGCCCACGATTGTGAGCGCGCTGACGCAAGGCCTCAAAAAAGGTGCGGTTAGGCTGGCTACTGCGAAGCCCTCCCGCATCGAGCATGACCTGCCACCCAGCGTTGTCTTCGGCGGAAGCATTGTTCTCGCGGTCCTGATGTTTCTCTTCCTCGTCTTCAAGCCGGTGCCCGGCGCGCAGGTCAGTTGGGAGGCCAACCTTGCGGCATCGCTGCTGATCGTGGTCTTCGGCTTTCTGTTTGTGACGGTTTCGGCGCGGATTGTGGGTATCGTCGGCTCGTCAGCGTCGCCAGTCTCGGGCATGACGATTGCGACACTGATGGCGACGGCAGCGATCTTTCTAGTGAAGGGATGGACGGCTCCGGCGTTTGGGGCGCTGGCGATCACGGTCGGCGGCGTGGTGTGCATCGCGGCGTCGAACGCAGGCGACACCAGCCAGGACCTGAAGACCGGCTACCTGATCGGCGCGACTCCGTGGAAGCAGCAGGTGGCGCTGCTCTTCGGCGTCTTTATCTGCATCTTCTCCATCGGCGCGACGCTGAATGCGATGAACCGCGGCCTGGAGAAGTTCTACCCGATGCCAAGTTCGATCGCTGTGTCGCTCGATCATCTTCCGGACGGCGTGCAGAGCCAGGGCGCGTTCCCGCGCGAGAAGATCGCGCTGACGCTGCGCGGAGCGGGAGATGCGGCGCAGCCGCAGATGATCGACTCGCACAACTATGTGCTGCTGAATGCGATCGGCTCAACTACGTTGCAGGACGGCAAATATCTCTTGAATCCCGCGACCGGGAAGATCGAGGTGCAGTGGGTTCAGGGCATCGGCAGCGAGAAGGCCGCGGCGCCGCAGGGCCGGCTGATGGCGACGGTGATCAACGGCATCCTCTCGCGCAAGCTGCCGTGGACGCTGGTGCTGCTGGGTGTGGCGCTGGTGATCGTAGTGGAGCTGCTGGGCATCCGCTCGCTGACGTTTGCCGTGGGCGCGTACCTCTCCATCGCGACCACGCTGGCGATCTTTGTGGGCGGCGTGATGCGCTGGATGGTCGACCGCGCGATTGCGAAGGAACGCGCGAACGCTGCGCTCGACTCCGATGTGCACGCGGAGTTGACGGATGAGGTCTCGCCGGGGAGCTTGTTTGCTTCGGGGCTGATCGCGGCTGGCGGTATCGTCGGACTGCTGGGCGTGTGCGTGCGGCTGGTGGAGGGTTTGTCCGAAGGGCGCGGCGGCCACTGGCAGCTCTTCCGCTTCTCCAACGAGAACCCGCTCTACCATGACTGGGTGGCTGTGGTGATGTTCGCGCTGCTGGCGTTCAGCCTGTACTACTTTGCGAAGAAGCCGCTGAAGAGTTAACGCAGCAAATCTTCCAGCGTCGTTGACAGATCGGTCTTCTCGTCGCGGTACTTGACGATCACCGGCGTGTAGACGCTGAGGCCCATCGCCTTGCCGTGGCCCGAGGTGACGGCGCGCGAGCCGGGTACGACGACCGCGCGCTCGGGGATGATGAGCGGGGCATCAGCCGAGGCGCGGAGGACTGTACCGCGGACCACGTCATACACGGGCGTGCCACGCGTAAGGATCGTTCCCGCGGCCAGCACCGCTCCTTTGCGGACGATGGTGCCCTCGTAGACGCCGGTGTTGCCGCCGACCAGCGCGTCGTCTTCGATGATGACCGGGCTGGCGTTCACCGGCTCCAGCACGCCGCCGATCTGCGCGGCGGCGGAGAGATGCACGCGCTTGCCGATCTGCGCGCAGCTTCCGACGAGCGCGTGGGAGTCGACCATGGTGCCCTCGTCGATGAAGGCGCCGGCATTGACGTACGCCGGCGGCATCATCACCACTCCGCGCGCGAGATGTGCGCCGGAGCGCACAGAACTGCCGCCGGGCACGATGCGGATGCCGTCGGTGGCGGCGAATCGGCGAGCGGGGTAAGTGGCCTTATCGACAAACGAAAGAATAGAGCCGCCGTCGGGATGGTTTCCGTTCATCGCTTCGAGTGCGCCTAAACGAAAGCCCAAAAGGATGCCGCGCTTGACCCACGCGTTGACGCGCCAGCCGGTGGGCGCGGAGGCGTCGGGTTCGGCAGAGCGGAGCGTGCCGGCCTCGAGCGCGGCGCGCAGTTCAAGGAATGCAGCGAGCGCGGCGGCATCGCCTACGGCCGAAGCTCCAGCCGCAAAGTAGCGCTCAATTCTTGCTTCGAGTGATTCAGTTGTCATGATCTGGATTCGATTGTAGCGGGCACCAACAGGCCGAGCTCGGCGAGCATCGCCTCGAGCTTCTTGCGTGTGGGCGGGGTGACGGGAAGCAGTGGGAGGCGCAGCTTGTCTTCGATCAGGCCGAGCATCGCCATCACGGCTTTGACCGGCGCGGGGTTGGGCTCGAGGAAGTGGCCCTGCATCAGCTTCAGGTGCTGCGCGTTGAGCGCGCGGGCGGTAGCCCAGTCATTGGTAAGGGCGGCACGGACGAGCTTCGTCATTTGCGTGGGGATGGCGTTCGAGGCGACAGAGATCAGGCCGACGCCGCCCAGCGCGATGACCGGCAGGGCCAGGCCATCGTCGCCAGCGAGGACTGCGAACCCGCGCGGCGCCTGAGTGATGATCTCGGCGATCTGGGCTAGATTGCCGCTGGATTCCTTGATGCCGATGATGTTCGGGATCTCGGCCAGGCGGAGCACTGTGGCGGGTTCGAGGTTCACGCCTGTCCGACTTGGGATGTTGTAGAGCAGGACGGGAAGGTCAATGGCTTCCGCAATCGCGCGGAAGTGCTGGTACTGGCCCTCCTGGCTGGGCCGGTTGTAATAGGGGTTGGCGGTGAGGATGCCGGTGAGGCCGGGGACTTGCACAAGCCTTTTCGCGCGGGCGACGGCCTCGGCGGTTGCATTGTGTGTGCAGCCGGCGAAGATAGGGACGCGGCCGGCAGCACTCGCGCAGACGATCTCGACGACACGAAGCATCTCAGCTTCGCTCAGAGTCGATGCTTCGCCGGTAGAGCCGCAGGGCACAAGGAAGTCGATGCCGGACTCAATTTGCCAGTCGACGAGGCGCGCGAAGGTGGCCTCATCTACCGCGCCGTCGGCGCGGAAGGGAGTGACCAGCGCTGTTCCGCATCCGTTGAGCTTCATCACGATCTTTCAAGTTTACCGCTTCTGTGCGGACGATGCTGTTCCGCGTGATGTGGGATCCTCGTGCGCTATTCCGAGCTCCGCCCCATGCGGGCAGGCCTCCTCTGCAGGGACAGGCTTTGGTGGCAACACCCACATGATGGCGACGATAGAGATCAGGCCAAGCGAGACGCCTGGCCGCCAGTACGCCGCGGGAATTGCGGCGGCGTAAAGCGCAGTGGAGGTGATCTGTTTGGCCCAGCTAGCGTGGGCCGGCGCGGTGCTCTGCCTGCGTACCTGGAGCCAGAGCGCGTTATAGCCCAGGCCGGGCAAGATGCTGACTGCCGCATACATCGCCGTCGAGAAGTGCGTCAGCCCGCGCGAGCCGATCCATAGCGTCGCAAATGGAAACAGCGAGAGGCAGAACAGGAAGATCAAGTTGGCCCACAGCATGCCGTGGCTCACGGAATCGGTCTCATCGATCAGGTAGTGGTGGTTGACCCAGTAGATACCGATCTGCACGAACGTCAGCAGGTACAGAAAAATCATCGGCGCTACAGCGCGCAGGCCGGCCCATCCATCCTGCGATGGCACCTTCAGTTCCAGCACAAGGATGGTGATGATGACGGCGATGACCCCGTCGGAGAAGGCCTCCAGGCGCGCAGGACTAAGGGCTTCGCGGCTCACACCGCTACCGTAGCACGAAGGACAGGAGATTGTGGAAGAGCGGCAGTTATCGTACGACGCGGAAGGTACGCGACCATCGCGTCTGGTCGAAGACGTGGAGCAGGATGTGGCCGATGAAGCTGATGCGGTCGCCGATGGAGGTCTTGTTGATCTGGTCTACGGGGGTCTCAAACGACCAGTAGATAAACAGCGGCCTGCCGACGATGTTCTCGCGCGGGACAAAACCCCAGAAGCGGCTGTCGAGCGACTGGGTGCGGTTGTCGCCCATCATGAAATAGCTGTTGGGAGGGACGACGATCTCGCCGTTCTGAATGTGGTTGGGCAGATCGACGGACCAAAGGGCGGCATTGTTCTCGCTGGCCGCTTCTTCGATGCCGGCGAGGTCGGCGGGGAAGTCGTCGCGATATGGCGTGTAGGCATCGCTGGGGTTGCCGTCGTCGGGCATCTGCGCGTAGGGCTGGCTTTGCGCCACGCCGTTGAGATAGACGATGCCGTGCTCCAGATGAATGCGGTCGCCGGGCACGCCGATCAGGCGCTTGACGAGGTAGAGGTCGGGGGTTTCGGGGCGCGGCTTGAGAAAGACGATGATGTCGCCGCGCTGGGGCTCGCGGTAACGGACCAGCGGAAACCAGCGCGTGGGTGGGGCGAGGGTGATGCGATCGACGAGGACATGGTCGCCGATGAGCAGGGTTTTCTCCATGGAACCCGAGGGGATCTCGAAGTTCTGGAAGATAAAGCTCATCACGAAGAGACCTACGGCCAGCACCGTGCAGATGGAAGACAGCGACTCGAGCACGGTCTCAGATTCGTCATGCGCAGATTTGGATCCCGCGCTTTCGGCTGGAGTGGAGGCAGTAAGCTCAGGCAAAATTCAGTTCTCCGCGCAAGGTGCGACGCGCAGAGCTAGTGTATCGCGCCGCGGGGCGACCGGTGCGCCGATGCCGGGGTTAGCAGGCTAGTGCACTGGATGGGCGGAGGGACGAGGTTCGCGGCCGTCAGTCGCGTTGCGGAAGTAGATGCCCGCGGTGCAGTACTCGGAATCGACGCGGCGTTTGTGCTCCACGTGCGGGCCTGGTCCGCCGACCTTGTGGCTGCGGACGAGTTTGAGCTCTCCGAAGCAGTCTTTGCAGCGGAACTCCGTGTCGGCGTCCGTCAGCGCGATGCCAACATTCTTTACCTTCCAGAATGGCTCATAGCCGCCGTTGGCCCTTACGCGCCGGCGCTTCACCTCGCACTCGTACAGTTTGGTCTCGCTTACCGTTGCCATGGAGCCTCTTTCCTCGTGCGTGAATGAATCGTGGAATTGCTTTCCTATTGCCCAGTGCCGCCGACGGTCATGCGGTCCAGCCGAATGGTCGGCATACCGACGCCGACCGGAACGCTCTGGCCGCTCTTGCCGCAGGTGCCGATGCCCTCATCCAGGGCAAGGTCGTTGCCGACCATCGAGACATACTTCAGCGCCTCCGGGCCATTACCGATCAAAGTTGCTCCCTTGACCGGCCGCGTCACCTTGCCGTCTTCGATGAGATAGGCTTCGCTGGCGGAGAAGACGAACTTGCCGTTGGTGATGTCCACCTGGCCGCCGCCGAAGTTAACGGCATAGAGGCCGCGCGGGACGGACTTGATGATGTCCTCCGGGAGGTCGGTGCCGTTGAGCATGTAGGTGTTGGTCATGCGCGGCATGGGGATGTGGTGGTAGCTCTCGCGCCGGCCGGAGCCGGTGTTGGGCATATTCATCAGGCGGGAGGAGAGCTTGTCGGAGAGATAGCCGCGGAGGATGCCATTCTCGATTAATACAGTCTCCTGCGTGGGATTGCCCTCGTCGTCGAGGTTGATGGAGCCGCGGCGGTTGGGCATGCGACCGTTATCGACGACGGTGACCTTCTCGCTGGCGACCTTCTGGCCGATGAGGCCGGCGAAGGCGGAGGTCTTCTTACGGTTGAAGTCGGCCTCCAGGCCGTGGCCGACGGCCTCATGCAGCAGCACGCCCGGCCATCCGGGGCCGAGGACAACGGGCATCTCACCCGCGGGGGCGGCAACGGCATTGAGTTGAAGGATGGCGGTGCGGGCTGCCTCGCGCGCGTAGTGCTCGGGCGAGTGCGCGTCTTCAAAAAAGTCCAGGGTAACGCGCCCGCCGCCGCCGGAGCTGCCGCGCGCGGTTGAGCCGGCGCCGTTGTCGCCGGCGGCGTCCTTCGCGATCACGAAGACGTTGAGGCGGGCGAGCGGCTGCGTGTCGGAGGCGAAGGTGCCGTCGGAGGCCGCAATCAGAATGCGGCGCAACTCGTCAGAGAAGCCGGCGCGCACCTGAATAATGCGCGGATCATACGCTCGTGCGGCGCGGTCGGCGCGCTGAATAAGCGCGAGCTTGGCGGCGATCTCGGCGTCGGCCGCGGCGCCGGTGATGGGGTAAAGGCTCTGCTCCGCATCGGCCTGGCGAAAGCCGTGCATCTGTTCTTTCGCGGGGCCGTTGGCGATCAGTGCTGCGGTACGCGCGGCGCGGAGGAGACGGTCGGAGGAGAGGTCGTCGGTGTAGGCGTAACCGGTCCGCTCGCCAGAGAGCACGCGGATGCCGCAACCCACGCTGATGCCCTGTGAGGCGGACTTGACCATCGACTCATCGATGCCGAGCGAGGTGGAGATGACGGCCTCGAAATACAAGTCGGCGTAATCGCCCCCGGCAGAGAGCGCCTCGCCGAGGCAACGCTCGATCAGACGCTCGGAGATGCCGAGCTTGTCAAAGAAATAGCGTTTGTGGTCGGGCGCAGCAGGGTCGAGGGTCACACTCTCTATTCTAGGCCCCGATGAAGGGTGTGGTAAACGTCTCGATCTGTCGCGAGGTAGGCTGGATGGCGTGAAACGCCGCCCAATCCGGCTGTCGCTGGTGCTGATTGTGGTTACGGTTGCGATCGGCCTGATTCTGAGAATGGCGCCGCTGGGGTTGCCTCGCTTCGTGGTGAAGTACGGCGGATCGACCATGTGGGCGCTGATGATCTATTGGCTCGTCACAACACTACTGCCATCGGTCCGAATTTCGGCTGGCGCAGTGCTGGCTGGAGTTATCGCGACGGCGGTCGAGTTCTTCAAGCTGTACCGGTCCCCTGCCGTCAACGCGTTTCGGACGACCCTGGCCGGGACGTTGCTGCTTGGCCGCCACTTTTCGATGAAGGACATCCTGGCGTATTGGATTGCGATTGCCGCAGGATTTGTATTTGACGCGAAGCTGCGCGGATCATTTGGGTCCACCCAATGACTCTGCCGTCGAATTGCGTGTGATTCGTTATGGGTTACTGCGGTGCTGCGGGAGACGGCGTGGCGGAGGTTCCCGCCGGCTCGGCCCAGTAGCCGCTGCGTCCGGCGACCTGAAGATGCACGTAGTTGGGCACGGAGAGCTTGAGCGCGTGATAGCCCTCGCGCGGCGACTGAGGCTGGAAGCTGAGCAGGTATCGATTGGAGATGTGGTTGGAGATGGCGAGCAGGTCGCGCTCCATCTGCTTCTGTTTGCCGAGGGTGAAATACTCCCCGCCGGTCAGCTGCGCTGCGGCCTCCGGGATATTCTTCTGCAGGCTTCCGCGAATCGCAACAAACGCGGCGTGCGCAAGTGCGAGCGGCGGAGCAAGCTCCTCCACGCAACCGAGGTCCTGCTGGGCTGCGCTCTTGCTCCGATCGACATTGGGATCGTTTGGGTCGCGGCTGAAACAGCCGTGGGCCGGCCCGGGTGTATCGGGCTGGATGACATTCCCGGCGGTGAATTTTGTCTGCGCCAGTCCGGAAGAGAAGGCAATGGAATAGATGGCGGTGTTGGAGTTGGAGAGGTTGCGCAGCGCGTCGTCGACTGCGATATGGCTGGCGTTGTCATGAGTCTCCGAGACGAGCAGGATGGCCCGGCGGTACTCGGGCGGCTGTTTGCGCAGCAGGTCGAGGGAGAAGGTGAGCGAGTCGAGGATGGCAGCGCCGCCATCGCCGTTGTTGTCCTGGATCAGCGCCTTGATTGCCTCTTCAGCGGCGTCGTTATTGCTGGTGAAGCCGGTGACCAAGACCGGCGAGCTGTCAAAGCCTACGACCGCGATGCGATGCGGTTCTCCGCCCACGACCGCATCCAGCATGGAGATCAGCGGGCCGAGGCGATCCATCCTATCCGCAGCGGCGCCCCCGCCCTCGATGCAGACGACGAGCGCCATGGGCTGGTCTCCTGCGTCCTGCTCGAGCCGGAGCTTTTGCGGGACGCCGTTATCGGTGAGGGCGAAGTCTTCGGCTTTGAGGTTGAAGACGAGCTGGCCGGATTTCTCACGCACCAGTGCGGGGACGAGGACGAGCGTGGACCGCGTAGTGAGAGTGGGAGTGGCGAACAGCGAGGGGTTTTGTTGCGGGGATTGCGGCGCCGTCTGTGCCCCGGCATAATTCGCCGCCCCAGCGACGGCAATGCAGAAGCCGACAGATGTGATCCCATGGCACAGACGCAAGCGGCGGCCCCTCCTCTACAAGATACGTAAACCTTAGCGGCCGTGCGACGGATCAGGCGACGTGGACGAACTGAGATCCAGCTGAAAGTGCGCAAGGGCCGGCAGGGCTGCGGGCAAATAGCAGTTTCTGTCCCGGTTGTAGCTGGCCGCGCACGCCTGCGTCACGTAACTGCCATGGGGAGACAGCGCATACTGCCATGCGGAGAGATCGAGTGTCCCGCTGGCGTTGGGCGGAGGAAGCCTTTCTGGATCGACGAAGCAGCCGGGCGCGGGCGGACAGGCGTCCCGGAACGCCCAGAAGGCGATGGGATGCAAATGGCGCGCCGCTACCTGGGAGCGGATGTCCTGAATGGTGGTGATGGTGATCTTACGGCCGTTCTCGTCTTCGTCCGGCACTGGCTGGCCGCTGGCGTAGACGCCGGGTTTGTAGGCCGTAGCTGCTACGGCCTCCGTCCAGCCGAGAAGATATGCGGCCTGTTCAGGCAGCATGCGGCCGCCTTCTTCCTGATCGAGAAAGATGATCGTGCCGGCGGGGAAGCCTTCGCGGCGCGCAGCGGCTGCTGCTGCTGCTGCATCTTCGCGGGCGAATGCAGCGGGGGGCCTGCCGGCCTTCTGCGCGGCGAGGATATCCTTGTCGAGCCTGCCGTTAAAGACGACGAGGAAGCCGAAGCCCGCGCGCACCAGCGCCTCGCGTTTGCCGGCCCAGGGATTGGACTCCGCTCCGGGAGGATTGTTCAGCCAGTAGCCCGTGAAGGCGAATTGCCTGTGCAGAAGTGCGAGCTGGTCGTCGCCGGGATATTGGTTGGCGTCAAAGCCGGCATAGTTGTGGCTCCCATCCCCTGCCTGGGCCCGAACCTCGGCGGCAAGAGAACAGGCGATTGCAATCAAGACTCCGGCAGAGAGGGTTTGAACAGGGCGCATAGGGAATTCGATGCGAGAAACTTACTCGACCAGAGTATCGTGCCCTTTTGAGTGACGGTTATGGGCTGTGCTAACTTGCTGGCAAGCCTGCCGCGACGGAAATGGAGCCGCGAATCTTCGGCCATCTGGTTGCGTGCGGGCGCGTACGGAGGTAAGTCATGGGTGAGCCAATAGCGGAGTCGAACCTGCAATATCCGGTAGGCAGGTTCCAGAGGCCGGAGACGATCACGCCGCACGAGCGCATGGCCGCGGTCGCATCGCTGGCGGAGTTGCCGAGCCGGCTAGCGGAGACGCTGGATGGATTGGACCGCGAACAGCTGGATACGCCCTATCGCGAGGGAGGATGGACGGTGCGGCAGCTGGTGCACCATATCGCGGACAGCCACATGATTGCATTTGTGCGCGTGCGCCTGGCCCTGACCGAGGACCAGCCGGATGCTGTGATGTTCAACGAGAAGACCTGGGCGATGCTGCACGATTCGGCAGCGCCGGTGAGCTGGTCGGTAATGCTGCTGGAAAATCTTCATGCGCGCTGGGTGATGCTGCTGGAGTCGCTGGATGAGGAGCAGTGGAAGCGGACCTACAAGCATCCGGTACGAGGCGCGATGAGCGTGGAGTTCGCAACGCTGCTCTACGCATGGCACTCGCGTCACCACATTGCGCATATTGCGAGGCTGCGGGAACGGATGGGCTGGTAAGCCGCGCCGGGGAGCGGCTAGGGGCACGTCCTGCAGGACGGGCCGCCCCGCTCTGCTCGCACTTTGCTAGACTTTGGCCTTCAGACAATGACGCCGACCAGAGCAGGACCCGGCAAAGACGCGGAAGAGACGCCCGGGCAGATCGCGCAGGCGCTTGAGGAGTTTCTTGCGGCACATGAGCGCGCGGTGGTGGCCGAAGATGGCCGCGTGCTGTTCGATCTGCGGGGGGCGAAATACTCCCTTACGACCGACAACGGCCGATGTGTCCTGCAGCTCTGGGACGAAGAACGCAATATCGTGCGGCGGGTAAGCGCAGCTACTCCGCGCGGGTCGGGCAGCGCTGCGTCGCTGCGGCTGACAGTACACCGCTTTGGGCAGGCGCGGCCGGGATCATTGGATATTCTGGCCGATCGCGATCGGCGCACACCGTCGACCCGCGAGGCGATCCGCACGCGCTATCTGCGCGTACTGGAGCGTGCGGTTCTGCGGGGAGGTGCATCCGTGGAAGAGGAATGGGGGGACTGGAAGCTCGATGGCCTGCGTACGGCCATGGACCTGGAGAAGAGCTTTGGGCCGGCGTACGCGCGCGGCTCGCTGGTAAATGGGCAGCAGGCGTGGGCGCTGATCGGGGTCAACGCAGAGGAGACGCAGGCGACGATCGATGGAGTACTGACAGTGGGCGTGCTGTGGCTGGCGCACTGTCGCGAGACAGCGGGCGGGCGCCGGCTCTATCGCGGATTGCGCATCGTGGTTCCGCGCGGCTCGGCGGCGCTGACGGCCTCGCGACTGGCGTGGATGAATACCGACGCGGCGCAGTGGGAGCTATGGGAGCTCGATGAACGCAGCGAGGAATTGACGCAGCGCGATGCTGCTGATCACGGCAATCTGACGACGCGCCTGCTGCATGCACCGGACGAGGCCGCCGCCCGCGAGCGGTTCGCGGATGCGGCCGTTAGCGTGATGGCAATGGTGCCGGAAGATGTGCGTGGTGTGGTCGAGCAACGGGTACGCAGCGGCGCAGAGATGGCGTTTCTGTTGAATGGGCTGGAATTCGCGCGTGTGCGCGTAGGCTACGCGGGGCAGAGCTTCAACCGCATGCAGCAGATCACGTTTGGCGCAGGCGCAAATGAGACTGCGCTGACTGAAGACAATGCGGAGCAGATGCGTGAACTGGTAGCGCGGCTGTGCGTGCGCCGGCGGCCGGTCGATAGGGAGGAGCGTGGAGGCGAGTCTAAATCCTCGGGTTCAGATCCGCTTTACCGTACGCAGCCGGAGCGTTGGCTGGAGAGCGTGTTGCTGCGCGATATCCGCGCGATCGACGAGCATCTGAACCCGGCGTGCGTGTATGCCCAGGTGGCGGCGTTCGCGGCCAGCGACCGGGGGATGCTGGATCTGCTGTCCGTGGACCGCGACGGGCGGCTCGCGGTGATTGAGCTGAAGGCCGACGATGATCTGCACCTGGCGCTGCAGGGGTTGGACTACTGGGTGCGCGTGCGCTGGCACCACATGCAGACGGCAGATGCGTCCGGCACGGCAGCGTTTGGTCTGGGCGAGTTCCAGCGTAACGGGTATTTTCCCGGCGTCCGGCTCTCGCCCGCAGCCCCAAAGCTTTATCTGGTTGCACCGGCGCTGCGGATTCATCCGGCGACAGAGACACTCCTGCGCTACCTCTCGCCGCGGGTGGAGTGGGAACTGGTGGCGCTGAACGAGCGCTGGCGCGAAGGGGTGAAGGTGGTGTGGCGGAAGCGAAGCACCGACCCTGGGAATTAGTCGCAGCCGGCGCCGAGGGCTTCGAGGCTCATAGATGCATCGAGCGGGGTTGAATCTCCGGGGCTCGGTGCAGAACCGTTCGCGGCGTGCTCGCGTGCGTCGAAGAAACGCTCTACCTCACCGAGGACGGCATTGCCGTTCTTTGCTTCGAAGATAGCCTTGCGCAACGCGCCGCCACCAGGCACGCCGTGGGTGAACCAGGCGGCGAACTGCTTCATCTTGCCGACGGCATCACGATGCCTCTGCTCACGCGCCGTCTGTCCTGATGCAGCGATGGCAGCAGCGCGTGCGGCCTCTGCGGCCTCTTCGACTGCAATTTCATCGACCAGCATCTGGAAGTAGGTGCGGATCATGCGATAGCGGTCCTGATCGGTGGGAATGTCGTAGGTGCCGACACCGGTTGCCTGCTTGGTTGCGGTGTACTGCGCAATCTGGCGGAAGACCCATGGATTCGCCGGAGCGGCGCGACCGATCATCACCGCATCGCAGCCGGTTGCATCGACCATGGCGGCTGCGTCCTCGGGCGTGCGCACGTCGCCGTTGCCGATGACGGGAATCGAGACTGCGTCCTTCACTTGAGCGATGAACTCCCAGCGCGCCTGGCCGGTGTAGCCGTCCTCGCGGGTGCGGGCGTGCAGCGCGACGGCGTTGAGGCCGCACTCTTCGGCCATCTTCGCCAACGGAGCACAGACAATATGGTGGTCGTTCCATCCCATGCGGAACTTCACGGTGAACGGAATCTTGACCGCTGCGCGGATGGCGCGGAAGATGCGCTCGATCTGCGGCAGGTCGCGCAGCAGACCGGAGCCTCCGTTGCACGCGACCACGCGCTTGGCCGGGCAGCCGAGATTCAGGTCGACGATGTCAAAGCCTGCATCCTCGACGATGCGGGCGGATTCGGCGAGGGTTTCCGGGTTGGACCCGAAGAGTTGCGCGGAGATCGGATGCTCGTCGTCGTAGTAAGTGAGGTAGCGCTTGCGCTTGGTCTCGCGCGTGCGGGCGAGGCCGTCGGCCGAGGTGAACTCGGTCATGATGAGGCCGCAGCCGGACTGCGCGTTGGTGGTCGCGCTTTCAATGTCTACGCCGTCAGAAGCTGTGCTGAACTGGCTCGCGTTCTTGATGAAGCGGCGGAAGACGGTGTCGGTGACGCCGGCCATGGGCGCGAGCACCGTCGCGGGCGCGATCTGCACGCCGCCGATATTCAAGCTCGCGGGCACGCGCGCGTGCTCCGGCATCGTGTGCTCTGCCGGTGCGTCCCACTTCTTCTGCTCGAGCGTGTATCGCTTCTTCATTGCCTTGATCTACCCCCCGGGGGGGGGTATCTATGTTCCTTATTTTGTTCAGATTGCAGCAAATTGGCTGTACATGATTGAAAAAGCAGCCATTTACAGCTATGTCGTTGATTCTGCAAAGAGGTTGAAGTGCAATGGCCGCGCCCGATACCAGATGCAAGAGCCCTTCGTTCTTCCATCCCCCTACTTTCTATTCTAATGAATTGGCATGGGGAGTTTTGATGTGGAAGCGGTTTGGATGGTGCAGGTTGAAAGAAGAAACTTGACACGCATGCGAGGCACTGATCGCGCGTGCTCCCAGATTTCTTCTATCTATAACCCCCGGCCCAATGCGAAGGGCCTCCCGTAGGAGGCCCCTGCGCAGCTGATCGTTCTGTTGGTTCCGGTTATTTCGCTGTCGCGGCCGCTGCCTTTGCCTTGCCGGCATCGGCGGTGGCGACTTTGCGGCGGAAGCGCTCGACGCGGCCTGCCGTGTCCACCAGCTTCTGCTTGCCGGTAAAGAACGGATGGCACTGCGAGCAGATTTCGACCACAATGTCACCTTTCGTCGAGCGCGTCTCAAAGACATTGCCGCAGGCGCACTTCACATGGATATTCTCGTACTTCGGGTGGATTCCCTCTTTGGGCATGTACTTCTCCTGTATTGGTGGAGCAAGGCGCGCGCAGCCTGAGGTCTTTCCACAAACCCTGCCGCTTTGCTCCTGAATTCGCCGTCCTGCCTCGCGGTCCGCTTGCAACGGGAGGGTTCACCGTCACATCGGTCTGCCTGTCGCGCTGGACTTACCAAAGCCCGGCTGGCTGACTTGGTCGTTCTATCCTCAGAATACATTGGATTCCCACACCGGACAATCCGATTCGCCGCGCCCAATGTGCGCGATACTTGAACCTGCGCAAGGGGCGCCGGGCACACGCAAATGAGCACGATGGTTGAGATATGCAGCATCTGTGAGGGATCCGGGCTGCGCATGGTGGTCGAAGGCGGCCGCTCCATGGCGCGGGAGTGCGAGTGCCGCGCAAGCCGGCGTACGGCGCGGACGCTGGAGCGGGCGCGCATACCGCGCCGCTACGAGCATTGCTCGCTGGATAACTACGAACTGCTGCGCAACGCCGACCGGTCGCTTTCGGCGGCGCATCTGCGGGCGCGTAAGTTCGTCGAAGGCTATCCGGTTGAAACCGCCGGCACGGGCCTGCTGCTGACTGGCTCCATCGGTGTGGGCAAGACACATCTTGCGGTTGGGATCCTGCAGGCGCTGGTCGCCGAACGCGGCGCGAGGGGCCTCTTCTACGATTACCGCGATCTGCTGAAGCAGGTGCAGAACAGCTACAACCAGTCCGTGGCGGCGACGGAGCTGGAGATTCTTCGGCCAGTCTTCGAGGCCGAGGTGCTGGTGCTCGACGAGCTGGGCGCGGCCAAGCCGACCGACTGGGTGTGGGACACGGTGGCGCACATCCTTAACACCCGCTACAACGACCGGCGCACGACGATCATCACGACGAACTATACCAACGCCGGGCCACTGGGTACGGAGTCGGCATCTCCGCGGGCCATGCTGCGGGAGGAGACGCTGGGCGACCGCATCGGGGAGCGCATGCGCTCGCGGCTGCAGGAGATGTGTGTGGTGGTGGAGATGCACGGCGAAGACTTCCGCCAAAAGGTAAAACGCGCCAGCTTTGCATAAAGCCGACGCGTAATTTCAATCGCAAAATCTCTAGATCGTTGCCTAGATCGTTGCTTTGATCAGCAGCAGGCAGGCGCCGCCCAGACCGGCGACCCAGTAGACGATGTCGCCGGGGTGCAGATTCTGCACGTAGCGGCCGAGGCGTGTGTCGCGCAGCAGGTCCATGCCAAGGGGGGCGTGCGTCCGGCTTCGTTGCGCCTCAGCGTAGGCGGCCTGGACGGCCTGCAAACGCTCGGCATTGGTGACGATCGGCGCGCACTGGACACGGGCGCGGACAGGGTCGTAGGGGCGGGCGGGGCTGTTGGCGGCGAGCGTTGCAGGAGTGGCGGCGGTCATCATGCTGGATCTCCCTCGCCGCGCCGGGCCTGCGCGGCAACCCTTTCTTCGGATCTGGCGGACGCCGAAGGATCTTTTCCATCCCATCGGCAAAATAAAGGTAGGCCGCTGGAGCGCGGTCGGGAAATCCTTCGTTCGGGGGAAGCGCTCCCGCTTTCGCGTCATTACGGAAGGTCATTACGGAAGAGCATGCCTTCTGTGGGAGGCCACCTCGTGCGCGCGAGCTGCGACCTGCATCGCTCAGGCGATATAAAATCGTCCGCGTATGGATACGCCCGCCTCCTCCGCGCCTCAGCCTCCCAGCTTCTCCGAGCCCGCACGGGACCGCGCCGGCCTTTCTCCCGCGGTATGGGGAGTTGCCGCGTTGATCGTGCTCATCGCCGTCGGCATCTTCGCCTTTGCCGGACGGGACAAGACCCCGCCCGCGCCCACCACCCTGCAGCCGCCGGACGCCTACGCCGCCAGCCTGTCGATCAGCAACCCGGCCATGAGCGAATCGGACAATCTCTCCGGCGGCAAGATGACGTATCTGGATGGCCATATCCAGAACGCGGGAACCCGGACCGTGACGGCTGCGACGGTCCAGGTGGTGTTCGCCAACGATGAGGCGATGCCGCCGTCGATCCAGACCGTCCCGCTCACGCTCATCCGCACGACCCAGCCCTACATCGACACGGAGCCTGTAAGCGCCGAGCCGCTGAAGCCCGGCGATGGGCACGACTTTCGCCTTGCGTTTGAGTCAGTCCCGGAGAACTGGAACCAGCAGATGCCCGAGGTCCGCATTATCCAGGCTGAACTGAAGTAAATCTCAGATGTCGCCTGCTGGTTCAGCAGCCTTCTCGACCAAACAACTACCCACCCATCTACCCCTTCCGTGTAATTTTTACCGGAGGAGTGGGCGTTTGGTCGGGTATTTTCCCTGCTTAAGCCCTTCGACCCTCTCTGCCAATGTCGCGGCAAGATACCTGGAATCAATTATTTAGTGCGGCATATCGGTTTGGCACGGTCCTTGCAATAGCCAAGGACAACACCGGACGCTTGTACCACGGGCCAGAGAGTACAGATTGCGGCATTCGGTCCTGATTTTTGAGGAGACGCGAAACCATGAAGAATCTTGCGAAGGGTCTGGGACTTTCCACTTTGGTGCTGGGAGGAGCGATGGGCGCAACATTGGTCGCACAGCAGGCACCTGCCACGGATCAGTCGGCTCCAATGGCCGCCGGCCAGATGAATCCCGATAACAGCGCGACCTACGCGACTGGCCAGCCGCTGACGAACGACTCCAAAGAGGGTTTCTGGGGTCATATGAATCCGTTTGCCCGGAAGAAGTGGGTACGCCGCGAGGTTGACCCGATCCGCGATCGCACCAACGAGCTGGATCAGCTTCAGGCGAAGAATGCCAACGACATCAAGGATGTGGATCGCCGCGCTCAGGCTGGCATCAATAACGCGATGATGGCCGCCAACACGGCTGACCAGCATGCAGCGGATGCAGCCAACCGGGCCAACGCCGCGCAGACGACCGCAACTGGAGCCGACCAGAAGACCTCCGCTCTGAACGGGACAGTCTCGAACCTTGACCAGTATCAGGCGGTAGTTGCGACGGACGTTCCGTTCGCAGCGGGCCGCACCGTGCTGGGGCCGAAGGGTAAAGAGGCGCTGGACGACCTGGCAACCAAGCTGCAGGGCGAAAAGGGCTACATCGTTGAGGTGCAGGGCTACAGCCGCAGCGGCGTAACCAACTCGCAGGCGATGGCCGATGCCGTGGCGCGCTACCTCGTGACCGAGCATCAGGTGCCTCTGTTCCGCATCTATCGCACTGGCCTGGGCAAGAATGCCAACGGCAGCACGAGCGCCGCCGCAGCCACCGACCAGACCGCCCAGAACGGCGAGACGACGATCGTCAACGGCGTTCATGTGACGCTGCTGCACAACAGCCTGGCGTCGATGAACGCTCCGGCTACCCCGGGTGCAGCTGCACCGCAGTCCGCACCGGCGGCGAACTAACAGCCCTCCCTCGGGATCGGCCGGTGGAGATAGTTGGATCCTCCACCGGCCAAACCTGAAGCGGCACACAGGATTCGCGGATCAGTTGAACGTCCGCAACAAGCTCTCCTTACCAGAGAGAACCAAGGCAGATTGGCCCCTGGAGAAACCGGGGGCCGTTTTTTGTCTGTGGGAAGATGCGCATGAGCGGATGCATGCCTTCACTACGAAAATCTCTTCTCTACCGGGCCTTCACCGCGACTGGCTCTTCGTGGCGCGCGGAGATGGCTCGCGCCATCTCGGGCACGGCCTCCTCTTCGGACACGCGCGGGAAGTAGGCGTTGTTGTAGTACTGCTCCAACATCCGGTGGGTGTTGAAGAAACTGCCGTTGATGCCGATGCAGTGCTGCTGCATGCGGGCCCAGGCGCTGGGCCGCGCGTAGAGCGGCGCGATCTTGTTCTCCAGCTTGTCGTAGAGGCTGGCGGCTTCGCCGGCCTCATCCTCGGCGTCGTCGACGGCCCAGCCGGTCACGTCCTCGGCGCAGCCCTCGATCCACCACCCGTCGAGCACGCTCAGGCTGGGCACACCATTCAGCGCGGCCTTCATGCCTGAGGTTCCCGAGGCCTCATACGGCCGGCGCGGCGTGTTCACCCACACGTCGACGCCCTGGGTCAGCAGTGCGCCCAGCTCCCAGTCGTAGTTTTCGAGGTAGAGGATGCGGATGCCGTTGGCTCGCAGCTGCTCGGCTGCGGTGAAGACTTCGCGAATGAGGCCTTTGCCGGCAACGTCGGCGGGGTGGGCCTTGCCGGCAAACAAGATCTGAAGCCCGCCGATCTTCTTGGCCAACCTGGTGAGCCGTTTCGTGTCCTGGAAGAGCAGGCTGGCGCGCTTGTAGGTCGCAACGCGGCGCGCGAAGCCGAGCGTGAGCATCTTTGGGTTCAACTGCTGGCCCGTGAGCGCGGCAACCTCGGTCGTCAGCCTCTGCTTGGCGATGGCGTGGCAGTTGGCGATCTTGGCCGGCGCGATGCCGTAGACGGAGCGGAGATAGTTGTTGTCGTGGCGCCACTCCGGCACCTCCGTATCGAACAGCGCCTGCATCGGCGCGGAGATCCAGGTCGCCGCGTGCACGCCGTTGGTGATGGCATGGACGTGGTAGCCGGGAAACATCTGCTGCGAGACCTTTCCGTGCTGCATGGCCACACCGTTCACGTAACGCGAGAAACGCAGCGCGAGGTAGGTCATGTTCAGCAGGCCGTTATGGATGCCGCCGAAGCGCTCGATGGCGCTGCCGCGCTCCTGGCCGAGGACGGTGTACATCTGATCGAGGCCGAACTGGTCATGGCCGGCCGGTACCGGCGTATGGGTGGTGAAGACGCAACGCTGGGCGACCGCATTCACGTCTTCTTCGGTGGTGTGCTCCAGCGTGGCGCCCTGCAGCCGCTCTTCCAGAAGGCCGATGCCCAGCAGTGCGGCGTGGCCTTCGTTCATGTGGAAGACCTCGGGCGCGATGCCAAGCTCCCTGAGCAGCGCAACGCCACCGAGGCCCAATACAGCCTCCTGGCACAGGCGGTAGTAGGTGTCGCCGCCGTAGAGATGGTCCGTGAGGCGGCGATCGTAAAGATCGTTGCCGTCAATGTCGGTATCGAGGAGGAAGACCGGTATGACGTGGCCGGAGACGCCGACGACATCGAAGCGCCACGCCCGGATCAATATCTCGCGCCCCTGCATAGTGATGCGCACGGTCCTGCCTGCACTGGGCAGCGTGGTCTCCGGTGACCACGGAACGTCGGACTCGGTCTGCTGGCCGGTCGCGTCGAGATCCTGGCGGAAGTATCCGCGGCGGTGGGCCAGGGAGATGGCGACCTCGGGGGCACAGGTGTCCGCGGCGGAGCGCAGGGTATCCCCGGCTAGCATGCCGAGGCCACCGGAATAGGTGGGCAGCGCGGGCGACAGCGCTATCTCCATGGAGAAGTAGGCGATGCGGCGTGCAGCGAGGTTGAGGCTGGATGCGTCCGGGGTTGGGGAGGAGGTCGGCAGACTCATGCGGAGCACAGCTTCCTTCGGTAAAGAGGCGTAAGACTGATAGATGCAAAAAGCGGCAACGCCCCCGTGGGGAACCGCCGCTTTCTACGCGACAACTGCATTCAATCTTAACAAAGTGGGAAGCGGGAGCGATCCTCATGCGGTGCGGCTTTGGACGCAGCGGCGGGCCGTTTTGGGCATTGACAGGGTAGGCGTAACCGCCCGCTGCCGCTGTGTCCCACGGCTAGCGCGTCAGAAAGCCGAATCTCAACGCCAGCCCGGCCAGTGTGGAGAGCACAAAGGCCAGGCTCGTCCATGGGCCAGCGCGCTGAATGCGCCCACGCACGGCTTCGATCACCAGGATCAGGACCGAGAGCGCGAACGAGAGCAGCAGCCCGTCCCAGATGAAGATGCGCGTGCCATCCGCGGTTGTCCCCATTACGCGTTCAAAGTGAAGCGGAGGAAAGAAGCTGAACGCGCCAAAGACAACGAAGAACAGGATGAATTGGAGGACTGCAAACAGCAGGTTCTTCATCCTTAGCCTCCTGAGTGGGTCGAAATCGGCGGTTGAAGGGCTTATTTCTGGCGCTTGGAGTAGAGCGGCATCTCGCCGGGAATCTTGGTATGCAGGCGATAGACGCTGGTGGAGGCCGTGATGTAGACGGTGCGACCGTCCTCGGCGAAGCAGAGATTGGCGGCGACCTCAGGCAGCTTGATCTGGCCCAGCACCTTGCCTTCCGGCGTCATGATGCGGATGCCGCCGGGGCCGGTGGTCCAGAGATTTCCCGCAGTGTCGACCTTGAGGCCGTCGGGAATTCCGGGGCCCATGCCGCGCTGATAGGTGATCAGCACGCGACCGTTAGAGACGGTGCCGTCCTTGGCCACGTCCCATGCCTTGACGTACTGCTGCGGGCCACTGTTGGAGACGTAGAGGGTCTTGCCATCGGGCGAGAAGCCGATGCCATTGGGGATGGTGAGGTCAGTGATTGGCGCCGTGAGCTTGCCGTCCGCATACCGGAAGACGGCGTTGTACGGCAGCTGCTTGTCAGGCGAGCGGTCTCCGCCGCGCAGGCCGTAGGGCGGATCGGTGATCCAGAGTGATCCATCCGGAGCGAAGACAAGGTCGTTGGGGCTGTTGAACTTCTTGCCGTCCATGGAGTCGAGAAAGACCTTTGTCTGCGCCTTGTCGTCGATGCGGATGACGTTGCGTCCGCCCTGGTTGGCGGCGAGGATAGAGCCGTCCTTGTCCGGAGCCATGCCGTCGGAGCCCTGGTCGAGGCCGGGGACCTTGTCGGTGATGCCGCTGGGATTGTCCGACAGCAGTTCGACCTGGCCGTCGGGCGTCATGGCGCGCAGCTTGTTCGCGCGCACGTCGGCGAACCAGAGCCGGCCTTTGCGCCAGAGCGGCCCTTCGGTGAAGGTGAAACCGGTGGCTACGCGCTCAATCTGGGCGTCGGGCGCGATCACGGCATCGAGCGCAGGATCGAGGCGAAGGATGGACATGGCAGGCGCGGCGGGTGCGGCGGCATTCGGTCCGGGAGCTGGAGGTGTGGGTGGCATAGGCGGCTGGGCGACTGCGGGCGAAAGAGAAAACGCAATAACGGCGGCGCTGAACAGCGCGCCTCGGAAAACCTGTCCCATCGAACACTCCTCATCGCTTTATAAGCGCGGAAATAAAGCTCCTGAAAAATGGGCGAGGGCGTAGTTCACTGCAGCGCGCATGCCCAATCTTTCAACGCCAACGATCTTAGCAGCCTCGCATCGGCGCGCGCGAGGGGCGACTGCTAAGGGGCAGAAGCAGACTGGGTCTATGGAGAGATTGCGTCCTGTGCGCGCAGGCGCCGTTCGCTGGCTGCCATCTCGATCTCGCTGTTCACCTCTCCGCCGAGCAGCAGCATAAGACCGCTGAGATAGAACCATGTGAGCATGACGATGACTGCGCCGAGCGACCCATACGTTGCCGTGTAGGTGTTGAAGAAATGCAGATAGAGACGCAGCCCGGCCGAGGCCGTGAGCCAGCCCAGCATTCCGACGGTCGCGCCAGGCGTAAGCCATCTCCAGCGGCGCTGCTTCAGGTCCGGCGCCCAGTAGTAGATGACGGCGAAGATGAGAGTGAGCAGCGCTATGGCGACCGCCCAGCCTACAACGCGGACCAGGATAACGATCGGATCGGCGATGGCATGGTGCCAGATGTGCAGCCATACCAGTCGTGCAAAGAACTTCGTCGCCAGCAAGACAGCGAGCATCGCTGTCAGCATCAAGGAGAGCAGCGTGCCGATGAGGAAGGCCGCGCCGCGGGCTTTCCAGTAGGGCCTCGACTCCTTGATCTTGTAAGCGGCGTTCATCGCATCCTGGATGGCCGAAAAGCCGGAGGAGGCGGCCCACAACGCTACGACCAATCCAAAGGTCAACTTGCTGCCGTTGGCGGCGGCGGTGATCTCGTTAAAGGTCTGGTAGACGAAGCGGTAGGCCGAGGGCGGCAGAAACAACGCGGTGATGCGCAGCAGCCGGTCGAAATTCTGCGGACCATGACGCATGACCAGGCCAAGGATCGAGGAGGCGCTGACCAGCGAGGGAAATAGTGCGAAGAGGAACCAGTAACCCATCTGCGCCGCGCTGCCGAAGAGGTCGTCTGCCCAGGCGGAGCGCCATATGCGGCGGGCGAGTTCGCTGACGGGAACGCCCTGGAGGTCCCAGAGCGAGGGCGCCAGCGCACGCACTCGCGAACCAGCCGCTGCCAGGAATCGGCGGGGGTCTCTGCGGCCGGGGTTTTTGTCGCTGGAATAGCTCCGGGCATGCAGAGATAGATGCCGTGAAGAGCACTTCCTGCTGGCTGGATCAGCTTTTGGTGAAGCGCGTTTCGAGCTTTTCGCGGTGGCGTTCGAGGGCGAGCTGGATCAGCCGGTCGATGAGGTTCGAGTACGTGAGGCCGCTGGCCTGCCAGAGCTTGGGATACATGGAGATCGAGGTGAAGCCGGGCATGGTGTTGATCTCGTTGAGGAAGATGCGCGGGGATTTTTTGGAGGATTTGCCTTTGCGCGGCTTGGTGGACGCAGGCTCCATCAGGAAGTCCACGCGGGCGAGACCGGCGCAGTCGCAGGCGCGGAAGGCGGCGATGGCCATGGTGCGAATCTCTTTCTCCTGAAGCTTGGTCAGTCTGGCGGGGATGATGGGGACGGACGGGTTCTCGGTTGGTTCATACTTCGATTCGTAGTCGTAGAACTCCTTGTTGGGGACGATCTCGCCGACGACGGAGGCAGTGGGATCATCGTTGCCGAGGACGGCGACCTCGAGTTCGCGTGGCTTGGCGCGCAGCCTATCTGGGCCTTGCCCGCCGACGCCCTGCTCGACGACGATCTTGCGGTCGAAGCCGGCGGCGAGATCCATGGCTGCGGCGAGCTCGCTGCGGTCATGCACCTTGCTGATGCCGACCGAGGAGCCGAGGTTCGCGGGCTTGACGAAGATGGGATAACGCAGCGCGGACTCGATCTGCTTGCGCACGCGCTTCGGCTCGGCACGCCATTGGCTGCGCAGCACGGTGAGGTACGGCGTCTGCGGCAGGCCGGCCGCGGCGAAGAGGCGCTTCATCGCGTCCTTGTCCATGGCGGCCGAGGAGCCGAGCACACCGGAGCCGACGTAGGCGATGTCGGCGAGCTCAAAGAGGCCCTGGATGGTTCCGTCTTCGCCGAAGGTGCCGTGAAGCACGGGGAAGATGACATCGAGTGAGGCGGCGAGCGGCGAGCCGGGGTGGGCGAGCTCGGCGGGGGCGGCGCGCTGGAGCGTATCGGTTGCGCGGCGAAGTGGTACTGCGGGGATGTGCAGTTCGTCGAGGTTCGCACCGCTGCGCAGGACGGCGGCTGCTGCGGCGAACTCGGCGGCGGCTGGAGAGGTTGCTGTCGCGTCAGAGCTGGCCGTGATGGAGGGAACCAGGCTACCGCTGAGGAGATGGTCGGCGGCGGCGCCGGATAGCCAGCGGCCCTGCTTGTCGATGCCGATGGGGACGACTTCGTACTTCGCCCTGTCGATGGCCTTGAGGATGGAGGCAGCGGAGAGGAGCGAGACCTCGTGCTCGCCGGAGCGGCCGCCGAAGATAACGCCGACGCGCAGCTTCTTGCTCTTTCCAGCGATCGGTTTCTTGGTACCGCTCTTCTTCATCGCTTGGTCAGAGTACGGCATTTGCGGGTTCAAGGGATGTTGGCGAGCCTGCGTCATCTTCATCGTCCACGCCCACTGAAAGAGTGGATGAGGCGGCGGTCGCGTTTCGAGGGCCGCCTGGGTGGGGCGAAGGGGGCGGGCTCATAGAGGCGGCGGAGCCTGGCTTCTTCCTGTGCGGCGCGGCGGGCGGCGGCACTGGCTTCGCTCTCGCGGTAGAGAGTCTGTGCGACGGCGGCTGAGCCGCGCTTGGCTTGCAGACTGAGGACCTCGATCTCGAAGAGGCCGCCGGGGGTCTCGATGCGGAGGTGGTCGCCGGGGCGGACCTCGCGGGCGGGCTTGGCGCGGTTGCCGGTGGCGGGGAACTCGACCTTGCCCTGGTCGCAGGCCTTGGCGGCGAGCTCGCGGGTCTTGAAGAAGCGGGCGGCCCAGAGCCACTTGTCGATGCGGATTCCGCGCGTGCCGTCCACTCTTCTGCCCTCCCCCCTATGTCATCGCAGAAACTGCTGATTCAAGGACGCTTGGAAATGTATGTCGCGCAAATGGTGCAATCTCAGGCTCCATCTTCATCATCCCTGACCGCGGTTCTCGCTCTCGATTCCCCTCTTTCTATTCTACGGAAATGGGGCGCTGAGTTTTGGTGCGGAAAGTGCGTGGATGGAGGAGTTTAGAAAGCCAAATTTGACAGACGAGAGCGGGATTGTTGATGCGGTCGTGGGGCGGCGTGGCGGGGCGAACAAAGCGGTGGATGGGGTGAAGAAGGGATGCAACGAGATGGGGGCCAGGTTCGCTCTGACGAGATGCGAAGCGCTGCGGCAAGGCGCGCGACACCCAAGGGGAGAACACAGAATGAAGAAGATCCATGTGGCGGTGATGTGTTGTGCGGCGATGATGGCGGGTATGCTGGCACCGGCGAGAGCGAAGGCGCAGGGGCCGTCGGATGACGACAAGAAAGTTTCTGGCGTTTGCGGCGCAGGGCGACCAGGACGAGATTGCGGTGAGCGAGGTGGCGGAGAAGAAGGCGACCAATCCGGATGTGAAGGCCTTTGCCCACAAGATGGTTACCGAGCACAAACAGATGACGGCGAGCATGAAGCCGTTTGCGGAGAAGTGGGGGATGACGCCGCCGAGCGGGCCGGACGCCGACCACCAGAAGGAGATCGACAAGCTGAACGGGCTGAGCGGGGCGGCCTTCGACAAGGAGTATATGGACGCGATGGTGGACGACCATACGGCGGTGCTGAAGAAGTTCACCACGGAGGTGGATGACACGAAAGACCCGGCGTTCAAGGCAGCAGTGGAGCAGGGCAAGGACAAGGTGGCCGCGCACAAGAACATGGCGTATGACTTGAAGAAGAAGCTGTAGCGCGATTTTCGCGGATTGAAAAGGACGGAGGGCGCGGCATAGAGGCTGCGCCCTTTTCTCTGCAGAAAATTTTGGTGCGGGCTTGATGCAGCCGCGGCGCGTTGGTGGTAGAACAATGAGCACAGGCCTGAGGGAACGGTGAAAGCTTAGGCGATTCCTCTGATGTAGACACAGGCGCGGCTGGATTTCCCAGAGACGGGGGCCCGGGCGGCGTCTGCGAAAAAGCGAGGACCTATGCAGACTCTGTACAGGTGGATGTGCTGCGGCGCATTGGCGGCGGCAGCGGTATTGGCGACGGCAGACGCGCGCGCGCAGTCGAAGGAAGACAAGAGATTCGTGGCCTATGCCGCGCAGTCGAACCTGAATGCGATGGCGGTGGACCAGGTGGCGGCGCAGAAGGCGAGCAATGCGGATGTGAAGACGTTCGCGCAGCAGATGGTGAACGAGCACGAGGACATGAACTCGACCGTGGCGCCGTTTGCCAAGGAGTGGGGCGTGACCCTGCCGACGGTAGCGGACGGAGCGACACAGAATGAAGTGGCGAAGCTGAACGGGCTGAGCGGCGCGGCGTTCGACAAGGAGTATCTGAGCTATCTGGTGAAGGACCACGACGCGGCGTACAAGAAGTTCAAGGCCGAGGCCGGCTCGTCGAGCGATGTGCCGTTCCGCGATGCGGTGTCGACCAGCCGCGACCGGCTGAACGACCACAAGACGCAGGCCGAGGCGTTGGAGAAGAAGCTGTAGGGGATTGTGATATCATCGAGTGATATCAGGAGGCGGGGATGAGAACCCTGGTCGATCTGCCGAGCAACGATCTCGAAGAGTTGAATGAGCTGAGCCGCTCGCGAAAGACCTCGCGCGCGCAGTTGATTCGTCTCGCGGTAAAGGGATATCTCGCCGAAAACCGTCCGGGATTCAAGGAGTCCTTCGGCCTCTGGAAGAACCGGAGCGAGGATGGCGTCGCATATCAGGAGCGGCTGCGCAGCGAATGGGAGCGCTGAGTGGCAGACCTCTTCGATACCAACATCCTGATCGATCACTTGAATGGCATTGCGAAGGCCACACGCGAGTTGACGCGTAGCTCCGATCCGGCGATCAGCACGATTACGTGGATTGAAGTGATGGCTGGAGCTAGTAGCGCGGCCGACATCGCGATGCTGCGGGCGTTCCTTGCGAACTTCAAGCAACTGCCGGTAACGGATTCAGTGGCTGAGCGGGCCGCGTCTAATCGACGCCAGATGCGGATCAAGCTGCCAGATGCAGTTATCCTAGCGACCGCTCAGAATGACAATCGGCAGCTGGTGACGCGGAACGTGAAGGATTTTCCGGCGGGGACGGCTGGAGTGAGGGTGCCGTACAGGATTTAGTGAATCAATGAATGCAGCCAATGTACATTGTGCCGAATCTGCTTCGTGCTGCTTCAGCTATGTTCCCCTCTAACTTGGGTGAGATCTGCAAACCGTAGTTCTCGATCGTGCGCTGCCTCGCGTAGTAGGCTTCCGAATTTTCGAAGCGCCCTAAGAAACTATACCTAATAGTTGCCCACATCTCGAATCCAAGCTCCATGTCGAGATTTGGGTCGTAGCCACTGTTTTCGCCAGCCTTAACGAACTTCTTTATTAGGCCTAGTGAGTCTTTCATCATGATTGCCGATGTATGCGCAGCCACGTCGGCGAGTTGAAGACCGCATATGCCCCTTGAATCTTGTTCAAAGTGGAATTCAAAGTTTCTTGTTCCAACAACCGTCTCGATAGCAGCTTGTTGTCTCCGGGTCGGGAAGATACCCGTGTCGGCAAACAGGTGATGCGCACCCTCTGGGGCACCAGGATGCCTCAGCAAGTTTCCTAAGAGGTGAGTCGTATCTTCATACAGGTCTTCGGCTTGTCTACTAATTGCCACTCCAAGTTTGCACTTCTGTAAGTAGCCCTTGAGGTCATCGCGAAGTAATACGTATGAAGGGTTCTCTATCATTCGAATAGACGACTTGAACTCATCCTTGCCGGGGACTAGGCCGCGATTCTGAAGGAGAACTTCCAACTCAGCTTGTGGGTCGTGCGACACGTACACCATTGCCGTCAGACAGAAACCCGCGCTTGGGTGCTTGCTATCGTCCACGAAAAAGAAGCCCACGATCTCCTCCTCGTCCGTCGCTGTTCGGCTCTATCGTCACGGGTAAATGCGGTTGAGGGTGCGGGGGAAGGGGATGGTTTCGCGGACGTGGTCGAGGGCGCAGATCCAGGCGACGGCGCGCTCGATGCCCATGCCGAAGCCGGCGTGGGGGACGGAGCCATAGCGGCGGAGGTCGAGGTACCACTCGAAGGCTGACTGCGGGAGGTTGTGTTCTGCGATGCGGGATTCGAGGAGTTCGAGCGAGTCGGCGCGCTGGGAGCCGCCGATGATCTCGCCGTAGCCCTCGGGTGCGAGCACGTCGACGCAGAGGGCCTTGGTGGGGTCGGCGGGGTCGGGCTGCATGTAGAAGGCCTTGATGGCGGCGGGGTAGCGGTGGATGAGGACGGGGCGGTCGAACTGACTGCTGATGTAGGTCTCGTCGGGTGAGCCGAAGTCGTCGCCATAGAGGTGCGGGTGTTCGAGCTTGCCGGCGGCGTGGGCGGCTTCGAGCATGGCGTGGGCTTGGTCGTAGGTGAGGCGTGGAAAGCGCGGGCGTGAAACTGCAGATCCCTCGACTTGCGGCGCGCTAACGCTCGCCGCGCCGCTCGGGATGACAGGGTTTTTATTTGGAACCGCAGGTCCTTCGACTGCGGCCGCTGCGCGGCCTTCGCTCAGGATGACAGCTTCTTCACTAACTGCAGGTCCCTCCGCTCCGCGATCCACTGCCGTGGATCGCTCCGGTCGGGATGGCAGTTCTGTGGTGGTGGGGTCGGAGTTATTGGAGGTGGGAGCGATGACGGCTTCGAGTTTGGAGATGTCGCGGCCGATCGTAGTGAGGTCAGGCCGGTGCTGCTCGAGGACGCGGGTGACGATGTGGATGAGGAAGGCTTCGGCGAGATCCATCAGGCCGTCGAGTTCGAGGAAGGCGACCTCGGGCTCGATCATCCAGAATTCGGTGAGGTGGCGGCGGGTCTTGGATTTCTCGGCGCGGAAGGTGGGGCCGAAGCTGTAGACCTTGCCGAGGGCCATGGCGGTGGATTCGATGTAGAGCTGGCCGGACTGGGTGAGGTAGGCGGGGTCGCCGAAGTAGTCCAATTCAAATAAAGTGCTGGTGCCTTCGCAGGCGGCGGGTGTGAGGATGGGCGGATCGGTGCGGATGAAGCCGCGGGTGTCGAAGAACTCGGCGGCGGCGCGCATGATGGCGGCGCGGATGCGGAGGATGGCGGCCTGGCGCGGGGAGCGGAACCAGAGGTGGCGGTGCTCCATGAGGAAGTCGACGCCGTGCTCTTTGGGGGTGATGGGGTAGGGGGCGGCCTCGGGGATGCGCTGGAGGATTTGGAGGTCGTCGACGTCGAGCTCAAAGCCGGAGGGGGCGCGGGAATCGGCGCGGACGCGGCCGGTGACGATGACGGAGGACTCCTGGGTAAGGGACTTGATGCGGTCGAAGATTTCTTCACCGACGGCGGCCTTGGGCACGATGCCCTGGATGGCGCCAGTGCCGTCGCGGAAGGTGGGGAAGAGGAGCTTGCCGGAGGAGCGCAGGTTGTAGAGCCATCCGCGGAGGGTGACGCGCTGGCCTTCGTGCGCGGCGAGGGAGGCGATTTCGGCGATGGGGGCGGGAGACGCAGGTGCGGGGGCGGAGTCAGGCATGGCTGAGGGAAGTTTACGCCGGGGCGTTTCGTTAACTACTTTTTGAACACGTATCTCCCGCGTAGCCAATCACTCAAAATGATTCCTACAGTAACTCCCAGAGAGCCCAAGAGATCGGTGGTGATGAATCCGAGAGAACTGTAGTGGTACCTTCGCCAGATCACCTGAGCCAAGGCAAAGGTTACAAAGCACACTGCGAATCCTCTTAACATTCGGAGTGCGTACGTCTTGTTTGCCTGATTCATGCTGAACAATTTTCCTGCTCTTCTTTGCAGCGCAACGGTTCCCCAGCTCGCTAAATAGCGTTCTACTTAATGCCGACGACCATGGAGTCAGGGCCGACGAGGTGCTCGACGCGGGTGGAGTGGAAGCCGGCCTCGTTCATCCAGGAGATGCAGTCGGCGCCGGTGTAGTCAAAGCCGCCAGGGGTTTCGATGAGCATGTTGAGGCTCATCATGAGGCCGAAGGCGTTGGTGCGGCGGTCGTCGTCGATGAGGGACTCGTAGACGATGAAGGCGCCGCCGGTGGGCAGAGCCTCATACGCCTTGCGGATGAGCATTTTTTTGGTGGGCAGGTCCCAGTCGTGCAGGATGTGGCCCATGGTGACGACGTCGGCCGATGGGATTGGCGCGTCGAAGAAGCTGCCGGGAGAGAACTTCACGCGGTCCGTGAGCTGGTTGTGAGCGACGTACTCCTCGAAGATGGGCGCGACCTCAGGGAGGTCAAAGCCTAGCCCTGCGATGTGCGGGTTGGCGAGGGCGATCTGGGTGATGAGGTCGCCCTGCGCGGCGCCGACGTCGACGGCGGACTTGTAGTTGGCGAAGGGGAACTGGCGCGCGATGGTGAGGTTGGCGCCGTGCGAGATGCCGGTCATAGCGGCGAGGAAGTTGCGCAGGCGCGCGGGATCCGCATAGAGCGCGGCAAAGAAGTTTTCGCCGCTGCCGCCGCGGGCCTCGTTCTGCAGCAGGCCGGTGCGCAGGGCCTCAGTGAGGTGCGACCAGTGGCCGTAGAGACGTGCGTTGGCCATCTCCAGGATGCCGCCGATGTAAGAGGGCTTGCGCTTGTCGAGGAAGAGATCGGTCTCGGGGGTGTTGGAGTAGACCCCGTCGGTGCGTTGAAGAAAGCCAAGGGCGACGAGGGTGTCGAGGAAGTCGCGGGCGGCGCGGGGATGGAGACCGAGGCGGCCGGTGAGCTCGTCGAGCGGGCCGGGATGCGTGGCGAGCTCAGTAAAGACTTGCATCTCGACGGCGCTGAGCAGGATTTTGGAGGGCCAGAAGCCGGTGCCGACCTGCAGGATGTGGTCCGGGGTGAGCTGGTTCATCGTACGAACCTTTCGTGCTGGAAATTTGGGGGCTGGAGATTGCGATGAGGATACACGAAGGGCATTGCGGCGAGCGCGCATGACTACTCTTAGTTTTCCGTGGGGCGCTCGACGTGGTCGATGACGAGGAACTCGGTTTCGCCCTTGGCGGGTTCGAGCTTGAGGCCGAGGCCGGCGAGGACGGAGAAGAGGCTGGGGCGGGTGTCGGAGCTGTCCGGGGCGACACCACGATCCGGCGCGGGCTGGGGGAAGGTGAGGTCGAAGCGGCCGGTGAGGCCGGTGTCGTCGCGGACAGAGCGCCCGGCCAGGAAGGAGATCAGCGAGGTGAAGGTTGCGATCGGGGTGTTGTAGTAATGCACCAGGCCATCGCTGCTCTCGGCGAGTGCTCCGCCGGGTAGAACTGTCGCGCCGGGATGCGGCTCGCCGGGTCTGGACTCCTGAAACTTCGGGCCGCCTTTGGCTACCCGCAGCGAGTAGATGTTTTGCGGGCGCATCTCGGTGCGGACCTTCAGATGGAAACGGTCGGCGAGCAAGGCCTGGAGCATCTGCTGGAGCATTGCGGGCTGGTTCTTCGGATCGTTCCAGGCGGCGCGGTCGGCGTCGGAGACGCGGGCGGTGATGTCATAGTTTTCGCGTTGACCCCATTCGGGGACGCCCCCGATGTGGTCAGGGCCGAACATTCCTCCGTCCGATCCCTGCGGCGTATACGCGGTGATGATGGCTGTGATGAACGGCGTGCGCACCAGGTTGATGCCGTCTGGAGCCGGTGACAGGTTCATCGGCGCCTTGCGCGCGCCCTCTTCAACGTTGCGCCGGATGGAGACGACGTCGAAGGACTTGGCCGACGCGGCGGGCGTGGGGGCTTGTTGCGCGGCGGCATTGATCGCCAGAGTGGACAGAAGAACGGATGCCAGCGCGCGGGTCGGTGTTAAGTACATTCAGGTGCTCCTTTAGTTCTCCGTGGGCTTGTCGATGTGGTCGATGACGAGGAACTCTACCTGCTCTTTTGCGGGCCTGAGCTCGAGACCGACGGATTTCAAGGAGTCGGATATGGCTGGGCGGCTCTCGTCCTCGCTTGCTCCACCGTCGCCGTTGGGCGTGGCGGAGGGTGCGGCCATCTGCTGCGGCTCGCGAACATCGAGGGTGTAGCGGCCGGCGAGGCCGGTCTTATCGAGCACCGGGCGGTCGGACTTGCTGGTAAGCAGCGCGGCGAGCAGGCCCATGGTGAAGTTGGAGAAGTGTGTGGCGCCGTCAGCGCCCTGGCCCATCCTGCCGCCGCCGGGCAGGATGGCTTCGGCGGTAGGAGGATGCTCGTCGGGTTTGGTCTCGGAGAACTTCGCGCCGCTCTTGGCGACGACGAGATCATAGACGGAGACTTCTTTCATCGTGCGGTGGACGACGAGGCGAAGGCGGTCGGCGAGCATGGTTTGGAGAAACTGCTGCAGCAGGGCGGGTTGGTTTTTGGGATCGTTCCAGGCGGCGCGGTCGGCGTCGGAGATGCGTGCGTCGATGTCGTAGCGCTCGTTGCGGAGCCAGTCCGGCATGTTCTCAATGCGGCTGAGGAACATGCCGCCGGCCTCGGGAGGGTAGGCCGTCAGCAGGATGTTTTGCAGGGGCTGGCGCTCGACGCGGAAGCCGTCGGGATTGGCGACGAGATCGCGGGGGCCAGTGCCGTTCTGGGAGATGTTCTGGCGGATGGAGACGACGTCGAAGGACTTGGCTGACACGGCGGCTTGTTGTGCGCTGGCAGGGACGGCGCTGGCGGGGATGGAGAGCAGAAGCGAGAGCAGCGTGGAGCGGCAGAGGGCTGGATGGCGGATGGTGGGTTCCTCCGGAGGTTGCGGATAGCTGGGATACGCGGGCAGGGTGGGGGCGGTTCCGTGGGGTCGGAAAATGTGTGTGTGCGGCGGCTCAGTACAATGGCGGAGACGATTTTGCGCGAAGGGCGGCAGATATATGAGCATCAGTGAAAAGATCAACGCGGACATTATTCCCGCGATGAAGGCGAAGGAAGAGCACAAGCTGACGACGCTGCGTATGGTGAAGTCCGCGCTGAAGTCGAAGGAGATCGACAAGCGCGCGCCGCTGAGTGAAGCGGAGGAGCTGGCTGTGTTGTCGACGTTGCTGAAGCAACGGCGGGAGTCGGTCGAGAGCTTTACCAAGGGCAACCGGCCGGAGCTGGCGGCGAAGGAGCAGGCCGAGATCGAGATGATCGAGACCTATATGCCGCAGGCGGCGGGCGAGGAGCAGGTCAGGGAAATTGTGGTGGCGGCGATCTCGCACATGGCCGGCGAGAACGGCACAAAGCCGGGGCCACGCGATATGGGCGCGGCGATGAAGATTGTGCAGCAGCGCATTCTGGCGAGCGGGATGCGGGCGGACGGCAAGGTAGTGTCCGAGATGGTGAAGGCGGAACTGGCGAAGTAACCGCTGTCGGCGTAAGATTGAGTATGTATTCCGTGTGTATTGAGCAGAGGAAGAGGCACGGATGGAGAGTCGCGAGATAATCCGGTGGCTGCGCGTGGCCGGATGGTTTGAGGTGGCGCATGAGGGCAGCCACAAGCAGTTCAAGCATCTGGAGCGGCCGGGACGAGTGACTGTCCCGCATCCGAAGCGCGATCTGCCGATTGGCACCTTGAAGAGCATTGAGAAACAGGCTGGGATCAAGCTGAAGTGAGTGGAGCGGGATCGATGGAATACATTGCGTATCTGCACAAAGATAAAAATTCGGACTTTGGAGTGAGCTTTCCCGACCTTCCGGGATGCGTGACGGCCGGACGGACGCTGGAAGAGGCGCGGAAGCTGGCAGAAGAGGCACTGACGCTGCACCTTGCGGGCATGCTGGAGGACGGGGCGAAGCTACCAAAGGCTTCGACGTTGGACGAGCTGGCCGGCGATCCTGCGATGCGTGGCGCTGTCGCTTTTTTAGTGGAGGCGGAGGCACCGGAGAAGACGGTGCGAGTGAACGTCACGGCGCGGGAGAGCCAATTGCAAACGATCGACCGGCTGGCGCGTAAGCACGGTATGACGCGGTCTGCGTATATGGTTCAGTCGGCGATACGGGTGGAAGGCAGCACGAGAACGGCGAAGCGGTAAACGGTTGACCCTGGGCGCTAAACGCCCGCTGGCCGGCCTCGCTACAATAGAGAAATGATCCGGAAGACACGTCTTTTTACGCCGGGCCCGACGCCCCTGCTCCCTGCCGCCCAGTTTGCCATGGCCGCGGCCGATATTCACCACCGCACCGCGGAGTTCCGCGCGATGTTTACGCGCGTGCTCGCGCAACTGAAAGAGTTCGTAGGCACGAAGAACGATGTGCTGGTGCTGGCCAGCTCCGGCTCGGGCGCGATGGAGGCCTCGGTGACGAACCTGACCTCGCCGGGCGACCGCGTGCTGGTGCTGACGGCCGGCAAGTTTGGCGAGCGCTGGACGGGCATCGCCAAGGCCTTCAACTGCGAGGTGGACGTGGTCTCCGCGCCGTACGGCAGCACCTTCAACCTGGATGAGGTGAAGGCGGCGCTCAAACTGGAGACGCGCGTGGTGTTTGTGCAGGCCACCGAGTCTTCGACCGGCGTGAAACACGATGTGGAAGCGATTGCGAAGCTGCTGCGCGAACAGAAGTCCGAGGCGCTGTTTGTGGTGGACGCCATCACCGGCCTGGGTACGACGCACCTGGACATGGACGCGTGGGGCATCGACGTGCTGATCGGCGGCTCGCAGAAGGCGCTGATGATTCCGCCGGGGCTGAGCTATCTGGCGGTGAGCCAGCGCGCGTGGGACCGCATGGAGGCGACCTACAATCCGCGCTACTACTTTGACCTGCGCAAGGAGCGGAAGAACGCGGCTAAGGGCGAGTCGGCGTACACGCCTTCCGTCGCGCTGATTGCGGCGATGGGCGCGGCGCTGGACTGGATCGCAAACCAGGCTGACGGGAATCTCGTCGAAGGGCGCAAGAAGCTGGTCGACAGCGCGAATACCTGCGCTGCGATGACGCGCGCGGCGGCCAGCGCGATGGGCTTTGAGCTGTTCGCGCCGAAGGGCTATGAGGCTGCGGCGGCGACGGCGATTGTTCCGCCGAAGGGCACGGACTCGGGCGTCATTGTCAAGGGCCTGCGGTCGAAGTTTGCGGCCATCGTGACCGACGGCCAGGGCGAGATGAAGGGTTCGCTCTTCCGCATTGCGCATATCGGCTTCTTCGACTACATGGACACGATCGCCATCATCGGTGCGCTGGAGCAGGTGTGCGTGGCGGCGAAGCTGCCGCTCAAGGGCCTGGCGTTCGGCACGGGCCTGATCGCTGCGCAGAAGGTGTATGCAGAGCGGATGGCGGCGGAGGAGTCGTCCAGTGCGACGAAGCAGCCGGAGCTAGTGGGCGCGAAGTAAATCTCCTGAGCGCCGGATGCTATTGGGTCCGGCGCAGCAATTCTGAAGCAGACCCGTAATAGATCGTCCCTTGAATGCGCTATGCGCGCATGCCGCATGAATGCGGCGTTGGAAGGAAGCCAATGAAGATCGTACTTGCAGAGAAGGTGTCGCCGGCGACGCTGGCGGTGTTGAAGGAAGAGCCCGGCTGGAATATTGTCACCGCGGACGAGATTGCGAAGAAGGGTGAGGGTGCTCTGGAGGCCGAGCTGGCCGATGCGGATGCGCTGGTGGTGCGGTCGGCGGTGCAGGTGACGGCGAAGCTGCTGGAGTCGGCGCCGAAGCTGCGGCTGATTGGGCGCGCGGGCGTGGGCGTGGACAATATCGATGCGGCTGCTGCGACGCACAAGGGCATCGTGGTGATGAACACGCCGGGCGCGAATGCGGTGGCCGTGGCGGAACTCACGCTCGGCCTGATGGTCGCGATGGCGCGCAGCATTCCGCGCGCGAATGCGACCATGCACGCGGGCAAGTGGGAGAAGAAGACGCTGCAGGGGCAGGAGCTGCGCGGCAAGACGTTTGGCATTGTGGGCCTGGGGCGGATCGGCATGGAGGTGGCGCGGCGGGCGCGCAGCTTCGGCATGGAGCTGATCGGCTATGACCCGTTTATCGCGCCGGCGGTGGCGCGGGAGAACCACGTGACGCTGGTTCCGATCGACGAGATCTTCAAGCGGTCGGACTATCTGACGCTGCACGTCGGCCTGACCACGCAGACCGAGGGCATGATCAATGCGACGTCACTGAAAATCATGAAGAAGGGCGTGCGCATCATCAATTGCGCGCGCGGCGAGCTGATTGTGGACGAGGCGCTGGTGGAGGCGATCCAGAGCGGGCATGTGGGCGGCGCGGCGCTGGACGTGTTCACCAAGGAGCCGCTGAAGGACTCGCCGTACTTTGGGCTGGAGAATGTTTTGCTTTCACCGCATATCGCGGGATCGACGGATGAGGCGCAGGAGGCGATCGGCATCCAGCTGGCGCAGCAGGTGCGGGATTACCTGAAGCTGGGCATCGCGCAGAACGCGGTTAACGTACCGTCGCTCTCGCGCGAAGAGTACACCGAAGTCGCGCCATACATTGAGATGGCGGAGCGGCTGGGGCACTTCCTCTCGCACGCGACGAACGGGAATCTGGAGACGATCCAGCTGACGTATGCGGGACGGATTGCACAGGGCAAGACGGAGCTGGTGCGCAACGCGGCGATCTGCGGGGTGCTGGCGAACTCGGAGGCGAACCGCATCAACGCGGCGGCGATTGCGCAGGAGCGCGGCATCCGCATCCAGGAAGAGAAGAAGGAGTTCACGGCGGGCGGCTCGGGCAGCACGCTGAAGATCACGCTGCATTCTGTGGGTGCGGGGGCGGGCGCTACATCCGATGCGAGCGCGACGGCGACGGTGCTGCATGGCAGCTCGCCGCGGCTGCTGACGTATGACGGCATCGACATTGAGGCGCCGCTGCACGGCACGCTGGTGACGATTCGCAACCACGACGTGCCGGGTGTGGTGGGACGCATCGGGACGATCCTGGGCGAGCACGGCATCAACATTGCGAACTTTGCTTTAGGTCGTGCTGTAGACAGAAAAGCAACTGATGGCCGCTCGCAGAAGATTCCGCAGGGACAGGCGCTGGCCGTAGTGCAGATCGATGCGCGCAATGCGGCGGAGACGAGTGCGGCCATCGAAGCGCTGCGCAAGGTTGAGGCGATCGCGAGCGTGCGGCTGGTGGAGCTGGAAAAGCAGCCGGCTGCGGAGCAAGAGAGATAAGCAATACGATTTGAGGGTTGAGAAGCCGCCATGCCGCTTTACGAATATGAGTGCCGGGAGTGCCATCGGCATACGGAGAAGATCCAGAAGTTCTCGGACGCAGAGATCACGGTGTGCCCGCACTGCGGAGGGCCACTGGAGCGCGTGATCTCGGCGCCGGCGATCGCCTTCAAGGGCGGCGGCTGGTACGCGGACGGCTACGGGAATAAGAAGACGAGCGGGGCTGGCGGCGAGACGAAGAGCGGCGATAGCAAGGGCGGCGAATCGAAGAGCTCGGAGAGCAAGAGCGATTCGGGCTCGAAGTCATCTGAGAGCGCGGGATCGTCGAGTAAGGACTCTGGTGGTTCGTCGGGTTCGAGCGCGGCGGCTTCGTCGACTACATCGTCTGCGCCGAGTTCGGCTGGGACGGGTTCCGGGACGAAGTAGGTTCACTACTTCTACCACCCAAAAATACACTGCAGGTCCCTCGACTGCGTGCATCGCTGACGCGATGCGCCTTCGCTCGGGATGGGAGATTGGTGGGGATGGTCATTCGGCACGCGTAAACGCGTGCCCTTCCGCGCGGCCGAGAGGAATGCCGCGATGTCTGCTCAGTGTTCGTCGGAGTGGAGGCGGACGGCGACGGCCTCGGGGCTGAGGGCGGATTTGTCTATCAGTGAAGCGAGGACCGGGTTGATGCTCGGCTCGATGGCCGGATCGGCGGCGGCGTCGTTGATGGATGCGGCGGCCTTGGAGCGGACGAGCTCGACGAGCTTCCACTGGTCTTTCGCGCGGGGCTCGGGGACCCATGCGGGCAGGGACATGCCGAGCCAATCGGCCAGGGCCTGGGCCTGGGGTTCGTAGAGCGCGCGCAGGGCGTGCAGGCGGGCGCCGGCGTCCGGGTCTCCGCAGAGGCGGAGGCCTGCCTGCGCGATGGAGTCGCAGAGCTGCTTGAAGTCGGCTGGATGCAGGCGGTCGTGCGCGGCTGAGTCTGCGCGGATTCGGGCCTCGCACTCTTCCAGATGAAAGACGTGGCCGAGATCGACCAGCGCGTGGCGCGCGACGGCGAAGGTGAGCTGGGCCTGGCGGGAGGCCTCACCGGGCACGACGGAGATGAGCAGCGCGCAGGTGTCGAGCACGGCGGTGAGGGCGGAGAGCCAGCTCTGGTTGTCATGCTGGGAGCGGTAGTAGCAGAGGAGCGGATAGGAGATGTGCGACTCGAGGATCTCGGCGGACCAGCGCTCCCACTCGACGAGCAGGACGACGAGGGCATCCTGTCCGCCTTTGAAGGCATGGCGGCGGAGGAGTTCGGCGGAGGTGGGTGGAGAGCCGGCACGGCCGTCGAGCAGAGCGACGAGGACCTCGCGGCGAGAGAAGGCGTTGTAGAGGACGGGGACGTATCCGATGACGAGCGCGACGAGGCCGAGGCCGGTGGCGCATTCGACGATGACGATGGCACGCGTGGCAAGGGTGCGGGGGACGACGTCGCCGAGGCCGAGGGTGAAGAGCGTAGTGCCGCTGACGTAGAGGTCGGTGCGGAGATGGCCGAGATGCGTGGGCTGGGCGAGCGAGTCGGCGAAGGGCGAGCCGAGCGAGAAGAAGAGCAGCGCGAAGCCGAAGACGAGGAAGCTGGCCCAGACGCCGAGCAGCAGCAGCAGCGATCCGGGGCCGTAGATGGAGTAGAGCTGCTCGCGGGCTTTGCGGTTGGGGACGTGGCGGACGGCGAAGGACCAGGGAATCCAGGTGGCGAGAGTGAAGAAGCGGGTGATGCGCAGGCGGCCGACCGGACGGCGCGGCAGGATGATGGTCTGGAAGGCGTCCAACAGCACGCTCAGGCAGAGAAGCAGGCCGGCGATAAGGGCTGCGGTGCGCATGGGTTCATTGTAGGTTCAAGTTGCGAGGTTCGGGGGTTCGAGAACGGTGCGAGGGGCGAGGAAATCCCTACTCAACGCACGACTCGTGCCATGAGTGTCCACCGATGATCTCGCGAGATGAGCGTCCGAGTACGGTAGACTCGAATGCGGTGCTGAACAGGCGTAGCTGGTGTTAAACAGACTGATATTTGCGAATCTTGCCCACCGGCCGGTGCGGACGCTGCTGAGCGTGCTGGCGATTGCGGTGGAAGTGACGATGATTCTGACGCTGGTAGGCGTCAGCTACGGCACGCTCGACTCGTCGGCGGAGCGCGCGCGGGGGGCAGGGGCGGACATTATGATCCGTCCGCCGAACTCTTCAGCGATGTCGGCGCTGAATTCGACGCCGATTCCCGAAAAATATGTTGCATGGTTGGCGGGCCAGCCCCATGTCGTCGCAGCGACGGGCACAGCGGTGATGGGCCTGGGCAATGGCACGCTCGATTCCATTACCGGCATCGACTTTCCCGGGTTCAACCGCATGAGCGGAGGGTTTACGTACCTCCATGGCGGCGACCCCGCGAGCGACACCGACATTGCCATGGATGAGTACTACGCCAAGCAGAAGCATCTGCATGTGGGCGATTCGATCCAGCTGGTGAACCATACCTGGCGCGTGTCGGGGATCTTCGAGGGAGGCAAACTGACGCGCATCTGCGTGCGGCTCTCAGCGCTGCAGGCAATCATGCCCGGCGGTCAGGGCCACGTGACGGTACTGTTTGCGAAGCTGGATAACCCGCAGCTGGCCGATCAGGTGAAGCAAGACCTCAAGACGCAGATGGTGAATTATCCGGTGTACACGATGGAGGAGTTTATCTCCATGCTGTCGATCAACAACATCGGTATGCTGAAGGACTTTATCGGCGTGGTCATTGGCATATCAGTGATCGTGGGATTTATTGTCGTCTTCATGGCGATGTACACAGCGGTGCTGGAGCGGACGCGGGAGATTGGAATCATCAAGGCGGTGGGCGGCGGACCGGCCTTGGTGCTGCAGATGCTGATGCGCGAGACGGTGATGCTGGCGGTGTTTGGCACGCTGCTGGGCATCATGCTGACCTACGGGACGCAGTGGCTCATGGGGCATACAGTGCCGGCCAGCCTGACGCAGGAGACAGTGTATGCGTGGTGGCCGATTGCAGGAGCGATAGCGATTGTAGGCGCGTTGCTGGGCGCGGTGATCCCGGGGATGAAGGCGGTGCGGCAGGACGTGACCGAGGCGCTGAGCTATGAGTAATGGGGTGGCATCGGGACAGCCAATTATCCGCGTGCAGGGACTGACGAAGGTCTATCGCGTGGGCGAGGTGGATGTGCACGCGCTGCGCGGCGTGGACCTGGATGTGGCGGCGGGCGAGTTTGTGGCGATTGTGGGGGCGTCTGGGTCGGGCAAGTCGACGCTGTTTCACATTCTGGGCGGGCTGACTCCGCCGACGGCGGGGACGGTGGAGATTGCGGGCAAGGACCTCGCACATATGACGAACGCCGAGCGGACCGAGCTTCGCAAGGCAACGGTGGGATTCGTCTTCCAGAAGTACAATTTGCTGCCTACGTTGACGGCAGAGGACAACATCAAAATTGTGGAGTATATTGGCGGGCGTTCGACGGAGTTCACTCCAGAGTTTGTGGAGGTGTTGAAGCTGCTGGGCATCGCGGACCGGCTGAAGCATAAGCCGCGGGCGCTCTCCGGCGGGCAGCAGCAGCGGGTGGCGATTGCGCGAGGGATTGTGAACCACCCGGCGATCCTGCTGGCGGATGAGCCGACGGGGAACCTGGACAGCCAGAACTCTGCTGCGGTGCTGGGGTTGCTGCGGGGCCTGAACCAGAAGACGGGGCAGACGATCCTGATGATTACGCATGACGCGGAGGCAGCATCCTATGCGGGCAGGAGCGTGCATATTCGCGATGGACGGATTGTGTAGGGATGGAACGGGCAGGGGCGCGAAGGAGGGTTTGACCGGCTTTCAAGCGACCCCGAGGTTTCGGGAAACTTAGATAACAGACGGACCGTCTATGAAATGGTCTACGGACAGCAAGAGATGGAACGACCCCGCCGCGGAGTGTCCCAGAGCGGTTGAGGATGCCGTGGTTCGGGGCGTGAATTACCGAAGAAAGCCGGAGTTTTTTGAGGAGAGGCGGAGCGCCTTTGCTGGCCACATGAGCGTTCCTGCCATTACAATCGAGGGGACAAAGATAAACCCCACTGATGCGTTTCGGAGTTGCGAGCCACGCGCCGGACGTAAGGAGACCCACCGCGCCATGAAATTGAATGCACGTCTTACGGTCCTGGCCGCATTGCTCTGCGCGCTTGGCACGACTACCGGATGCAACTTTTTGAAGTCGCGCGACCAGCTGACCAAAGGCGTCGCTGCGTTCAAGAACGCACAGTATGAGCAGGCGACCGACTTCTTCCAGAAGGCGGTGGAGCTGGATCCGAAGAACCAGACCGCAAAGCTCTATCTTGCGACGACCTACGCCTCACAGGTGGTGCCCAACGTGACGACGCCGGACAACCTTGCGCTGGCGCAAAAGGCGATCGACGGCTTCAACCAGGTGCTGCAGACGACCCCTGACGACGTGACGGCGCTGAAGCAGATCGCATCGATCAACCGCAATATCCAGAAGTTCGACCTGGCCAAGGAGTATGAGCTGAAGGTGATCGCATCTCCGCAGGCGGTGGATAAGGACAAGGAAGAGGCGGACTACATCATCGCGTTTGTGGATTGGACGCTGGCGTACAAGAATGCGCTGACGGTTCTGGCCGGCGAGGGCCTGCCCACAGTGAACGGCCTGACTGGCGACCCGAAGAAGAGCAAGAACGCGTGCGCGAAGATCCAGGACCAGAACACCGCGCTGGTGAGTGAGGGGATGGATTACCTGAACCGAGCGCTCGCCATCAATCCCAATGACGACGCTGCGATGGAATATCTGCAACTGGACTATCGCCTGAAGGCTGAGCAGGAGTGCGGTTCTAACGCCGATGCGGCCCGTAAGCAGGACCTGGCGACGGCCGACGAATGGAGCCAGAAGGCCATGGGCGCGCGCAAGGCCAACGAGCTGGAGAAGGAAAAGAAGGCCAACACCGGCGGCGTGACGATGCAGTAAGCTCGCCGCTTCGCAGCACAAGGAAAGGCCTCCCGGCGCGGGAGGCCTTTCTGTTTGGCGGGATGGGAGGGCGCTGTCGGCAAATAGCCGGAATTCGGCTGGGCTTCCCCCCGTGCGATACTGAAAATACATGTACAAGCGAGTCCTGCTCAAGCTCTCCGGCGAGGCCCTGGCGGCTGGTTCCGGCTTTGGCATCGATGCGGTTTTCATCCACAAAATAGCGGCGGAGCTGGCGGCGGTGCATGCGCTGGGCTGCGAGATCGGCATCGTGGTGGGCGGGGGGAACTTCTTCCGCGGCGTGGCGCAGCAGGCGATCGACATGGATCGCGTGGCGGCTGACCACATGGGCATGCTCTCGACGGTGATCAATGCCATCGCACTGCAGGATGCGATCGAGAAGCTGGACATCAACTGCCGCGTGATGTCGGCGATCCAGATCCATCAGGTGGCTGAGCCCTATATCCGGCGGCGCGCGATCCGGCATCTGGAGAAGCAGCGCATCATTATCTTCGCGGCGGGCACGGGGAATCCGTACTTTTCAACCGATACGGCGGCGGCGCTGCGCGCGATGGAGATCAAGGCGGAGATTCTGCTGAAGGCGACGTCGGTCGATGGCATCTACACGGCCGACCCCAAGCTGGACGCGACGGCTACGAAATTTCCGCAGATCACGTATTCGGAGATTCTCGGCCGCAACCTGCGCGTGATGGACGCGTCTGCCGTGGCGATGTGCCGCGACAACAATATGCCGATGATGGTCTTCAGCATGCGGGAGACAGGCAACATCGTGCGCGTGGTGAAGGGCGAGCCGCTGGGTTCGCTGGTGACGCCGTAGGTCTGTTCCATTCGCCCCCTTCTTCTCGTAACGCGGGTTAAATCAGGCAGGCATCCGGCATCCCGCAGGCGAACCAACTCCCTCTAAACTGGAGACAATGGCCCAGACGCTGCTCACGCCCAAAGCGCCGGTGAAAGCTGTCGGCGCTCCGCCTGCGCGCAAGCCGGCGTTGCCCGCGCTGACCGGCGTGCGCACGCTGCTGGCGGTGAACATCATGCTGTTCCACTTCACGCCGCCGCATATGCAGCTGCTGTACCCGCTGATCAACAACTCGTATGTGTTTGTGGGCTTCTTCTTTCTGCTATCGGGCTATGTTCTGGCGTACAACTATGCCGACCGGGATGAGCCGCTGAACAAGCGCCAGTTCTGGAAGGCGCGGTTTGCGCGGCTGTATCCGCTGTATGCGTTTTCGCTGGCCTTCTCCGCGCTGATGGTGGGTCAGGAGTGGCACGCGCGGTCGCATGGAGAGTTCTTCGCCGGGATCGTACTGACGCCGCTGATGCTGCAGGGCTGGGACCCGTGGCTGGCGACGTTCTGGAACACGGTGGCCTGGACACTCTCCTGCGATCTGCTGCTGTATCTGCTGTTCCCGTACCTGCTGCGGCTGCCGTGGCCGAAGCAGCCGCTGAAGCTGGCGGGGCTGGTGGTGGCCATCTGGGCGGTGGGACTGGTTCCGCATACGATTTATCTGTTGACCAACCCGGACCATCTGCCTGGTCCTGCGGACCGCTACAGCTACGGTTTCTGGATCCGCGCGTTGAAGTATGGGCCTCCGGCATACATCTGCACTTTCCTGGCGGGGATTGCCCTGGGCAAGCTGCAGGCGTGCATGCGGCTGACCGAGCGGCAGCGGATGGGGGTCGCAGTGGCTAGCCTCGCCGCGATTGCGCTGTTCTTTGCGTTTGTGGTGGACCGCGTTCCGTACATCCTGATGCATGGGGGATTTCTGGTGCCGCTGTTCGGCGCGCTGGTGATCGGGTTGAGCGGAAGGAACTTTGTGGCGTCGGTGTTTGCGTGGAAGCCGATTGAACTGCTGGGCCAGTGCAGCTATTGCCTGTTCCTGCTGCACTTCAACCTGATCAACATGATGCGCGAGTTCCATGTGCCGGAGAAGCTTCACGTTGCCGCGTACGATCCATGGTTCTCCTATGCGGTGGCGATCGCTCTGTCGGTGGCGGCGATGTACTGGGTGGAGAAGCCGGCGCGCAAGTGGATCCTTGGACCGCGCGAGCCGAAGCTGGCCGCGGTGACGACGCCGTAGAAGATAACCGAGAGCCGATGCAGGAGGAGATAGATTGAGCAAGATCAAGGTGTGCTGTTTTAGCGTGTCGGTGGATGGGTTCGGCGCGGGGATGAACCAGGGCCTCGAGAATCCAATGGGCGAGCGCGGCATGGAGCTGCACCAGTGGGCGTTTGCGACGCGCGTGTTTCGCGAGATGCATGGCGGGTCGGGCGGCGAAGAGGGTGTGGACAATGACTTTGCGGCGCGTGGATTTGCGAACGTCGGCGCGTGGATTTTGGGGCGCAATATGTTTGGGCCGGTGCGCGGCGGTTGGGGCGACGAGAGCTGGAAGGGATGGTGGGGCGAGACGCCGCCGTATCACGTGCCGGTATTTGTCTTGACCCACCATGCGCGGCCGCCGCTGGAGATGCAGGGCGGAACGACGTTTCACTTCGTGACGGGTGGCGTCGGGGAGGCGCTGGAGCGGGCGCGGGAGGCGGCGGGCGATAGAGATATTCGCGTCGGCGGCGGAGTCTCGACCATCCGGCAGTATCTAAAGGAAGGCTTGCTGGACGAGGTGCATCTGGCGCAGGCGCCGGTGGTGCTGGGTAACGGGGAGTCGCTGCTGGAAGGGATTGATCTGCCTGCGCTGGGATACCGGGTCGTGTCGCATGCGATGGGCGAGCGGGCGATGCATGTCGTTGTGAGCAGATAAGGCGGCTCGCGGATCGCCAGGATATCGCGGGTGCAAAATGAAGCCGGCGGCCCGAAGGCCGCCGATTCCGTTTGCGGGACTAGCAACTCGCTCTACGGCTGGATGATCTGCGAAGCGTGGTTGCCGTTGGGCACCGCGGTGAGGCAGGTGGGCTGGCCGGCGCCGGGGAAGGGCGAGTTCTGCACACTGGCGATCGCGCCATCGTTGGGTGTAATCCGCTTGCCGGTCACGGTATCGTCGCTGGCGTCGGATGTGTAGAGGAAGGTGCCGAGTGCAGGGTCCACGACGACGCAGGTGGGGCCGGCGCCGGTGCCGCCGGAGGTGGCTGTGCTGCCTCCCGCGACCGTGGCGGGCGTGCCGGTGGTGGTGCTGATCTGGTAGCCGGACACGGACTGCGTGTTGTAGTTGACGATATAAATCAGCAGGCCGGTGGGGTCAATGGTCATGCCGTCGGGATAGAGGCCGGTCGGGAAAGGCCCGTCGATCATGGGCGTGAGTGCTCCATTGGAGCCAACGGTGTAGCCGATGAGCTGGTTGGCGGACCGGTCCGTCACATAGACGAAGCGCGCCGTGGGTTCTTCGACGATGGCGCTGGGTGCGACGCCGGCGGCGAACCCAGTTGCCACGGTCTTGCCAGCGACGGTGGTGATGGTGGTGCCGGGGACCGGCGTCAGTGCTCCGGTGGTGGTGTTCTGCGAGAATCCGAGGATATCGCCGGCGGTCGAGGTTTGCTGCTCCGCCACGTAGACGTAGTGGTTGAAGTAGCTGGTGGCGACGCCGATGGGATTGACGCCGACCGGCTGGTTGGTCTGGGCGCCGAGCGAATTGTCTGCGTTGACGGCGAAGATAGCGACGCCGCCCGGGCCGGGGTGGGAGGAGGAGTAGCCGGTCTGCCAGGTGAAGGCGACGTAGAGGAATTGGCCCGCGGGGTCGATGGCAAGCGCGACCGGGCTGGTGCCGCCGGAGAGGGCATAGGTGTTCTTGGAGGTAAGGGTGCCATCCCCGTTGACGGCGAACTCCTGCACGGTGGAGTCGCCCTGGTTGACGACGTAGACGAACTTGCCGTTGGGTGCGGCGAGAATGCGCAGCGGATTGGTACCCGCAGCGGCAGGTGTACCGATGGTGGTGAGCGCGCCGGACTGGAAGTCGATGGAGTACTGGTTGATGACGCCGGGGCTGCTGCCCTTTGCAGCGGTCATGTAGACGAAGCCGACGACGTAATCCAGGCTGCAGGAGGCGAGGCCGAGGACCATGGCGGCGGAGAGTGCGCCGAAGCCGAGCGTCCGAATTGTCCTGCGGCGGAGTGAACTGAGAGTCATTTTGCTTCCTTGGTGCGGCGGGCAAGCCCTTCGCCGCCTGAGAATCCGGTGCTGCTGCTGTTGCCAGACTTCTTTCACCTGCGTCGATTCGCGGGCGTAAATCCTGAACTTTATTATGCCGCTCGGTTCAGCGCAGCGGAAAGGCTGGCGCTGTAACGATGCAGGCGGGTAGGCTGCTGCCGACGAACGGGGAGCCGAGTACCTGGTCGAGCGCGCCGGTGGATTCGTTCAATTGCTCAGCAGTGACGGTGTTGCTCAACGAGTTGGAGACATAGAGATAGACCGCATGCGAAGGGCTGGCGTTGCTGGGTGAGCCGGAGACGGCGACGCAGGTAGGGCCAGTGCCGGCCTGCACGGTGGCCGCGACCGTTGAGCGGGCAGGCACCCCGTTGGAGCCGATGGTGTAGCCGTCGATTGCATTGGCGGTGTTGGCGGCGATGTAGAGGTACTTGCCCTGGAGATCAAGGGACATGCCCATGGGGCCGGCGTCGGTCGGCGTAGTTGGGAGGACCGGCGTGAGCACGCCACCGGAGCCAATGTTGTAGGTGGCAACCTGGTTCGCGGTCTTGTCGGTGACGTAGAGATGGGTCCCGGTGGAGTCGACGAGCATCCCCGAGGGAGTCTGGCCCGATAAAAAACCGCTGGACGGCACATTGCCGGAGTTGATGGTGACGCCGGGCATAGGCGTGAGCGTGGGCACGCCGGTGGTGGTGTTAACGGTCACGGTGAAGCCCAGGATGTTGGCGCTGGAGGCGGAGTCCTGTTCCGCCAGGTAGACGAAGTTCCCCGTGGGGCTGGTTGTAATCGCCACGGGATTGCGGCCGACGTTCCATGTCGTCGGCTTGCCCAGGGTGTTGTCGGAGTTGATGGGGAAGACGGTGATGCCGCCGGGGCCGGGGTTGGAGGGCGTATAGAGCTGGCTGCCGTCCGGGTTGTTCTGGTAGGTGAAGGCGACGTACAGGAACTTGCCGGCGGCATCGATGGCGGCGGCGACCGGCAGACTGCCGGTGATGTTGTAGGTGTTCTGCGGGTAAAGCTTGCCGTCGGTGCCGATAGCGAACTCAACGACGTCGGAGTCGAAGTTGTTCACGGTGTAGAGAAAAAGGTTGTTGGGCGCAACCACGAGCGCGACGCCATCGCGCCCGCCGGTGTCATTGGGCGAGTCGGGCATCGTGTAAAGGAATCCGGACTGGTAGTCCACCTGGTAGGAGTTCAGCAGGGAGTGACTGGTGGAGCCCTGCACGCCCTGCGTGATCATGTACACGTAGGAAACCGTGTAGTCGTTACTACAGGCGGTAAGGCCCAGCGCGACTGCCAGGGAAAGGATGGAAGCCTTCAGGGCGCGGCCCTTTGGTGTCCGCAACGTGGTCCGGATCATGCGCGTCAGTCCACGTTGCCGCTGACGGCAAGGCAGGTGGCCAGACCGGTGGCCGGGAAGCTGGAGCCGCGTGGCAGAGCCGAGAGCTGGCCCGTCTTCTGGTTGATGTACTTGCCGGTCACGGAACCGTCGTAGTTGTTAGAGGTATAGATGTACTGGCTCGATGGGTCTTCGACCATGCAGACGGGACCATTCCCTACCGGGTAAGGGTTCACCGGGTCAGAGATGGGCACCAGTGCGCCGGTGGTGAGGATGGTATAGGCCGAGATGGTGCTATTGGCATTGGTAGAGCCTGAGGTATTGTTGCCGTGATTCAGTACGTAGAGGAACTGATTTTTCGCGTCCGTCATGGTGTAGACGGGATCGGTGGTGAGCGCGAGGTTGGGCACGGCACCGGAGGTCAGCTCCGAGAGATTGCAGTTGGAACTGGCCGTGTATGGAAGTATCTGGTTGTTACCGGCATCGGTGAGATACACGTAAGAGCCATTGGAGGAGATGGAGGTAAGGGTCTTGGCGGTGGTAACGATCTTGCCGGTCACCTGGACGGTCAGCTGGCCGCCGGCGCCGGTGCCATAGGGGTAGATGGTCTGATCGCCAGTGTCCATCGTAAAGATGCAGCCCGCGACCTGCCTCAGCATGGTCGGCGCGGGGCCGACTTCAAAGTAGTTCAACAGCTGGCCCTGCCCGTTCTTGATCTGCTGGTTGGGCACGATCTGCAGTCTGCCGGTGGTGCTGTCCACCTGGAAGACGGTGATGTCGCCATTGCCGGTGGTGGCATAATCGGGCGCTTGCGAATCGAGGACGTAGAGATACGATCCGCTCTGATCTGCCTCGACCCAGACGGGGGACCCGCCTGCCGTTGAGTAGGTGCCCTGGGCGGTGAGCACGCCATCCTCGCCGACGCCGAAGACGGCTACGTTGCCGTCACCGTTGGACAGCTGGTTGGTGTAGGTGCCCTTGTTGACCACAAAGACATAGTTGCCGCCGTAGCGCACCGAGATGGAGACAGGGTTGGTGCCGCTCGAGGAGTAGGGCGAGTTCACCATGTTGGTCAGGTTGCCGGTGTAGTCGTCGATCTTGAAGCCGGCGATCTGGTTATATTGCGTTCCCAGCACCCACATAAAGCCGACCGTGTAGCCGCCGCACGCCGACATTCCCAGTACAACAGCCATGGATGCTACGAGGGCCCTCGATATCCGGCCAATCCTGCTCAACGTCATGTGTTTCCTTAATCCTCGCCGGCGGCCGTACTGCAGCGGCAGCGCCTCATGTTGCGAGCCAAACTTTTGGGGATACAAACGCTCCGCTTATTGTAGAAGCTGGCGCGGGTTTACGCCACTTCGGGAAACAGCTAAATGCACCGTGAGGTAGGGACGCGGCAATAAGCCGGTTGTTAGCAGGTGGGCGAGCCGGCCGGTCTCGGTTCGGGGCTGGAGGTCTTCTCATCTGGCCGGCTGGCCGGGTCGCTAGAAGATCTTCATGTGGATCGTCAGATACTTCTTCGGGTCCTGGCGAATGGTGGTGACCAGCGCGGTGCTCTCGGTGAGCAGCTTGTTCAGGTTGTTGGCAGTGGTGTCGTCTTTTACCAGCTTGCCGATGGAGCCCTGGCCATTATTGATCTGGGTGACGAGTGCGTCGGCCTGGGTGATGGTGTCGTTCAGCTTCTTGGCGAAGGTCGGGTCTTTCAGCAACAGGCCCGCGCTGCCTTTGCCCTGCTGCAGGTCGCTGGTCAGATCGTTGAGGTTGCTGATGGTGTGGTTCAGGTTATTGGCGAAGGTGGGATCTTTCAGGATCATTCCGACCGAGCCTTTGCCGTTGTGGATGTCGGTGGTCACTGAATCGACGTTCGCTACGGCGTCATTCAACTTGTCATACATCTCGGCGTGATCATTCATGAATTTGCCAATCGTGTTGTCGTCCGAGTTCAGCTTGGCGGTGAGGGACTGGACCTGATCGGCTGCGCCCTCGAGCTTGGTGTAGAGGGCGGGATTGGTCAGGAGCTGGCCGAACGAGCCCTTGCCGGACTGCAGATCGCTGACGACGTTATTCATCTTGGCGAGGATGACGTTGAGCTGCTCGATGGTGCCCTGGCTGGCCTTGACCACGTCGGTCAGCGAGGGCGTCTCCTGGGTCTTGAGCTCGTCGCCATCCTGGAGCGCGGGGCCGGTGGCGTACTGGCTGTTGATGTCGACAACTGTGTCGCCGAGGACGCCGACGGTGCTGAGGTCCGCGGTGGAGTCCTTGTGCAGGCTGGGCTGATACTTGCTGTCGATCTTCATCACCACCTGCACGGGGGTGAGTTTGCGATCCGGCGAGGTGACAACGGTGATGGTTTTGACCGCGCCGATGGTGACGCCCTCCAGGTTGACGGCGGCGCCGACCTTGAGGCCGGCGGAGTTCTCAAAATAAGTCGTGATGGTGAGTTTCTTCGAGAAGAAGCCCATGCCCGAGGTGCTGGTCATCAGGAAGAGGAGCGTGGTCAGGATGACGACGGAGACGATCACGATTACGCCGACCTTCAGCTGCGACCACTTGACCTCCTGCTGGCTGGGCATACCCCTCCTTGATGCGGTTGGTGCGATGCGGCGGTCGGGCCGCGTCAGGCCTTGACGCCGAAGTAAGGCGGTGTTCCGAGGGTACCATTCCTCGGGCTTTCCGCTAACCGCACATCGTGCATGTAAGGATGGATGCACGAACCCGGCCGCGGGTTCGGAAAAGAGGCGGCCGCACCTGCGAAAGGAAGCAAGGAATGGTAGTTGGCCTGGGCACGGACCTGATCGAGATCGCGCGGATTGAGGAGAGCATTGCCCGGTTCGGCGAGCGGTTTCTGGTGCGGGTATTTACGCCGGGAGAGATCGCCTTCTGCCAGCGGAAGAAGAACGGGGCGGAGAGCTTCGCGGCGCGGTTTGCGGCCAAGGAGGCTGCGGCCAAGGCGCTGGGAACGGGCATCAGCCGCGGGGTGGGATGGCAGGAGATTGAAGTAACCCGGCGACCCGGCGAGCGGCCGGAGATCGTCTTGCATGGCCGCGCGGCGGAGCGGGCGCAGGCGATGGGTGTGAAGCACATGTCGCTGTCGCTGACCCACAGCCGGGATGTGGCGATGGCGGTGGTGATTCTGGAGAGCTAGGTTCGAGGGGCAGGGACAAGGCTGATGGGCGAGGTTCGAGGCGGGCGCGAGGAACTTCTCTCGAACTTGAACCGCGAACCCTGAACACTTTCGCGCCCGTCATGTGACCCCCGTACCGCGAAGGGGGTGGTCACGCGCGAGGCTGGTTGGCCCGATGAAGAGAGCAGCGGGGCGAACGCCCGGCGGGGTGGGCGGGCCATGCAATCGATCGAACTTCAAGCGTTTACGTACGAAGACCGGCACGACGTGCTGCCGGCGCTGACGGCGGCGCTGGGCCGGTGCGGCGGGTGGATCCTGGACCGCAAAACCATCTCGGCGACGCAACTGGAGTTCCGGGTGGAGATCCAGCTGCGGGCGGCGCTGGACCTGTACGGGGCGCTGGTGGGCGAAGGTGTGGAGCTGACACGCGCCGGGCACGAAGGGCTGACCGAGCTGTGTGCGCGACGCAAGCATGTGCGGCATTCGGCGGAGCTGGGACAGGTGGTGACGGTGCGGCTGGAGCTGAACTTTCTGGACGACGTAACGCTGCACAAGATGCTGCGCGTGGGCGCGGGCGCCGCCTGACCTAAGGGGAGAACCGAAAAGGGGCGGCACGCGTAGAATCCTTGAGCGAGCGAGAAGGGATTGCCTTCGCGCGCCAAAGGAGACCGTTTCGCATGTCCCCGTATCCCAATCAGCCTGCTTTTCTCGATCCTTCGATGGTGACGACCGCGCTGGAGCTGCCCGGCTATCGCATTGTGCGCAACTGCGGCGTGGTGCGCGGGATTATCGTGCGATCGCGCAATGTCTTTGCCAGCTTCGGCGCGGGGCTGCAGACGATGCTGGGCGGCAACATCACCATCCTGACCGACCTGTGCGAGAAGACGCGGCAGGATGCCTTCGCGATGATGATGCAGCACGCGGCGCAGCATGGCGCGAACGCCGTGATAGCCGCGCGCTATGACGCCAATGAGCTGATGCAGGGCGTGACCGAGGTGCTGGCCTACGGCACGGCGGTGGTGGTGGAGAAGATCGGTTAAAGGTTTCGAATCCTGCAGGATGCGCGACTCCTCGTATTGAGTTGATGACGAGGTATTCTATGCGTACAGGTCAGCTTCTATTTCGGCAATCGCCGCGGCATTTTTACTTGGCATCGTTCGCATTCGGCCAGTCGGCGCCGCGTGGTAACGGCAGAGTCGACCGCTACTGCTTCAACCTCAGCGAAGCTGCCGGAGTGGGACGTGGTGTCGGTGAAGCAGGCCGAACCGAACCACTGCGCCGAGGGTTCGGGGCTGCAATTCACCAAGGACGGCGTACACATCTTCTGCATGCCTCTGCTGTCTGTGACAGGATTTGCGTACGGAATCATAGAGCCCGACCGGATCGTCGGCACGCCGCAGTGGATGACGAGCGGCGGCGGATGGAACATCGACGCCAAGGTTGAAGGTGAGGATGTGACTGCTTTTGGGGCATTGAGTCGCGAGGACCGGAATCACACATTGCAGTCACTGCTGGCTGACCGTTTCCACCTGAAGGCGCACATCGAGCAGCGCGAGATGCCGGTATATGACCTTGTCGTCGCCAAGGGAGGGTCGAAGCTGAAGGAGGCGACGGCGGAGGATGCCGCAAAGGGTTTTATGGGCATGCGTCAGCAGGGAAAGATCGAGGCCGTGGGAGTGCAACTGAACTTTCTGCCGGCGCTGTTGAACCGCGAGGCGGGGCGGCCAGTGGTGGACAAGACGGGGCTGACGGGCAAGTACGATTTCACGCTGGAGTACGTGCCCACATCGAAAGCGGCGACGGATGAGACGGGCGGCCCGTCGATCTTTACCGCAGTTGAAGAGCAGCTGGGGTTGAAGCTGGAACCGGCCAAGGAGTCGATGGACGTGCTGGTGATCGATGCAATCGAGCAGCCGGCGGCGAATTGATAGCATACGGAAGGTGAACTGTATGCGTCTGAAGAACATGAAGCTGACCCGTGCGCTGGCCGTCCTTGCCCTGTCTTCCACCTCGGTTGTGCTGCCCATTCTGGCGCAGCGAGCCATGCCTGCGGGGTCAGGCGAGACGTTCAAAGACACATCGATGCTGAAGCCGCCTGTGGGTGCGAAGATCGCCATCCTTGAGTGGCAGGACCTGACCTGCCCAAATTGCGCTCATGCATTTCCGATCGTCCACGCGGCCGCGGCGCACTACAAAATCCCACTGATCGAGCACGACTTTCTCCTTGGCGGGGAACATGCGGTGTTCGGAGACAAGGAAGCGGCCATCTGGGCGCGCTATCTGCAGGACAAAGTCTCGCCGCTGGTGGCAGATCAGTATCGTGGCGCTGTCTTTGGCGCACAGAGCGGTATCACGAGCAAGGACGACATGGAGGTCTTTACACGGCGCTTCTTCCAGACGCATGGCTTGCGAATGCCGTTTGTGCCGGACCCCACGGGCGAGCTGACCAGAGAAGTGCTGGCGGATAAGGCGCTGGGCGATAAGCTGGGGGTCCAATTTACCGCCTGCATCATTGTCTGTACCCAACGGGAATGGGTCCACGTGACAGACGTGAGCCAGCTGTATCAGACGATCGACGAGCTGGAGGCCAAAGTGAACGCCGGGGAAGCAAAACCTGTCGACCCGAAGAAGAGGGCGCATAGCTGATCGAACCCATGAGCGCTGACGGTTTGCGGTAGCATGGGAGTGTGAACCGTATGCGTCTGAACGACATGAAGCTGACCCGCGCGCTGGCCGTCCTTGCCCTTTCTTTCAGTCTAGTTTCGCTGCCCATCATGGCGCAGCGAACTGCCGGAGACCCGAATCCGGGCGAGGTGTTTAAAGACACGTCCATGCTGAAGCCGGCGCCCGGCGTGAAGATCGCGATCATCGAGTGGCAGGACCTGATGTGCCCTGCGTGCGCGCATGCGTTCCCGGTGGTGCATGGTGCGATCGCACACTACAACATTCCGCTGTACGAGAAGGACTTCACGCTGCCGGGACACGCGGCCTTCGGCAACATGGAGGCGGCGGTGTGGGCGCGTTACCTGCAGGACAAGGTTTCGCCGCAGATTGCGGACCAGTATCGCGGCGCGGTGTTTGCGGGGCAGAGCGGAATCTCCAGCAGGGACGATATGGAGGCGTTTACGCGGCGCTTCTTCCAGACGCATGGGCTGCGCATGCCGTTTGTCTCGGACCCGACGGGCGAGCTGGCGAAGGAAGTTCTGGCCGACAAGGCGCTGGGCACGAAGCTGGGGATTCAATACACGCCATGCATTATCGTGGCCACGCAGCATGAGTGGGTGCATGTGACGGACGTGAACCTGCTCTACCAGACGATCGACGAGGAGCTGGCGAAGGTGGGCGGAGCTTCGGCCGGCGCAACGAAGAAGGCGACACACTAATTAGAGACAAGCGCAAGGCCGGGTTACCGCCCAGCGCGAGGACGGGCACGTGAAGCGGCTTGGCATTCTGCTCTCCGGGCGCGGATCGAACTTTGTCGCGATTGCGGAGGCGATCCGCGCAGGCCGGCTGCCGGGCGTGGAGATTGCTCTCGTTCTCTCGAACGTCGCCGAGGCGCCGGGGCTGAAGATTGCCGCTGAGATGGGGCTGACAGCGATTGCGGTGCCCTCGGCCGGGCGCAAACGCGCAGAGCATGACGCGGAGATGATCGCGCGGCTGCACCAGCACAAGGTTGACCTGGTGTGCCTGGCCGGATACATGCGGATCGTGTCGCCGGAGTTTGTGGCAGCGTTTCCCAACCGCATCCTGAATGTGCATCCATCGCTGCTGCCGGCGTTTCCAGGCCTCGATGCCCAGAGGCAGGCGCTGGAGTACGGCGCCAAGATGGCCGGCTGCACGGTGCACTTTGTGGATGAGGCAGTGGACCACGGCGCGATCATCCTGCAGCGGGTTGTCCCGGTTGAGGATGATGACACGGCGGAGTCGCTGGCAGCGCGAATCCTGGAGCAGGAGCACATCGCGTATCCGGAGGCGATTGCGCGCGTGCTGGGCGGGGAGTACGCGCTCGACGGGCGGCGCTATGTAAAGACGGCGAGTGATCCGACGAGGATCAGGCGGATGTCGCCGCGATAGCGAACCGCGGTGACGCGCAGAGTTTCCTCCCATTCAGGTCGCTTCGGCCCCACTCATGTCGCTCGATCTCCATGAATGGGGCGCCCGGTAGAAATCGCTAGTGGGTGATGGGGCGGACAGGGCCGGGATGGATAAGGTTATTCAGTGATCCCAGCAGACCGAAGACCTGCAGCAGCCAGATGACCACGGCGATGATGACGATGATGCGGATGATCTGCTTGATGGTGCGATCCATCGGGATGAGCTCCACCAGATAGAGCAGCAGCCCGATGACGACGAGTGTGACGATGATGCCAATGAGGCCGGACGTGAACATGCGTGCGTTCTCCTGCTGAGGTTGGATGCAGGATTTCGGGCGCGAGGAAAATTTGTGCCGGTCAGATTTCGAGGATGACGGGCATGATGAGCGGACGGCGCGAGGTGGACTTCTGGATGTAGCGCTTGAGGTCGGTGCGGATTTTTTCCTTGATGACGCCGTAATCGCGCTTCTCTTCGTCGGATGAGGACTCGAGGGTGCGGATGACGACGGCCCGGGACTCGGAGATCATCTCGGGATCGTCGACGGCGAAGCCGCGCATGACGATCTCGGGCGAGTTCTCGACGCGGCCGGTGCGGCGGTTGATGGTAATGATGGGCAGGACAATGCCGCCCTCGGAGAGGTGCTGGCGGTCGCGCACGACGATGTCTTCGACGACGTCGATGGTGCCGCCGGAGTCGATGCAGACGCGGCCCACGGTGACCTTGCCGTTCTTCTCGGCGGAGTCGCGGGTGAGTTCGAGGACGTCGCCGTCTTCGAGCAGCAGCACCTTCTGGACGAGGCCCATGCCGGCGGCAAGCTCGGCGTGGCGCTTGAGGTGACGATAGTCGCCGTGGATGGGCACGAAGAACTTGGGGCGCAGCAGATTGATCATCAGGCGCAGCTCTTCCTGCGAGCCGTGGCCGGAGACGTGGATGAGGCCCTGGGTGCCGTCGTCGTGGATGACGCGGGCGTCGCGGCGCTCCAAGTGGTCGACCACGCGATAGATCGCCTTCTCGTTGCCGGGGATGACGCGCGAGCTGAGGACGACGGTGTCGCCGGCATCGATGCGGGCGTGCTTGTGGTTGTTGACGGCGGCGCGGGAGAGCGCGGACATGGGCTCGCCCTGGGTGCCGGAGATGAGCACCATGACCTTGTGGTCGGGCATGTCGCGGATCTGGCCGGGCGGGATGATGAGGCCGGGAGGCGGTTCGAGGTAGCCGAGGTCCTGGGCGATCTCGGTGGCATTGTCGAGCGAGCGGCCGACGATGGCGACCTTGCGCCCGTGGTCGTGGGCGAGCTCCATGGCGATGCGGATGCGATGGATCGAAGAAGAGAAGCAGCTGAAGAAGAGCCTCTTTTTGGTCTGCGCGAAGATCTCGTCGAGGCGTGGGCGCACGGCGCGTTCGGAGGGCGTGTAGCCACGGCGGTCGACGTTGGTGGAGTCCTGCAGCAGGCAGAGCACGCCGCGCTTCCCCAGCTCGGCGAAGGCGTGGAGGTCAAACGGGCGGCCGTCGGGCGAAGAGAGGTCGATCTTGAAGTCGCCGGTGTGCACGACGAGGCCGACGGGCGTGTCGATGGCGAGGGCGACGCAGTCGACGAGAGAATGGGTGACGTGGATGGGCTGGATGGTGAAGGGGCCGATGGTGAAGCGGGCGCCGGGCGTGATCTCAATGAGCTCGGCGTCGTCGAGCAGGCGGTGCTCGTCGAGTTTGCCCTCGGCGAGGGCGAGGGTGAACTCGGTGCCGTAGACGGGGACGTTGAGCTCGGAGAGGATCCAGGGCAGGCCGCCGATGTGGTCCTCATGGCCGTGGGTGAGGACGATGGCGCGGACCTTGTCGCGGTTCTCGGTGAGGTAGCTGATGTCGGGGACGACGATGTCGACGCCGAGCAGCTCTTCCTCAGGGAACATCAGGCCGGCGTCGATGACGATGATGTCGTCCTGCCAGCGGAGGGCGGTGCAGTTCATCCCGAACTCGCCGAGACCGCCGAGTGGGATGAGGCGTAGTTTATCTTGTGCCATTCAGGTCGATTCTACACGCCGTGTATGCGATGGGCGCAGAGCGCATGTCGATACGCAGTGGGCCCGGAGCGCGGCAACCGGCGTGAAGGCCGCGTCTAGTGGGTGGCGCGGTTGTGATTGCGGCGCAGCCTCTTCCAGAACCGGCGGGTGTGGCTGAGGCCAAAGATGCTTCCGATCACCATGATCGCTATGAGTACGTCGAGGAATGTTTCCGCAGTCATGCTGGGCCTCCTCTTACGCTGCAGTTAAGATGCTAGTCCCTCGGAAGAAAGTCCGAAAGTGATGCGAGTCACCCTCGGAAAGGCCAAAAATAGGGTGGATTGGCGCGAGTATAGCGCGCGAAGGCTCGCGAACCAAGGGAAAACGAAGCGGCGTCCCCGAAAGGGAACGCCGGGCGCTTTTTTTGAGAATTGTCCAGAATTAGGCCTGCGGCATTGGCTTCTCGCAAATGAGCATCCACTTGGTGCCAAAGCGGTCCGAGAACTGGGCGAAGCGCTGGGCAAAGAAGGTCTCGCCCATCTTCATGTAGATCTCGCCGCCCTCCGCGAGGACGCTATAGATACGCTCGGCCTCTTCGACGGTGGGCACGTGAAGGGTGATGTAGGCACTGCGCATCGGCTGGTAGCCGGGGACATCGGCGGCGAGCAGCGTGGTGCCGCCCAGCTCGATGGAGCTGTGCAGGACCTTGTCGGCATAGCCGGGCGGGGTGTGCTTGCCGGCGTCGGGCATCTGGTTCCAGAGCATGGTGAAGAGGACCTTGCCGCCGAGATGCTGCTCATAGAAGCGGAAGGCCTCAGCGCAGTTGCCGCCGAAGTTGATATAGGTGTTCATCTTCATGGGGGTGTTCCTCCGGGTGTGGGTTGGTACTGGAATGATCGCCGATGGGTTTGAAGGGACTGTGCAAATTTCCCTACAAAATCTCTTGACACCATACCGACTGGTTGGTACTGTACCGATTAGTCGGTATGGTGACAAGGAAAAAATGACCGCAGCGCAAAAAAAGAAACAGGCGGCGCCGGCCTCGGAGGCTGCGGGATCGCCTGTGCAGGCCCGGCCTGCTGGGGCGCAGCCCACATTGGTCCCTTCGCGGCAGCGGCTGCTGGATGCGGCGCTGCACGTGGTGCGCGCGCAGGGGTATGCCGCGACCACTGTGGACGACATCTGCGCAGCGGCGGGCGTGACCAAGGGCAGCTTCTTCCACCACTTCAAGTCGAAGGATGAACTCGCGCTGGCCGCGGTGGCGCACTGGCGTGCGATGACAGAGGGTTTCTTTGCGGCTGCGCCGTACCACCAGCCGGCCGACCCGGTGTACCGGCTGCTGGGGTACGTGGACTTTCGCGCGGCGATGCTGACGGGAGATATCGCCGACTACACCTGCCTGCTGGGCACCATGGTGCAGGAGACCTATGGCACGCACCCCCATATTCGCGAGGCCTGCGAGGCCGCGCTGAGCAGCCATGTCGCCGCGCTGACCGTCGACGTGGAGGCGGCCAAGAAGCTGTATGCGCCGCGAGCGAAGTGGACGGCGGAGAGCGTAGGCACGTTCATGCAGTCGGTGCTGCAGGGCGCGTTTATCTTCGCCAAGGCGAAGCAGACGCCGGAGGTGGCGCGCGAGGCGATTGAGCACCTGCACCGCTATATCGAGATGCTGTTTCCCAGAGACGCAAAGACGCAGAAGCGGCGCTGACGCCGGATTGTTCCAGAACGCAACTATGAAATCAGGAGAGAGTGTATGCAGCAAATCGCCCAACCTTCAAGAACCGCGCGTGTGAGCGGATATGTGCTTTCAACCCTTGCGACGCTGTTCATGCTGATGGACGCAGGCATGAAGATCGTCTGCCCGCCATTTGTGGTGAAGGCCAGCGCGCCGCTCGGTTACGGCTCGGTGGAGACGCTGCGCGTGATCGGTGTGGTGCTGCTTGTCTTAACAATCCTTTACACGATCCCACGGACGGCGGTGCTGGGCGCGATCGGTATTACCGGTTTTCTCGGCGGCGCGATTGAGGCCAACGTGCGCGCGGGGACGCCGGTGTTCAATCTGGCATTTCCGCTGATCTTCGCCGTGATCGTCTGGGGCGGGCTGTGGCTGCGCGACCTGGGCCTTCGGGCGATGGTGCCGCTGCGGGCCGGCGCTGGGAGGAACGAAGGCCATGCGCAGGCGCATGTTGCTGTTGCCGCGCGCTGAGTCTTTCATCTGAAACAAAACTTAAGAACGAGAATGGAGCCCAAGATGACCACTGCAACTGCGCCCGTAACGAAATCCGTCACTTCGGTGGAAGGTCGTGACTTGGTGCTGACCCGCCACATCAATGCGCCGCGCGAGCGCGTCTATCGTGCGTGGACCGATCCGGAGATGATCGTGAAGTGGTTTACGCCGGCGCCATGGAAGACGACCTCGGCCAAGATGGATGTGCGCGCGGGCGGATCGTCGCTGGTGGTGATGCAGGGGCCGGATGGCCAGGAGGTGCCGTACCCTGGGGTCTATCTCGAGGTGATTCCGAACGAGAAGCTGGTGTTTACGAATGCGTACACCAGCGCGTGGGAGCCTTCCGACAAGCCGTTCATGACGGGCATCCTGACTTTTGAGGAAGAAGACGGTGGGACGCGATACACCGCGCGGGTGCGGCACTGGACGCTGGAAGACCTGAAGGCGCATGAGGCGATGGGTTTCCACCAGGGATGGGCGATTGCGACGGAGCAGCTGGCGGCGCTGGTGGAGTAGTGCGGTCAAAGCTGAAATCAAGATCAACGCACGTCTAAAACACCTGAGGAGATTTGTGTCATGAGCGCAATCGCATCTCGCATTACACCGTTTCTCTGGTTCGATCAGAACGCGGAGGAGGCGGCGGATTTTTACATCTCGATCTTTCCCAACTCGCGCAGGGTGGGCGAGCTTAAGAGCGATCTCGACAACCGGAACATGCCGCCCAAGGGTAAACCGCTGACGGTGAGCTTTGAACTGGACGGGCTGCGTTTTACCGCGCTCAATGGTGGTCCGGCGCACGCCGGTCAGTTCAACGAGGCGATTTCATTTGTGGTGAGCTGCGAGACGCAGGCGGAGATCGACGACTACTGGGCGAAGCTGGCCTCTGACGGCGGCAAAGAGATCGCGTGCGGATGGCTGAAGGATAGATTTGGCTTGGCGTGGCAGATTGTGCCAGCGCGCATCGGCGAACTGCTGTCGAAGCCCAAAGCGATGCAGGCCATGATGACGATGAAGAAGCTGGACATCGCCGCGCTGGAGGAGGCAGGGAGGGAGTGATCGCTCACGCGTACATGCCGCGCTGGCGGGTGGTGTAGGCGACGCGGTCGATGGCTAGCATGTAGGCGGCGATGCGGTTGTTGACGGCGTGGGCCTCGGCGTAGGCGATGACGTCGGCGAAACTGGCGGCCATGATGCGGTCGAGGCGCTGGTTGACCTCGTCCTCGGTCCAGAAGTAGCCCATGCGGTCCTGCGCCCACTCAAAGTAGCTGGCGGTGACGCCGCCGGTGTTGGCGAGTATGTCGGGCACGACGAAGATGCCTTTGGCGGCGAGGATGTCGTCAGCGGGCAGGGTCGTGGGGCCGTTTGCGCCTTCGAGCAGGATGCGGCAGCGCAGCGCTCCGGCGTTTGCGCTGGTGATGACGTTCTCCGTTGCGGCGGGGACGAGGATGTCGCACTCGCGGGTGAGGAGTTCGGCGGTGTCGGCGGCGGCGATGGCCTGTGCGCCGGGAAAATTGTGAATGGTCTTGTGCTGCGCTTTGTATGCGAGCAGCGCGGGGATGTCGATGCCGGCATCGTTCCACAGGCCGCCGTCGTACTCCGCGATGCCGACGATGCGGTAGCCGCGGGCGTGCAGGTGGTGCGCGGCGCCGGAGCCAACGTTGCCGAAGCCTTGCAGGATGACGCGGCATTCGCGCGCATCGAGGTTGAGCTTCGCCACGGCCTGATCGCAGACGACGGCGATGCCGCGGCCCGTGGCCTCGAGCCGGCCGCGCGAGCCACCAATATTGATGGGCTTGCCGGTGACCACGCCGGTGATGGTCTGGCGCATGTGCATGGAGTAGGTGTCCATCATCCAGGCCATGATCTGCTCGTTGGTGCCGACGTCGGGAGCGGGCACGTCTTTCTCCGGGCCGATGAACTCGATCAGCTCGGCGGTGTAGCGGCGGGTCAGCCGCTCAAGCTCGGCCTGGGAGAGCTTGTGAGGATCGCAGATGACGCCGCCCTTGGCGCCGCCGAAGGGAATGTCGACGACGGCGCACTTCCAGGTCATCCAGCTGGCGAGGGCGCGCACCTCGTCGAGCGAGACATTGGGCGCGTAGCGGATGCCGCCCTTAGCAGGGCCCCGCGCGATGGAGTGCTGTACGCGATAGCCGGTGAAGACCTCGATGGAGCCATTGTCCATCTGGACCGGAATGTGCACGATGAGCTCGCGGGTGGGCTGGCGGAGGATCTTCCACATGCCGTCTTCGAGGTTCAGCCTGTGCGCGGCGTAGTCGAAGCGGGCCTCCTGCGCGAGCCATGGGTTCATCTCGTCTTCAATCGGGACCACGGGCTTGAACCCCATGGTCTTCCTTCGTTCGTTTGCTGCGTGGCTCTCTGTCTTCGGGATCAACGATTCAGGCATGGGGTTTGCAATCTCCGCGTTAGACTTGAATCTTATGCGAGCAAGCAGTCAAGTTCCCAGCCAGAGCGAGTTTGCGCGTCTTGCGCGCGAGCACACGCTGGTTCCGGTGTACCGCACGGTGACGGCGGACCTGGAGACTCCGGTGTCGGCGTTTCTGCGCCTTGCGGCGAAGGAGCCGGAGGCATTTCTGCTGGAATCGGTGGAAGGCGGCGAGCATGTGGGGCGCTACACCTTCATCGGGATTGAGCCGTACAAAAAGATCGTCGCGCGGGGCAAGGCAATCACGGTGGAAGAGGACGGCGCGCGGCAAAGCTTTGAGGGCGATGTCTTCGCGGAGCTGAAGGCCGCGCTGAGCGGGCACACGCCGGCGCAGCTTCCGGGATTGCCGCCGTTTACCGCGGGCGCGGTGGGCTTCTTTGCGTACGATGTTGTCCGGCAGATTGAGCGGCTTCCATCCACGGCGAAAGACGAGCTGGGTGTGCCCGATGCGTGTCTGATGTTCTTCGACCAGGTGATCGCGTTCGACCACGTGAAGAAAGAGATCCACCTGATCGTGACCGCGGACCTGGCGCGCGCGGCGGCGAGAGAAGAGGCAAGAGCGGCGAAGGAGGCAGCAAAGGCCGAGCGAGCTGCTGCGGTCGCGAGTGCAGGCGCCGCGACGAGCGCGAGCCATGCAAGCGGAGCCGCGAAGGTAAAGCCTGCCGCGAATCCAGTGACTGCAGCGTATGAGCGCGCCGTGAAACGGCTGGACAAGCTGGAGCGGCGGCTGGCGAAGGCGCTGCCCAAGCAGAAGAAGCAGCATGTGGCCGGAAAACTTCAACTCAAGTCGCGCACGCCGAAGGCGGATTTTCTGAAGGCCGTCGAGAAGACAAAGGAATATATCGCCGCGGGCGATGTCTTCCAGTGCGTGCTGTCGCAGCGTTTCGACTGTGTGCCGGGCGTGGACCCGTTCGATATTTACCGCTCGCTGCGCATTGTGAATCCTTCTCCGTATATGTACTTCCTGCGCTTCGGTATCGAGAGTATGGATCCAGTGAAGAAGCCGGGCAAGAAGCTGAAGAAGCGGCTGAAGGCCACGGCGAGCCACATCGTGGGCTCGTCGCCGGAGCTGCTGGTGCGCGTGGCCGGCGGCAAGATCGAGTACCGGCCGATTGCTGGCACGCGACCGAGGGGCGCGGACGAGGCGAAGGACCGCGCGTTCGAGGCGGAGCTGCGCGCGGATGAGAAAGAGGTCGCCGAGCACGTGATGCTGGTGGACCTGGGGCGCAACGACGTGGGGCGCGTGAGCGAGTACGGCAGCGTGAAGGTGAAGGACCTGATGTTCGTCGAGCGCTACTCGCACGTGATGCACCTGGTGAGCTCGCTCGAAGGCAAGCTGCGGCCAGAGTTGGGCGCGATTGACGCGTTCAAGGCGTGCTTCCCGGCAGGCACGCTGAGCGGTGCGCCGAAGATCCGGGCGATGGAGATTATCGAAGAACTGGAGCCGGCGCGAAGGGGCGTTTACGGCGGGAGCATCTTGTATGCGGACTTCTCGGGCAATCTGGACTCGTGCATCGCGATCCGCACGCTGTACATGCATGGCGAGCAGGGACACATCCAGGCGGGCGCGGGCATCGTAGCGGACTCGGTGCCGGAGACGGAGTTCGAGGAGTCGGTGAACAAGTCGCGCGCGGTGGTGAAGGCGATTGAGCGCGCAAGAGGCGCTTAGCGTTGCTACTCCGCCGTTAAATTCTGAAGGAAGAAATAGAAGTCTTTCATGGCCGGCTCTTCGATGGACGCTGCCGTGTCGAGCAGCACGAGGTAGTAGAGTTTGCCGGGAATCCTTTCCTGGGTTTGGCTCGGTCTGTTGTATTGGGTCTCCTCGCCGTTGCCCCGTCGTGGAGGTTGCGTGGGTGACTCGAAGATCAGACCCGGAAAGGGCGGTTGATCGCGCTCGAATATCAGCGTGAAGCCATGCCCGTCTCCATCTTTGCCGTAACCGCCCGGCCTTACTCCTTTCACGGCGATGCATTGATCTGCCGGGCAGCGAGAGGGTGTATACGGTTCGAATGATCCTTTGGTCATGAACCGTTTGGAATAGCTTTCCAGCGTCTCATTCTTCTGCGGCCGCTGGACCATGACCAGGATGCTCGGCCGTCTTTTGCTGTGTGTCTCTTCGTATGGCCCGAGGCTGAAGTTCGCCACGCAGGAGCCGTTGTTCAGCTCCAATTGGTTGATCTCCCAATCGTCGTGGACGTGCATTCGCAAGCCGCATGTCGTGCTGGTAAGGATGACCTCGTTTTCCGCCCGAGCGCCTGCCCAGATCTCTTTCGGGGCATAATCCTTCCTGGGGTCAAACGAGTCGAAGAGCTTCTGAGCCGTCTGTGTGAGGAACATGGTCTCGTCTGAGGCCGCATGAAGTTGCTGAATGTGATCGGCGGCCCGCAGAGCGTGAGCGGGCATATCGGTGACGGTGGCGCATTCCATGTAGTCTTCCCAGAAGCCCCGCGGCAACTGCTGTGAATCATGCGTAGTTTCGACCGCCAGGAACTCCCGGGCTCCGGCCGCCAGCTGATCCGCGGTTTGGCAGAGAAGAGCGGCGCGGAACCAGGATGATCGAACATCCGCTGGCGCCAGCCTTGCTGCTTCAGTGAGGTCGGAGATGCTGCTGTCAAAGACTCCGCTGACGTCCACGTTATAGGCGTAGCGTCCGGCGAGTCCTGCGAGCAGAAGAAGCTCAACGTTCTCCAGATTGTTTCGGACTGCATCGTTGAGTGCGACCATGTCCCTGTTCAATCGGACAGTGGTTTCGCTTTTGGCGACGGGATACTTCCAGTTCGGAGTCCACAGGTGTGTATAAGGCTCGAGTTCAGTAACATCCTTGAGCGCATCGGTGATGGAAGAATCGTTGGGGAGTGCATTCGTGTGAATCGCGGCCACATCTGCGCAGGCAGATCGACAGGAACAAACGAACAAAACGACAGGGGCGAAGCAGACGGTCTTCCTCATTGGATGGCTCCGGGAACGGGAACAGTGTAGTCGCAGTGTGCGAGACGGCGGCGTAAAATTGAGTTTCTATGGTCTTCGTGCTGGATAACTACGATTCCTTCACCTACAACCTCGTTCAGTACATGGGTGAGCTGGGCGCCGAGGTGGTGGTGCGGCGCAACGACGAGTTGACGCCGGAGGAGGTCGAGGCGCTGAAGCCGGAGCGGATTCTGCTGTCGCCGGGACCGTGCACGCCGGAGGAGGCGGGCATTCTGATTCCGCTGATCCGGCACTTCGCGCGGCGGGCGGAAGAAGGTGGACCACGCATACCGATTCTGGGGGTATGCCTGGGGCATCAGGCGATTGGCGCGGCCTTTGGCGGCAAGCGTGGTGCGCGCGGAGAAACTGATGCACGGCAAGACCAGCGAGGTGGAGCACGACGGGCGGACGATCTTTGCGGAGATTCCGTCGGCGATGACGTGCACGCGGTACCACTCGCTGATTGTGGCCGAAGAAGGACTGCCCGAGGAGCTGGAGATCTCGGCGCGGGTGGCGGCGGGTCAGGCGGGCGCGAAGTCCGCGAAGAAGAGCAAGAAGGGTGCGGCAGGCTCTCCCATCCCGCAAGGCGGGATGGCGCACCCGGCGGTCGATTCGGGTGAGAGCGTGAGCGGCGCGGGGACGATTATGGGGCTGCGGCACAGGACGCTGCCGATCGAGGGCGTGCAGTTTCATCCGGAGAGCGTGCTGACCACGCACGGCAAGAAGATCATCGAAAACTTTTTGAAGATGTAGATTGGGTGCATGAGGCAGCGCAGGCCAGGTCGCAGGATTCGCGCGTGGTTGCGGACGTGCGCGAGTGCGGCGGCGATACTGTGCGGCGCGGCGACGGTCGGCGCAGGCTCAGCATCGGCCCAGCAGCTGATCGGATACGTGAAGGCCGATGACGCCGACGTGACGGGCGCAACCGACGTGCTGGATGGGCAGGCGGTGCTGGCGGGCTCAGTGGGCGTGACGGCGAAGGACCATACCGCGGTGATCACGCTGGGGCGCGGGGGCCTGGCGCGGGTGTGCCAGACGAGCGCACTGCACATGACGCAGAGTAAGACGAATGCCAGCACGGCGCCGCTGCCGAGTGCGGGCGTTTCCGGCACGTCGCCGCTGCTGTTCTCACTGGACCGCGGCGCGGTGGAGATCCGCATGAATGGGCTCGCGAATGATGCGATCATGACGCCCGACCTGCGCATGACGGTGCAGGCGAACGGGCCGCTGGACGTGCGGCTGCGAGTGGCGCGCAACGGCGACACCTGCGTGGAGAACCGCGGCGGCGCGGCGCCGGCGCTGGCGGTGTCGGACCCGTTCGGGACGTCGATGTACGAGTTGATGGCCGGGCAGCATGTGCTGTTCGAGCACGGCGACATGCACGAGGTGGTGGACCACGAGACCGAACCGTGTGGGTGCCCGGATGAGCAGGGCGCGTCGGTGGCGGAGGCGCTGCTGGCTCCGGGGGGTCAGAAGCTGGGTAAAGCGCCGACTCCTGCGGAGGTGCATCCGTTTCCGGCGGCGATCAGCGAGGGCTTGGCCCCGGCGGCGAGCTCGCAGGCTGAGGCGGATGCGGCGCAGCCGCAGGTGACGGCGGCGCTGCGGTACGACGGGGCGGATGCTGCGAACGCGACGAGTACGACCGGCGCGGGTGCGGGGAGTGCAGGCGGAGGTGCGGCAGGACAGGCGGTTCCGGTGGCGGTGGTGCCATCGTCGGCGACTCAGGCCTCGCTGGGATCGCTGGCTCCGAGTGCGGAGGCGGGGAGCAAGCCTGCGAAGGCGAGCCAGTCACCGAATCGGGATCTGGTGCATGCGATCGGGCACTTCTTCCGTTACCTGTTCGGGAACTGAGCAGCGCGGCTATTCGGGTGGGAGCTGGAGGGCGGCGTAGTCGCGGCCGGTGAGGAGGCAGAGGGCTTCGACGACAAGGTTGTGGTCGTCGCGCTGGGCCAGGCCGGAGACGGTTATGGCGCCGACGATGCCGGCGTGGTCGACGATGAGGGGGAAGCATCCGCCGTGGGCGGCGTAGTCCTCCTCGGACAGGTTGTAGCGGGCGGAGAAGCTGAGGCCTGACTCGGCGAGCAGGCGGCCGATGTGGTAGCTGGACTTGTGGAAGCGGGCGACGGTGGCGACCTTGCGCGCGACCCAGCGCTGGTTGTCGGGGGTGGTGCCGGAGAGCGCGGTGTAGAAGAGCTGCTGGTGAGGCGCGCCGAAGCGGCGAATATCAATGACTATGGAAAGGCCGCGGGCGAGGGCGAGGTCGCGCAGAGTGGTGCCGAGCTGCCAGGCGGTTTCGGGCGTGAAGGCGGGCAGGGTGAGCGTGGCCTCCTGGCGGTTGAGGGCGGCGATGTCACTTGCAAGCGATGCGGCGGCGATTGGCATGGATACTACCCCCCTCCCCCTATAAAAATATCCAGATGATTGAAAATACGGCAGTTATTTTTCGTGTTTGATAACAAAGGGTTTGCGGCTGAGACCTGCACTGGCAGCGATCTTCGCGCCGATGCGGGTTTCAGCACTCTCTACCTCTATTGTAGCGGGCGGAGCGTAACTGTTGTGCCAAGTCTATTGCGCGGCGATTGAGACAGATAGGTGGATTTGGGGCTTGACAAGAAGATTATGGGCAAGAATGCGTGCTGCTGCCCGGTTAACTTTTGAGCTGGGCGGCGAGTTGCTTCATGGCGGCGTTCTCGCGTGAGACAACGCCCGAGTCCTGGCTGTGCAGGGCAATCTCGGCGGCGATGGAGCGGGCGAGTGTTTGCTGGTTGATGGCGCCATATTGCCCGGGGATAAATTTTCCCAGCCAGCCGACCCATCCGGGGGTATGCGCGTTGCCGACGATGATGCCGGGGCGGAAGATGGCGAGGCGGGTAAAGCCGACGCTACGCACGGTGTCTTCCTTCATGCCCATGATGCGCGCGTAGCGGATGCGGCTGCGCGGCGTGCTGCCTGCTGCGGAGAGCAGGCAGAACTGGGCGATTCCAGCATCGTGGCAGCCACGCGCAAAGGCGCCGACGACGCCGAGTTCGAGCCGGCGCAGATCTTCTTCGGTCCAGCGCGCCGAGCCGGAGCCGACGCCCACGCAGCTGATGGCGCTGGCGGGGCCGTGGCTTAGAACTTCACGGGCGATGGCGGCGGTGCGGTCGGCAAATTCTTCTGAGGAGGTATCGAGGATGATGTTGCGGACGCGTGGCTGCGGCGCAATGGGCTTTCGGGTGATGCTGACGACTTCCCGGCAGGCGGGGATGGTGAGCAGTTCGGCGATGGTTGCGCTGCCGACCTGTCCGGTACCTCCGAGGATGATTGCGGCGAAGTTCTGGCTCATGAAGGTACCCTCTGCTGTTGGATGCGAGCGTCGCAGGGCGGGCTTCGAGGAGCAAGATACTTTGGGTTCTGCGCGGGAAAGATCGCCGATTGACGACTCGAGTTAGCCGTCGATCGGAGGGCCGCACGGCGTGTAATATTGGCGGCATGACGGGACGCACTCTACGGATACTGGGTCTGCTGGGGATCTTCGTCTGTTTCCTGCTCGCTAGCATCGTGCTGGTGCTCAGTGGCCACCTGTCGGTTCGAGTCTGGGAGTGGTTGCTTTGGGCCGGCGTCGTTATCTACATAGTCTCGTTGCTTTTGCTTATAGCAAGAATGGACCGTCGTGAGTTCCAGCCGAAGACTCGAATTGATCCGCCATCCGCCCCCCGGATTTCTTGACATAGGCCATCCGGTACGCGATTCTTGAAGTGGTCTGCGGATTGGCAGGCCGAGGCGGCGTCGCGCGCGCGTTTCAGGTGCGGTAGTTTGCTGCCGGGCATCTCTCCCCTCGAACAAGATGCGAGGCCGGATTAGCTGGGCCGGAATTTGGAGCCGGGTTATGGCTTCGGGAGCGTGCTGCGGGATTTGTTGGTTGAACGGTACGGGCTGTATCGCCGTATTGAGGAAATGCGGGGGTCACTCGACTCACGTCGGGATGACGGCACAGAGGTTTTTTCCCGGCCGGGCGGAGCTCGGATGGGGCACCCGATCAGGCTGGGTGCGAGAAGAAGGATTGGAAGGATTTTCGATGGGAAGTTCAACGCAACTGCTGCTGCTGCCGGTGATGTTTGTGCTGCTGTATGTCCTGATGATTGTGCCTAACCAGCGCAAGCAGAAGAAGTGGCAGGAGATGCTGGGCAAGCTGAAGACCGGCGACAAGGTGACGACCAACGGCGGCATCCGCGGCGTGATTGTGAGCGTGAAGGATGACGTGGTGCAGCTGAAGATTGCTCCGGATGGCGTGAAGCTGGAGTTTGTGAAGAACGCGATTGCCAGCGTGACGACGGACGAGTAGGGACCAGGTTCACGGTTCGAGGTACAAGGTTCAAGGTTCAAGGAAAGAAAGCAAATACTGAGATTCTGGACTCGCGATGCGCGGTCCAGAATGACGTGTAAAGAGATTCGGGCGGCAGTCGGAACGGCAACTACAGGGATCCTTCGCTGCGCTCAGGATGACGGCATCCTGGATGGTTTTGCGAGACGGGTAAAAGGGAACGATGGGACAGAATCTGAAGGGCAAGTTTGCGGCGATCATCGTGGTGATGGTGATCTTTTGCTATGGGATCATCGGGATTCCGCATGGAGTGAGTGGCGGGGCGCTGAAGCAGGCGATGAAGGACCGCATTCATCTGGGGCTGGATCTGATGGGCGGCACGCGCCTGGTGCTGAAGGTCCACGTTGAGGACGCGGTGAACTCGCAGACCGACCGCGACGTGGAACTGATCCAGGACGATCTGGCGAAGATCAGCGTGAGTGGCGAGCAGGTGAAGAAGCTCGATCCGGCGAACCATCCGGCGGCGATCACGATTACGGGCGTTCCGGCGAACAAGTTGAGCGACGTGCGCGGGGCGTTGGAAACGAACGATTACGCGAACTACGACCTGAGCACAAACGCGGACGGCAGCATGGCGATGACGCTGAAGCCGGGCGCGGTGCGGGACATCGAGAGCCACGCGGTGGACCAGACGATCGAGACGATCCAGGACCGGGTGAATGCGCTGGGCGTGGCCGAGACCTCGGTGCAGAAGTATGGCCTGGGCGACAACGAGATTGTGGTGGAGCTGCCGGGGGTAAGCGATCCGGATGAGGTGGATCGGGCGATCCACTCGACGGCCAAGCTGGCGGTGTACGCGGCGGTGCCGAGCCAGGGGCCGTGGGGTTCCGACCAGGAGGCGCTGGCCGCGCTGGGCGGCACGGTGCCTCCGGACCAGATGCTGGTGCATGGCGAGGGCACGCCGAACTCCGGCGAGCAGGTATACCTGCTGTATCGTGCGCCGGTGGTGGAGGGGATGGACTTCCGCGACGCGCAGGCTTCGACGGACCAGAACGGGCAGCCGAACATGACGTTCACGCTGACGACCGAGGCCGGGCAGCGCTTCTACAAATTTACGAGCGCGCATACGGAGAGCGGGTCATCGCCGGAGCAGATTGCGATTGTGCTGGGCAACCAGGTGAAGGAGGTCGCGGGAATTGAGAGCCCGATCTCGGACCGGGGCGAGATCCACGGGAGCTTCAGCCACGATGAGGTGGCGAGCCTCTCGCTGATGCTGCGCACGGGCGCGCTGCCGGCGGCGATCGACACACTGGACACGTTTACGGTGGGGCCGACGCTGGGCGCGGAGTCGATCCGGCAGGGCGTGCGCGCGGCAGTTGCGGGCACGCTGGCGGTGATGATCTTCCTGCTGATCTATTACAAGGGTGCGGGCGTGAATGCGGTGCTGGCGCTGCTGCTGAATCTGATTATCCTGCTGGGCTTCATGGGCTTTGTGCATGGCACGCTGACGCTGCCGGGCATTGCGGGCGTGATTCTGACGATCGGCATGGGCGTGGACTCGAATGTGCTGATCTTCGAGAGGATCCGCGAGGAGATGCGCAGCGGCAAGACGCCGGCGTCGGCGGTGAACAAGGGCTTTGGCATGACGGGCGCGCTGCTGACGATTGTGGATACACACGTGACGACGATCGTCTCGGCGGGAATTCTGTTCCTGTTCGGCACGGGGCCGGTGAAGGGGTTTGCGCTGACCCTGATCTTTGGCCTGCTGGCGAATCTGTTTACGTCGGTGTTTGTGTCGCGGGTGATCTTCGACGCGGTGCTGGGCAACAAGGGCAGAAGCGCGGAGCTTTCGATTTAGAGTGCTTGGGACTGAGTTACTAGGAATTCGAGGTTGGCAAGTGGAACTGTTTCGTGATGTGAATATCGACTGGCTGGGGAAGAAGTGGTATTTCCTGGGCTTCTCGCTGATCTTCTCGGTGGCGGGCGTGCTGAGCATGGCGTTCTGGAACCATATCCCGCTGAGCATTGACTTCAAGGGCGGCACGGAGATCACGGTTCCGTTTAATGCGCCGCCGAACTCGGACGACCTGCGTGCGGCGCTGAGCAAGGGCGGGGTGAAGGACTTTACGACGCAGCCGGTGAAAGGCGCGGGCGGCAACCCGAATGAGGTGATCATCTCGCTGCCGGAGACCTCGGCCAGCGATACGAACCACGATGCGGGCCGCGTGGCGGTGGAGAATGCGCTGAACACGTATTACACGGACTCCGGTTACCAGCAGCCGAGCGTGCAGATTGTGGGGCCGACTGCGGGCAAGCAGTTGCAACGGCAGGCGGCGCTGGCGACGGTGTACTCGCTGCTGGGGATGCTGGTGTATCTGTGGTTCCGGTTTGAGCTGATCTATGGCGTGGCGGCGGTGGTGGCGGTGTTCCACGACACGCTGATTACGGTGGGCGCGTTCAGCCTGATGAACATGGAGATCTCGCTGACGGTGATTGCGGCGATCCTGACGCTGATCGGCTACTCGATGAACGACACGATTGTGGTGTTCGACAGAATTCGCGAGAACCTGGCGCTGAGCCGGCGGGAGACCCTGGCGGACGTGGTGAACCGGTCGATCAATCAGACGCTGAGCCGGACGGTGCTGACCTCGGGACTGACGTTTCTGACGGTGCTGAGCCTGCTGCTGTTTGGGGGACCTGTGCTGCGCGGGTTCAGCTTTGCGCTGACGGTGGGCGTGCTGATCGGGACGTACTCGTCGATTGCGGTGGCGGCGCCGATGCTGGTGGCGTACCAGGACTGGCGCAAGAGCAAAGGCGACGCGGTGGCGCTGCCGGCGAAGCGGGCGAAGGTGTAGATTCGCCGGGATAAAGGATCAGGGATCAGGGGGCGCAGGTTAGCCTCCTGGTCCCTTTGCTTTTTGGGAATGCAGCGGAGATGGTGCAGGTTTTCCGGAGCGGATTCGATTCTGTGTCTGGGCGCTTCCTTATTGTGGATTGTTTCGTATAAGATTCGTGGCGCGGCCGAAGGTGCCGACAAAGCTCCCCGAGTTTTCAACGTGGTTTGCTGGTTCCGGGCCGATTGCGGCGTCCGGGAACATTTGGCGGCAGCGCGGTGTCTAAGACGGGTAGAACTTTTTGCGAGGCGTTTCCCATGTTTGAAGATTCGATGATGGAGTCGGGCGGGCAGATCAAGACCAAGGCAAACCGTTGGATGGTTGCGACGTTCATCCTGAACGGCACCATTATCTTTGGCCTGGCGATCTATCCGCTGCTGAATCCTGAGGCGCTGCCGCCGTCGGCGATGACAGCGATGCTGGTGGCCCCTCCTCCTCCGCCCCCTCCTCCGCCACCTCCTCCGCCGCAGCAGATCGTAAAGCCGATCAAGATGGTTTCGGAGATTGACCAGGGCCTGCATGCTCCGACCAAGATCCCCAAGGACATTAAGGAAATCAAGGATGATGCTCCTCCTCCGTCGGCGATGGCGGGCGTGATGGGTATGGGCATGGGCAGCGGCACCGGCGTGGCCGGCGGCGTGATGGGCGGCCTGGGCGGCGCACCGGTGGTCGTGAAGGCGGCGCCACCGAAGCCGGTGGGTCCGCAGCATATCTCCTCGGGCGTGGTTGCCGGTCTGGCGATCTCGCAGCCCCCGCCGGTCTATCCTCCCATTGCCAAGGCCGCGCATGTGCAGGGCACGGTGGTTCTGCATGCGATTATCTCCACCACGGGCACGATCGAACGGCTGACTCCAGTGAGCGGTCCGCCGATGCTGGTAGGCGCCGCGGTGGATGCGGTGCAGCGGTGGCGGTATAAGCCGTACCTGCTGAGCGGCGTGCCGGTGGAGGTCGAGACGACCATTAACGTGAACTTTACCTTCGGAGGCTAAAGGGCGAGGGTTTCCAGGCCGGGCACGCAACTAATTGCCGGTCTGTTTCGTCCGAGTTGTTCGAAGCAGTTTTTTCGCCAGATTTTCCGGTCGGCAAGGAGCAACGCCGCCGATCGATCCAGATCAACGTCTTATCAATCAGGAGGAAAGATCCCAGTGATTCTCGCTCAACTTACAACTCTCACCCACGCACCGCTTGCCATGTTCCTGCAGGACAGCGGCGGCGCAACGGTTGGCTTCAGTCCGATGCAGCTGTGGAGCAACATGGGCTGGATGGCCAAAGGCGTGGTCGGCGTTCTGTTTATCATGTCGATCTGGTCGCTGGCTGTGATGATCGACCGCGCGCTGTATTTCCGCGCGGCCCGCGCGCAGTCGCGCGAGTTCGCGCCCAAGGTTGCGGGCGCGTTGAAGGACGGGCGTCTGGATGAGGCGATCAAGCTGGGCGATCGCAGCAAGAAGTCGCACCTGGCGGAGGTTGTCACGGCCGGTCTGCAGGAGTTCCGCAGCTTCGGTTCTGGCGGCAAGATCACCGCGGAGCAGGTGGAGAGCTCGCAGCGCGCTCTCGAACGGTCTGAGGCGATCGTGCACGCGAAGCTGAAGCGCGGCCTGGGCGGTCTGGCGACGATCGGTTCGACGGCACCGTTTATCGGTCTGTTCGGCACCGTGGTCGGCATTCTGAACGCCTTCCAGCAGATTGCAACGCAGAAGACCTCGGGCATCGGCGCGGTGGCCGGCGGCATCTCGGAGGCGCTGGTAACAACGGCGTTCGGGCTGCTGGTGGCAATCCCCGCGGTTATGACCTTCAACTACTTCACGAACAAGGTCGAGGCCTTTGACGTGGAGATGGACAACAGCTCCAGCGAGCTGGTGGACTACTTCATCAAGCAGAGCCACCAGTAATTGCAGCCGCCCGCTGAGGGCGGACAGAGCACTGGGATCACCCGGGCAAAGAACGCTTCCGGGGCCGTAAAAGCGAACGGCCCCGGAGGCGCACGGGTCTCCTGAAGGTTCGCAAGGGATGGGCCGGCGATGGGCCGGACAGGAAGACGAAACGTATGGGAATCAACAAGCGCGACGAAGGCAAGAAGGTCAACTCCAACATCAACGTGACGCCGATGGTGGACGTGATGCTGGTGCTGCTGATCATCTTCATGGTGATCACGCCGATGCTGAACAACAAGGTCAACGTGACACTGCCGATAGCGACGGCGGCGACGATCCAGGAGAACGCCAACAAGGAGGATGCCGTGTCGGTAGCGGTGACGCGCGACGGCAAGACCTACCTGGGGGGCGACGTGGTGAGCGTGGACGATCTTGGCGCGAAGGTTGCGGCCAAGCTCGAGAACAAGACGGACAGCGAAAAAGAGGTCTTCATGCGGGCGGACATCCGTGCGAACTACGGCAAGGTGATGGACGCGGTGGACGAGATCCGTACGGCCGGAGTAAGCAATCTGGTCCTGCTGACCGACAAGAAAGAGCAGTAAGCACGCGGCCGATGGCCGCGGAAGCATGGATTGGCGCGCTTGGGCGCGCAGGAAGCATCAAGGAGATTTGCTATGGGAATGGGTGGCGGTGGCGGTACAGACAGGGCAGTATCCGACATTAATGTAACTCCGCTGATCGATGTGCTGCTGGTGCTGCTGATCATCTTCATGGTGATCGTGCCGATCACTCCGAAGGGGCTGGACACACTGATCCCTCAGCCGCCGAAGGACAAGACGCAGCAGCAGGACAACGACCGCACGATCGTGGTGCAGGTGCTGGGCGATGGCCAGGGCGGCCATGTCTCCTACAAGATCAATGACGACGATTTTGCGAAGTCCGCGCTGGAGCCGAAGCTGGAGGAGATCTTCTCCACTCGCAGCGAGAAGGTGATGTTCGTGAAAGGCAGCCAGGACGTGGACTACGGTAAGGTGGCCGAGGTGATCGACATCGGGCACCAGGCCAACGTGGACAACATCGGCCTGATTACGCCGCGCGTCGAAGCCGGACAGTAAAAGTTCAAGAGGCCCCACATCTCTCGCGAGGTGTGGGGCTTTCCAATTGGCAACGCTCGCTCATTTCGTGCAGTGCTCGCCCACCGGATAACAGAGGTGAGGTATGGACGCAGGAGATGGAACAGGCAGAGCGGTTGCGACGATTAACGTCACTCCCATGATTGATGTCTTGCTGGTTCTGTTGATCATCTTCATGATGATCCAGCCGGTGGCGCCGAGCGGGTTGAACTCCCAAATTCCGCAGCCATCGAAGGCGAACGATGCGACGCCGCCGAGCACGGTGGTGGTGGAGATATCGCCGGGCGATGACAGCGGGCCGGTTTACAGGATCAATCAGAGGGTGGTGCCGCGGCCGCAGGTGACAACCGAGCTGCGGACGATCTTTGCTTCGCGCAGCGACCGGACGATGTTTGTGAAGGGCGATAGCGCGCTGACCTTCCGGGACGTGGCGGAGGCGGTGGACATGGGCCACGCGGCCGGAGCGGAGACCATCGGGTTGATGCGGTAGCAGCTGTTTGCAACCCTGCGCATGAGTTTGATGTAAATTCGTGTTTTCCTTCGCATCCTTTCCGCGGGGCATCTATCTACTGCATACGAGGGGAAAGCATGTTCACTGTAATGGGAATTACCGGCCGCGTGGGTGGCGCTGTGGCAGACAATCTGTTGGCGGCGGGCAAAAAAGTTCGTGGCGTGACGCGAGATCCAGAGAAGGCGAAGAGCTGGGCTGAGCGCGGCGTGGAGCTGGTGCAGTCGGGCGCTGACGATGCGGCGGGGCTGGCGAAGGCGTTTGCGGGGGCGGAGGGTGTGTTCGCGATGATTCCTCCGGACTTTGCGCCGCCGCCCGGTTTGCCTGAGCAGAGGCGCACCATCGCAGCGATTCGCGAGGCACTGGCACAGGCCAAACCCGGCAAGGCGGTGTTTCTTTCGTCGATCGGATCGGAGCAGACGAGCGGCCTGGGGCTGATCACCGTAACGCACCTGCTGGAGGAGGCGACGCGCTCACTGCCGATTCCGGTGGCATACCTGCGCCCGGGCAGCTTTATGGAGAACTGGCTGGGCGCGGTGGGTCATATTCGTGCAACGGGAGAGATGCCATTTTTCTATGCGCCGCTGGAGCGTAAGTATCCTCTGGTGGCCACGCGGGACATTGGGCTGGCCGCCGCGAAGGTGCTCGAGGAGAGCTGGACCGGGGAGCGTGTGCTCGAAGTGGATGGACCGGAGGGTGGAACGGACCTGTATGAGACGGCGGCGGCCTTTGGCAAGGCGCTGGGGCGTGAGGTCCGGGCGGTGCAGCTGCCGGAGGCAGCGTGGCAGAGCGTGCTGGAAGGCATGGGGACGCCGGCTGACCGGACAGGCCTTTACCTCGAGATGGTGAAGAGCTTCAACTCGGGCTGGATCCACTTTGGCAATCCGGGGGCTGAACGGTTTTACGGGCCGACGACGATCGAGGAGTTCGCGCGAGAAGCGGTTCGATAGGGACGGCATGAATAGCGCGTAATCGGTTCTGTGCGTATACCGGCCCGGCTGGGGTATAGTGGCGGAGTATGAGCAGTTACGCCCGCAGGGCCGGCACAGTGCGTTCGCTGAGGACGGTGCTGGCGGTTGTGTGTGTGCTGCTGGTGATGGTGTCGGGCACGGTGCAGGTGGCGCACAGCCACGTGGGCGGCGACGACAGCCATGCCAATTGCTCGCTGTGCGCGACGGCGCATGTCACGGTGCACCTGACCGAGACGCAGGCGCCGGTGGTTGCGGCGCGGGTGGTGGTGCGGGTTGAGGCGCTTCCGCTGACGGCCGCCCCCAGCCGGTTCTTATCCTTCTCTTACTTCACGCGACCTCCTCCTTCCCTGAATCTGCCCTCCTGAGCGACTTTGCTGAGTGCGATTTCGTCGATCTAAGATGTGCGGCCTTCCACCGTGTGGAAGGGAGCCGGCATCGAAGCTGACTGAGGTCCATTGAGGCCGCTCACGGTCCGTATCGATTCAGCAGCCACGGCAGTTCAGGATTTTGAAACTTATGCAAAGGTCGACTCACGTTTTGTGGAGACGCGGCGCCGTCTTGGCGACGGCGATTGCGGTGGGCACGGGAGGCGCAGTGTGGGCGCAGACGCCGAGCGCGCCGGCGCGCCGGGCGACTCCGCCAGCTACGCGCAGCCAGGCAACGAGCACCGCAGGGACGGTATCGGGCACGGTGACAGACACGACCGGGGGGCTGGTGCCCAATGCGACGGTGACGCTTTCCAACGCGGTGAGCGGATTCTCGCGCACGGTGAAGAGCGACAACGCAGGCAACTACAGCATTGGTAATGTTCCCTTCAACACCTACACGCTGGCGGTGACGGCGGCGACGCTGGCGCCGGCGGCGCAGACGGTGGAGGTGCGCTCGTTTGTGCCGGTGACGACGAACGTGGCGCTGGGAGTGGCCGCGGCGACGGAGACGGTGAATGTGACGGCGACGAGCGGCGACCTGATCGACACCGCGCCGGTGGACCACACGGACATTGACCGCGACCTGTTTGAGAAGATCCCGCTGGAGAGCGCGACGAGTTCGGTGAGCGCGCTGGTGACGCAGGCATCGCCGGGCGTTTCGGCGGACTCGAACGGTCTGTTCCATGGCATGGGCGACCATGCGTCGAACTCGTTCTCGGTGGATGGGCAGCCGATCACGGACCAGCAGTCGAAGGTCTTTTCCAACCAGATTCCGCTGGATTCGGTGCAGTCGATCGAGGTGATCCCGGGCGCGCCGCCGGCGGAGTACGGCGGCAAGACGTCGCTGGTGATTGTGGCGACGACGCGCAGCGGGCTGGGGAATCCGCAGCCGCATGGCGAGGTGACGACGTCGTACGGGAGCTTCGGGACGTCGAGCGCGGGCTTCAACCTTGCGGATGGATCGGAGAAGATAGGGAACTTTCTTTCGGTGAATGGAACCAATACGGGACGGTTCCTCGACTCGCCGGAGTTTGAGGTGGTGCATGACAAGGGGAATGAGGAGAACTTCTTCGATCGCATCGACGCCCAGATGACAGGCAAGGATTCGGTGAAGCTGAACCTGGGCTACACGCGGTCGTGGTTCCAGACGCCGAACACGTTCGACCAGCAGTATGCGACGCAGTGGCCGGTGAATGGGCAGGGCGTCCGGGTGGGGCCGAACAATCAGCCGGTGGGGCCGACGGACCAGCGGGCGGAGATCCAGACGATGAACCTCTCGCCGAGCTACACGCGGATTGTGAGTCCGTCGACGGTGTTTACGACAGACTACTTCTTCCGGCGGGACAACTTCCACTACTACCCGAGCAAGAACCCGTTTGCCGACCTGGGCGCGCCGGACCTGCAGCAGGAGTCGATTGCGCAGCAGCGGCAACTGGCCAATACGGGGCTGCTGTCGAACGTGACGTACACGCACGGCGAGCAACAATGTGAAGGCGGGTGCGAGCTACACGCAGACGTTCCTGGATGAGAACTTCCAGCTGGGGATTGTGGCGCCGTATCTGCTGAACAATATGGGGTGCATGATCGCGGGGGTGCCAGAGGTGGGCACGAACTGCGCGACGCTGTATCCGTATGACCTGACGCATGGCGGCGGATTGTATGCGTTCCAGGGGCATACGGACGTGAAGGAGTTTGCGGCGTATGCGCAGGACGCGATGACGCTGGGAAACTGGTCGGGGAACATGGGGCTGCGCTTCGACCGGTACAACGGGCTGACGGTGGCGAGCCAGGTGGAGCCGCGACTGGCGCTGAGCTATAGCGTGAAGCGTACGGGGACTTCGTTGCGCGTTTCGTACGCGCGCACGCTGGAGTCGCCATTCAATGAGAACCTGATCATCAGCTCGAAGGGATGCTACTCCGCGGTGATCAAGGCGCTGATCCCGTGCGCGGCGGCACCCGTGCGGCCGGGCTTCCGCAATGACTTCCATGCCGGCTTCCAGCAGCAGATCACCAGGCATATGGTGGTGTCGGCCGACTACACGTGGAAATACACGCATAACGCGTTCGACTTCTCGGTGCTGGGCGCGACGCCGATCACCTTCCCGATCGGATGGTACAGCTCGAAGATTCCCGGGTTCGACGGGCGGCTGGATATTCCCACGACGCATCATTTTTCCGCGCAGGTGGTCTTCAGCTCGGTTTCGGCGCGGTTCTTTACGCCGCAGACCAGCGGCCTGGGCACGGTGCCGCAGCCGCCGGGGACGGGGCATACGCCGTTCCGCATTGATCATGATGAGCGGTTCAACGAGTCGACGCATGCGCAGTATGAGCTGGGATCGCGCGGGCCGTACATCGGGATGAACTGGCGCTTCGACTCAGGCCAGGTTGCGGGCGCGGCGCCGTGCTATGGGACGCTGCCCAGCAACGACTGCGTGCAGACGACGACGATCGGCGGGCAGCCCGGCAGTGCTGATGGAGGACGCGACGGGCATTCCGTTTACGGCGGACCAGGAGGCGCAGGCGGGGCTGACGTGCGACGGCGTGAAGGCGACGGGACAGAACCTGCTGGGGGCGCCGGTCTCCGGCGCAGCTGCCAATGGCTGCCTGGTGTCGCAGTTCAGCTCGTCGCTGCTGAAGCTGGTGGCGCCGAATACGGAGAATGACGACAAGAACCCGCCGCGCATTGCGCCGCGCAACCTGTTCGACCTGACGCTGGGCGACGACAACCTGTTGCAACGCAAGAATGGCGGACAAGAAGACGCTGTCGGCGTCGCTGACGGTGGTGAACGTGCTGAACAAGGATGCGCTGTACAACTTCCTGTCGACGTTTTCGGGCACGCACTATGTGAGTCCGCGATCGATCTCGGGCGAGTTGGCGTACCACTTCTAGACCAGGTTCAAGGTGCAAGGTTCTAGATACAAGGTGTCTGGCTACTCGACGCGGAGGAGCAGGCATTTGAGGTAGCTGGTCTCGGGCAGGGTGAGGATGGCGGGGTGGTCGGGTGCGGCGCCGCGGACCTCGAGGAGCTGCACGCGGCGGCCGGCATCGGCGGCGGCGGAGCGGACGACCTCGGTGAAGTCGGCGAGCGAGACGTGGTGGGAGCAGGAGCAGGTGATGAGAGAGGCATATCTCCCTGCTGCGGGCGGCGAGAGCATTTGAGCGCGCGGAGGTTGAGCTCCTTGTAGCCGCGCAGTGCGCCTTCGGCGGCGCGTTTGGATTTGGCGAAGGCGGGCGGGTCGAGGACGATGGTGTCGTAGCGCGCGGCCGGGTCGGATGCGGCGCGATCGGAGAAGTCGCGGAGAAGTTCGAAGGCGTCGGCCTCGATCCAGTCGAGTTTGTCGGAGAGGCGCTGGGTTGAGCGCGAGCGTTGCGGTCGGCGACCTCGAGCGCGGCGCGGCTGGCGTCGACGCCGGTGACGTGGGTGCAGACGCGGGCGAGATGGAGGGCGAAGCCGCCCTGGTAGGTGCAGATGTCTAAAGCTCTGCCGCAGGCGCCCGCTCTGCCATGGGCGATGTGCGCGGCGGCGGCGTAGTTGAGGCGCTGGTCGAGGAAGGCTCCGGTCTTCTGTCCGGCGTTGGCGGAGTAGTGGAAGCGGAGGCCGTTGAGGGAGAAGACGGTGGAGAGGGCTTCGTCTTCGGCGCTGCTTTCAGCGAGAGATAAATGCGGGGGTCCCTCGACTGCGGCCCCGCTGAGCGGGGCCTTCGCTCGGGATGACGGCATCTTTCTTTGTTCTCGCGTCTCAGGGTCGAGACGTGGGGCACCCGCGCGGGTGAAGAGCGGTTCGGTGGGTGCGGGCGGGAGTTGTTCGAGCTCGCGGATGCGCGGGTCGGGGCGTTCGACGATGGTGTGACACCAGGGCTCTGCGGAGAGGACGTCGGTTAAGACGGTGCGGACGTCGTCCTGCGCGGTGCCCTGGGTGAGCAGCTGGAGGATGACGAGGCCGGCGTAGCGGTCGGCGATGATGCCGGGGAGGTTGTCGGCTTCGGAGAAGAGGAGGCGGCAGGCGTTGGTAGAGTCATCTGCGCTGAAGGCTTCGGAGGCGAGAGCGGTGGCGCGGAGATGGAGTGCGGACTGGATGCGGGTGCGGAGGTCGGTGAGGTATTGCGCGCGGGTGAGGGAAGGTTCGTGCGAGATGAAGCGGAGGGCGATCTCGGAGGCGGAAGAGTAGAGCGCGGTGCCAAGCGGAGCGCCGCGTGGATCGAGGACGGTGAGGAGTGAGCCGGGCGATTCTTCGGCATTAAGTCGAGCCGATTGGAGCTGCTCGACGTCGGAGCGATAGACCCAGAGATGGCCTGCGCGGATGCGGTCGGCGGCGCGGCGGGAGATGCGGGCGGAGGGCATCGCTTTATGGTCGCATGAAGTTCACGCGTGGTTGAAGAGATGGGCGAGCCCGAAGGCGGCGGCCGCTGCTGCGCCGCCGATGAGCGTGGTCTGGAGCGCGGAGCGGAGTGCGCCGGTGCCGACGAGGCGGCCCTTGAGCGCGCCGAAGACGGCGAGCGCGAGCAGGGTGATGACGACAGAGGCGGCGAGAGCGGCGCTGCTTGTGGGAATCAGAGTGACCCTGCCGACGAGCATGTAGGGCAGCAGGGGGACGAGGCCGCCGGCGATGTAGCTGGCGGCGATGGTGAGTGCGGAGCGGAGGGCGCGGCCGGGCTCGGGCGTTTCGAGGCCGAGTTCAAAGCGCATCATGAAGTCGACGTAGGCGGGGTGGTTCTGTTGCAGGGCGGCGAGGACGGGCGCGGCGGCTTCGCGCGGGACAGAATACTGAGCGAATATCTGGAAGATTTCTTCGGCTTCGTCGTCGGGGCGGTGGATGACCTCATCCCGTTCGCGGCGGAGCTCGGAGGCGTAGTGCTCGGCGTCTCCGCGGGCGGCGAGGTAGCCGCCAAGGCCCATGGCGATGGAGCCGGCGGCGATCTCGGCGAGGCCGGCGAGGACGATGATGTGCGCGGAGGAGACGGCTCCGGAGAGGCCGGCGGCGAGGGCGAAGGGGACGGTGAGGCCATCGGAGAGGCCGATGACGACGTCGCGCACGGATTCGGTAGACTGGAAGTGGGTTTCGACGTGGGAGTCGAGGACGTCATGCATGGCGGGAGTGTAACGCAAGTGGCACTCCGCGCAGAACATATACAGACGGGATGCCGGGGCGCCGGGCTTCAGGCGATGGGTTGGCCGGGCATGGATTAATTCGTGCAGGGAGGCGCGTCCTTTGCAGAGGAGTGGCCGTCTGTACTAGCAGATTCCAGTCCAAGTTAGCTCGAAGGTGAATACACGGGTAGATCGAAGAGAGAGAGCAAGGAATCGCTTCCTCGGTCCCCGGCCATTTCAAGAGGAAACAGGCACATGAAGCAGAGGCAGTCGACAGGAATGGTTTGTCTCGAAGATGGAAAGGGCTGGACGATGTTTGGGAGCGAGTGCGTGGCGCGAGTGAGAGAGTTGAAGCGGGTCCGGGCGGTAGTTAGCGCGGCAGTGGTGGCTGGATTGTGGGCCGGTTTATGCGTGGCCGGTGTGCCGAGCATGGCGCAGGCAGCGGGCGCAACGCAGCCGCAGAGCGCGGCTCCGGCTGCGACGCCAGCGGCTCCGGCGCCTTCGCCGGCAGCACCAGCGGCAGCACCAGCCCCTGCGGCGCAAGCAGCACCAGCGCCGGCACCAGCCGCGGCGGACAGCGGCGCGGCCCTGCCTGCATCGACGGGAACGTCGACGATCCAGGGTGTGATTAAGGCGAGCGGAGTGCCGCTGCCGGGTGTTGCGATAACCGCGACCTCCGCGGACGGCAAGAAGTATGCGACCACGACCGACGTTAACGGATCGTTCCGCATGGACGTGCCTCCGGGTACGTACGAGTTGCGGTCGGAGCTGATGGGTTTCGCGACAACGACGCAGCAGGTGACGGCGACCGATCCGAACGCTGCCGTAGCGCAGCTGCTACAGCTTTCGACTGACCTGGCGTCGCGTGCGCCGGCGGAGCCGGGGACGGCGGCGGTGGCGACTGCAACTCCGACGCCTGCGGCTGGAGCGGGAGCGAAGCCTTCCGCAACCACCGGTGCTGCTGCAGCGGGCGCGGGAACCAGCACGACGGCGCAGAATGGCGCGGCGGTCGCGCGCAGGCCAGGCGGTTATGGCGGCGGACGGCGCACGGTGACCAACAACGGGCGCGGGACGACGTCGCTGGACGTGCAGGGCAATGACCAAGGCCTGCTGGATGCGACGGCAGGATCGACGGCTGGGGACGTGACAGCACCGGGGCTGGGCGGGTTTGGCGGCGACGACACAACGGCTTCGAGCGATTCGATTGCGGTGACTGGCAATCAGGGTCAGATCAATGGCCTGGCGATGTTCAGCGAGGCCGACCTGCAGGGCCGTATCGCGGGCTTTCAGGCGCAGGGCCTCGGCAACGGCGATATTGCCGGAGCGCTGCAGGGCGTAATGCAGACAGGCACGTTCGGCGGGCCTGGCGGCGGCCCTGGCGGTGGTGGAGGCTTTGGCGGACCGGGCGGCGGTGGTCCGGGTGGCGGATTTGGCGGACCGGGCGGTGGTGGTGGATTTGGCGGCGGCGGTGGTGGTGGTCGCGGCGGCGGTGGTGGTGGTCGCGGTGGCGGCGGCGGTGGTGGATTTGGCGGCCCCGGTGGATTCCGCGGGCAGAACCCGAACGCGTGGCATGGGTCGATCGGCTACACGGGCGCGAACAGCGTGCTGAACGCGACGACATGGACGCCGACCGGCATTCCGATCGCGAAGCCGCAGTCGGACCGCAACTCGCTGGCGTTGAGTTTTACGGGGACGCCGTTTATTCCGCACCTGCTGGCAGCGAACCCGAAACAATTCCTGTTCCTGAGCCTGACGGAGACGCGCAACAATTCTCCGTCGACGGTTCAGACGATTGTGCCGACGGCGGCGCAGCGGCTGGGCGATTTGACGCCGGCGTTCCAGGCGGGAACTGTCATCTCGGGGACAGTGTATGACCCGAACACCGGCCAGCCATACGGTAATACCGGCTGCAAGACTGCGCTCTATGCGATCGATCCTACGCCGACGGCGTGCATTCCGACGACTGAGCTGAGTTCTTCGGCGCTTGCGCTGCTGAACTACTATCCGCTGGCGAACATTACCCCGACCGAGACGGGCGATAACTATCAGGCGAACTTCCCGGGCAGCTCGCACAGCACCCAGGCCTCGGCGCGATTCAACCGCAGCTTTGGCGCGCAGCAGCGCGGTGGGCGCGGCGGGTTCGGGGGTGGCGGTGGATTTGGCGGACCGGGCGGCGGAGGAGGCAGGCAGAGCAATGCCAAGCCCACGCTCTCGCAGTCGATCGCGGAGAGCTTCTCCTATTCGCACTCCGGCAACGCCAGCTCGAACTTTATTCCGGTCCTGGGCGGCAACAGCATCTCCAACGGCTACAGCGTTTCGAGCGGCTACACGCTGAACTACGGGCGGTTGAACAACTCGTCGACGCTGGGCTGGAATCGGTCGACCGGGTTAGCGACGAACTACTTTACCTATGGCGCGAACAACCCGGCGCAGCAGGCCGGGGTTGACGTGGGCAATTCGACGATCTACACCAACCCCTTTTACTTCGGCGTTCCGGGCGTGAGCATCTCGGGCGGCCTGGGCGGTCTGAACGATGCAGCGCCGAGCCAGACCGTGAGCCAGACGATCTCCTTCTCCGACCAGGCGCGCTGGCGCAAGGGCCGGCACAACCTGTCGGCGGGCTTCGACTTCCGGCGCATCCATGCGGACTCGATCGGCGGCGGCGGCGTGCTGGGCTCGTTTACCTTCTCGGGCTTCTCCACCGAGCAACCGGCGCAGCAGACATGCAATGCGAACACCGATCCGGGCGGCTGCAGGGAGTACGGGCCATCCGGCGATTCGATGGCTGACCTCCTGATCGGGCTGCCGCAGAACTCAAACGTGACGGCGAGCCTGGGCAAGATTTACCTGCGCGGCAACTCGTGGGACTGGTTCGCGCAGGATGACTGGCGCGCGAAGTCGAACCTGACCTTCCAGTTCGGCTTGCGCTGGGAGTACTTCTCGCCGTACTCGGAGAAGCAAGACCGGCTGGTGAACCTGGCTGTGACGGGCATCGGACCGACACTTGCGGTTTCGACGGTGTGCGCCACGGCGGCGCCTGCGGGCTCTGCTCCGGGTGCGTGCGCGTCGGTGCAGCCGGGAACGCTGGTGAAGCCGGACAAGAGCCTGTATTCGCCGCGTATCTCGGTGGCGTGGACGCCGAAGTTCAACTTCGCCAGGAATACGGTGGTGCGCGCGAGCTACGGCATCAACTACAACACGGGGCAGTATGCGACGTTCGCGGCTTCGCTCGCCAAGCAGCAGCCGTTTTATGTGACGCAGAAGAACGTGCAGAGCTCCGGCGGCACCAACACGGGCTGCAACTTCACGAACATGACGCTGGCCAACGGCTTCAACTGCGATTCGCAGACGACGCAGTCCAGCTATGCGGTGAACCCGAACTACCGGCTGGGCATGGTGCAGGTGTGGGACCTCGGAATCCAGAGGACGTTGCCGCAGGGCATCGTGCTGAATGTGGACTACACGGGATCGAATGCGAATAACCTAGACATCATCCGTGCGCCGAACCGCAATGCCTCCGGGGTGATTGTGCCTACGGTGGGGCAGTTCAACTATGAGGATTCGCTCGGCTACCTGCGATCGAACTCGCTGCTGGTGAACTTCCGCGAGCGGATGCACAAGGGCGTATCGCTGGGCGGGACATACAAGTACTCGCACTCGATCGACGATGCGTCGAGCGTAGGTGGCAGCGGCAACTCGATTGCGCAGGACGACCAGGACCTGAACGCGGAGGAGAGCAACTCGAGCTTCGACCAGCGACACTCGCTGACCGGCACCTTTGTGCTGGAGCCGCCGGTGGGACCGAACCGTGCGTTCCTGAACAAGGGTGGCATCTGGTCGCATGCGCTGGACGGGTTCAACATCTCGGGCTCGTTCACCTTCGCGACGGGGACGTTTGCAACGCCTTCGTTCTCCGGCACGGCCGAAGAGATCGCGGCGGGCGCGAACGGTTTGCGGCCAAACCGCGTTCCAGGCCAGTCGATCACCGGACCGCAAGACCACAAGGAGTGGTTCAACACGGCGGCGTTCAGCGCGCCGGCGACGGGGACCTACGGCACGGCGACGCGTAACTCGATTGAGCTGCCGGGCACGGTGTCGCTGAACGCGGCGCTTTCACGGACGATCTCGTTCGGCGACACGCGCGGCCTGGAGATGCGTTTGACGGCGACCAATCCGCTGAATACGGTACAGTATTCGGGCGTGAACACGCAGGTGAACTCGTCGACCTTTGGCCAGGTGACCTCGGCGGCTGGCATGCGGTCGTTTACGTACATTGCGCGGTACAGGTTCTAAGGATTTAGGTATAGGTACTGGGTACCAGGAGAGACGGAAATGCGGAAGCTGGTAGCGGCGGTTTTGGCGGGTTGGATGGCGGGCGGGGCGGCAGGCGTGCCAATGCCGGCGGCGCAGGCGCAGCAGGGTGGCACCACGACGATCGTCGCCAACGTGAACCGCGTGCTGACGAACGTGGTGGTGCGTGACCGGAAGACCGGCGCGGTGATCAGGGGTCTGCAGGCGAGCGACTTCCAGATCATCGAGGACAAGAAGGCGCAGAAGATCACGACCTTCGACTACCAGGACGTGGACCAGGCGGTGACGCTCGCGGAGGCCGCGACGGTCTCCGGCGTGACGACGACCAAGAGCAAGTCGATTGCGGACCTGGTGAACAATGATTTTGCCGCGAAGCCGGATGAGTTAAAGGACCGCCGGCTGATCGTGTTGTTCTTTGACCTGAGCAGCATGCAGCCGGAGGACATTGAACGCGCGGTGGACTCGGCGAAGGACTATATCAACAACCACATGGCTCCGGCGGATCTGGCGGCGGCGGTGAGCCTGGTGTCCGGCCTGAGCATGGACCAGGACTTTACCAGTGACAAGCAGGCGCTGCTGAAGGCGGTGTCCAAGTACGACCCGAACTCCGGCAACGGCTACTCCAACGGCAGCGAGGGCGGCGGAACCGACGGCACCTCGGACGACTCGTCGAGCTTTGTGGCGGACGACAGCGAGTTCAACGCGCTGAACACCGATCGGCAGCTCTATGCGATCCGCACGGTGTGCAAGTCGATGGAGAAGGTGGAGCAGAAGAAGATCCATGCTCTATTTCTCCGGCGGGCTGACGCGCCAGGGAGTGGAGAACCAGTCCAGCATTCGCGCGGCGACGAATGAGTGCGTCAAGGCGGACACGGCGCTGTATGCGGTGGACGTGCGGGGGCTGCAGGCGCTGAACGTGGTGGGCGACGCGTCGAGCGGCAGCCAGCGGGGCACCGGGGCGTACTCGGGCGCAGCGATGCAGGGGCAGCTGAACTCGAACTTCAGCTCGCAGGAGACTTTGGGCACGCTGGCCAGCGATACGGGCGGCAAGCTGTTCGTCGACTCGAACGACTTCGGGCCGGCGTTCCAGCAGGTGCAGCATGACACCGAGGCGTACTACATCATCGGATACAAGTCGACGAACACGGCGCGAGACGGCGGCTATCGCCATCTGACGATCAACCTGCTGAACCATCCCGAGGCCAAGCTGGAGTACAGGCCGGGCTACTATGCGCAGGCGGACTTCCAGCATGCCAAGACCGAAGACCGCGAGCTGGCGCTGATGGAGCAGATGCGTTCGGACGTGCCCGCGACCGATGTGCAGGTCTTCCTGCAGGCGCTCTACTTCAAGCTTTCGGACGGCAAGTTCTACATCCCGATCTCGGTGGTGGTGCCGGGCTCGCAGATCAACGCGGCCACGGTGAAGGACAAGACGAAGGCGACGATCGACTTCCTGGGCCAGGTGAAGGACGCCGAACAGATCGTGGTGGGCCAGGTGCGGCAGACCGTGAACCTGGCACTGGATGCGAACCAGCAGGTGCAGAAGAAGAACGTGCAGTACTCCACGGGCTTCACGCTGGCGCCGGGCAAGTATCACGTGAAGTTCGTGGTGCGGGAGAACCAGAGCGGCAACATGGGCAGCTTCGAGACCGACATCCAGGTGCCGGACATGGCGAAGATGCCGCTGAAGCTGAGCTCGGTGGTGATGTCGAGCCAGCGCCAGCCGGACAGCGAGAAGAAGCCGATCGATCCGCTGGTGCGGGATGGCGTGCAGTGGGTTCCGAACGTGGCGCACGTCTTCCGCCAGGACCAGCACCTCTTCTTCCTGTACGAGGTCTACAGCCCGGCGAAGGAGGGTGCGGCAGCCGCTGCGCCAGCCGCCGCGAATGCCAAGCCCGATCCGAATGCGCCGGTGCACGTGCTGACGAACATCGAGTTCATGCTGGGCGGGGTGAAGGTCTACGAGACGCCGATGGTAGAGGCGACGGCGATCAACATTCCGGAGCGCAATGCGGTGGGCTTCCAGTTCGACGTGCCGTTGGCGGGATTGAAGCCGGGGACCTACGTATGCCAGGTGAACGTGATCGACGACGCAGGCGGAAGCTTCAGCTTCCCGCGCATGGCGCTGAAGGTAGTGCCACCTGCGGCGGCGGCGACACCGGTGGCCTCCGCGGCGGGGGCGACGAAGGCCGGCCCGGGGATGTAAGCACGAGCTGGTGAGCTGGCAGTCAGGCAACAAATAGCAAGGGCAGCCTTTGGGCTGCCCTTGTTGCTGCTGCGAATGGCCTAGCGCTGAGCGATTGGGATGTAGGGCGAGGGGTAGGCGGGCCCGACGTAGTCCGCGCGGGGGCGGATGAGGCGGTTGTCGTCATGCTGCTCGATGACGTGTGCCGCCCAGCCGGCGATACGGCTGACCGCGAAGATGGGCGTGAAGAGGTCGATGTCGATGCCGAGCGTGGTGTAGGTGGAGGCGGAGTAGAAGTCGACGTTGGCGTTGAGTTTCTTTTCTTCCTTGACGAAGAGCTCGATCTTGCGCGACATATCGAACCACTTGGTGCTGCCGGCGGATTTGCCCAGGTCCTCGGACATGCGGCGCAGGTGCGTGGCGCGCGGGTCTTCCGTGTGGTAAACACGGTGTCCGAAGCCGGAGATCTTCTGCTTCTCGGCGAACATCTGCCTGACGTACTCGACGGGATCTTTGCCGGAGGCCTCGATAGCGTAGAGCAGCTTCATGGTGGCCTCGTTGGCGCCGCCGTGCAGCGGGCCCTTGAGGGCGCCGATGGCCCCGGTGATGGCGGAGTGCATATCAGACAGCGTCGCCGCGATGACTCTCGCGGCGAAGGTGCTGGCATTCAGTTCGTGATCGGCGTGCAGGATGAGGGCGATGTCCAAGGCCTTGGTCGCCGTGTCGGAGGGCTTGTCGCCGTTCAGCATCCAGAGGAAGTTGGCTGCGTGGGAGAGCGACTTGTCCGCTTCGATGACCGGCTTGCCCTTGCGGATGCGGTCGTAGACAGCGACGATCATGGCGATCTGCGCGGTCAGCCGGTAGGACTTGCGGACGTTGGCGTCGTGCGAGGAGTCCTTCTCGTCGGCGTCATACATGGAAAGCAGGCTGACGGCGGTGCGCAGGACCTCCATGGGCGTGGCGGTCGTGGGGACTTCACGCAGCAGGTCGAGAATTTTGGGGTCGAGAGTGCGGGCGTCGGCGAGCTTTTGCGTGAAGTCAGCTAACTCAGACGCGGTGGGCAGCCTGCCGAACCAGAGGAGGTAGGTGGTCTCCTCGAAGCTGGAGCGGGTGGCGAGCTCGTGGATGTCGATGCCGCGATAGGACAGCACGCCGGCGTCTCCGTCGATCCAGCAGATCGACGATTTTGTTGCGACGACGCCTTCCAAACCTCTGCCTGGCTGTGTTGCGGACATATCGGGAGACCTTATCTTTCGCGCGGAATCGAGACTATATATATCGGTTATAGCGCAGCGGAGAAAGCCTTGTCACGGCGCGGGCGGCGATGATCGGACGGGTGAGGGCGGCAGCCGGGAATTCGGGGCGCGGCCGGCGGTTGGCAGCGCCAAATTCGACCGAAATCGAGTAAGGGCATGGCAAATGTTGAGCTATAGTCGTCAATAGAAACGCGCCGGACATATCCAGAGGGACGAGGCGTGGAAAGAGCGTGTGCAGAAAAGATTGCGCCGCAGGGAAAGAGGATGAAATGAGCGAGACCGAACCGGTAGTAGTGGCCGAACGCTCCGCGTCGGGAGCGTTTATTGGCGCGGTGGTGGTGGCGGTGGTGGTTGGGATTGGCGCGCTGGTGTGGTGCTATGGGTTGCAGAACCATCTCTCAACGGACGAGCAGCGGCTGGCGGCGGCGGACAAAAAAGCTTCTGACCTGAGCGATCAGCTGGAGGCCACGAATGCGCGGCTGGCGGCGACGACCGAGACGCTGAGCCAGAATGTGGGCGCGACGCAGAAGCAGATCGACGCGCGGGCCGAAGCGATCATGGCGGCGCAGCGGGCGACAAACGCCGAGACGGCGAAGCTGGCGGCGGAGCAGCAGGACACGGCGAAGCAGGTGGGCGCAGTTTCGACCGACTTATCCACAGTGAAGACCGACGTGGGCGGCGTGAAGACCGATGTGGCCACGACCAAGAGCGATCTGGAGACGACGAAGAGCCAGCTGCAGCGGGTGATGGGCGACGCGGGCGTGATGAGCGGCCTGATCGCGACCAACCATGGAGAGCTGGAAGAGCTGAAGCACAAGGGCGACCGCAACTACTATGAGTTCACGCTGCAGAAGGGCGCCCAGCCGACACTGCTCTCCACCGTGAAGCTGCAGTTGAAGAAGGTGGACGAGAAGCGTTCCAAGTACACGCTGAACGTGAGCGCTGACGATCGGAACATCGAAAAGAAAGATAAGAACCTGGATGAGCCGGTGCAGTTCTACAGCGGCAAGGACCCGGCGTTGTTCGAGATTGTGGTGAACTCGATCGACAAGAACAAGGTCTCGGGTTATCTTTCGACGCCAAAGAACGCAGGCGGCGCAACGCAGTAGGGGCGAAAACCCGCGCCGGGAGCGGCGATTTCACGTTGCAGGATGGCGCGGGATGAAATTCGGGAACAGACGCAGAACGGGGGACGCTGGATGCGTCCCCCGTTCTGCTTTGCCTTGGTTGGAATTGTTGCTGCTTACTTCTTCTTCTTAGCGGTCTTCTTCGCGGCCTTCTTGGCTGCTTTCTTGGTTGCCATTTGTCTATTCTCCCTATCGATTGAACATCGATGCTGCGAACCGTAAAGTTGCAGCTAACGAAGGTATAGTTTTCCGAAAATTCAGTGTCAAGAAAAATCGTTGCGCTGAGAGATTTTTTTTTGCAACAACAGATACCCGCTCTCACGTCCCGACGAAGGAAAGATTGCGAGCGGCACGCGAACGGAGTCCGCGAACGTTTTTGCGATGCCAATCGCAGCGGGTTGCGGTCCCACGAAAGATGCAGAAGGCGCGATGCAGCCGAAGCGGCCGCGTTCCCACGCAGCACCAACGGACGCACGCTACCATTGCAACTGCGATGACTGAGACGAAGAGAGACAACACGCGACGCTTCACTGGCAAAGCCACGGACTACGAACGCTACCGGCAGCGCTATCCGGCAAATGAGATTCTGGGGCGGCTGAGCGCATGGTGCGGACTGACGCCGCAGTGGACGGTCGCGGACATCGGCGCGGGCACGGGAATGGTTGCGGAGATCTTCCTTGCGAGCGGAAATCCGGTGATCGCCGTGGAGCCGAACACTGACATGCTGGGCGCGATGCGTGCGGCGTTTGCGCCGCCATACCCGGATGCGGACCGGTTGCGGATCGTAGAGGCGACGGCGGAGGAGACGACCCTGGCCAGCGAATCGGTGGAGCTGATCGCGGTGGGCCGCGCGTTCCACTGGTTCGATCCAGCGCGTGCGCTGGCGGAGTTCCGGCGCATCCTGAAGCCAGGCGGATGGGTGGTGCTGGTTGCGGCGGACCGCGACCATTATTCGAAGGACCCGGCATTCGTGGATCAGATCGCCGCGTACGAGGACTTGCTGGCGACCTATAGCGCGGACTATGTGCGTGTGCGGTCCGGCTACCGGACGTACGAGAGAATAGACGACTTTCTTGACGGTGAACTACACCAGGCCCAGGTGCCGAGCATCCGCAGATTGGACTGGGAGGAGTTTCGCGGGCAGGTGATGTCGCTTTCGGTCAGCCCGCGGCCGGAGGACGCCGGCTTTCCGGCGTTCGATAGAGCGCTGCGAGAGTATTTCGAGCGCTTCGCGCGGGAGGGCGTGCTGACGATACCGGCGATCTGCTGGATTACGGCGGGCAGGTTCGCAGAGAGCAGAAGATGATCGGGACAGCCGAGGGGCAGATCAGGCAGCGTGCGGGCGCCCGGGAGATTCTGACGGAATCGCTTCAGAGCCCACCGGCATCTGCTTCGGAGCGAAGGCCGCCGCAGGATGGGATTTCCCGATTTTGTAGCGCGAATAGAACTTCCTCATGCAGGTGAGGCAGCGCGTAGGGCGCAGGCCCAGCCAGGAGACGGCCCAGTCCATGCCCTTGCGGTGCAAAGGATAGCAGGCGCTGCATTTGCACCGCGGGCAGATTTGGTTGAGGGTTGACAAGTGAGACTCCAGGGACAGCTCTCGGCAAGACCAGTTCAACGTTGAAGCCGCAAGGGGGAGACCAAGCCTATTCGGTTAGATGCAGGGAATTGCTCGGCGGGTACCAGCGCCGGACTATTCTTTGGCGCTGATTCCGAGGGTCTTCATCTTGCGATAGAGGTGGGAGCGCTCCAGGCCGAGCGATTCGGCGGCGCGGCTGATGTTTCCGCCGCACTCGTCGACCTTCTTCAGGATGTAGTCGCGTTCGTAGGCGTCGCGGGCCTCGGTGAGGGTGGAGAACTCCTCGCGGCCGGAGCGCGAACCGTCCCGCTGGACGAGCATGGGCAGATGGCGGCGCTCGATGCGCTGCGCCTTGGGATTGAGGATCAGCACGCGCTCGACGAGGTTGCGCAGCTCGCGGACATTGCCCGGCCAGTTGTACTGGCGGAGGGCATCGAGAGCGTCGGAGTGTATCTCCACATGAGGGCGGCCGTACTGCTGGCCGAACTCGTGGAGGAATTCCTTTACCAGCAGCGGAATGTCTTCCTTGCGGTCGCGTAACGGCGGAACGAAGAAGGGGATGACGTTGAGCCGGTAGAAGAGGTCTTCGCGGAAGTTACCGCGCGCGATCTCTTCCTCGAGGTCTTTGTTAGTGGCGGCGATGACGCGGACGTCGACGCGGACGGGCTGCATAGCGCCGACGGGGAGAAAGCTCTGCTCATCCAGCGCGCGCAGCACGCGGGCCTGGGTCTTGAGGCTCATGTCGCCAACCTCGTCGAGGAAGAGCGTGCCCCCATCCGCTCTCTCAAAAGTCCCGCGTTTCTCCGACGTGCCGGCGTTGCCTGCGGGAACGGCCGCACGCCGATAGCCGAAGAGCTCGGTCTCGATGTGGTCCTCGGGGATGGCGGCGCAGTTCAGCTCGACGAAGACGCGGTCGCAGCGCAGGCTCTCGGCATGCATGGCTCGGCCAATCAGCTCCTTGCCGGTGCCGGATTCGCCGAAGATGAGAACGCGACCATTGGTGGGCGCCATGAGCTTGATCTGCTGACGCAGGGCCTTGATAGCGACGCTTGCGCCGGTGATGCCGGGACGGCTGAGTTGGCGGGCCAGCTCGCGGTTATCGCCGCGCAGGCGGCGGGCCTCAATGGCATTGCGCAGCACGACGAGAGTGCGGTCGAGCGAGAGCGGCTTCTCGATGAAGTCGTACGCGCCGAGCTTGGTGGCGCGCACGGCGGCCTCAATGGTGCCGTGGCCGCTGACGATGATGACCTCGGGCCGATGCTCAGAGGGAAACTGGCGGATGTCGGCAAGGGTATCCAGGCCATCGCGGTCGGGCAGCCAGATGTCGAGCAGCACGGCGTCGTAGCTGGCGTCCGCAAGGAGGGTGAGCGCCTCGCCGGCGGTGGCGGCGGTGGCGACGGAGTAGCCCTCTTCCTGAAGGATGCTTTCGAGCGAGTCGCGGATCTCGGCCTCGTCGTCGACGATGAGGACATGGTTCATGCGCGCACCTTCTCGCGGGATTCGGCCACGGGCGCGGTGACGACATCGTCCGACGACGCTTCGGCGTCGGGGTTCGAGGCCGGTCGCAGCTCAACGATGAAGCGAGCCCCTGCGGGCGAGTTCTTCTCCGCGCGGATGGTGCCCTGATGCTCCTGGATGATCTTGGCCGCGATGGCCAGGCCGAGGCCTGTGCCGCGCTGCTTGGTGGAGAAGTAAGGCAGGAAGAGCCTCTCGCGCAACTCGTCGGTCAGGCCGGGGCCGGTGTCGGCGACGACCAGCTCCACCATACCGCTGGGCAGCATCGCGGTGGAGACGTGCAGCTCGCGCAGCAGCGACGCCTGCATGGCTTCCGCGGCGTTGTCGATCAGGTTGCCAAGCGCCCGCTTCAGGGCCTCTGGGTCGGCGAGGACAAGCGGAAGATCCGAAGCGAGGTTGCGCACCAGCCGGATGGACTGGAGGCGGCCGGCAAAGATGGCCAGCGAGTTTTCCACGATGGTGTTGAGGTCGGCCGGGCGCGGCTGCGCGGTGGGAAACTCGGCAAGAGCTGAGAACTGATCGACAAGCGAGCGCATGGTCTCAACCGAGGAGGTGATGACCTCACTGGATCTGCGGATGACGGCGACCGAGGGCGATTCGAGCTGCGCGGACTCGAGTGTGACGCCGAGCCGGCCGATATGGCGATGGATCTGTTCGGCCGAGAGCGCGATGGGCGTGAGCGGGTTCTTGATCTCATGGGCGACGCGGCGCGCGACCTCCTTCCACGCGGACTGCTTCTGCGCGCGCAGCAGCTCGGTGGCGTTCTCCAGGACCAGAACGTAGCCGTGGTGGGTGCGCCCGGTCTCCAACAGGGCGACGGTGGCGAGGATGTACATGGTCGCGCCGGCGCCGCCATTGCGGGCGACCTTGAGCTCCATCTCGCCGGAGGCCGAGCCCATGCGATGGCTGCGGCGGAGGAGATGATCGAGCTGGTCCTTGGCCTCGGCGGCGTCGGCGGGAAAGATGCTGTCGATGGACGCGCCGAGGAACGGTGTCTGGCCGCCAGGATCGAGCATCTCCGTAAGCGCGCGGTTGGCGAGCACGATGCAGCGCCGGGCATCGAGTGTAGCGATGCCGTTGGGGATGGTCTCCAGCATGGTTTCGAGCTCGCGGCTGCGGGCTTCGAGGGTGGAGTTCACCGCGGAGAGCTGCGCGGTGGAGGTCTCGACGGCACGGCGGCTGCCTTCGAGGTCGGCGGCCATGGTGTTGAAGCTGCGAACCAGCCCGCCCAGCTCTTCGGTGGCGCTTTCGGCGACGCGATGCGAGTAATTCCCTTCCGCGATGGCCTGCATGGCGTCGGCGAGGGATTCGACGGGCCGTGTGACCTGCTTGGCAAGGTGCAGCGCCAGCCAGCAGCAGGCGAAGAGAGCGAGTCCGGTCATCACCAGCAGCAGCCTGAGATAGAGGGTGCGCACCTCCCGGCGCTGGCGATAGGCGTTCCAGTAGCTGTCGATGGCGGTCTGAAAACGCGCGACGGTGCCGGACATTCCATACGGCATAGGCAGGCCCACGACGACGGCGCCTCCCTGCTTCAGAGCCGCCATGCCGAGAGCGTAATCGGTGTCGCCGACGGAGAGGATCGGAAGGTCGTTGCGCTGGGCGGCGGAGAGGATGGCTGCGTCGGTGTCTCCGGCAGCGTGGCGCGTCTCGGGCGGGCGGCTGGCCGGGGTGTCAGCGTCTTCATCGCCGCTGGGCGACGCGGGCGGCCAGGCCTTGACCTGCGCCGATGCGCCATTGCGCTGCGGCATATGGAAGGAAGCGATGGAATGGCCTTCGCTGTAGACGGCGGCAAAGCCGTTCTGCAGGGTGATCTCGTGTTGCTCAAGGATATTGGCGACGTGCTGAACCTCAGATGCATCGTTCTTTCCCGGTCGCAGGTTAACCGGGGTCGTGCGGTCGAGGGCCGGAAGCGCGGCGGCGATGGATTCGGCCTCAGCGCGCGCGTTGGAAGAAGTGTACTGCGCCAGCTCAAGCGCCAGCTGGCTGGCGTCATCCCGCATCTCGTTTGGATTCTGGGAGAACCAGCGGTCGACGGCGCGATTCATCAGGCCGTAGCTGAAGAGGAACATGAAGACCAGCGGGACGACGGAGACCAGCACCGCACCCCACAACATACGCGTGCGCAGGCGCGTACCCATCATGCCGGTGCGCTGGTCGGCATAGAACTTGAGGACATTGCGGAACAGCAGCAGCAGGACAGCGACGCAGAGAAGGAAAGCCACGACGGACAGGCCGTAGAAGACGACCGCTTCGCCGGTGGAGAGTTTCATCGACTTGAGATTGAAGGCATTGAGGAAGACAAAGGTGACGAGCAGAAGGAACAGGACCGAGCCCAGCACCGTGATGGTGACGATCTTCCTGCGATGCTCACCTGCGGCCATGCGCCACTCAGCCTCCCTTTGGGGTGAGACTGATTATAGGCGGGCGGGTGCCTGCGCACCGCGTGGCTGCCGGTCCGGCCAGGTTATGGGCTCAGTTATGATCGACTGGAGCGGAAGAGTGGCCGAGTGGTTGATGGCTCCGGTCTTGAAAACCGGCGTACCCGAAAGGGTATCGGGGGTTCGAATCCCTCCTCTTCCGCCACGCAGTGTTCTCTGCTCTGTCTCGCAAAAGGGCGCACCCCACGCAACAGGCGGGCTTGCGATGCAGGATTGTTCATGTATGCCGAAGTCGGCCGTAAGCGCCTCGATCTGTCTGACGATCCTTCCATAGGTTCCGCTCCCGCACGGACCCCTCAATTCGCTCCGCGCACCAGTTCGGCGATCACCCGCTGCGTCGATTCGCTCCAGCCGGGCATTCGCCAGCCGAACGCGCGCTCCAGCTTCGCGCAGTCCAGCCGGGAGTTCATCGGTCGCCGCGCGGGGGTCGGATACTCTGCCGTCGGAATAGGTTCCACCTTCGCCAGCTTCGCCTCCGGCTCCAGTAGCGCAACCTCTTCCACAATTGTCTTAGCGAATCCAAACCACGTCGTCTCGCCCGAGCCAGTCGCATGGTAGACACCGTTGAAGATGGAGACTGTCTCGCTCAGCCCAGCATGATCCTGCGCGACTCTTGCGCTCAGCTGTCCAACGACGTGTGCCGTCATCCGCGCCAGGTCCTCGCTCCACGTAGGCGCGCCATGCTGATCGGCAACGATGCGAAGCACATCCCGCTCGCGCGCCATGCGCAGGATCGACCTCGCAAAATTCTTCCCCGTCGCACCATACACCCAGCTGGTTCGGAAGATGAGATGGGCCGCTCCGCTCGCCGCGAGCGCGCGCTCGCCCTCCAGCTTCGTCTTTCCGTAAGCGTTCAGCGGACCCGTCGCATCCGTCTCAATGTATGGCGACTGCTTCGATCCATCGAAGACATAGTCTGTTGAGAAGTGCACCACCGCTGCTCCGATTACTCGGGCCTCTTCTCCAAGCGCGCCCAGCGCTGTGGCATTGATCGCCCGCGCTGCTTCCACTTCGCTCTCTGCCTTGTCCACCGCCGTATAGGCGGCCGCATTCACTACCCAATGCGGCTTGAACTCCCGCACAGCACGTCGCACTGACTCTGGATCGGCGAGGTCCAGCTCCGCGCGACAGGGCACAACCACCTCGCCCAGAGAGGCCAGCGAAGGTACAAGCGCGCCGCCCACCTGCCCGCCCGCTCCTGTCACCAGGATTCGCGTGCTGCGGGCATCTCCGCGCATCAGAACACCTTCTCCTCAAGCACGCGACGCAGGTAGTCGCCATAGGTGCTCTTGCCCAGCCTGGCCGCCTGCGCCTTCAACTGGGTCGCATCGATAAATCCCTGCCGATACGCGACCTCCTCCAAGCATGCGATTTTCAGCCCTTGCCGTCGCTCGATCGTATGAATAAACATGGACGCCTCCATCAGCGAATCGTGCGTTCCGGTATCGAGCCACGCCATGCCTCGCCCCATCACCTCAGTCGTCAGCTGACCCTGCTCGAGATATCGCCGGTTCACATCAGTGATCTCCAGCTCCCCACGCGCCGACGGCCGGATGGTCTCGGCGATTCCCACAACCTGGCTATCGTAGAAGTAAATTCCTGTCACCGCATAGCGGGACTTCGGCTGCTTCGGTTTTTCCTCCAGTGAGATTGCCTTGCCTGTCGCGTCGAATTCCACCACGCCGTACCGCTCAGGATCCTGCACTGGATACGCAAACACTGTTGCGCCGGTCGTACGCACCGCAGCCGATCGCAACTGCTTAGCAAAGTCATGCCCAAAAAAAATGTTATCTCCGAGCACCAGGCAGCAGGGACCACCGGCGAGAAACTCCTTACCGATGAGGAATGCCTGCGCCAATCCGTCCGGTGAAGGCTGTACCGCATACTTCACCGAGATCCCCCAGCGCTCGCCCGTGCCCAGCAACTGCTCGAAGCGCGGCGTGTCAGCCGGCGTCGAGATCACCAGAATCTCCCGGATCCCGGCCAGCATGAGCGCGGAGATCGGGTAATAGATCATCGGCTTGTCGTACACCGGCAGCAACTGTTTACTGACTGCCTCCGTCACCGGATGCAGCCGCGTCCCCGACCCGCCAGCCAGCACAATTCCCTTCATGCACCCCCCTGGATAGCCTGTGATGCTCCGGCAGAATCTTCAGCGCGCCGCACCGCGGTCTGCATAATTGGCCTCGGTCCACTTCCGGTATTCGCCGCTCACGATCTTGTCCACCCAATGCCTGTTCGCGAGATACCACTCCACGGTCTTGCGCAGTCCGGTTGCAAATGACTCCTTCGGTAGCCAGCCCAGCTCGCCCTGCAGTTTGCGGCAGTCGATCGCGTATCGCCGGTCGTGGCCTGGTCTGTCCTTTACATAGATGATCAGCCTCTCATGCGGCGCACCGTGCGTCTGGAGTTCATCAAGTATCGCGCACAGCGTCTTTACAACATCGATATTCTTCTGCTCGTTCAATCCGCCAATGTTATAGGTCTCGCCGGCGCGGCCCCTTTCAAGCACAGTGAAGATTGCGTCGCAATGGTCGAGGACATAGAGCCAGTCGCGCACGTTCTGGCCGTCGCCGTACACAGGCAGCGGCTTGCCGCTGACCGCGTTGTGAATCATCAGCGGGATCAGCTTCTCCGGAAATTGATAGGGCCCATAGTTGTTTGAGCAATTCGTCGTCAGCACGGGCAGTCCGTAGGTATGGAAATACGCGCGCACCAGGTGATCCGAGGCCGCCTTCGAAGCCGAATACGGACTATTCGGTCTATAAGGCGTCTCTTCATGGAACGCAGCCTCTTCTGGCGCAAGCGATCCATACACCTCGTCCGTCGACACGTGTAGAAAGCGAAATCCATCGCGCGACTCGCCGGTCAGCCCGCGCCAGTGCTTCAGCGCCGCCTGCAGCAGCGTAAATGTCCCATTCACGTTGGTCTCGATGAAGGCTCCCGGCCCCAAAATCGACCGGTCCACGTGGCTCTCCGCGGCAAAGTGCACCACTGCGTCGGGCCGGCGCTGGCTCAGCAGCTTCTCCACGAGCTCGGCATCGAGGATGGACCCATGCACAAACGTATGTTTGGCTTGCCCGTCCAGCGAAGCAAGGTTGTCCAGGTTGCCCGCATAGGTCAGGGCGTCGAGGTTCACCACCTCATGCCCGCGACGCACCGCCTCCAGCACAAAGTTGCTGCCGATGAAGCCTGCGCCTCCCGTCACCAACAACCGCTTTGAAGACGGCATCGTGCCTCCCGTATCTTCATACTAGATGCGTTTGCGCGTTCTGAATCCAGAATCGACTACCCGAGAATGTCAGTGGCGTAGGTCTCCGCGCCGGCCAGCGGGATGCCGGCGGCATCTTTGGCTGAGAGGGTTGGCTCTCCCTCCAGTGGCCATTCGATCCCAATCGCCGGATCATTCCACAAGAGTGACCGCTCGTGCGCCGGCGCGTAAAAGTCATTCGCCTTGTATATGACTTCTGCGAATTCGCTGGTCACAAGGAATCCGTGCGCAAAGCCCGCCGGAATCCAGAGCATCTTTCGGTTCTCCGCACTCAGCTTTAGCCCAAACCAGTGTCCAAACTGCGCCGAGTCGCGCCGCAGATCCACCGCTACGTCGAAGATCTCGCCGTAGATCACGCGCACCAACTTGCCCTGCGGCTGATTCAGTTGATAGTGAAGCCCTCGCAGCACACCCTTGCGCGAGCCAGACTGGTTGTCCTGCTTGAAATCCGTCGGCAGCCCCAAGTTACGGAACGCCGATTGGTTATACGCTTCAAAGAAATACCCTCGCGCGTCGCCGAAGACCTTCGGCTCCAGCACGGCCACATCCTTCAGAGAAGTCTCAGTCCGTTGCAAGGGTTCCTTTCCGCCGTATCTGGCACTGAAACCTTCGTAATCATCAAGGACACTACTACGAGGCGAGACCGCAAGCACTTCCCGACACTGAGAACGTCATCTCCTATAACCGTACATAAAAATCAAGCCGGAAAAAATCTAATTTCACCACTTGCATTCAACTTTGCCAGATGCCAAAGATAATGTATGCCCCCATCTGATGCACCCGCCGGAGCGTCAGAGCCATCTTCGCTGCCTGCCTGCTCCGTGGCCTATCTCGTCAGTCAGTATCCGACGTTATCCATGACATTCGTGCTTCGTGAGGTTATGCAGTTGCGCCGGATGGGCTTTCGGATCTCGGTTGCTTCCGTCAATCAGCCCGACAGAACTCCAGAGAAGATGACCGCCGAGGAGATTTCTGAAGCGGCGCAGACGTATCACCTAAAGAAGCATGGTCTGACCGGCGCAGTTCTGGCTCATTGCAGAGCCGTGCTTCGGCATCCCGGAGGATATCTGAAGGGCGTCCGCCTCTGGATGCGCCTGGGGGGCCTGGACTTGAAAGGTCTTGCCTTGAATCTGATGTACTTCACGGAAGCTCTAATGGTTGGCGTATGGATGGAGAAGGAAGGGCAGCGTCACCTCCATGTACATCTCGGGTCGCAGGCGGCTACCGTGGGCCTCTACGTCAAAACAGTATTTGGGTTTGGCTATTCCATCACAGTTCACGGACCAGACGAATTTTACGATGCGGAAGGCCAGCATCTTTCTGAGAAAATTGCGGCCGCCGACTTCATATGCTGCATCAGCTTCTTTGCGCGCAGCCAGTTGATGCGCTTCTCGCCATATTCCTGCTGGAGCAAGCTGGTCGTATGCCGGCTGGGTGTAGATCCGAGCCTCTTTGTTCCACGGCCGCCTCCCCCACGGTCGGACGCATTCGAGATTTTGTGCGTAGGACGCTTAACACCCAGTAAGGCCCAGCACATACTGATCGGTGCGGTTGAGCAACTCTCTCTGCAAGGACGCAGGGTGCGCTTGCGGCTGGTAGGTTCGGGCGCAGATGAACCGGCGCTACGCGAACATGCGAGCAAACTTCCAGCAGCGGATTCAGTTGTATTTGAGGGCGCAGTCAACCAGGATCGGATCCGAGCGCTTTACAGAATGGCCCATGTCTTCTGCATTCCGAGCGTAGCGGAAGGGATTCCAGTTGTGCTGATGGAGGCAATGGCGATGGAGATCCCGTGCATTACGACGTGGATCACAGGAATTCCCGAGTTGATCCGGGATGGCGTCGATGGGCTGCTGGTGGCGCCGTCGGACCTCGACGGATTGGTCGGAGGGCTTGTGCGGTTGATGGATGATGCCGAACTCCGCGAACGGCTCTCGAAGAGTGGCCGGAGACGAGTGGTGGAGCAATATGATCTGCAGCGCAGCGTCGAAGAGTTTGCGGCCATTCTTAGAACGCGGATTGTCGCGTGACGATTCTGTGTCGTTTCCTGTCACAAATTGTGACTGGCAGCGTAAGGCAACGCAAATCTCGGCTGGGATACACTACGGCCATGACCCGCCGCGAGGACGTTGCGATCATCGCAATTGGGCGAAATGAGGGCGAGCGCCTGAAGAGTTGCCTGTGCACGGTCCTGCCGGCTGCTCGAACCGTGATTTACGTTGATTCGGGTTCAGGCGACGGCACGCCGGAGTATGCGGCGCAGGTCGGGGCGCAGGTTGTAGAACTGGACACTTCCCAGCCGATGAGCGCGGCTCGCGGGCGCAATGAAGGGTTTGCCTATTTACAGAAGGTTGATCCTCAGGTTCCGTATGTCCAGTTTCTGGACGGCGACTGCGACCTTTCGGACGGGTGGCTGGAGGCCGGCGTGGCCGCACTGGAAGAGCACCAGGACGTAGCGGTGGTATGCGGGCAGGTGCGCGAGCTCTTCCCTGAAGCAACGATCTATAACCTGCTCGCGGATCAGCAATGGCAACAACCCGCGGGCATCGTGCAGTTCACTGGCGGCCGATTTCTCATGCGCAAAGATGTATTCAACGATGCAGGTGGCTTTCGGGCCGATGTGATCGCCGGTGAGGACCATGATTTCAGTATCCGCGTGCGGCAACTGGGCTGGAAGCTGCTGCAACTCGACCGGGAGATGGCTTGCCATGATATGGCGATGACCCGGTTCAGTGAATATTGGAAGCGTTCCGTACGCACAGGGCATTCCTACGCCCATGTCGCGGCGCTGCATGGCTCGAAGGAAGACGCGTTCGCCCGGGACATGCGACGAATCTATATATGGGCCCTGGCTGTTCCGATGATTGCGCTGTGTCTGGCGCCATTTACCCGGGGGATTTCCCTCTTGGCTTTGGCGTGCCTCTATGCTGCGCAGTTTCTGCACAACTATCTGCGCGGACGAAGGCTGGGCTGGTCCAGGCGATCTTCGTCGATCAGTGCATGGTTCAACTTTGTGTACAAGTTCCCTGCACTGCTTGGTATTTTTCAGTTCCGGTGGAGACAATGGCGCGGCGAATCGTTTCGCATCATTGAATACCGGCGAAGCTAAAGCCGCCGTAGCTACCAGGGCGCCGGCGGACTAACGCGCCCCCCCTGTGTCTCGCGCCAGGCACGATGCATAAGAAGCGCAAGCTGCGAGGCCTCCTCGCCTCGAAAGCGACGAGCGGGATCGCCACTTCTGCGGTTCCGCAGGGAACGAAGCCGATATAGCCCGGACTCCAGCCATAGAGCCAAGCGCGCTTGCCAGCCGTGATGTTTGCGGTAGTAAAGCAGCGTGGAGCGCATCCTCCACAGCTCGACACGCGAAGCGGCCTTGGACTGCGTCAACGAACCGAGTTGACGTCCTGACTCTCCGCCAATATGGGTCACGATTACATCGGGCCAATAGGAGACTCGATAACCGGCCGCTTTGACCCGGCGGCAGAGGTCAGTCTCTTCGTAGTAGAGAAAGAAGCGCGGATCGAATAGACCCGTCTTGATTAGCGCTTCGCGGCGCATGATCATGAAAGCGCCGGGAACCCAGTCGACGTCGGCAGGCTGCTTTGGATCGGCCCATGTACGGTCCGGAGCGCCGAAGACCCTGGAATGTGGAAACCGCGCGGAAAGTCCGGTCAGGATAAAGGCGTCGCGCCAAATGGAATGGAAGCATCTCGCGGAAGGTTGGAGAGCACGGTCGCGGCCCACGAGCATGCCACCAGCAAAACCGGTCAGCGGGTTTCGGTCCATGTGATCGACGGCGACGCGTAGCGAACCCACGTCGAGGAAGGCGTCAGAATTGAGCAGAACGAGATAACGTCCCAGAGCCTGCTGCAGGGCCAGGTTGTTGGCGCCTCCGAATCCCAGGTTCGTCGAGGAACGAAGCAGCCGTACAGGGACGTCCGTGGCTCCGAATTCCCGTTCGACCATCTCAGCCGAACCGTCGGTAGAAGCGTTGTCGACAACCAGGACTTCGGCTGCGGGACTTCCGGGAAGCTGTCGGCACTCCCTCACAAGCGATTGCAGGCACTCTTGCAAAAGATCCCGTGTATTAAACGAAACGACAATCGCGGAAAGAATATATGGGTATGCCTCCGTGACCATTACCGCGGGACTCGAATCCTGTGGCGCGGCTGCGGCCATGGCAGGGGAAGATGCGGTCATGGTGTCAGACCCTGCCTGCGGGAGGTTGTTCTGTGCCCCGCTCAGTGCGCACCCACGCATGGTTGAACCGTGCATTGCGTATTAGAGCCGGAATCATCCTCAGCTTCCAAAGGACGTAAAAGGGTGCAAAAGCCAGAGCCCCCAAATCGCGCCAACTGCCTCCTGCCGCAATGGCCGCCATCAGGTGCAGGAAGACGATTCCCAGACAAGCAAGCGCGAGATCACGCACGATTGGAATAGGAGTAGAGACAGCCAGCGTCAGCAGCATGACGTGGAAAGCCAATGGCAGAAGAAGAAGCTCGAGCAGAGGCTCCAAGAGGGAGAAGCGGCCACGCAACACGGCCCGGGCAAGCTTTGGCGCCATCGTCACTATCATGCGCAGACGGCCACCCTCCCAGCGCGAGCGTTGGGTTTTGACCCCCTCGCCACGGACGGGAATCTCTCCATAGACCGAAGTATTATCCACAAAGCCGACCCGCCGTCCGGCCTGGACGAGAAGCAGATGATACTCCAAGTCCTCTACAACGGAAGAGGCGAGATATGGCACAGCGATGAGCGTCTGAGCGCTGAGACCGAAGCCATTTCCGAGAATGCCCACGGACAGACCAAGGCGCTCACGCCCGAGCGGCCGAACGACATTGAAGCCGCGCAGAGCAAGCGACATCAAACGCGTGCGCACTCCCTCGTTTGCGTTGCGCACGAGATATCGAACCTGAACCGCGTCCGACCCATCTCGCATCGCCCCCGCGGCCTCTGTTAAAAAGTTGTTTGTAACCACTGTGTCGGCATCCACCACGATGAAGCAGTCAAAGTTTAATTGCTGCAGCTTGGCAAAGGCGAAGTGAAGGGCATGGCCCTTGCCGCGTTCGATGGGATCCATACGCACGAGAACCTGTGCGCCCGCTTCCATCGCGATCCGTGCCGTGTCATCGGTGCAATTGTCGGCGATAACGTAGACTTCGACCGCCATTTCCCCGCGGTCCGCATCCAACAGGCTCTCCACGCAGGACGCGATGGAGGCCGACTCATTGTGCGCGGGCACAACTACAGCCACTCGCCACGGAATCGAAACATGCGATCGGCGCTGAGCGGGCAGGAAGGAGGCTGCGCTCAGGAGGAGCAACTCAATGGAACCTGGCAGTGCAGCGCCGAGGCATGCAATGCCAACCGCCTTCCACATGATGACCATCACGGTTGCAATCAAGCCCCGTCTCCGGCTTTAGCCCGATAAGAAGCGACTGCTTCCTCCGGACTATTGAATATCTCAAACACGCGATGCATACGAACCAGTTCAAACAATGCGCGGGCCGGCTTAGTAAGACCGCTCAGCTTGATCTCGGCCGATAACGCATGGGCTTGACGGAGACAAGAGACCAGGGCACCAAGGCCAGTACTATCAATGAACTCCACTGTGGAAAGATCAAAGACCAACTGTCCTCCCTCGGCAAGCAAAGGCTTGATTGCGCTTTTGAACAAGCGTGCAGTGCCGGCGTCAATCACTTTCGAGCCGATGTGCACAATCTGAACGCCGTCACTCTCAGAACTCAACACTTGCATTCTCTCGCTCCCCAAGAAGAATATGCCGTGCGTTGGAGTACTAAACTTGTGCGTTAGGTCACGTGCGATGAAATGAAAAGCCTAGTTTGAAGGCCTGCGGTTGGCGCTATTCTGACAGAACTAACGATGCCCTTCGCAGGCACTTCGGTAACCGCGATAAGAAAAACGCCTGCGCAGCTTGAAATCGTGCCCGTGAATAGTGTACCGTGGTCGTAATCCTCAGCAAAAAAATTAGAACGACGTGTTTTAACAATAGGCCCCGTTCTCGAAACTGCAACCCCGGTTCAAGAGTTTTTCATACTCCCCGATCGGTTGGTCATAGTGTTTTAACTCACGATAAGGTCACAGCGTTCCGGAAATAATGCACGCACAGGTTGATGCGCACCTATGAAATGCGCAACCTTCAACACTCTGGCGCGAGGTATTGAGGAATGGACGCAGAACGACAGGCTGAGCCGGCCCGGCGAGCTCTCGTGGAGCAACTCTATCGAGACTATGGCGTGAGCAGATACTCCAATGTCTTGGTGCGAGGACTCAAAGCCCGAGCCAAGACCCTCAGCTGGGTAACTGTGGTGAGTGGCACGAAGGTTCTCAAGCGTGTGATGGACATCGTAGTTTCCCTTTGCGCATTGGTTGCGTTAGCGCCGTTCTTTCTTATTTTGGGTTTGCTCATACGGGTTGAAGATGGAGGACCTATTCTCTTCTGGCAGACGCGCACCGGGCATTGGGGGCGCGAGTTTCGAATGCCGAAGTTCCGTTCGATGACCGTGGATGCCGAGGTGCGCAAGCGGGAGCTGGCTGCGAAGAATCAGCATGGCGGCGACGGAATCACATTCAAGATGAAACGCGATCCCAGGATCACACATGTTGGGGGTGTAATTCGCAAGTTGAGCATAGATGAGCTTCCACAGTTGTGGTGTGTGCTGCGCGGCGAGATGTCGCTGGTAGGACCGCGGCCTCCGGTACCGGCGGAGGTGGCGCGTTACGGCATCCGGGACCGTCGCCGGCTGGACGTAAAACCCGGACTCACCTGCATCTGGCAGGTCAGTGGCCGTAGTGAACTTCCGTTTGAACAACAAGTGCGGCTGGACGCGGAGTATATCGACAGTCACAGCACCCGCCTCGACATCGCACTGTTGCTGAAGACAATCCCGGCCATTTTGAGTGGGCGAGGTGCTTACTGACCATGGCACAGGCCCTGCACAGCATCGATCCTCACCCTCCAGCAGCGCGAAGTGCACCTCTGGGGCGCAGGTCGCTGTTGATCGACCTCGATGGCGGCTTTTCCGAACACGGAATCCGCCACCGCCGCAGAGCGCGGTACTGCCGGTCGCTGGCGTGGACTGTCACTATCGCCTTTGTCAGCGTACTGCGGAGATTTACCGACATCCTTGTGGCCTCCGTTCTCTTGGTAGGCCTTAGCCCCCTCCTGCTGCTCTTGTTCGCACTGGCCGTCGCCTCGGGTGGAGGTGTGCGAAAACGTGAATGCCTGGGACGGTGGGCGGCTCGCTTTGAGCAATACGACCTTTACTTCCCCCCCGAGTCCAGTTTAGTTCGTATGAGGTTTGTTCATTCGCTTCCGGCGCTTTGGAATGTGATTCGAGGCGAGATGTCACTTGTGGGCCCCCGGCCTGTCTCTCCGCACGAATCGCTGACCGATGATCCCGCAGCGTGGAAGCGTTATGACCTGCGTCCAGGGCTGCTTAGCCTTTGGTGGCTTCGTAAGCGTGCCAACATGGCGTACGTCAGCGAGAGTGGGCTGGATATGGAATACGTTGAAACCAATACTCTGTGGGGCGACTTGGGAATTGCAGTGCGCGCCATACCAGCCATGTTCCTGCGTGTCGGCCGCAGCGAAGCCCCAGGGGTACTACGCTTTCTGGGCGTGCGCATAGACAACCTGACCATGGCAGAAGCCGCACGGAGGATCATTTCGGACGCAAGAGAGAGAAGAGCGGCCCAGGTCTGCTTTGTGAACGCTGACTGTGTCAACCTCAGTTATCGAGACTCAGACTATGGTGCGGTACTGGGGCGTGCGGACCTGGTGCTGGCGGACGGAATCGGGGTTCGTGTGGCCGGCGCGGTATTCAACCAGAACATTCGCGAAAATATTAATGGCACCGACATGCTTCCATATCTCTGCGAGGCGGCGGAAGAAGCGGGGCTAAGCATGTATCTGCTGGGCGGACGGCCCGGGGTTCCTGAGGGTGCAGCCGCATGGATGGCAGCTCATTATCCTCAATTGCGCGTGGCCGGTGTCCGGGATGGATATTTCTCCGAACAGGACCAAGCCAACGTAATTCGGGAGATCAAAGCTACGGGCGCAGATATTCTGCTGGTAGCGTTGGGGGCACCCCGCCAGGACAAGTGGATCGCAAAATACGGAGAAGAGCTGGAAGTCGGTGTGGCAATTGGTGTAGGTGGCCTGCTGGATTTTTACTCCGGCCGCATCCAGCGCGCGCCTGTTTGGGTTCGGGAACTAGGCATGGAGTGGTTCTACCGTTTCTCTCAGGAACCTCGCCGGATGTGGCGCCGGTACTTCGTCGGCAACGCGGTTTTCTTATTTCGCGTAGCGCGTGAGCGCGTGCGGAACCGCAGGAGAATGGTCTCCGAAGGAGGCGCCGTACCATGATTGCCGTCATCATTCTGCCGGGGCCCAGTTCCACGATGTTCGGCCTTGATGCGAAATGCCCATCTTCCCTCCTTCCCTTGGGCGATCGGCCGGTACTGCAGCATATCGTCGAATCGCTGGCGGCCCAGCGAATTACATCTATCGAGTGGGTAATTGGGCACGCGCCCGAGCGCGTAGAGGCGCTCTTAGGCAATGGGGACCGATGGGGCTGCAGCTTCCGCTATCACCTCATCACCGCTGAAGATAAGCAGTATCGTCCGCTTCAAGTGATCAGCCAGACAGGAAATGAGCCTTGGGTCTTGATCCACGCGGAACAATATCCGGTCGTCGTCTTTCCGACAAATCGAGCGCGACCTGTCCTCTATCGCCGTCCGGAAAGCAAGTCCCTTTGGGGCAGCAGCGAAGCGCGCAGTGGTATTTGTCCGCCATATGGAGTTGTTGCGTTTCCGCCTGGAGATTTTGGTTCCTTAATCGCCGGCATGGGCGCAGGCGAACTCCGTGATTATTTTGCTTGCCTCGAGGAACGTGGTGAGGCAGATGTCGAAACTTCCAGTGAATGGGTCGACGCTTCCAGCCCATTGGCGCTGCTTGAAACTCAGAGCCGACTTCTCCGTCGCAAGTTGCGCACATTGATGATAAGCGGCATTGAACGTCAGCCCGGAATATGGATATCGCGTAATGTCGTCATCCATCCGAGCGTCGAACTCGTCCCTCCGATCTATATCGGCCCAAACTGCAGGATCAATCGCGGAGCTCGTATCGGACCAGATACTGTGATTGGCGGTCACTGTATTGTAGACACGAACACAAACATGGAATATTGCTTGGCTATAGGCGGAAGTTACATTGGAGAAGGGCTGGAGTTGAGCCAGAGTATCGTGGACCAGAACCTATTGGTAAATGCGCGATTAGGTGCTCAGGTCGAGGTAAGTGAGAGCTTCCTGCTAGGGACGTTGAAGCCAACATGGAGTGTGAACTGGTTCGAGCGCGCCGTGCAGTCATTGACCGCACTCGCACTCATCATCATTTTTCTTCCCATTTTGCTGATCTCTGCATTCTACTTTGCGATCGCTCGACGCCTCTTGTACACGGGTGTGCTCGCAGCGGACCTTCCGCCGCGAAAGGATCAGCTTGCCGCCTCCGATGTCCGCCTTCCGTGCCTGGGCAAAGACGCGTGGAGCACATATCGGCCAGCCGGCTGGAGCGCTTTCCTGCGGCAGTTTCTTCCTGGCCTATTTGCCGTTCTGGTTGGACGAATCAGGCTCGTGGGGCTGCCTCCTCGCAGCACCGGCGAGATCCTGCAACTTCCCGGCGACTGGCGAGCGCTTTACGAAGAGGGGCAGCTTGGCCTCATCACGGAAGCCAGCGTTGCCGTGGGAAACAGTATGGACAAAACGGAGCTTTACTTGGCGGATGCATACTACGTGGCTCGCCAAAGCTGGCGCCACGACCTGGAACTGGCCGGAAAGTACATCGGCCGGCTGATTTTCCCGCAAAGCATGGCCCCTCACTAAGCTCCGAGTTAGTGGGCCTACCCTGTTCTTATATGGATTCGCTTGCGCAGAGTAAAGCGATTGAATCCGTCTTTTGATTCAAGTACTACCGAATCGACAATGTGGCGTACGATTTGCAGACCATGTCCACGAGTCTCCCATTCTTCACTGGGAAGTTCGAGTGGCACAAGTTCGCCAGCAAGACGATGTCGCTGCTCGTCAGGGAACGGAGGAGCATAATCCACGATATCGATTTGCACGTCATTACCGCAAACCTGAAAGTGCGTCTCGATCTGTTGTGTCGTGCCATTCCCATATCCATGTTCGATTGAATTATTGAGAATTTCCGTGACTGCGAGTCCGAGACTATGAACGTCATCTTCCTCAGCGCAGATGTGATCGAGCACGCCAGCCAAAGCAGCGCGAACAATCTGGATCTGGTCTAACCGACCAGGAATTAGGAGGAGGATGGAAAAGTCAGCTTTGCCGTGCTCTACAAGCAGTGATTGCCAAAATACATTCATCGTTCGTCTTCGCGGGAACCCAATACCTATCGACCTTCGATAATCAAGACCGAGATATCATCTGGGAAATCACGTCCCTGGCCCCACCTTTCGAGGTCAATTTGAATCGACTGCAACAAATCCTTGACCGAAGCAGAGACTTGGGTCGCTAGAAGGTGCCGCAGTCTGCCGAGGCTGTAAGATACGCCATCCGGGTTGGCGCACTCAAGTAGTCCATCGGAATAGAACACCAGCCGTTCGCCCGGCTTGAGAATTGTAGCCGTTTCCTCGTAGAGGATGTCAGGCCACAGGCCAATGGGAAAGCCTCCGTTACCTAATGTGTCAACTACTCCCTCGGCCGTGACTTTGAGAGGGTGGGGATGCCCCGCCTGGCACATCACTACCTCCCGTGTCTTCGTGTCCAGGACACCGTAGATCATCGAGAAAGAAGCATGCTTCTGCGGCAGAAATCGTCGGTTTAATTCGTTGACCACGTCAACGGGGGGGATGATCCGCTTAACGTCGCGCTGAGGATCGAACCGGACCGTCGGGCTTCCGGGCTGGGGTGAAAGCAGCTGATTGAGCGTGACCGAAAGCAATGCGGAGGGAATCCCTTTGCCAGCCACATCGAGTTGGTAGAACACGAGGTATCGATCCTGCATCATGAAGTAGTTCAAATTGTCGCCGCAGAGAAAGCTGCTCGGCAGCACAAACCATTCGACGGAAAATGAAGGATGCACTTCGGAGATGGTGGGAAGAAGGCTGAGCTGTATCTCCGAAGCCGCCTCCAGATCCGACTCGATAGTGCGGAAAGCACTATTTAATTTCTCTATCAGACTTTTAAGGTTTGCGTTTTGGTCGGCCAGAATTCTCCGTAGTGCCACGACCTGAGTAGCAGCATGGATCCTCATCTGGAATGCGCTGTGATCCAAAGGGGCCAGAAAGTCGTCGGCGCCGGCATTGAGGGCTAGATCCGAATCGGATGACGCACATCTTCTCGAATAAAGAATGAAGTAGCACTGCGCGTAATCCGAGCTTTCGCGAACCTCTTGGCAAAAGGCAACGCCATCGACCGTAGGCGTCTGCTCAGCGCTCACAATGCATTCAAAGCGGGACGTCCTTAGCAGCTCCCAGGCTCGCTCGACGGAGACCGCCACCGAAGCTGAGTGACCGGCTTTCTGTAGCCAGGCGGTCAAAGTCGCCTGGGTATCAGTGTCGTCGTCGACGACAAGAGTGTGCATATCAGCCCTCAAAGCAGAAAGGTACTTGCTAGACAGACGTGCAATGACGCCCTTTGCCATGCGCCGATCTGACGATCACCTCGTCAGCTGACTTCGCACCCGTTAGGGTTGGAAGATGCACGACTCGCGTTGCAACGATTGCGTGAAGCGCAATGAAGCTGCCCATCGAACTATTCTGGAGACCCTCTCATTATAGATAGCTCCTTGCACTTTTTCCGGCTCTCTGGCGTCTTGCGATCTTCTTTCTCCGGTGTTTCAGTAGTTTTTTGAAGAAGGCCGAAATGCAAATTAATGGACATTAGCTTGGCCCAATGAGAGGATGGAACATGGACGGCTTAAGAGCTGATTTGATGGCCTTGTAGCCGCTTCCTCTTTGGTGGCAATCAATCGTTTTTTGAGCCAGACCGTTGTCCGTGCAATAGCGCGCTTCACAAGACTCCCGCAAAGGAATGAGCCTTGACACTAGAAGCCGTCACCGAGATCGACGAGCCAGTCTCAGAACGAAGCGCCCTGGAAAAAACCGCGCTGCGTGCTTCGATTTGGTCCATCCTGGAGTACGGCTTCAATGTGAGCCTGCGCGTCGTCAGCAGTCTGGTCCTGACCCGGCTGCTGCTTCCAGCTTATTTCGGCGAGATGACGCTTGTAACTACCCTGATCGTCGGCATCAATCTTCTTTCGGATATCGGACTGGCGCCCAGCGTCATTCAATCTAAGCATGGCGATAATCCGATGTTCTTGGATACGGCCTGGACCATTCAGGTCTTTCGCGGAATCCTGCTGTGGTTTGTGGCCCTCTCCATCAGCTGGCCGATGGCTCTCTTCTATCACGATCCTCGGTTGAGGGTGCTGCTGCCGGTGTTGGCGCTCAGCACGTTGATCAGCAGTTTCAACAGTACGGGACTGCTCACTCTGGCGCGCCATATGGGCGTTCGAAGATTGTTCGCCATTGACGGCTCAACGGCTGTAGTGGCTCTCGCGGTCACCATTGTTTGGGCCTGCGTGCGCCCATCAGTCTGGGCAATCGTAGGCGGACAACTCGTCTCTGTAACGTATCGTCTTGTGGTCAGTTATGTTCCCGCCGTCGTGCCTGGACGCAGAAACTCTTTTCGATGGGACAAGGATTCGGTCCACAATATTGTGCATTTCGGAAAGTGGATCATGGTATCCACAGCCTTCTTTTTCTTTGCCTCTCAGGCGGACCGACTGGTTCTAGGCCGTCTCATCAGTCTCTCGCTGCTTGGCGTCTACGGTCTGGCATACCAATTGTCCGATGTTCCGCGGCAGATCATCATGGCCGTCGGATCGCGCGTGGCCTATCCATTCGTCGCAAAAATCATTCATCAACCCATCAAAGAGTTTGAAAAACAGTTCTTGCAATATCGTTTCTATGCGTTGCTCGCTGGCGCCATTCTGCTGGCCCTCATGGTCACCTGGGGCGACCTCCTGGTACTCAAGCTCTATGACCGGCGATATCACCAGGCGGCTTGGATGATCCCCATTCTTGCGCTGGGCCTGTGGCAGACTCTTCTATATCAGACGACCTTCCCCGTGATCCTGTGTCTGGGAAAATCCAAGTACGGTGCCATTGGCAATGCCGCATATAGCGTCACCATCGTTACCGGTATCTGGATTGCTTTTCATTTCTTCGGGATGCTGGGTGCCGTTATAGCTGTCGCCGCCGGTGACCTGCCTCAATACTTTATCCTTCAGACCGGACTGGCTCGACAAGGCGTCAAGCCCTGGCTGCAGGACATTACCATGACAGCTCTCTTCATCCTTATTTTGCTTTTCTTCCACACCCTACGGCACTTGGCCTGACCCATCCCGCATGCCTCAATGATGCTGTCGTAAGAACCCTTCCAAGGCGGTCATTATTTGCTTGGCAATCGTCCAATCTTTGTGTAAGAATTGAACTGCACCCATCATCTATTTTTGCATTGGGAAGATTTACAGGGGCCCAAAGAGACGCTATTCACCTTGCCGTAAAGGAAAGGCGTATCCATGTCGACCTCCCTCCCGTTTCTGCCGGATCCAAATCGTTTCTTGCGGTCACGTCTTTGGAGTTGTCATGAAGGCCGCTATTTAAGCGCAGAGTGTGCCCGGCAAGTAGAACAGTTTCGTGCGACGGAGTCGTCAGGCCAGAGGCCCGATACGCTTGCTGTTGGCAGGATGACCAGCGCATTCATCGACTGTTATGTGCATGCACGGATTTGCGGCCGCTGCGTACCGGTCCAGCAGTTTGTGTGTGAGAAGGGCTATGAGCTCATGCGGCAAAGTCGCGCGGCTTTAGCCAATGCCGCGCATCCTTCCCAGAGTGGAAACCGGGAGCAAGGACCGACAGTCAGCCAGTCGAATGTGGAAGCTTGCCTGGAAGAGTTCTGGCGACATCGTGATGGATGCGAAGTCTGCGCCGCAAAATGCAACAGCCTTCCTGTCTGGAATATCGAAGCAGCGCTCTCTCAGCAGATGGAGCTATAAGCTCTCTGCTAGGGTTGCCATTGAAAGACCGTGACCGAAAAGGGTGGCAATGAGTACGGCGTGGCGGGATTGAATCCTGTCGCAGTCGTCTTCGTTGGAGCCACAACGTCGCCGGCTTCATTTGAGTCAGTCAGATTGGCGGAGGTCAGCTCGGTGATCGTGACCGTCCCCGCTGGCGCGTTGACATCGCTGAATGTGACGGGAAGTGCAGACGTCCGGCTCAGGTTGACCAGCACCACACTGCGATGATTGGCCCCATCGGTGAAAGCAAAGCTCTGTAGCTGGTGTGCGCCATTCAGCTGCACGTTGTCATTTGTGCTGAGCGGCTGGTTCCAGGTCGGGTTCGCCCCAGTAACCGTGGTCGCAATCATGGTTGGCAAAATTGCCTGGTTGACCAGTTGTTCGGCGAGGAAGACTGGCCGCTGCAGGTTGCTCTGTCCTCCCATGTCGACAACCGTGCCAAATAGCGGTGTGGTCTCAGAACCGCCATTAGGGTTGTTGAAGGCGTTGGAATAGCCCGGCAGCGCCCAAACGTTCTGCACCTTCACTCCAAGGTCCCTCATCTGCAGAAGCATGTGATCGGCCATCATTACTCCGCCCCCCACCGACGGCACCACCGCACTCACCATACTTTGGGGAGCAGTTCCGCCCTGAGTTGCCAGGTTCTCCTCATAGCTCACGAGGCTCTTTCCTGCGCTTGCAGCTGCCTGGGCCTGCTGATACATGTTCCCACCGGACGTGCTGTCTGACATCTCCGGCTCTGCAAACATGGGTCCATAGATCGCCTCCGTAGAAGATGCGTCGTTGAAACTTCCGAACATGTACGGGGCCACGCTGATGGAGTCGTAGTTGGTCGCGTTGGCCGTCTCCTGTCCGGTGTACCAGGAGTTGACGACGAAGCTGCCCATAATAAGATCGAAACTTGCCGGATTGTAATCGGGCGCGCTGCGTGCAGCGCCGTAGATGGTGCTCACCCGGTTCCCGTATGCAATCGGATCATTGATGGATTGCCCCGGAAACGTCGGATTGTTCCACTGCTCATTCCCCAGCTCCAGGTGAACGACGGGAAAGACAGACGTCCATGGAGCGCTCTGTCCCAGAGCGGCTCTCTTCGCACCGTAAGTGGTCGATGGACCCCCGGCAAGAAACTCGATCAGATTTTGCATGTCGCCTGGCGAGATGGCCGGCGGCAAAACATACCAAGGCTGCGCGCCGACCGCCTGGCACAGCTGGAGAAACTCGTTGAGTCCTAGCGGAACATCGTCTTCTTCAGAGATAGCCTCGGAGGATCCGGAGCGCTGTCGCGCGAAAGGAACAGCAATCATGTTATCGATCGAGCTGCCAAACGCCGGCCCTCCATCGTCCATGTAACGCAGAGTTCCGGGCTGCAAGGCGGTCAGTGCACTCACAACAGCATCGCGGAAGGCCGTTGCATTTGTGCCGGTCTCAACCGGAGTCAGGCTGACGTCATCCACATAGACGTTAGCACCGGACACCATGAACCGAAGGTCCATGCTGCCAATTGGCGTCGACGAGGTTTCAGCCGCGCTGAAGGTGAAGGAGTAGTCCTGCCAGGTATTTGTGAGAGGGATGGTTTGCTTGAAATAACTGCCCCCGGCTACCTGTCGTGCCAACGACACGGTCATCTGATTGCCGCTGACGGCTTTGGCTCGGAAAGCGATCGTATAAGTCCCGTCTAGCAGCACAAAGTTGTGGGTATCCGTTGTGTCGAAGTATCCGTCGATCTGTGCAATCTGCCCGGATCCCGAGGCATTCAACTCTAGAGCCTGTTTGCCGGGAGTCTCCGGCGACAGATCGGTAAAGTCGGTCGAAAGACTGGCTCCTCCGGAAGTAGTAGTCCACCAACCGGCCTGGGCGTTTCCAGGAATTGTCTTACTCACTACAACAAAGTCCCCGGCTGCCGGTTGGGTCGTCATCGGCGAAAAGGTCACCGTCACCCCTATGTTTCCGCTGGAACTGGCTGCCGTGCTCGTGAGCACACTCCCGGTCTGTCCCTGTGCCGCCCCATGAATAAACTGGAAGGTGGCTCCCTGCAGGAAGTTTGCCGGCCATTGCGTCCAGACATTTCCATCAGTGCAACTGTTTGCAGCCACGGCAGCGCAATGCAGAATTGACTGCCACGTCTCGGCCTCGAATCCAGGATTGCGAAAGACGAGGTTTTTCAGCATTTGGCCAGAATCATAAAAATTCTGGCCCTCAATATTCATTCCGATGCGGTTCATCCCAGTCCGAATTACCGCGCCTCCGACGTCAATGTTGGTCGTGCCGGAGTTGCTCGGCGCAGCGGCCGGGGTCGTGAAGGACTGAGTGGGATAAGATGAGGCCCCAGTGGCCCACAAAGAGTAGTTGTATTGCGTATTCGGCAAGAGGTTGTTGAGGGTAATGATATGTGTGACCGCAATCGTGTCATTGACCGAAACCGGCGCCCCGCCGGACGTCCCGTAACTAATACCTGCGAGCGCCGCCGTCCCAGTGCTGAAGGAAATGGTCGCCGAGGTTGAGGTCAGATTCGTGACCTGCACATTGCTGATCGAGGGGCCGCCACCAGGAGTTGTGAAGGTGTAGGAAGGCTGCCCGCTCCCGCCGGAGTACCACGGCACGTAACTGTACTGAGTTCCCGGGGTTAGCCCGGTCAACGCCACCGAATGGTTGACGGCGTAGGCTTCGTTGATCGTCGACCACGTCCCGCCGGAAGGCGCATAACTGATCCCGGCAAAGACCGCCGTGCCCGTCGAGAAGGTCACCGTAGCCGAGGTTGAGGTCAGATTCGTGACCTGCACATTGCTGATCGAGGGGCCGCCACCAGGAGTTGTGAAGGTGTAGGAAGGCTGCCCGCTCCCGCCGGAGTACCACGGCACGTAACTGTACTGAGTTCCTGGGGTTAGCCCGCTCAACGCCACCGAATGGTTGACGGCGTAGGCTTCGTTGATCGTCGACCACGTCCCGCCGGAAGGCGCATAACTGATCCCGGCAAAGACCGCCGTGCCCGTCGAGAAGGTCACCGTAGCCGAGGTTGAGGTCAGATTCGTGACCTGCACATTGCTGATCGAGGGGCCGCCACCAGGAGTTGTGAAGGTGTAGGAAGGCTGCCCGCTCCCGCCGGAGTACCACGGCACGTAACTGTACTGAGTTCCCGGGGTTAGCCCGGTTAACGCCACCGAATGGTTGACGGCGTAGGCTTCGTTGATCGTCGACCACGCCCCACCGGAAGGCGCATAACTGATCCCGGCAAAGACCGCCGTGCCAGTTGAAAAGGTAACGGTCGCAGAGGTCGACGTCAGATTCGTGACCTGCACGTTGCTGATCGAAGGAGTTTGCGCAACAGCCATCGTTGTCGCAAGGATGGATAGCATCAACCCACAAAGCAAATTCTTAGTCTTCATTTCCAGCCGCCTTAATTACCCTCTCGCTGCGCGAATCATCTCTCTCAGTGTGCACATGGTCGCGTACGACTCAGCGCGCACGCCCCGCCGGCTTTTCGATGTACTTTCGATCGAGGCCAAACAGACGCTCACAGGTGTCCACCAATTGCGATAGGCGCTCTAAAGAGTCCAAGCCGTCGTTCTCCACGACGTTCGGTCTCTTCTCGGTCGCATCGACCGCCGGGAGCCCTGCATGACCCGGCATCTCGAACGGAAAGCGCGTGCCTTTGCCTGATGTGACGCTGTCTTCCATTTGGTGCCTTTCAAATCACGCATCGCCCGAGTCGACGATCAAAAACCAGCGCAGCTGGATCTCGCATCGGGCGATTTACGCGTAAACTTGCTCGCACAGATTAGAGGCCGGCCGAAGAAATGCAAACTCCTCCGAAGTTGCAGAGACCGGTTTCGATCCGGGACCATGCACACTGCCGACGCCGCGCGAGGTTACTAAAGTTACCCAACGTACTATACATCCGCTTTGGCAGCTTGGAGAAGCGGGAATCGTAAAAATGCAACAATTTAAGTTGCAAATTGGATTCCGCAATCCGGCGAAACCCATCTATCAGTTTCTCAAGAACTTACCGGAAACTAGAAGGACGCTGAATACCGGCGGGGTAGGAAGCAATGCCGGTCGCAACGGGAATATTCGCCGTATGCCCCGGTCACTCGATTCCTGAAGCCGAAGCCTTCAATGAAATTTCAGGCTGGATTTATGTGCTTTACACCCTGTAAGCCGTCGCAAATCTGTCGCGTCGACGGCATCGAATCGCGTCGAGTTGCTTTTCAATCTTTCGACTCGCGGTCAGGACTTCGCCTCGTCCGCGCAAGGCCAGGAAGAACAGTGAGTTGACTGACCGAAGAGATCCATCTGAGATGTATTGCTTCCAGCAACGAGCCCCTCGTGCCTCGAATGCGATCGGCTGCTCAGCTACTCCTGGATCCGCAAAAGTTGAGCAGGTCCTCTATGAAACAGCCTCTTGGGAATGCCCCGTGCGGTTTGCGAACACATTCTCGGCAACGGCGCGCAAATGCTCAACTCGGCGCTCAAATGTTTTTTCGAAAGTGTGCTGGCGGGCAAAACGAAGCGCCTTGAGGGAAGCGGCAAGAAGCTCCCCTCTCTGATTTGCAAGGCGGTGAATCTCGGCGGCAAGCCTCTCAGGCCGATGCATTGGAACTACCCAGCCGGCGCCGGAGTGACGTACAACGCCGGCAAATGCGTCGTTATCGTACCCGGCAATAGGCACGCCGCAAGCCATTGTCTCCAGGTAGGTGCAGGCAGGGTCACCTTGCGGGTGGCAGCAAAGAAAGAGATCGACGGAGCCCTTCACGAGCGGGATCAACTCAGTCGTAAAGTTCAGCACCCCGGTTAAGGTGACACAATCGGAAAGACCGTACGTTTGGATAGACTTTTCCAGCGCCCCGCGAAGCTCGCCGTCGCCGCAGAGTGTGAGCGTAAAGTTGACTCGAAGTTTCTTAAGCTCTCTGGCGACCTCAATCAGGTCCATGACCCCCTTCATAGCCGTAAACCGCCCCGAGAAGAGAAGGCGCAACGGTTGTGCATTGATTTCCGACCCAAACTTCGCCTGCACCTGTTCTTCGCTGGCTACCATTGATTCTCCGACGCGGGTGTCGAAAAACAGCAGTGCGTCGGGTTTTATCGATTGGTAGTCGTCGAAGGTTGGCGTACCGTTGGCCTGCAGCCCGCTGGCGATGGTTAATGCCTTGCGACGGCGTTCTTCCAGTCCTGATTCCCACATTTTGCGTCGAATCCGCCTGACTGGGTTGCGTGCGGTGGCGTCAACGATCTGCAAGCGTGTTTTTATGCTGTACTCGCTCACGTACACCGAAGGAATGCCGTTTCGGGCGCAAACAGAAGACAAAGAGCTTTGGTGAAAGTCGTCGAGACTGAGAAGAATGACAGCGTCGCGATCTGTCGACACTTCTCGTGCAAAATGTTCGGGACCAATTACCTTTACTTCGCAAGGGAATTCGTCTGGGTCAAGTACCACGTCGTCTAGATTGCCAGTCGCGCTCGCGCCCGGAGGCATGTATACAGCCATTTCTCCGGTCCAACTGCGACGGTAGGCCACCAAACCTTCCACAAACTTGCGCGTGACAACCAGCCTTCTTCCCGGAGCTTGCCCCGCCCGCAGAACGGACACGATCTTCAGCATTGGATTTTTCGACATGGCGTTTCCCGACTTGTGAAATGAAGGTAGTTATCCCTTGACATCAAGTAGAAGAAATGGCATTTCGCAGTATGAGTTAGTATGGCACAGCTTCCGGTCATAAATCATCGAAAAATGCGGTAAACAGCAGCATTTTTACCCGTAGTCTTGTTCCGGTTTGCCAGCCAATCGGGAACACGGTGAAGTAGACTTGTAGCAGAAATGCCCTATGTAACACTCATTCCGGGCCTGCTGTGCATCGCAGCCATCCTGAAGTGGGGCACTCACCGCGCTTTTCTTAACGTGGTGCTCCCGACCCTGCTGCTGCTACCGTGCAATTTTTTTCTGGAGATCACACACCTTCCGCACCTGGACTTTCTCGATGTGACGCTCCTGCCACTGGGATTCGCGATGCTTGTTATGAACATCCCTGAGTGGCGTTTCAGCCTCACAGATCTGCTGGTGCTGGTCTTCGTCTTCTCCTGCGGATATTCCGAGTGGACGCATTTCGGCTTTTGGCGGACCGGCGCACTGGCGATTATTGAAGGCCTGTTCCCCTACATGGCCGGCAAACTGCTGATGGTGCAACCAGGCATGGGCCTCAGAACGACGCGTAGGTTCATTGTCCTTCTCGCGTTCTCAGCGCTCTTTGCTATGCCAGAGTTTTTCTTCCGAAAGAATCCCTATGACAGCTTCTGGATCCGCTTCTATCCAGGCCAGTGGGGAGATGCCGAGACCCAGATTCGCTGGACCTTCGGACGTATGGCGGGTCCATTCGTGCAATCCGAGTTCGCCGGGATGATCCTGTTCACCGGCGTACTGCTGGCGTTGTGGTTTCTGCGCTGGCACGGGCGGGATAGGGACGGCCGCAGGGTTTACCCCAAGCTCGTTCTTGTGATCCTGGTTCTCGGCTTTCTGATGACGCTGGCCCGCGGGCCCTGGATCGGGTCGCTCCTCGCCCTCGCCATCGCCTCCATTGGCCTCGCACAGCGGCCCGCCCGCAGAGCGGCGATCGTCGTCGGCCTTCTCATCGTAGTGGGAATTCCAACTTACGAATTCGCCCAAAATTACTCGGGTGGTCCCCGCACCGATTACGGCAGTGAACGCGAGACCGCGCAGTATCGGGCCGAGTTAATTGACAACTATATTCCGCTCGCGGAAAGCGGCGGTCCATGGGGATACGGCAGAAGCATCCCCATCGTGGCAGGGCAAGGCTCCATCGACAATGAATATCTGTTCGTATGGCTGGTGCAGGGTTATGTCGGCCTTGTGTCTCTGCTACTCCTGTTGCTCGGCGGGTCTTTCATCCTGATTCGACGGGGGTTGAAGACGGACATTGCCGAGGAGAGGCACTTCCTCTTCACCTTGCTTGCGATTCTGTTAGGCATCGCTTTCACTGTCACCACGGTATGGCTCGGCGGGCAGTCTTTTGAGCTGCTATTCCTTCTCCTTGGATGGACTCAGGCCGTCCGCTCCGAAAATATCTATGAAACCGACCTTGACCTGCGGGAGGAGAATCTGTCAGAGCTGGCCGGCATCAGGATTTATACATGATGCCGCACTCCCCAATCCTTCCCGTTCAATGCCAGTTCTTATTCCCGGAGACGAGAAGCGCGCGTTACCAACGTAATCGCTCACCGGTGTGCGAAAGTCGTCAGCAAGTTTGTTATGATTGGGTTCTTAGCTCCAATCATCGTTTTTGGATGACCTGAAGCTCAGGCGTCCCCGATTCGTGTAGTTTGCAGGAGGCCGAAGTCCCTGGGAAGACGGCACCCGAGCAGACCGTTCTGATGGCATCGCACTGGCAGTTGAAATTTGTTTTTTCAGGCCTGGTTGCAATGAACAACGGCACGTCAGCACGTGAATGGGGGATCTGTGAACTCAGTTATCTTCAATCCTTCACATGACCAGATGTCCAGGCCGCGCTTTCAGCCTGCCGAGCCACCCGGGCCGCGCTTGAAGCAAGATGTCGCGCGCAGCCTTCATATGCATCGAAGTCTCGCTCTGGCAGTCAGTCTCGCCCTCTTTGCGATGTTGGCCGCGTTTGCCTTTGTTCGTTCGCCCAGTTACGAAGCAACGGCGCTGGTCTACGTTCAGCCGGAAAAGGCCCGAGTGGTAACCGATCCCACCGAAGGCACTTACGACCAAATCCGCTACGACAGCTATATCCAGCAACAGATCCAGACCATCCTGCGCACGGATACATTGAGCAATGCCATCAAAGAGGCCGCGGCTCAGCCTGGAGGGGACCATTGGACGGCGCCCGGCGAATCGCTGCAGTCTGCCACGATGAGACTGCAGAAACAGCTGAAGGTTGAACGCGAGATGGGCAGCTATCAACTTTCTGTCACGCTGGATGGCAGAGACCCCTTCTGGACGACCACGCTTCTCAATGCGGTGGTGAGAACTTACATCGCCCAGGAGAGAACAGACGAGCTTGCCCAGGATGATCAGCGGCTTAACCTTCTCAAACAGGATCGCGAATCCATTCTGACCGAACTGGCTCAGAACACTGACGAACAGGCGAAACTCAGCAGCACTCTTGGAGTCGCTCAACCGCCAACAAGCGCCGATAACTCAAGTACTCCCGTCAGTCCGCTCGATTCCCAGCTGTCCGCGCTGCGAACACAGCTTGAGGAGGCCCGTGCAGCCCATGCCGTAGCGGAAGCCAGCCTCTCCTCTGTCAGCGGGCCGGCCGCCGGGGACTCCTTGGATGCGGCGGCAGAGGCGAATTCTGCAAACGATCCCGCGCTAGCCGCTCTTCGGCAGACAATCAGCCAGCGCCGCAGTCAGCTTGCCACGCAGATGGCTGCGCTCACTCCCAAAAACCCGCTCTACAAGCAGGATCAGGACGAACTGGCGCGTTTGGATCAATCTCTCGACGCGATGTCCTCGGAACTGCGGCAAAAGACTGCGCAGCAGCTGATTGGAAGCCTACGGCTGGATGCGGCCCGCACGGGGGACGTCGAAGCCCGTCTCGCCGCCCAGTTGGCGCAGCAAACAGCAATGGCGACCGGAGCAACACCGAAGCTGCAGCGCGCAGAGTTTCTCGCCGCGGATATCGCCAGGCTGCAGGCGCGCTATACCGAGGTCGACAATGCAATTAACTCACTGGAGCTGGAACACAACTCTTTAGGTCTGGTGCATCTTCTGCTGCCTGCGGACGTTCCTGCCAAGCCGAAGTCAACCCACAAATGGCTCATCCTGGCGGCAGCAATTCCATTCAGCCTCGGGTGCGGACTCTTCGCCGCCTGGATACGTCACAAGGCAGACCCCAGGCTGTATATTGCCGACGATATGCTTCCAGTCCTGGGATTTCCTCCGATGGCAGTCCTGCCTGCCTCGAAGGATATTCTGCATGAGCGCGTAGCGGACGAATTCACAATGCGGCTGGTTGCGGGAATCGAGCAGTCTCACGTCTCCGGCGGGGCCAGTACCTACGTCTTTACGCCTGTCTCTGCAAACACCGACATATCTGCGATCGTGGCAGCCCTCGCGGCGAAAATGGAACGGCTTGGCTATCGAACAGTCATTTTGAAGGCTTCGGCCGCCCTGCAAAGTAACGCCGTGAACACCGAGGAAAAGTTCCGCGAGCGCTGCGGCGTGCGCCTGTCGACGATGATGGGCAACCATGTCAACGAGACTCAGCGCACCAGCCTCGTCTCGGAGAACCTGGAACGCATCAAGCAGAATACGGAACTTATCTTTATCGAGGCCCTGCCTCTTTTGTCGTCGGCCGAATCGGAATTTGCCGCGCGTATCGCCGATATCACCGTTCTGGTCGCGGAGTCGGGAGTGACCACCCACAAGGAGCTGGCAAGCACCCTGGCACTCACCCGTCGCTTGAATGCCGCGGGGATCGCTGTGGTATTGAGCGAGCTCGAACTACAGCACGCGGACCCGGAATTCCTGTTCTCCGTTCGCAGCGTGGAGAAGCGTACCGTTGAAACGCGTCGCGAAGATTCCCCCGCTATCCGTGGTCAACTCATGACGAGCCTCCAGCTGGGCCAGCAGTCTACAGCCCGGAAACAGGACGCATCCTCGCACTCATGGTCTATCCACACATAATCGCGGATGGGCTAAGCCTCATTGGTCAGCTGCAATCGCAGACGACCCAGGGGTCTCTGGATTCGCCTGTCTGCGCGGACGGATCTGCGCAGGCACGCCGACAGCAACTGAGTTGGGAGGCACGTCGCACAGCACTACGGCATTTGCTCCGACCGCGCAGTCGTCGCCAACCTTAATTGGCCCTAACAATTTGGCGCCGGCGCCGATGTCAACGCGGTTGCCAATCTGCGGCGATCCTCGAATGCCACGATGCCGCAAGCCTATCGTAACGCCGTTGCGAAGAACGCAATCGTCGCCCAGAACGGCGTCACCGCTCACCACAATGCCCCCGATATGTTCGATGACCAGCCGTCTCCCAATCACAGCCTCACAAGGCAATTCGGTCCCGAGCAACATCTCACTCGTGAACTTCAGCAGCTTATAGAGAAAGGAAAATGGAATGCGAACGAAACGAGGCCGGACACCGTAACGCCAGCGCCCAAAACGATAGATCAGCAATACCCAGAAGCCGTGACGGGTCCACTTGCATTCGTGTGTGCGCCAGTCTTCGCGAACATTGTCGAACAAAAAGGCCCCCGCCGAATGATCGAATGTACGCCGCGTTGCTATTGGAGGAGCGCGCCAAGTGTAACCAGATTCACCAGAGGCGCTAGTTTCTCCACGGCATAAGCGACACTGTTGAAGCCACTCTCAGGTACATAGATGATGTCTCCCGATTGGAGGGTAAGGTCGACCGGCTTGCCATCCAGGATGCTCTTATACGGGATAACCTGAACTCGGCCAGCCGATTGCCCGACCGCCTTATGAATTACTTCAACTGTCGGGGAACGGCCGGCCTTCTCCGTAGGTCCCCCCGCTTCCGCAAGCAGCTCCGATAGAGTTGACGTATTGTGCAGCTGCAGCGTTCCCGGGTGCAGTATCTGGCCGGACATCGCGACGAACTTCGACGGACCCGGCACATAGACAATGTCACCTCGGACCAGTCTGTAGTCAGCCAGGCTGTCGTTCTCCTCCAACAGCTGACGCAGCTCCACCGTGAACACCGTATTGTGGCCCCGGTAAACCACGCACTCCTCCGGATACGCTGAGGCAACCGTGGCCGCCCCGGATGCACTACTGCCTCTTTCCGGAACTGTTCCGCCCCGCGAGATGACATCCAAAAGCAGCGGCGTTCCAGTGAACTGCATCGAACCGGGATGATCCACGGCCCCAAGTAGTGTGATCTCGTTGGAGCTGTATTCGTCCACACGTACTGAGGCGGTAACATCCTCGTAATAACCGCTCAACGCAGATTGAATGATGGCCGAAGCTTCTTCGCGAGTCTTGTCGGCGATCTCTACTGAACCTGCAAACGGAAGCGTGATCTTTCCGTCAGGCCCTACTGTATATTTTGCGGATAGCTCCGGTCGTCCCAGGACGTCCACCGTAATCTGGTCGCCAGCGCCAAGCCGATATGGAGCATCCGCGGGCGGTTCCAGCTCACGCAGCACCTCGATGGGGTTCTTTTTCAGTTCTACGACCGGACCGGACGAGCCAGCGGGTGAGCCCTGCCCACTGCACGTGAAACCGTATCCGCTCAGAACCGCCGCGAGCGAAAGGCAAAGGTACGCACTTCTCAGGGTCTTCGGCATCAGTCGAATACGCCCCGCTTCTATTTTACCCTTCATTGAGGGGAAAAGGCCGCTTTTTCCTGTCCAGCAAATATGATCGAAGCATACTTGGTGGAAGAGGCATTGCTCGAAGGCGTAACGGTCTTCCATTCAAGGGTTTCGATCTGCTGTATGCTAGATTTCAATGTCGGCTTCGGTTTCGCTTTTTGATATCCGGACGTACAAGCCTGATGGAAATGCACCTATCCCAGCCGCGCTTTCATAAGACTTTGCAGAAGCAATACACTGACTTGCCGGGGAGACCCGCCTGATGGCCGAGCTCAGTCAGTTATTGCGCCTTGTCATTTGCCCGGTATGCTGCGAGCGACTTGGATCTCTCTCTGAATGCGTAAGCTGTGGAACCAGATTCTCCAATGATGACGGCACGCCGATTCTTCTGTCGCCCAGCGCGCAACGCACCGTTTCATTCCAGTTTCAACAGAGTCGCTCGACGCGCGGCGAGCAGTTTCTAAACTGCTTTCGGTATCCTCAACGGCATGGAGCGACGGACTCCAGTTTGCCCTATCATCTCGATCTTGCGGCGGCGGATGTCTTCGCAGCCTTACCAAAGAGTTCGGTGGTGTTGGAGATCGGTTGTGGTGGCGGACAAATGCGCAAATATCTGGAAGACATGGGGCACACCTATGTGGGCGTCGACATCTCCAGAACGCGTGTCGGTCTCGATCTCCAGCAGCACGGCGGCCCTGACCTGCTGTGCGACGCCCATTTTCTGCCCTTCGCCGACGCCAGCTTCGACTTGGTCTACACCGTTGCAGTCACTGAACATCTTGCATGTCCCCATCTTGCAGTCCAGCAAATCCATCGCGCGCTCAAGCCAGGTGGTTATTACATAGGAAATGTTTCGTTTCTCGAGCCCTGGCATGATGACAGTTTCTTCCACATGTCGCCGCTCGGTGCCTTCGAGCTCCTCACCCAAGCTGATTTCGAAGTTCTTCACATCTGGCCCGGCAGCGGCTATCACGGCTATCGGGCGCTCATGAAGATGGGAAATAAAGCGACCAGTTCGCTTGCTTTTCTTGGTGATGGCATCAACCTTCTCTATCGCTCGACCAACCATCTTCGCAACTTGGCGAAAAGACGAAAGAGCTCGACATCCGGCGACATCTGGGACGCGGCCAGGGTCTCTGGTGCCACAGACTGGATCGCAAGGCGAAAGATGGGGTGAGGGCTGCCTGTACCGCCAGACACTTCCCAGTCGGTCAGCGGCCTAACTCTTGATCAGCTGTTCCGCGCGCCAGATCGCCCCGTCGAGGGATACGGTCTCTTCGGGCAGAACCCGTATCTCCGGCGCCGCGGCCGTCAGTCCCGCAAAGAACGCGGTGCGCACGATGGGCATTTGCGCGATGACGCTTCCCGTCCAGGCAACCGGAACCTCGCCGGCAATGCCGTGTTTGTCTTTGAGCTTAGCGCGGACCAGCAGGACGAATGCGACCAGATCAGCGGCCGCCTGCTCTAACACCTCGATTGAAACCGCATCGCCCTCCTCGGCCAGTTCGTTGACGAGAGGAGCAAGGGCCGCAAAGTCCGGGCCGGGAGTGGCGTCGCCCATGTTGATAAGCGCGTGGATGGTGGGTGTACCCCAGACCTCGCCGACTCGATCAAGGACCTTCTGCGGAAGATCGCGGTCATAGGCGTGCAGCGCGCGGCGCACCGCGTTGACACCGATCCAGTAGCCGGAGCCTTCATCGCCGAGGCGCGAGCTCCAGCCTCCGGCACACTCGCGCGAACCATCGGGGGCACGACCCACTGTGTTACTGCCGGTGCCGGCGATCTGCAGAATACCCGGTCCGCCGCGGAATGCGGCATCGAGCGCGATCACTTCATCACCAACGACCTCGGATCGCTCGATGGCGAAATCGCGAAAGACCGCCGTGATCCATTCCTTGACTCCCGGCATGCTGGAGCTGGCCACGCCGCAGCAAGCCGCATCCACCTGCCTGACGCCGGCCAGCGCGAACACATCGCGGAGCAACGCACGCAGGTTCTGGTCGGCCTCCGCGGCGCCTACGCGAAGCTGCTTGATGGAGCCGCCACGCGACTGAGCGACGGCCGCGCCGTCAGCCACAAGGGCCGCACGCGTGTTTGTCCCTCCACCATCTATTCCCAAGACCAACGCCATTGCGCTTCCTTGATCGACGCCTAGCCCCAGGCTACCTTTGCGGACGATTGGGCGGACACGATCGGGTACAGATCATGGATACCAGACTTTGGCATCGATCGAGCAGGCCGGCGTCCTATCGCTGCGTGGCCTCCGCGCGCGGAGCGTTGCGCTATCGGGGCGGCGCTGCGGGCACCGCCGGTGCAGATGCCGGTGCAGGCCCGGAGGATTGCGATGCCAGGCCGAAGGAGCGCGACAGATAGTCTCGCACCCGGTCGGCTGCAGCGTCATCTCCCGGTGCTCCCCTCGCGCGCATGTCCTGAATCAGGTCATGCCACCCGTCCGGTGACCGGCGCGTGGCAACCGCGGTGCTGACGCCATGGCACGAGTTGCACATCGCCACGAATTCCTGCTTGCCAGGGCCGTCCGGCAGGTCCGCAGGTCCGTTTATCGCCGCGGCGGGAGGTTGAGCAGCAACGGGTGCTGGCCCCCCTGGAATTCCCGCGCCGAACTGACCTCTACCCCCAGCGCGGCCTCCGCCTCCGCCTCCGAACCCGCCCTGCGGGCCTTCAATGGGCGCATACTGCGACAGGTCTGCTACAGCTTCCCCGGGTTTCGGAAGAGCATACGCGATCAGAACCTCGTGGTAGCTCGCGTTCTGACCAGGTACGGTGACGGTGCCCGGCCCTCCGGCCGCGATTGCCACATACTCGCGACCGCTCTTGCCGCGATAGACCACGGGAGTTGCAACTCCCGGCGCGGTCAAAGCAGTATTCCACAATTCTTTTCCTGTGCGGGTGTCAAAAGCGCGAAAGCGTGAGTCCACCGTGGCGCCGATAAAGATCAGCCCGCCTGCGGTCACAAACGATCCGCCCATGGTGGTGGTTCCGGTGGTCTTATTGCCATAAGCTTCGGCGGACCCCAGGGGCGTGCGCCATGCGATGTCGCCAGTGTTCGCGTTCACCGCGATCAACTCGCCCCAGGGTGGATTGATGCAGGGCCAGCCCTTGTCGTCGCTGAAGGCGAGGTAAGCGTTCTGCAGCCTGAAGCCGCCTGCGCCGTCGGAGACCATTTTGCTGCTGGTCGGACGGTTGGAGACGTTGACAAAGAAGTATCCGCGGGTTGGGTCGGTCGAGACCCCGCCCCAGTTCCCGCCACCGGAGGTCCCCGGCGTGAACACGGTGCTGCCCTGGGTGCTGACAGGAGTGTATGGACCGCTGTTGTGCATCTGCATGCGGTCCCATTCCGCGACGCAGTAGTCATGCGCGGACTGGCTCATCGTGGTCAGGTCGCCCCGGCCGATGACGGTCCGCACCAGCGGCTCCGGCTTCACGGGAAAAGGCTGCGTCGGCGAAGAATGCTCGCCCGGGACGTCGCTCTGCGGGATGGGCCTCTCTTCCACGCCAAACACCGGCTTGCCGGTGCGACGGTCGAGGATGAATGCGAGACCGGACTTCGGGACCTCGACCAGCGCCGGGATCACCTTGCCGTCGCGGTGGATGTCGATCAGGCTGGGAGCCATGGATGCATCATCGTCGTTGATATCGTGATGCGTCATCTGGAAGAACCACTTGAGCTTTCCAGTTGCGGCGTCGAGGGCGACGATGGAATTCGCGTAATAGTTATTGCCCGGACGGTCAATTCCGTTGTAGCTGTCGTCCGGGTTGCCGATGGGCAGGAATGCCATGCCGGTTGCAGGATCAACCGTCACTCCGGCCCATGCGCTGGGACCGGCGCGGTCCTTCCAGCCATCCGGTCCCCACGAATCCGAAAGCGGCTCGCCGGGCTGGGGTACGGTATGGAACCGCCAGACCTGTTTGCCGGTCAGAATGTCGAACGCGCGAGGGTCGCCGCTGGGGCCTTTGCTGCCAAACTCCTGCGTCGACGGTGCGACGATGGCCAGGTTCTTGTAGATTCCCGCCGGCGAGGTGATGGAATACTGCCCGTTGGGAAACTTGTCGGCCACGTCATCGCGCAGATTGATCATGCCCTTGTTGCCAAAATCAGCGATCGCCTGGCCCGTAGCTGCGTCGAGCGCGTACATGCGGTCGCTGATCGTATAGATGACCCGCGGTTTGTGGGTTGCATCGCCGGGCCAATACGCGACACCACGGTCGCGGCCCGGCCGGTTGAGACCGGTGGGCGCAAACTTCCAGATCGCTTTCCCTGTCTCAGGATCGAGTGCCGCCGCTCCTCCGGGCTGGGAGATGTACATCACGCCATCTACTACCAGCGGGCTGACCTGCCATCCGCGTCCTCTCTGGCCCGTGTCGTAGACCCAGACCGGCTTCAGGTCGGCCACGTTCTTTGCCGTGATCTGCGTCAGCGGCGAATACCGTACATGACCCGGATCCAATGTCGGAGACGGCGTCGCCGCTGTCTTTGCGCCGATAGCCGACACGATGCCCACAGCCATAAGTCCGGCGCCCACAACGCCCGCAAACAACCTCTTTGTCACAACCACCATTCCGCTCCTAACCAGTCTGGCGATTGCCCGGCCTCCGGGCTGAGTATGCCGCGGGGCCAGAGTGCAAGGAATGAGCTTGCTGGGGTTCGCCTGTATATAGATAGACGTAGACAGGTTAACAGAGGACTCCGCTGCCCTTGAACGAAAAAAACCGGCAATCACTGCTGATCGTTGGCCAAAGTGGCCTTGTCCTGCGTCTGTAAGATACATACGAGGAAATATCTGAAGTGCGGAGGGTGGTTTTGACGTTTCGTGTTAGGTTTCCCCGGGGTAGACGATGGATGCTGTGCGTAGCTCCGATGTTTGTATTTACGTTGATGGGCCATGCTCAACCTCCCGCCGGCCTGCAGACGTTAGGTCCTCCTCCAGCCGCTGGTGCGCGCAGAGGCGGTGTAGGCTCGCAGGGGCCTTTGCCGGTGCATCAGGTCTATCCGCAGGCGACCATCGCAGCCGGCCAGACATTATTCGTCCAGCAGTGCGGGTTTTGCCATGGACGAGACGCCAGCGGAGGAGAATCCGGTCCGGATCTAACAAAGTCGCGGGTGGTGAGCTCCGATAACGCCGGTGAGGCCATCGGCCAGGTCGTCCACAACGGTCGCCCTGACAAGGGCATGCCCAGCTTCAGCCTGTCGGACTCTGAGGTGACCAGCCTCGTTGCGTTCATCCACTACCAGCAGGACCAGGCCATGTCGCAAAGCGGCAACCGCAAAGGCGTCTCTACCGCGGATCTGCAGACCGGCAACGCCGATGCGGGGAAAGCCTACTTCAACGGGGCTGGGACCTGCTCCACATGCCACTCCGCAACCGGCGACCTGGCCGGAATCGGGTCGCGTATGCAGGGGCTCAGACTCGAGCAGCAGATGCTGATGCCAAGAGCAGCGCAATCCAAAGTCACGGTGACGACTGCCGAAGGAAAGACGATCACGGGGGCGGTGGCCTATCACGACGAGTTCACCATCGGGCTTATGGACCAGTCGGGCGGCTACCACTCCTGGCCCACATCGAGCGTGAAGTACAAGATCGACAACCCGACGGACGCCCACGTGCAACTGCTCAGCAAGTATTCGGATGACGACATCCACAATCTGCTGGCCTATCTGCAGACGCTCAAGTAAGCAGGAACTCATCGGCACGATGCCACTACGAAAAGGTTTTGAAACCATATGAAGCGTACGAAGTCCGTCTTGTTTGCCGCCTTGCTTGCTCCGACCATCGCATTCACCGCAGCATCGAATCCAGCAACCCTCCACGCGCAGGATGCGGATGCTCTCGTCCATCCCAGCCCGGATAGCTGGCCGAACTACCACGGCGACTACTCCGGCCAGCGGCACAGTGCGCTCAAGCAGATCACCCCGGCCAACGTGAAGGACCTCACCCTGCAGTGGATCTTCCAGACCAAACAGACCTCCGGCATCAAGGCCTCCCCCATCCTGGTCGATGGAATTCTCTATTTCACCGTGCCGGACCATGTCTGGGCGATCGACGCCCGCACAGGTCATCAGATCTGGCAGTTCAATGGCACTCCCAACAAGGCATTCCACATCGGCCATCGCGGCGTCAGCATTTTGAAGGGATGGCTCTATTACATGTCCCCCGATGACCATGTCATCTGCCTCGACGCCAAAACCGGCAAGGTGCGCTGGGACGTCGTCGTTGCCGATTACACCAAGGGCGTCTGGGCGACCATGGCCCCGCTCATCGTGGGCAACCATGTAATGGTCGGCGTCTCCGGCGACTTCGACAATCTGCAGGGCTTTATCAAGTCGCTCGATCCTGACACCGGGGCAGTCCAGTGGGAGTGGGACGCTACCCCGCCCGTCGGAACCTCTAGATCCACTACCGGTGGAAATGTGTGGATGACCGGCACCTACGACCCTGACCTGAACCTGGTGTACTGGGGCACCGGAAACCCTTCGCCCGTATTGAATGGCAAGCCCCGGCCCGGCGACGATCTCTACACCTGCAGCATCGTCGCGCTGAACCCCGACACCGGCAAGCTGGCCTGGGCCTTCCAGCCTTCACCCCACGACACGCATGACTGGGACGCAGTCGAGACTCCAGTGCTGGCAGACGGAGATTTTGGTGGAGTGAAGAAGAAGATGCTGATGCAAACCTCGCGCAACGGCTACTTCTTCGTGCTGGACCGCACCAACGGCAAGAGCCTTCTGACCACGCCCTTCGGACCGGTCAACTGGTCGCTCGGCGTCGACAAAGACGGCAAGCCCATTCCCAATCCGGCGAAAGAGCCCGCTCCCGATGGCCGCCTGATCGCGCCGGACGAAGGCGGAATGACCAACTACCGCTCGCCCAGCTTTGACCCTAAGCTCGGTCTGTTCCTGGTCAGCGCTTCCCCTGCCTATAGCCTCTACTTCTCGAAGCCCGAGGACGGCACCTACGGCTGGTCCGGAGCCGATTACAGCCTCTGGAGCGACGGCTTCCTCGACGCCATCGACTACCACACCGGCAAGATCCGCTGGAGCCACCCTCTAAGCGGACGCGCGGGCGCAGGTGTACTTTCTACCGACTCAGGGATTACCTTTACCGGCGACGCAGTGGGCAACTTTATGGCGCTGGATACCAGCGACGGAAAGACCCTCTGGCATGCCGGAACCGGCGGCCATATCGATTCTCAACCAATCACCTACGAGCTCGATGGCAAGCAGGTGGTTCTGGTCGGGAGCGACGGAGTCATGTTAGCGTTCACATTGCCTGAGAAGGCCGCGACGAAATAGCGCCTGAAACCCGGCAACGGTGCAGCAGCAGTACTTTGTGAAGGAGTTGGAATGAATCGACGGATTTTGCAGCTGGTGCTCACCGTATTCTGCCTCGCGGCTCTGCCCGCGTTGGCCGCTCCGCCCATCCACGTCATGATTCTCGATGGCGAGAGCGCAGGCTCATACCACAACTGGAAGGCGACCACCCCCGTCCTCAAGAAAGAGCTCGACGAGGTCGGTCTCTTCGACGTCGACGTTGTCACCGCGCCTCCGGCAGACGGGGACTTCAGCACCTTCAAGCCGGACTGGAGTAAGTACAAGGTCATCGTGATGAACTACGACGCCCCCTCCAGCCGCTGGCCCGACGACCTGAAGGCATCCTTCGAGGCATACGTAAAAGGTGGTGGCGGCCTCGTCGTCGTCCATGCCTCCGACAATGCGTTCTACGGATGGGACGCGTACCAGGAGATGATCGGCGTCGGCGGCTGGCGTGGCCGGAATCAGAAAGCAGGCCCGCACTGGTTCTACAAAGACGGCAAGCTCGTCTCCGACGACGGCCCCGGCCGGGCCGGACACCATGGACTGCGCAAACCGTTCCTGATGACCTCGCGCGACCCGGAGCATCCCATCATGAAGGGGCTCCCCAAGACCTGGATGCACCAGGGCGACGAACTCTACGATAGCCTGCGTGGTCCCGGAAAAAATATGACCGTGCTCGCCACTGCATACTCCGATCCCGCCAATCTGGGCGGCAGCGGCGTCGACGAACCGCTGTTGATGGTGCTCACCTACGGCAAGGGCCGCATCTTCCACTCTGCCATCGGACATGACGTGCTGGCCCTCAGCTCAGTGGACGATGTAGTCACCCTGCAGCGTGGCGTGGAATGGGCAGCAACCGGCAAAGTGACCCAGAAGGTGCCGACTACCTTCCCCGACGCCAACACCGTCGCATATCGCGCGGACTTGGCCTCAATGGATCCCAACGCGAGCAAGGGCCTGAATCCGCTGGACGCGTCGCCGCAGCAGCCAACGATGAGAGGCCCCGGAGGGCCGGGCGGCCCACGCCCCGGCTTCGGTCCACCCCCCGCTCCCGGGAGTGCTGCGCCAGTTCCAGCTCCTGCTACCCCTGCTCCGGCCACCACTCCTCCTGCGCAGTAGGCCAATAACTTTCACCTGTAGATAAGGCGTTCAAGGAAGAAAAAGCATGAAGGCGATCCAGGGTCCGGGAATCTTTCTTGCGCAGTTCGCGGGAGATTCCGCTCCATTCAACGATCTTGCTTCGATTGCGAAGTGGGCTGCGGGTCTGGGCTACAAAGGCGTCCAGATCCCCAGTTGGGACGCTCGTCTGTTCGACCTGAAGCTCGCGGCTGAGAGCGCGTCCTATTGTGATGACGTTCGCGGAGTGCTCGCCAGCAACGGGCTGGAGCTGACCGAGCTCTCGACCCACCTGCAGGGGCAGCTCATCGCAGTGCATCCGGCGTACGATTCGCTCTTCGACAGCTTCGCGCCTGCGGCGGTCCACGGAAATTCCCCCGCGCGGCAGGCATGGGCTACGGAGCAGCTCGAATTCGCGGCCAAGGCTTCGAAGAGGCTGGGCCTGACTGAACACGCGACATTCTCTGGCGCGCTGGCGTGGCCGTACGTCTATCCCTGGCCGCAACGGCCCAACGGGCTGGTGGAAACTGCATTTCAAGAACTGGCGAAGCGCTGGCGGCCGATTCTCGATGTCTTCGATGCCAACGGTGTGGATCTCTGTTTCGAGATTCATCCCGGCGAAGACCTGCACGATGGCATCTCGTTCGAGATGTTCCTCGACCTGTTGAACGGCCATCCGCGCTGCAATCTTCTCTACGATCCCAGCCACTTCGTGCTGCAGCAGCTTGACTATCTGGAGTACATCGATCTCTATCACTCGCGGATCAAGATGTTCCACGTCAAGGATGCCGAGTTCAACCCCAGCGGACGGCAGGGCGTCTACGGCGGCTTTCAGTCGTGGATCAATCGCGCGGGGCGCTTCCGCTCGCTGGGCGATGGGCAGGTAAACTTTCCCGCAATCTTCTCCAAGCTCACGCAGTACGGCTTCGCGGGGTGGGCGGTGATGGAGTGGGAGTGCTGCATCAAGAGCTCCACGCAGGGCGCCCAGGAAGGCGCGCCCTTCATCGCGAAGCACATCATCCAGGCGGCCGAACGGTCCTTCGACGACTTTGCCGATGCGCAGGTCGACCGAACCGCGATCGACAAGCTGCTTGGAATTGGAGTCAAGGGGTAAGCGATGGGAGTCAGCGGCACTGAGAATTCAAAGCTGTCCCGGCGCATCCGCCTGGGCATGGTGGGCGGGGGCCAGGGCGCGTTCATCGGCGCGGTGCACCGCACGGCGGCCCGGCTGGACGACCGCTATGAGTTGGTAGCCGCCGCGCTCTCTTCCGATCCGCAGAGATCGCTCGACTCAGCGCGCGAGCTGCTGATCCCTCGCTCTTACGCAAGCTTCTCCGAGATGGCAACCGAAGAAGCAAAGCGCCCTGACGGCATCGACGCCGTCGCCATCGTTACGCCGAACCATGTGCACCATGCAGTTGCCATGGCCTTTCTCAAGGCCGGTATCCATGTCATCTGCGACAAGCCTCTCACCACGACTCTTGCGGACGCAGAGGAGCTTTCCGAGACCGTGGCGCAAACCGGGTTGACCTTCGGCCTGACGCACACCTACGTTGGCTACCCCATGGTGCGCCAAATGCGCGAGATGGTGCTCGGCGGTGAACTGGGCCCCATCCGCATGATTCAGGTGGAGTATGCCCAGGACTGGCTGTCAACTCCGCTGGAGCTGAGCGGCATGAAGCAGGCAGACTGGCGCACCGATCCGGCCCGCAGCGGCCCGGCCGGATGCCTCGGCGATATCGGCACGCACGCCTATCACCTTGCGTGTTTCACCACTGGCCTGACGTGCGAGCACGTCGCCGCGGATGTGACCACCTTCGTTCCCGGACGGCGCCTGGACGACAATGTGCAGGTGATGATGCGCTTCTCCGGCGGCGCCAAGGGCAGTCTCTGGGCCTCGCAGATCGCTCCGGGAAATGAGAACCATCTCTGCCTGCGCATCTTTGGCGAGAAGGCCGGATTGACCTGGGAACAGGAGAATCCCAACTACCTCACCTTCTCACCGCTGGGCCAGCAGCCCCGCACCATTACCCGCGGAGGTTCGGGAGTCGGCGCCGCTGCGGGCTACGCGACCCGAATTCCTTCCGGACACCCCGAGGGGTACTTCGAAGCCTTTGCGCAGCTTTACAGCGACATCGCGGAACAGATTTCCGCGCGGCTGGAGAACCGCAGCCCCAATCCTCTTGCCATGCTGGTGCCGGGAGTCGATGAAGGAGTGGACGGCATTCGCTTCATCGATGCGGTGCTCCGGTCATCGTGCAACGGCTCTGCGTGGACGGCGATTCGTTCATAGCAGCCAAGGATGCCGTCCGCTGGCGCCGGCGTCTGAAGGAGTGTGAGAATCACACTGTGATCGGCATTCCTCACAGGGCGCGTCACACCCCGCGCGGCAGCGGCGCCTATGGCGTCGTGTGCGCCGGCGCCGTCTTCTTTGCGCTTGGGGTTTCCCTCCTCACAATGGCAGGCTGCAAACGCGATGTCAGCGCCCGGCCCATAGGCCAGACCGTCAGCATCACGCCGCCGCTGGGCCTCCCGCCTGTGCCCATACCGCCGGGAAACCCGCCCACTGCGCAAACCATCGCCCTGGGGCGGCTGCTCTTCTATGACAAGCGGCTCTCCAAGGATGACACCATCGCCTGCGCCTCCTGCCACATGCCCACGCAGGGCTTCGCGGATGGAGCCAAGGTATCGCGTGGCGTCGGCGGGATGAACGGAGTCCGCAACGCGCCGAGCATCGTCAACGCCGCCTACCTGCCGCTTCAGTTCTGGGATGGGCGCGCGCCGAGTCTGGAAGAGCAGGCGGCCAGCCCGATCTCCAACCCGGTGGAGATGAATCAGCCGCATGATGTCTCCGTCGGCAAGCTCGCAAAGGATCCGGAATACATCGCGCTCTTCAACCAGGCATTTGGCCCGGGAGGTGTCACCTTCCAACGGATCGAGAATGCCATCGCCAGCTTTGAGCGGACCGCGATCAGCGGGAACTCCGCTTTCGACCGCTATCAATACGGCGGCGACAAGAGCGCTCTCACCCCTTCGCAGATTCGCGGACTCCAGATATTCACCGACCCGAAGCGGGGTAACTGCGCGGCTTGTCATCTTGTAAATGACAAGTACGCCCTCTTCACCGACGGCAAAGCCCACAACATCGGCGTTGGAGCCGAAGACGGCACGGCCTTCAGCGATGTGGGAAGATTTGAACAGACCAAGGCGGACGCAGACCGAGGCGCATTTGTGACACCTAGCTTGCGCGATGTCGCCCGCACCGCGCCTTACATGCACGATGGCAGCGTAAAGACATTGAAAGGCGTAGTCGACTTTTACGCGGGCGGGGGCAATTCCAATCCGTATCTCGATCAGCAGATCCGCAAGATCGAACTGTCCGCACAGGACCGCCAGGACCTCGTCGCATTCCTCGAGTCACTGAACGGAGACTACCCGGCCGACATCGGTCCGCCAGCGCAAAAGGTGAAATAGAGGATGAGATCAATTCGGTTTAGCCCATGTCTCTTCATATTGGCAGCTACGTTGGCGTCAGGATGCCACACGGCCACACCGCCCGCGCCAGCGAACCAACCAGCGCCCCAGTACTTCAAGGTCGATCCGGCCACGGCTGGCGCCATTCACGGGACGATACGCTTCACGGGCAAAAAGCCTGTTGCAAAGCTGATCGACATGAGCGAAGACCCCGCCTGCGTCGAAGCGCACAAGGGAAAGGTCTACGATGAGTCCCTCGTCATCGGCCCGCACGAAGCACTCGCCAATGCATTCGTGTACGTCGAGAAGGGTCTCGAAGGCAAAGCCTTTGAGGCACCTTCTACGCCCGTGGTCATCAACCAGCAGGGATGCTGGTTCCGGCCGCGCGTGCTGGGCATTCAGGTTGGACAACCACTCGAGGTCATCAACTCCGACCCCGTCACGCACAACATTCATCCCATGCCCTCGATGAATCGTGAGTGGAACCACAGCATGGGCCCGGGCGACGACCCGATCACGCGCAAATTCACTAAGCCTGAGATCATGATTCCGGTGAAATGCAATATCCATAGCTGGATGCATGCCTTTATCGGCGTCCTCGATCATCCTTACTTCGCGACGACGGGCGAAGACGGCTCCTTCACGCTGCCAAACCTTCCGCCCGGGACCTACACAGTTGCCGTCTGGCAGGAGAAGCTCGGCACCACACGCCAGCAGATCACCGTCACACCGGGTCACGAGACCGCAGCAAACTTTGTTTTCAAAGGACAGTAAATGTCGAATCGTAAGCCCATCGTTCTTTTGCCGATGCTCTCGATCGCGATCTCCGGCCCCTGGGGAGTGCTTATACTGCCACGTTAGAGGTGGCTCCCGCATTGCGGGACGCTGTTGACATTTATTCGGAATGCGATATATCGTTTCCCGAATATGAAAGTCCCGTCCCCCAAGCCGAATCCCCAGCAGCATCTCCCGCTCTCCCCCGCCACCCTCCACGTGCTGCTCGCCCTCGCCGGCGGAGACCTCCACGGCTACGGCATCATGCTCGAGGTCGCGCGCCACTCCGGTGGCCAGTACAAGATCGGTCCCGGCACCCTTTACGACAATCTGAAGAAGCTGCTGGCCGCCGGCCTCGTCGAAGAGCTCCCCGAACGGGAGGACGACACCCGCGCCCGCCGCACCTACCGCCTTACCGACCTGGGCAGCGCCGTCCTCACCGCCGAAACCGACCGCCTCACCGGAGTTCTGCGTCACGCTCGCCGCTCGCTGCGCTCCAATCTCCGTCCAGCCAGAAGGAGGTCCTGATGCTGTCCTTCAAACGTCGCCTCTACCGACTCGTCCTGCATCTTCACCCCGCGCCGTTTCGCAACCGCTTCGCGCGCGAGATGTCTCTCGACTTCGAGGACGCCCTCGCCACCTTCGGCTTCTCACACCTGCTGCTCGACGCAATCCGTTCCCTTTGCCGCCAGTGGACCAAGGCGCCCGTCTTCCACGCGCGCGCGACACAAGCGCCCATCGCTCTCCATCCGCTGCTCGCGGGCCAATACCTCGCCATCGACGATAACAATCTGAAGCCCTTCGAACTCCTCCGCGGCTCACTACTCTTCGCCGTCCTGCTCTGCGCGCTCAGCCTCGTGGTAAACCACGGCGGCAACTACATCCACGCCGGACGACTTCCCGGCCTCCCCGCAAATCAGGCGGAGTCCATCCGCAGCGCACAGGACGGCCCCTTCCAGCCCACACCCGGCGGCCGCAATGCCGGACTGATTCACCCGGACGAAAATCTGCGTTCGCACCCCGAGTCCGCACGTTACTTCGTGCGTCCCGCAGGCCAGAGCGACGCCTCCCCAATGCCCGAGACCTGGCCAAACTTCTTACTGCGTTGCGCCATCATCAGCGCCGTCGTCTGGCTCGTCTCGCTCCTGGTGCGCCGCAGCCGCAGCGTCGGCGTGCGCATTGGGCTCGTCGCGCTGGGCGTGATCGCCATCGTCGCTGCCGCCGCGTATGTTCCCGCTCCTGCACCGCCCGTGCACGCGCAGGCGCTCCCAGGAAGGTTCGCGCTGATCGACCATCCGCCCGGCGTGCAGCCGCTCCGTGATCCGTCGTTCGAGACTGCCACCATCCGGCTGTCGCATTCTGCGCCGCCATCACTCCAAATACCCGACTCGCCAACACCAGCCTCGGCTCTCTCCGGCACACCCGGCATCGAAAGTGGAGACAGCATTCGCATCACGCTGCCCATCCGGTCCCTTATCGCGTCGGTATCCGGCATGCCTGCCGGGTCGCAGCCCCGCATCGTCGGGGGCCCGGCTTGGCTGGACTCCGACACCTACGACATCCAGGCAAAGATCGACGGTGCGGACCTCGCCGCTCTGCGGCAGATGTCTCCCGCGCAACGGCAGTATCAGGTCGAGCTGATGGAGCAGTCTCTCCTGGTGACTCGCTTCCATCTGAAGGCGCACGAAGAGACACGCACCCCCGCCGCCTCTCGCCTTGCTCCCGCCCAGCCGCCGGTTGAAGTCCTCGTCATCGACCACATCGACCGCCCTTCGGAAAACTAGATCATGACCGTCCCTAAAATCACTGCTGCGCTGGTGCAAACCCTGATGGTGGTTGGCGCAATCGCGCAGGCATCGCCGCAGCCCGACGCCAATCCACCTGCCGCTCCCACAATCTCCTTCGATGTCTCCTCCGTAAAGGAGAATCGCTCCGGTAGTGGTCAGGAGAGCTACGGTTTCCCGCCCAATAGCGATAGGTTCAGCGCAACTAACGCGTCGCTTCTGCCCATCATCCAGCTCGCATATGGAATGGAACCCACTCCGATGAGTCTCGACCGTGTTATTGGCGCGCCCGGATGGCTGGGATCCGCTCACTTCGACATTGAGGCGAAAGTCGCTGCGGACGACGTTTCCAAGCTACGCGGACTCACCCCAGAACAGACCATGCAGCTGCTCAAGCCACTGCTTGCAGACCGTTTCAGGCTTCAAGCGCACATTGAGACTCGCGACTTTCCCGAATACGCTCTGGTGCTTGCCAAGAACGGCCCGAAACTGACCGAAGCGAAGCCGGGCAACACCTACGCGGATGGCCTCAAGGCGGCTGACGGGCGCCCTGCTGGGCCTGGCGCTATCCGGACACTCAGTAGCGAACTTACCGGACAGGCAATTTCAGCCTCTCGTCTCGCGCAGACACTGCGCTCCCAGGTCGGTCTGATTGTCGTGGACAGGACCGGCCTCGCAGGCAAATACGACATCCATCTCACCTATGCCCCGCGCAGTGGCCTCAATCCCGGCGCGGCGTCCTCGGACGACTCAAACCAGGCTTCTCTATTCACAGCGCTTCAAGAGCAGCTCGGTCTGAAGCTTGAATCTATCAAGGCCCCCATCGAAGTTCTCATCATCGACTCCATCCAACGCCCTTCCGAGAATTAGCCCGCCCGTCGGAGAACTGATATACGGATGAGACGCTGCCCGATCCCGGGCTTCGCTCTCGATGTCGCTGGGTTTCACGCAGACATTTCTTTCCAACCACGTTCGACATCGAAGTGAAGCCGGAGGCGGGCCTGCTCACCATAGATGCAGTGGCAGGAGAAGGCCCTGATACGGGAACATCTCGATGAGCAGGAAAGACGGGTTCCCGGCGAGGAAGTCGTTCACAGCCTCACGTACGGTGGGCGTCTCCTTGTTGTCCAGGTCGTCGATGAGAATGGCACTGCGCGGCGCCAGTCGCGGCGCCAGGAAATTCAGGCTCTTCAGGGTCGCGTCGTACAGGTCGACGTCTAAATGACAAAAGGCGATGTTCCTGAGGTCGAAGGGCTCGGCCGCCTGAGGGAAATATCCCTGGACCGCCCGGGCGTGTGGCTTGGACGAGAGCAGTTGGACGACTTCTGCATAGTCGGTGGCGGTAAAGCGGTCGCCCCCGAACTGAACCTCGTCGGGCCTGAAGGTTTCAAAATTGCCTTTCTCGAACGGATCGAAACAATAGAACTTCGCGGCCGAACGGCGCGAGTCATCCATGGCGTTGCAAATGTGGAGCGCGGTGCCGCCGCGATAGCTGCCAACCTCCAGAAAGGTTCCATCACCGACAAGCTGAACTGTATTCCACACGTGAGCCAGTCGCGCTTCGTCCAGCAGCGTCAGGCCTTCCACTTGTCCGACCGAGCTTCGGAAGGCCGGGTCGCGAAGAAGAGCGACCCAGCTGGTGTTGATCGGTGGGTTCAGTGGCCTGTGACGATTGAAGAGGCGGCGAAGCTGCCTGGTGGTGTATCGCCGGAGACGCGCAAGGATAAAGCGTGGCTGCATTCGGCGCGGGTTGGCGCGCCAGTTGGAGAGGTGTGCTTTAAAGTCCCATACCATCCGTGGCAATACTCCTTACGAGTGGCGGCCGCCCGGACCGAATTCGATCCTCAGACGGAGTGTACGGTACCGATTGTCGGTGCACGGTTCGCGAGTCGGTCCTGGGCGACGTAGCCGCGGTTCCGGCGCTCGTTAGCGAGTCACATCGATCGAATAAAGCGCGATGCGATTGATGGTGCAGCGCGACGGCTCGGCAGCAATTTCCTCTTCGGTAAGAGGATAGATCGTCTCCGACATTTTCGTGAGCGACGAAAAAGAATCCATCACTGCTGCGTATGCCGGTTTGTCTTCGCGCAATCGATCGAGGTCCGCATAGATGTCGGCGAAGAGAAGATACACCGGGCGCGGAGATCGCTTCAGCTGCCCCACCAGGTTGGCCAGTACGCGGCGCAGGACCGGAGAGAGAAAAGGATAGTAGACGAAAAGCACAAGCGGAGCAGCCGGATACTCGAATGTAACTGCATCCTGATGGACAACCGAGATTCTGTCCTTCCACTGCGGGAAGAGAGCCAGATTCGCCCTGGCCACTGTGGCAAGATCGCTGGTGATCTCTACGCCGACAAGCCTTTGAAAGGGAAATTCCGCGGCTATCAGGAGCGCCCGGCCCTTGCCGCAGCCTACATCGACAAATGTGAAGTCTTCGTACTGGAGAGGCAATGCCCCCAGTGCGGACTGCAGCGCGGAGGGCGCGATACCCAGATAGACCGTCGTATAGATCGCGGAGAGCGTGGCGGCAGGAATCTCTGCGCCCGAGATAAATCCGCCCGTCTCGGTGCCGTGCGCAAGGTCAAAGGGATGAGGGGGACTTGGAGGCGCTGGGTCAATCACTGCCAGCGTCGGCGCCTTCAGGAAGGCCCGTTCCAACGTGCCACCGAGGCCATTCTGCCTCACTGAGCGATATAGGCGCTTGCCGGCGTGCGCGAAAGCCCCGCGGAAGCCGTTAAACTCGATCGACCGAACGAAGCGCCGAAGCAAGAGAAGAGGAGGGGAGGCCTTGTACTTCAATTTGTTCCTTCCCGATTCTTTACATGCGGTCGTGCGCTGTCTGGGATCAAGCAGGTCCTGTGCCGGAAGCTGGCACCCGGAAAATCGGAAACAAAACGCACCACAACCTCGAGGTCGAAGACTCTCGACCTCGAGGTTGCGGAAGGGACCCTTGCAAGTAAAGTTGCTAAAGAGAAAACCGGACAGCCGGGTTCAATCCCCGCAACTCTCTAAGCAGCTTCTGTTAGGAGTTGAAGGCTTTGTCTTGATAGGTGCGGGCCTTACCGCTGGCAGTGATCTGCTCGATATCGATCTTGTTCAGTTTCGGAGCAGCCCACTGCTTCCGCGATTCACTCTGATTGTTCTCTGCGCGCATATCTGTCATCCGAAACCTCCAGGAATGGAAATCAACCTTCGATTCCCATTTTAGTACATCCAGTGCATAGGCAACAATGAATAATCAACCGGAATATAGCACTTTTGTGTCGTCAAACTGGGTTCATCGTGAAGAGCCAGCTGGGGGTTAGGACGGATACCAACTTTACCTGGCCTGGCAACCCCGGCGACTATTTCTGCATCAGCCAGCGCCACGTCCAAAGAACCGGCCGCAGGGGCTTATACAACCAGAAGAGATGGTCGGGAAGCGGCAGGGTTCTGAAGTCCTCGCGGCCATAGAAGAGTTCGGAGAGGCTGGAGCGCCACTTTTTACGTGGCCACAAGATGCGCTCATAACGGGCGAGCCTGATCCGGTTGCGCAGCTTTGCCGGTCCGACGGAGTCTGCCGGCTCGTTTGGGTCCCGCATCGCCTCCAGCGGGATCTGCACCAGCCGGGACGACCGGGCTGCATCTGTCAACTCCGGCACGGGAAGCCCATAGACCTCGTCCAGCAGTTGCAGACCTGCCAGCAGAACGCGCTGCTGGCCGTTCCTCCGGGCCTGTTCCAGGCTTGGCTCCCAGTCGATAAGTCCCATGGCGTGGGCGCGCGCGAGGTCGCCCAGCCACTTGGCGCGAAACCATGTATGCAATCCGCCGTGGCTGCAAAGATAGAGGGCCATGTCTCCCGGATGCATGGCCTGAACCGAACATCCCTGCCACCGCGTGGGAATACTGCGGGTCCATCGCATCCCGGTATCTTCCGGGGACTCCCACTGAAAGCGCCAATGCAGCTCCAGCAGGACACGCAGCCGCGCATGCACAAAATTGATATGCTGCTCCGTCTCAAGCATGCTCTTCCATTGGCGCGGACTCATGGGAAAAAACGACGGGTCCAGCTTCCATTGCTCGCCGGCGATGAGGGTTTGCGCGCGGTCGAGGGAGTCGATGGGGACGTCCACGTCGAGGTCGCGTGAAAACCGAAGCCCGACATCGCCGTAAAGTTCCTGGGAGAGAATCTGCCCCTTCAAGGGCATCGCCGGAATTCCCGCCGCGTTGAACTGTTTGAGAACGCCGGCCAGCAGCGAGCAGTAGAGCAGGGCCTCCTGGTGGCATGCATCGCTGCGCCTGCGCAACTCCTCAGCGGCAGCTTCGGGAATCGAAATACCTTCGACGCGGCGCAAAGCGGCCCAGCTCAAACCGGGTACTCCGTGCCGGTCTACCAGGCGCACATACTCCGGCCAATCCACGCCTGCTGCGATCGCCTCGCGAATCGCTTCGTCCTGACCTTCTCGATACGCGCCGGGCGCCAGCCATGAGGTGGCGATCAAAAGGCGGAACGCAGGGCTGGAGCTTTGCAACCACCCGCGATTAAGCACGGTCGATCTCCCGCATCTGCGCGGACCAGGAGGAAGAGTACATTCCACCCTGCGCGACGAGCTCCGCGTGCGACCCGGATTCCACCACGCGGCCCTTGTTCATAACATGGATGATGTCGGCGTGCATCGCCGTTGTGAATCGATGGGTGATCATCAGCGCGGTCTTGTCTTTTGCCAGGTTGCGAAAGCGATTCAGCCAGTCCTGTTCGGCCCACGAGTCCATGGCGCTCGTCGGCTCGTCAAGAATAATCAACGACGCCTGACGAAAGAAAGCCCGGGCCAGCGCGATCCGTTGCCACTCGCCTCCACTTAGCTCCTCGCCGCCAAACCACTTGCCCAGAACCGTTTGAAAGCCGTCCTGGAGTCGTTCGATCGGCTCCAGCGCACCGGAGTCGCGCGCCGCCTCCCAGGTCCTTGTCTTGTCGGAGACTCCTGTGATGTCTCCAAATGCGATGTTCTCCTGCACCGTTGCGTGATAGTGCACCGGCTCCTGGAAGAGCACCGTAATCTGGCGCCGCAAGGCCTCCTTGTTCAGCGTCCGCAGGTCCACCCCATCGAGCAGAATGCGCCCTTCGTCAGGATCGTAGAAGCGGCACAGCAATTTGATCAGCGTGCTCTTTCCGGCGCCGTTGTGGCCGACCAGTGCGACAATCTTTCCTGCCGGGACCTCCAGGTTGAATCCCTCCAGCGCGCGATGGTGTCCTCCCGGGTAGGTGAAGCCCACTGCTTCCAGTCGGACGGAACTTCCTGCCAGTGGCATGTCGGCTTCGGCATGGCCGGATGAGACTGCCGGCTCGACATGCAGAAAGTCTTCCAGGTTTCCGACGAAGAGCAGGCTCCGGTAGATCTTGCCCGCGCCTTCCAGCAGGGATCGCAGCAGCAGCTGGCTTTGCTGAAAGGCCTGCAGGCAGAGCAGCAGGTCGCCCAGCTTCGCTTCCCCCACCAGAGTTCTGTGCAGCATCCAGCCAAGGCCCAACAGGCTGCCTGCCCATGCCAGCAGGCCGGCCCCCAGTTCGGTCTCGGCGCCCCGCCGCGCCAACTGCAACTTTCCAGTCCTCAGTCCGTCGCGCACGCTCTCGAACGCCTTGCGGTGATAGGTCCCCAGATCGAAGAGCCGAAACTCGGCTGCGGCGCTCTGATCGGTGATCATCCAATCCAGGTAGCGCGCGCGCCTCTCCTCCAGAGTGTGCTCGGTGTTCCAGCGGTGCTCCTTCAAAATATGGCGAGCCACCAACAGCAGGCCCGGCAGCGCGGTGGAGACCAGCAGGAAGGGCAGCCATGCCGCGTAGGTCCACAAGATTGCCGCCAGCGCAAGAAAGCCGAGGCCGCTCTGCACCAGCGTGCCCAGGCTCTCCAGCAACGCCAGCGGCTGCGACACAGCGTCGACCTGCGCACGATAGAGCAGATCATAGGATTCGGGTTGATCGTAGAAAGCCAGATCCAGCCGCAGGGCTTGCAGGTGGATCAGACGGTGGACTTCATCCTGCACCTGCTCGGCCTGCACTGCCCGCACCCACGACAGAGCGCTGGCGATCAGCTGACTGACGACCCAGAGAGCGGCGATTCCGAGAGCCGGCCATGCAACGGCGGCCCAGTCGGGCGAGCTGACGAGGCGGTTGACCAGCGCCCTGAGGAGCAGGGCAACGCCGGCAGGAATAAGCCCCTGTGCGACGAGCAGAATTCCCCACGCTACCGTCCACCACCCGACAGCGTCCCACACCAGGCGCAGGGCGCGCCGGCCTGCAGGCAGCTGCCGGACGAAATGGACGATCTGATTCTTGAGCACGGCTGCCTGGAACCTCCCTAAGCCCCTTCCGCCAGCTGGCGCAGGAACAGTCCTACACCAATTCCGCGAACGAGAATACTTGCGGCCCTGTAAGTCGTTTCGGGATTTACTTTCACCACGAGCTCGTCGAGACAACGATGCATCAATGGAAGATCGAGGACCTCTCGTGCCTCGGGCAGGGAATCCAGGGAATGCAGACACTCGCGAAACTGCGGCAGCTCAGCCAGGGTTCGATGGCCGAGATCGGCAGACTGCAGGCCCTTGCGCCGGCCTGCGACCACAGCATCGGGCAGGCGGCCCTTGAAAGCTCGCTGGAACAGGTAACTGCTCCGGCCATTCCAGTAGAACTGATCGTCCGGCACGCGCAGCAGGTACTCCAATAAAGCAAGGTTGGCCGCGGGGTCCAGGCACTCCATAGAGTGCCATGCAGCCAGTTCGGCCGCGATGCCCGATCCGGTCCCATACCCGAAGCGGAAGAAATCGGCGTGGGCGTCCTTCAAGGGCGAGGTCGTAAACGTCGGGTCAAACTCCGCGGCGCGCATCCGTCCCCTCAGGTCTAGCTTCTCCGCCAATGCGGGACTGATGGCGGAATAGGAGAGCCAGGGACTATGCGGGGAGCTGAGCCTTCGCAGAGTACGCCTGCCCGGGGTCACAAGAGGCTTGATCACCTGCCGCTTGAGGGTGAGCCAGGGACTTGCCTCGGCATGAAAAAAAAGCCGTCGTGCGGTCGCGGGTCGCCCCTGCGCCAGCGCAAGAAGAGCAGACCCTGTTCCTTCCCATGAGATGGTGGCGTTCCCCATCTGCGCATGCAGGAGCGCTCCGGCCTCGCATCGAGAGCACTCATCCATAATCGCCTTCGACCAGAAATGATTTGCTGAGGCATGGTCCGGGCCATCGTGGATCTGAAGATAGTAATGCAGCCCGTCGAGAACACTGTAGCCAGCGGCATCCACCGCCCGATGCCTGACGTTGGCTCCCGCCATGGTTGCCGTGGCCTGGGCCAGCTCCCATTCGTTGCCGAGACGCGTTTCATCGGCGCCATCCGGCGGATAGAGTGGAATCGAAGTGAATGCAGCGAGCTCACGTCCCTGGTCAGCCAGCATCGGGGCAGCCAGCACCGCGAACGAGCCGGAATCGCGTCCTCCGGAGAGCTCCATCGCCAGTTTTTTGCGCGGCCTCAGGCAGTTCCGGACAGCGCGTTGGTAGTGCTCCAGAAATCCTTCGATGTACTCTTCATCCGATCGGAAGCGGAAGGGCTCTCGTCCCTCGGCCGACCAGAAGCGTCTGTCGTACGTTTGCCCGCTTGCGGAGAAAGTGAGCAGGTGGGCGCCGACGACCGACCGGAAACCTTTGTATGCGGTCAAATCGGCGTCGTTCGGCCAGCTCACCAGGACCTCGGCGAGGTACAGGAGATCGGCTTCGATGGGCACGCCGGGCACAGCCAGCAGCGCCTTCATGCTGGATGCGAAGGCGACGAAGCCATCGCACTTGTGGTAGTAGAGTGTGGCGCTGCCCATTACGTCCCTTGCTAAATAGAGACGCCCCTTTTCCTTGTCCCAGGCAGCAATCGCCCAGTCCCCCTCCAGGTGAGAGCAAACTTCCTCACCCCAGCGATCGAAGGCCAGCCTGACGAGATGCCCGTCGCTTGTCTCCGAAACCTGAGGCGGAGGAATGTGGAAGGCCTCAAGCAGAGCATCGCGGTTATCCAGCCGCGCCACGCAAACTATCATGCCGCGCTGACCGTGCAGAGGCTGGGTGTCGAAGGCATCTTCAGGATTGATCTCCAGCAGAAGATGACCCATCCCGGCCGGGCCATCGATCCCGGACCGATCCCCGTCCGGGCCGTAGTAGGCCATCGCGTCTTTCATTCGCTGGAGCCAATGGGGGTCGACCGGAGCGCCATCGAACCGGAATATGCCGTAGAAGCCGCTCATGATGCTGCCCGCGAGAAGGTTGTGAACGCCTTGAAGCGCTTGTGTTCAGCGCCGCCCGTCACAATTGAGGAGCCTACGCGCACCCAGGCATGGGCCTCGAATTCGCTCGATTTTCCATCGCACACGCCCAGCGCAACCGTGCTCTCGATACCCCGTCGCCGCAACATGCTGGTGGCGGCAAGCGCCTGCGCCAGGCATCGCCCGTCCCACGGCACGCGGCGGCCCATCGCTTCCACGGCCCAGCCCACAGCTTCAGCAGTGCGCGTCGCCTCTGCAATTACCGTGCCGGGGCTTTGGGCCCCCGGTGTGCCAAGCCAGTTGGCGATGCGCCGGAACGGAACACAGGCCATGATGATTCGTACGATCGCCAACGTAACCAGAGCCTCCCACAGCAGATACCTGCGACCGGGAGAGGCATCCCGATACCGTTTCAGGTCATTCCACACGCAACAAACCTTCTTTTTCCATCTCCGCAAGGAACTGCTGCACGGCGGCTGCGCACTCCTCAGGCGTAATGCAGTACTCCTCCACCAGTTTGTCCACAAGCGCGGAGAAGGTCAAAGGCGTCTGCAATTTCTCCCAGATGCTTTGCGCAGTATCGGCCAGGCCGTAATAGGCCCCGGCATCGATGCTCATCAGGACCGTCTCGCGGTCAAGCTGGGTTGCAAGCGTCTCGCTGGTACGGCTCAGCTTGTCTTCCGGCTTAAAGCGACGCACGATCTGTGGCCCCCCGAATTCCATCGAAATGCTGTGACCACGCCGACTCCAGAAAGTCCACCAGAGTATCGATCTTCTCCGTGTCTCTCCGGCGCGATACCTGGACTATCGTAGCCTTCTGCGCGATCAATCCGGCCAGTCGCATCAAATCATTTTGTGTGCCCTGGCCCTTCAGATAATGGGGACGGTAGAGATTCTCCAGAAGACGCTGAACCCGATCGAAACCGTGAAGGATGCTGAACTCCGCACCGGGCTCATCGCGGTTGGCCAGCACATGGATCGCTGTCAGCGGCACCATCTGTGCGCAGTACTGCTCTGCCAGCGGCACCACGAACTTATCGACATGGAACCGCGCGCCCTCCCTCTCGCCAAGGCGCTCGTACGCGTCCGCACACAGCCGCATCTGGGAGAGCGCGGGCAGCACGTTCAGCTCATTCGGGCCCGCCGCCACAGCGCAGACGTCGTCCGACAGCAGACTGTAGCCCCGCAGGTAAAACTGAGAGGCAAGCGTGGATTTGCCCACGCCCTGATCGCCGACAAAGATCATTGCTCCCCAGCGGGTCTTCACCGCGCTGCCATGCAGTGGAAATAATCCGCGCTGATAAAGCAGCGCGCCCATCACCGATCCAAGAAGGAACAGGCGCACCTCTTCTTCCGATGCGCCGGCGAGCGGCTCGATCGAGATTCGCCTGCCTCCCTCGACCAGATACTGCGCAACCTTCGGCACGGCGAGACGAAATACGCCGGGCTGCACCTCATAGTGGCCGTCCTCCAGTGACTCGGAGATCTCCTGGATCGGCTGCAGCAATCGGACCGTTACGTCCGGATCAGAGGTGGGCTCCGGGTCGGCACAGAGCTCCGGGCAACTGATCTCCGCATGGATGCGAAGGCCGTAGGCCCGGTACGCATTTAGGGACATGTTGAATCTCGCCTGTAAGAAGATGAGGTCTCGCCGGCCGGTCCTTTCCCATGCGCTCGCATTGCTCTCAGCATACAAGAACTGTTTACTGTCTTCGCAACCCCGCGCTGAGGATTCGCAGCTCTCAAATCCCTCTATTGGAATTACTTGCACTCCATACGCCATGGATCGGCCCCGCGTGCGGACCAATCCATCCGCGCTGGCATGCCACCGCGAAGCACGGCCCGCCGTCACGGTCGAGCCGTCGGAGTTGAAGCTGTCCCGGGGAGCTTACGCAACACCCCGGACGTCACCAGCGCCCCGCTCCCGAAGACGATCCAGTACACATCGAGAAATACGCGATGGCTGGTGTGGGCCCAGAACACAGCCGTCACCGCCACGAAGCTCCCGAACAGCAGATAGATCAGGGAGTCGTCGCGCCATTGGTCGCGCCGCCGCCACATTCCCCACAATCCAGTCACCATCACGAAGCCATAACTGATGGCGTGGGTCAGGTCAGCCAGTCTGCCGCGTCGCGGGCTGGGCAGAAGAGAAAATCCGGCTGCGATCTTGCGAAGGCCATCCACCACGGTCTGGCCCGGATGCTGCTTGATATAGTCCCACGCCTTATGGGCGAACCATCGGCTCATTGCATTTTCATGCTTCGAGAGGACCTGCAATTGCTTCTGATCGGCTGGGGTCAGTGCCCCAATCGCCTCGCCTTTACTCAGGTCGCTGCTCTGCTGCGGGTAATAGTCGAAGAGATAACCGTTGTTTCCGGTCCATAGCTCGATTCCTGTCTCCGTACTCAGGGTGGGGACACCGGTGACGATATAGTTCCGCCAGAGCCATGGAGAGACCGTCACGGCCAGCAGAATGCCGCAGGCCAATCCGGCACGGGCTCTTCCGCGCCACGCGAGCCAGAAGGGTACGAGCAACGCAAACGGCGCGATCGTCGCACGCGTCAGCACCGTGAGGCCCAGGGCCAGGCCGGCCGCCGCGGCGCAACTCACGCGCTGGTCCCGCAGCGAACGCAAGACCAGAAGAACCGACACCAGAGTGAGCAGGGTGAAGAGGCTGGTCTCCTCCAGGGCAGTGTCGTGAATGACGTAGTAGGGATAGAAGGCTGTGCCTGCCGCGGCCCAGGTGGCTACCCTGACTCCAGCCGTCCCGGGAAACATCGTCCGCGCCAGTTGTGCCACGCACAGAACCGTGAACGCCCCGATAGCCGACTCGAAGATCACCACCGGCCAGAAGGCCTGATGTCCCAGCGTCAATCCTGCAAGAAGGATCGGATAGAGCGGCACACGGAAGGCCGTCGGCGGACCTCCTGGAAAGGCAATGCCGGAGCCTGTCGCGATGCCCTGGGCCAGCTCGAAGAAGAAGGTGTATCCGTTGACCCAGAATTGGTCGATCCCGGAGGCGACCCGCACGCCGAGCCGCAGTAGAAACCCAACGACGGCGAACCAATAGACAACCGGAATCTTGTTCGCCGCCAGGAGTTTCATGCGCATGGTTGCATTATCATCGCTCTGACACTCCCATCCAATGAGCCTTTCCACCTCGATCGCGCACCTGAAGCAGCACCTGCGCAAGCTCCCCGGATATCGATGCGCGTGCGCAATCCCCGACCTGTTCAAGGATAGAGAGTCGCGCAACGCCGCCCTTCTGCGCATGTTTCGCCCGCGCGGCCTCTATCAGCCCTTCGGGACCACCTCCGAGGACCGCTATCCGGAGATCTTCGCCTTGGTGCGCGATCATGTGGGAGACGGCCCGGACGTCCGGATCCTATCCTTCGGCTGCGCTACCGGCGAGGAGGTCTTCTCGCTTCGTCCCTATTTTCCACTGGGTACCATCCAGGGAATCGACATCAGCCCTCGCAATATCGCTGTTTGCCGCCGCCGATTGGCAATGGCGGACGACAAGCAAATGTTCTTCTCCGTTGCGGGTTCCACCGCCGGCGAACCAGACTCGAGTTACGACGCGATCTTCGCGATGGCGGTCTTTCGCCACGGCGATCTCAACGTGTCGCCGCCGCCGGCCAGGTGCGAGGCATACATCCGGTTTGTGGACTTTGAGCAATCCGTCACCGACCTGGCGCGCGTCCTCAAACCCAGCGGCCTGCTGGTCATCCAACATGCGATGTTCCGGTTTTGCGATACGCGCGCAGCTTCGGCTTTCGACACTCTGCTGAACGCAGGCCCCGATGAAAACTGGCCTGTCTATTCGAGCGACAACCATCTGTTGCCTGGCCCGGAAGATACAGGCGTGGTCTTTCAAAAGAGATGAAGCAACGCGGTCCTACACCTCGATCGCAAGCACCTCGTGGTCCAACACCGAAGGCACAGTGATCTGCAGTGCGGATCCGGTTCGCGCGATCGGAACCTCTTTGCCTGCGACCAGCAGCCGTGCGCGAGTCGCGCGTAGATCGCTCGGCAAACGCAGCTTTACCGTCTGCGCGCCGATGGGGAAGAAGTCGCGATAGGGGCCCTTCATCGCCATGGGATTAGTGAGGTTGACCAGATGCACGGTGACGGAGCCGGAGTTGCGCCATGCGGTCACGTCGAGCAGGCCGGGGCCATCGACCTCGACCATCGGCGGCTCGTTGTGCGCCCACGTCAGCGTGTTGCGCATCATCTGCAGGTGGTCCGGGTTCAGCACCTCCCAGAAGGTGCGGTCGAGATCGAAGGGGAGGTACGCGACGCGTCCGCCAGTCTGTCCGCCTTTCTGTTGTAGATAGAGGCAGGAGATGTCGGTCTTCGCCACCCGTGGATAGACCTTCTCCATGGGCAGGTCGGGATAGCTGGGGATCAGCGTGAAGGGCGTCTCTGCGAACGGCGCGCGCGGGGTGACCTCCAGCCGCGTGACGCCGTTGATGATGCGCGGAGCGTCTTCGAGGCCGGCGAAGAGCGGATGGTGCGGATAGGCGTCGTGCTCCAGCCGGATGTAGGAGTTCTGCATGGGGCCTTCGGTCTTGCCCGTCCAATCCACGCCAAACAGGTCGGCGAGGGCGAAGTTCTTGCGCGGCGCGCCGAACTCATCGAAGAGGCTGGTCTGGTGGGTGGCAATAATATTGCCGCCGTTGCGCACGAAGGCGCGCAGCTGATCGCACTGCGCATCGCTGAGTGCCGCGATGTTAGGCAGGATGAGTGTGCGATAGGGCGCGAGGCGCTCGGCGTCCAGCAGGCGGTCGTGCACCATCTCAAACGGAATACGCGACTCGACCAGCGCCTGATACCAGCCAAGCGCGTAGTCCTCCACCGAGGCGTGGTACCAGGCGGTCTGCTGCGAGAAGACGATGGCTACGCGAGCCATGGGCTGCTTTTGCTCAAGGTAGGCCTGGTTCTTCTCGGTCCATTGATAGATGTCGGCGATGCCATTGAGCCAGCGCTCATCGTGGAGCGTGCCGGAGAATTTGCAGAACCACGGCTTCATGCCATTGGCGATCGCCTCCAGCGCCCAGATGCGGATCTCTGCATTGCTGTTGACGCTGTCCTTCCAGCGATACTGCTCTTCTAAACCCAGACCAAACAGCCCGATCACCGGCTTCGTGCCCATGGTGGCGCGGTACTCCTTCGCGGATTTGCCGACCACCCAGGGCAGTGCGAGGCCGTGGCGCGCCTGGCGATCGGCGGCCATCAGAGGCGCGCGCTTGCCGAGGGCGATGGTGTCGAGGCCGCTGGCAGCGCCGCCGCCGTTGTTGGGGATGATGCTCGATTGTGGATTGATGGCGCGGATGTCGGCGTTCCAGACGTCGACCACCTCCGTCAGCCGCTGCTGCCGCCAGAGGAAGAACGCCTTGCCCACGGCATCGCGGCGGCCCGCGGCTTCAGAGCGACCGGTACTTCGCGGCAGTTCGTACCCTGTCGCAGCCTTGAAGTTCTGCTGGCAGTGCACGCAGTAGCAGTCGCCGGAGCCGTCCCAGCGGTTCATGAAGATGCCGTCGACCTGGTAGCGCGACATGATCTCCTTGTGCACGTCGCGCATGAACTCGAAGTTGTACGGTCCCAGCCCGCACGTCACCCACATCTCCGGCGAGGCCCAGTGGCGGCGTGGTTCGCCGTTGGCTTCGACGGCGATCCAGTCCGGATGCGCGGCCTTGGCATCGTCATACGTCGCATGCGGATCGGTGCGCGCGAGCACGGACATGCCCATCTTGCGGCAGCCCTCAACCAGCTCGCCGAAGACGTCGCGATTGCCCAGCCATGCGCTGCGATGGTGGAAGGGGACCTCGGTGGGATAGTACGCAACGCAGCCGCCTGCGCTCAGGCACGCGCCGTCGGACTTGGTGCGCTTGAAGTAGTCCAGCCAGAAGCCGGTGTCGAAGTGCGCGGGATCGTCCTCCACCAGCGTGAGCTGCGCCCAGCGATGCACGCGCGTGGCCCACTCCGGCACGGCGTGCAGCTCGCTGGGCGCGACGGCCTGCGCCATCAGGCTGGGAGCTAGATGCGAGAGCACAGCGCCGGTTCCGGCGGCAGCGGTGGACGCGACAAACTGGCGGCGGGTAAAAGGAGGCAGTTCCATGCGCGCCATGGTACGCGAATCGAGATGCCTCTGACTTGACCGCGGGCACGGCAAAACAAAGCCGGGACAAATCGTAAATTTCCAGGTCACGGGATGGGCCTTGGCCGAGCACAGGTCCCGAAAATTCGCCTAAAATTGAACGAGACGTTCAGTTTTGCTGTGTCTTGCTGCTGGATAGCCGCGGAGCCCGCATCTGCTCAACACCCCATACCGTTCTGGAAGAGCCGAAGGCGCGCGGCCGCCATCGCAGCGCGGAGGCAGAGGCCGCCATCCTCAAGGCGACGCTCTACCTGCTCGCCCGCCAGCCTCTGCGCCGCATCACCACCGACGCCATCGCGCAGCGCGCCGGAGTCAGCAAAGCCACCATCTATAAATGGTGGCCCAACAAGAGCATGGTGGCGCTGGACGCCTACCTCGCGGACATGACCGAACACGTTCCCACGCCCAATACCGGCTCGGCCAGGATGGACTTCACCCTGCAGGTCAAATCCGTGACTGCTTTCTATATCAGCCCGCTCGGCCGTCTCTTCGGGCAGTTTCTGGCGGAAGGCCAGAGCAATCCGGAATTTCTTACACTCTTCCGCGAGCGGTTTCTGTACGCCCGTCGCGATGCCGCGCGCATCATGTGGCAGCGCGGGGTGGAGCGCGGCGAGATCCGCCCCGACATCGACAGCGAGACCGTGCTCGACCTCATCTACGGGCCGCTCGTCTTCCGCCTGCTGGCAGCCCACGGCCCCTTAAACGAACACGAGGCGGAAAAAATCGTCGATGCCGTCTTCGGCGGTATCTGCCGCCAGGCTCCGGTGCAGTCCCGCAAACCTGCAACAACCGCTGAATCCCCGCCGCCCCGGAGACGTCTAAATACTGAACGACTCGTTTAGCAACTAGTCACGCGAGCGTCTCCCGATTCGCTCGCCCAGATCCAAAGGCCCGGCACTCGCCGACCGCCTTGTAGGTGGCTTCTGATGTGGATTGTCCGTCTCGCTCTTCGGAGACCATATACCTTCACCGTGCTGGCGCTCCTGCTGTTCTTCCTGGGGCCTGTGGTCATCCTGCGCATGCCGGTGGACATCTTTCCCAACATCAATATTCCTGTCGTCTCCGTTATCTGGAACTACGCCGGCCTCTCCCCGCAGCAGCTCAGCGACCGCATCGAAGTGCAGTTCGACCGCAGCCTGACCACCACCGTCAATGACATCGAGCACACCGAGTCGCAGACCCTCAACGGCGTCTCCGTCACCAAGGTCTACTTCCAGCCTTCGGTCAACATCTCGCAGGCCGTCGCGCAGATCACCGCGGTGGCGCAGACATCCCTGCGCCAGTATCCGCAGGGCACCAATCCGCCGCTCGTCATTCAATACAGCGCCTCCAGTGTGCCTGTGCTCCAGCTTGGCCTCTCGGGCGCGGGCCTCACCGAGCAGCAGCTCAATGACTTTGGCACCAACTTCATCCGCACCCAGCTGGCCACGGTGGAAGGCGCCGCGCTGCCATTTCCCTACGGCGGCAAACAGCGCCAGGTGCAGGTGGATATCGACACCCAGAAGCTGCAGGCCCTGGGCCTCTCGGCCGCCGATGTCGTCAACGCCATCAGCGCGCAGAACGTCATTCTGCCCGCCGGCGACGCCAAGATCGGTCACTTCGACTATCAGGTGGAGACCAACAGCGCGCCGGACTCGATCGCCGGGCTGAACGATCTGCCAATCAAGACCGTCAACGGCGCCACCATCTATATCCACGACGTCGGCAATGTGCGCGACGGCTTCCCGCCGCAGACCAACGTGGTCCGGGTCGACGGCCAGCGCGCCGCGCTGATGTCGGTGATGAAGACCGGCAAGGCCTCCACGCTCAGCATCATCTCCGAGGTCAAGGCGGACCTGCCGCACATCCGCGACCAGCTCCCGCCCGCGCTTCAGATCGAGCCCATCGCCGATCAGTCCATCTTCGTCAAAGCCGCCATCAGCGGCGTCGTCCGCGAAGCCATCATCGCTGCCTGCCTTACCGCCGCGATGATCCTCATCTTCCTCGGCAACTGGCGTTCTACCGTCATCATCGCCGTCTCCATCCCGCTCTCGATCATCTGTTCTCTGCTGGCGCTCGCCGCTCTCGGTCAGACCATCAACATCATGACCCTCGGCGGCCTCGCGCTCGCCGTCGGCATCCTGGTGGACGATGCGACCGTCGAGATCGAGAACATCAACCGCAATCTGGAACTGGGCAAGGAGGTCGAGGATGCCATCCTCACCGGCGCCGCACAGATTGCCGTCCCCGCCTTCGTCTCCACCCTGGCCATCTGCATCGTCTTCGTGCCCATGTTCTTCCTCGGTGGCGTCGCGAAGTATCTCTTCGTCCCGCTGGCCGAATCCGTCGTCTTCGCCATGATGGCGTCTTACTTTCTCTCGCGCACCATCGTGCCCACCATGGCTAAATACCTGCTGCGCGGACACGAGCATGACCGCGCGGAGCAGGCACGCGTCAGCCGCAATCCCTTTGTCCGCTTCCAGATTGCCTTCGAACATTATTTTGAGAAGCTGCGCACCTGGTATCACGGCGCGCTCGCCCTCTGCCTGGAATTCCGTGCGCCCACGCTGCTCGGCCTCATCGCCTTCTGGCTGCTCTCGATCGTGGTCCTCTATCCCCACCTCGGCGAGGACTTCTTCCCATCCGTGGATGGCGGCCAGTTCAAACTGCATGTGCGCGCGCACACCGGCACTCGCATCGAGGACACCGCAAAGCTCTGCGATGAGATCGAGGCCGAGATCAAGCAGGAGATTCCCCAGGACCAGCTCGGCACCATCATCGACAACATCGGCCTGCCCTACTCCGGCCTGAACCTCAGTTATTCAAACTCCGCCCCTGTCGGCACCGGCGATGCCGACATCCTGGTCTCGCTCGCCGAGAAGCACCGCCCCACCTCGCAATACATGCACACGCTGCGCGACAAGCTGACGCAGCAGTTCCCCGGCGTCGAGTTCTACTATCTGCCCACCGACATGGTCAGCCAGATCCTCAACTTCGGTCTGCCGGCGCAGATCGACATTCAGGTCACCGGCCAGCAGGTAGACCAGAACCGCGACCTGGCCGAGCAGTTGAAGCAGAAGATCGCGCACGTGCCCGGCATCACCGATCTGCGCATTCAGCAACCGTTCGATCAGCCGAAGTGGACCATCAACGTCGATCGCACCCGCGCGCAGCAGGTGGGATATACGCAGAGCGACGTCGCGCGCGATGTGCTCACCAGCCTCAGCGGCAGCTTCCAGACCTCGCCGACGTTCTACCTGAACCCGCAGAACCACGTCAGCTACTCGATCGCCGTGCAGACGCCGCAGTATGACGTGCAGAGCCTGCAGCAGCTGGAGAATTTTCCCATCTCCATCAGCGGCTCCGGGCATGCGCCGCAGTTGCTGGGCAATCTGGCCACCATCACGCGCGGCACGGAGCCCGGCCTGGTCAGCCATTACGACGCTCAGCCCATCATCGATGTCTACGGTTCGGTCGAAGGCACCGACCTCGCCAGCGTGGCCAAGCAGATTGACAGCTATGTCGGCGATGCGCGCAAGCACGCCCCGCGCGGCACGCAGATCTTCGTCCGCGGCCAGATCTCCACCATGCGCGAATCGTTCCAGGGCCTTTACTTCGGCCTGGCCTTCTCGATCGTGCTCGTCTATGCCCTCATCGTCGTCAACTTCCAGAGCTGGCTCGATCCCTTCATCATCATCGCCGCGCTGCCTGGCGCGCTGGCCGGCATCGTGTGGATGCTCTTCATCACCGGAACCCACCTCAGCGTGCCTGCGCTTACCGGCTCCATCATGTGCGTGGGCGTGGCCACCGCCAACTCGATCCTCGTCGTCAGCTTCGCCAAGGAGCAGATGGCTGAGGGATTCAACTCCGCCGAGGCTGCGCTGGCCTCCGGCTTCACACGCTTCCGCCCCGTCATCATGACCGCCCTGGCCATGATTATCGGCATGGTGCCAATGGCGCTCGGCCTGGGCGAAGGCGGCGAGCAGAACGCGCCGCTCGGCCGTGCCGTAATCGGCGGGCTGATCCTGGCCACCTTTGGAACATTGACCTTCGTGCCTGTGCTGTTCGCGCTGGTGCACCGCAACACACCTCCGCCTCCGCCGGGCGAGCGGCATCCGGTACAGCCGCTGGAGACCGGCGCGCACCCCGCATCGGCATCGGATAAGCGTAAAAAGGAGCAGCCATGAGCGCTGACTTGAGCCATGAGCATGGAGACCAGCCATGAGCAGTGACAACAAAAGAATCGGTCCCGACCACGAACTCCCAGCCGGGACCAGCGGCGCAGCCGCGCACTCCGCGGACGAAGGTCGCCCCACTCCGCCGGAGATCCGCCGCGGTCCGCTGACCACGCTCGCCATCATCGTAGCCATCGTCGCGGTGGTCATCGCCGTCGTCGGCATCCTCGGCCGCCGCCATGCGGCCGCCAAGCTGGCCGACTACACCGGCACCATGGCCGCGCCTCCAGTCTCGCTGGTCGATCCGCAGATGGAGAAGGATGCCCGCGAGATCGTGCTGCCCGGCAATATGCAGGCCTTCACCCAGGCGCCCATCTATGCGCGCACCACAGGCTACGTCAAAGCCTGGTATCACGACATCGGCTCGCACGTGAAGAAGGGCGACCTGCTCGCCGTCATCGAGACGCCGGAGCTCGATCAGCAGCTCGCGCAGGCCAAGGCTGACCTCGCCACCGCGGAGGCAAACGCCGCGCTGGCCAAGGTCACCGCCGACCGCTACCAGGGTCTTATCGCGCAGAACGCAGTCTCCCAGCAGGACACCGACAACGCGCAGGCCGCGCTCTCCGCGCGCAACACTGAGGTCAACTCCGCCCAGGCCAACGTCAAGCGCATCGAGCAGCTGCAATCCTTTGAGCGCATCGTGGCGCCGTTCGATGGCGTCATCACCGCCCGCAACATCGACATCGGCCAGCTCATCACAACGACAGGCAGCACCACCACGCCCGGCGCCGGAATCACCGACACCAGCAAGGAGGTCTTCGACATCTCCGCCATCGGCACGCTGCGCGTCTTCATCAACGTCCCTCAGGTCTACGCGCCGGACGCGAAGAATGGCGTCACCGCCACGCTCACCCTGCCGCAGTATCCCAACCGCATCTTCAAAGGCAGGCTGATGCGCTCCTCGGACTCTGTCGATCCCGCCACCCGCACGCTGCTGGCTGAGGTCGATGTCGACAACCGCTCCGGCGAACTGCTGCCCGGCAGCTACACCGAGGTGCATCTCAACGTCTCCACCGCCGCGTCCGCACTCACCATCCCGGCCAGCGCGGCAATCCTCGGAACCGACGGCCTGCATGTCGGCGTGGTTGACTCCTCCAGCCGCGCCCACATCGTCCGCATCACACCCGGCAACGACTACGGCTCTGCCATCGAGGTCCTCGGTGGTCTTTCGCCCGGACAGAAGGTCATCGCCAACCCGCCTGACTCACTCACCGACGGCGAGCAGGTGCGCGTCGTGACGCCGCAGCAGAATAACGCCGGACCCGGACACCAGGAGGGTCAGTGAAGCTGTCGCACCATCGCCGGGAGAGAAGAGGTATGGGCGGCCCATTCATGCGTGATTTCATCGCGCATCGGTGGGGATGTGCAATGCTCGCTTCTTCACTCGCGCTCACTGGCTGTCTCGTCGGCCCGAGCTACAAGCGCCCCGCCGCGCCGGCGCCGCCCGCATACTCCTCGAGCGGCCACTACGGCGACTGGGCCGCCGCCGCGCCTTCGGACGCCGCCGATCGTGGCGCGTGGTGGACCGTCTATGGCGATCCGCAGCTCAACGATCTCGAGCAGCGCTGCGCCGCAGCCAACCAGCAGATCGCCGCCGCGCTCCACGCCTACGAGCAGGCGCACGACCTCGTTCGCGTCAGCCGCTCCGCGCTCTATCCCTCGGTCTCCGTCGGCGCCGGCGCCTCGCGCAACGATCTCTCCGCCAACCGGCCCAATATCTCCGCGAACACCGCCCGCAACTACTGGGACTTCCTTCTGCCGGTCAACATCTCCTGGGAGCCGGACCTCTGGGGCGCTGTTCGCCGCCAGATCGAGTCGAGCGCCGCCAACGCGCAGGCCTCCGCCGCCGACCTCGCCAACACCCGCCTCAGCCTGCAGGGAATGCTGGCCGTTACCTACTTTCAGCTGCGCGGGATCGATCTTCAGGCCCAGCTACTGCGCAACACGCTCGATGCCTACCAACAGGCCCTCAACCTTACGCAGGTGCGCTTCAAGGGCGGCGTTGCAAGCGAGAGCGACGTAGCGCAGGCGCAGGCGCAGTTGGAGGAGACCCGCGCACAGCTGGTCGATCTTGGCGTGCAGCGCGCGCAGTCTGAACACGCCATCGCTGTCCTCGTCGGCACGCCCGCCACCGACTTCCACATCGCGGAGAACCCGCTCGCCGGCAATCCTCCGTACGTTCCCACCGGCCTGCCGTCGCAGCTGCTGGAGCGCCGCCCCGACATCGCCGGTGCGGAGCGCCGCATCGCCGCCGCCAACGCGCAGATCGGCGTCAGCCAGGCCGCCTACTATCCCAGCGTCACGCTCGGCAGCGAAGGCGGCCTTGAGTCGACCGCCGTCAGCAGCCTCTTCAGCGCACCTAGCGCTCTCTGGAGCGCAGGCGCCTCGGCCAGCGAACTTGTCATCGACGGCGGCCGCCGCCGCGCGCAGGTCGACTACGCCATCGCCCAGCGCGAGCAGGCAACTGCTCTCTACCGCAATCAGGTGCTCTCCGCCTTCCGCGACGTCGAGGATCAGCTCGCCGCGCTGCGTGTCCTCGAAGAGGAGGCAACCGACCAGCAACGCGCCGTCGACGCCGCCAAGCGTTCGACCCAGCTCTCGCTGCTGCGCTATCGGCAGGGCCTTGCCGTCTATCTCGAAGTCCTCACCAATCAGGCCATCGAGCTGAACGACGAGCGCGCCGCGGCCGCTCTCGTCTCGCGCCGCATGGTCGCCAGCGCGCAGTTGCAGATGGCGCTCGGCGGCGGCTGGTCCAATGTCCAGTTGCCGAAGAACTGAAGTTCATCGCCGAAAGTCCTGTCAAGCCCCGCGCGAACTGAATTGGACAATAAACCCTGTCTCATCAGTGAGTTGGAGTTTTCAGAAAAGTGGCATAGTAGTTTCGTCCGGCTTGCTAAAATAGAAACAGAGCAAACCAGAGAGCCCGCCATGGCGGGCCTTTCGCGTTTTGAGGGGACGAAGAATCACATACTTGACCCTAACTGCTGTGGAATCAAGGCACTCGGGTCAAAATGCTGCAAATAGCTGAATCAAAGGTAGATGATATGGGGGGAGGGGGGTATGGTCTCAGGCAGACAACGCGCCCGCCAGCTTCGCGCCCACCCACACCGCAGCCAGACCCAGCGCCACGCTGGAAGCAACGTAAAGCGCGGCCATCGCCAGCTCTCCGGCCTCCATCGCCGTGAAGGTCTCCCACTCGAAGGTGGAGAAGGTGCTGTAGGCGCCGATGAAGCCGATGGGAATGAGGTTGCGCCAGGCCGGGTTCAGCTCAATGTGCCGCCCCATCCACGTGTAGACGAATCCGATCAACACGCACGCTGAGAGGTTCACCACGAACGTGCCCAGGGGAAAGCGGGTTCCGGCGCGGCCCGAGATCGTTGCGCCCACCCAGTAGCGCGCGATCGATCCCAGCGCGCCGCCCGCGGCGATCAAGAGATACTTCTGCAACGTTCGCACCCTCCCGCGAGATCAATGGTAAATGACCGTGCGTGGACTGAATCAGGGAGTCGCGGCGCGGGCGAAAAGGCCTGATGATCTTTTCGGTTACCAGTCCGTTAGCGTGCCATCTAGCTTGCGTGCAATCGGCAGGTACGCCCGCTGGTAGGGATGCTTTGCGGCCAGCTTCTCATCGATCTCCACGCCCAGGCCCGGCGCGTCGCCGGGATGCATGTATCCGCCGTTGAAGCTGTACTGGTGCGGGAAGACCTCATCCGTCAGCGCGGAGTGTGGCATGTGCTCCTGGATGCCGAAGTTATGGATCGCCAGGCCAAAGTGCAGCGCCGCCGCCATCGTCACCGGCGAAAGGTCGGTCGCGCCGTGGAAGCCCGTGCGCACCTGGTAGAGCGCCGCGAAGTCTGCCGTCTTCTTGGCGTGCGTGATGCCGCCGCCATGCACGATGGTCATGCGCAGGTAGTCGATCCACTGGTTGCGGATCAGGTCATGCGCGTCCCACACCGAGTTGAAGACCTCGCCCGTAGCAATCGGCGTGGTCGTATGCTGCCGAATCAGTTTGAAGCCTTCCTGCAACTCCGCCGGGCAGGGGTCCTCCATCCAGAAGAGGTGATACGGTTCGAGCTCTTTGCCCAGCCGCGCTGCTTCAATCGGCGTCAGCCGGTGATGCACATCATGCAGCAGATGCACGTCGGGGCCAACCTCCGCGCGGATCCGTTCAAACAACTTCGGCGCGAAGTTCAGATACCGCTCCGTCGACCACACGCTCTCGCTGGGCAGACCGCGCTCCGCCGGCTCATACGGCTTGCCGCCCTTGGGCACGCCGTAGCTCGAAGCCACGCCAGGCACACCGCTCTGCGCTCGCACCGCAAGATAGCCAAGCTCCATGTGGTGCTTCACCGAGTCAACAACCTCGTCGATGTCCTTGCCGTTAGCGTGCGTGTAGACCAGCACGCCCTGCCGGCTTTTGCCGCCCAGCAGGTTATAGACCGGCGTGTTAAGCGCCTTGCCTTTGATGTCCCACAGCGCCACGTCCACCGCGGCAATCGCCGTCATCGTCACCGGCCCGCGCCGCCAGTACGCGCCGCGATAGAGATACTGCCAGATGTCCTCGATGTCGAACGGGTCGCGTCCGATCAGGCAGGGAAGTACGTGCTCGCTCAGGTAGCTCGCCACAGCCAGTTCGCGGCCATTGAGCGTGCCGTCGCCCAGCCCGTAGATGCCCTCGTCGGTTTCGATGCGCAGCGTGACGAAGTTGCGATCGGGGGAACAGATAATCAGACGTGCGCCAATGATTTTCATTTGGACGCCATCTTCATTTGGCCTTCGCCCCGCTCCGGCGTGATCTCGATGTAGTCCACCGGCGCCTGTTCATTGCCGTTGGGGGTGCCGTGAATCTCCAGCGTGTCGCCGGGCTTAAGGTGAACGCCAGAAACCGTGAAGCGCGTGGAGTTGTCGGCGTCCGGTCGTCGGCCGGGCCATGTCTCGTCGGCCTTCCACTGGCCGATCGACTTGCCGTCCAGCATCAGGTCGAAGCTCGAAGCTCCGCTTACGGTGTCAAAGTACTGCACGCCGATCGAGTACGTCCCGGTCGGCTTGTCGAGCGCGGTCTTCAGCGTGCAGCCCGCGGCATCCGAGCACGCCGCAAACTTGCCGCCAGACGCATTCTCAAAGTACGGCGTCATGTCCGTCGTCTTATATCCCGTGGCGTCCATCGACTCGGCCTCGATGCGGTCCGGATCGTGTCCCACGCGGCCCAGCTTGTCGTCGCTGCCGGACATCTTCTGGAACCACTGGTCCACCGCATCGCGCCACACGTCGGCGTGCGCTGCCTGGTACTCGAGCATCGTCAGCGTCTTCTGATAGCGCTCGTCGTCGATCAGGCCCTTCAGCTTCTGCCACTCCGGCGCATAGCTCGCAGCGATCTTCGCGCCGTCGTAGTGCGTGTCATACGTGTACTGCACCACCGTCTTGCCGTTATGCAGCACATAGGAGTAAGGAACATGATGCATAAACAGCAGCAGATCGTCCGGGCAGCTCTTCAGCGACTCATACTTCGCCGCCAGCTCCGGAGGATACTGCCCGATGTAGCCAGTTCCTGTAGCCACCGTGCGGTCCATGCCGATGCCGTCGTGGTCCGCGCGGATCCACTGCCCCCAGCCGTTGCGCTCGGCGGACTCGATCCCCGGCCCGTAGTGCGGCCCGGTGATGTTCGTCAGCCCGCCTACGCCCAGCGGCCCGGTGTACTCCTCATATGCATGCCAGCTTTCGAGGTTAAGCTTATCGATCGTTGCGTCTACCTGCGGGTTGTTGCCCCAGGTCATGCGCGTCCACGCGTCGATGATCTCTTCCGAGCTGAGGTCCGGGTTCCACGCCAGCCGTCCATAGCCATACAGGTTCGCCATCGACATGGGGTGGTGCATCCAGTTGTCTTCAAGCCCCACGTTCACCACGGAGACATAGCCGCTCGTCGAGCGACGGAAGGTCTTGCCCTCCACGATGTCCTTCAGCAGGCTCGGCTGGTTGTCCACGCGCAGGTCCGTGTCCAGGTACGTCTTCCACATCGGCACCAGGAAGACCATGTGATGCGCCTGGCCGGTGTACTCCTGCGTGGTCTGCACCTCGATTGCTTCGTTCGTGTGCCGCAGTGCGGTAAACAGAGGCGATACCGGCTCGCGCACCTGGAAGTCGATGGGCCCGTTCTTGATCTGGATCACCACGTTCGGCTCGAACTTGCCGTCGAGGTAACGGAAGTTGTCGTAGCCCGCGCGCGCGCGGTCCGCCTTCATGTCCGTCCAGTCGAGATGGTTGTTGTAGACAAAACCGCGATACATCACCACGCCGCCATGCGCCTGGAGCGGTCGCGCCAGCACGTTGGCCGCATCGGCCGGCGTGCGGCCATACTGCGCCGGGCCGCGCTGGCCTTCGGAGTCCGCCTTGACGAGGTATCCGCCGAAGTCGGGGATCAATGCATAGATCTCGTCCGTCTTCTTCTGCCACCATGCGATCACCTGTGGATCGACCGGATCGAAGGTGCTCAACCCGCCCACGGTCTGCGGACTGGTCATCGGCACGGAGAGCGAGATGCGCACGCCCCACGGCCGGAACGCATCGGCGACGCGAGCGATCTCCTTCAGCATGTCGGAGTCGAGCGTCTTGGGATTCGCGTTGACGTTGTTGATCGCGACGCCGTTGATCCCGATCGACGCGAGCAGTCGGCCATACTCGCCCACACGCGAGAGATCGCTGCGCACATGCCCGCCGTCAAAGAAGATCGACCTCCCGGCCCAGCCGCGTTCGATGGTGCCATCGAAGTTGTCCCACTGGTCTGCCCAGCGGATGGGCGCCGACGGCGCTTCGGTATCCGCCGTCAACGGCTTTTCGGTTGCAACGCTTTGCAGTACATGGAAGACGCCATAGAGCTCGCCATGCCCATCCTTGCCGGCAATCACCCAGTAGCTGTGGCCGCCGCTGCGCACCTGCGCGACCGCAAACCCTTGATCGCCCATTCCGGCAGGCGCATGCCACGACGGCAGCGCCGTCTTTAGCTCTTCCACTGTGCCAACTACAAATGCATCGCCGCCGATCTTCGGCTCCGTCGCTATCTCCCGTCCCAGCATGGAGCCCAGCCCGCGCTTCAGCTCCGTCGCCGCGCTCTGTCCCATCGCGGAATCATCCAGCGCAACCACGCGCGCGGGCAGCGCCGCATATTGCTGCTTCGCCGCTGCGGGCAGAGCCGCATACCGCAGCCATCCCTCGGCCCCGTTCTCTGCGCGAGCAGCCGCCGCGCTAGCCAGCAGGCCCACCATCGCAAATCCAACACGCCAATTCATCTTCATCGGTTCACTCCGCTTGCCAGAAATCCGCCATCCACTGCAATAATCTCGCCGGTTACAAATCCACTCTCCTCCGACGCCAGGTACACTGCCGCGCCGGCCACCTCTTTGCGCGTACCGAACCGCTTCATCGGTGTCCGCATCAGCAGCTCCTGTCCGCGCGGCGTCTCGATAATCGACTTGTTCAGCGCGGTGGGAATAATCCCGGGCGCAATCGCGTTCACGCACACGCCTTTATCCGCCCATTCCACCGCCAGCGACCTGGTCAGCGCGCCTACCGCCGCCTTGCTGGCGCCGTACGGTGCAACCTCGTGGAACGCGACAAAGGTTGAGAGCGACGCGATATTGATGATGCGCCCGTAGCCGCGCTCCAGCATCCCCCGCCCGAAGACCTGGCAGCCGTGCAGCGTTCCCTTCAGGTTTACGTCCATGATCGTGTTCCACAGCTCTTCCGGGCAGTCCAGCGTCGGCACACGTTTGGTCATGCCTGCAGCGTTCACCAGGATGTCCACCGGCCCAAGCTCATCGCTCACCCGCCGCTCCAGTTGTTCAATGGAAGCACAGCTCGGAACATCCACTGTGACGCGCAGCGTCTTTCGCCCTCGGGCCTCGATCTCCTGGGCCACTGCATCGACTGATTCCTGCGACCGGGAACTCGCCACCACGTCCGCGCCTGCATCCGCCAGCGCGAGGGCGATCGCGCGCCCAATGCCGGACGTGCCGCCGATGACGACCGCACGCCTCCCATGAAGATCAAACATGAAGTCCTTTGAAGTGGCCGGAGAAGCATGCCAGAAAACCGCAGGCGCCCCAGCGCCCGGAATTACTTCGACAGTCATTGAATATACGCTGCTGACTCGCGTTCATATCCACGCATCATCCAGCGAATAGCCCTTGCGTTGCGGCCGCGACAGCCACGCGTTTGCCTCGGGATCGCCCGGAAACGCCTCTTTCGCTGGATCCCAGTGCAGATGCCGCCCAGCCTTCATCGCCATGTGGTGCAGCAGGCAGGTGGAGCAGGCGCGATGCCCCATCTCCACCGGCGAGATCGGCGCCTGCCGCGTGCGGATCGAGTCCAGCCAGTTGCGATGCTGTTCGTTGCTGACGTAGAGATGGACCTCGTCCGGTCCAATCACCGAATCAAGAATCGCCGGATCGCTGGCGTCGAGCCCCGTCGCCTTCAGCCGCGGATTGGCCGGCGCTCCGCTCGCCGGATCACTTGCGGTTACATTTTCCGTGCGCGTCACAAAGATCCACCCCTTGGAGCCGTAGAACTTGATGCCGTTGGGGAAGTCGCCTGAGATGTCCATGGTCACGCCGTTGGCATAGCGCGCATGCGTCAGGAACTTGCCATGCACGTCCCACAGCCCATGCGTGGGAAACTCCGCCGTGCCCCAGATCTCCACCGGCCCCGTGTGGTCGGCGTTCATGCCCCAGTGCGCGCTGTCCACGTGGTGCGCGCCCCAGCCGGTAATCATGCCTGCGCCAAACTGTTCGCAGCGCAGCCAGCCCGGCCGGTCAAATCCTTGCTGCGGATGCACGCGAATCTCCGTGTAGTAGACCTCCGGCGTCGAGCCCAGCCAGGCGTCGTAGTTCAGGTTCTGCGGCACCGGCATCGGCGGCGCGTCCGGCCCACTCGGATCGCCCGGCAGCCCGATCTCCACATGCTGCAGATCGCCGATGCGCCCATTGCGCACCAGCTCCGCCGCACGGCGAAACTGCGCTGTCGACCGCTGCTGGCTGCCCACCTGCAGAATCCGCCCCGAGGCCTGCACCGTGTTGCTCAGGTAGCGTCCCTCCGCAATCGTCAGCGACGCCGGCTTCTGGAGATAGACATCCTTGCCTGCGCGCACAGCCGCGCACGCCAGTCGAGCATGCTGATGGTCCGGCGTGCTGATCACCACTGCATCAATATCTCTGTTCGCCAGCAGCTCGCGAAAGTCGTGATAGCCGGTGACTCCGTCCTGCGGCTTGCCGGCCTTCTTCGCGTAGGCTTCGTTAACCAGCTGCTTGCCCTGCTCCACGCGGTTGGAGTCCAGATCGCACACCGCGATGATGCGCGCATCCTCGTACTGCAAAAGGGCAGGCAGGTTCTGCACGCGCGAGATGCGTCCCACGCCGATCGCGCCGATGTTGATGCGTTTGCTCGGCGCCATCTGCCCCAGCACGCTGGACGGGACGATCGCCGGAAATCCTACTGCCGCGGCAGCACCCACCGCCGTCTTCATAAAGCTGCGCCGCGAGATTCGATCTGCTCTGGTCATCTTTCTATCCCTCAATCACCTGATGCTTCGCGCCCATCTGCGCGCGAACCACCAACTCCATTGCCAGCAGGCACTGCGTCTGGTCCTGCGCCACGTGCGTGCGGTTGGCCACGTCCGCGATGAACTGCGGCCCAAACGGCAGCAGCACGTTGTTGCAGTCGATATACCGCTGCTGCTTTTGGTCCACGACAAACAGATGGTTGCCGCCCTTGCTTCCGGTGCCGATGTTCGCGTACTTGCGCAGCTCCATATAGCCTTCGGTGCCCAGGATGAACAGCCGCCCGTCGCCCCATGTGCCCAGCCCCTTGGGTGTGAACCAGTCCAGCCGCACGTAGCCAAAGCCCTTGTCGCCGTGGAACATCATGTCGCCGAAGTCCTGGAACTCCGGCTCGTCCGGGTGCCGCACGTTGGCCACTTGCGACGCCACAAGATCGGCGCGCGTCGAGCCCGTATAGAAGAGGAACTGGTCCACCTGGTGCGATCCGATGTCGCACAGGATGCCGCCGTACTGCTCCGGATGCCAGAACCACTCCGGCCTGCCTGTGCCTCCGCCCGCATCGCCCGCGCCCTGCACAATCTGGTGCGGCGCAATGTTGATGGTCTGGATCACCTTGCCGATCGCGCCCGCCTGCACCATGTAGCCGGCCTTCACCGCAGCCTTCACCTCCAGCCGCTCGCTGTACATGATGGCGTAGATCCTTCCCGTCGCTGCAATTGTCTTGCGAATCTCCGCCAATTGCTCCAGCGTCGTCAGCCCCGGCTTGTCGGAGAGGTAGTCCTTGCCAGCCTTCATCGCGCGAATGCCGATTTCAGCGCGATGGTTGGGAATGGTCGAGCTCAGGATCAGCTGGATCGACGGATCGTCGATCACCTCCTGCTCACTCTGCGCCAGCTTTGCATTGGGATAGCGCTTCACAAACGCCGCGCCTCGCTCCGGCTCAGCCGCGTAGACGCCGACCAGCTTGCCGCCGCCACGGATCATCGCCTCCACCATGCCGTAGATGTGGTCATGGCTCATGCCGCAGACGGAGAAGCGCACCTCATGCTCCGGCTTCGCAATCGCCGGCGCATCCGGGCCAGCGATCTCGGCGGTCTGCGCCATCGCATCCTCCGCGCCCGCGAACGCCATCGCGCCCAGCGCGGCTGCGGAAGCTCCCGCAGCACGCAGAAAATCTCTCCGGCCCAAGCCCTCATCCATCATCTGCTGCCTCCTGCATCTGCCTTGCGCGCCTTATGCAAAGCGCGCGGGAAGACCATTCTTCGCGCCGGTGGAGTGCATTGGCAAGTCTGGTAATCGCTATCCCGCACGAAAAGAGAAAGAAAGCGTTTTCTACTCGTTTGCGGTAATCGCACCTGAGACAATTCTTTGCCGCGTCGCGTACATTCAGTTACATTGATCTGCGTCGCAAACTAACCTCGCGCGAAATGACTTTCGTTCGACATGCGAACGAAGAAGAAAGCTGCCCCGAATGAAAACCTCTCTGCTTCGCATTCTCTCCGCCGCTTTTGCGGTGCCCATTGTCCTCTCTCCTGCAGCCTCAGCGCAGGGCCCCGCCGCCGCGTCTCCCGCACCTGCTGCCGCCGCGCCCGCGCAGGCCCCCGCCGGTTTCACTCGCCCCGCCGCACACGTCAACGCGCCGCTCGGCAACATCCCTCGCCATCTCGGGGATGGCACAGGCTCCTACAAGACCGGCAAGTACCGCGACCTCTTTGCCGAGGATGGCCATCCCGTCGCCGAGATCAATGCGCGCCTCGAAAAGGACTTCCAGCAGTTCTTCCACGGCGACGCCGCCAACGAGCGCGTCTACTTTGAGGCCGGCTCCAACGCCAATGGCCCGCTCGCCTACATCACGGACTGGGCCAACAACGACGCCCGCACCGAAGGCATGAGCTACGGCATGATGATCGCCGTGCAGTTGAACCACAAGCATGAGTTCGACGCCATCTGGAACTGGTCGAACACCTACATGCTTATCACCGATCCCGCGAACCCCAACGTCGGCTACTTTGCCTGGTCCATGAACACCGACGGCACGCCGCGCTCCACCGGCCCCGCGCCCGACGGCGAGGAGTACTACGCCATGGCGCTGCTCTTCGCCGCGCACCGCTGGGGCAACGGGCAGGGCATCTATAACTACCAGGAGCAGGCCGAGCGCATTCTGCGCGGCATGGTGCACCACCCGCCCACCACCGGCACCGGCCCCTTCAAGATCCATCCTGAGGATGCCCAGCCGTTCACCAACGCCGGCCAGTTGATGAGCCCCAACAACTACGAACAGCAGCAGGCGCGCGCCGATCTCGCTATCGAGCAGAAGGGGGCAGGCCAGGCTGCCGCCCAGCCCGGCGCTGGGCGCAGACCTGGCGGTCCCGGCGGCGGATTCGGCGGCGGCAACTTCACGCCGCGTCCCACAGTCGGTGGCCCCATGATGCAGACCGACTACTACATGGTCCGCTTCGTGCCCGGCACTGGTCCCGGCGGCAACACCGACGCTTCCTACCACCTGCCCGGCTTCTATGAGCTCTTCGCGCGCTGGGGCCCGCAGGAGGACCGCGACTTCTGGCTCAAGGCCGCGGACGTCTCGCGCGATATGTTCCCCAAGGTGGCCGGGCCAAAGACCGGTCTCGTCCCAGACCAGAACAACTACGACGAGACATGGATGACTGGCCGCGATGGCCAGCCGACGCTCTTTGCCTATGACGCGTGGCGCGTGATCAGCAACTGGTCGTTTGACTACGCATGGTTCCACAAGGACCCCGACGAGCGCGTCCTCTCCGATCGGCTGCAGAAGTTCCTCGTTGGGCAGGGCATCAGCATGTTCGCCGATCGCTATACGCTGGACGGCAAGCCGATGTCGACGCGTCACTCCGTCGGCATGGTCGCCGCGGCAGCCGCGGGCGGCCTCGCCGCAACGCCCGGTCCCAACGAGAAGGCCTTCGTCGAAGAGCTGTGGCGCACGCCTATGCCCATGGGCGAGCAGCGCTACTTCGACGGCATGCTCTACATGTTCAACATGCTGCACGCCAGCGGCAACTTCCGCATCTGGATGCCCCAGCAATAAAAAGTTCAATCTCGGCCCGCGGCAGAGCGGGCAACATCAGGAGCCAGTTCGACAAAAGGGCCCGGCATTTGCGCCGGGCCTCTTCTTTTAGACTCACTGGACTACGGCTTCACCACCTCGCCCGGCGGTCCTAGGATGTGGATGGAGTGCAGCCACTCCTCGGCCAGCGCGGGCCAGTGGCCGACCGGCAACTGCGTCGCCCGCAGCCCGAAGTCGTGGCCGCCCAGGGTGTAGAGATGCATCTCCGCTGGAACATGCGCGTCCTTCAGTGAGAGAAAGTAGGCCAGCGAGTTCTCGACATGCGCGGCGTAGTCGTTCTCCGCCTGCACTAAAAATGTAGGTGGCACATTGGCGTCCGGCGTCAGCGCGGTCGCGGCATGCATGTCCTTGCCGGTAAGCCAGCCGGGATAGAGGACCATCTGGAAGTTGGGGCGAGCATCGGGCAACGGCGCGGAGAAGCCGCTTGCGGCAGTGGCTGCGGGGTTCTCGAAGTCGGGATGCGTGCTGAGCGCGACGGCGAGGTGCGCGCCGGCGGAGAAGCCGATCACGCCGACCTTCTTGGGATCGATGTGCCACTCTGCAGCATGCGCGCGTGTCAGTCGCATGGCCTGCTGCGCGTCTTCCAGATTCTCGGTGCTGTCAGGATAATGTTGCGTCTCCGGCACGCGATAACGCACCAGCACGCAGGTCACGCCGATCGAGTTGAGCCAGTCGCAGACCTCGGTGCCGTCGAGGTTCATGTTCAGCCGCGTGTAGCTTCCGGCCGGCAGCACCAGCGCGGCCGCGCCGCTGTTCTTGTCCGCGGGCGGCGCGTAGACGGCGAGGTCTGGCTTGGTCACGTTGGTGACGCGCACCGTCACCTTGCCGAAGACCATGCGGTCACGGTCGGTCGTCGGGTCTTTCTCCGGCGCGGTGATCGTCGAGGGCTCAGGATTGCCGTTCGGCCACAGCAGCATCTTTGCAATCGGCTGCGTCTGTGCGTTGAGCGAGACTGAAGCGACGAGCAAAGCTGCAACGGCGGAGCAGGACGCTACTATGCGTATGGAATAACGGTTGAGCGAGATCATTTTGCCTTGTCCTTTGCTGTGCTCTTTGCCTTGCTCTTCGCCGGAGATGCGGCACCCGCGCCAAACATGCTGGGCGTGAATAATTCGCCCAGCACTTTATAGCCCGCGACGCCCGGATGCAGGTGATCGCCGGAATCGTACGCCGCAGCCATCTTGCTCGGATCGCTGGGATCGGCAATCGCCGCCGCGAAGTCGATCACCTCATCGAAGTGGCCCGGCGCTTTGATCCAGTCATTGACCGCGAGCCGGTCGGCATCGCCCGCCGCGCCGGTGCGGTTGTATTGCGAGCCGCCGTCGGGCGTGATGGTCGCGCCAATCACCGTGATGCCCTCGGCATGTGCGCGCTCGATGACCTGTTGGTACGCGCCCGTGATGCGCGCGACAAGCGCTGCATGCTGCTCGGGCGTGGTTGCGCGGCCGCCCAGGTCATTGACTGCTTCAAACACGACGACGTAGCGCACTCCGGCCTGCGCGAGCACATCGCGATCGAGCCGCGCCAGCACATTGGGTCCAAGTCCGTCGACCAGCAGGTGATTGCCGCCGATGCCGTGGTTCAGCACTGCGATGTGCCTCGTTGTAGGCGAAGACTGAAGCTTGTTGTTCAACACGTCGGTCCAGCGGTTGTTGCCGTTGGTAGTGGTGGCGTGGCCGTCGGTGATCGAGTCGCCCAGTGCGACGACGGCGAAGTCCTTCTCCGGCGCGATAACGTCAATGCCGGAGATAGCGTACCAGTGCTCAATGGTGCGTGTGCCTGCGGGCGCGCTCTCCGGCGCCGCTGCAACTGAAGCAGCCACCGGCGGCATAGTTGTCGCTGCGGGCGGTGCAATCGCTGCTCCCGGTTGCATCGGTCCTTCTGGCGTACCTGCTGCACCCTGTGCAACAGGTCGCGCGGGCCGGTTCGGTGGCGTCTGCGCGAGGGTCATCGGGCCGGGAAACACAGCATCACTCACGTGATCGCCATTGGTGATGTAGGTGGTCGCGCGCGAGCCGGGATGGCCGGTCTCCGGCGTCGGCGGCTGGTCGAAATGAATGGTAAGCGCGACATCGCTGAGCGCTGCAGCAGGGAACGCGAGCGGGTCGGAGATGTACTGCGCACCAGGCGGAATAATCACGTCGGGAGCGCCGTTGAAGGTGAGGGCCTTGTCCGTCGCGACGTCGATCCTGCTGGTCGCAAGGTCGGCTGAACGCGCGATGTGTACGGAGAAGATATGCAGCGGCCGCGTGCCGAATGCATTCGACAGATGCACGCGCACCGTCGTGCCGCCGATCGAGAGATGCACGATCTGGCGGATGGTTGTGTCCGTCATGTCTGTGGGCAGCAGCGAGTTCTGCGGTTCGGGAATCTGCACCGAGGTCGCCCATGTCCCGACCCAGTGCTCGTTCTTGGTGGGACTTTGCCCAATCGCCGCGGTCGTGTAGAGCGCGGCCAGTGCGAATACCGCCGTGACACGAAATATTTTCCCAGTAACCGTTTGCTGCCTCTTGCTCATCGTTTATCCCCGCGAATATAGTCCGTTTGTTTGAGACACCAACAAATAGCACGTCCGGAGTTACATATGCCAATCGCCGCGCCGCGGAAGAAAATCTCGTTCATTGCACCCAGCGCATTTGCGCTTGCTGCGCTGCTGTCTGCCATCCCGCTGCACGCACAGTTTGCCCCGCAGCCCGTGACGCCGCTCCCCGCGCCCGCCGTCACATGGACCTGGCAGCAGGACCACCAGAACATGATGGACCAGCTGGGCATCACGGAGCTACGGCCCGGAAAGAACTCCGATCAGAACGCCGCCAACCCCGCGAACTATGACGAGTCCAAGGCGAACCCGTATCCCAATCTTCCCGACGTGCTGACGCTGAAGAACGGCCAGAAGGTGACCACGGCGGACCAGTGGTGGAAGCAGCGCCGCCCGGAGATTGAAGAGGACCTGAGTCGCGAGATGTATGGCCGGGTGCCGAAGAACGTGCCCAAGGTGACCTGGACGGTGACGGTCACGGACCACGAGATGGTCGGCCGCATTCCCGTCATCGCGAAGCACATCATCGGTCACGTCGATAACTCGAGCTATCCACTGATCGATGTCAACATCGACATGGTGCTGGTGACGCCCGCGAGAGCCACGGGTCCGGTGCCGGTGCTGATGATGTTTGGCGGGGCAACTCTTCCCGCGCCGGCGCAGCCCAGCCGCGACGATCTGACGACGCTCAATGAGGCGCTGCGCACGATGCTGGCCAAGAGCGATCCTTCGATCGCTGCGCTGCTCGACAAGTATCCGGCGTATGAACCCATCGCGCCCGCTGCGACGGCCGGCGGCTTAGGCTTTGGCGGCGGGGCTGGTGCCGCCGCGCGACCGGGAGCTGCTGCGGCAGCTGCTCCTGCGGCTGCCAACGGAGTGAATGGCACCTCGACCGATCCGCCAACCACACAGCAGCTGCTTGCGGACGGCTGGGGCTACGTCGGCATCAACCCCGGCAGCATCCAGGCGGACAACGGCGCCGGCCTCACGCGCGGCGTCATCGGTCTGGTCAACAAGGGCCAGCCGCGCAAGCCGGAAGACTGGGGCGCGCTGCGCGCCTGGGCGTGGGGCGCGGCTCGTGCGCTGGATTATCTCGAGACAGATGCGACCGTCGATGCGAAGCATGTCGGCATCGAGGGCGTCTCGCGCTATGGCAAGGCTGCGCTCGTCACCGAGGCGTTCGACCAGCGCTTCTACATGGGCCTCATCGGATCCTCGGGCGAGGGCGGCGCGAAGCTCAGCCGGCGCAACTATGGGGAAGCGGTCGAGAACCTGACTGCCGACGAGTACCACTGGATGGCCGGCAACTTCCTGAAGTACGGCGCCAGCAAGTCGAAGTTCGGCGAGAAGACTCCTGGCGACCTGCCGGTCGACGCGCACGATCTGATTGCAATGTGCGCGCCGCGGCTGACTTTCATCAGCTACGGCATTCCAGAGCGTGGCGATGCGAATTGGCTGGATCATCAGGGCAGCTACATGGCGACCATCGCAGCGCAGCCAGTCTTCCAACTGCTGGGGGCCAAGACCCTCGGCGTCTCCAGCGACTACCACACCGAGCAGATGCCGCCGGTGAACACCGGCCTGCTCGATGGCCAGCTCGCCTGGCGCCAGCATGACGGCGGACACACCGACGCACCCAACGTGAAGTACTTCATCGCGTGGGCGGACAAGAACATGGGCCGCACGCCGCCGCCGGCACCGCCGGGGCGAGGCCTATAACGACCAGCAATGGTGCAGGCCCGTTGAGGGCCTGTACCATGGGCCCACCATGGGACAGATTCTGAACCGCCGTAGTTTTCTTGGGACGGGCGCGGCAGGGCTGATCGGCTCTGCCGCATTCGTGTCGCAGGCGCCGCTTGCATTCGCCGCCGCGCCGTTCTCGCCATCATTGGATGTCACCGCCCCACTGAAGATCGAATCGGTGGAATTGCTCGAGCTGCAGGGCCGCTATACCGACTCGGCCGGCGTCAACGACCAGGAGCAGGTCAACCCCGAGGACGTCTACGACAGTCTGCGTCCCGCGCCGTATGCAGATCATCCCAACGGCACGCGGGAGTTCCGCACCAGCGCGATCTATCTGCGCATTCGCACAACCAATGGCCCGGAGGGTCTCTACGGCCCCATCGAGCGCGACGCCGCCATCGTCGTCCAGACCGACCTGCGGCCGTTTCTCATCGGCAGAGATGCGTTAGCCGGCGAGGCCCTGTGGGACCAGATGTACAGGTCGAATCGCCACTCGCGGGATGGGTTCTTCATGATGGCCATCAGCGCGGTGGACAACACCCTGTGGGACATCCGAGGCAAGATCTACGGCGTGCCCGTGTGGCGTCTGCTGGGCGGGCCGACGCGGCAGTCGGTCGAGATGTACGCCAGCTGTCTGGGCTTCTCGCTGGAGCCGGAGGCAGTGCGCACACGCGCGCTGGCAATTCAGAAGGAAGGCTTCCGCTATCAGAAGTGGTTCATCGGCTATGGGCCGGGGTCAGGGCCCGAAGGTATGCGCAAGAACGTCGAGCTGGTGCGCATCCTGCGCGAGACGCTGGGCGACGATACAGAGCTGATGTTCGACTCCTATAGCGGCTGGGACCAGGACTACGCGCTCGAGTGGGCGCACCAGGTGGAGAAGTACCGGCCGTTCTGGATGGAGGAGCCGACGCATCCGGAGAAGATTGAGAGCTTCGCCGAGATGCGTCGCAGCACCACCATCCCCATTGCGTCAGGCGAGCACTTCTACGGCCGCTGGGAGGTAGAGCGCTATCTCTCCACCGGCGCGCTGAATATAGTGCAGGCCGACCCGGAGTGGTGCGGCGGTATCTCGGAGCTGGTGAAGATCGGCATCGTGGCCAGCCTGCACGACGTTCATGTGATTCCGCACGGCCATAGCCTGCGCGCGGCGATTCACGCGATCTGCAGCCAGTCGCCGATGACGTTTCCGCTCGGCGAGTACCTGATTAATAAGATGCGCCACTATTACCACTTTGAAAGCAATCCCCTCACCGTCGAGCGGGCGCACATCGCGCTGCCCACCGGGCCTGGCTTCAACGTGCAGCTCGACCAGGCAAAGATCGAATCACAGACCGTGCTCAACGTCGAATGAAACTTCCTGAAGCAGGAATCTGAAGTGAGGCGCCGGCAGACGGGGCCACAGATGGGCGCTGTTTTGCCGGGCACTGCCAGTTCGCACTAAGATTGTCGCGACCCGAAATGGAGACCAAACAATGAACCGTCGTGAATTCTCGAAGCTTTCCGCAATGACACTCGCCGCCGCACAGCTGCCCGCGCAAACACCCGCCGCCTCCACGTATAAGCCAGTGGGCTTTGCGGCGGTGGGGCTGGGCACCATCTCGAATATCTTTATGAGCGCCTGCGCCAAGTCAGACAAGGCGAAGATCGTTGGACTGGTCACGGGACATCCTGCGGAGAAGGGCCCGAGGTATTCGGCGATGTACAACGTGCCCCAGGGTTCGATCTATACCTACGAGACGTACGACAAGATCCGCGACGACAAGTCCATCGAAGCCGTCTACATCGGCCTGCCCAACAGCATGCACTGCGACTACACCGTGCGCGCGGCTGAAGCCGGCAAGCATGTGCTGTGCGAGAAGCCGATGGCGATCTCATCGGCCGAGTGCCGCAAGATGATCGACGCCTGCAGGCACGCGAAGGTGAAGCTGATGATCGCGTATCGCATCCAGTACGAGCCGTTGTTTGCCGAGATGAAGCGCCGCATCAACTCCGGTGAGATCGGCAAAATCCAAACGATCGAGGGTGGCTTCTACGGCAATCAGCCGCTCGGCGCATGGCGCCTGGATAAATCGCTGTCCGGCGGCGGATCGCTGATGGATCTCGGTATCTACCCGATGAACTCGAGTCGATACATCCTCGGCGAAGAGCCGACCGTGACCTCCGCCGTCACCTCAACACCGGATGCGAGCGATCCACGGTTCGCGCAGGTGGAAGAGACGATCAAGTGGACGATGAAATTCCCCTCAGGTGCAACCGCGTCCTACGGCTGCTCTTACGGTGAGCGCGGGCCCAGTGCGTTCACCTTCGTCGGCGACAAAGGCACGCTCACCATGCAGCCCGCCTTTAATTACTCCGGCGCGCATCTGCACGGCCAGACGCCTTCCGGCCCGGTCGACGAGCCCAGCACCGGCCAGCAGCCATATCAGTTCGTGTTGGAGGCAGACCACTTCGCCGACTGCATTCGCAACAACCAAGAACCGCGCACACCGGGCGAAGAAGGCCTCAAGGACATGCTGCTGATGGAGGCGATTTACAAGGCTGCCGGACACCCAATCGCCTAAGGCATCTCGCCGGGGAGAGATGGTGCCGGCGGACCGCGGAAAAGCGCGGGGATGTTTTTGAGTAAGTTCGGATGTCGCAGGAGCGCTCAGCCCCTGCCTTCACAATCCCATATTTCCTCCCCGAATTCAGTAGAAAGTGGCGCACCGCTACATTGCCTATGTTGTTGATTCTAGTAACATTTTCCCGCCGATGGATCTGCAATTGCCAGGATTCGTCGAAGCGTATCGCTTCGGTAAAAAGGTAATGAAAAAATCATTGACAAGGGCAGTCGCATACCAGTACAAACAACTCGCTCAAAAAATCTTTGTAGTCGCGAAGTAGAAGTAAATGGGGCTTTGGTCCTGCAAGCAAGTGGCCAGGGTTCACAACAAGTCAAGCTCTGCCCCTGAAGGGGCAATTATTGGAGGCACCATGTACGCAACGATGTCTGGAGCAACTCTCCGGACGACTCTCACCCAGATCACACGGCGCAGCTGTCTGTTTGTGCTCGCGGCCATGATGATGGTTCTCGCGCCCGCACTGCACGGCCAGGCGGTCACTGCGACCATGTCGGGCACGGTAACCGATCCGAAGGGCGCAGTCCTGCCGGGTGCCACGATTACCATCACCGATGAGTTGACGCATTCTACGCGTTCGACGGACACGACCAAGGACGGCTCGTTCTCCGTGCCGGACCTGGTGCCGAGCACCTACACCGTGAAAGCCACGGCCCAGGGCTTCGCGCCCAAGGCGCTCAGCGGTCTTGAGATCCACACGGGCGACCAGATTCGCCTCCCGGTCATCTCGCTTGCCATCGGCGCGGCGTCGGACACGGTGACGGTCACTTCGCTTGCCGGCCAGATCCTCACCACCGAAAACGGCCAGCGCACAGCGACCCTGACCTATTCAGATATTCAGGACCTCGCACTGCAGACCCGGGATACCACCGAGCTGCTGAAGGTGCTCCCCGGCGTTGTGCAGGTCGGATCGGGCGGGTACAACGCCCTCTCCACTACTACGGGTAACAGCGCCATCGGCAACGGCATGGGCGTCAATGGCGCCCCATACAAAGGCGGCACGTCGCTGAACATGGACGGCGCCAACGTCCTGGACGTGGGCGATGACTTCGCCAGCCTCGCGACCGTCAACCCTGAAATGACCCAGGAAGTCCAGGTGCAGAGCACGAACTTCGGCGCCGACGAGGCCAACGGCCCGGTCGTCGTCAACACCACCGGCAAGGCGGGTGGAGAGCACTATCACGGCGAAGGCTACTTCGACGTTCGCAACGACATTTTCAATGCCAACGACTGGGCTGACAACCACAGGACCCCGGTTCAGCCCAAGGCTGGCGCCCATTACTACTATCCCGGCGGCAGCATCAGCGGCCCCATCCCGCACACCAACAAGAAGCTCTTCTTCTTCGGCGGCTTCGAGATTCTGGACCAGAACCAGGGCAATGCCAACCAGCTGAACTTCACCGAAGCGACCCCGGCGATGCTGCGCGGCGACTTCTCGATGGACGATCCGGACAACGCGGCCCTCTGCCCCGGCGGCTTCTATAACAACATCAGCGGCATCGGCGTAACTTCCACCTCCACCTACACGCCCAGCAACTCGGTCGGCAGCGGCGTCAATGGCAGTATAGGCAGCTGGTGCCAGAACATCACCACCGACAACGGCAACCAGTATTACACCGTGTTCCCCGATGGCTCCACGGTCGCCGGCAACCTTGGCGCCCCCATCACGACCAGCTACAACAACAACGGTACTCAGAAGTACTACACCAATTCCTACGGTGGCAAAATGCCATCGCAGTTTATCGATCCCAACATGCTTGCCTTCTCCAAGGTGTGGCCGGCGTGGAGCTCTCCCGTCATCCTGCACACTCTGGCGGCAATTCAAAACAACGGCGGCAACAACGTTCATATTCCGATCCAGAACAATGACAATGGATGGGTCGCCCGCGGCCGTATCGACTACAACTGGAACTCCACCAACCAGTTTTACATCTCCTACCAGCAGAGCTACGATCACCAGCTGACCGGCGGTTGCGGCATCGGCCTCTATACCGGCTGCGGCGGCAACCTTCAGTTTCCCGGCGGCGGCACCGAGACCCTCACCTATTCGAAGATCCTGAACGGTCACTATGTTCATATCTTCAGCCCGACCCTGACCAATGAAGCGCTGGCCAGCTGGGTATGGGGCAACATCCCCCACGAGCCCGTCAACCCCAGCGCGGACTTCCGCACCACCCTCGGCGCAACCTTCGGCTGCTACTACTGCGGAATTGGCCAGAAGTATATGCCTCTCACCAACGGCAGCACCGGCATCCCCGTGGTCGGCACGGCGGACGTCTGGGAGCCCAGCAACTACTACATCGTGCAGAAGGCGATCCCCACCTTCGCCGACAACCTGACCAAGGTGTGGGGCAAGCACACGCTGAAGTTCGGCGCCACCACCTCCAATACCGATAACTACCAGGGTAGCCAGGGCAACACCGGCATGCAGGGCAACATCACCATCGGTGGAAGCTCCCCGGACCCGTTGATCAATTCCAACGGCAACTACAACTACTTTGCTCGACAGACGACCATCCCTCTATACGGCTGCACGCCCTGCAACGGCTACGGCGGTGTGGTCGGGCAGAACATGGGCAGCAGCAACAACGTGGTCAACTTCCTGGTGGGCTCCGCCACCGGGTATGGCGAAACCAACGGGGAGCCGCTGACGGACCTGGCGTTCCAGAACATCGGGTTCTATGGGAACGACCAGATCAAGGCCAGCAAGAAACTCACGGTCGAGGTGGGCTTCCGGTTTGAGCACATCGGAGCCTGGTATGACCGCCAGGGCAATGGTCTTGCGGTCTTCAACCCGGTTCGCGTCCTTCCGGACTTCTACGCCGGCAAGTATGCTCCGGGCTACTACTGGCATGGCATCGATGCCGGCGTTCCCCTCAGCGGCAAGCCTGATCGCTTCCTTTTCGTCGAGCCGCGCTTCGGACTGTCCTATGACCTGTTCGGGAACGGCAAGACCACCCTCCGCGGAGGATGGGGTGCCTATAAGTATCAGGAAGCCACCAACGCGCCGCAGGGTGCTCTCACCACTGCCCAGCAGCTGCTGACGTTCAATGCCAGCTCGGTTCTCCAGCAGTCGGCGAACAGCACGTTCCTGGCCTCCCAGATCGGCGAGCTCAAGCCCTTCGCACCGAACTGCCAGGTGCAGTGCGTTCAGGCCAACGGCCAGTCCGGGTTTGATCCCCACGACTACGGCGTCCCATTGACCTACTCCTACAACTTCACCGTCGACCAGCGGCTCCCCTGGAACATGCTGCTCGACGTGGGCTATGTAGGCAACCGCACCACGCACATCCAGGATACCTTCGGTGGAAACGGCGATGGTTCTGGCCCGGGCGGCTATGACAACCAGAACAAGACCCCGCTGGGGGCTTACGGTAAGACTGTCGGCGTCGGTGTGGGGAGCATGTATGTTCCCAACCCGATTGGCGATCCCTTCACACACCGGCTCATGTGCAACCCTGAGCAATTTACAGCTAATTGCGGCAATACAACAGCCGCGACCAGCCAGGATTATGACTTTCGCCCGTACGGCAGAGGTACTAGCTGCTCGGGTGCCTTCAACGCCACCACTAACCCCAATAGCCTCAACGTGGCCAATCCGAATTGCATCATCTACGGCACCAACACCGTAAATATGTATGACCACTTCTCGTATCAGAATTACAACGCGCTCCAGATCCAGCTCGTCAAGCGGGCCGGTCCGGTAACGCTCAATGCCAACCTCACCTGGTCCAAGTCGCTGGGTACGGAATCGACGCTCGATCCGTTCCATATCTCTACCAACAACAGCTATGACAACCTGCAACGTCCCTGGGTCTTCAACTCCAGCTACATCTACCGCGAGCCCAACTTCTGGCACGGCAACCGGTTTGTAGGTGGGGCGATCAACGGCTGGACCCTCTCTGGTATCACGCTGTGGCAGCAGGGCAACAATACTGACCCCAGCATTACCATCCAGTACGATCCGCAGACACTGCCCTCGTATACCGGTCAATCCGTGACTCTTAGCGGCCAGACCTACAGTGCGAGCCAGCTCAACCTGGCGTCGAATTCCACGGGTGTAGGCGCGAGCACCTTCTTCGGTTCGAACGCCGGCATCTCCACCACCCGCCCGGACACGACCTGCAACGCGAAGTCGGGTCTGGCACTCTACCAGCTCTACCGGCCCTGCTTCACGGCTTCTCCGTTCGGCCAGTCCGGTGGTCTTAGTCTTCCCTACGTCGCGGGTCAGGCCTACTTCGAGAACGACCTGTCCCTTTCTAAAACCTTCACCATTCACGAGCAGAACAAGGTGCAGTTCAAGATCACGGCCACCAACTGGCTCAACCATCCGACGCCTGCATTCAATTCGGCGGGTGGTGAGAACACGAACGAGACCTATCTGTACGACTACAACACGCACGCGCTGCGGCCGAACGATCGGTGCAACGATAGCGCGGCGTCGGACCTTCCCGCGGGTGTCGCTGTGGGATCGTGCAATCCGGGCAAGGCGTACGCTGCCACCAATCAGTACGTCCAGCCGGGCGAGAAGCCAGAAGACCTGTTTGCTCAGCAGCACGGCAAATTGGGCTTCGGTCCGCTCAACGAGCGCATTCTGGAACTGAACGTGAAGTACCAGTTCTAACTCTCAACGCAGTTCAAACGCAACGAACGGCCCGAGCAATCGGGCCGTTCCTTTTTTGCCCACCGGGATCGAAGCTGGCTGAGCCAACATGCGTGCCGCAGTCTCTCAGGCGAAGATTGGTGGGCGGAGCATTTGCCTGTGCGCCGTATTGTGGCGACGGAGCGGATGCCGATCTGCCATGTGAGCTGTGAGTGCCCCCGCAGTTTAGCGGGTGCGCCCAGCTGCCGTAGCTAGGAGCTTCTTACCCCAAGGTATTGCGCTTCGCTCACCTGCTCCATCCAGTCGACGGCCCTGCCGTCGAGTCGCTCCTGAAGGGCGATGTGCGTCATCGCGGTGGCTGGTGCCGCGCCATGCCAGTGCTTTTCGCCCGGCGCAAAGGAGACGACGTCTCCCGGCCGGAGATCTTCGACCGGTCCGCCCCACCGCTGCGCTCGGCCGCAGCCTGCGGTTACGATCAGCGTCTGGCCCAGCGGATGCGTATGCCAGGCGGTGCGCGAGCCGGGCTCGAAGGTAACGCTGGCGCCCTGGACACGCGCCGGATCGGGAGACTGGAAGAGCGGATCGATGCGCACTGCTCCGGTGAACCACTCGGCAGGTCCGCGACTGGAAGCCTGCGTGCCTGCCCGCTTGATCTCCATGGCGATCACCTCACATGCAACCAGTCTACTTCCGCCTCCGGCCGTGCCGCACTATCCTTTGAAGGTGTAGCGAACTCCGCCCTGCACCAGGCGGGGCGGGGCCAGAGTGAGGATCGGAGTGCGTCCGGCATCGATCGAGCGGTTCAACAGATTCTGCGCGCCGGCGAAGATCGAAAACCCGTGCTTGAGGTCGCGATCCGCCGAGACGTCAAACCGGGCGTAGGGATGCAGTACAAACTGGTTCGCGGCATCGTCGAACGCCTCGCCTGTGTAACTCGCAATCGCGTGGAAGTCCGCGAAGCGCGGTGCGGCATAGTTGGCCGTTGCGGTTACTGCTTCGCGCGGTACTTCGGGGGTCCACTTCCCCAGAAGGTTGGCCTGCTGCGCCGAGCTCGAATTAAATGCGGTCACAGTCGCAAAGGCGAGCTGATATTGGATAGCAGCGTCGAAATGCCGGTATGGGCGCAGCTCTGCGTCAAGTGAGAGGCCGCGGCTGCGGATCTGGCCCAGGTTCTGTCTCTGCAGCGTCTGCGTCACAGGCGTGGCGGGCGGAGGCGGGGTCTGCGCGATCTGGATCGCTGAGATGGGCCGGTTGACCTCGGTCCAGAAGAAGGAAGAACGCAGCGTGACGATGCGGGCCAGCGTCATATTGCCGCCGAACTCGAAACCGGTGGCGCGCTCGGCAAGCAACGAGCTGTTGGCCAGCGTCGTCTGCGAGCCCACCTGGCTGGTGCGGTAGAGCTCATTCAGCGTAGGGCCTCGGAACGCTCGAAATGCGTTGGCGGTCAGCGCCGCGTTTGCACCGAGGTTGCGCACAATGCCGAGATGCGGGCTGGCAAACAGCTCGTTGATCTCCGGTAGGGCAGTAACGGCGCCCGTGCTTGAGACGACCTGCCTCGCGGAGAAAGTACGGAAGCTGTCGACCCGGATGGAGCCGGAGATGAGCCACTGCCGCGGCTGCCACAGCGCATCCGCAAAGCCGCCAACGTCGCGCTGGTGCGCGCTGGTGCTGGTAGTCACTCCGCTCGCCACGGCCTTCTCATTGTCCGTGCCGCGGATGTCGCGAATGTCGAGCCCGAGGGCCGCGACCGCCTCCGGGCTGAAGCTCCGCTCCGACTGCAGCGCAAGACCAAGCTCGTCGGTAGGCACACGCTGCAGTTTGGTCAGCGTCTCCGTATTGCGGTTTGCCGCAACCGAAGTAAAGCTCTGCCGATAATCCTCGCGCGAGCCAAACAGCCGCAGCAGAGATTGTGTACGCGCGGAGCGCAGGTCGCCCCCGGCCTGATATCTCCACAGCCGCGCAGCGTTCGTCTGCAGCGGAGTGCCATTGTCACGCAGTTCATTCAGAAGGTTGCCGCGCAGGAAGATGTCGTCCCCCGTCGCGGATTCCGCGCCGCGAATCTCTACCCGCCCAGCCTCTCCCCTCACGTTCGCAGGTATGTCAACCGTGCCGCGCAGCGCCGGAGCGGTAGGAATATAGCCGTCGGTTGAGAAGCCGCTGAGCGCGCCCAGCGCTCCCAGCCGCCCGCGGGAGGCGGTCAGCAGCGCGTCCTCATTCGCGGAGTTCTCCGTCGCCCCGCTGGCATCGGCCATAAACCCAAACTCGTTTGCGCCGCCGTGCGCCCCCGAAATCTTCGGTGTCACCGGGGCGACATCGATCACACCACCAATGGCCGAAGAGCCATACAGATCGGACGATCCCCCGCGCAGCAGGTTCACGCTGCCGATGGCAAGCGAAGGCACTTCGTCCCAGTGGATCCAGCCGCCGAATGGGTCGTTCAGTGGCACCTGGTCGCTGACCACCAGGGTACGGCTGGCTGCGGTCGATCCCAGCCCACGCAGGCTCACGCCTTCCGTCGTCGGATTCGCCGTCCATGAGCTGGTGCGCCGGAATAGGCTGAACCCGGCCACCTGATGCAGCTGATCGTCCAGCGTCAGCCCGGGGGCTGCCTTCAGCTGCTCCGGCAGCAGAGTGACCGTGCTGGTCGCCGAATCCCCAATGTTCAAGCCGCGGTCCGCCACCACCGTGACCGACTGGATTACAGTTCCTACCGCGGCTTGCTGGGGCTGCTGCTGTTGCTGGGCGTAGGCCGCGCCAGCGGGAAACATCAGCAGAAGCAGAAAGCCCAGCGTCACGCCATGCCGTTCGGCCGCCCTTCGAGCGCATGGCGCGCCATTGCCTTGCATGGGGCCGTTCCTCACAGATGCTCCTCTCCGATTCTTTGAGCCACATACCACCATATCGGAGACCGTCCTGGCCGCTCCAGAGTGAATGTGATTCCTGCTTGCCCCGGCTAACCTTTAATTACGGAAGCAGCCTGCCGAATGATTCATCGGGATTCAAAAAAGGGTGTCAGCTTCTATGGCTGGCGGGCAGAAGCCTGCGAATGTCGTCTTCCTCGCGAGTGAGCTGGCATCCTGCACCCCATCTTCGTTCTGGGGAGTGAACGGCGGAAGCATTCGCAGCCTCAGCTGGCCTCGACTCCAAAAAGAGAACCCCACGCCTCATAACCAAGGCGCGGGGCTTCTCTACTCTCCGGACTACTTTTTCGTCGCTGCGGCGTGCGGCTTGCCCCAGAAGATAAAAGTCCCCAGCTTGGTCCCGGTCACGATGTCCATGGTTCCATCGTGCTTCAGGTCGACGGGCAATACGGTCGATCCCACGCCGGACGCATTGTCCACCAGCTCAGGCACAAACCGTGCCCCTCCCGGAGCCTTGGGATCACGCACCGTCCTGTAGATGTAAAGCACGGGCGGACCGAATGGATCGGGATCCAGATAGTCGGCGTTGTGCGACCAGTAGCGCTTGCCGACAATCAGATCCGGAATGCCATCGCCATTCATGTCCGCGAAGTTCGTAGCGTGCAGCTCGGAGAAGGCCACGCCTCCGGCATTTTCCTTCTCGGTTCCCAGGTCGTCCATGATCATGTGCTGCACGAAGGAGATGTTGCCCTGCGCGTCGCGCTTCTGCTCATACCACGCCAGACCCCAGCCATGCGCGTTCAGCGATGTCACCACATCAGCCTTGCCGTCGCCGTTCACGTCATAGACGCCCATCACAGCGCCACCCGCGATGCCGTGGCCATAGCGGCCGAAGGCCACGGGATGGTACTTCCACGGGCCCTCGGTTCCGGCCGGAGGCTGCTCCCACCAGCCCTGCATGTTGAGGATGTCCAGCCGCCCATCGCCGTTGATGTCGCCCACGCCAATGCCGTGCGCGCCGCCGAAGCCCGCCTCGGAGACATGGTGCTCAATCCACGGCCCGGTCGGATTGGCGGGATCTGGTTTGGCATAGCTGACGTATCCCCCAGCCATGTAAACAACAGCGGGGCCGGTGCCATCGACATTGGCCACCACCGCAATCTCGCTGGAGACGTTGGAGACAACCTTGTACTTGTCCCAGCGGCGGTTCTCGCCCTTGGGATTGACATAAAGATAGACGCCGCCATTTCCGCCATACGGCACGTTGATGATGTCCGGCCAGCCGTCGCCGGTGAAGTCCACCGCATACTCCGTCCACCAATCATTGAAGGAGGTGGAAGGGCTGGTGGATTCGGCCAGCGCGATCTCGCGCCGCTTGGTGTAGTCGGGCCCGTAGTAGATGTAAGGGCCGGAGACGATATCCATATTGCCGTCGTGGTTGAAGTCCGCCGCCGCCGCCGTCATGGAGTAGTAGAAGGGGCTGATCTGCTGCTTGCGGAAGTTGGGTGAGGTCTTCTCCAGCGGCGTGATCTGCTGCATCAGGTCCTTGTATCCCACGTCCTTGAACTGCACCTCGCCGGTGCCGCCGACATACAGTGCGATCGGCCCAAACCCGTTGCCGTCGTCCACCCCGCCTGCCTCGGATCCGTTGTTGCGCACCGCGCGCACAATGTTGGCGTCGAACATGCATTCGATTGAGTTCCATTCGCCGGCGCGAAGGCTCGTGTCCGGTCTTGGAACCGGCAGGTCTACATTGGCGCGCGGAGGAAAGCCCGCTCCGCCCGGCCGGCGCGCACCAGCGCCATTCGGGCCACCTGCTGCACCTGCAGCATTCGGCGCCGGGGCAGCAGGCGCAAGGCGCATCAGCCCACCACCGCGGCGCAGCTTCTCGCGCGTCAGAATCTTCCCTTCAGAATCTACCGTGACCGCATACGAGCCATTGTCCGGATCGGTGAACGAGACGTAGATGCCCTTCCATCCGTCGGCCGTCTTCTGGGCCCGGAATAGCGCGCCCGCATCGCACGGTCCGGCGCAGCGGAACTCAGTGTAGAGCCCAACGTCCTGCAGCCCGTGGTCGAGCATCAGCCACCCGCCGTTGCCGGACTGTGGCGTGGCCGTGAGAGCGCCGTCCTGCGCGCGCCATGTCGCCTGGCCCACCGTATGCCAGCCGGTCAGGCTGGAACCGGTGAGCGTGACGTCGGGTTGGAAGGAAGGACCGGCAGCGAACGCCGGCAGCGAGGCAAATATCGCCAGGGCGGTTGTGAAGATAGATCGTCGATTCAACATGGACTTTAATCCTTCATGCCATTCAGGCTTCGCCTGAGATGGAGAGACTCATTTGGAAACAGCGGGCAGCGCAAATGCGATGTAACCCTTTGAGACCTGCGGCGGCTTCGTGCCGCCCGGCGGCAGATATGCATTCTCCGGATACTGCGTTGCCCCGCCGCTCACGCCGACCAGAACATACTCGCGCCCATTCACCTCATACACGGCCGGGACGCCCTGCGATCCGTTGGGCAACTCCTTGCTGAAGACCACCTCGCCGGTCGTACTGTTCACCGCGTACAGCTTGGAGTCATTGCCGGCAAAGAGAAGCAGCCCCCCGGCGGTGATGACAAATCCAGCCTTGGGATAGACATTCCCGCGCAGCTTGTCGCTCGGCCCTGCCTGCGGCGTATCGCCATAGGGCGACTTCCACTTGATCTTGCCGGTATTCAGGTCGTACGCGACGATGTAGCTCCATGGCGGAGCGATGATGTACGGCTCGTTGCCATAGCCCGTCTTGTAGCGAGACGGTGGCCCCTCAACATCTGCCGGGTAGGCCGGCTCTGCGGGCCCGCGGAGTCCCCCAGCCCGTGCCCCACCGCCTGCTGCTGCTGCCGAGCCAACCGGCGCGAGATCGGGCGACTTCAGAAAAGCCAGAAGGTTCGTCATGGAATCGGCCTGCAGCGATCCAAACGGCGGCATGCCGGCGGCAGGTCTGCCGTTGACGATCACCGTCTTGGTGGCATCCGCGCCAAGACGGCCGACCACGGTATCGAGCGCCGGCCCGCGGTCGCCCTTCAGCGCAGGCCCATGGCAGAACTGGCAGTTCTGCTCATACACTGCGCGTCCCATCTGCTCTGGCGTCGGTGGTGCGCCCAACCTTGCCCGTGCAGGAGGCACAGCCGCACCGGCCGCGCGGCTGGGAATCAGCCCGCCCGCATTGGCGGTAGTGGACTGGCCCTCCGGCACCAGCTTCACGATGGACGGCATGTCCTTCGACAGCACGTAAACCGTGCCGTTCGTCGGGTCCGCGCCGGTCGAGAAGAACAGCGCGCCGCCATTCACGCTGGGCAGATTGATCGTGTCCTTGGTGATCGAGGGCGGCGTGTAGAAGCCTGTTTGCGCATTCGTCAGACGGTTCTTCCACCAGTCGATCTCTTCCGGCTTCATGAATCCCGTATACAGGTCCGCCACCGTCATGCCCTGCCGTCCGAACGGCGGCACCACAGTCGGGAACGGCTGCGTCTTCGAGCTGACCTCGCCGGGCACGTCGCTCTGCGGAACCGGGCGCTCTTCGATCGGCCACAGCGGCTTTCCAGTCAAGCGGTCGAAGACATACAGAAAGCCGTTCTTCGACGCGAGCGCCACGGCGTCCACCATCTTGCCGTTGTGCTTCACGGTCACAAGCTGCGGTGCCGCGTCGGGGTCATAGTCCCACACGTCGTGATGGATCGTCTGGTAATGCCACAGATATTTGCCGGTGTGCGCGTCTACCGCCAGCAGGCAATCGGCGTAAAGATTGTTGCCAGGCCGATCGCCGCCATACAGCTCATACTTCGCCGAGGCAACCGGGAAGTACACAATTCCATGTTTCTCATCGACGGTGATCTCGCCCCACACATCCACGCCGCCCAGGTAGGCAGACGCGTTCTTCGGCCACGTCTCGGCGCCCGGCTCGCCTGCCTTAGGAAGCGTGCGAAACACCCACACCAGCTTTCCGGTCACCACGTCAAACGCGCGAATGTCGCCCGGGGGCGCGAGATACCCCTCGCCCGTCGCACTGCCCAGAATCAGCAAATTCTCAAAGACACGGCCCGGAGTCCGCGACGAGAGCGGTCGCTCCGTCCGGTCCACACCAACCTTCAGATCCAGCTTTCCATGGTCCGCGAACGAGTCCACCAGGTTGCCGGTCTGCGCATCGATGCAGTACTCAAACCCGCTCGCCGGGATGAAGAGTCTGCGGTCCTTGCGGTCCTTGCTCTCCCAGTAATTGATGCCGCGCATGCCGGCGATACCGCCGAAGCGCGACGCTGCGCCGCCGGCGGTGGTGAAGGTATGCACCCACAGCTCTTTGCCAGTGGTTGCATCCACCGCCACCAGCGAGCCCCCCTTCGCCGCGAGATACGCAATGTTATCCACCACCAGAGGGCTGAATGAGTAGGTGGTATCGTCCCCGGTCAAATAGCTCCAGGCAACGTCCAGTTTGTTTACATTGCCGGTATTGATCTGCTTCAGCGCGGAGTAGTGCGAGCTGTCCGGCCCGCCGAGATACTCCTTCCACGTCGTGCGCGCCTGCTGTCCGAACAGCGTGCCGCCGCCGGCCACCGCCGATAGAACGAAAACTCCAAAGCAAATCTTCCTGCTGTTCATCACTCGCCCAACCTCCCGCCCGTTTTGCGCTACGGGCGCAAGCCCTTCGATTCGAAAAATGAAACCCGCGACCAACGTGGGTATACCGCAATGCGACGTTCTTATTACGCAACGTCCGGCGGGCCATTTTTCGGGCAGACGAACTTTATCACGCCCGAATGGCGATGGAAAACATGTCAGAAAGACGATGGACAGCGGCCATAAGATGCGCCCCGGCTGCCCGAGAAGAGATTGCAGCGGGCGCTCGCACCCCAACTGCGGCAATCGGCTTGGCTCCCACGCCCGCGATCGGCCTTGACCAGAATGCCGGGGAGCGAGGAGGATAGGTGCCGAAGAGAAAGCCCGGCAAACCATGGATCAAAAGATATTCAAGGCATCAAAGGCCGCCCCCGCGGGCCCTTCCGCGCAACTCGGTGCCCTTGCGGCATTTCTTCTCCTTGCGAGCGGTGCGGTCCATGCCCAGCAGCCGGCCGTCACTAGCCTGCTCCAGACCATCGACACCAGCGCGCCCGGCGCCCAGCCCACCGTGCTCTATAAAGCCGACGCCAACTTCGAAGCGCCCAACTGGGCCCGCGACGGCGGCAGCCTGTTATTTGACCAGGCCGGGCAGATCATGCGCATCCCCGTCGCCGGCGGCCAGCCCACCACGCTCAACATCGGCGCGGCCACGCGCTGCAACGGCAGCCACAACCTCTCGCCCGATGGAAAGTGGCTCGCCATCAGCTGCAATATGGCCGGCCTCAAGGGCTCACACGTCTTTCTCGTTCCCCCGGAGGGCGACGAGCCGAAGCTCCTCACACCCACCGACGGCGCCTACTTCCACAGCTGGGCGCCGGACAGCAAGAGCATCCTCTTCGTCCACCCCGACGGCGCGTCGCTCAACTTCTACTCGGTCGGCATTGACGGCGCCAACGAACACGCCATCACCAGCGGCACCGGCGTCAGCGATGATCCGGACTATGCTCCGGACGGCAAGTGGATCTACTTCTGCTCCGACCGCAGCGGCACGACGCAAATCTGGCGCATCAAGCCTGACGGCACCTCGCCCGAGCAGATCACTAACGACGACCGCGTCAACTGGACGCCGCACCCCTCACCCGACGGCAGCAAGATCGTCTACATCAGCTACGAGAAGGGGACTACGGGCCATCCCTCGAACCGAGGCGTTGTACTGCGGCTGATGGACCTGAAGACGCGCAGCATTCGCGACCTCGTCACCCTCACCGGCGGAGGGGGCACGATGAACGTCAACTCATGGTCGCCGGACAGCAAGCGCTTCGCCTTCGTCGGGTACCAGCCCAGGCCGGCTGCTCCGCCGCCAGCCTCGGCTGCGCCCTAATCAAGCCTGACATTGCTCTGGGACAGGCGTCTGGAATGAGGTTCTCTCGCTGCGGGAGTCTTACTGACACGGGACCTCGTCTTCCCATATATCTCTCTGAACCGAATTCATCATCCGCACCGTGGGCGGAAGCGCCTGAGGCCATCGAGGAAATTGACAATGACACAACGATCGAATCCGCGGATGTGCCGGCTGCCCGGCGACATCACTCTCAAAGCGCCCCTTTCGCTGCTGGCGCTTTTAATTGCCTTGGGGACGATACATGCAGCGCTTGCTCAGGAAAGCACCTCAGGCGACGCGAAGATTCCACTGGTGTACGCGAAGGAGAATACCGGCGCGAAGTATCCGAAGCCGACGTTCCCGTCGTTTGAGAAGCTGCCGATTATTCGGCCGTTGCCCGATCCGTTCCTGCAGCCGAATGGCAAGCGCGACACGACGTTTGCCAGTTGGGAGATGCGACGCAACCAGATCAAAGCGGCGATTGAGAAGTACGAGATCGGCCCCAAGCCGGACTGCTCCGACTGCGCGATTACGGCCAATTACGTGCCGGCGGCGGATGCGTACTCCAAGGGCACGCTGACGGTGAACGTGACGAGGAACGGCAAGTCTCTGACACTGACTGAACCTGTCTATATTCCAACGGGCAAGGGCGCTGGCCCGTATCCGGCGGTGATTGCGATGAGCGGCGGAGGCGGCGCGCGTCCACCGCGGCCCGGCGCGCCTGTCGCAGCTCCAGCACCCGCTAAAGGCAACTTCGGCAGCCTGCCGGCCGGCGTCTTTGCCGACCTGCCGGTCGCGTCCGTGGATTTTGTACACAACCAGGTGACGATGTATGGCGCGAAGGGCGGGAACCATATCGCTGATCCGTTCTACACACTCTACCCGGAGCTGTGTGCAGGAACCTGTCCCAGCGGCACGAGCAACTCGGGGCAGTATGCGGCGTGGTCGTGGGGCGTCAGCCGCGTGATCGACGGCATCGAGATTGCTTCACACCAGGCGACGAATCCGTTGCCGATCGATGTGAAGCGCCTGGCGGTGACGGGATGCTCGTATGCGGGCAAGATGGCGCTGTTTGCCGGAGCGTTCGATGAGCGCATTGCGCTGACGGTGGCGCAGGAGAATGGCGGCGGCGGCGCGGGGGCGTGGCGGGTCTCGCATGAGATTGAGGCGCAGGGGTCGGTGGAGAAGATCGACAACACGAACAAGGAATGGTTTGGCGGACAGATGTGGCAGTTTGCGGGCGATAACGTCTACAAGCTGCCGGAGGACCACGACGAGCTGATGGACCTGGTGGCACCACGCGCGCTGCTGGAGACGGGAAATACCGATTATTACTGGCTGACGAACCGGGCCAATTATGTCTCTTCGAAGGCAACGCAGCAGGTTTATAACGCGTTTGGGATCGGCGACCGGTTTGGGTTCTTCATCGATGGAAAGCATCCGCACTGCGGCACGCTGCCGGCCGAGGCGCCGGTGATTACGTCGTTCGTGGACAAGTTCCTGCTGGGCAAGGCGGCCGAGCAGACCGATGTTGAGGTGACTCCCTTCCCGACGCTGGATTACAAGCGATGGACCGCATGGTGGGGAACGCATCCCAAGGGGGAGCCGCAGTTCCCGACTCCGTGGGTTGCCGCAGGCGGGACTTTTGAGCTGCCGCTGAACGCGACGCACCTGAAGGTGGATGCGGGACAAACGGTGCAGGCTGCGTATCAGGTGATGATTCCGGGTTCTCATCCAGAAGCGACGGCGGCACTGGTGGCCGGTGATGTGCAGGCGGACGTGGCTTGCAGCGATGGGACATCGTATACGTTACGGATTCCGCTGACGGCGAACCAGAGCTATACGATTCCGGCGAACAGCAATGCGTGGGTGTCGGGCGCGGGAACTCCGCAGGGCACGGCGACTGCAGCAGGATGCGGCGCGGCTCCGGGGCATGGTGTGGTGCAGGCTGCGTACCTCTCGTCGCTGGGGGTCTCGGGGAAGAATGCGACGCAGGGGGGCCCGGGCATTACAACGACCGACACTGGCGATCCGCTGGATGTGGAGTTCTCGTGCAGCGCGGATGGGATAAGCACCGGCCACAGCGTGCAGGTTGACGTGAATCTCCGGCAGTAGGTGTTTCTGGACCCAGTTGCAATGAGGGGCCACACTGGCGCCTCATTTACGTCTCCGACAGGAATCGGAAGCTGAAATTACGCGGGAACTTCCCCTGCCGAAGTGTCGATGCCGGTGGTTGCTCTGGCCAGCGGCACTCCACTTGTGGCACCATGGTCAACCGCCCCAGAAATCGCCTTCCGCGCGACGTTTGACGATGTGCGCGACCCGGTCCGGCAAGTCCGGCCAACCAAGGAGCAGACAGATGAAGACACTTGCGACCGTTGCACTCGGCCTTTCGTTGATAACGGCTTTGCCCGCCCAGCAGGCAGCCCCGGGCCCCATCACCGTCTCCATCGACACGCAGAAGACCATGCCGCCGGTCTCGAAGTACCTCTACGGCATGTTCACCGAGCACATCCGCAACAGCTTCTACCGCGCCGTCTGGGCGGAGATGATCGACGACCGCAAGTTCTACTCGCCCATCAACTCGACGCCCGATCCCGCCCCGCGCGGCCAGCAGGGAGGTGGTGGTGCGCGCGCCGCAGTCGCGCAGCGCTGGCGTCCCATCGGCCCGGACACCGCCGTCACCATGGACAAGCAGGACGCCTACTCCGGCGACCAGAGCCCGCGCATCGCGCTCGACGCCTCTACGCCGCACGGCATCCGGCAGGGCGGCATGGAACTCGTCGCCGGCAAGAAGTACACCGGCCGCATTGTGGCCCGCGCCTCCGCAGGCTCGCATCTCAAGATCGCGCTGGTATGGGGACCGGGCGATGCGGATCGCGAGGTCGTTTCAATCGTTCCCACCACCGCCTACAAGACCTTTCCGCTCAGCTTCACCGCTCCCGCCGCCACACAGGACGCCGCACTGGAGATCACCGGCACCGGCTCCGGCGACTTCCACATCGGCGCCGTCTCACTGATGCCCGCCGACAACATCCAGGGCTTCCGCCCGGACACCATCGCCCTGCTCAAGCAGATCAACATGGGCTTCTGGCGGTACGGCGGCAACTACACCTCGAACCTCATCTGGTACAACACCATCGGCGATCCCGACAAGCGCCCCACCGACTGGGACGCTGCATGGGGCGCCGCGCAGCCCAACGATCTCGGCATGGATGAGTTCATGACGCTCTGCAAACTGCTCAACGTCGACGCCTACATCAGCGTTAACGCCGGCTTCGGCGATTCGCACTCCGCAGCCGAGCAGGTGGAGTACATGAACGGCTCAACCAACACGCGCATGGGCGCGTTGCGCGCCAAGAACGGCCACCCGGAGCCGTACCACATCAAGCTCTGGAACATCGGCAATGAGCCATGGGGATCCTGGCAGCTCGGCCGCACCGACACCCACTACTACATGCTCAAGCACAATGAGTTCGCCAAGGCCATGCGCCAGGTTGACCCCTCGATCACCCTCATCGCCTCCGGCCGCATGCTGGAGGAAGACGGCATCCGCGGCGAGGACCGCGCCAGGCACGAAGGCGACCTCACGCCGCTCTACGGCACACAGGCCGACTGGACCGGCATGTTCCTCAAGGAGACATGGGGCAACTTCGACGGCATCGCCGAGCACTGGTACTCGCATCCCGGCCGCCGCTTCGATCTCGACAAGGCCCGCGCGCTGCCTGCCGACGCCAACAACGACGATGCCTACGTCAAGCAGGATATGGACCTGCTGCAGTCCGCGCGCTACGGCGCCAACGTCGTGCTGGACAAGGCCATCGAGTGGCAGGGCTATCAGAAGCGCTTCCCGAAGATGGTCGACAAGAACATCTTCCTCTCCATCGACGAGTACTCCTTCTCCGGCATGCCGGGCGGAACGGCTGCAGGCGGCGGCCGCGGCGGAGCCAACCTCGCCACAGATCTCGCCTACGCCATGATCTTCAATGAGATGATGCGCCACTCCGACTTCCTCACCATGGCCGCGCACACCACCGGAGCTTCGATGCTCGACATCGGCCGCACCTCATCGACGATGAACACCCTCGGTCTCGTCTTCAAGCTCTACAGCAACCAGTTCGTCGGCGCGACGCCCGTCGCGGTCAACGGCAACTCACCACAGCCGGCTCCCATCGTCACCACCGGCGACCAGCCCAACGCGACCTCCGGCAGCCCCACCTATCCGTTGGACATGTTCGCCGCGCTCAGCCCGGATGGCAAATCGCTGCTGCTGTCCGTGGTCAACGCAACCAACTCGCCGCAAACCTTCACCATGGATGGCGCGCGCGTTGCAGGCGATGCCAAGCTCTGGCAGATCACCGGCCCCAGCATCGACGCCGCCAACCGCCTCGACCAGCCGCCGCAGGTGGCCATTGAGGAGAGCTCTGCCGGTTCGGCGAAGTCGCTCAGCGTCGCGCCCATCAGCGTCAACGTCTACTCCTTCCCGCTGGCGCGCTAGCGGGGTGACTCGCTTGCCTCGTCTCTGTTTCGCTACATGGAGGTCAGAGCCATGAAGAACTCCCTCTTGCCCGCTGCGATCATCGCAGCGGGCTTATTCTTTATCGCGCCAGCTGCGCCCGCGCAGACCATCGTCAAGGTCGAGCAGGGCCAGTTGCGCGGCGCCATCGACGCCGACCTCACCGTCTACAAAGGCATCCCCTTCGCCGCGCCGCCGGTGGGCAACCTCCGCTGGCGCGCGCCGCAACCCGCCGCGTCGTGGCAGGGTGTCCGCGACGCGGACAAGTTTGGCCCGGACTGCATGCAGAGCGCCAACTCCGCCTCCATGAGTGAAGACTGCCTCTATCTCAACGTCTGGACGCCGGCTAAATCACCCAAGCAGCGTCTTCCGGTCCTCATCTGGATCTACGGCGGCGGCTTCAACGCCGGCGCCACCTCCATCCCCACCTACTCGGGCGAGGTGCTGGCGCGGAAGGGCGTCGTGGTGGTCTCGATCGCCTACCGCGTCGGCGTGCTGGGCTTCTTCGCGCACCCCGGCCTCAGCGCTGAATCGCCCCTGCGCGTCTCCGGCAACTACGGCCTGCTGGACATGATGGCCGGCCTTGAGTGGGTCGAGAACAATATCGCGGCCTTTGGCGGCGATCCGCACAAGCGAACCATCTTCGGCGAGTCCGCCGGCGGCATCGCCGTCAGCCAGCTGTGCGCCTCACCCATCGCCGCCGGATTGTTTGAGGGCGCGATCTCTGAGAGTGGCGGCTCGTTTGGCCCGCCGCGCCCCGCCGGCCAGCCGGGCGAGAACATGCGCCTGCTCGCCGACGCGGAACGCAACGGCACGGAGTTCGCCACCACCCTCGGCGCTTCGTCAGTCGCTGACCTCAGAGCGCTCCCGCCGCAGAAGCTGCTCGCCGCAACCCGCGGCCTCGCGTGGCCCATCGTCGACGGTTGGGTCATTCCCACCGACCAGTACACGCTCTACGCCGCGAAGCAGTTCCATGACGTCCCTGTTCTTATCGGCTACAACTCCGACGAAGGCGCGACCTTCTCCCGCGACCGCACCGCGCAGGACTACGTCGCCAATGTCCACAAACGCTACGGCACCTTCGCCGACGATCTGCTCAAGGCCTATCCCCCGGGCGATACCGATGCGGTCCCCAAATCGGCCCGCGACCTCACCCGTGATGCCACCTTCGGCTGGCATACCTGGATCTGGGCGCGGCTGCAGTCGCAGCTCGGCAAATCGCCGGTCTACTACTACTACTTCGATCAGCACCCCGACTATCCCGCCGGCTCGCCGCAGGCCGGACACGGCGCGCCGCACGGCCGCGAGGTGCCTTACGTCTTCGGCCACATCGACCAGCAGCGCAGCGAGCAGCCCACCGCCGCCGACCGTGTCATCTCCGACGCCATGGTCACCTACTGGACCAACTTCGCGAAGTACGGCAACCCCAACGGCAGCGGCCTGCCGCAGTGGCCCGCATTCAGCGACAAGAATCCGACGCTGATGTACTTCGCTACCACTCCGCACACCGGTCCAGTCCCCAACCAGCCGGGGCTAAACGCGCTGGACTCTTACTTCGCCTGGCGCCGCACGCCCGAGGGCGCGCAAGCGGCACGCAAAGAAGACGGCGCTCCCGATCTCCCACCACGGAAGCAGGCGTTCACCATGCGGCGAGTGCCGGTCATCTCGCAATAAGAAAGGCGGCACATCGGGTCACCGACATGCCGCCGATTTGTTTGTGCTGTATTCCGGCGTCGCCGGAATACAGCACTCGTTGATGCGAACCTACCGCGATGCCGTGTACTTGTTCGGCGCGCCGGGCGTGGGCACGTCGTCCGCGATCTGCGAGCCGCTCGTGTGCGCGCGGGTCAGGGCGGAGGTCAGCGTGATGCCGGTGCCCGCCACCTGCGTCCCTGCCGCATGCGCGTTCTTCAGCGGAGCATCGATCGTCACTGCCGGAGCGCCGCGCCTGCCGCCCGCAGCCACGGTCGCCGTCTCCTGGTCCGCGCCCTCACCGATGGTGATGGTCTGCCCAGGCCGGAAGCCAAAGGCGTTGGCCACCGGAATCGAAGTCGCGCCCGCGGCCACGGCGGCGTCGGTTGTGCTCGCGCCCGGCGTGCCCACATTGGCGACCGTTGCCGTCTCCATGTTCGCGCCCGAATCGATCATGATCGTTTGCCCGGCGCTAAAGCCCTCTACGCTGGCCACCTTGATGTTCGTCGCACCAGCCGCCGCCGCAGCAGCCAGCGTCGCAGCGGATTGCATATGGAAGTCTCGGCAGTTCGAGTCGGTGTCATTGCCATCCGGGAAACGGCCCGCGCTCCGCGCAGGCTCCGCAACTGGAGCCGCCGCACGGCCAAAGCCGCCGCCGCCGCCCGCCCCGCCCAGCGCTGGCACTTTGCACCCGTTGGTCTGGGTTGCGGTATTGCCCTGGAAGCCCTCGGTCGCCCAGGGATCGACCGACAGGCCATAGCTCAGGCTGTCGACCACAAGTCCCGCCCGGTCGCGCAGCACGATGCTGCCGGCAGCCGGCAGAATCGCCGGGCCGCCAAACCACTGGTCCGGCGCTGGCGATCCCTGGTAGCCCGCAGTCGTTACCGCAGCGTCATAGACCACCGCATCGATGGCGTGCTCCTTCGTCACCGCGCTGTCCAGCATGATGCCTGTGCCGAGCGCCTGGATCGGCTCATTGCTCAAGTGTGCAAACGCAGTCGCCGGCGAGAAGCTGATGCCCGTGCCGCGGTCGTTGAACGGCAGATTGGCGGCATGGTTGAACTTCAGCGGCGCCGTCAGCTCCAGGCCCGTGCCCAGAAACATCGCATTCTCGCTCGCCGCGTGCGCCACCGTCAGCGCCGGCGAGAAGGTCAGCGTTGTGCCGCCGCCCTGTGGTCCGCCCTGTCCACCGCCCTGTCCGCCTGCGCTCACCGCGGAGATCGTCACCGTCTGCCAGTTCGCCGGAGTGCCGATGCGGACCTGATCGCCCGCCGCTACGGTCGGGCCCCCGCCGAATCCGCCCGCGCGCACCTGCACGCTGGTCGCGCCTGCTGCCGCATCGGCCACCAGGCCCATGCGCACCGACTGCGTGCCCACGCTCTTCACCGTCGCCCACTCAATCCCGTGGCCCACGCTGTCCACATCCAGTCGAATCTTATCGCCGGGCGTGATATTCGCAACCGAGGTCACTTTGATGTTGGTCGAGCCCGCAGCTGCATTGTCACCCAGCAGGGCCTGCGTGCCCGGCTTGCCTACCGCCGTCACCGTTGCAACCTCATAGTGTTCGGTGGTGCGCGACACCGCCGGATAGATTGCTCCATGTCCCAGCGCAATCTTCTGTCCCACCGCAAAGCCCGCTGTGCTAGTCACCGGAACGCTGGTCGCACCAGCAGGAATGGTGAGGATTGGCCCTTCGGGCAGCGGCTCCCACATCGTGGTTGCAGCGGTTGCCGCGGTTCCCACAGCGGCGATCTTCCTGTTCTCCGCATCCGCGCCCGACCCAATCATCACGCTGTCACCCGTGCTCATGCCGGTCGTGCTGCGCACGTAGATCGTCTTGTCTCCCGCGCGCGCCGTAACCGTCAGCCCGGAGTTCGATAGCCCCAGCAGATAGAACCCATGCGCCGCAACCTTCGTGCCCGCCGGCACCTTGATGTCGGAGAAGACGGCCTGCTGCGTCGGATGCTCGGTCACCGTCCAGCCGGCCAGGTCGACCGCACTCCCGCTGTCGTTGTACAGCTCAATGAACGGTTGCGTCGCATGCGAACTGAACTCGTTGATCTTCACCGCCGGCGCGTTGCGCACCTTCTCGGCGATCGTCTCAGAGCGCCTGCCGCCTGCTGCACTCCACGAAGCATCCGCCACCAGGTCGCCGTTGAACGAAGCCTGGCCGGCGGTCACCTTGAAGGTCGCGCTCACGCTTGCCCCCGGAGCCACTGCATCCGCGAACGTCGCCGGCCCGTTGGCCGTCGCAGTCCAGCCCTTCGGTGCATTCAGGGCCAGCTTTACGCCGGTCGCCGGCTCGCCTGTGACGTTCGTGAACGTAACCGTGGTCTCCTGCGAAGAGCCCGGCGCGAAGGTCTGCAATCCCGAAGGCGTCGCCGCTGCCGCAGCCGGTGCGATGCTCACCGGCAGCTCGGCATACTTCGCCGACACAACATTGGCCTGCACCATCTGGTCGGTTGCATCCGTGGGGAAGGTATTGGCCGCGGTCACCGCGCCCTCATAGAAGGTGCCCTGCGAGCCGTTGCTGTTGTCGCCGCCGTTGCCCAGCAGGATCGCGCCCTGCTTGCGCATCGGGTCGTAGCCCGCATCCACGCGCGGCCCGTCGAACATTACCGCAAGCTGCCCCTGCTGCGAGTCGCCGCCCAGCGTCGTCCAGTGGTGCGGCTCGCCCTTGGCCATCCCGGTGACAAAACGCGAGGTCATGTTCGGCAGGCCGGGGCAGACCTTCGACCGCGATCCCGGATTCACGCAGCCCACCAGGTTGTTCTCCTGGTCGGTCATCACCCACGGGCCCGGAGGGTTGCCATGGAACCACGAAGTGGCAGTGCCGAAGTAAGCCGTTTCCATCGTCCCGGCATCGTCATCATGGCTGTCAGTCTCGGCGTTGCCGTAGTCGAAGCAGCAGCCCCCGTTGAAGTGCTTGCCACTGACAACCCAGTACTGGCCCTCGGCCTGATCGTCCACCGCAACGCCCTTGGGATCGTCCTCGCGCAGGCCCATGCCCGGCTCAATGAACGCGCCGTACACCTTGTGCCCCATCACCATGATCGGCGCCATGTCGGCGATCGGAAGATTATTGTTGCCGCCTGTCGCCGGCCCGCTGAACGCGCCGCGCGGCGCCTGCGTCAGGTTGTTCTTCTTGCCGGACTGGTCATAGATGATCGAGATCCAGCAGTATGTATTTGCGCAGAACGCGTCCTGCTTGGCCGCGTCAGCGTACCCGCCCGCATCGTTGCCGCTCGGCTGCACCACCCCGATGTCCAGCTTCCCGCCATCGGACTGACGCAACACCTGATACAGCGGGCCGTTGTAGGCCGCATACATCGCACGCGTCATGCTGTGCGCGCCCACGCAGGGGTCGCCCGCCTTCGCATACACATCGCAGGGACCCTGCGGCCGGGCGGGAGCGGCGGATGCCGGTGTGGCCATCGTTAATCCAGCGCACGTCAGCGCCAGCGCCAGGCTCAGCTTTACTGCAAGATTCATTCGCGTCTTCATGGGGTGTCCTAATTGCCGTGGCGACAACGCGCCGGGGCTGGTGATTGGTTCTGGATTTAGTCCTGAAATGTGCCGGGAAACCGTTTACTTGGCGTCAGAAACTATAGTGCCCGCTGGAAACGCTTGTCAAAAAAACAAATATTGATCTGTCATGGAGTCTTCTGTCAAGACATCGCTAACGGCGCTCCCGCCTGGTACGTGGTCGGCTCACGACGTTCTGAGTACAATTGGCTTGCTTTTTTAGTGGTTCCGGACGTGGCGCGTAAGCACAGCAGCGCTTGCGATTCGAGAATCGATCTACCGGAGATTACGCATGATGAAGAAAGTCTGGCCAATCGTGTTGCTTTCGTTGCTGTCCTATGGCGTATCGGCGCAAACGTCCCACGCCCCGATCGCGCAACGCATTGCCCACACCGATCCCGCGAAGTTCAAGCACATGCCATCCGTACACAACGGCGCCGGGCCAATGGACTACATGCAGCTCTTCGGCCCTCGCGATCCGGAGACGGCGAAGTTTGAACTCGGAACAAATCTCTACTTCCTTCATCGCGGCATCATTCCCCCCGGCGGAGGCATCGGAGCGCATTTTCACAACCAGTGTGAGGAGATGTTCATCATCCTCGATGGCGAAGCCCAGTTCACCATCGACGGCCGCACCTCCGTGCTGAAGGGACCCGCCGGCGCGCCGGCCCGGCTCGGCCATTCCCATGCGATCTACAACGCCTCAGACAAAACCATCCAATGGATGAACATCAACGTCGGAACCGAGAAAGATTTCTACGACGCGTTCAATCTCGACGACTCGCGCGTCGGTGCTCCGGTCGATGCAGTCCCCACCTTTATCTCGATGCATCTTGACCGCGCTCTCTTAGCGCCGGTTACCAACTTCAAAGGCGGAAGCGGCACGGTCCAATATCGTCGTGCTCTCAACCCCTCAGTCTTCTACTCGCCGTGGTCGTACGTCGATCATCTTCTTCTGCCGTCCGGAACATCCGTGGGACCCGACACCCAGGCTGACATGAGCGAAGTCTATTTCGTCCTCAACGGCGATGGAGCGGTTACGCTCGGATCGGAGACGGCGCCAATCCACACGGGCGATGCGGTGCCTGTTGCTCTCGGCGAAAAACACGAATTCAGGAACAATTCAGGCGCGCCTCTGGAGTTCATGGTCTTCGGTATCGCACGCGACATGGCTGCAAAGAGGGCCTACATGCTCTCGCCGCTGGGCCCCACAGGAGTTGTTGCGCCGCGCCAATGAGGTCGAAAGGCGGCAGGAGAAGTTCCAGTCAGATCGAGGGTGAAAAAGCCTATTGCACCTGCACCGGAGCTGGCCCCGGCATGATGCCACCCTCATTCACCGCATCCACCGTAACGTAATACGGAACGCCCGCATTCAGCGCCGGCACCGTCAACGTCGTTGCGCCGTCGTACACCTGATAGTCCAGGTTCATCTCCTTCGCACTCGCTCCTGCGCGCACGATATAAAACTCCGCGCGCGGCGCAGGCTTCCAACTGATCGTTGCCCGCCGCCCATCGCTCACATCGCGTTTCGCCTCAACTCCCACGACCTGCTGCGCCACCGCCATACTGCCCTTGCCAAACACGCGCAGCCCCAGCAGCGAAAACTTCGCTCCATTCGGCGAATGCACATTGCGGATGCGCACATAGCGCCCGTGCGCCGCGCGCGGCAGCACCTCATAATCGTCCGGCGCATCGCGACCCTCCTTCTCGTGGTCCACTACCGTGTGCCAGGCGCGCGCATCATTCGACACCTCGACCACATAGCGGTACACATCCGTGCTCCGCCCCGTCTGCGTCGCGCCCTCATCCGCAAAGTTGATCTGCAGCGCCTCAATCGTCTTCGCCGCCTGCAGATCAATCTGCAGCCACTCGCCCGCATCGCCGCTCTTCGCCGACCACCACGTCCGCACATCCTCGTCGTCCGCCATCTCAGGCGCATGGTCGTCCAGCGACGAAGAGGCCGTCACCGGCTTCTTCCGCGACAGCAGCATCCACCCCACCAGCCCACGGCCGCCCGCAATGTAGTGCGGATAGTCACCGAGATACGTATCCGTCACCAGTTGTCCATCGCTCGCGAAGCGCGTGGGGAACAGCCCCAGCCGCCGCTCGAAGTCATGCCGCTTGCTGATCGTCATCGACGAGACATGCCACCAGTTGCTATCCGGCCCGGCAAACGTGCTGCTGTGCCCCGCGCCTGCGATGAAGCCCGTCGGCTTGAAGGAGAACGGGCTGTAGTCCGCCCACGTGAACGGCCCCATCGCGCTCTTGCTCGTCAGCACGCCATCGCCGTACGTCTTGAACTCCGTCCCCGGCCCCGCGAACTGCAGGTAATAGATGCCGTCGTGCTTCGTCATCCACGTCCCTTCCAGCCACGGAGCCCTGCCGGCCAGCTGATTGTTGTCCCCTGGCACCTCCCACCCGCGCGTCTCCGGCGAGCGCTGCTCGGGCACGTCCCGATGGCTGATCTCCTGGAATGTCTTCTTGTCCAGCTCCGTCACCCGCAGCGGCCCGTGGTTCGCCAGCCCGGAGTACATATACAGCCGCCCATCATCATCGAGGAACAGGTCCGGATCGCCATACGCCTGCCCCATATCGCCCGCCAGCGTCCAGTTGCCGCTTGCCGGATCGTCCGTGACATAAATCTTCGTCGTCTCTACCGTCGTCAAATACAGCTTGTCGTCCATCACCACTACGGCCGGCGCATACTTCTCCACGTCATACCCGCGCGCCTCCACAAACGTCCAGTGCAGCAGGTCCTTCGAGTGGTAATAGCCGCCCGTCTTCGATGGAAACAGCCAGTACTCGCCGCGGTAGAAGAGCCCCGTCGGGTCCGCCGCCTCGCGATACGGCGTCTTCGTACCAATGGAAAACCGGTACGGCAGGTCCATCGGATTGCAGTATGTCGCCTCGCGCGATTGCGAGGCATCAGCCTTCTTCTGCGCCCATGCGCCGTGCGAGGCTGCAGAGAGGACCTCGCCCAGCATGCAGGCAAGTACAAGCGTGGTTCGCGCAAACGATCGATTCATGCGACTCCCGGAGCTGAAGGCTTCCCGAACATGCTACCTCTCTTGTAACGCCCCGGCGGCGGAGTCGTCTCGTATCTCGCCAAACAGCGTACTGGGCAGCGGGATCGAGATGCTGGCGACGAGAAGCGCCAGGATGGCCGCGCACTTAAAGACTCCATGCAGGATCGCCATCGGCTCCGTTCCCATGATCCAGGCGCAGGGCAGCAGAAAATACAGGATCTTTTTCACGGACAGCTCCACTCTGCCTGCCGCGACGTCTTCCAGCAGAAAGACCGTGAAAAATCCCATTGGAACCAGAAGTACACTCAACGTGTAGTCTCCTGCCACCATGGGCAACGCCGTCATGATGCACGCGAGCGCGAAGATCTGGTTCAACACCGGCTTGTTCCACACTCGCCACAGTGTCACCATCCCGATCAGCGCGGCAAGCGGCAGATAGGCTTCATAGAGCTTCCAGGCGAGAGGATCATTCCCCTGCAATCCATATTCGCTGGGCGCGAAATGGAGTCCGTGGTTGCGCACCACCCGCGCGAGGGTCTTCATCGACTGAAAAACTGAATGGTCGCCGCCATCTCGTCTATCGGCCGGAACGCCACAATGTAATCGCGGAAGAACGTGCTGTTGCCTGAGATCTGCTGATAGGCGCGCAGCGGGTTTCGATCGATCGCCAGCAGCGACGCAAGGGTGACCGCCGCCATGCTCAGCAGTCCCAAAACCGCCTCGCGCGTCTTTCGCTGGCGCGCCATCAGCGCCAGCCAGAGCACCGGATACGGCTTGATGCACGACCCGACACCAAAGGCCACGGCAGCGCCGGTGTATCTGCCGCGCGCATACAGCGCGGCGCCCAGGCAGACGAAAATCCACATCACCCCTTCGATATTGCCCCGCATCGCTACCTGTTCCGTTCCCCAGCCCAGGAAGCCGGTCGCAAAGATCGCGACACCGAAGTACCAGCGGTAGCTTTCCAGCCGTCGCACTCGACGCCACAGCAGCGTGCAGGCCACGGCCATCGCGCAGAATACCGCCCCCAGCAGCGCCGGCACAGCATAGGGCGCACACACTTGCAGCAGAAACAGGTAAATCATCACCGCGAAGGGCGGATAGTTGCGCGGATACAGCGTGCCGTTGAGGTGATCGAAATTGGCCAGGCACGGATCTTTCCATACCTGGTGCTTGCCGGAGAACAGCACCAGGTCACCGAAACGCTCTGCGCGGTCGCCTAAAGGGAACCGATGGCCGGGAACGTGCCGATGCAGCACGAACCAGGTCCATACCCCCACATTCAACCCCGCGAAGATCAGCAGATACAGCAGGACCGCTATCTGGACACGTCTGCCGCCGGGTTGAGAGTCCACCGCATTGCCCCTTTCCAATCTGATCGTCACGTCCCGCTTTGAATTGCCCCCGTCTGCCTTCGCAGTACTCGTGGCTACGCCTTGCCGGATATCTTGGCAAACCACCAGCGAACGCCGACGAAGAGAAATCGCCAGTCCTCGAAGAACTCGGGCGGCTTGCCCTCAAAGGCATGGCCGATGAACTGGAAGATCCAGCCCACCACGAAGAGGCCGAGCGGCCAGCATCCAGAAGCGTGTGTGCCAGAGGATGAGCGGCGTACTCAGAACGCCGAGTGCGATCATGGGAATGCCGATGGTGTGGCAGGCCCGGTTGACTGCGTTCTCATGGCTGGTGGAGTACTGGCGGATCCAATCTGCCCAGCTGCGGTTTCCAAGCACGATATGCCTCTCGATCTCTTTCCTGGTGCAAGGCCCGGCTAAAAAGTTCAATCGCCCGCGAGGACCCGCCCCGCAGACGCGCGCGAGAACTGACTCGATTCCCGCACAATGGCCCAGAGCAGCGCCGGAAATCCGACGATAGGCCTCAGCAGGAACTGTTGGCGTTGGGTCTCGGTCAGCAGTCCAACCATATAACGGTGCAGAATAATCTGCTGATACCACGGAATACTCGCGACCATATGGTGAGCCAGATGGCAGGGCTGGCCCCAGGGACCCCCGCCCACCAGCAGTCCCCAGAAGCCCACGCCCAGACTGCGCGCGCCGCTGTTGTTTTCGAGCGGCATCAGATTGTGCTCCGTGAACTGCCTCATGCGGTCCAGATAAAAGCCAACGTGCGGCATCAGCAGCGCCACAATCACAGTAAAAAGCAGACCGAAAAAGTGGTACAGCATCAGGAGATAGAGACCGTTATAACCAGCGGCAATTAACGCGGATGCGGTGCGCGAGCGCGTATACCTTGCCTCGCGATGCACGTAGAAATCCGTGTAGTTGAAGAAACCCGCAAGCGGCAGAAAGCTGAGCCAGAGACGGCGGGGGAAGATAAAGTTCAGAAACTCCGAATCATCCTCGCTGCCGAACTTCGCGTGGTGCGCCATGTGGCACTTGGAGTAATGGTCGGGATCGGCGGCCGCCAGCCGGCACATGTTGGTTGAAAGAAAGCTGGCCGCGCGGCTCAAGCGGCCCTCACCGGGAAAGATCAGGTTGTGCGCCGCTCCCTCGTGCAACGAGTAAATGCTGATCCAGTAGATGTGCAGACTGTGGACAACACCCACCGCGACCGCCGCGAAAAGCAAAGCCCATAACCCCGGAACAGCGGCGACAAACCGGCGGGCGAGCGCGACGCAAACAAGCCAGTCGAGCGCGAAGATACCGCCAATGACAGAGATGCTGATGGCTGCGTGGATTCGGGGGTGCGCGCGAAACCACCTGTGCAGTTCACGGCCACGCACCATCACCTCATGGATCTGCTGGCGATTGAGGTGCTCGAAGTCATGCGCGCTCGCGTATTCGCGGGCCATGGCGAGTTCATCGAGGTGGACCTTCATCGCTCCTCCACCTTGACGGCTGCTTACCAACGCCGAGGCTGAATTCGAGTGACTTCGCAGGCTGGATGTGGGCCGGTGGTGCTCAAGCCGTTGGGCGCTTGCCCGCTTACAGGGGCTCAGTATAGCAGCGTGATACTCGAGCCCGTGCCTCTGTTTGGGGCCATTCGCCGCCTGGCTCACATAACCATGTGGATTGATCCGGCAGGATTCTGTGGGAGACGCAGATGCTGATATTGCCGGACACCTGATCAGCGGCGAGCTAACTCTGTAGGCGGGAATCTGGAAGTGCGTGCAGCCATTGCAGCCATTCGGCTGAATCGCCGTCGCGTTCTTTGCGCCGCGCGGCCAAGATTCGTCCAAATTCGGGGAACGCGCACATCACGTTAAGCTGAGAGTCGGGGTCTGACTCGGATCGTCCTTCCACCTCACCGTCTTTCAGCGCCAGGACACCGCTGAAATGGTAGCCGTTCAATTGCACCTCAGCCAGCTTTACGTTTTGACCGGTGATCTCCAGGCCACGCTCAAAGAGTACAAAGCGACCGCCTTTGCCCACAACCATGACCGCAACTTCGCTGTTCATGTAGAGTTCTACCTGCGCATCCCGCGTCTGCTGTGCGTTCATTGTCCTCGTCCTGATTGCGCTAGGCCACATAGCCAGCGGGGTTGATCCTTCCATAGGTCGCACGGTTTCCTGCCATCGCCGTCTCCTGAATCGGAATGACGGACGGATAGAACCGAAAATCCCGAGGAAAGTAAATATGGTTGTGCCCTTCGCGGCAACGAATCGCGCCCGGCTTCATACCAGCCGCCGTAGGTCCGAATGAGGCATAGGGATGGCTGTCGAAGGCAACCAGTTCTCCGCAGGTCCTGCACACGATACCCCAGTACATCCTCTGCTCACTCATGTGCCCTCATGCCTGCTCCGTTCGATGCACATTTCGTGGCGCCTCACGGTGGTTCTTTGCGAACCAACTCACGCTGCAAGCCCGTCTTCGGCTGACTCCGAGATATAACTCGCCATCGCTTGACTCAACTGCGAATCGATCTCGTCCGCAATCGTCATCACTCCAATCAGCAGAACGCTGAAGTCGATGCTTGCGAGATTCTCCTGCAGCGTGTGAAACACGCAGACCTGCAGCATCCGGGACTCTTCGACCAGCATCGCGGCAGAATAGCCATGCCTGCGCCGGTTCAGTCCATGCTCCGCCGCCGCCGCGGACACAAGCTCCTTGCCGCCAATGGGTCCTGAAGACTTGAGCCGCCGCACTAGGTCGCGCAAGACCTGAGGCAGATGGCTGGTCCGCTGCTCAAAGGTCAGCGAAATCGCCATCAACTTCTCATCCTTCTGGACGTGCGCAAACCAGTCCGCGATGGTGCTGTCGGCCGTGCGCTCGAGGATGGCGGCGACGGTCTCTATTACGCGAGCGGGGGGCGCTCCGAGGGCCAGCCGCTGCTTGATCGCCTCGACCAGGGCCGTCATATTCATTGGCTTTACCAGAATCTGGTCCGCTTGCAGCATGATTGTGTGCGATGCGGCATCCATCTCCGGGAACGCACTCAAAATCATCGTGACCGCCTTTGGATTGGCGTGGCGCATTGCGCTCACCACGGTCAGGCCATCGCCCGTCCCCGGCATATGGAGATCACTGAGCAGAGCGTCGTAGACGTTGAAACTGATGAGTTTCAACGCCTCAGGCACACTGCCCGCCGTTGTTACACTAAAGTCCTGTCGCTCGAGCAGATCGCCCAGGGTCGAGCGAATTACTTCGTCATCGTCTACCAGCAGGATTCTGCACTTCGGAATAGGCGGTATACTTGGTCAGCCTCAACCTATATCGTCCTGGATTGGGTACCCTGAGTCTGTGCAATATAGCTCACAAACAGCGGGAGCGATGATAATCGGGATTCCGTATTGGGACGCATCTCCACCTGCCAGACGGCGCAAAGCCCCTCCGGCACAATCTCCAAGGCTGCAATTGAAAAGTAAATGGTCGGGACGACTAGATTCGAACTAGCGACCTCACCCACCCCAAGGGTGCGCTCTACCAGGCTGAGCCACGTCCCGACTCTCGATACATACCGCGCGCCCGCTGGTGCAGCTAGCCGGCCCCGGCTGGGGTTCCTACAGCCTCAAGTGTACACGGTGGCCGCCCGAAAATCCTGACTTCCCACCTTGTGCCCCGCACATCCTGGCGAGACCATGCGCCGGATCAGTGCGCCGGCGGCACATACTCCTTCGGCAGCGACCCGCCCTCGCCCTCGCCGAAGAAGAACCCATTCATCTGCTCCACCAGGAACTCCTGCGCCTCGCGCGTCCACGGCTGCAGCCGGTACTCGTTCAGCAGCATCTTCTGCCGCTCCACCCACTCGTCCCACGACTTCTTCGACACGTTCTTGTAAATCTTCTGCCCAAAGTCGGAGTCGAACGGCGGCTCATCCAGCCCCTCCATCTCCGCCTTATACCGCGTGCAAAACACCATGTGCGCCATCGCTTGATCTCCTGATTCCTCTCAATTGTAGCGGGGAACTATCCGCGCCCGCGCTTACCCTTCTTGCCGCGCACTCGCGCTTTGCCCTTCTTCGGATGTCCATTCTCCGCCCGCCGGCCACCTGTCCCGGCCACAGGCTCTTTCCCCCGCTTCGCCTTCGGCTCTTTGCGCGGCGGCCTCACGGTCAGCTCAGCCGCCTCCGGCACCAGCGCAAACTGCAGCCTTCGCTGTTGCCGGTCAATCCGGTCCAGCAGCACCCGCACCCGCTGCCCCATCTTGAAGCCCTTGCCCGTCCGCATGCTCACAATCTGCCGGTCGGTATCGCGGAAGACGTACCGCTCATCACTGCCCCACCCGCTCAGCGACGCAATCGGCACCAGCCCCTCGATAAACAGATCATCCAGTTCCACAAAGAACCCATACTTCGTGCACGAAAGGATAATGCCGCTGAAGTCCTCGCCTACGCGGTCCTCCATGAACCGCATCTTCTTCCACTCCATCAGCTCGCGCTCGGCGTCATCCGCCCGCCGCTCCGCTTGGCTCGACTCCGCTGCAATCGCCGCCAGCTCCGCCTCCGGCAGCGGCTCCCACTCTGCGCCTTGTCGCCCATCACCGCGCGTGGGTAGGCGAATCGCTCCTGCCACGGCTGCTGCTCCGTGCTCAACACCGGCCCGCCCTTCGGCGTCCGCGCCGCTCTCCAGCAGCGCCCGCACCAGCCGATGCACAATCAGGTCCGGATACCGCCGGATCGGCGACGTGAAGTGCGTATAGCTCGCGCTCGCCAGCGCAAAGTGCCCCTCATTCTTCTCGCTGTACTTGGCTTGTTTTAAGGACCGCAGCATCAGGTAGCTCAAAATGCGCTCCTCCGGCTTGCCCGCAATCTTCGCCGTCAGCCGCTGATACATCTGCGGCGTCACCGCAATCCGCTCCGGAACCTCGTGCTGCTGCGCCTCACGCCCCCTCCCCGAATCCCGCCCGGCATTCCGCCGCACATCGCGCCGGTCGGCCTTCATCGTCATCTTCCGCACCGGCAGGCTGCCGATCCCCAGCGAGTAGCCAAACCCGCTCGCCGTCTCCTCAAACTCCACCACGCGCTTCGCGTCCGGCATCTCGTGGATGCGGTAGATCCCCGGAATCCCATTCCCCTCAATCCAGTGCGCCACGCACTCGTTCGCGCTCAGCATAAACTCCTCGATCAGCCGGTGCGCCCATCCCCGCTCCGACCGCACAATCGACTCCATGTTGCCCTGCGGGTCAAACTCGATCACCGGCTCCGGCAGGTCGAAGTCAATGCTCCCTCTTCGGTTACGTTTTCGCATTCAACTTCAGCGCCAGCTCATACATGCGCTCAAATTCAGTTACAAATTCCGCAAACTCTTCCCGCACCGCGCGATCGGCATCCGTCGCCTTGTCTGTCGCCGCAGTCCAGAATCGCCTGCACCTGCGTATACGTCATCCGTCTTGCGCTGCGGATGATGCCCTCGCACACCTCGTACCCCTGCACCTCGCCGCGCCCGTCGATCTCCATCACGCAGCTCAGCACCAGCCGGTCCTCATCCGGCCGCAGGCTGCACATCCCGCTCGAAAGCTGACTGCGGCAGCATCGGCACCGCGCGGTCCGGAAAATAAACGCTCGTCCCGCGCAGCCGCGCCTCGAGATCCAGATCGCCGTCCCCGGCCGCACATAGTGGCTCACGTCCGCGATGTGCACCTGCAGCTCCCAGTTGCCGTTCGCCATCGGCCGCACCATCACCGCATCGTCAAAGTCCCGCGCCGTCTCGCCGTCGATAGTCACAATCGGCAACCCGCGAAAGTCTTTCCGCCGCGCAGCTCTGCTTGCGTTCAGCGTCGCCACCGTCTGCTGCGCCGCGTCCTCCGCCTCCGCCAGCACATTCGCCGGAAACACATGCGGCAGGTGGTGCTTGCGGATCACGATCTCCACATCCACACCAAACGCATCCGGCGGCCCCAGCACCTCAATCACGCGCCCCTTCGCCGGCCTGCCCGGAGCAGGGAAGTCCGTGATCTCCACATCGACCGCCAGCCCCTCCATCCAGTCATGCCGCCCTGCGATATCCGGGGCATCCCGCTCCACCTGCCAACGCCGATCCGCCGCCTGCGCCTCTTCGCCCAGCACGCGATGCGGCGTCTCCTTCGCCGCGCGCACCACCTCCGCGCCCTCTGCAATCAGGATCGCCCCACCGCCCGGCGCTCCCGCCATCCGCTCATCCAGCGGAGTCACATAGTTCGCGCCCGCAATCGCCGCCGCGCCAAACGCCGCACCCAGGCCGCCATCATTCCACGATCCCCGCGCTTGTCTCCCGCGCGCATAGTGGAAGATCCCCACCACCGTCGGGTTCCGCCGCGTCAGCACCCGCGCAACTCTTCCCGACCTGCGCCCGTCTCTTCCACGCGGCGCCTCATCGACCAGCACCTCATCGCCCTGCATCGCGCCATTCAGCTCGTTCGGCGGGATAAAGACATCGTCCTCGCGCGAGCTGCTCCCATTCGGCCGCACAAACCCATATCCATCGCGATGCAGATCCAGCTTTCCCGCAATCAACCCATCCCTGGTCGTACGTAGAATGCCTTCGTCCGCTCGCCGCTCGCCCGGCCGCGCCTCCGCTCCAGCCCTCACCCGCGCCGTCTTCTCCGGCGCCGCACTCGGCAGCGCCCACTGCTCCGCATCTGTCTTTACGATCTCGCCTCGCGCCGTCATCCGCGCCAGTTGCTCCAGCAACAGCCGCCGCTCGCGCCCGCCGCCCAGCCCCAGCTCCCTCACGAGTTGCTTGTATCCCGCGCGTCCGCCCGCCGAGCGCCCAATGCGCCGCAGCAGCTCCCGATCAGTCCGTGGATACGGTGCCTTCGCCATCCGTTGTGAGAATATCGTGCCGATCCTAACGTCGCACGCCAACTACCGAGGAGCAGCAACCGCCTTTACCCCCGCTCGCCGGCGGGCCCAGCATCCCCAGCGCCTGCTCCAGCGTCGTACCGGCAGGCACTTGAGTGAAGTCCGTCTTCACCTCGTCCTGCTGCTGCCCGATCGTCTTGAAGAACAGCGCATGCCCGCTGATGTGCACGTGCGTCTCCGTGATCACCCACAGCCCTGGCCCCACCTGCCGCCGCTCCACATCGAACGTCCCACCCTGCCTGATCTTCGCCAGCAAACCCCAACCGATCTCGATGTCATCCGTCAGCGTGCCCTTGAAGCTCTTGATGCGGTGCGCCGGCTTCGACACCACAAGCGTGCCCGCCATGCGGCCCATCACCCTCGACTCCATGTCCGGCGGATGGTAGTCCGGGTTCGGCTTGTAACTTAGCGTGATCTCTTCCGGCGTCTCGCGCTCGAACCTCCACACAAACGCCACCGGCATCTCGTTCAGCAGCTCCGTCGCGCTCTTGTCGTCATGTGCCGCTGCCTCGCGCTGCTTCTGCTGCAATTCCGGATCGTGCACAAACCGTTCGTTGTTCGCTGCGTCCTCGCGCAGCGCCGCCGCGCCCGCCGGCCTGCCATCTTCTTCAAGATGCCGCTTCAGCGCCCCATACTCCGTCTCCACCAGAATGTACTTCGCGCCGTCATCTTCGCTTTCAACGTAGCGCCAGTGCGAGTGGTCATTGGCGTCCGCGTACAGCTCGGCCCGCACCGCCTGCTGCACAATCGACTTCGCGTCCTGCGCATGCAGCGGCACGCACAGCAGCACCGCGCCCGCGCTCACAACGCTCTTCATCCATACAGCGCCCGCAACTCGCCAGCGTCTCCCCATCCGTCTCCTTTAGACGCCGAATCTTACTCTTGCGGCAAAAAGCTCGCTACTTCCTCCACGCCACCTTCACGCTCCGCTTGCCCAGCCGCAGCACCGGCCCATCGCCTAGCGTGTCCTTCGCAACCGCCCGCCCACTCACCTTCTCGCCATTCACGCTCACCGCATTCTCCGCGATCTTCCGGGTCGCTTCGCCCGCGCTCGCCGCCAGCCCCGCCAACTGTAGCAGCTTCGCCAGCCTGATTGCGCCGTCAGCATCCACCAACCCCTCCGTGTCCAGCTGCAATCTTCACCACCGGCACATCCTCGCTCACGGCCTTCTGCTGGAACTGCTTCGCCCAGCTCTCCGCCGCCGCATCCGCCGCCGCCGCACCGTGGAAGTCCCGCACAATGCCCGCCGCCAGGTTCTTCTTCGCATGCATCGGATGCAGCCCGCCATGCGCCACCTCATCCCGCATCGCGTCGATCTCGCTGGCCCTCAGGTCCGTCAGCAGCGTGTAGTAGCGCCACATCAGGTCGTCCGAGATCGACATCAGCTTGCCATACATCTCCCCCGCCGGCTCCTGGATCCCGATCGCATTCCCCAGCGACTTCGACATCTTCTGCACGCCGTCCAGACCCTCCAGAATCGGCGTCATCAGCACAATCTGCGGCGGCTGCCCCGCATCGCGCTGCAGTTCGCGCCCGCTCAGCAGGTTGAACTTCTGGTCCGTCCCGCCCAGCTCTACATCCGCGCGCAGCGCAACGCTGTCGTACCCCTGCGCCAGCGGATACAGCAGCTCATGCACGCTGATCGGCTGCTCTTCCTTGAACCGCTTATGGAAGTCCTCGCGCTCCAGCATCTGGCTCAGCGTCGCCTTCGCCGCCAGCCGGATCATCCCCTCGAACCCCAGCGCATCCAGCCATTCGCTGTTGTACCGTACCTCGGTCTTCTCCGGGTCCAGGATCTTGAACACCTGCGCCTTGTAGGTCTCCGCGTTGCGGTCAATCTCTTCGCGCGTCAGCGGCTTGCGCGTCACATTGCGCCCCGTCGGATCGCCAATCAGCGCCGTCGCATCGCCAATCAGGAACACCACCGTATGTCCCAATGTTTGAAAGTGGCGCAGTTTTCGGATCAGCACCGTATGCCCCAGGTGCAGGTCCGGCGCCGTCGGATCAAACCCTGCCTTGATGCGCAGTGGCCGTCCCGTCGCCCTGGACTCCGCCAGCCGCTCCCGTAGCGCGCCCTTGTCCGCCGACTCGACCGGCGGAATCACCTCCGCCGCGCCCTTCGCAATCAGGTCCAGCTGCTCATCCACCGGCAGAAACTCCGCCGCCTCTTCACTTGCCGTCGTCGCCATGTCCTCCCAAGTATAAAGACATAGCAGCGAACTTCTGTTTGCATGGGTGTATCCTTCCGCAGAATGGAGATCGAGCCTCTTACAGAGAAGGAATATCGACGGCGCGAATATCTGGAGAAGATTCGCGGTCGCGGCATCGCGTATCTAGCCGTGCGCGACATATTCATCGCCGTCATAGGTGTAGCCATCGCGCGTCTATTTCAAACGCATGGAAACTGGCAGAGCTGGATGAATCTATTGCATTCAACAGATTTTGGTGAGTGGGCAGGAATTGTAGCCGCCGGATGCTACGGCGGTTACAGGGAATGGTCCCAAAAAGAAAAGGAACTCGCGAAACTTGACGCTCGCGGCAAGGACGCAGGTGAGAAACCGTACTCAGATCACGCTGTGAATAGTCTCTGAAACGCACTCATCCGCAATCATCTTCTATCCACAAAATCGGTGGGAATATTTCCAGCGCCGGGTGCCCCACTTAGGCTCCGCTCGGGCAGGATCGCGCCACAGAACCAAGCGCCGAAGGCGCGACCACATAGCGGCCTGGGCCGATCCCGAGCGCAGCGAGGGTAGGCCCAGGAAGCGATCACACACAAATTGTGAGGGCTGAAAGCCCGACACAAGACGCCCGCGCAAATCACGCTCGCCTTATCCGTTCAATCCGTGTCTATCCGTGTTAAGCCTTCGCCTGCGCCTTCGCCGCAAACACTCCCGCAAACGACTCCCGATACGCCCACACCAGGAACAGCTCCAGCGCGCCCAGCACCAGCGTCGGCAGCACCCCGGCGGGAAACAGCGTCGCGTTGAACAGCAGGATGTTCAGCAGCAGCCCTGCCAGCAGCGTCAGCGCCAGCGGCACAAACCGTCCCGCCAGCAGCAGCAGCCCGCTCACCGCCTCCAGCAGCCCATACAGCACCATCCACTTGTGCGCGAACATCAGCGTCATCATCGCGCCCGCATCGCCCGGCGGAATCGACCCCGGCTTCATCGGCATAAACTTCATCACGCCCGCAAACAAAAACCCAATCCCCAGCAACACCCGCGCAATCACCACCGCAACCTTCATCGTTTTAATCTCCTCAACTCCGCTCCATCTTGGATGCCCCATTCATCCCGCATTGTAGGACGAGTGGTGATGAAATCAGCATCTCTATGCGATCCAATCCACTGCCGCCGCGATGCAAAATCCTTTGACGGAAATAAATGGCGAGCGATCGACTCCTTCGCACGTTAACATTGCAGCCCATGCCTCGTACCTGCCATCATCTCCGCATGAAACCCGCCGCCGCTGCGCTCTTCTTCGTGGCAACTCTCGCCGCATCTCATCATCTCACCGCACAGACTCCGCCAGCAGCCCCTGTAGCAGCCTCCTCTCCGCAGTTCGCCGCCGCCACCATCAAGCCTCATGACCCCAGCAACACCAGTCGCTATTCCAACGCGCAGGGCTTCTATGGCCAGCCTGGAGGCCGCGTCTTCTTCGGCGGATGGGCGAAGATGCTCGTCATGTTTGCCTACGGTCTACAGGACTACCAGGTCGCAGGTGGCCCCGGCTGGGCGGGTACGGAACGCTTCGAGATCAACGCCGTCCCACCCGAAAGCTCCCCCTCGCACAACATCCAGATCGCCAACGCCGAGCCCACCGCCGAGCAGCGCCAGATGCTGCAATCCCTCCTGCGCGACCGCTTCGGCCTCCAATGCCACTTCGAAACAAAAGAAGGCGAGGTCTACATCCTCACCCGCGGCACAAAGCCGCTCCAGTTCCTTGCTCCTAAAGATCCCAATTCCGATCCCCGCGCCATCGTGCTCCTCAAAGGCGGCGAAAACGGCATGTTCGAAGATGGTGAAGCCTACGGCAACAACACGACCAGCGACTATCTCGCCATTCGTCTCAGTAACTACCTCAAACTTCCCGTCCTCAACCAGACAGGCATCGCCGGCTCCTGGGACTTCCACCTCGACCCCGTCGATCCTGACAACCACGACATCCCCACCGCCGTATACGGCGTCGTCGACCGCCTCGGCCTCAAGATCAAGCGCGGCCGTGGCCCCATCCAGACCCTCGTCATCGACCACATCGACCACCCCACCACGGACTGATTCGTATCGCGACGGCCCATCTACTGACCCGGATACCCGATGGCCCTGACCGCCGCCGCTCCCTTGCGTTCCCGCAACTGCGCCAGATACAGGCTGCCCGGCAGAACATGCCGGTCTCCGGATTCAATCACGCCGCGCGGCAGCGGCTTGCCATCCTCAGAGCCTGGCATCGGCGCAGTCACCTGTCTCCCATTATCGCCGATGGCCCAGTTCACATCGCCCGGCGGGCTCTGCACCAGGTAGGTCTGCGCCTCGTCGTTCCACAGCACCGACCATCCATTCGCCCACCCATGTCCCGATCCCATAATGCCGCGGTTCCTCAGGTTGATCCGCCCGCCCTCTACAACGCTGCTGTCCACCAGAAATCCCGTTGACCAGCGCTGGTGCCCCTCAATCTGCCCGCCGCCTTTGAAGGTGGAATGCAGCACCACCACCGGCCCCTCGCTGTGGCTCTGCGTGGCGACATATGTCACACGGTCTCCACTCGCGCTGCACCGGTCGATCAGGATCTGCGACCCAGCCACGGAAAAATCAAACGGCTGCGCGCGGCTGGTCACCGTGGCGTCCTGCCGCACGTCCACCTGCACCACCGTCATCCGATCCGCGTTGTGGTCCAGGTGGACGGAGTTGATCGTATTCACAAACTTCAGCCCGCTCAGCCACGAATCCACGACGTTGTCCATCGCGATCCCGTCATAGTGCGCGTCTGCGTGGTAATCGATGCTGCGCTTCGGCGCTTCAATCCGCAGGTTCTCCACTCCCATCTCGGCAATCCTTCCGTCAATCGCCACCCGGCCCACTGTGGGCTGGTCCGCGCTGTAATACTGCGCATCGAAGGAGTCCGTCAGCGGCACCTCTAGCGTGATTGCGTCTCCTTTCACCGCTGCGACCTTGCGCAGCACGCGGATATCGTTCTGCACCCAGTGCTGGGCCTCGCCGTCGCGCACCAGATGGTCCATCCCCATGGCGTGCACCCACTCCGGCGTCACCGGCTTCACAATCTGGATCGTGTCTCCCGCATGGATCCCCGCCGCGCTCGCCACATGGACCACGGTCGCGCCTGCCGGAACATACGCATCCGTCAGCGTGGTGCCGTCCGGTGGCAGATAGCGCTTCTGATAGTCGCCCTTAATGTCCATTGCAAGGTGCGGGTCGCCGTCCATCTCCAGCACCGTCGTGTTGGAGCCCGCGCCGCGCAGCACCACGCCGGAAGCGTTCAGGTTAAGCGTCCCCTTCAGATGGAACGTGCCCGGTGCAAGCTGCACCGCTCCGCGAATCCCCTGCGCATTGGGTTTCTGCTTCGCTACGCGGTCCAACGCCGCCTGGATAGCCGGCGTATCGTCGTCTCCTCCGCTGGGAGATATTCTCTCGCGTGCCGCCACGTGCGGCAGCGCCACCCCGCCTCCGCGATAGCCTGCGCTGGAGAAATCCGGGATGCGGTCGCCCTTCGCCGTCGTCTTATAGACCAGCCTTCCGCCCGCGCCCATGTGCACCCACTCGGAACGGCCCCGCGCTGTCGGCTCCCAGATAATGCCTTTTTGCAACCCGGCCATCCGGGTAAACACCAGCGGAGCAGTTTCGACCGCAGCAGTGTCGTCTTTCCAGGCGAAAGTGCCCGTAATCGTCTTTCCATCCGCGCTGATCTCACCCTTGTAGCTTGCGCCCCCCACCTGCACAGTAAAACTGAACTGCCCTCCCAATAGAGTGAATCCAGCGCACGGGACCGGCTCATCATCGCTGTCCGGGTCTGCGCTATCCACCGTTGGTTGGTCCAGGCTACCCAATGTTCCCGTCAACCTGCCTGCGGAGCCCTGGCGCACATGCAGTCGCAGGTGAAGCACGTGCCCTCTTGGTGCTCCCGGGGGCGGAGGCATTGGTCCGTCATAATCGCCCACAATGGACTTTAAATTCGCTTGTCCGCTCGCGACGCTCAGGCTGACGAGACATGCAGCGAGAATCAATGCCAGTTTGTATGCAGCCTTCTTCCAAATCATTCGTTCACCCACACGATCACGAGCATTGTCAGGTCAAATTGATAGACGTTCCAGTATGCTGAATCACCAGTAACCCTTGACACCCCGACTACAATTAACTCAGGCGCAAACTTCGCCGCAGCGTCGTGCCGGATCAATGTAGTCGGCCGGACCTGCGGACTCTGGATACATCTAAGGTCAATAGAATCAATATGCCTACCGCTATCTCCAACAAAAATAAGGTACAAAAAATAAGTGCCTTGTTTTCAAATAAGTGGAGATTTCTATATGGGGGGTGGGGGCACCCTACCACCCCCGCCAAGCCCCCCACCCCGCGCCGCGCGTCCAACCACTCGACGCCTGCCCGCATGAAATTCATCTCCTTCGCCGCTTTTTTCTCCCTCGCGCTTCTCAGCTCCCCGCGCCTGCCCGCCCAGGCCGCCCCGGACTCCGCGTACGCCCTTCCCTCCGCCGCTCCCGCCGCTCCCGCCGGCGCCCCTGCCGACTCCGACGCTCGCGCCCGCGCCCTGCTCGACCAGATGATCCAGGCCCTCGGCGGCGACGCCTGGCTCAACCGCGTCAACTTGCAGTCCGAAGGCCGCGGCTCCAGCTTCTTCCACGGCGAGCCCAACCCTTACATCATCGAGTTCCGCGAGGCCATCCGTTACGACCACCCCACCGCCACGCCGCCCGCCGCCTGGGCCGACCGCGTCGGCTTCCTCACCGACCGCAGCATGATCTTTCCCGGCAAGAAGGTCGACGTCATCCAGATCATGACCGCCGGCCACGGCTACGAGATCACCTACAAAGGCAAAGACGAGCTGCCCAAAGACCAGGTCGACGACTACTACCGCCGCCGCGACCACTCCATCGAGGCCGTCGTCCAGAACTGGATGCACGCGCCTGGCGTGATGATCGTCTTCGAGGGCCAGAAGTTCATCGACCGCCACCTCGCCGACCAGGTTACCGTCCTCTCCGCTACCAACGACGCCGTCACCCTCTGGCTCGACGGCGCGACCCACCTGCCCATCCGCCGCACCTTCCAGTACCGCGACCCCCAGTTCCACGACTTCGACGAAGAGTCCGAGACCTACGACGACTACCACCTCATCCAGGGCGTCAACACCCCCATGACCATCACCCGCTACCACAACGGCGACATGAGCGGCCAGCGCTACCTCACCAAGGTCACCTACAACGAGGCCCTCGCGCCCGACTTCTTCTCCCCCGACGCCGTCACCCCCAGGCTGGTGAAGAAGTGAGGACAGTTATACTCATCCCTGCATGAGCGATAACCACAATCACGTCGTTCCACATGGGATGGACATCGTCGAGATTATGTCCATCCTGCCACACCGCTACCCGCTGCTGCTCATCGACCGCATCCTGGAGCTGGAGCCGCGCAAGCGCATCGTCGCCCTCAAGAACGTCTCCATCAACGAGCCCCAGTTCGCCGGCCACTTCCCGGACTACCCCATCATGCCCGGCGTCATGATGGTTGAGGCCATCGCCCAGGCCGGCGGCGCGCTGCTGCTCAACGAGATTCCCGACCGCGCCGACAAGCTCATGGTCTTCACCGGCATCGACTCCGCGCGCTTCCGCAAACCCGTCGTCCCCGGCGATCAGCTCCGCATCGAGGTCACCGTCCTCAACTGGCGCTCGAACGCGGTGAAGATGCGTGGCGTCGCCACTGTCGATGGCAAGCTCGCGTGCGAGGCCGTCGTCATGTGCGCTCTCACCCCGCGCGGCGCCAAGAAGCCCGCACCTGCACCCACTCTCGCAATCGAGTCAGCCGAGTGAGCAGGCAGGGAAGCCGATGAGTACGAACATCCATCCCACGGCCATCGTCTCGCCCGGCGCGCAGATTCCCACCTCGGCCAGCGTCGGCCCGTGGTGCACCGTCGGTGCGAACGTCGTCCTGGGTGAAGATGTTCGCCTCGTCTCGCACGTCGTCCTTAGCGGCGACGACACCGGCCGCCTGACGATAGGCCGTGGCACGACGATCTATCCGTTCGCCTGCCTCGGCATCGCCCCGCAGGATCTCAAGTACGCGGGCGAACCCACTGCCTGCACCATCGGCGAGCACACCACGATCCGCGAATACGTCACCATCTCACGCGGGACGGCAGGCGGCGGAGGCCTGACCACTGTCGGCGACCACTGCCTCATCATGGCCTACACGCACATCGGCCACGACTCGCACATCGGCAACCACTGCATCCTCGCCAACTCCGCCACGCTGGCCGGCCACGTCACGGTCGAGGACTACGCCACAGTCGGCGCTCTCTGCCCGGTGCATCAGTTCTGCCGCATCGGCCGCCACGCCTACATCGGCGGCGGCACTACCATCACCCAGGACGTGCTGCCCTACTCGCTTACCTCCATCGAGCGCAACAACCACGCTTACGGCCTGAACAAGGTCGGCCTTGAACGTCGCGGCTTTACCGCAGAGCAGCTGAAGGCCCTCCGCAGCGCCTACCGTCTGCTGCAGCATTCCAAACTCAACACCACGGAAGCACTCGCCGCCATCCGCGCTTCGCTCGACTCACTTCCCGCAGACCATGCCACTTCTGCCGAGCACGTCCGTTACCTCGCCGACTTCATCGCCTCCAGCGAACGAGGTGTCATCAAGTGACCCCCGCGTCAACTCAGGCTCGCTCCTGCTATGCTCCGGTGCATGAAATCCATACCCGTTACGCGTGCCGCTGGACTCGCACTTCTGCCGCTGGCGCTGTTCTCAATGACTGCTATGACGGTGCGAGCTCAGGCCGCACCGGCCAACAAATCGGCGAGGAAGGCGGGTGACAACGCCGAACTGACCCAGCTCTATACCGAGGACCAGCGCGTCCGCGATTCGAAGCCGCTTGGACCGAACGAACCAAAGATCACACGCACAGATGCCGATCGTCTCGCGCTCGTAAAGCAGATGATCCTGCACGGCGGGCTCAAAACGCCCGGCGATTACCGCCGTGCCGGCTTTATCGTGCAACATAGTTCCTCCAGCTCGGACTACCTGCTCGCGCATACGCTTGCCGTGGTCTGCGCCTCCAAGGGTGACAAGACATGCACCTGGCTCACCGCCGCCACACTCGACCGTTATCTCCAGTCGGTCAAGCAACCGCAAATTTACGGAACGCAATACGTCAAGTCGGCGGATAGTCCAATCACCCAACAGCCTTATGACTCGACTCTGATCACAGACTCCTTGCGCAAGCAGCTTGGAGTGCCTCCAGTTGCAGAGCAGGCGGCGCAGGCGAAGCAGGCTGAGGACGAGTTCCGCGACATGCTGGCCAGGGCGGCTCAGATCACTTCTGCACAATCCGCACCAGCCACACCACTCGTTGTCACCTACACGCCGCCCAAGGACTCCGCTGTCCTTCATTCCACCTTCGTGGATCTGGACTCGTTGCCCAACACCAGCTCACGCCCGGTCTTCGACAATCCCAGCATCGCCATGGACAAGGTCGAGGTACACATCACCACGCTCGCGCCCGGCAAAGAGTCCCATCCACAGCATCGCCATCCGTGGGAGGAGATCATCTACGTCCGCGACGGTCAGGTGGACTTCACGATCAATGGAGTCGTCCACCACGCCGGCCCTGGAGCGTATGCCTTCTTCGCGTCCAACGATCCGCACAACGCGCGTAATGTCGGCACGACGACCGCCACCTATTACGTCGTCAACTTTGTCAGTGATGTCGCCTCCAGCACCGCGGCGGCCAATGCGCCGTCTGCCGCGACGCAGAACCTGCCCGGCAAATTCGCCTCCGCGGTGATCGATACCAACTCGCTGCCTGCGGTCGCCACGCCTACCGGCTCGCGCTCCGTCGTGGTGCAGTCTCAACCCACCACCACGTTCCTCGCGCTAGAGAGCCACATCACCCGGCTCGCACCCGGCATGCAGACCACGCCCGACACCGATCCCAACGACGAAGTCTGCATCCTCCGCGAGGGCCAGGTCGAGGTCACGGTCAACGGCATCTCGTCGCGCATGAACGCCGGCTCGCTGATGTACTGGGCGCCGACGGACAAGCGCAACTTCCGCAACGTCGGCACCACGCAGGCGTCGTATCTTGTGATCCGCGCTACCAGCGACAAGTCGCCCAGGCCACCGGCAGCCGTGAGCCATTGATACGAGCCATAATTTGGGACCGTTGTCTGGCTGCGAGTGGCATCTTGGCGCGCAGTCCTTCAGACCTAGGGGCGCCTGTGTTTGAATGGTGCTGGTGAGCGATTCGTTCCATGTTGGCCCAGTGACCGTCGGCGGAGGAAAGTTGTTCCTGATCGCCGGGCCGTGTGTCATCGAGTCCGAACCGCACGCGCGGAAGATCGCTGAGGCTGTCCAGCGCATCGCAGCGGACCTGAAGCTGCCGTACATCTTCAAGGCCAGCTATGACAAGGCCAATCGCACCAGCGTCCATAGCTTTCGCGGGCCAGGGCTGGCTGAGGGCGCGCGCATTCTGCGGGCGATCGCGAAAGACGATGGTCTGCCTGTGTTGACCGATGTACACACGCCGGAGGACTGCGCGCGGCTGTCGGATACGTTGGGCGATGTCGAGGCGGTGCTGCAGATTCCCGCGTTTCTCTGTCGCCAGACTGACCTGCTTGCGGCGGCGGCGGAGACTGGCCGCGCCATCAACATCAAGAAGGGCCAGTTCGTTGCACCATGGGACATGAAACACGCGGTCGAAAAGGTAAGCGAAGCAGCGGGAGCAAAGTCGGCGCGCGTCTTTCTTACGGAGCGTGGCGCCAGTTTCGGCTATAACAACCTTGTGGTCGATATGCGCGCGCTGCCGATTATGCGCGGCTTTGCTCCGGTGGTGTTCGATGGCACGCACTCGGTGCAGATGCCCTCGGCGGCCAATGGGGTCTCCGGTGGCCAGCCGGAGTTTATCCCGGTGCTGGCGCGCGCGGCGGTTGCAGCGGGAGTCGACGGTATTTTTCTTGAGGTGCATGACGATCCCGCGCATGCCAAGTCCGATGGCGCAAACGCACTGCATCTCGACAAGCTGCGTGGGTTGCTGGAGCATTTGCTCGCGATCCATGCCGTTATCGCGGCAAAATAAAACGGCCCGCGTATCACGCAGGCCGCTCTTAGAGATGACAGCGAACGACTACTGGTTGAAGTTGGTGTCGTCTTCCTCTTCCTGCGTGCCGTAGCGGCGCAGCAGGTTGGGCAGGTTCTGGGAGAAGGCAGCGCGCGGCATCACGGTGTCACATCCGGCTTCAACGGCCTTGGCCTTCAGGTCGCCCTGGATGTGCTGCAGGAAGCCGATGATGGACGTGCCCTTCTTGAGCTTCGATTTGAGCTTGGGGATCAGCGTTAGCGGCTTGGCGTTGACATTGTTGAGGTCAAACACGATCAGGCCCGGACGATCCGCCTCATCGCCGCCCGTCAGATCTGCGAGCGCCTCTTTCTCGGTCTTCTCACCTTTGATGAACGCGACCTTCACGCCCAACTTGCGCGCGGTCTCGTTGATCTTGGCGTTGAAGAAGAGGTCTTCGATGAAGAAGTAGATTCGTGTGGGCGCATCCTCAGCGATAGGGATGGGCCGCCCGACCGAGTAATCGATCGGCTGCGAGTCGCTGACGTAGCTGCCGCGTGCGCCGCCGCCGCGTCCGCCAAAGGTGTTGATGGTCGCCGGGGGGCCTTCGGCAAAGTTGCCGTTCACACCGCGATAGCTGTGGTCCATGGGGCCCACAAAGCTGCGGGGACCCCGATCGCGCTGCTTGCTCTTGCGCTTGTGCCCGCCCGCCGCGTTGTTGCCCGGCTGGTGTGTATCCCGGTCGCGCGAGCTTTGCCCACTGCCGTTTGAGTAGCCTGACGCCTGGTTGCCGACGTTGTCCTGGCTGCCGCGCTGGCGGTCGCGGAATTTCTTCTTCCAGCGCTTGCCGCTGCTCTGGCCGACCTGTTGCGTGCCGCCGTTGGGGCTCTGCGGCGTAGCTGCCGCCGCGAAGCTTTGGCCTCCGGCCGGAATTTCGCCATTCAATTGGGAACCACTCTGCCCGCCGTTGGTCACGACCGCATCCGGGGAAGCGGCGCCGCCCACCAGTTTGTTCTTCCGCTTGCGCCGCCGACGCCGGCTGCTTTTGGACTGGCCCATTCCGGGTGCTGTCGAGGCGGATCCATTTGTATTGGGGTCGATCTGTGCCGGAGAGAAGTCCTGGTACTCCGGCGACTCAGACAGATTCTGCTCTGAACTCATTGCTTCCACTTCCTGGTTTACGATCCGTGTTTCATAACCCACGCAAGCGACTTGCTGCGCATCCCGCACATGCTGGCGGTGAGGTTCGCAGGCCGGTTTGTCGCGTCGGTGAAAACGGTATCAAGTTGTACTCGAAACATCCGTTCCTATGCATCCTCTTCAGATGCGTCCCATCCGGCAAACCGCTCCGCGCCAGTCGGGGTTGCCACCGTCCATCGGAGCCGCCTAACGCAAGTTGAGCCGAAGCCCAGTAGCGACGCCTATCGTGGCAAATTTCTTTTATCTAGCCGCTGCTTCTATCCAAAGTCCCGGAGGCCTTGGGGGATCGAAGCGTTCCAAAGCCGGCGCGTCGATTAAATCCAGAAAACCACCGGAATCTTAACGGAGTCTGTGCCCTTGTGCCGCTCTATAGAATCAGGCAGGCCTTTGCACAGGTATCGGCACCCACAGCCGGTTCAAAAGGCAAGTTCATCGTACGCTCAAAGGCTTTGCGTGGCAAGGGAAAGTTCGGCAGGCGGCAATATCCGCCAAAGTCATTGATTTAGCCGGGCCGCCGGGGCAAACGGGAGCAGCCGCCCAGCGACCGCAGCACTAAGAACAGAAGACCGCTCCTGTGAGCTGCTCCCTTCCACAATGGCCAGTCACGGCCTCCTGAAAATCGCCCGCCCCTTGCTGCTATCCGATTCCCGGCGTGCACCTTCTATGGGTACATCGGCTCCGAACTCGGTCTTGCGTCTGCCTGGTATCTGGAAGGACTAAGCTCTACGGATGCAATCTCGATGCCAAATAGCTTCGTTTGCAGAATCGTCCAAAATCCCCGAATTCCGCTGTGAGGCTCGCCATTTCGAAGCGGATGCGTCCCAGAAAACAGAGAATGGAGCCGACCGATTCCCGATTTCGGAAGCGCAATTGACCCGACCCGGGTCGGAACATATAATCGGACACGCTGGCTGGCCAGCAGCCGCACTGTTACCGCGCAGACTGATAGAGCGTGGCGCACGGAAGTGTGTCGCCGGGGTGGAGCGGACGACAGAGGAGAAAGCCTGCAGGGTCTCGCACGGCTGAATGAGAATGTCTCGAAGGATTCTGCAAGGAGCACCCACTACACATGAAGCTTAAGTTCGTACTCGTCTCCGCGCTCGCTGCGGGAATAGTCCCTGTCGCAGGTATGGCGCAGACCGCCGCACCATCGACAATGAAGCCGGCCACGCCCCCTGCGCCCCAGGCGGTCCCTGCAAAGATCGCCATCATCGAGTTTGAAGAGGCGGCAGCGGCCACCAACGAAGGCCAGAAGGCCATCGCCGAGGTCCAGAAAAAGTACGAGCCCCAGAAGGCCAGCCTCCAGCGGTTGAAGGATGAGATCGATTCGCTCACCAAGCAACTGCAGGCTGCGCCTGCGACGATGAGCGACGATGAGAAGCAGTCACGCGCCCGCGACATCGACACCAAGCAGAAACAGCTGCAGCGCGATGCCGACGATGCGCAGACCGGCTATACCTCCGATGCACAGGACGCGGTCGCCAAGGTCGCCCAGAAGCTGGGACCCGTGGTGATGAAATATGTCCAGGACAACGGATATACCATGCTGCTGGATAGCACTGGGCAGCCACAGCAAGGGGGGCTGAACGTGCTCTGGGCGCCGGGAGCCGACATCTCTCAGGCTGTAGTCGACGCGTATAACGCGTCGTCCGGCGTGTCCGCGCCGGTGCCATCCGCGCCCACTTCCTCCACGCCTGCACGTCAGCGCCCGACTGCGCCCAAGCCTGCCGCGTCGCCCTCGAAGTAGCGAGGCGATTGGAGCTGCAACCTTCTGCCGCCCTGTCCCAGCGGGGCGCAACCCTCTCTAAGGAGCAACACCGAATCCCATGAACCTCAAGTCCTCGATCCTTGCCGCGCTCGTCGCTGGCCTTCTTCCTGTGGCCGCGATGGCTCAGGCGGCTCCCTCCGCGCCTGCTGATGCCGCGGTGCCCGCAGATGCCAAGCTGCCACCACCAACCGCGTTCCCCGCCAAGATCGCTCTGGTCAACTTCATCGGCGCCGTTGAGGAGACCAATGAGGGCCAGAATGTCGCAATCAGCCTCCAGAAGAAGTATCAGCCGCAGAAGGACAAGCTGGACGCAGTGGCTGCCGACGTCGATTCACTGAAGAAGCAGTTGCAGGCAGCTCCCGCAACCATGACCGATGACGAGCGCAACCGCCGGTTGAAGGAGATCGACACCAAGGACAAGCAGTTGCAGCGCGACAGTGACGACGCGCAGAACTCCTTCCAGGCGGACATGAACGAGGGGCTGCAGAAGGTCGCCGCCAAGGTCCATGACGTGATGGTTGCTTACGTTCAGAAGAACGGCTACACGCTATTGCTGAACTACGGCGACCAGTCCAGCCCGCTTATCTGGGCCGCGCAGGACCAGAACGCCGATATCACCGAGGCGGTCATCGATGCCTATAACGCCGCATCCGGCGTCGCCGCTCTGCCCCCACCGGCTCCGTCCGCGGGAACAGGTGCGGCAACTCATCGGCCGATGAGCGGCACAGCTGCCGGGCACTCCACCACAACCCAGCACAGCACGACGCCCGCCAAACCCACCCAATAACGTCTGGGCAGTGGATTGCCAAGGGAGGCCTGCAGGCCTCCCTTCTTGCGTCGTTTGGGTCCACTTACGCCCTGAATCTGTGTGGAAAAATTTGTGGATTCAAGATTGCAGAGTGTTCACATTCCGTCTGGGAACGCGACTCTGTGGCACCATCGGGGATGCAATTTTTTCTATATCTGGTTTATTTAGTCTTACATGCAGGGCTCTGCACATCCGAGCGCCGTGGATATAAGACGATCCATCTACGGGCCCGTCAAAAAAGTAGTTTCCACAGATTCCACAATGCGCGGGCTCAGCATCTTAGCCAAGGCCCTAACCAAGGGAAGCGCGGACACGGCGGGGCCTTCCTCCTGGAAGGTGGCCTCTACTCCTCGCCGACCTTGAGGACCGCTAGGAAGGCCTCCTGTGGAATATCCACCTTGCCGATGCGCTTCATCCGCTTCTTTCCTTCCTTCTGTTTCTCCAGCAGCTTGCGCTTACGGCTGATGTCGCCGCCGTAACACTTGGCGATGACGTTCTTGCGAATAGCGGTCACCGTTTCGCGCGCGATGATCTTCGAGCCGATCGCCGCCTGGATCGCGACCTCGAACATCTGCCGCGGGATCAGCTCGCGCATCTTCGACACCAGCGCCTTGCCGCGTTCATAGGCCGAGTCGCGATGCACGATGACGGAGAGCGCATCCACCGGGTCGCCGCCGATCAGAATATCCATCTTCACCATGGGCGAGATCCAGTGGCCCTGCATGTGATAGTCGAGCGAAGCGTAGCCGCGGGAAACGCTCTTGAGCCGGTCGTAAAAGTCGAGCACGATCTCATTCAGCGGCAGCTCGTAGGTGATCATCACCCGCGTCTCGGAGACGTACTCGAAGTTCACCTGCCGGCCCCGCTTGTCTTCGACGAGTTTGAAGATGCCGCCGACGTACTCTTCGTTGGTCAGGATCTTCGCGAGGATTACCGGCTCTTCAATCGTGTCGATGTTCGACGGATCGGGCCAGCGTGAAGGATTATCCACCTCCACGACAGCGCCATCGGTGAGGGTGATGTTATAGCGCACGCCGGGTGCTGTGATGATGAGATCGAGGTCGTACTCGCGCTCCAGCCGCTCCTGAATAATTTCGAGATGCAGCAGGCCCAGGAAGCCGCAGCGGAAGCCGAAGCCGAGCGCGACCGAAGACTCGGGCTCGAAGGTGAAGCTCGAATCGTTGAGGCGTAGCTTTTCCAGAGCCTCGCGCAGCAGACCGTGCGCGTGTGTGTCCACCGTGTAGAGCCCGGCGAAGACCATGCTCTTGATGTCTTCGAACCCGGGCAGTGCATCCTCGCAGGGCCGCGCGGCATCGGTGATGGTGTCACCGACGCGCGTGTCCGCGACATTCTTGATCGTCGCGACGAAGAATCCGACCTCGCCGGCCGAGAGCTCGGAAAGCGGCACAGGCTTCGGCGTCATTACGCCCATGCTCTCCACGTCGAAGGTCTTACCGTTCGACATGATGCGGATCTTCATCCCCTGCGTCATGCGTCCGTTGATGATGCGTGCCAGCACCACCACGCCGCGATACGGATCGAACCAGGAGTCGAAGATCAGCGCCTGCAGCGGCGCTTCCGCATCGCCTTTCGGCTGCGGCAGGCGGTGCACCACGGCTTCGAGAATGTCCGCGACGCCCTGTCCGGTCTTCGCGGAGACGGCGAGCGCATCGTCCGCAGGCAGGCCGACGGCCTTTTCGATCATCTCTCGCGTGCGTTCGATGTCGGCCGAGGGAAGGTCAATCTTGTTGATGATCGGGATGACTTCAAGGCCATGGTTGATGGCGAGATACGCATTGGCCAGCGTCTGCGCCTCCACGCCTTGCGAAGCATCGACCACCAGCAGTGCACCCTCGCATGAGGCGAGAGAGCGCGAGACCTCGTAGCTGAAGTCGACGTGGCCCGGCGTGTCGATCAGGTTCAGCTGATACGTCTCGCCGTTCTGGGCCTGGTACATCATGCGCACGGTGTGTGCCTTGATGGTGATGCCGCGCTCGCGCTCCAGGTCCATCGCGTCCAGCACCTGCGCCTGCATCTCGCGCGCAGTCAAGCTACCGGTCAACTCCAGCAGCCGGTCGGAGAGCGTGGATTTGCCGTGGTCGATATGCGCGATGATCGCGAAGTTGCGAATGTGCTTGGGGTCCATGCCGAGTGCAAACTGCCTCAACTCTCGATGCTACCACTCGACAGCGGCGCTCGAGGACGACTCCAGTGAAGCACCGGCGACGCTTGAATTGCGCGCTGGAGCGCGCTGCAAAACGTCTTACAATATGCAGGGCAATCGCGTTAGCCGGAGGTTCGGCACTGTGGTTGCGTGCGCTTCCCAATGAGAACAATGCCAACAGATTCGCAGCTCAGGTACAGCGCTTGAGGACCCCGCCGGCCAGGTCGCACTGGGCGCTGGCGCTGGCGCTGGCGTGCATCCCTCTCGCACTGCTAGCCGGATGCCCGCAACAGGCGGCGAAGACCTCCGTCCCCGCGCCCGCCGCGGCTCCCGCGATCCATCCGCCCGCCCAGATAGATGCTTCCGCGGCATCCGGCCCGACGCCGCAGCAGGTCGCCGACGCGATGGCGAGATCGCAGCGAGAACAACAGCTCATCCATCGCGCGGAGGACGCCTACCAGAGCGGCGTGAGCAACTACCGCGCCGGCAGGCTCGAAGCCGCCCGTTCGGACTTCGACGCCGCGGTCGACATGATGCTGACCAGCGGCGCGGACCTGAAGAGCGATCAGGAGCTCTCCGATGAGTTCGATCACCTCCTCAGCTCAATCAATGCGCTGGAGATGTCCGCGCTGAAGCAGGGGAATGGGTTCTCCGCTCCGGTTGAGGCCGCGCCGCTGGATACTGCCGAAGACATCACCTTCCCGCCCGATGCCGCGCTGACGGCTAAGGTCGCCGAGGAGCTGAAGACCACGCAGTCCGACTTGCCGCTGGTGGTCAATGATTACGTCGCCGGCTTCATTAATTACTTCTCGAACTCTCAGGCCGGCCACGCGCATCTGCTGCGCTCGCTGGAGCGCGCGGGCAAGTACAAGGAGATGATCGCGAAGGACCTGCGCGACGCAGGCGTTCCGCAGGACCTGATCTATCTCGCTGTTGCGGAGTCCGGCTTTCAGCCGCAGGCGCTCAACCGCCGCTCCGGGGCGGGCGGCATGTGGCAGTTCATGCCCTTCGATGGTGTCTACGGCCTGGAGCGCAACAGCTGGGTGGACGAGCGCTTCGATCCGGAGAAGAGTTCGATTGCATATGCGCATTACATGAAGCAGCTCTATGACCAGTTCGGCGACTGGTATCTCGCAATGGCAGCCTACAACTGGGGAGCTGGCAACGTGCAGCGCGCGGTGATGCGCACCGGATATGCCGACTTCTGGGAGTTGTACAAGCGCAACGTGCTGCCCAAGGAGACCAGGAACTACGTGCCGGGCATCATCGCCGCGGCCATCATGGCGAAGAATCCGAAGCAGTATGGTCTCGACACGATTGCTCCTGATGCGCCGGTCATATTCGACACCGTGACGGTGAACTACGCGGTCGATCTGCGGCTAGTGGCCGACGTGACGGATGCTCCGCTGGCCGAGATCGTCGATCTGAACCCTAGCCTTCTGCGCATGACCACGCCGGACGGCTCGGACTTTGACCTCCACCTTCCCGTTGGCACAAAGGACGCCTTTCTCAAGCGCGTCGCGCAGGTTCCCGAAGATAAGCGCACCACATGGCGCTTTCATGTCGTGCAGACGGGCGAATCGCTGGAGACCATTGCCGCGACCTTCCACGACCGGGCGTCCGAGATTGCGTCGGCAAACGATCTTATGGCCGGCGATCCGGTTGCAGCAGGCGATCAGCTTGTGGTCCCGATCGCCGCGACCCTGGCGCTGCCGCATCCGCTGCGCTACACCACACGCGCGGGCGATACGCTGGTCACGATCGCTGACCGCTTCAACATCTCCGTGGAAGACCTGCGCCGCTGGAACCATCTCTCCTCCAGCCGCGTAGGCGGTCAGAGGGCGCTCTATGTCAGCGAGCCGGTTCATCTGGCCCCGGTCACGCATGTCCGGTCCAGGCATTCACGCACCGGAAATGCCGCGCACACAATCGCGACGTCCGCGCACCCAGCTTCTCCGCATGCCCGCACGATGTCTTCGCATTCCACGAAGGGCAGCTCGCATGTGGCAGCGAAGAAGAGCTCTCATGCCGCGCGCCGCCATGTCGCGCATTGAGTGGGACAGGACTCCAGGCTGGCGCCTCGGCTACCTGATCAAAAAGAATGCTTGCCATCGCTAGCGTGCGGATGCATTCTGTTGCTAGAATCCGTGCGCGATGCAAATGTCTTCCGGTTGCACCGCGAAAGAGATTCCAAACGCATCGTAAGGCGTCAGCGGTGCGGCGACGAGGGATTGCAACGATGAAGCTCACTGGATCCGGTTGGCTTGACGAACTCGACGAGAACCGAATTGCCCTGTCCGCAGCCGCGGACGATGACGAATTCGGCGATGGCTATGACAGCGGCTCGCCATACGACGACGAAGAAGAGGAAGAAGTGGTCGTTGCAGTCACCTCCGACGATGACGACATCGACAACGCAGACGATATGGACGATCTGCTCGAGCCTGAACCGCACGTGGAAGAGGTGGTCATCATCGCCGCATTGCCTTCTCCCGTCGCCGGCTATCAGCCGGCGGAACGGATGTCGCGGCCCGCGGTGAGTGCGCCAAAGCCTCCCGCGAAGAAAGCCGTGCCCAAGAAAGCCGCGCCGAAAAAGACCATTAAAAAAGCCGCCAAGAAGACGCCGGCAAAGAAGGCCGCTAAGAAAGCCAAGAAAGCAGTAAAAAAGGCGATCAAAAAGGCTGCGGCAAAGAAGGCCGTCAAGAAGACATTGAGATCTGCCGCGAAGAAGTCTGGCTCCCGTCGTGGCGGTAAGGCAGCCTTGAAAAAGGCTGCAGGCAAAAAGGGCGCCAAAAAAACCAAAACGAGAGGTATCACCTTGGCAACGAAGAAAGCAGCAAAAAAGGCAACCAAGAAGGCAGTCAAGAAGGCAACCAAGAAGGCTGCGAAGAAGAAGAAGTAGTCTTCCTGCAGGCTAACTAAAGGCAAGCAAAACGGCCCGGGCTCCTCTCGAGAGGTCCGGGCCGTTTTGCGTCTGCTCGACGCTAATTCATTTTGGCGGCTTGTACTTTATCCGCGTTGCCACCATTTAAGCCCGCGATGGCGCCGAGCACATCGTCGGTGTGCGTGTTGGGATTGACGTTGGTCCAGACCTTCGCGATCTTTCCCTGAGGCGAGATGAGGAAAGTGTCGCGCTGCGCGAAGCCGTTGTCGCCATGCATGGAGACTGGCACGCCGTAGGCGTCGATGACCTTGTGGTCGGGATCGGCGAGCAGTTTGAAGGTGAGCGAGTCTTTGCTGCAGAAGGTCTTGTGGCTCTCGACGGTGTCGAGCGAGACGCCGAGCACGACGGCGTTGAGCGCGTCCAGCTTGGGCAGCGCCTCCTGGAACTTGTGGGCCTCAATGGTGCAGCCGGTGGTCATGTCCTTGGGGTAGAAGTAGAGGACGACCCACTTGCCGTGGTACTGCGAGAGAGAGACATTGGTGTCCTCCTGCGAGGGCAGGCTGAAGTCCGGGGCCTTGGCGCCCTCGGCGAGTGGGGTTGCATCAGCTGCGACGACGCGGCCCGGCAGCGCGAGGCTGCAGGCGGCGAGAGCGACTACGGGTGCGAAGCGAAGCGAGCGAAGCATAGAAGCTACTCCTTACTTGAGGTGTGATTCGATGTCTGGTGCGAAGGCTTGAGACCGGCGCAGGGCTGCGCCCAGCCCGCGTAGCGATAATAGTATTCCTTTAGGGACACGGGAGTTGTCACATGGGCGTCACTTCTGCAGTGGTTGATTCGGCGGCTGGTTCGGCGATGATGGTGATCCCTGCGGCGTCGGCGGCGGTAGCGATGGCTGCGGAGTCAAAGAGCAACGTGCGGCCGGATTCGATGGCGAGACAGGTTGCGCCGGCGCGGGCCATGGCTTCGATGGTCACCACGCCGACCACGGGAACGTCGAAGCGCAAGTCCTGCTCTGGCTTGGCGATTTTGACGACGGTGAGCGCGCGGCTGAGGGTCGAGGCCGGCTGGTCGGAATCGAGGGCGGAATCAGAAACCAGGCGGCGCATCAGGGCGCCGGCGCGCTCGATGGTGGCGTCGGTGCCTTCCATGGCCTCGACCGCGACGCAGGCCTGCGCGGCGATGACGACGGTCTGGCCGAGGTCGTATGCGGCGAGTGCGTGTGCCGCTTCGCGGCCGTAGGCGATGTCCTTCTGCTCCTCTTCGCTGGGTGCGCGGCGGGTGAGGACGCCGGGCTTCGCCAACAACGGCTCGAGGTAGAGAGTCGACGAGATCAGCTCGATGCCTTCATCGGCCAGCACCTTGGCGACTGCACCGAGCAGCATGTCGGTGGAACGGGTGCGCAGGTTGAGCAGCAGTTTGGCGAGGCGCCAGTCCGGGCGGATGGAGGAGAAGATTTGCGTATGGCGCACCTGGCCGGCCATGACCGCGCGGGTGACGTTCTCCGCGTGGAAGGTGTCGATGAGCTTCGAGAGTTCGCCGAGCGAGAGCCAGTGCACGCGGATGTGCAGGTCGGCGGCGGCGCGGGCTTCGATCTCAGGCGAGGTCTCTTCCTTGATGGCGGCGACAACGACGGTGAGCCCGTGCGCGCGGGCCGCATCCAGCAGAAGGAAGGGAAAGCGGCCGTTGCCGGCGATGAGGCCGAGGATTCCAGTTGAGGTGGATGACACGGATTCGGCTTGGTGTTGGGTCGATGGGTTCATTCGGGATGAGCCATTGTAGCGGGCTGTTTGGTCGCTGTTGGGGGCGGGCCGAAGCGGGCGGCGACGAGGGCGAGGGCCTCGTCGCGGGTGTGGATGGTGTGTTCGAGCTGGGCATCCTCGGCGAGGGCGAGCATGGGCTTGAACTGCGGTGAGGGCGGATAGCCGGCGGCGATGAGGTCGCGGCCGGTGAGGAGCGGCGCGGGGCGTTGGTCCGGCGCGGGCTCGGCCTCGTAGGCGGCCTTGGCGATGTCATAGAGTGAGAGGTCGCCGTGCGCGGAGGTGACGTCGAGGCGGTGCAGCGCGAGGTGGTCGTCGAAGTGCGGCAAGCGGAGGAAGCGGCGCAGGGTCGCGGGACGCATCTCGCGGATGTCGCCGAAGCGCATGTGGTTCTTGACGAGCACGACGATCTGGGCGGTGTCATCGTTCGAGAAGCGCAGGCGGGCGAGGATCTCCTCGGCGATACGCACGCCGACTTCTACATGGCCGTTGAAGCGGATGCGATCGCCTGGAACGTTCGGGTTGGGCGGCTGGAAGGTTGCGGGCTTGCCGATGTCGTGCAGCAACGCGCCCCAGGCGAGCGGGGGCGAACAGCCGGCCGGCAGCTTCTCGAGCAGCAGCATGGTGTGGGTCCAGACGTCGCCCTCGGGGTGGTACTGCGGCGGCTGGGCGACGCCGTGCATGCGAACGGTCTCGGGCAGGATGGGCGCGAGCAGGCCGAGCGAGTCGAGGAGTTCAAAGCCGCGGCGTGCGCCGCCTTCGGTGAGGATGCGTGTGAGTTCTTCGCGAATGCGCTCGGCGGAGACCTGGGTGATCTCGGGAGCCTTGGCGCGAATGCCGGTCTCGTCGAGAGCAAAGTTGAGGCGCGCGGCGAAGCGGACGGCACGGAGGAGGCGGAGCTTGTCTTCGGCGTAGCGCTGGGCGGGGTCGCCGATGGCGCGGATGATCTTCTTTTCCAGGTCGTGGCGGCCTCCGACGTAGTCGAGGATGGAGGCTGAGAGGTCGCCGGACTCTTCGAGCTGGATGGGGTCGAGCAGCATGCCGTTGATGGTGAAGTCGCGGCGCTGGACGTCCTCGGCGGGCGAGGTGGAGAATTTCACAGCATCGGGGCGGCGGCCGTCGGAGTACGCGCCGTCGCTGCGGAAGGTGGCGACCTCGGTGGAGATGTCTTTTTCGTCGTCGACCTGCGGCGTGCAGACGAGGATGACGCCGAAGTGGGCGCCGACGGCGAAGGTCCTGGGGAAGAGCGCGACGACCTGGCCGGGGGTGGCGGAGGTGGCGACGTCATAGTCCTTGGGGGGGAGGCCGAGAAGGAGGTCGCGGACGCAGCCGCCGGCGAAGTATGCCTGATGGCCGGCAGCGCGGAGGGCGCGGACGATGGAGAGCGCGGCGCGGTACTCTGTCCCCCCCCGGGGGGGGGTGTACCAAGTGCCCCGGATTGTGCGTTTTGCGGCATTTCGATCCGGCTACCCTGAAAATAAACGAGTTACGGACAAATGTATGCAGCCAAAAGGCTTGCGACAGCCTACCTATTTCGGAGTTGGAAGGGGGAATCGCGCTATCCCTCTATTTAAATTGTACGCCGTGGAGGAAACTAAGATGCCAAGTCTATCTCTAGGCAGATGAGCGAGTTAGGAGATTTAAGGGCTTGACACGAATTTGGGATGCCAGTTGATTGCACGAGGCCGTACCGTAGTCCTGATCTCTGAAAGGGTGAGGCAATGACGAGCTGGAGCTGGAAGCGGACGGGTGTGGTTCTTGGGTTGGCGGCTTTAGGTGCGGGGATCTGTGGTTCCCCACTCATGGCGCAAAACGATGGCGCCGTGAATGGGACACCGGGCGCTCTCAATCCCACTCACGACGATAAGGCTGTCGTGAATGGGGCACCCAAAGTACCGGTGACGCCTGCGATATGGAAGGTGAAGGGCGCGCACGGGACGGTGTATCTGTTTGGGACCATCCATGTGATGAAGCCGGACGTGGACTGGGAGGCGGGGAAGGTGAAGTCGGCCTTCGACGCGAGCGACACGGTGTATGTGGAGGTGGCGAACCTGGATGACCAGACGGCGGCGCTGCCGCTGGCGGCGCAGTTCGGGATGGACATGGCGCATCCGCTGTCGTCGAAGATCTCAAAAGATGACGTGGCGCTGCTGGACACGGCGGTGAAGAGCATGGGTCTGCCGGGCGAGGCGATGCTGGAGCCGATGCAGCCGTGGCTGGTGTCGATGACGATTTCGCTGCTGCCGATGATGAAGGCCGGATACGACCCGGCGGGCGGTGTGGATGTGGTGCTGCTGGGGCAGGCGCGCCAGGCAGACAAGAAGATCGAAGGCTTCGAGACGATGGAGCAGCAGTTGCACTTTGTGGCGGACGAGCCGCAGGCGCTGCAGGTGCAGAAGCTGCACGAAGAGCTGGCGGAGATGGACAAGAGCGCGGCCGAGATGGGCGATATGGTGGCGGCGTGGGAGAAGGGCGACGTGGCGAAGATCGGCGAGATGGAGGATGGGGAGCTGAAGGCGAAGTATCCCGATGAGTACAAGACGCTGGTGGTGGAGCGCAACGCGAAGTGGGCGGCGACGCTGGACGGCGTGCTGAAAGATTCTGCGACGGGCAACGTATTTGTGGCGGTGGGCGCGGCGCATCTGGCGGGCGATGAGAGCGTGATCGAACTGCTGAAGAAGGATGGGTGGAAGGTGGAGCGGGAGTAAGGCAGGTTCGAGGTTTGGGCGGCTACCATGGAGGGATGGGCAGCGCGCTGATATTAGGCATTGAGAGCTCGTGCGACGAGACGGCGGCGGCGGTGGTGCGCGGCGGGCGCGAGGTGCTGGCCAGCGTGGTGGCATCGCAGATGACTCTGCATGCCGAGTATGGCGGAGTGGTGCCGGAGCTGGCTTCGCGAGAACATCTGAAGAACATTGTGCCGGTGGTGCGGGAGGCGATGGCGCGGGCTGGGATTGGCTTTGCGGATCTCGATGCGATTGCGGTGACGGAGGGGCCGGGGCTGGCGGGCGCTCTGCTGGTGGGGATCACGTATGCGAAGGCGCTGGCGGCGGGGCTGGAGAAGCCGCTGATTGGGGTGAACCATCTGGAGGGGCATATCTGGTCTGTGTTAATGGGGGCCGTGCTGATGGAGAGCGGTGCGGAGATGGAAGCGCCGCTGATGGCGCTGGTGGTGAGTGGCGGGCATACGCATTTGTATGTGGCGGAATCCCACCCTAGCTCGCTGCCGCTCGCGAGGGTGGGGCACCCGGATTCTTCTGGCGATGAGGCGCCGTGGCGGTACAGGAATGTGGGGCGGACGGTGGACGATGCCGCTGGCGAAGCCTTTGACAAAGTCGCCAAGCTGCTGGGGCTGGGGTATCCGGGCGGGCCGTGGATGGATGCGCTGGCGAAGCTGGGGAACCCAAGGGCGGTGGAGTTTCGATTTCAACCCATTAAGCTTCGGGGAGACAAGGCCGAAGGCGATTCGCCGTACGCGCAGCACTTTTCGTTCAGCGGGATTAAGACGGCGGTGCTGCGCTATGTGCAGACGCATGGGATGAAGGATGTGGTGGAGGCGCGGAGGGCGCGGCTGGGTGCGGCGATCAAGGAGCGGCCGGGATTGCGGGCGGAGGGTGCGGTGCAGGAGATGCCGGAGGTGTTCGATCAACAGACGCTGGACCTGATTGCGTCGTTCCAGTTTGCGGTGGTGGGGAATTTGCTGAAGCAGACGTTTGCCGCGGCGGAGGCGTGGGGCGCGCGGGGCGTGATCGTGTCCGGTGGGGTGGCGGCAAACAGCGAGCTAAGGCGGCGGTTTACAGAGGAGGCGGCGCGGCGCGGGATGCGTGTGGAGTTTCCGGCGCTGGCGATGGCGACCGATAACGCGGCAATGATCGCGGCGGCGGCGTGGGGGAAGTTTGTGGCGGGAGAGTTTGCGGGGGATGAGATGCGGGCGAGTCCGGGGTTGAGGCTAGGGTAGACTTTCGTCTGGCTTTCTAAGTGGTGGAGGTGCTGGCTTGTCTTACGACGTTGGCGTAAGCCGATTAGCGGTCTTGTTCTGCTTGGTTGGATTGATTTGCACTGTCTATGGAATGTTCCACAACAGCGTTACGGACGTTCTTGGCGGCATCTCGTTTGTACTGATCGGCAACTTTCTAAAATGGGACGATCCGGATTTTTGATCGTACCCACTAGACCTGCCCGCAATGCCGTGATATGCCATCGGCCTGGAGGGTGTATGCGATATAGCGAGAAAAGCAACTTTGCAATTGTTAAGAGCAACTCCTACACAGGCGAGGTCGATCCCGTCATGCATGTAGTGAGGGGTCGTGATGACGCGGGGATCAAGTGCTTCAAACTGGAAAGTGATCTGTCGAAGCTGGAGCGCGATGCCGGTTGGTCATACTATGTGAAGCCTACTTCTTTGCCGGTTACATCCCGCCGCAAGCGTCGCCGGGCCCTGAAGCCCGGTGCTGGTAAGAAGAGGCTCTGAAGACGATTTCACTCGCCAGAAAGCCCGAGGCGACATCTCGCATAGAATCGAATGCGAGCGATTTCAAAGAGAAAGAGCAAGCGGGGCCGCAAAATCTGCGGCTGCGGCGGTGAGAGAGCGCGTGGCGGGGTTAGAACTCTTCAATACCTTGAGTGGGAATATCGAGCGGCTGGAGCCGGTGGGCGCTCCGGCGCTGCGGATGTATGCGTGCGGGCCGACGGTGTATGACTACGGGCACATCGGCAACTTCCGCACGTTTCTGCATGTGGATGTGCTGCGGCGGTTTCTGCGGCAGCAGGGCATGGCGGTGGAGCATGTGATGAACGTGACGGACGTGGACGACAAGATCATCCGCAATGCGATGGCGGCGGGCAAGTCGATTACGGAATACACGGCGCGGTATGAGAAGGCGTTCTTTGAGGATCTGGAGGCGCTGGGGATCGAGCGGCCGGAGCATACTGCCGCGGGCGACGGAGCATATTGCGGAGATGGTGCGGCTGGTGGAGAAGCTGGCGGAGAAGGGCTTTGCGTATCAGGTGGAGGACGGGAGCTGGTACTTCCGCATTGCGAAGGATGCGGACTACGGGAAGCTTTCGAAGAAGGACTTTGAGGGGATTGAAGACGGCGCGCGCGTGGACGTGGACGAGTATGAGAAGGACGCGGCGCGGGACTTTGCGCTGTGGAAGGCGGTGAAGCCAGACGCGGGCGGGAAGCCGGAGCCGCATTGGGAGACTGCGCTGGGGGCTGGGCGGCCGGGCTGGCACCTGGAGTGCTCGGCGATGGCGGAGTCGCTGCTGGGGGAGAGCTTTGACCTGCATGCGGGCGGCGAGGACCTGATGTTTCCGCACCACGAGAATGAGATTGCGCAGAGTGAGTGCGCGACGGGCAAGACTTTTGCGCGGCACTGGATGCATGTGCGCTTCCTGCTGGTTGAGGGGAAGAAGATGTCGAAGAGTGAGGGGAATTTTTATACGCTGCGCGATCTGCTGCTGAAGGGGCATAAGGCGTCGGCGATACGGTATCTGCTGCTGTCGGTTCCGTATCGCCACCAGATGAACTTTACGTTTGAGGGGCTGGCCGGCGCGACCAATGCGATTGAGCGGCTGAGGACGTTCCACCAGCGGATGCTGCGCGGCGGGTTTACTGCGCCGGTGAATGAGGCGGTGCGGGCGGCGACGGCGAAGTCGGCGGAGGAGTTTACGGCGGCGCTGGCGGATGATCTGAACACGGCAAGCGCGATGGCGGCGATCAGCGAGATGGTGCGGGCGGCGAATACGGCGGCGGATGCAGGGACGCTGGGCGCGGAGAACGCGGAGGAGATCCTGCGTGTGCTGACGACGTTTGATGGCGTGTTTGCGGTGCTGCTGGACCGCGATGCGGAGCTGACGCGCGCGGCGCTGGCGTGGGCGGAGGCGGAGGGTCGCGCGGGTGAGGCGTCTGCGGAGCTGGTGGCGCAGATGGGGCTGACGGATGAGGACATTGACGCGCTGGTGGCGGAGCGCACGCAGGCCAAGAAGACGCGGAACTTTGCGCGGGCGGACGCGATCCGCGCGGAGCTGCTGCAAAAGGGCGTGGTGATTGAGGACGCGAAGGACGGCGTGCGCTGGAAGCGGAAGTAGGCCGGCGGCTGACTGTGGTTTCGGGATGCGGGCAGTCCCCTGTAGCGTCTAAACTCTGTGGCTAAGATGAATTTCCTTGCCAGAATGCGGAACCTGATCGCGCTGCTTGCTTTCAGCGCGACGTATTGGGGCTACGCGCAGCGGGATCAACAGCCGACGGGGGGTGCTGATGCTTCGCAAAACGGCGCACAAGCAAGTCCAAGTGCGGCGCACAGGACGCGGCTGATCCTGAAGGATGGCAGCTACCAGGTGGTGACGACCTACACGGTCAGCGGCAACATTGTGAACTACATGAGCGCGGAGCGGGGCGAGATGGAGCAGATTCCCGCGGACCTGGTGGACTGGGACAAGACGCATAAGTGGGAGCGGGCGCACACGGACAGTGCGGATAGCGCAGGGCAGGCGGCAGGGCAAGATGATGCGGGTGCGCCGCACATCGATCCGGAGCTGGAGAAAGAAGAGGCGGACCGGCGCGCGCTGACGCCGGAGGTTGCGCCGGATCTGCACCTGCCGGAGCTGGACAGTGTGCTGGCGCTGGATTATTTTGAGGGCACGCCGGAGCTGGTGCCACTGGTGCAGAGCGATGGCGAGCTGAATCGCGAGACCAGCCACAATGTGCTGAAGCTGACGCTGAATCCGCGGGCGGCGTCGCATGCGATTGTGGAGTTGAAGGGTATCGAGTCTGCGGTGCAGATGCATGTGGCGCAGCCGGAGATTTATCTGCGGGTGGGCGACGACAGCGGAGTGAACCGCGGCGGGCAGGTGTTCACGGTGGACACGCACGGGGCGGGCGCAGAGAAGCGTAGCGCGGTGACGAATGAGACGTCGAGTGGCGGGTCAGAGTACTCGGGCTATGTGATGGTGCGAGCGGATGTGCGGACGGATGCGCGGGTATTGGCGAGCTTCTCGATCGGCGCGGTGGGCGATGCGCGGCGGCCGCAGCAGGATGTGGTGGAGACGAAACAGGAGACGCTGCCGGGCGGGCACTGGATGAAGATCACGCCGGTGCTGCCGCTGGACTTTGGCGAGTATGCGCTGATGGAGATCGTCAGCAACAACGCGGTGAATACCGCGGTGTGGGACTTTGGGGTGCACCCGGTGGCGCCGGAGAACCGCGACGTGATCAAGCCTGAACCCAAGAGGCCGATCGAGCTGGAGCGGAGACGGCCGAACTAGACCGGGCGGGGGTGGTGGGCGGCGAGGTCCGCGCCGAGCATGGTGGAAGGCTTGTGCATCGGCGTGTCGAGGCCGGCGTGCTGGCCGCCGATGAGGCCGAGACCGGCGACGGAGATGTTGTCGCGGGTGGTTTTGGCGCGGTACATCTCGGTGTCGGCGGAACGGATGATGGTCTGCACGGTGTTGCCGTCTTCGGGGAAGGTGGCGAGGCCGAAGCTGCCGGCGAGATTCAGGTTGAGGCCGGCGCCGGAGAGAAACTTCTCCTGGCGGAGCTGCTCCCAGAGGCGGGTAGTGGCCTCGATGGCGGACTTTTTATCCAGGCCGGGCAGCAGCGCGACGAACTCGTCACCGCCGTAGCGCACGCAGGCGTTGTCCGGGCCGAGCGAGCGCTTCATCACGCCGCCTACCTCGGAGAGCAGGCGGCTGCCGATGAGATGGCCATGGGTGTCGTTGACCTGCTTGAAGCGGTCGAGATCCATGAAGAGCAGGCTGAACTGGTAGGTGGGACGCTGGTTGAACTCGGCAAGCTGCTCATCGAGCAGGGTATAGAGATGGCGCGCGTTGAACAGGCCGGTGCAGTCGTCGGTGATGGTGAGTTCGTGGATGCGCTCGACGGAGCTGGCGTTCTGGATGGCGATGGCGGCGTAGTCGCAGAGCAGGCGCAGGAAGCTGATGGAGTATTCGCTGAGCAGGTCGAGCTTGCTGTTCAGCAGCTGGATGACGCCGAGGGTCTTGTCGCCGGCGCGAACGGGCACGCAGGCGATGGACTGGATGTTGAGCTCCGGATGCGCCTTGGAGAACGCGCTCCACTGCTCGTCCATGGAGACATCAGGGACGACCAGCGGATTGCCGGTGGTGGCGACCCAGCCGGCGACACCTTCGCCCAGGGGCACGCGCAGGCCCTTCAGGGTCTCGGCGTCCTCGCCCACGGCAATGGCGTAGTAGAGCTGCTGGGTCTTGTCGTCCACCAGCAGCATGGACCATCGCTCGGGGCCGAAGAACTGGGCCATCTTGTCCATGATGACGAGGAGGATAGCTTCGAGTTCGAGGGACTGGGTAAGGGCGCGCGCGACCTCATGAAAGACGCGCAGATGGTCCATCTGCCGGCTTTCGATGACTGCGAACTGACGCTTCTCCGCCAAGCTGCGGCACCTCAGTAACCAAGGAGATCACAAGATAGTTACGCTTTGATATACCGCAAATGGGGTATGCGGGGCGTTAGGGGGCAAGTGACTCAAAGGGAGCAACATCTTGTCAGGGTGGGTGCTCGAAGGTGCGCCGAGGCCGATCCCGGGCCCAAGTACAGGCCTATTTTGTGTTGACATTTCCGGATCCAGTGTCTAGTGTATCCATTCATTAGTACACTCTTTGTGATCTTTCGCATCCATCCCTCCTCCGGCGTGCCCCTCTATCTCCAGCTGATGGAGCAGATCAAGCACGCGGTGGAGACGGGCGCGCTGCGCGAAGGTGACCAGCTGCCGACGATCCGCAAGGTCGCCGAGGACCTGGTGATGAACCCCAACACAGTGGTCCGCGCCTACCGCGAGCTGGAGCATGAGGGCGTGCTGGTGCTGAAGCACGGCTCGGGGGCTTTTATTCGCGAGTCGGCGGGTGAGCGCGGCCGGCTGGTGCGGAAGGCGCAGGGCGTGTTGCAGACGGTGATCGAACGGCTGCGCGGAATGGGCCTGACGGACGATGAGCTGCGCAGGGTATTCGAGAACGAGCTGGCACAGGAAAACAGATTGCAGGATGCAGGAGAGAAGAGACGATGACCGACGCAATTATCGAGACGGAACAGCTGTGCAAGTCGTACAAGGGCGTGCCGGCACTGCGCGGGTTGGACCTGGCGGTGCCGACGGGCAGCATCTACGGCTTTCTGGGGCGCAACGGCGCGGGCAAGACGACAACGATCAAGACGCTGCTGGGACTGTTGCATTCCGACAGCGGCTCGGCGCGGATCTTCGGCATTCCGGTTGCCGATGCTGATAAGGCCGTGCCGATCCGGCGGCGGATCGGCTTTGTGACCGAGGACAAGGAGCTCTATCCCTACATGACGGTGGGGCAGATCATTCAGTTCACGCGACCGTTTTTTCCAAAGTGGCGCGAAGATCTGGAGCGGCGGTATCTGGAGATGTTCGAGCTGCCGCTGAAGAAGAAGATTCCCGACCTGTCGAAGGGGATGCGGTCGAAGCTGATGCTGCTGCTGGCGATCTCCCGCGGCGCAGAGCTGCTGATCCTGGATGAGCCGACGGATGGGCTGGATCCGGCGGCGATCGAGGACGTGCTGAAGGAGCTGGTCGCGCTGACGGCATCGTCTGCGATAACGATCTTCTTCTCCTCGCACCAGCTGTCGGAGGTAGAGAAGATTGCCGACCATATTGGCGTGATCGACCGCGGGAGGCTGGTGGTTTCAGGGTCGCTCGATGACATGAAGGCGCGTTATCAGCGGCTGCATGTCACGTTGACGGATGGGGCGCAGGCGGTGGCGGACTGGGGCGATGGGGTAGTCTCCGCGCGGCAGGAGGGGCGGGTGGTTTCGATCCTGGCCGCGCACAATGCGGATGCCATCGCGGAACGTGCACGGCAGATACCGGGCGCGACGGTGGAGCGTTTTCCGGTGGCGTTGTCGGACATCTTTTTAGAACACGTGAGGAGCAACTGACATGCTTTGGTTTAAAGGATGGTTGGAGACGAGATTCAGAATGCTGATCCCACTGTTTATGGTGGCGTGGCTTTTGTATGCCATGCACTCAAAGCCAATGCCCAGGCAGGGGGTGCTTGCAATTGCGCAGTACTCGATACCGGTGATCGTGATGATGATTTTTATCGTTCTGGCGGGCGCGGGGATCGCAACGCAGTCGCCATTTCGAGCGACGAAGGGTCTGCACGGATCGATGATGTTTACCGTTTCGCTGCCTGTGAGCAGGTTGCGGCTGGTTGCGGTGCGAGCGGCGATTGGCTGGGCGGAAGCTGCGTGCCTGATTGGGTTGTTGTGCAGTTGCATGTGGAGCCTCTCGCCCATTCTCAAACTGATGTCGACACCGATGGAGATGGTGGAACAGGCTGGAATACTGATCGCGTGCGGTTCCGTTGGTTACTTCCTCTCAGTTGTGCTGGCTACCTTTCTGGAAGACCAGTGGCGCATCTGGGGGACCATGATCGCTGTTGGCGTGATGTTCTGGCTCTCAATAAAGTTCTCCCTGCCTGCAGCGGTCGATGTGATCAAGGCGATGGGGCGAGGGTCGCCGGTGGTGGTGCACACGATGCCGTGGGCGACGATGGGTTTTGCGGCGTGTCTTTCTGTGTTGCTGTTCATCGTTGCGGTTACGGTTGCACGGATGCGAGAGTACTAGATTTCCGTGAGGAGCAACTGACATGCTTTGGTTCAAAGGATGGCTTGAGACGCGATTACGAATGCTGATGTCGTTTGTCATGATGACGTGGCTTCTATTCGCGGTGCACATAGGCTCTGCGGGCAAAAAAGCGACCATCAGCATCTTTGAATACACGACGCCCGCGATTGTGATGTGGGCGGTTATCTTTCTCGCCGGAGCCGGCATCGCGACGCAATCGTCACTCCGAGCGACCAAGGGCCTGCATGGCTCGATGATGTTCACGGTCTCGCTGCCAGTGAGCAGGCTGCGCCTGGTTGCGGTGCGGGCGGCGATCGGCTGGCTGGAAGCAGCATGCCTTATCGGGTTGCTGTGCGCTTGCCTGTGGCACTTTTCCGCCGTTCTGAAGGAGATAGCGACTCCGATGGAGATGCTGGAGCAGGCAGGCGTGCTGTTCGTATGCAGCTCCGTGATCTATTTCCTGTCGGTCGCGCTGGCTACGTTTCTGGAAGAGCAATGGCGCATCTGGATAACGATGATTGCTATGCTGGCTTTCTTCTTGACGTCAGTGAAGTTCTCGCTGCCGGCGCAGGTCGATCTGCTGAAGGCTATGGGACGAGGATCGCCGCTCGTCGTGCACACAGTGCCATGGGGCGCGATGACATTTGCGGCGGGGCTGTCGGTAGTTCTGTTTGGCGTTGCGGTGACGATTGCGCGGATGCGGGAATACTAGATTTCAGCCGCCGATGTGGACCATGTTGCGGGAGGGCTTGAGGAAGCCGGGCTCGCCGATGTGGTGGCGGGCCTCTTTATGCTGGACGACGGAGCGGATCCATGAAGCGAGTTCGGTGTCGCTGGCGCCGTGGCGCATCTGGGCGTAGAGGTCATGGTCGGATTGGGAGAAGAGGCAGGTGCGCAGCGCGCCGTCGGAGGTGATGCGGATGCGGCTGCAGTGTCCGCAGAAGGGGCGGGAGACGGGGGCGATGATGCCGATCTCGCCGACGCCGTCGGCAAAGGTGTAGCGGCGGGCGGTTTCGCTGGCGGCGTGCTGGGGCAGCTCGACGAGGCCGGCGGGTGTGGAGCAGTTGGGGCGCCAGGCGTTGAGGCGGGCGAGGATTTCGTCCATGGGGACGACGGTTTCGGGAGACCAGCTGCGGTCTTCTTCCAAGGGCATAAATTCGATGAAGCGGACGATGACGCCCTCGCGGCGGGAGAACTCGGCGAAGGGGACGATCTGGGAGTCGTTGAAGCCGCGGAGCAGGACGCAGTTGACCTTGACGGGGCCGAGGCCTGCGGCCTGGGCGGCGCGCACTCCGGCGAGCACGCGGTCATAACTGCGCGGGACGCGAGTGATGCGGGCGAAGATGTCGGGATCGACCGCGTCCATGGAGACGGTGACGCGGTTGAGGCCGGCGCGGGCGAGTGGAGCGGCGAGATCGGCGAGCAGATGGCCGTTGGTGGTGAGGGCGAGGTCGAGTGGCCGGGCTTCTGCATCGGCCGCAACCGGGGTTCCGTCCGGATGAAATGCGGTGCGAAGTTTGGAGAGCTCGGCGACCATCTCAACGAGGCCTTCGCGGAGGAGGGGTTCGCCGCCGGTGAGGCGGACCTTCTCGATGCCGAGCGAGACCAGGACGCGCACCATGCGAAGGTAATCAGCGATGGGCAGCTCAGTGTACTGCGCGCCTTCGTTGCCGGTGCGGCAGTAGACGCATTTGTAGTTGCAGCGATCGGTGACGGAGAGGCGCAGGTCTGTGATGGCGCGGCCGTGGGAATCGCGCAGGCGCGCGGGTGCGAGAGTGGCGAGATCGGACGGCGATGGGAGCAAGGTTGCGATGCGCGATCCTCTGCCTGAATAGATGCCGAAATGGGCGGCAGGTTACGAAAGAAGCGCTCCCCGCAGGTATCTTCGGGGTACGAAAAAACCGCCTCTCACCAGTATAGTGAGACGTACAGGCACTGCCGGTACCGGCGCGGCAGGCCTTTTTTTGATTCATGCCGGAGAGATTTCGCTTCACCGTTGCAACTTTGCATCTCTTCACTCTCTCGCCTGGTCGTGCACGAATGTCGTTGTCCGGTATTGAGCGGTGGCTGCTTGGGCAGATCGTTCCGGTAGTTTTTGTTGGCTTCGCGCTGCTGGCGGGACTGGCGCTGGTCTACTTCTCCGCGCAGAGCAGGAAGGCCGCCAGGGTGCGCGACCGCGCCGGCAAGGATGAAGAGACCTTTGCCGAGGAGTTCGTCGCGTACGGTTTTGATGCGGAGATAGCGCGGGCGACGTACCGCTATCTCGATGAGCGCACAAAGGCAGGCTTTCCTCTGCTGCCCGGCGATGACCTGGACCGCGACCTTGGCCTGGACGCGGATGATGTTCCCGAGGTTCTGCGCGAGCTGACGGCGAAGGTGGGACGCGAGTATCTTCCTGGACTGGTGACGATGCCGATCACTACCGTGGCGGAGCTGGTGCGCGCGGTGCAGGCCTCGCCGCGCAAGGTACTGCCGATGCGAAGACAGGCGTAAGGAAGTTGTCAGTTCCAAACTGTCCATGGTTCCGACAGGTGGCAGCACAGGGTTTGCGCTTCTCAATTTGCCGATGGCGGGCTGACGCGGTCGATGACGATACGGTCGACCGGCGCCTTGGCGGAGTCGAGCCTAAGGCCCAGCTCCTCCTGCAATGCTGTGAAGAGCGAGGGGCCGGGGCTGTTGGTGGACTGGCTGGCGTTGATGCTGATGTCCGGCGTCCACTTGAGCTTGAAGTCGTAGTCTCCCGCCAGGCCGGTCTTGTCCAGCACCAGACGGCCGCCGACCTCCGGCTGCATGCAGAGCACGGTTACCAGGGTGTCCATGTTGGCGGAGTAGCCCTCGAGCTCTCCTACACCGGCGAAGCGGATCCAACGACGGGGCTTCTCGCGTTCGCCGGCCTGGTCTGTGGGTTTGGAGCTTGCGGTCGGGTCGGCGGAGGGCAGAAGCTTCGGTCCGCCTCTGGCCACCACCAGCTCATAGACGGAGAGCTGGCGTGTCTCATGGTGCAGCTGGAGTTGGAAGCGCTGGCTGATCAGGTCGCGGAGCATGGCGCGCACCTGGTCGCCCTGTTTCTGCGCCGGAAGCGCCGCGATTTCGGCGGCCAGCGCCGTATCTTCCTTGGCATCGAGGTCGAAGCGCGTGGATGCGACCCAAGGAGGACCGCCGACGACCTGATCGTCTGCGCCGTAGTTGAGGTTCCAGGCGACCTTGATCAGCTCCTTCAGCGTCATGCCGCTGGCCTGAAAGCGGTCCGGCAGGATGTTGATGGATGGCGGAGGAGGGTTGTTCAGATCGCTGGCCTTGATGGTGGCGGCATCAAAGACGCGTGGCGCAGATTGCGCTGCAGCCGGAGACGCGCTCAGCACAAACAGAGCGGCGGGAGTTGAGATCAAGGCGAAAAGAAAATACCAAGCGCCCGCACGCAGTGCTCTGGAGGCGGCGTATAAGTGGTTCATTGTAAGCAGCGTACCGGCTTAATGTCGGGTCGCCTACTATCCTTTCGTTGTAACGCGCGCAGACATGGCCTGACCCGCTTGCACGGGAGCAGCAACTCTGCGCCCCGGGCGAACAGCCAGGACTCACACCAAGCCGCCTGCTGTTACTGGCCGGTGGGGGCCTTGGCCCGCTTCAGGGTCATCGCCATGGCGGGAAAATTTCCGTCGCCCGATTTGCTGGTGAGCTTGATCTCGTCACCGTTCACGGTGCCCTCGTGTGTGATCACGGTGCCGTTGAACTCGATGGTGAAGGAGATCTTGTCGCCGTCCACCTTGCCGTTGCTGATAGGCATCGGGTCGCCCTGTCCGCCGTTGACGCTGCCGGTGAGGGTGGCGCCGTCCTGCTTGAAGGTGAAGCTCAGTTGCATGCCGTCGCCGCCGCCGCCGCCCGCATCGCCCATCTGAATGCTGCCGGTCCAGGTTCCGGTGACGTCAGTGGCGGCGAGCGCGTGCAGTGGCGTGAAGGCGAGGGTGAGCACGGCGGCGATGCAGAGCGAGAAGAGTTTGCGCATGGCGTTTCCTCCGGTCCGGGCGCTGGTAGAGCGCCAGGAAGGCGAGTGATTTTCAAGCGAATCCATCATACATAGACAAAGACGACGCCATATACAACTGAGTTGCACTGGTTGGGTTGGGACGTCTCTAGCGTGGGACTTCGGGGGGCCGCATCAGTTAGCATGGCTGCGCGAAGGGGAAGGGAACCATGGCGACGCGGCGGGAATTTGTGAGTGCTTTGGCGGCCGGCGCGGCCGGGCTGGCGATGCAGGCAAAGAGTTATGGGCAGATTGCCGGCGCGAATGAGCGCGTGAACTTTGCGGTGATCGGGCTGAACGGGCGCGGCGGCGCGCATCTGTCGTCGTTGCACGCCAACCAGAAGGATGCGCGGATCACGCATGTGTGCGATGTGGACCGCGTGATTCTGGAGAAGTTTGCCGCGAAGACCGCGCAGGCGATGGGCGAGACGCCCAGCAGCGGACAGGACTTCCGCCGCGTGCTGGAGTCGAAGGACGTGGACGCGATCACCATTGCAACGCCAGACCACTGGCACACGCCTATGGCCATCCTGGGGCTCGCCGCCGGCAAGCATGTGTATGTGGAGAAGCCATGCTCCTACAACCCGCACGAGGGCGAGCTGCTGGTGGCGGCGCAGAAGAAGTATGGCAAGGTGTGCCAGATGGGATCGCAGCAAAGGTCGTCGCCGCACACCATTGAGATCGTTAGGCGCATCCAGGATGGACTGATCGGCCGGGCCTACTGGGCGGAGACCTGGTATGCGAACCGACGCAAGCCGATCGGCGTGGGCAAGGCCGTTGCCGTGCCGGCGACGCTCGACTGGGAGCTGTGGCAGGGGCCTGCGCCGCGAACCGAATACAAGGACAATGTGCATCCCTACAACTGGCACTGGTTCCGGCGCTGGGGCACGGGCGAAGCCCTGAACAACGGCACGCATGAGGTGGATGTGGCGCGCTGGGCGCTCGGCGCGGAGTGGCCCACCCGCGTAACCGCCGCCGGCGGACGCTACGCAGCGCACGACGACTGGGAGTTCTACGACACCCTGGACACCAGCTTCGAGTACCCCGACCAGCTGATTACGTGGAAGGGCGACAGCTGCAGCGGAAAGAAGACATTCGATCGCGACCGCGGCATTCTGGTGCATGGAACGAACGGCAATGTGCTGATCGACCGCGGTGGATATGTGGTCTACGATCCGGCGGACAAAGTGATCGAAGAGTTCAAGGTTGCGGGCCATGCGGCGACTGCGTCCGCCGATACGGTGGGCGCGGACGTGATGACGGACCTGCACTTCGCGAACATGATCGCCGCCATCCGAACCGGGGAGAAGCTACGCCAGCCGGTCGCTCAGGGCAACGTCGCGGTGGCCATGCTGCAGCTCTCAAACATCGCGTACTTCACGAACAGGGAGCTGAAGCTCGATCCGGCGAACGGGCATATTGTTGACGATGCCGAGGCTGAAGCAATGACACGCCGGCAGGCCTACGCGCCGGGGTGGGAGCCGAAGGTCTAGCAGGTATCATTCCTGAATGGCACGAAAGATTCGCTGGGGCGTATTAAGCACGGCCAACATCGCTGTGACGAAGGTCATCCCCGGGATGCAGCAGAGCGAGCTGTGCGAGATCACCGCGATCGCCTCGCGCGACAAGGGCAGAGCGCAGCAGGTGGCGAAGGCGCTGGGCATTGCGAAGGCCTACGGCTCGTATGAGGAGCTGCTGGCCGATCCGGAAATCGATGCCGTCTATATCCCTCTGCCGAACCATCTGCATGTGCCGTGGACGGCGAAGGCGGCCGAGGCGGGCAAGCATGTGCTGTGCGAGAAGCCGATCGGCATGACGGCAGCAGAGGCAGAGACGTTGATTGCCGTGCGCGAGCGGACGGGCTTGGAGATCGCCGAGGCCTTCATGGTGCTCTGCCATCCGCAGTGGATCAGGCTGCGCGAATTGCTGCGCGCAGGCCGCATCGGCGAGCTGCGCGTGGTGCAGGGCGTCTTCAGTTATCACAACGTCGATCCCGCGAACATCCGCAACCAGGTGGATATCGGAGGCGGCGCGCTGATGGACATCGGCTGCTACATGGTGCTGGCGGGGCGATACGGCTTTGAGCAGGAGCCGCAGCGGGTGGTCGCGTCGATCGACCGCGACCCGGTGATGAAGACCGACCGGCTGACCTCGGCGATCATGGAGTTTCCGGGCGGTCAGGCGCTGTTTACTTCGAGCACGCAGCTTGTACCCTTCCAGCGGCTGGAGTTTCTGGGGACACGAGGCAGAATCGAGCTGGAGGTCCCGGTGAATGCGGCGCCGGAGCGCGAGGCGCGGCTCCATATCGATACCGGCGTGGACCTGTATGGCGGCGGCATGACGACGGAGACGTTTTCTCTCTGCGACCAGTACGGCATGGAGGGCGATGCGTTTTCGCGGGCAATTCTGGATGACACTGAAGTCCCGATGCCGCTCGAAGCCGCAGTCAAGAACATGGCGGTGATGGAGGCGATCTTCCGCTCGGGCAGGTCGGGGATGTGGGAACAGGTGGGGGCAGATTAGGTCCGGGATGGGAGCGGAAGGCCTTCAGTTTCCGAACCATCCGAGGCGGAGCGGGCGTCTAATAGAAACTGGAATCGCGACGACCAAGGATTAATGGCAACTACGAGCACGCCCAACCCGCACACCGAGAGGCCGGACCGGAGCTTCGACTCAACGCTGGATAGCGCGCATACCACCATGGTCTTTGGCGAAGTGGTGTCGCTGGCGATCGACAGCTTCCGGGCCAGCAAGGCGCGCTTCCTGATGACCATGCTGGGCATGGTGATCGGGTCGGCGTCCATTATTTTGACGGTGGTGGTGGGGCAGACTGGCAAGAAGTACGCGCTGGACGCGATCTCCAGCCTGGGACCGAACAAGATCGAGATGCAATATTCAGGCGGCAGCGTCATCGGCCCGGACAATACATCTCAGCCGGACTACATGACGTGGGATGACATGCAGGCGGTGGTGGACACTGTGCCCGGCATCATCGCTCACTCGCCGATGCTCGAGGACCATGAGCGCATCGGGATGGGCGGAGGCACCACCAAGGACGCCATGCTGCTGGGCGTCTCGCCGCAGTATAAGGACGTGCGCGGCCTGGTAGTCGTCGCCGGGCGCTTCTTCGATAGCCAGGACGCGTTGGCCCACGCCAAGGTCGCCGTATTGAACCTGCCGTTGGCGGTGAAGCTCTACGGCAGCCCGCAGGCGGCGGTGGACCAGGACATCACCATCAAGAGCATCCAGCTGCACATCGTCGGCGTGTTTAAGGAGAGTATCGACACCTACGGGCAGTCCGAGATCAGCGAGGATACGTTGTTGATCCCCTATGAGGTGGCGCGCTACTTTACCGGCAGCGACAACCTGAAGGAGATCTTCTTCCGCGTGCGCGAGTCCAGCATGGTAGAGCCGGCGGCCAGGCAGATCACCGAGTTGGTCACCAGCCGCCACCGGCCGGGCAGCGTCTACAAGGCGCAGACGTTTACGGATATCTTGAAGACGGCGGGGCAGGTCTCCGACGATCTGACGGTGGTGCTGATCCTTGCGGCGGCGATCACACTGATCGTCAGCGGTGTGGGCATCACGAACTCAATGCTGGCCAACGTGTCGGCGAGGATCCGCGAGATCGGCATCCGCAAGGCGCTGGGCGCGACACGGCGGGAGATCCGGCTGCAGTTCCTGACGGAGGCAGTCTTTCTCTCGCTCTCGGGAGGGTTGGTGGGGACAGCCCTGGGCGTGAGTGTGCCGGTGCTGATTAACTTCGTGATGCCACCGGACCTGAAGATACCCGTAGACGTCACCCTGGTCTATGCGGCGGCGATTGCGCTCGTCACCTCTGTCGGAGTGGGGGTGATCTTCGGCACCGTCCCGGCGAATCGCGCTGCGGCCCTGGACCCCGTCGAGACGCTGAAGTACGAGTAGGACAGGACACCGCGGTGGGAGGCAGCGCGTCGTCGTCGCCGACTTGGTGGCAGGGATCCAAAGGGATTTGGATCGGAGATGCATCCGGACCTGGGTCCTCCGATCGCTTAAATGTATACGTGGCTCCCTCATAAGAAGGAGCCACGTATACTGCGTCGGACCGAGATCGCGGTGAAACGTCGTGAGAAGCAGCAAGACGCTGCATCAAGGTTGTGTTATCCGCCTGCGTCAGTTCCGAGGACAGAGCGGCAGGCGCCCGGCAACTCGCCAGGAGCACACCAGCGGTAAGGCCGGTAAATGAGTCAGCGTAGAAGATTCCGACCGGAAAGCCAGACTTCCAACCACCCATGGGTCAGGAAAAATAGTTCTGTGCTGCCTGGTTGATATGCATTCCGGACTCCACTCGCGGAGGCTGTCGGACAACAGCGTAAACGCTCATCCCAGAAGGCTTTCCCGGGACGAGCAAAGAGATGGTGCGTTCACTACGTCGAGGGCTGTGCAAATAAATGCGCACGAAGCGGACAAGCATCTCTTCTTCGGAAGACAGGAAGGGGCAGCTCCGGAGAGAGCTGCCCCTTCGAGGATTATGCGACTGCGCCTATGCCACCGCTTCGGTCTCGTCTCCGGGCTCAGCCTTCACCGTGACCTTCAGGTGGCTGGTGACCTCGCGGTGCAGCTTGATGGGCACGTGGAACTCGCCCAGCGAACGCAGCGGCTCATCGAGCGCGATCTTGCGACGGTCGACGGTAAAGCCCTTTTCCGCCAGCTGGCCGGCGATGTCGGCCGAGGTGACCGAGCCGAAGAGGTGCTCGGTCTCGCCTGTCTTGCGCTCGAAGACCAGCTCGACCGTATCCAGCAGCCTGGAGAGCTCTTCAGCTTCTCCCTTCTCCTTGGCGAGCTTGCGGACGGCGGAGTGCTTCATCTGTTCGATTACGGACTTGTTGGCTGCGGTGGCTTCAATGGCCAGCTTCCCCGGCAGCAGGTAGTTGCGGCCGTAGCCGTCGGCTACCTTGACCACGTCGCCGCGGTTGCCGAGCTTGAGGACATCTTCCTTCAGGATGACTTCCATGGTGTTCTCCGAAATGTGTGTGGCCGCGCGGCGTGTGCCTGCGGCGCCAAAGAGTTAGAAACGCGCGGCGAAGGCCAGCAGGGCGATGTTCCGCGACTGCTTGATGGCGAGGGAAACCTTGCGCTGGTGGCGGGTGCAGACGCCGGTGAGGCGGCGGGGAACGATCTTGCCCCGCTCGGCGACGAAGCCCTGCAGCAGCCGCACGTCGCGGTAGCTGATGGCGTCAATCTTCTCCGTGCAGAACTTGCAGACCTTCTTGCGGCGGAAGAACTTGCGTCCGCCGGGTCCGCCTCCGGGGCCGCCTGGGCCTCCGGGTCCGCCAGCGGGGCGCGGTCCGCGCGGTCCGCCGGGGCCGCTGCGCGGGGTAAAGGTGCGGGGAGCAGGTGCGCCTTCAGCAGCAGGCGCTGCGGCGGCGGGTTGCTGGGTCTTGGTGTCGTCAGCCATCTTCATTTCCTCTCGAGTTTCGTTTTGCCTTCTCCGCTCCAGACCTGCGATGAGATCTTTGGAGTGTGCCGAAGCGGATACGGCGGTGAATGTTGTCTGCGCGAATCTTCTCCGCGCGGAATCGATGCGAATGCGGTGCTAGACTGTGGCGGGCGCTGCCTCGGCGGCAGGCTCTGCAGCAACGATCGGAGCGCTGACTGGCGCCTCGACGGCCGGGATCGGGGCAGGCGCCTCAGCGGCCGGCTGCGGCGGAATGGGCTGCGCGCTGCGCTTTACTTTGGAGTCGCGGAGGGCCTTCACCTTGGCCAGGCGCTTTTCCTCCTCGTCCATACGCACGGTGATGAACTTGATCACCTGCTCGGTGACGCGCAGACGGCGCTCAATCTCGCCGATCAGCGAACCGGGCGCCGCAACGGCGAGCAGCACGTAGAAGCCGTCGTTGAACTTGCGTACGGTGTAGGCCAGGCGGCGGCGGCCCATCTTCTCGGCCTGCTTTACCTCGCCGCCTCCGGCAGTGATGGTCGAGGTAAATCCCTCGATGAGCTTGTCGATCTCGGCCTCTTCAACGTCCGGCCGGACGATGAACATGATTTCGTAAGTGCGATTCATTCGGTTTTTCTTTCTGCGAGGTTCTGCCTCGCACCGTACCGGCGTCTGTTCTGCCGGGGCGGTCTGGAAATTTACTGCTTCGTCTTCCACTGACTGCTAAAAACTGACAACTTACAATTCACTTCGGTTGAACTCGCTCATCGCAGGGCCTGGCCCTTTGCTGAGGATTGTTTCTACGGCTAGCCGGACGCGGTCGAGCACTTCGTCCAGCTTCTCCAACTCCTGCTTCCGCATCGGCGAGAGCAGGTAATCCGTACCGCCGGAGCGGACTGCTCCGATACCGGCCTCGGCGCGTCCGTCCGGCGCCGCGTTCTTGCCGACCCCTACACGAACCCTCAGCCACTCGTCCGTGCCCAGCGCACCGGAGATCGACTTCGCTCCGTTATGCCCGTTGGCCGAACCGCGTTCGCGAATGCGAATCGTGCCCAGCGGAAGGTCCAGCTCGTCGTAGATCACGATCAAATCAGTGGTCGCGATCTCCAACTCATTCACCAGAGCGGCGACCGAGAGCCCGCTCAGGTTCATGTACGTCTCCGGTTTGGCCAGCAGAATATCGTGTCCGGCCAGCCGCGCCTTCGCTGTAAGCGCCCTTCCCCGGCGGTTCGTCACCGAGACATTGCAGAACTCTGCAATGCGATCGATGGCGAGAAAGCCGGCGTTGTGCGGCGTGAACTGATACTCGACTCCTGGATTGCCGAGACCGATGATCAGCTTCACGCCGCGCTTCCTTCTGTACAACTGTCAACTAACAACTACCGCAAACAAAGAGAAAGCCCCTTGTTTGTGAATTCCTTACTTCTTCTTGGCGTCGGCGGATGGTGCGGCCTCCGCGGTCTCGCCCTTGCCCTTCTTGGCGACCTCGGGCTCAGCCGGCGTTGCAACGGCCTCGGCCTCGGCAACCGCCTCTTCGCGGATGGCGGTTACGTGGGCGACGGTCAGGCTGTCGTCGGTGATGTACTTGATCGAGCCCATGTGCGGCAGATCGCTGACGTGAATGCCCTGGTTGATCTCCAGACCCGTAACGTCGACATCGAGGTGGCTGGGGATGTCGCCCGGCAGGCACTCGATTTCGACCTCGCGCAGCACGTGGTCCAAAATTCCACCTTGAGTTTTCACACCAGTAGGGATGCCGACCAGCTGAACGGGAACAGAGACGCGCATGGCTTTGTCCATCGCGATACGCTTGAGGTCGATGTGCAGCAGATGGCCCTTCAGCGGCTCGTTCTGCCAGTCGACGATCATCGCCTTCACCATGCCGGAGCCGGTGACGTCGAGGTCGAAGATGGTGTTGTGGCCAGAGTCCGAGTGCAGGATCTTGGTGATGATCCTCGGATCGACGGCGACCGCGACCGCGTCCTGGCCTGCGCCGTAGACCACTGCGGGAATCTTGCCCTCAACGCGCACGCGGCGTGCGGCATTCTTGTTGAACTTGCCACTACGAGGTGTGGCGACGACGGCGGGGATGGTTGAGACTGCCATGATTCACTTTTCCTTTCGGGCACGGACGGAGGCTCTCACTCGATGCATCTAGCTGAAGCTCTGCGCCCACTCCCTTCGCGGCTCTGCCGCTTATGATTTGTACTTCTCTTACTTGTTGCTCCGGGGCGAAAGCCCCGACTCTGGTTCGTACTTCTAGCGGCGGAACTGAAGCTCCGCCCTATCTCTAATTGAACAGCGTGCTGATGCTGGTCTCCATGTGGACATTCTCAATTGCCCTGCCTAACAGACCAGCGATGGAGAGGACCTTGATCTTGGGCAGGCGCCGCGCCTCTTCGCTGAGCGGGATGGTATCGGTGACGATCACTTCTTTCAGGCGCGAGTTGGCGATGCGCTCGACGGCAGGCCCCGACAGCACGGCGTGGGAGGCGCAGGCGTAGACATCGCGCGCGCCCTTCTCCAGCAGGGCGTTGACCGTGCCCACCAGTGTTCCGGCGGTGTCGATGATGTCGTCGAGGATGAGGCAGGTGCGGTCGCGCACGTCACCGATGACATTCATCACCTCGGCGACGTTCATGTCGGTGCGGCGCTTGTCGACGATGGCGAGCGGCGCCTCCAACTTGCGGGCGAAGAAGCGCGCGCGTTCCACGCCGCCTGCGTCCGGCGAGACGACGGTGAGGTTGGGCAGGTTCAGATCGCGCACATAGTCGACCAGCACCGGGCTGGCGAAGATATGGTCGACCGGGATGTCGAAGAAGCCCTGGATCTGGGCGGCGTGCAGGTCCACCAGCAGCGCGCGGTTGGCGCCTGCGGTGGAGAGCAGATCGGCCACCAGCTTGGCTGTGATAGCCACGCGGGGGCGGTCTTTGCGGTCCTGACGTGCGTAGCCGTAATAGGGCATCACCACGGTAATCCTCTTTGCCGACGCGCGCTTGAGCGCATCGACCATGATCAACAACTCCATCAGGTGCTCGTCCACCGGTCGGCACGTGGGCTGGACGACAAAAACGTCCACGCCGCGCACATTCTCCAACAACTGGAAGTACACCTCGCCGTCGGCAAAACGCTGCAGACGGCATTCGCCGGGCGGCACGCCGACGAACTTGCAAATCTCCTCAGTGAGCGCGCGGTTGGCGGACCCGCAGAAGATCTTGAAGCGGCGAGGCTCACCAGACTTGGCCTGGCGACGGCGTTCGCCTGGCTTTGCTTCCGCCGAACCGGACTTCTGCCCGTCGGAGGAGGCTTTGGGGTTAGGCCGGGGGTTGTTCTTCTCCCCAGCTTCCCCGGAAACAGGGGTAAGGACCGCAGTTGTGCCGTTCGTGCTCATGGAACCCTCCAGGCTGGTTGGCCTTGAATAAGTTCTGCTGCGATGGTCTTGAACGGCGCCTTGGTTGCTGCGCCGCCTGCTTCGATTTGCGAACCCAATTCCCAACAGCTGACTGCAAACCTTCTGGCTGGGCGACCAGGATTCGAACCTGGACAAAGTGCGTCAAAGGCACTTGACCTACCGTTAGTCGATCGCCCAGTAAACTTCGCTCGACCTCGCACTCCTATTTCAGGCCCCCGATTGCGGCGTGCCGCAATCGGCAGAAAGGCACTTGACCTACCGTTAGTCGATCGCCCAGTAAAACTTGGGCTCGACCCTGCTTCTGCTTTCGACCTGCCGAACTAACCTGCGAACATCCTGGCCCAGTACTCGGCGCGTCGCAAGGTCGAAGTGACGATTGCCTTGCAGCCAAAGGCCTGCACGCGTTGTTGGGCCGCGACGGCGTCTGCTTCTGTCCGGTAGAGACCGAACAGCGCGGAGCCTGACCCGGAGAGAGCAGCATAAATTACCGTCTCACTATCTGGTGGGCCCATTAGTACACGCTTGATGTCACGCAAGGAGGGATGCTGAGGAAAGACGACCTGCTCGAAGTCGTTTTCGATCCCGGTGCGGACAAGCGCGAGAAGGGGGTTCCCGGCCAGATCGTTCCGTGCGCTCTCTTCTCCGGGCCCATTGCCCTCAAAGCCGCCCTGTTTGCTCTCAGGACGAATGCCACGAACGATACCGGATGGGTCAGACGCCGGCGCTATGAGAACAGACGCGTAGACGTGACTCAACGCCTTTAGTCTATCGGGCGGGGAGAGTGGGGTCAACCCTTGAGTGGCCGGATTTTGGGCAATTTGCGCGGATTCTGGGGCGTGGCCAGGCGAAGCGCAGAGCGCGTCCCACTCCTGGAAGGCGCGTGGAGTGGAGACGCCGACTTCGGGGATGGCGATGACGCACGGCGTCGCTGGCAAGTCCGACATGGGGCAGACGATCTGTCCTCGATCACGGCCTTCGACGGCTCCGCCGATGAGAAAGAGCGGGACGTCCGAGCCGACCTGGGTGGCGATCTCGAGCCGGGCGGTCTCTGAGAGCGCACCGGATTTGCCGGGCTCCAGGCTGAACTCGCGCTCGAGGCCGAGAAGCGCGGCGGCGGCGTTGGCCGATCCGGCACCGAGGCCGCCCTGGACCGGCAAGTCCTTCTGGATGTGTATCTTGACATCGGCGGTGATGCCGAGCCGCTGCAGCGCGAGCTCAACGATCTTCCAGCCGGTGTTGCGGGAGTCGGTGGGGACGCCGGGGTGGTTGGTGGTGAGGGTAATGCGGGTTTCGGAGGCGGAGCGGGCGTCGACGGTGACGATGTCGTGCAAGGCCAGCGTCTGGTAGAGCGTGGCCAGGCCATGGAAGCCGTCCGGGCGCGGCGGGCCGATGGCCAGGCCGAGGTTGATCTTCGAGTATGACCGTACCCGCGTCGCCATCGCCCTACGATTCTAGCGGTAGAAGACGCGTCGCACACCCATTTACTCAATCTCGAAGCTGACCACCACATTCATCTCCACGGCCACGGGCTTGCCGTTCTCCATCGCCGGCTTGAAGCGGTACTGCTTCACCGCCTCTACCGCCTTCTCGTCCAGGCCCATGCCGACGCCATGGGCCACATGCACGTTCTGCGGCATGCCATTTGCATCGACAATCAGATCCACCGTCACCACACCCGGAAACTTAGCTCGCCGCGCCTCCTCACTGAACTCCGGTTCGATGTGGTTTTGCAGCACTGGCTCCGAGACGCCTCCGCCCACGCGCCGGAGGTCTCCGCCCCAGTTGCCACCCGAGCCTGCGCCGAGCCCCGCGCCATTCCCCGATCCGATTCCCGAGCCCTTACCCTCCCCCAGCGATGCGCCCAGCGCGTTCGAGTTCGGCATTCCAAGGTTTGGCATGTCCGGGTTCGCCATGTGGAGATTCGTGACCGCCTCAATCGCCGGATCCGGCATCCTGACTCTCGCCTCTACTGGAACCTTCGGCGGCGTAATTTGCACCGGCGCGAACTTCGGCAACTGACCTTTGCTCACCGGCGACTGATTCTGCTGGCCTCCGCCGCCTCCGGTGGTGCGGCGCTCGGGTGCGATGGGCGGCGGAGTGGTCAATACATTTACCTCTGCGGTCTGTGGGCGCGGCGTAAAGCGCATATGCGCGGAGACCGCCCAGCAGAGCAGCAGAATCGCCGCTGCGTGGGCCAGCAGCGCATAGGTTGTGGAGCGGGTGTCGCGCCTGGGCTGCATCTTCGCGAGGAAGACATCCGGTGCGAAGACGGCGGCGCGGCGCGGGGAGACGGATTGTTTGTGAGACTCGGAGGAGGGCTTCGCCGTCAATTCATACACGCGGACGCGGGTGCGAACCTGCACGCGGGCGGGCACCTCGGGGTTGGCGAAGGTGCGAAGCACATCATTCAGCAGCAGGTCAAAGTCATCGTTGGCCAGCACATCCATTGCTGCGATCTCGTTTGTCATTTTGAAACTCCTGCCTCGCTCAAGTGGTGCGATTGGGGTCTTGTGCCCGTCTCTGTCTATCCGTGTGAATCTGGCGTCTTCGTTCTTGTTCGTATCGCCTCAAATCTTCTACGCAGCTCGGCGCGAGCGCGCATGACGCGGGTGCGCACGGTGCCTTCGGGAATGCCGAGGGCCGCGGACACCTCGCGCGAGGTCATCTCGTCGATGGCGCTGAGGACGAGCGGCTGGCGAAGAGCTTCCGGCAGAGAATCGATCAGCTGGCGGAGCAGCGCGTGTTGGTCGCCTTCGGCCAGGGCCTGCTCGGCGGAGGGGCCGTGGGCGGGGAAGTCGCGCGGTGTGCCCGCCTCGTCCGTTGAATTGTCGAAAGATTCTGTTCGCTTTGGCCGGCGGGCAGCGATGTCGAGACCAGCGCGCCAGACAGTGCGGGCGAGATAGGCCTTGGTGTCTGCGATCTCCGCGCCGGTGTTGTCCTGCATGCCTGCGCGATAAATGCGGAGTAGCGCCTCCTGGACAGCGTCCTCGGCGTCATGCGTGTTGCGCAGCAGGCCGTAGGCGATGCGGAAGAGGAGGCGGCTGTGCTCTTCGGCCGAGAGTGGCGAAGCGGCGGTCCCAGGCTTTGTTGTCTTTGGCGCGCGCGGCTGAGGCTTGAGTGTGTGAAGGATCATCACTCGCTGCTTTCGCGCTGCCGCCTTCCGGCTCCAGCTCTATTGCCTGCATCGCGCCCATGCATCCACCGCCCGATCTCGTTCCGCGACGCGCGGTTTTCTGCGTGTCTAAAGCTAAAGACCGGTCTGTGGGGCAAACTGTTCAGTTTTGTTTTGGACTTTATTTGTGCAGCTTTTTTGCGGGTGGTTCGTCTTACGGTGCGTGGAAGTGGGATTTTTCAGCGGCTCCAGAGAGCTTTTGAAGGGTGCAGGAGTTGCATTACTCTGGACAGCAGCCACCGGAAGGTTGAGGCGCAAGGGGAGACACGATGCAGAGCTATGTCAGAAAGGTTGTCATCTGGTTTGCTGTCTGTAGCTCTGCGTACCTTTCAGTGCTCGTATGGCTTGAGATCACGCGTCGAATTACTCCCGTTGACATGGCTTACGCGTCTTTGGGTCTTTGGATCGGTGGCGCGATTGTTTTGACGATTCTCTTTCGTCGAGCGCAAAAGAAGTATCCGAAGCCTAATTTATCTACCGATGCTGTCGCGGCAAAGCGCCTTCGCGTTTTTATAGTCATTTGCAAGGTGTGTGTGGGACTTCTTGCTATTGGGTTGATCGTAGGACTGGCAAGTTTTCGTCGCGACGAGGTCGGGCCGAACATTGTTGGAATCGCAATCAACCAGATATTTATGTGGTCGCTCATCGTCTGGATTCGGAAATTGCAGGTTCGGCTTCGCCAGTAAACAGATCAGCCCGCCGGGGTGGCGGGCTGAGTGGGATACTGCGAACCGCAGATCCTTCGACTTCGGCGCTGCGCGCCTTCGCTCAGGATGACAGCTTAATGGAGTGCGCGGCGTTACGCTGCTTCCTCGCCTTTGGCTTCGCCTTCGCCGGCTGCGTTCTGCTCTTCGAGCTGCTTGGCCATCTCCTCGCGCTTCTTGGCGCGGGCGTCGGCACGCTTCTGGCGCTTCTCGTCCAGCTCCTGCTCGGCGCCGATCAGCTCAATGTACGCCATCTCTGCGGCATCGCCCTGGCGGGCGCCGGAGCGCGTGACGCGCGTGTATCCGCCATTGCGGTCTGCATAGCGCGGTGCCACGGTGGCGAAGAGGCGGTCGACGGCATCGGGAGTCATGAGATATGCGGCAGCCTGGCGGCGGTGATGCACGGTGCCTTTTTTGCCGAGCGTGATCATCTTCTCGACCAGTGGCTGCGAGGCCTTGCACTTGGTCACCGTGGTCTCAATGCGGTCATTCAGGATGATCGAGGTAACGAGGTTGCGCAGAACGGCGCGGCGATGGCTGGGGTTGCGGCCGAGTTTGAATCCGGCATTGCGGTGACGCATGGTGATGTCTCCTTCGGCCCGGGCAAGCCCGTAAACCGGTATTGCTGGCTGGTCGCGCGACAAGGCGCGACGGGATCATTGTTTCCGCTGCTTCTTTTGAAGGAAGAGGAGCGAAGGGTACGCTGGCCCGGACTAGGTTGCCACATCCCGGCTCGGCAGCATCTATTGTAACGTAGAAGACTCTGTGCGCTCTCCGCATAACGCGGACGGATATCTATATATTCCTTTGTCGTGCGTTCCGTTTTGTCGTGCGTTCCGTGCTGTGCGTCGGACCACAGAGGTTACCTCAAAGTGGTTACGCATGATCTAGTTGAAAACACTTGAGTTTTGTTGACGATCGTATCCCCGTTGGTAGAGTGTCTTCCTCGTAGCTGCAGTACTGCTCCTCCCCAGGGTCCGCGAATGTCTATCGTAGAACTCCAGCACGTACGCAAGGTATACGACACCAAGGTCGCGGTTGAGGACCTCTCCTTTTCTATTGGGCCGGGAACGATGTTCGGCCTGCTAGGCCCGAACGGCTCCGGCAAGACCAGCTCCATCCGCATGATGATCGGCATCACCCTGCCGGACTCGGGTTCGGTGAGGCTCTTCGGCCGCCCTTTTGATCGCGCCGTGCTGCAGCGCGTCGGCTATCTGCCGGAGGAGCGTGGCCTCTACAAGAAGATGAATGTGCTGGAGCAGCTCGTCTTCTTTGGCTCACTGCACGGCCTTCACACTGCCGAGGCCCGCCGCCGCTCCAAAGACTGGTGCGAACGGCTGGGCATCGCCCAGGCCCTCGGCCAGAAGACCGAAGACCTCTCCAAGGGGATGCAGCAGAAGATCCAGTTCATCTCCACCCTGCTGCATGATCCCGACCTCATCATCATGGACGAGCCCTTCAGCGGGCTCGATCCCGTGAACGCCGCCCTGTTGATGGATGTGCTGGTCGAGATGCGCGGTCGTGGCCGTGCTGTCCTCTTCTCCACCCACCGCATGGACCAGGTGGAGAAGCTCTGCGACGCTATCGCGCTCATCCACAACAGCCGGCTGGTGCTCTCCGGCTCCATGGCCGAGATCAAGGCGCGTTACCCGCACAATCGCATCCAGATCCAGTTTGAAGGGGACGACGCCTTCCTCCGCCATCCCGCCGTGGCCAGCGTCAAGCGCTATCCCGGCCGCGCGGAGATCCAGATGCGCGACGCCGATTCGCCCGCCGCGCTCGCCGACGACAGCCAGTCGCTGCTCGCCACAGCCATTCGCTGCGCGCACATCACCCGGTTTGAGGTCACCGAGCCCACGCTCGAGGAGATCTTCATCGAGAAGGTGAACCAGGGCTCATCCGGCAACGATGCCAATGCATCCGCGACAAGTGAGCCGAGTGAGGTCACCCTCCGTGCATAACCTGTGGCTCATCGCCCGCCGCGAATACATTGCCCGCGTGCGCACCCGCGGCTTCGTCATCACCACCGTGCTGATCCCGCTGATCATGCTGGGCTTCATCGTGGGCAGCCTGGTTCTCGGCGCGCATGAGGACCTCGACCGCCGCATCGTCGTCGTCTCTTCCGACCTTTCGCTCGCCGAGGCCGTGCAGGCACAGCTGCAGAAGTCGCCCAGCGACACCGCCGCCGCGTCCGCCCCGCGCGCCGGGCTCATCTCGCTGCACACTCCCGCCCGGCCGCCCAGGTTCACCGTCGATGTGATGGAACCCGCCGGCGACACACGCGCCCTGCTCGACCAGGACCTCGACGACAACGAGATCGACGGCTACCTCTGGATCAGCCCGGCCTCGGCCGACCACCCCGCCGCCTTCGCCTACATGCCGCGCTCCTCCAGCGATCAGCTCACGCGCTCCGCCGTCACCGCCGCGCTGAACCGCGTGCTGCTGCGGAGCCAGCTTGCCCATCGCGGCGTTGCGTCCGAGGACGCCGAAGCTCTCCTCCAGTCCGTCGAGGTCCACACCCTGCGCGAGTCGCATCACCACGACCGCGCCGCCTCCATGATCTCCATCGGCATTCTCTTCTTCATCATGTACTTCGTCATCATGAACTACGGCATGAACGTCGCGCGCTCCATCATCGAGGAGAAGACCTCGCGCATCTTTGAGGTGATGCTGGCCGCCGTCCGTCCGGAGGAGATGATGGCGGGCAAGATCCTCGGCGTTGGCGCCGTCGGCCTCACCCAGGTCGCCATCTGGCTGACCTCCATCCTCCTCGCCGTCGGCCACTCCGGCGGCGTCATGCTCGGAGGCGAGGCCGTCCACCCCTCCATCACCGGCCAGCAGCTTGTCTTCTTCTTCGTCTTTTTCCTGCTGGGCTATCTCTTCTATTCCTGCATCGCCGCCGCCTTCGGCGCCATGGCCAACTCTGAGCAGGAGCTGCAGCAGATGAATATCTTTCTCGTCCTGCCGCTGATCTTCTGCTTCGTCGCCCTCGGCACCATGCTCTCCACCCCGGACGCCCCCGTCGCGCGCATCCTCGCCCTGATCCCGCCCTTCACCCCGCTGCTGATGTACATGCGCGTCTCCCTTGGCCATCCCCACCCGTGGGAGGTCGCGCTCTCCATCGCGCTGCTTAGCGGCTCCATCGCCGGCTTGGTCTGGCTCACCAGCCGTATCTACCGCGTCGGCGTGCTGATGTATGGCAAACGCCCCGGCATCGCCGAGTTGATGCGCTGGCTCAAATACAGCTAGATTTTTCCCAAGCGCGATCGCGCGTGAATCTACGGCGCCAAGCGTATCCGGTCCAGCGCCGGCGCCTTCGCCGCAGGATGCTTCGCGAAGTACGCCGTCATCGCATCGATATCCTGGACGCCCACAACGCGGTGTGTACCCTGCTTGAGTATGTAGAGCTGCTCGCCGCCCTCGGCCATCAGGGTGTTCATGGTCACGCGGTAGCGGCCACCGGCAGCCACCGGCACGCCGTTCAGCCGTATGCTTCCTGCGTCCACCTTCGCGCAGGGTGCCGCATTCTGGTGCCAGACGTAGCTGAAGCCCGCCGACACCTCCAGCGCGCGGTTGCTCTGCGGCACGTCATCGCCTGGACCCCCGCCCAGTGCGCAGCCCTTGAACTGCTCTTCGAGAAGGATCCTGATCTGCTCGCCGGTCAAGGTCATGGTGACCAGGTCATTTCCGAAGGGCTGTGCGGTCACCAGCTCGCCGTAGGTCACCTTGCCGGCGGGGACGCCGGGTGCGCCTGAGGCCATGCTCAGGCCCGCGCGCACGCCACCTTCGTTCGTCAAGGCGATCTGGGCCCGGGCCGGGGCTGCCCGCGTGGCCTCCAGTTGCGTATCCGCGATCAGGTCGCCCATCGCGCTCTCGCCAGCGGCATTGGTTGGCTTGGGGATATCCGTGGCGATCGATCCCACCACGCGATCCACGATGGGCGCGGCCAGCGTGTCATACCCGGCGACAATCTGCTGAAGCACCAGGTCCGGCTGGATTGTCGGGTTCGTGCGGTCCACCAGGACATTGCGCGCCGTCACGCTCTTCGCCTCCCCCGTCTGCCGGTCGATCGTCATGTCCACGTCGGTCACCACCCGGCCAAAGCTCAGCGCCTGCGTCACCGGAATCTTCCGGCCCACGCTGTTCGGCAGCTCGCACACATAAGCCTGATGCGTATGCGCGGAGAGCACCAGATCCACTCCATCGTCCAGCCGCTTCACGATCGCTTCGATCGGCGCGCCCCGCAGGCCGCCGTCGCAGCCGTTGATGTCCGCCGCATCCGCCTTCGGCAGCATTGCCCCCTGGTGAATCAGCACGACAAAGATCTTCACGCCCTGCGGCTGCAGCCTGCGCACCACCCCGTTGATCGCATCCGCCTCATCGGTAAACTTCAGCCCGGCCACGTTCTTCGCAATCGCCACCGTCGGCGTGTCCTTCAGCGTAAGGCCAATAAAGGCGACCTTTACGCCGTTGTAGGTCTTGACCGCGTAGCCGGGAAAGATCGTCTTGCCCGTCGCCGTGTCATATACATTGGCTGCGAGGTACTGGAACTTCGCGCCCTCAAACGGCACCGGCGTCCCCACCGCAGCACCCTTGCAGGTATCTTCGCCTTCAGGGAAACAGCCGCCGTGCTGCTTGCGGTTGAGTTCTCGGACTCCTTTATCGAACTCATGGTTGCCAACGGCATTCAACTCCAGCCCCAGGCGGTTCATGGTCTCGATCGTGCCCTCGCCATGGAACAACCCGGAGACCAGCGGACTGGCGCCGGTGAGGTCGCCGGCGGAGACGACGATGTTCACTGGGTTCTCGCTCTTCAGCTGGGCGACATACCCGGCGAGAAAGTCCACGCCGCCCACCGGCACCAACGCCGACTGCGCATTCGCGCGGAACTTTCCCGGCGACTCAAGATTCCCATGCAGGTCGTTGAAGGCGATGATCTTGAAGTTGAAGTCCTGCGCACCCGCTGCCGCGGGCGCGGCAAGGCAAAGCAGCAATGCCGCACAAGTCTCTACCGCAGACGACCATCGCAACTGCATCGAAACCCTCCGCCTCTGCCAACTTTACTCCGAGCTGGCCGCGCCGGCTCCTTGAGTGCGGCGGCGAATCGGGTCGACGGCCAACGGCAAGGAAACGCTTTCCGCTAGAATGCTGTGGCGGCGGGTTTTGTTTCCGCAACCAAGGAGAACCAGACAGTGAGCATCGTAGCCGGCGCGGACTTCGGCACGCTCAGCGTGCGCATCTCGATCTTTGACAGGCAGCGCGGCAAGCTCGGCTCCGCCGTCGCCGAGTATCCGCTGCACAGCTCGGCCACTGATCCGCACCTGAAGACGCAGAGCCACGACGACCAGATGAATGCGCTGGTGAAGGCGATGCGCGATGCGGTGCGTGTCGCGGGGATCGACGGCAAGGAGATCAAGGCCATTGCGCTCGATACCACTGGATCGAGTGTGGTCCCTGTCGGCGAAGGTTTGAAGCCGCTGGGCGAGTACTACCTGTGGTGCGACCATCGCGCCGCGGGCGAGGCGGCCGAGATCACACGTGCGGCCCACACATATCAAGGAGGCACGGGGTTTGAGGGAATAGCCTGGTACGGCGGGGTGTACTCGTCGGAGTGGGGCTGGTCGAAGCTGTTGCACTGGCTGCGCCACAACCCGCAACTGCGTGGGAAGTTCGTCACTGCGCTGGAGCACTGCGACATGGTTGCGTCGACCCTCTGCGGCGTGACGGACCCGAACCAGATTCCGCGCAGCGTCTGCGCCATGGGCCACAAGTGGATGTGGAACCCGAAGTGGGGCGGGCTGCCGCCGGAGGAGTTCCTCGTCTCGGTCGATCCGCTGCTCGCGGGCGTGCGTGCGAAGATCGCCGCGGGCAGATATGAGACCTCGGACCAGATCGCCGGACACCTCTCCGCGGAATGGGCGGAGAAGATGGGCCTGAGCACCAATGTAGTCATCCCGGTCGGCGCCTTCGACGCGCACTGGGATGCGATTGGCGCAAACATCCGCATGGGCGACGTGGTGAACGTGATCGGCACGTCGACCTGCATCATCGGCCTCTCGGACAAGGAGACGCTGGTGCCGGGCGTCTGCGGCGTAGTTCCCGGATCGGTCGATCCGGCGCGCATCGGCATCGAGGCGGGCATGTCGGCCGTGGGCGACATCTTCGCGGCGATTGCCTCGCGCGCAGGCAGGTCGGTGGTTGAGCTGACCGAGCAGAGCGCGCACCTGAAGGCCGGGCAGACCGGCCTGCTGCGCCTGACCTGGGACAATGGCGACCGCACCGTGCTGGTGAATCCTGCGCTGGGCGGCGTGACGTTTGGTTGGAATCTGCAGCATACTGCGGCGGACGAACTGCATGCCGCGGTCGAGGGCACGGCGCTGCATACGCGTGTGATCTTCAACCGCATGGAGGAGAACGGCGCGCCCATCCATCGCGTGATCAACGGCGGCGGCATTCCCAAGAAGAACCCAAAGCTGAATCAGATTTATGCCAATGTGCTGCGCAAGCCGGTGCTGGTGCCGGAAGGGGACGTGACGTCGCTGGGGTCGGTGATTATCGCGTTCCTGGCGGCAGGGGACTTCAAGTCCATCGAGGAGGCGCAGGACGCGCTCTGCCCGGCGTTCCAGACCTTTACTCCGCAGCCGAATGAGGCCGCGATGTACGACCGCATCTTCCCGCTCTTCCGCGATGCGTACTTCGCGCTGGGCACGGCCGATGCGGAAGCCGCGAAGCTGGGTCACATTCTGCCGGAGCTGAAAAACATCCAGCGCGATGCGCTGGCAGCGAAGTAGATCAAAGCCCGCGCGTCAGGATGAATGGGAAGAATGCGATCGTGCCGTCTGAACGCTGGACTTTCAGCGTCAGATTGTTCTTGCCGTTAATGGTCGAGGCCACGACGACGCCCGTGTCATCGCGCTTGGAAAAATCGACGTGGTAGGAGCTAATTGGCCCCTTCCAGTCGCTCTCGGTTGAGAAGTCTTCGGTAAAGCGGTCCAGAGGATAGTCCTTGTACTTATCGGGATGCTGCTGCCAGTCGGCGTCGTTGTAGAAGATGCCATAGGCCTTGGCGTAGTCCTTCGCTTCGACCGCCGCCAGCAGATTGCTGATTTTGTGCTCGGCGGGGATGTTGAGGAAGAACCATCCGTGGCCCATGGCGAAGCCGGCAAAGGCCACGATGGCCAGCACCAGTACGGCAACGCCGGAGCCGATCATCAGATTGCGCCGCGCGGCCTCTTTCTTTTCGTCGAACTCCGGCGCATTCAACAGACTCATCGGTAGAACTCCTTCTCCCGTAAATTGCGAGGCCGCTGAGGTGCTGGCCCCGACGCCCTTCCATTAGACACCGAAGCAGGCGGGGAGGTGCCCGCGGCCGCGAGAATAAGACGCGCGGCGCTAGCGCCACCCGAAGGCGCCGGGAAAATGGTCCAGCTCCGGCGCGGCGGCGAGCAGGTAGACCGAAACTACGTCGAAGCGCACCGGAATTGCCTCGCGCTGGGATGCGGGAAAGCTGCGCAGATAGGCGCGCGCCAGCGAACGCAGGACCCGCCGCTTGTCGTCGTCCACCCGGCTCTCGGCGGGCGTCATGTCGCGGACGGTGCGAGTCTTCACTTCGAAGAAGCAGAGCGTGCCGCTCTCCCAGCCGATGAGGTCGACATCGCCGCGCAGCCGCGGGCTGGACCAGCGCCGGCCCACGATGACGATGCCGCGCCGGCGCAGCCAGAAGAGTGCGGCCTGCTCGCCTTCAATTCCAGTGACGAGGTGGCGGGGAGCGCCGCGCTGTGAGGTTCGCAACAGGCGTCCCAGCGCGTGCTCCTGGACGTCCAGCCAGGACCGCTCGAGTTTTCCCGGTATCGCCATATCGAGAGCAGCATACACCCGGGACGTGGCAAAGGCGCAGCGCGCGGTTGCATCTCAGGGAAGCAGGGAAAGTATGAAGACGGTCCGGATATCAAGCAAAGGATGGAAGATTGCAGCGGTCCTGTTGGCCGGGATTGCTGTCCTGGCGATTGCCGGCCTGTTTCGTCGCGAAGAAACAGTCGGTGTTCTCGCGGCGGAGGCGTCCATCGCCGACGTGGACAATCGCGTTACCACGAACGGCACCGTTATTCCCACCAGCGAGTTTCAGGCGCGCGCCTTCTGGCCCGGCATCATCCAGAAGGTGTATGTGGAGCTGGGCGATCATGTAAAGCCGGGCCAGATGCTGGTCAGTATGGAAGACCCCCTCGCTTACTCGCGGCTGGCGACGGCGCAGGCAAACCTGCAAGAGGCCCGCGTCTCGTATGAGGACGTGCATAAGGAAGGTTCGCAGCAAGACCGTATCGCACTTGGGGGAGATCTCGAGCAGGCGCAGCTTTCGGTCGCACAGGCAGGCAAGTCTCTCACCGCGCTGCAGCAGTTGCAGCAAAAAGGCGCTGCCTCCGCAGCGGAGGTGAGCGCAGAGCAGCAGAAACTTGAGTCCGCCAATGCCGCGCTGAAGGCGCTGGAGGAGAAGAAGACCAACCGCTACAGCGCCAACGACATTGCCAACTCAACCAAACATCTGAAGGAGATGCAGGCAGCTTTGGATGCGGCGAAGAACCAGTTTGGCAATGCGAACATCAGCACTCCAATGGCGGGGACGGTCTACACCGTCAGCGTTGTGAACTATGACTTTGTTCCCGTGGGCGCTGACCTGATCCGCGTGGCGGACCTGAAGCGCGTACAAGTGAAGGCTTACTTCGATGAGCCGGAGATCGGCAAGTTGATGGCTGGCCAGTCGGTCGTCATTCGTTGGGATGGCCGGCCCGGGCGTGAGTGGCACGGTCACATCAAGCAGGCACCCATGGCGGCGACTGCGCTGGGCCCACGCAGCGTGGGGGAGTGTGTCATTACGGTGGACGATGCCAATGAAGATCTGTTGCCGAATACAAACGTGATGGTGACGGCGACAATCCAGGAGCACAAGCATGTCCTGGCCGTGCCGCGCTCCGCACTGCATACCGATGGCTCGACGAGCTTTGTCTACCGTGTCATCGACGGCCGACTGCGCAGGACGCCGGTACAGGTCGGAGTGGTGAACCTGCAGAAGGCTGAGATCAGCGGCGGCTTGGTGGAGCATGACCTTGTCGCGCTCCGCACGGCGGACAATCGCGATATGCGGGATGGAATGAAGGTAAGCGTCACGCGATGATGCACCCAAGGCCGGCACGAAGCGAAGGCCGTTACGCAGCAAACCCGAAAGCGAAGGCTGTGCGTCCAAGGGTCAAGAGTGCACGGAGCGTGAACGATGCAAAGGCAGGTAGCTATTGGGTCAGACTACAGCGACATTTTCACCTTCCACTCGCAACCGCGACCTTAGGGTGCACAACGCCCGCGGCCGCCAACGCAGCTTTCTTTGGCTGGATGCACTGGCGGCTATTCTGGCGACGGCGGGATTGACCGTTGTCACGCTGGTCAATCTGAATTATCGGGCGACGGATTACGCAGCTTCCGACTTCAAGACGCTTTACGCTTCAATTTGGTGCTATGCGCACGGATTAAATGCGTACAACCTAGCCAATCTGCAGTCTGTCTTTATCGCAAATGGCGTGGTCCAGCCGCCGAAATGGTATGGACACGCTCCGGTGTATCCGTGGACCACTCTGGCGCTGGGTTCGCCGCTGAGCATGCTGGGCATGGTGGCTGCCTGCTATACGGTCACAATCCTGGGCGCGCTCTTGCTGGCGGCAGCAATCCTGGCGTTGACACGTTACGCGGCCAGGCAGTTCAGCCTTGGGCCGGTATGGAGGCTTGCGATCCCAGGGCTGTGCGCAGCGGCGCCTTTGGTGGCATTCGGCATGGACATGGGGAACGTTTCCTTGCCGGCCTCCGCTCTCTGCTTCCTGGCATTTGTGAGGCGGGACGAGGGTGCCCTGCGCAGCAGTCGCACATTGCGATGGGCCCCGGCAGCCGCGCTGGCAATAGCATTCCTTCTAAAGCCTCATCTCGCCTTATGGGTGGGGCTTGCCATGGCCCTGCTGCCGGAGCGTGTCGGGCGTGCCGTTGTGCTGCGCTCGCTGGTGCTGGTTACGTGCTTCACCGCGCTGACTGCCGGCGTGATGGCCGCGACGGGCACCCTCAGCATGCAGACGCAGGCGTACCGGGAGATGCTGCGATCGGAGATCGGGTCGGGGGCCTCGATGAGCGCAGCCAACCACGATTTGCTGCCGGTTGTCGCGCAGATCACCTCGCTGGATTCGATCGTGGGATTCTGGACACGGAATGCGGGGATGCGGGTTGGGGTGGCCTGCACTGCTCTGCTTGGCCTGGCTTTGCTGCTGTGGAGACACACACAGCGTGTCAACACGGAGCGCGGCGCACTGCTGGCAGTGAGCGCGTGGTGTGCCCTGGGATTGCTGGCGACCTATCACCGCGCGCATGATGCGGCGCTGCTGCTGCTGCTGGTGCCGTGGGTGGTGGATCGGGTGCGGCGAGCGCCTTGGACGTGGCACGTGTGGGCGGTAACAGCACTCTATTGCGTGATGTCGGGGTCTCCTGCTTTTGTTGTGGTGCAGCGCTGGGTGGCGGCGGTGCCCGCACATTCGCTGGCTGCTTTCCTGCTGATGCGGCAGGTTGGCCTGGCGGATTTGCTGCTGCTTCTGGTGGTGGGGTTCGCATTAATCCGGGAGAATGCGGCGGGAAGATGGCGCGAGGTGCGCATTGCGGACAAGGACGAGCTTCGCGTGGCCGCTTAGATCATCGCTGACTCAAGGGCCCGCAATCGGCTGCTTCGCGCCAGGCGTGCGCAAAGCAGGCATGCGGCCCTACTATTGGATCAGAACACCGTAGATTAAGCACCGCCGGAGGCCATCTTTTGAAAGACTTCTTCGCGTGGGCCTTCGGGCTCGGGCTGCTGGGCAATGCCGCGCTGTTTGTACCGCAGGCCATCGCGGTGTGGCGCAAGAAGAGCGATGAGGGGGTCTCGCTGATCACCTTTGGTGGATTCAACGTGCTGCAGGCGATCGGCATTGTGCATGGATACTACCAGGGTGACAAGGCCCTGACGATCGGCATGATCGCGAGCATCATCACCTGCGGCACCGTGACCGGATTGACGCTGGTGTACCGAGCGCGACGGCTGCGAGCCGCCGCGTGATTCAAGAGAGGTGTGCTGGGCAATGTTGAGGTGCCCGCTTATTTCTGGTGGGCCTGTTTGCCGGATTACTTTCCGATCCAGCCGCCGTCCACGTAGATGGACTGGCCGGTGATGTAGTCGGCCTCGTCGGAGGCGAAGAAGGCAACTGCGTTGCCGATGTCGGATGGCTTGCCGGGGCGGTGGAGAGATATCTGTTCGATGATGTGTGGCAGGATCTCCTTGTTCTGCATCACCCAGCTGGTCATGGGCGTATCGACGAGGCCGGGGTGAACGCAGTTCACACGGATGCCGTACGGGCCGACCTCGGCGGACATGTTGCGCGTGAGAGCCTCGATGGCAAGCTTGCTGGGCGCGTAGTGGGTGCGTCCGGGAAGGACGCGGCCGGCCTGGATGGAGCCGATGTTGACGATGGAGCCTTTGCGGCCCTCCGCGATGAGGCGCTTGCAGAGGATCTGCGAGGCCATCCAGCCGCCCTTGAGGTTGATGTGGACTACATCCTCCCATTGCTGGTCGGTTAGTTCGGTGAAGGGAACGATGGTCTCGATGCCGGCGTTGTTGACGAGGATGTCGACCGGGCCGAGCCTGGTCCACGCTTCGTCGAACAGGCGTTCGAGGTCGCTGCGTTTGGAGACGTCTCCCTGAACAGCGATCGCACGGCGGCCTAGTTTGGTAACGAGAGCGGTGACCTCTTCGGTGCGCGCATCGAGCTTGATGTCGTTGATGACGACATCGGCGCCTTCCTTGGCGAAGACCTCCGCGATGCCACGGCCTATGCCTTGCCCTGCTCCGGTGACAACGGCAATTTTGCCTTTAAGTCTCATCCGCACTTCCTCACGCCATCCAATGCCAGTGGATCGTCCAGCTGTTAGTGAATTGTCCATCCGCCGTCGACCATCAGTGTATGGCCGACGATCATGTCTGAGAGGTTGCTCGAGAGAAACAGGACGGCGCCAACCAGGTCTTCCGGCTGGTTCCAGCGTCCGCGGGGAATCATCTCCTGGGTGGCCCATTCTTTATACCCAGGCCGCTCCAGGATGTTTTTGCGCGATTCGGTCTCTGTGATGCACGGCGCGACGGTATTGACCAGCACGCCTCGCGACGCCCACTCGAGCGAGAGTGCCTTGGCCATGTGGTGCACGGCGGCCTTGGCGGCGGCATAGATGGCGCGCTTCTTGAATGCGATCTCTCCGAAGTTGGAGCCGATCTGGATGATGCGGCCACCGCCCTGCTCCAGCATGACTCGCCCGGCGGCCTGGGAGGTGAAGAAGACGCTCTTCACGGTGGCGTCGAAGGTCTTGTCGTATTCCTCTTCGGTGACGTCGACGGCATCGCCGGTGCCGGTCCAACTGGCGTTGTTGACCAGGATGTCGACGCGACCGAAGGTGGCGACGGTCTGGTCGATCAAGTGACGGCAGTCTTCGACCTTGTTGACGTCGGTGATGACGATGACCGCCTTGCGGCCCAGGGCTTCAATCTCTGTTTGCAGGGATTGGATCTCCTCCATACGCGGCCCGGGATACTTGGCGAGCACGAGGTGCGCGCCAGCCTGGGCGAGGCCGAGAGCGATCGCCCTGCCGATGCCCTGTGAGGCGCCGGTAACGATGGCGATCTTGTCCTTGAGTCCGAAGCTGGAGTAGTCTGGCATCGCGGTTCCCTCTGGTTGCGTGAAAGCGCTCTGTGGTGGTTTCGGTCTTATTGCGTCAGGCGCTTAACGCGTTGCGTATAACGCAACTGCCCAGAAGATCGTATCCATCGGTTTTCTGCTCGTCAAGGCAAGGGGCTGTGGTTGTCTTGACAAGGGACTCAGGCAGGATGCACAGTGATTGCGCGTGGTGCAACATACATTGCATGAAGCGCAGCAAGGGTATTTTCTACCTGCGCGGGCTTCCATGAGGATCCGGAAGGTAAATCCAGTTGGCCGGTATGATCACTCGACGTCGCTTTCTTTCAAGCGCTGCGCTTGCCTCGGCGGGCGCGGTTGTCCATCCCATGTTTGCAGCGCAGCAGAAGGCCCGCAAGATCCAGGTCGGGCATACCGGCATCACGTGGCGCAATGACCAGGTGGAAGCGGCCGTGACCAGCATCGCATCGCTGGGCTTTTACGGGTTTGAGACGTTTGGCGACAACCTGATCCAGTGGGATAGCAAAGGTGGAATGCTGCCGCTGCTGGAGAAGAACAATCTTCCGCTGATTTCAGGCTACTGCACCATCAACCTTACCGATGCAGCGCAGCGCGATGCCGAGCTGGCCAAGGCGGACAAGTACTGCGAGATGATCAAGAAGAACAACGGCAGAATCTATGTGGTTGGCCCGAACTCAGTGCGCCGCAACACGTATGATTTTGCCGCCAGCAAGGCGAACATTGTTGAGACGCTGAATGAGCTGGCGAAAAGAGTGGAAGACCATGGCCTGACGCCGGTGCTGCACCAGCATACCGGCACCTGCATTGAGTCGCGCGACGAGACATACGCTGTGCTGGATGCAGCGGATACGCGCCATCTGAAGTTCGGCCCGGACGTGGGACAGCTGACCAAAGGCGGCCAGGACGCGGTGAAGGTGGTGAAGGACTTTCTGCCGATTGTCGAGCACATGCACCTGAAGGACTATGCCGGCACGGACGATCATCTGCTGGGCTACTGCCCGCTGGGACAGGGAAAAGTGGACGTGCCTGCGATCCTGGACATGATGGAAGGGCGAAAGATTGCCGGCATGGTGATGGGTGAGCTGGACAATAACTGGGGAGCCATGTCACCGACACCTCCGGAGGAGCTGGTAAAACAGAGCCGCGATTATCTGCAGACAATCGGGGTGCAGTTCCGCCACGTGTGAGCGAAAGACACCCCATGGTAAAGAAGCCGGGCCAGCCTCCATTTATCCAGAGCCTCGACCGTGGGTTGACCATCCTGCAGACGGTCGCGCGTTCGAAGCAGCCGGTTGGGTTGGGCGAGCTCTCAGATCTGCTGGAGGTGGACCGCAGCAGCGTCTTCCGGCTGGCGCAGACGCTGAGGCGGCGCGGTTTTCTGGCGACGCCGGCCGGCAGAAAAGATTACATTCTCGGTTCGGCGATGTGGACGCTGTCTCGCCAGTATGACTGGAGCAATATGCTGGTGCGCGTGGCTCACGATGAGCTAAAGTCCCTGGCGCAGGGGCTGAACGAGACGGCGCACCTGGCGATCCGCGAGGGCACCCATGCGCTGTTTATCGACTCCGTGCACGCGCGGCATGTGATTGTGGTGGCAGGCCAGACGGGCGAGCTGGTGCCGCTGTATGCGACGGCGCATGGCAAGGCGCTGCTGGCGGACTGCGTCGAACGTGATCTGAAGACACTTTTCGGGGCGAAGAAGCTGCAGCAGTACACAAAGACAACGATTGATGCGGTCCCTGCGCTGGTGAAGGAATGCGCAGGAATCCGGAAGCGCGGCTACGCGCTGGATGAGGCGGAGTTTATGGACGGTGTGCGTTGTCTGGCGGCGCCGATCCGGCTGGCTGACCACACGATTGTCGGCTCGGTGGGTGTCTCGGCGCCGGCCGCGAGATTTCTGAAGCAGCATTGCGCGGGACATTCTGCGCGTGTGGTGGAGTGCGCGCGAAAGATCGGGGAGCTGTTGAGCGTGGCAGAGGAAGGCACAGGCGCCGGCGCGTAGCACCGGGGAAGAAACGCAATTTTCGCATCAATGTGGAGAGCGGTGGAATGACGAATCCAGTTCTGGATTTTGGAATTGATGTAGCTCAGTTGAACTATGTGGGCGAAGGCTTGCAGCGGCCGGAGTGCATCCTGGCGGAGAAGGACGGTACGCTGTGGTCGGCGGACTCGCGCGGCGGCGTGGTGCGGCTGCGACATGACGGCACGCAGGAGATTGTGACGCAGAAGATATCCGAGCACTTCGCGGGCGCGGCGAGCGAGGGCGCTCGCTACCTGACCGGCACGCTGCCCAATGGATTGGCGTTTGCCGCGAACGGCGACATCCTGATCTCGAACTTTGGGACGGACCGATTGGAAGTGATGACGCGCACGGGCGAGTCGCGTGTGCTGGCGGACTCGATCGAGGGCGAGGCCATTGGCAAGGTGAACTTCGTGCTGCGCGATTCGAAGGGGCGCATCTGGATCACGGTCTCGACGCGCATTAAGAACTGGATGCATGCACTGCGCACGGACCTTGCCGACGGCTACATCGCGCGCTATGAGGACGGCAAGTTCCGCATCGTGGCGGACGGCTTCCACTTCACCAACGAGATCCGCATGGACGCAAAGGAAGAGTACATGTACGTGGTGGAGACGACGGGTGGATGCGTGAGCCGGCTGCGCGTGCATGAGGACGGGTCACTCAGTGACCGGGAAGTATTTGGCCCAAGGAGTCTGGGCAAAGGCGCGTGGCCGGATGGGATCGCGTTCGACAGCAGTGGGGAACCTGTGGGGCACCTGCGTGTACTCGGACAAGTTGTTCGTGTTGACGCCCGAGGGCGACCAGATCACGCTGCTCGATGAGGGCGACCCGGCGAAGGTGGATGCGCTGGAGAAGCAGTTCTTCGCGGGCGCTGTGACCGAGGATGTTCTCTTCGCAACGGGGCGCGGGGTTGCACCGTGGATGGCAAGCGTCACCTTCGGCGGACCAGACCTGCAGACGGCGTACATCGGATCGCTGCGCGGGCAGAAGATTCCGTACTTCCGCGCGCCCGCGCCGGGGCTGCCGATGGTGCACTGGAACGAGACGCACTAGAGATTCATTGCGGTGACGGCTTCGCGCACGGCTTCGAGCGAGGTGTAACGCGGCGCGTAGCCGAGCAGGCGCCGGGCTTTGTCGATGCTGCAGTTGGGCGAGTGGGCGATGTGGTCGAGGGTGACGCGGGCGTCGCGCTCGCTGACGGCGCTCTTCCATTCATCAAAAGGCAGAAACGCCAGGTCGGCCGGTTTGCCGAACCATGCGGCGACGCGTTCAGCATAGCCGCGCAGGGTGAGTGCCTGGGGCGAGACGACGTGGAAGCTCTGACCGAGCGCAGCTTGGCGATGTTCGAGTGCGAGAAGGAAGGCCTGCGCGACGTCGTCGGCGTGAACGTGGTGGACGGTCTCCATGCCGAGGTTGGGCAGCGTGAGCCTTTGGCCCGCGACAAGATCCGCGAAGATTTGCGGGTTGAAGTTGCCTTGCGGGTTGATGGGGTTCCAGCCCGGGCCGACGAGATGGCCGGGATGAAGGACGGTGGCAGGGAAGCCTGCGCGGGCTTCGGCGAGAAGATATTGCTCAATGGCATGCTTGCGGATGCCGTAGTCTCCGAAGGGCGCGGGCGGAGCGTCTTCCGTAGTGGGGACTTCGACTGAGTGTCCATGCACCCAGATGGTGCCGCAGTGCAGAAGATGCTGGACGCGGCCCGTGATACTTCGCACGAGTTGCTGCGCGCTCTCCGGCGTGTAGCAGGTCAGGTCGATGACGGCGCCGGCGTCGAGCTCCGCGATGCGCTCGCCGAAGTTGCCTGCTTCTTCTTCCGCCTTGCGGTCAAGGTGAACGTACTGGACCTGGGCCCAGGCGGCGTGAGGGCGATAGGGGTTCTGCTGGCCGCGAGAGACGCAGAGCACTGTGTGGCCGGCCTCAAACAGCCGCGGAGTGAGGTACGATCCGATATGGCCCGTCCCACCGATGATGACAAGTCGCATAGCTGCTGCCTTTTTTGCGTGATGGGTGGCGATCAGGAAATACTGAAGTCGCGGCTGCGGTTTTGTTGACCGGCCATCTTTCGCATTCGTATACTTTTGCCTGATTATGCAATGACTATTGCGTAATGCGCATTAAGGACCTTATCCCATGAGCGCCACTGCCGCATCGCCCTCCCAGGCCCGAAGTTCGGGCCGTGACCTTTATCTGAATCGCGATGGAGTGTTCCGTGAAGGAATCCTCAAGCTGCTCGCGGTCAAGGACTCCGACGTCAGGATCCTGACGCTGGAGCAGGCGCGCGACGCGGTGGACAAGGGCCTGCATTCGGGCGGCGCCTTCTCGGCGACGCTGCCGCTGGTGGCGTTGTACTACGGCGGGTTTATGCGGCTGGACATCGCTGACCCGACGCGGCGCGGGCAGGACATGTTCACGCTGAGCAAAGGCCACGCGGTGGCGGCGCTGGCGTCGATCTATGCGGAGCTTGGGTACTTCGGGCCGGAGACGCTGAAGAATTCGCGCTCGCACGCGAGCCTGCTGAATGGGCATCCGGGGCCGGTGCTGCCGGGGGTTCAGATTGCGACCGGGCCGATGGGCCAGGGAATTGGTGTCGCGCAGGGGTTCGCGATTGCAGGACGGACCAGCCCGAAGTTCGATTCGTATTGCATGGTGGGCGATGGCGAGTTGCAGGAAGGATCGTGCTGGGAGGTTGCGATGTATGCCGGCCAGCACAACCTGGACAATCTGTGCGTGCTGGTGGACCGCAACCACGGCCAACTGGATATCCACGACCGCACGCTCTACCCCATGCCTCCGCTGGAAGAGGTGTTTGCATCGTTCGGATGGAAGGTGCATAGCGTGGATGCGACGACCTTCAGCGGCGTGTTTGCGGCGCTGGAGAGCTTCCGCAATGGTGTTCGCGATGGGTGGCCGACGGCAATCATTTGCAATTCGAAAAAAGGGTTCGGGGCGTTCTCGGACTTCATGAACAAGCACAAGGTGACGGTGCCGCAGGCGCTGCTGCAGCAGGAGATGGAGCTGCAGCAGCAGCAGCGGCTGGCGCGCGTGGACGAGGTCAGGGAGTTTCTTGCCCGGCTGGGCGAAGACGGCGAGGGAGCAAGATTGCGCGAACTGTTGCTGGAAGAGGCTGCGCGGATGCACCTTGCGACGGACTCCGGCAAGGCATTCCTCAGCCAGCAGATTGGGCCGGTGCTGACGCGCCGCGCGCCGGTGCGCGACAAGAGGATCAAATACGATGCGGCGGCGCTGCCGAAGATTGACAAGGCGAGGAGCTACAGCGCGGCTGAGATCATCACGGCGGCGATGAAGGTGCTTGCGCGCGACAGCCGTGTGGTCTCGATCGACGCTGATCTTGCGTCGACCAGTGGCCTCGAGGCGGGCATCGCCGCGGTGGACCAGGCGCGCGCGCTGAACGCGGGCGTGGCCGAGGCCAACATGATGCTGATGTCGGAGGCATTTGCGGCGTTGGGCTCGAACGCGTGGTGCAGCACCTTCTGTCCGTTCTTCAACTGGCAGGTGATGCGGCGGATTGCGGTGGGGCAGCAGGAGCGGCTGGAGGCCATCGCCGCCAAGGACGGATGGCTGAGCAAAGGGCACGGGCTGGACATCGCGTTCCTCGCCACCGCTGCCAACTTCGAGACGCGCACCAATGGCGCGACGCACATGGGCAACGATGACAACCTGACCTTCGACGCGGTCGCGCATCTGAAGATCATCGACGTCTCATGTCCGCAGCAGATGCTCTCGATCATGAAGTGGGTGATGGAGGGCAACCAAGGCCTCACGTATATCCGCGTGATGCGCACGCCATCGGCGGTGCTGTATGACGCGAGCTATGAGTTTGAGTTTGGCAAGGGCTACATTGTGCGGCAGACGGATGCGGACAAGGCGATCGTGATCGCGAGCGGGCGCGGCGTGCATGAGGCGCTGGGCGCGGCGGAGCTCTGCGCGAAGCAGGGTGTGCCGGTGATGGTGGTCGATATGCCGTCGGTGGATGAGGAGCTGCTGGTGAAGCTCTACCAGAGCGAGCTGCCGATCTTCTTCGCGGAGCAGAACAACGGCTTCCTCTGGCAAAATTTTCTAAAGGTTTTGTATAAGCACCGTGGAGGTACGAAGTTAGACGGCCTGGAGCGCGTGCACACCATCAACACGCTGGACGCGGACGGCGACAAACAGTTTCTGCATTCGGCGACGTACGAGGAACTGATCGAGGTCTTTGGGCTGACGCCGGCGGCGATCGCGGATGCGGTGCAAAAGGCGCTGAAAGGTTAAGGGGACAGGATGGCGCTGCCGATTATTGACGAGACCACGATTGCAGAGAACGCACTGGGTGGCAGGCATCTGCGCTGGGTGGTGACGAAGGAGAACACCGGCGCGGAGTGTTGCTCGATGGCGACGATCCGCGTGGCGCCGCATGGCCGCGCGCTGCCTGCGCATTCCCATCCCGAGGGCGAAGAGATCATCTACATCCTGAACGGCCATGGGCGGGTGCTCATCGACGGTGAGATCGAGCCGGTAAAGGCCGGCTGCGCCGTGCTCTTCCCGAAGGGGAAGGTGCACATCCTCGAAAACCTCTCGGATGAGGAGATGAAGGTGGCGTGCTTTTTCGCGCCGCCAGCCAGTTTTGCGAACTACAAGATGTTCGAGGACGTCGACTTCCCGGAGTACAAGAAGAAGTAGACCGCGCCAGGCGCCCGAAGGGCGATCCCGCAGTGCGGGATGGCTCTCCCGACATCAGGTCCCCCGAAATCTACTGCAGGGCGCGTACGCGGACCGGCTCAGTGATCTGAGGGTGCGTCGCGATCACGTTGCGCAGCGGTCGCCCGAAGCCTTCCCACGAGACTTCTGTGACGTCGCCGGCCTGGAGGCGCACGCCTTCGCCGAAGGAGAGCGTATCTGCGCCCATGAAGTGGACATGCAGGCGGCCCGATTGGCGGTGGCCCTCGAACTTGAAGTGGTGGTGCTCGAGGTTCGCGAGGCTGTGGCACATGTTGTCATCGCCGGTGCGAATGTTCTTCTGCCATAGGACGTTGCCATCGCGAAGGATCTGGACATTTCCTGGAATGTCGCGGAAGGGATGGCCGACGACCAGCTCCGGGCCGATGCTGCACATGCGCAGCTTCGAGCCGGCGAGGTTGAGGTAGTTGCGGCGCTCGAAGACGTGGTCGGAGAACTCATTGGCACTGGTCATGCCGATTCGGTACGGCGTGCCGTCGGGCCCAGTTACGTAGACGGCCGCGATCTCGGCCTCTTCGCCACCGTCCTCGCCGTAGGCGGGAACCTCAAGCGGAGCGAAGGCAGGTCGCAGCACGGAACCATCGCCCTTGAAGAACCATTCCGGGGCGATGCCAATCTGCCCGTCTGCGGGGCGGCCATTCTGCCGGCCCCACTCGAACATGCGCATGGAGTCGGTCATCTTTGACTCGTCCACCTCATGCATCGCCTGGCGGTCACGCGCGCTGCCGAGGTGGGTCAGCCCCGTGCCGGAGACGAGGACACGCTCCGGCGCGGCGGGAATGTCTGCGGAGGGGAGGAGCTTCCAGTCGCTGCTTTGCGAGTAGATGTCGTCGTAGCTGAGGGCCTCTGTCGAGACATGGTCGAGCACGATCTTCGACAGTGGCTGCTGCTTCGCGATGGCTTCGCCGACGAGCGCGTAGACGCTGTCGAAGTCAGCAATCAGGCGCAGGCGCGGTTCGTCGACCAACGCAACGCGCCGGCGGCCAAAGTTGGATAGCTGAACGATGCGGATAGGTGATTCAGGCACGAGGATTACTCCAGATTTCGCTCAGAGCGGAAGAACATGACTTGCAGACGTTGCCAGATTATCAACTTTTGCGGGCGGCTTTGGCTTTGGCCGATGCCGACTGCGAGCTTCCGCTGCGCTTGGCACGCGGCGCGCTGGTTGACTCGCGAATGGTCAGCCGGGTTGTGACATCGAGGTTCCGCGGCCAGTTTTCAAAGCCGTCCTCCAGGTGAGAGCGGAGTGCCCTGAAGGCAGAGCGGGCCAGTTCCTGGCAGGACATGCGGATGGTGGTGAGCGGTGGCACGGTAAAGCGTGCGATGTGGATGTCGTCGAAGCCGATGACGGAGATGTCGCCGGGGATGCGCAGCTTGGCCTCGGCTGCTGCGTGCAGCACGCCGATTGCGGTCATATCGTTGGAGCAGAGAATCGCAGTGGGCACATCGGGGCGCTTGAGGAAGGACCGCATCCCGGCAATGCCGCTCTCGAGTGTATGGTCACCAGGGTAGATAAAGGCCGCAGGCACTCGAAGGTCGAACTCTTTGGTGATGTCGAGGAACCATGCCTTGCGGCATTCAGCAGAGTGCAAGCTCTCCGGGCCAGCAATAAACGCGATCTTTTGGTGGCCCAAGCGGACCAAATGCTGCACGGCCTCACGGATGCCTGCTCCGTAATCTACCGCGATGGCGCTCATCATGGGGCCCTTGGGCGCGACATCGATAAAGACCAGAGGGATGTTCTGCGCGGCGAGCCTGCCCAGCAGCGGCTCTTCGATGCCGAAGGTCATCACGGCGACGGCGTCGACATTGCGGCGCAGCATGCGGTCGATGCAGACCTCCATACGCTTGCTGTCGTAGGCGGTTGAGCCGATGAGAATCTCGTAGTTGGCGTCGATGGCCTCATCTTCGAAGCTCTGGATCAGCTCCGGGAAGAAGGGGTTGGTGATGTCGGAGATGATGACGCCGATGAGGCGGCTGCGTCCGGAGACGAGCGCGCGGGCCTGCGTGTTGGGGATGTAACCCAATTCCTCGATCGCCTTCCATACGCGGTCGGCGTAGATCTGGTTGACCGTCGGGATGCGATTGATAGTGCGGGAGACCGTCGCGACCGAGACCCTGGCGCGCTTGGCCACGGCGTAGATATCAACACGCTCGCTGCGGCGTGTCCCATTCTTCGAGCGGCGGACTGGCATGGATTGCTGGCCAGTGTAGCAAGTCTGGCAAGCGACCGTACAGGCGTGCGGTCAGCGGGTCTTGGCGATGTCCGGGCCGAGGACGGTCTGGGCATCGGGTGCGGGCTCTGCAGGGACACCGCCGAGCGGCAGGGGCAGCGGGTGCTCCTTCTCCCACGCGGCCTGGGCGACCAGATCCTCCTGGAGCGCGGCTTTGAGGAGTTCGAAGGCCTCTTCCGGTGTGTCGGCGTAGTGTAAGAGGTCAAGGTCCTTCATGCCGATGGCGCCCTTCTCCGCGAGCACGTCGAGGTTGATGACGCTCTTCCAGTATGCGGAGCCATAGATGAGCACGGTGATCTTCTTCGCGAGCTTCTGGGTCTGCACCAGGGTGAGGACTTCGAACATTTCGTCGAGGGTACCGAAGCCGCCGGGAAAGACAACCAGCGCCTTGGCGAGGTAGGCGAACCAGAACTTGCGCATGAAGAAGTAATGGAACTCGAAGTTGAGTTCCGGCGTGATGTAGGGGTTGGGCTGCTGCTCGAATGGCAGCTTGATGTTGAGGCCGATGGTCTTGGCTCCGGCCTCATAGGCGCCGCGGTTGGCAGCCTCCATGATGCCGGGACCGCCGCCCGAGGTGATGACGTAGCGATGCCGCCGGCCTGGCAGCGACATGGCCCAGCGCGAGACAAGCCCGGCGAGCTTGCGCGCGTCTTCGTAGTAGCGGGCCATCTCAACGGCGGCCTTGGCGAGCTTGAGCTGCTGCGGGGAGGCCGCGCCACTGGCGACCTCTTCTTTGGTCGCGGGCTGTTCGGAGGGCGGAGCAGTCGCGGTGGAGCCGGTATTGGCGAGCAGTTCCAGCTCTTGATTGGCGACGTCCAAAGCATGAAAGCGCGCAGAGCCGAAGAAGACAACGGTGTCCTGGATGCGCTCGCGGCGGAAGCGCGTCATGGGCTCCTGATACTCGGCGAGGACACGGAAGAGGCGGCCGTCGGGCGAGCCTAGGAAGTCGGGGTTCTCGTAAGCAAGCGGTGCGGAGGCGAGCGGCGGCGGTTCTTTACGCGGCATAGTTGTTCTCTATTGGATGGAACTTACGGACGGTGATCGCGGTAGTGTATCGCCTCAGAGATGCCGATCCAGATGTCGAGCAGGCCGAGGCCCGAGACGAGGCCGCGGACAGCGCCATTGTGCAGGAACGCAGCGAGGGAGGGGCGGGAGTTGATGAACATGTTCTGGTCCCAGATGCGGGTCCACCAGGGCAGGATGGCGACCAGCACGCCGAGATAGACGCAGAAGAGGACCAGCATCACCAGCGACAGGCGCTGGAGCCAGACCGGCGCGGCGGCGGTGTCAGGGGCTGCCGTAGCGGCGGGCGCGGGGCCAGCCTCGGCAGTTGGGTCCGGATCCTCCGCGGACAGTTGTGACGATACATGCGACCCCAAAGGTTCCGCTCCCAGCCTTCACGGTAGCAGAGGCTGGTGATCAGTTGCTAGTTGACAGTGGTTAATGATCCGGCGGAGCCGCTGGAGGCGAAGGCGGGCTTTGTTGCTGCTGCTCCTTGCCTGCCTGGTCGCCGCCCTTCTTGAAGTGGGACAGGATCTCGCCCTTCAGCTTGCTGGTGTCCACGCCGAACTTTGGAGCGGAGCGCGTGCCGGAGATGGTGATCGGCACTTCGACGCCGGCGCCGTCTTTTTCGAGCAGCTTGTCGAAGGGCTTGGCGAGCAGGCTCTTCCAACCGGTCAGCATCTGCGAGGCGGTTGCGTCGGTGCGTGCGGTGCCGGCGAAGTCAAAGGTGTCTCCGTCGAGCGAATATCTGCCCACGACATCGACAGCCGCGCCAGGCATCTGGAAGTGGACCTTCGGGACGCTGAGGATGGCCGTGGCGAGCGAGAAGTCGCCGCCCATCTGCGTGGAGACAGACTCAACGTCGCCACGCTTCGCCTTCTCTGCGTCGCCGCTGGCGCGCGCGGAGAGTTTGTTAACGGTGTCCTGCCACTGCGGATTTGCAAAGGTGGCGTCGCGAATGGTGAAGCTCCCTTGGACCTGCATCTTTTGCGCGACGCTGACCTTGCCCGGCGGGATGATGAGGCGGGCGCGCAGGGTCATGGCGCCGTTCATCAGCGGGGGCGTGGTGCGGACGCCCAGGGTGAGCAAATCTTCAATGCGCGCGTGGTCGCTCTCGACCGAGATGCGGATGATGTGGCCGATGGTGTCCTGGAGGCGCGCGGCCTGGTCGAGTGTCTCCTGCGCATCTGTGAGGAGCGGCGCGGAGGGATCCACGTCTGCGCCGGCGCGGATGATGCTGCCCTGCACATTGAGGACGGTGTGGCCCAGCGTGGCATGGACGGAGTTGAGGACAGTATCGCCGGTAGTGCCGTCGACCGTGGCGTTGAAGTCGGTGTGCAGCGGCATCTTGTGGCGGGCGGTATCGAGCGAGAAATCTGGCGTGTCGGTAGAACCGGTAACGTCAATGCGGGCCAGCGCACCGGAGTAGCTGCCGGTGGAGGAGAGGATGCCCGCAATGCCTTTGATGGGGCCGAGATCGGCGTTGGTGAAGGAGTAGGCGCCGTCGACGTGGGTCTCTCGCGGGTCGTCGACGCGCCACGGGCCGATGTGGCCGCTGGAGGCGATCTCGCCGACGGGTTTGGCGTTGATGAGGTCCGCCTCAAAGGGCATGGGAGTGCCGCGGCCCACATCATGCAACGTGACGTTACGGATGGGAAAGATGAGAGGCTGCTTGCCGGGCTTGTCGGTCTCGATGGTGAGGATTACGTCGGCGCAGACGATCTGGTCGACGACGATCTTCCATTGCGACGCGGCGGAGTTGGGTCTCGCGGAAGGGATGTGCATTCGCGCAAGCAGATTGTGCTTCTTCTTCCCCGGCTGTGAGCCTTCGCCGTCGCTGCTGTCTGCGGTTTCGTGCTGCTTGGGCGGGATGCGGATGCGCAGGCCGTCGACACGGACCAGATCAAGACGCATGGCGGGCTCCATCAGCTGCCGAACGCCAGTGCGGAAGGAGAAGCTGCGGACGGAGATGAGTGGGGCGGCGTTGAGCTTTGCGTCGAAGGCGTCCGCAGCCGATGGAGCGGCAGCGGGCGCTTCCTCAGACGCATCCGCCGGCTGGTCGATGCGCAGGCCGTTGCCCGTGACCTGCAGACCTTTGAAGACGGAGATATGCAGCTCGTCCAGTTCCACATGCGTCTGGAAGCGCTGTTCGAGATTGGCGATGACGCGCTGCTTGAGGATGGGCTCGGCGTTGTGCGCCACCCAGGCGAGCACGATGAGGAATACGACAGCTCCAGCGAGTGCGATCCAGATCATCCACCACATCCATCGGCGAATGCGGCGGTGTCTTCGCGGCGCAATGGTTGAGAGGGGTTCTTTTGGGTTGCCAGCAGATTCTTCCTCGCGTTCGATCACAGACGCATCCTCACAAGTCGCCTGCGGGTTAGATGCGCGAAGGAGGAATTTGCCGCCGCTGTAGAGAAGAGCAGATGAGAAAATAGAACCAATGCTGCAACTCTCCTCGGCCGGCAAGCGGTTCGGCCAAAAACTGCTATTTGAAGATGTGAACTGGCTGATCACGCCGGATGAGCGCACGGGTCTCGTGGGCGGAAACGGCACGGGCAAGTCTACCCTGCTGAAAGTCCTGGCTGGGATGGAGACGCTGGACTACGGCCAGCTGACGCGCGTGAAGGGCATGACGCTGGGCTATCTGCCGCAGGACGGCCTGGCACTGCGCGGAAAGACGGTGTTTGAGGAGTGTCTGTCGGTCTTCAATCATCTGCATGAGATGGAGCGCGAGGCCGAGGAGCTGACGCATACGCTCTCGACCGCCGACCCGAAGTCCAAGGAATATGCGGCGGCGGCGGACAGATACTCGGATATCGCCGACCAACTGCACGTGCACGACATCTACACGCTGGACGCGCAGGTGGGAAGCGTGCTGGGCGGGCTGGGCTTCAGCAAGGAGGACTGGGAGCGGCGGACGGAAGAGTTTTCCGGCGGCTGGCAGATGCGAATTGCTCTGGCCAAGCTGCTGTTGCAGAAGCCAAGTCTCCTGCTGCTGGACGAGCCGACCAACCATCTCGATCTCGAATCGCGCAACTGGCTGGAGAACTACCTGCACGACTATCCCAACGCGTACATCCTGATCTCGCACGACCGCTACTTTCTCGACGTGACGGTGAGCAAAACGGTGGAGATATGGAACAAGCGGATGCAGGTGTACCACGGCAACTACGAAAAATATGTGCAGCAGAAGGAAGAGCGGCGCGTAACGCTGATGGCGGCGTACAAGAACCAGCGCGACCGCATCGAGCAGCTGGAGACCTTCATCAATCGCTTTCGCTACCAGGCGACGAAGGCGAAGCAGGTGCAGTCGCGCATCAAGGAGCTCGAAAAGATCGAGCGCATCGAGGTGCCCGACGAGGAGGCGACCATCCACTTCACCATCCCGCAGCCGCCGGCCAGCGGGCGCACGGTGATTGAGGTCTCGCACCTGACCAAGGATTATCCAATGCCGCCGGGTCCGGATGGGAAGCCCGGCGGGACGAAGCGCGTACTGGAAGATGTGAGCTTCCAGATCGACCGCGGCGACCGCATTGCTCTGGTGGGCGTGAACGGCGCGGGCAAATCGACGCTGATCCGCATGCTGAGCGGGCAGGAGGAGCCGACCTCGGGCGAGATCAGGCTGGGCCACAATGTGCTGGCGGACTACTTCGCGCAGGACCAGTACAAGGTGCTGGACCCGAACGCGAAGATGCTGGAAGACATCGCAGGCATTGCGCCGAAGGTGCCGGTGGTCGAACTGCGGTCGCTGCTGGGCTGCTTCATGTTCTCCGGCGACGACGTGTATAAGACGCTGGGCGTGCTCTCTGGCGGGGAACGCAACCGTTACGCGATGGCGAAGATGCTGGTCTCGCCGGCGAACATGCTGCTGCTGGACGAGCCGACCAACCATCTGGACCTCCGCGCCAAGGACGTGCTGCTGGAGGCGATTGCGAACTTTACCGGGACGGTGCTGTTCGTCTCGCACGATCGCTACTTCATCGATGGCCTGGCGACGCGTGTCTTCGAGGTGGAGGACAAGCGGGTGCATATCTATCCCGGCAACTACGAGGACTACCTGTGGCGCAAAGGCGGAGGACCGGAGAAGGTTGCGGTGTCGCTGGCAACGGGGATTGAAAAGCCGAAGGCGATGAATAGCAATGCTACGAAGGCAGCGGCCATTGCCGATGAGCCGGCGCTGGCAGCGATCGCGACTGAAGCCGCGACGGAGCCGGTATCCAAGACGCAGGCCAAGCGGCTGAACCCAATCAAGCTGAAGCAGCTCGAAGACCGCGTCGGAGCCATCGAGCAGGAACTCAATTCGCTCGACCTGAAGATCATCGATGCCGAAGACCGGCTCGGCAACTTCGTTTCAGCCGAGGAGTCGCAGCGTATTGCTGCGGAGCTGGAAGCAATGCGCGCGCGCCACGCCGCGCTGACCATCGAGTGGGAGACGACGGCAACGCAGCTGGAAGAGCAGACATCGGCTGTGTAGTTTGGGCGTAAACTTTCTGCCATGAAGATCGCGCTGCTTTTTCTTGCTTTGAGTACGGCAACATTTGCGCAGCCGAATACGTGCGGCGGGCTTACCTCTGTTACGGACGGCGCGCAGCCTGTCTATCCGCCGATTGCACGTGCAGCGCATGTGAGTGGAATGGTGATCTTGCTGGCTTCTTTCAAGACCACGGGCGAAGCCGACGCGATTCAGATCGTGAATGGGCCGGTCATGCTGCAAAAGGCTGCGACTGACTATGTGAAGTCAATGCACGCGAATGAATATACCGGTCCTAGAACCTGCCCAATCGTAGTTGTTTACAAACTCTCCGAAGGCAGCTGCGACTATCATTCGCGCAAAGAAGATTCTGTTGAGGTCATGGACGTACAGCACATGGTCATACATGGCGAAAGCGCGATGCTTTGCGATCCTGCGGCAGACATCGTTAAGCGAAAGCATAGGTTCTTGTTCTTCTGAAAGGCTGGCTAGGCGTGTGACGCTGGTTGATGCGCTAAGTTCTCTGAAGCTCGCATAGGAGGAGGTTCTGTATATGGGTTCGAATGCTGCACCAGTGCTGTCCATCGACCAGATCAAAGCCGGCATGCGCAACACGTGGATGGCCGGAGACTTTGGCGTGGTGGCGAAGACGATCGCCGGCGCCGGTGCGGAGTTCATCCAGCGGCTGGGCATTCCGGCCGGCAGTCGTGTGCTGGACATTGCGACTGGTACGGGCAATCTGGCGGTTCCGCTGGGGCGGGCGGGATGCGTTGTGACCGGCGTAGACATCGCGCCCAACTTGCTGGTGCAGGCGCGGGAGCGCGCGGCCGCCGAGAGGCTGACCATCCAGTTTGACGAGGGCGACGCCGAGGCGCTGCCGTATGCGGATGCGAGCTTCGACGCCGTGGTGACGATGTTTGGCGCGATGTTTGCTCCGCGGCCGGAGGTGGTTGCGGCGGAGATGGCGCGCGTGCTGAAGCCGGGCGGGCTATTAGGAATGGCGAATTGGAATCCAGGCGGCTTTTCGGGACAGATGTTCAAGGTGGGATCGAAGCACGCGCCCCCGCCGCCGGGAGTGCCGCCGCCAGTTCTGTGGGGCGATGAGGCGACGGTGCGCGAGCGGCTGGCGAAGGGCTTCAAGGACATTCGCACGGAGATCATCTCCATAGACTTTGATCTGCCGTTCGATGCGGCAGGCACGGTCGAGTTCTTTCGCACCTACTTCGGGCCGACGAAGATGGCGTTTGAGCGCCTGGACGCAGAGAAAGGCCGCGCTTATTCCGACGAGCTGGCGGCGTTGTGGTCGGCGGAGAATGTGGCCGCGGACCCTGCAAAGGAGACGCTGGTGAAGAACGAATATCTTCAGGTGACGGCGACGCGGGCGTAGTGAGCTTGCGGTGTGGAGTGGGCGCTACTGGCGCCACTTGATGTTGCAGCCGATGCTGGAGTGCTGGTTGGAGTCGGGGCGCTTACCGGCGAGGACAGCGTCGATGGCCGCGCGCAGATCGGCGCCGGTGACGGGGATATTTGCGCCACCCTCGCGCGGCGGGCGGCTGGAATCCAACTGGCCGCGGTAGGCGAGCTTCAGATCGCGATCGAAGAGGAAGAAATCCGGAGTGCAGGCGGCGGAGTACTCGCGCGCCACCTCCTGGGTCTCGTCGTAGAGATAGGGAAAGCGGAAGCCGAGCCGCTGGGCCTGGGCCTTCAACTGCTCGGGCGAGTCGTCGGGATACGCGACGGCGTCGTTGGACGAGATGGCGGCGATCGCGAGCTTGCCCTCATAGTCCGCGCCGATGCGGGCCAGCTCCTGCTCAACATGCTTGACGTAGGGGCAGTGCGGGCAGATGAACATGACCAGCAGGCCGCGACTGCCGGAGCCGGCGAATAGATCATCGCGGCCGACGGCGCGGCCGGTGACAACATCGGGAAGCTCAAACGGTGGGGCGACGGTGCCCAGCTCAACCATGGTGGATTCGGTGCGCGCCATGGCTCCATCGTAATCCAGGAGCTTCGACGCTGGCTGTGCAGGCACATTCCGCCTTGCGGATTTTGCCGCAACATGGGAACCTCATTGCGAATGACCCTGAGATGCATCTAACGCCGGAAGCGCGGCTGAGCACGCTGCGACCTCTCCCAAGGACGTCTTCCTTTGAACCTGAGCTCGCTTCGCACCATCCGCCGTCGCCTCGCTCTTCTGCTCACATTCGGGCTCGCCTTCGCTGCTGGGTGCCGGCACCCGCGCAAGTCCACCTCCGCACCGAACACGGCGGACTATGCGGACAACATCCAGGCGGTGGTTGGGCAGCCAAGTCTCACGGTACTGCGCTGGCCCAACTATTCCGACTATCAACCGGCGGTGAAGACCTTCTACGACGACCGCGACGATGAACTAGCTTGGCTGCGCGACCTGAAGCCGACCCCCGAGGCCACGGCTTTTGTTGACGCCTTTACGAATGCAGACCAAAAGGGCCTGAACCCGGAGGATTATGACGCGAGCCGCTGGCCGGCGCGGCTGAAGGAGATCGCGCGCATCGAGCAGGCACAAGATACGTCGAGCGCGGCGCAGGATTCGATCGCGCAGTTTGACGTGGCGATGACGGTCTCCATCATGCGCTATATCTCGGACCTGCGCATCGGGCGGGTGAATCCGTCGCACTTCAACTTTGACATCGATGTGAAGTCGAAGAAGTACGACCTGGCGGAGTTTGTCTCCGACAACGTGGTGGACGCGACGGATGTACCTGGCGTGGTGCGCAAGGTTGAGCCGGACTCGGAGACCTACCGCGCGACGGAGACTGCGCTGGCGCAGTATCTGCAGATGGCGAAGCTGCAGGCTGCGGCGAATGCTTCTGCTCTGCCGGACGTGCCGAAGGGCGGTATCGGCGTGGGCGGCGAGTATGCTGCCGCCACAGATCTGATGGCGCGGCTGCAACTCGAAGGCGATGCTCCGGGGGAGTATCCGTATCATCCGCCGCAAGCACAAGCCTCATCGCCGCCGGCGAATGCAGCGCCAGCGAGTCCGCAGCAGAACAGCAAGCCGAAGTTTGGGGCAAAGACGATCGCGAAGGCGCAGCAGCTGCTGCATCGGCGTGGAGAAGTGAAGACCAATATCACGCAGAACGCGGCGCGGGAGACTGCTGCTCCGCCCTCCGGGTACCAGCCGCCGCATCTGCCGCCGGTGTATTCGGCGGGGCTGGCAACGGCGGTGAAGCACTACCAGGCGCGCCATGCGCTCGATGGCGATGGGCGGCTGACGCCGGAGACGACTGCCAGCCTGAACGTTCCACTAACCCAACGTGTTGCGCAGCTGGACGCCTCGCTGGAGCGCTGGAGATGGCTGCCGGACCAGTATGTGAACGCGCCGCTGATGGTCAACCTTCCTGAATTCGTTCTGCGCGGCTACACGCCGGACCATCAGCTGGACTTCACCATGCGCGTGGTGGTGGGCAAGGTGGTGGGCGACCATGACACGCCGGTGTTTGCGCACATGATGCGGTATCTGATCTTCCGGCCCTACTGGAACGTGCCGCACGACATTGTTGAGAAGGAGCTGATGCCGCACATCAAGGCCAAGGGCGTCGCCTACCTGGCGCAGAAGAACTTCGAGGTGACGGACGCGAAGGGCAACGTGCTCACGAACTTCACTGCGCAGCAGGTGGAGCATGGCGGCGTGATGGTGCGGGAGAAGCCGGGGCCGAAGAACTCGCTGGGGCTGGTGAAGTTCATGTTTCCCAATCAATACGATATCTACCTGCACTCGACGCCGGAGCCGGAGCTTTTTAGCCGCACACGGCGCGACTTCTCGCACGGGTGCATCCGCGTGCAGAAGCCGGAGGACCTCGCAGTCTGGGTACTCGCCCAGAGCGAGACGGCGGGCGGCGGAGCGGATGGCTGGGACGCGGATACCGTGCACAAGACCATGGAGAGCGGCGCGGACAATCACCAGGTGAACCTGAAGAAACCGCTGCCGGTGGTGATCTTTTACCTGACGGCGGTGGGGGAGGAGGACGGCCAGGTCCACTTCTTTGAGGACCTGTACGGCTACGACGCGGACATGCAGAAGGTGCTCGAAAAGGGGCCGCCGTATCCGGTGAAGCCCGACCCAACGATGCCGATTGCGAAGCCGGGGGATACGGCGGCGGTGCGTGCACACAACAGTGCCGTCGCCGCTTAGCGGCGTAAACTTGAGTCCATGCGGCGGATCTACATGGACGCGAACGCCACGACTCCGGTGCTGCCGGAGGTGCTGGAGGCGATGCGGCCGTACTGGGCGGCGGAGTCTGGCAATGCCAGCTCGATCCATCAGCCGGGGCAGCGTGCGCGGGCCGCGGTGGATCGCGCGCGGGAGCAGGTGGCGAAGCTGCTGAACTGCCGCCTGGCGGAGATCGTGTTTACCTCGGGCGGTACGGAGAGCGACAACATGGCGCTGTTTGGCCTGCTGGTGTCCGGGCGACCATCTGATTACGACTGCGATTGAGCACCACGCAGTGCTGCACGCGGCGGAAGAGCTGGCTGAGCGCGGCGTGGAGGTGACGTTCCTGCCGTGCACCAGTGAGGGCGTGGTGGAGATTGCGGCGCTCGAGGGGGCATTGAGGCCGAACACAGGGCCGGGGCCCCATACAAAGCTCGTGAGCGTGATGCTGGCCAACAATGAGACGGGCGTGATCCAGCCGGTGCACGAGATGGCGGAGCGGGCGCATGCGGCCGGTGCGCTCTTCCATACGGATGCGATCCAGGCTGCGGGCAAACTGCCGCTGGATGTGAAGGAGCTGGGCTGCGATCTGCTGAGTATTTCGGGCCATAAGATGTATGCGCCGCAGGGGACGGGCGCGCTGTTTGTGCGCAAGAACGTGAAGCTGAAGCCGATGTTCTTCGGCGGGCTGCATGAACGCGGGCGACGGCCGGGGACGGAGAATGTCGCAGGCATCGTGGGGCTGGGCAAGGCGGCGGAGCTGGCGCGGGAGTGGCTGGCCGGAGATGGGCAGCGCGAGCTGGCCGCGCTGCGCGACCGGCTGGAGCGCGGGATTCTGGCAGCAGTGGGCGAGGCAGAGGTGAACGGCGGGGATGCGGCGCGTGTGGCTAACACCAGCAACCTGTGGTTCGACGAGGTAGAGGCGGAGGCGCTGGTGATTGCGCTTGATTTGAAAGGCCTGGCGATCTCGGGCGGGTCGGCGTGCCAGTCCGGCGCGACGGAGCCATCGCATGTGCTGCGTGCGATGGGGTTGAGTGAGGTGCGGGCGCGGGGCAGTGTGCGCTTCTCGCTGAGCCGGCTGAATACGGTGGAGGAAGTGGACGCGGCCGTTGCGATGGTGCCGGCGGCGGTGGAGCGGCTGCGAGAGCTGGCGCCGAAGGCAGCTGCAGCGCGATAGAAGCTGTCGCACGATAGAATCGAGCCACACCGTGATGAATTTCCAGACAGCGAAGTGCCGCCGATGAAGTGCCCGTATTGCGGGTTTACCCAGGACCGTGTGGTGGATTCGCGCGAGAGCAAAGAGGCGGAGTCGATCCGGCGGCGGCGGGAGTGCGAGAGCTGCAACAAGCGCTTTACGACATATGAGCGGATCGACGAGATTCCGTACATGGTGGTGAAGAAGGATGGGCGGCGGGAGAAGTTCGACCGGCAGAAGGTGTTTGGCGGGCTGCTGCATGCGTGCCAGAAGCGGCCGGTCTCGGGAGCGGCGCTCGAAAAGATCGTGGATGAGACCGAGGCCTTTGTTGTCGATTCAGCTGACCGCGAGCGCACGACCAGCGAGCTGGGCGAGCTGATTATGACGCGGCTGAAGGATATTGACACGGTGGCGTATATCCGCTTCGCCAGCGTATATCGGGACTTCAAGGACGTGCGCGAGTTCAAGGCGGAGCTCGAAGAGCTGCTGACCGGGCGCGAGCTGCGCCACAAGCCTCGCTGAGTTGTAGGCGTTGCTGGTACCGGATGACCGGAAGGACGTAGCCGGAATCCGGGGATGACGGGTACGATAGCTTCTATCCGGTGGTCTGCGTTTTTTCAGGCGACGCCGCATAACTCCGCATATTCCCGTGTTCCACAAAGCGGCGGCGCAGAACATTTCCGGAAGGACGGGAGATCGCGAGAATGGACATGCAGTTCTGGACAGTCCACACGTTGCCGCTGTGGTTCCTGGTGTTCTCGCTCTTTCTGCCGCGGTTCGCGCTGCTGGTGCTCTGGCTGGACGGGCACGCGTTACCCTTCCACGCGGATGGGTGGATTTCGCTGCTTGGGGCTATTGTGCTGCCGCGCGTGCTGGTGCTGTATCTGATCTACACGGACCAGGGTGCTGGCTTCTGGTTCACGGTGCATCTGATTGCCGCGCTGGTGATCCTGGCCAGCGGAGGACGCTACCAGACGCGCCGGCGGCTGGAGCGGCAGCGGGCGATCGGGTAAAGGCTGCGCGACTGCGTGGACGCTGAGCGGTAGAGGTGCAGCCCCTCGTCGCGGTATCCTAGAAGGATATGGAACGGCGTAAAGTTGGCATACTTGGCGCGACCGGCATGGTGGGTCAGCGCTTCATTCAGTTACTGGAAAAGCACCCGTGGTTTGAGGTCTCTTGGCTGGCGGCCAGCGACCGCAGCGCGGGCAAGACGTACGGCGAGGCCTGCCGGTGGAAGCTGGACACGCCGCTGCCGGCGCGCATCGCCGCGATGACGGTGATGCCGAACGTGCCCGAGCTCACGCCCGCGGCTGAGCTTCCGAAGATTATCTTTGCTGCGCTGGACTCGGACATTGCGCGCGAGCTGGAGCCGAAGTTTGCCGCGGCGGGCTGCGCGGTGGTGTCGAATTCGAGCGCCTTCCGCATGACGGCGGACGTTCCGCTGGTAGTGCCGGAGGTGAATGCCGACCACCTGGAGCTGCTGGAGCGGCAGAGCTGGCGGAAGGATTCAGGCGGGTATGTTGTCACCAATCCGAACTGCTGCGCGATCGGGCTGGTGCTGGCGCTGAAGCCGCTGGAAGAGCGCTTCGGGATTGAGAGCCTGTTCGTTTCGACGATGCAGGCGGTGAGTGGCGCGGGGTATCCCGGTGTTGCATCGCTGGACATCCTGGGCAATGTAGTCCCGTTCATCAAGAACGAGGAGGAGAAGCTGCAGGAAGAGGTGGGCAAGCTGCTGGGGCACTACGCCGCGACAAAGATCGAGATGCTGGATGCGAAGGTGAGCGCGCATTGCAACCGCGTTGCGGTGGAGGATGGGCACACCGAGTGTGTGTCGATCAAGCTGCGGACGAAGGCCTCGCGTGAGGACGTGCTGGCTGCGTGGAACGAGTTTGCCCCGCTGCGCGGCCATGGCCTCCCCAGCGCCCCGGACCAGCCGGTGGAGTTTGACGCCAGTGTGGACAGGCCGCAGCCGCGCCTGGACCGCATGCGCGGCAATGGCATGGCGACGACGGTGGGGCGGCTGCGTGAGTGCAGCCTGCTGGACTGGAAGTTTGTGCTGCTGTCGCATAATACGATTCGTGGCGCGGCCGGCGCGGCGATCCTGAATGCCGAGGTGTTGGCGCGGCTGGGCAAGCTGGCTGGATCGAAGAACAGCGCGCAGAAGGCTGTGGCGGTGCTCGCGTGAGTGTGGTCCGACCGAATTTAGTGGTGATGAAGTTTGGCGGGACGTCGGTGGAAGATGCCGCCGCCATGCGCCGCACGGCGGCCATCGTGCGCGGACGCCGCGAGCGCGGATTGCAGCCGATCGTTGTGGTCTCCGCCATGGCCAAGGTGACCGACCAGCTGTTGACTGCTGCCGCCTGCGCCGGGCGTGGCGACAAACGCGAGGCGCTGGCGATCTCCTCGCGCCTGCGGCACCGGCATATCGAGACGGCGAACAGCCTGCTGTGCGGTGAGCTGTTCACCGAGGTTGAGGCGTCGATCCATCGGCGATTTGATTCGCTGGACGACCTGCTGCGCGGCATCTCCGCAGTGGGCGAGCTGACGCCCCGGACCAGTGACAAGGTGGTGAGCTACGGCGAGCGGCTGTCGTCACGGATCGTTGCGGCGGCGTTTGCGCAGGACGGGTTGAATGGCGCGCATGTGGACGCGCGCCGGTGCATCATTACGGACTCGACGTACGGAAAGGCCGTGCCGCAGGAGGCGGCAATCGAGCGCGCACTGGCGGCGGAGGTGATGCCGGTCGTTGAGGCGGGCAAGACGCCGGTGATGGCCGGATTTGTCGGCTCGGACGCGCAGGGAATTACGACCACGCTGGGCCGCGGAGGCAGCGACTTTACCGCCGCGCTGGTGGGCGGTGGGCTGCACGCGGGCGCGATTGAGATCTGGACGGACGTCAACGGCATTATGACGACCGATCCGCGCATTTGTCCGGACGCGCTGCGCGTGAAGACGATCAGCTTTGAAGAGGCCGCGGAGATGGCGTACTTTGGGGCGAAGGTGCTGCATCCGGCGACGATTCTGCCGGCGGTTGCGAAGTCGATCCCGGTGTGGGTGCTGAACTCGCGCAACGCGGCGAATGAAGGCACAAAGATTACGGCGGTGGCGCCTCCGTGCGCGAGCCCGTTCAAGAGCATCGCGGTGAAGAAGCGGCTGACGATCATCGACATTGTGGCCAATCGAATGCTGATGACGCACGGCTATTTGAAGGCGGTCTTCGACATCTTCGACAAGTATCACTGCGTGATCGATATGGTGTCGACGAGCGAGGTGTCGATCTCGGTGACGGTGGATTCGAACGAGCGGCTGCCGGAGATCTGCGCGGAGCTGGAGAAGATTGCCGATGTAAAGCTCGAGGGATCGAAGGCGCTGATCTGCATGGTGGGCGAGGACATTCGCGGACAGAGCGGGATTTCAGGGCAGGTGTTTTCAGCGATCCGCCATGTGAACGTGCGAATGATCTCGCAGGGCGCAAGCGAGATCAACATGAGCTTCATGATCGAAGAGGCTGACGTGGAGGAGGCGGTGCGCTCGCTGCACAAGGCGTTCTTCACGAAGCCGGATCCCAGCGTCTTCGACACCGAGTCCAGGGCGTAGGACTGCAGCCGGTCAGCGAACGACGGCGAAGTCAGGCGCCTGCTGCTGCAGGGTCGCAATTTGATTTGGGTCGATGGGGCCTGAGGTCACGACGAAGCGGTAGTCGGGCAGACCGGCTGCATCTCCTAGGTCGCCCCCGACCAGGGGCAGCCGCGCCAGGCTGCGCTTGCGCGCGGCTTCAGGATCCGCACTGAAGCTGTTGAGCTGTGAAGTGCCAACGATCAACCGTGCCATAGCCACCTGGTCCGCGCGGACAGACCGCGTCCAGTAGTTCTCCGGACCCGTGTAGGACCGGACAAGGTAAAGGCGCATCGGGCGGCAGGCGCCGGCCTGCGAGAGTGCAGGAGCCGGGGAGCTATCCACGTCATCGGCCGAAAATACGATGACGCCGGGCAGATGTGCCTGCGCGAGGACGAAGGTGAGTCCTGGGTCGGCGGTCGCAACGATCGCGCAGGTCCCGTTGGCGTCTGCGCGCACGAACTGGACGACCTGCTCCGGCCGGTCATTCATGGTCGACTTGGCGAGACCGTAGCGGCCCAGCATATGTGCGATTCCGACGCCGCTCCAGAGCGCTAAGAAGATCAGCAGCGCGTTCTGCGCCCAGGCGGAGAGGCGGCCGCCGATCAGTGCAGCCACCGGCGCGAGGGCCGGGGCCAGAAGCAGAGCGCTGCGGGGCTTGCCGCCCAGCCCGGAGAGAACGACCAGCGCGCCGAAGAGGAGGCCAAAGGCTGCGATCGCTCGCAACGGCCCATCCTGAGAGGCCGGCGCTTGCATTCGCCGGGCAGACTGGATGATCCCGGCGATGCCTAGCAACGCGAAGATGAGGTATGCCAGGATCGCCAGCGGGTGCCACGGCAGGAAGGCCTCCGAGGCTGACAGCGCGAGGGCGAGGCGTGCGGCGGAGGCAAGCAGATGCACGCGCTGGCCGACCGCTCCGGGCAGGTGAACGGCGATCATGATGCGCAGCTGGTATGCGCTCAAGAGGAAAAAGAGCGAGGACGCAATCGCCGCGGAGAAAAGGAGTCCGCGCCGTGGCCCTTCGCGATAGCGGATGAACATGGCGGCGGCCAGCGCGGCGGCGAAGAGCAGGGCGATGTAGTTGATGTAAAAGAGGGCGGCAAGCAGGATGCCCAGGGTGGCCGCGCGACGCAGGCTGAGAACAGGCTTTGCCGTACGAGGCTGGAGCGCTGTCGTCAACGCAATGAGTGCGAGTCCGGTCCACCAGCTATACCAGCGGAAGGTGTTGGACCACAGCAGCAGCTCGGGATGCAGAGTGGCAGGCAGGAGCAGCAGCAAACGCGCGCGTGTGCCGCGAAAGAGCGGCGTGATGGAGAAGAGAAAGGTCGCGAGGCCTAGGTAGAGTACCGCACATGGGACCAGGTCCATCCAGCGATACGACGGGATCATGCTCCAGGCCAGATGCGTGAGCAGATACATGCCTGCGGGATGGACATCCGTCGTAGCGGCAAAGCGGAGAATGTTGGAGACAGGCCAGGTGACAATCCACAGGCTGCTGGTCTCGTCGTCGTAGATATTACGCCTCGCCAGAATGGCGACCGAGAGCGTCGCGGACAGGAGTAGGAACACCGCAGTCAGCGTGCGGGCTGAGACTTCATCCCGGTATTTTGCCGTCTGGCCCATGAGTGGCAAGCTACCGGAGCGCTGCGCGTGAAGTCCAGGGCGAAGGTCCAATTCAAGGGAATGCTCTAGACTTGTGCCATGCGAATGCTGGTGCTGGGTCAGGGAAAGACAGGCAAATTGGTTGCGGAGGTTGCAGCCGAGCGCGGCCACGGCGTCCACGTGCTGGATGAGATGGAGAACCAGGGCGCGGGAGCGCTGACGCCGCCATTCGTGGCCGGCTTTGACGTTATTATCGACTTCACCACGCCGGAGGCTGTTGTGCAGAACATGCGCGCCTGCCTGGCGACGGGCGCAAAGATGGTGGTCGGCACCACCGGCTGGTATGCCTCGCTTGCAGACATGCGGGGGCTGGCAGAACGGAAGCAGGCAGGCCTGCTGTACGGAACCAACTTTTCCATCGGCGTGCAGGTGATGCTGCGGCTGGCGGAGCAGATGGGCGCGACACTCGCCAATGCCGGTTACAAATTCTCCATTGTCGAAACGCACCACGTCAGCAAGAAGGACGCACCTTCGGGCACGGCGCTCTCCATTGCGGAGATGGTGGATCGCGGCGCCGGGGCGAAGGTCGCGGTGCCGATCGAATCCCTGCGCGAGGGCGACGCCAAAGGAACGCACACGCTGGAGGCGACCAGCGATGCGGACAAGATCATCCTGACGCATGAGGCCTTTTCGCGGCGTGGATTTGCCGAAGGCGCCGTCCGTGCGGCCGAGTGGCTGGCTGGAAAGACCGGCTGCTACGACTTCCGCGACGTGTGGACGAAGATCTAGAGCCGGTTGCGCGCAGCGGCAGGCCCGCTTAGCCTTGAGGGATGAGCTCTGCTGCCGTCTCCGCCCCCTCCTTTGCTTCGCTTTCTTTCGATGAAAAGCTCGACCGTCTGGCCGAGGTCGCAGTGCGCGTGGGCCTGGGTGGGTTCCGCGAGGGGCAGGAGTTGATCCTGACCGCGCCTACCGATGCGCTGCCTCTGGTGCGTCGGATCACCGACCATGCGTATCGTGCGGGGGCCAAGCTGGTGACGACGTTCTTCGCCGACGACGCGCTGGTGCTCTCGCGCTTTGCTAATGCGCCGGACTCAAGCTTCGACTATGCGCCGGCATGGCTGCAGGACGGGATCGCAGCGGCGTTTCGCAACGGCGCTGCGCGGATGGCGATTGCCGGGGCAAACCCGGCGCTGCTGGCGGGCCAGGACCCGGCGAAGGTCTCGCGCGCCAATATCGCCGCGTCGAAGGCGGCCAAGCCCGCGATGGAGATGATCACGCGGCACGAGATCAACTGGACGATTGTGGCTGCTGCCACGCCGGAGTGGGCGAAGCTGGTCTTCCCCGGCGAGCCCGCGGAGGCCGCGATGGCCAAGCTATGGGAGGCGATCTTCGCCACCTCGCGCATCACCGGCGACGATCCAGTGGCTGACTGGCGGGCGCACGGCGAGCGGCTGAAGCAGCAGGTCGACCTGCTGAACGCGAAGCGATATGCCGCGATCCACTTCAAGTCGCGCGACGGCGAGACCGATCTGCGCGTGGGCCTTGCCGATCAGCACCTGTGGGCGGGCGGCGGCACGACAGCGGGCAATGGAATCTACTGCCAGCCCAACATCCCGACGGAAGAGTGCTTCACCACGCCGCACAAGGACCGCGTCGATGGGATCGTGCGCGCGTCGAAGCCGCTCTCGCACCAGGGTACGCTGATCGAGAACATTCGCTGCCGCTTTGAGGGGGGGAAGATCGTGGAGGCCACTGCGACGGCGGGTGAGGATGCCCTCAATCGCCTTATCTCGGCTGACGAAGGCGCGCGGCGGCTGGGCGAGGTTGCGCTGGTGCCCGCGTCGTCGCCGATTGCGAAGTCGGGCATGCTGTTCTGGAGCACGCTGTTTGACGAGAACGCCGCCAGCCATATTGCGCTGGGCCAGGCGTACTCCACATGCCTGATTGGCGGCGAGAAGATGAGCGAGGAGGAGCTGAACAAACTCGGCGCGAATTCGAGCCTGATCCATGTGGACTGGATGATCGGCTCGGCGGAGATGGATGTGGACGGCATTACAGCGGAGGGAGAGGCCGAACCGCTGATGCGCGCGGGCGACTGGGCGTGAAGGGCGCACGGTAGAATGATCCGTTCACCGCATCCTTCGATGGCCATCGATATCCACGACTCAGAGTCCGCAACCGGCAACCAGAGCGCGCCCGGCAGGGGGCGGCGGCGGTTCGCCTCCTTTCTGATGGCGCTGCTCGTGGTGTTGATATTGGCGTTCATCCCGCCGCTGGTCAACGTGAGCCGCTTCCAGCGCCGCGTGGACTCGGAGATCTCGGCTGCGCTGGGCCGCCCGGTGCACTTTGACCGGCTGTCGCTGAACCTGCTGCCCGTGCCCGGGTTTACGCTGGAGAACCTGGTCATCGAAGAAGACCCTGCGTTCGGGTACGAGCCCACGCTGCACGCCGATGAGGTGCGCATCAACCTGCGGCTCAGCTCGCTGTGGCGCCGGCGGGTCGAATTCTCTTCCATCTCGTTTACGGACCCCAGCGTCAATCTCGTTCATACGGCTGACGGCCGATGGAACCTGCAGGCGTTGCTGCTGCAGGCCTCGCACATCTCCGCCGCGCCCACCGCACAGGCGCATGCCGGCCCGGCTCCGCGCTTTCCATATATCGAGGCCACGGGCGCACGCGTCAACCTGAAGCTTGACGGGGAAAAGACCCCGGTCTCGCTTACTGATGCTGACTTCGCGCTGTGGCAGCCGGCGGAGCACCAGTGGCGGCTGCGCATCGAGGCGCAGCCTCTGCGCACCGACATCGCGCCGGGCGAGAGCGGGACGCTGCGTGTGGAAGGCACGCTGGGCGGCGATGGCGAGCCTGAAAGCCTTGCCGAGATGCCGATTGATCTGCAGGCCACGTGGGAGGAGGCGCAGCTCGGCGGCCTGACCAGCCTGATGCTGGGCCGGGACGCCGGACTGCGCGGCGACCTTGCCGTGACCCTTGGGATGCTGGGCACCATCGGTAGCAACAGCATCACGGCAACGCTCAACGTGGACAACGCACGTCGTGCGGTCTTCATCCCGCCGCAGCCGCTCTCCCTCTCGGTGGCCTGCCGGGCGAAGTCGGAAAACAGCTTCCACGCCTTTCCTGCGATCGCGTGCCGTCTGCCGCCTTCGGACTCGTCCTCTCAGACGATGCTGGCGCTGGCGGCGTCCGTGCCGGATGTGCGGCGGCCGGAGCTCTCCACCGTTCGCCTGGATGTGCCTTCGCTGCCGTCGCAGACGCTCTACGACTGGCTGGGCGTGGCCACTCCGCATCCGCCGACGGCATTTGCCGGCCGTGGAACGCTGACCGGCGCGCTGCAGTGGAAGAGAGAAATGCAGACCTCCGATCGAACGTCGGGGCAAGCAGGAGGGACTCCGTCTGAAGCCGCATGGACCGGCCAACTGAAGCTCTCCGGCGAATGGCTGAAGCTGCCGGCGCTGGGCGCTGATGGCGCACCGCTGGATGACATTGTGCTGAACTCCACGGCGGTGGCCGCTCCGGCGGCCGCTACGGGCCGCGCCGCAAAGCCGGCCATTCTGCCGAGGGACAGCTTTGAACTTGCGCCTGTCTCGCTGCCGCTTGGCGGGGCACGTGCCGCGACCCTCAGTGGCCGCGTCGATGATTCGGGTTACTCGCTGCACCTTAGCGGCTCTCTGGTGCTCGATCAGCTCTTTGCGCTGGGCGATGCGATCCCGCAGTTCGGCGATGGCCTGCGGCAGCTGCTTGCGCCCGAGGCCCCGGCCCCACCGCAGGATCCCAGTGAACCCACCGCAGCGGCCGGTGCGGAAAGAGTCACGACGCGCGGTCACGGCGTTGCGGAGCCCCAGCCCGCGGAGCCAGACCCGGCGCCCCTTGTCGCTGTCGACGTCACCGCCGCCCGAACCTGGGGCGGCGCGCAGTCATGGTCGCAGAGCGCTCCCGCGCCGCCTGCGCCGCGGCGCCGCCATCACGCAAACTAGCTCGTCGACCCAATCCCGCGTGAATCCCGCGACCGCTCTCAGCGGCCTTCGCGCAGACGCGCAGCAAGCCTCTCGGGCAGATGCGCCGCCAGGATGCGCTGCTGGGCGCTGGCCACGTCATACGGGATGCGGTGATAGGTCACTGAGCAGGCGTCGCTATCGTAGACCGCGAAAGACGCGCGCCAGTCGTTGTCGCGGGGCTGTCCCACGGACCCGGGATTGATCAGCTGCCGTGTCTCCGGCTGGATCGCCACTGTCCAGGTCGCGTGTTCCTGCCGGTCTCGATGGTGGGTGCGCAGTTCATGCCACTCATACTCGCGCTGCTGGAAGCCGCCCTGGATGTGGGTATGCCCGATGAAGGTGATTGCGGTCGTCATCTGCTGCAGCGGCGCCCACGCGTCGCGCATGTTCAGGATGTACTGGTCTTCATCGAGCGGCGAACCGTGGGCCAGGGTCACGCGGGTCTCGCCGCAGCCGCTGGTTGCGGCTTCCGGCTCGATAGGGCCCTGCGGCAGGGTGCGCAACCAGACCAGATTGTCTGCTGTGAGATGCTCAAGGGTCCACTGGGCCGTGGTGCGCGCCGTCGGGTTGAAGTTCACTGCTGAGCTGATGCCGGAGCAGACACGGTCATGATTGCCGCGTACGGTCAGTCCCCCCAGCGGACGAATCAGGTCCAGCACCTCGTTGGGGCTGGCCCCGTAGCCGACGATGTCGCCCAGGTTCCACAGCACGTCCCACTCACCCGCCGCGTCCAGCACGGCGCGCAGGGCCTCAAGGTTGGCATGGATGTCGGAGAGGACTAAAGCTCGCATAGGGCGCGCATAGGAGACGTTCATTCGCTAGGATGCACGAATTTTTAAGTCTAGCCTACGGGGAAGCGCGCGTCCCTCCGGTTTTAGGCTCAAGCGCGGCGAGCCGCAGGCTCCGGTCGGTCTGCATGGTGGGCGCTGAGGCAAGCAGCCTGCGCGTGTACTCATGCTGCGGCTGGGCGAAGAGCTCGCGGGAGGGCGAGTATTCGACGATCTCACCGTGGCGCATGACCGCGATATGGTCGCCGAGCCGGTTGCAAGCCTGCGCGACGACGGCGAGGTCGTGGGAGATGAAGAGCATGGAGAGGCCGTGGGTCTCGCGCAGCCGCCGTAGCAGTTCCAGCACCTGCGCCTGGACTGTTACGTCCAGTGCGGTGGTGGGCTCGTCAGCGATCAGCAGGCGTGGCCTGTTCACCAGCGCCATGGCGATGAGGATGCGCTGCCGCTGGCCGCCGGAGAACTGGTGCGGATAGTCGCGCCAGCGGCGTTCGGGCTCGGGCAGCGCGACCTCGTGCATGGCGTTCAGCACGCGCTCGCGGACCTCGGCGCGACCAAGCCCGGGATGGTGCGCGCGCACGGCCTCGGCGATCTGTTCGCCGATGCGCATTACGGGATTCAGCGCGGTCATCGGCTCCTGGAAGATCATGGCGATCTCACGGCCTCGCCGCGCGCGCATCTCGCGCTCGGGCAGCGCCAGCAGATCGACACCGCCATACCAGATTCTTCCGGAGATCTGTGCCCGGGGCGGCAGAAGGCGCAGTATGGCAAGCGACATCGCCGATTTGCCCGATCCTGATTCCCCCACCAGGCCCAGCGTTTCTCCCGGCGCGATGGAGAAGGAGAGATTTCTGACGGCCTCATGCCCGGCGAAGGCGATGGTCAGATTCTCGATGCGCAGGATGGCCGCCAACGGCCTGGAGGCAGGCCGCTGTCCCTCGCCGGCTGCTGCTGCCGGGTTGTCTTGATTTGCGCTCACCAGCCTGATGGTAGAGCAGATTGCGGGCCCGGCGTAGTCTGGTGATAAGACCGGAGGCGCGGCAGGCGCGTCTAAACCACATATGAGACAGGACCAGGCCGGACGAGGCCGACCCAATCCAGCGAGCCAAACGGCTCTCGGGCTTCTGCTCTGCGCGATTGCCTCCTCTTCCTTCACACCCGGGATGTGGGGGCAGGTGCACAAGGTCACGGCGCCACAGAAGGTTGTCCGGGCGGTTGGCGTGTATGAGTGGACCGGCGACCTGGCCAAGCCGACGGGCGCGCGGCTGATTCCGGTATCGCTCTTCATCAACGGCAGGCTGGAGGACGCGGACGTTTACCGCTCCGATCCGGTTCCGTTCGCGCTCGACACGGGCAACGTCTACGAGTTGCAGAAGGCGGGCATCGGACAGGGCACGCTGGATATCGCCTTCGCGCGCAGACTGGTGCCGGACACCAAGGTCTACAGCGGCTGGGACGACGGATGGTTCGGCTACGGCAAGTTCGCGCCTCCAGCGCCGCCGAAGATATCCAACCTGAAGGCGTCGGCGACGCTCGCGAAGGTCAATGCCCTCGACGAGGAGGACGATGATAAGCCGCACTTCTCCTCGCGCTCGGCCACGCCGGGTTCGGGAGGGGCTGCTGCGCCGGCTCCGGGCACGGTGCCCACGGCCAGCAACACGCCGGGCGCCGATCCGGACCGGCCCACCCTGCACCGGGGCTCAGATTCCGGCGGCGACAGCTCGGCGAGTGGCGGCGTTCCCGACGACCCCGACCGGCCCACGCTGCACAAGCATGCGTCGGCTCCGACGGGAGCCGCGGTGAATGAGAATGTGACAGCGATCAATGCGCCGGGTAGCGACCCCAACCGGCCGACGCTGCACCGCGGCAAGCCTGAGAGCGCTTTCACCGAGGCGGACCTGCCCAAGCTGACCGGGTTGCCGGCGGATCAAGACCTGCAGCAGATGATAGCTGTGTCCGATGCGGCGGACCGGCAGCCGCATAACTTCTCGCGTCCGTGGGACGATGATGCTGACCGAGCCGCAATCCTGAGCAAGATGCAGGACGCGGCGCGCGCCGCGCTGACGGAGTATGAAAAGGCCAACGGTCTTGCGCCTATGGGACCAGCGGCGACCGCCGCAGGGCCGGTGCTGAAGCGCACGCCGGCGACCGCCGCGCATCGTGCCGGAACCAAGAAGGCTGTGCCTGCTCCGGCTGCTCCGGAGCCGCTGACGGACGAGAAGCTGGCTGGCTACCTGCTGAGCTATGGCGGGTCGCCGACGTTTGTCTATTCGGCGCGCACAGACGGCGCCGGTGCGGCGGAGCGCTTTGTGACCATCGTGGCGCAGGAGAACCCGCAGGGCGCGCCGGAGATCGCGTTGAAGAGCGTGACCGACGCCGCGCATCTCGATCGCACGCCGCGAATGCGGCTGGTGGATGCCGTGGATGCCGAGGCATCCAACCGGGCGAGCCTGCTGTTCGAGCTGCGGGCGCAGAGCTCGCGGCTGTTTGCGCTCTATCGCGTGATTGGCGGGCGGTCAGACCAGAGCTTCCTTACCGGGGCGACCGAGTAAAGCTGGAAATCGGACGGCATGCCGCGCTGCAAATCACAAGCAAAAGCCCGGCAGCTGCACCGGGCTTTCTTTTATTTGTCTCTGCCTTCAGTATAGCCGGTTGGGCATAACTGGTATGCCAACTATTTGCTCCAGCTAAGTGCGGCAAAGGTTGCCGTTAGCGGCAGATTGGCCGCACCGGGGGGCTTGACAGGCTTTTGCCGATCAGAAGCCGGGGGCCGGAGTGGCGCCCGGAATAGGAGCCGGCATGCCAGCGGGAGCGCCTCCACCGGGACCAGCGGGCGGTGCACCACCCCCCGGTCCGCCGGGGCCCTGGCGGGGTGGTGCAACGAAGGCGGCCGGCACCGACTGACCGCGGTGGCAGGTGCCGCAGGAGATGGTGGGCTTGTCGGTCATATTCGGGAGATTAGCCAGGTACTTCTCGTTGATGTCCATGTTCATGCGGATCATGGCGCGGGCAGTGTCCTTCATGGGATTGGCGTCGGAGGCAAAGTCATTGCGATGGGTGTCGGGGTTCTGAGCGTGGCAGAACTCGCACCGAACTCCCAGAGCTTGGGTGAACCCTTGCATGGTCTGGAAGAGGTTCGTGCCTGCCGGGAGCACCTTGAGGTTTGTCCCCTGCATGGCGGGACGGCCGCCACCGGCGGGCGGCGCGCCGGCGGGTGGTTGGGCAAGGAGAAGAGCGGGCGCGCTAGCGCACAGAGCTACGGCCAGGCAGGCTTGACGGATGGACATTCGAGACCTCGTGGTGGTGGAAAGCGACACATACAGGTCTACGGAGGTACCGGGGTGACTGTCAAGGGTTGTGCAGCTAAATCCGGAGGCCTTAGTCGGCGATGCCGACGTCGGGGACGTCGATGCCGAGGGCGGTGGCGAGGGAGTGCTGATGATCCTGCTCGTCGAGGAGGATCTCGCGGATGTATTCAGCGGTGGCAGTCTCGTTGAGCTCCTCGCACTGCTTAATGCGGCGGCGGTACTGGCGGATGGTCTCGTTCTCGTTGTCGAGGTCGAAGCGGAGCATGTCCTCGGCCTTCTCGGAGGTCTTGACGGGCTTGGGCGTGACCGAGGGCATGCCGTTGAAGTAGTCGACCTGATCGGCGATGATGAGCGCGTGCTTGAGTTCTTCGGCGGCGTGCTTCTTGAGCTCGTCAGCGATGTTCATGTAGGCCGCGCCCTTGAGGACGTTGGAGTAGTTGACATAGGCGATGATGGCCTGGTATTCGCGCGAGAGGTCCTCGTTGAGGAGCTTCACCAGCTGCTCGCGGGTGATGGAGGTGGAGGGGCGGGCTGCGTTCTTGGTCGTCATTCTCGATTTCTCCAGAAGGGTCTAACGGGCGGTGCCCGGGCAAAGCATAAAGACGGATGATCCCCCAACTGAGATGCGGAATGCAAGCCGGAGGATAGTTCTCTCAACATTTCGAGTGATTTGGCAGGGCCGCGGCCCGCTTTTGGAGCTTACGCCAAACCCGTTAAAAATCCGTAAGTTTTTGATTTCTCTTTTGCGTCTGGACGACCTTTGTTATTTACTGGTATAGCCCCCATGTCATTTGCTGATTCGTTATTTGGAAGACCACTCGCCACCAGTGAAGAACGTGCCGAACACATCGGAGTAGCAGCCGGCATACCCATCTTCGGACTCGACGCCCTAACCTCAGCGGCGTACGGGCCAGAGACAGCGCTTTCCCTGCTGATTCCGCTGGGATTGATGGGAGTGCACTACATTGTCCCCATCATCTCGGCGATCCTGATCCTGCTGACGATCGTGTATTTCAGCTACCGGCAGACGATTGCGGCGTACCCGGGCGGCGGCGGTTCTTACACGGTGGCGACGGAGAACCTTGGAACGGGCGCTGGCCTGCTGGCGGCCGCGGCGCTGATGATCGACTACATCTTAACCGCCGCGGTGGGCATAGCGGCGGGAATCGGGGCGGTGGTCTCCGCCGTGCCGTCGCTGTTGCCCCACACGGTGATCCTCTGCATCGCGGTGCTCGCGCTGCTGGCCCTGGTGAACATGCGCGGCGTAAAGGACACGGGCGCGGCGTTCATCATTCCCACGTTTCTCTTTGTTGGAACGTTGCTGATTACGATCGCAGTGGGCGCGTTCCATGTTTTCGCGTCGGGCGGACATCCGATTCCGGTCAGCCCGATGCCTGCGGCGCCTCCGCAGCTGGTTCCGGCGCTGGGTCTCTGGCTGCTGATGAAGGCGTTCTCCAATGGCTGCGCGGCGATGACAGGCGTGGAGGCGGTCTCGAACGGCGTGATGGCCTTCAAGGAGCCGCGAACAAAGCAGGCGCAGCGTACGCTGACGGTGATTATCGCCATCCTGATGGTGCTGCTCTATGGCACGGCGTGGCTGGCAAAGAAATACGGCATCATGGCCATGGATCCCGAAAGAGACGGTTACCAGAGCCTTCTTTCGCTCATTGTAACGGCCGTCTTCGGACGCGGGACCTTCTATCAGTTCACCATGTGGTCGGTGTTTCTGGCGCTGTGCCTGAGCGCGAATACGGCGTTCGCCGACTTCCCGCGACTGACGCGCGCGATTGCGATGCACGACTATCTGCCGCATGTCTTTACCATCCGCGGGCGGCGGCTGTTGTTCTCGCACGGCATCTACGCGCTGACCGGGTTCACTTTTCTCATCCTGGTGATCATGCGGGGGCGGGTAGACTACCTGATCTCGCTCTACGCCATCGGAGCGTTTCTGGCGTTTACGCTGTCGCAGGCCGGAATGGTGCAGCACTGGCGCAAGCAGGGGCCGGAGCACAAGGGCCGTCTGTGGCACATGTTTGTGAACGGGCTGGGCGCGGTGGCGACGGGCCTGACGACAATCATTGTGCTGGTGGCGAAGTTCAAGTCCGGGGCATGGATGGTGGCGTTGATGGTGCCGGCGCTGATCCTGCTGATGACGGGGATCAAGCAGCACTACGACCGGGTGAGGGAGGTAGTGCGCTCCGGTCCATTGAACCTTTCGAACCTGATGGAGCCGCTGGTGGTGCTGCCAATGGCGCGCTGGGACCGAATGACGGAGAAGGCGCTGCGGTTTGCGGTGCTGCTGTCGAAGGACATCAAGGTGCTGAACGTGGACTGCGACGATGGCGAGGAGTCGCTGTGCACGGTGTGGGAGGACAACGTGCTGAAGCCGATTCGGGAGAAGGGCCTGCCCGAGCCGGAACTGATCACGCTGCATTCCACTTTCAGGTTAGTGATCTCTCCGTTGATGGACTATATCCTCGAAATGGAGCAGCAGAACCCTGACCGCAAAATCACGGTGCTGCTGCCGGAGCTGGTCGTGAACCACTGGTGGGAGAACCTGCTGCACAACCAGCGGGTGCAACTGCTGAAGCTGTTGCTGCTGCTGAAGGGCAAGCAGCGCATCATCGTGGTGGACGTGCCCTGGTACCTGTAGCGCCTGTGCGTAGGGCGCTCCGGTTGGGCGACTTACGCAGGAGACGGACAGGGATGGAACCGATCAACGAGATGATTGAGCGCTTTCTGGTGGCGCTTGGGCTGACGCTGAGCCGGCTCTCAGAAGAAGAGATGGGCATGGTGAGCCTGTTGCTGCTGTTGCTGGTGGTAGCGGCGGCGACGTCGCATCTGCTGCGCCTGTATTTTGGGCTGTAGGTAGCAGGGCAAAGCGGTTCGGAATCGGTCGATGATTCTTTCCCGCTCATGTCGCGGCTTGGGAGCCGCCCATGTATTTTCCAAAGAGAAAGGCCAGCCCCGAGGCTGGCCTTTGTGATTCCTGCGATGGCGGCCTAGTAGCTGAGGAACTCGGTCGAGCCGCGGCGCAGGCGGATGCCGGTGATGGCGAAGACGAAGGCCAGGATGAAGAGGATGGCGTCCCAGTAGACCATGGGGCGCGCCCAGCCAGGCGAGTAAGTGGCGTCCTGGCCGGCCCAGAGCGTGACCAGCGTGCCCACGATGATGCATTGAAAGCAGAGCACGAGGAGGAGCTGGCCGCGGCGGCGGCGGCGATCAAGCGCCTCGACCTCTACCGGGGTGAGGGCGCGCTCTTCGATGGGGATCAGGGTGTTGGCCATGGGTGGTTCTCCTGCTTAGGGGCTGAGGATATTAAATCACAAGTGGCCCGGACTAGAGAAAGGCGACGGACTGGAGACCGGCGATCTCAAAGCGCTTGCGGCAGCGGACGTTCTTGCAGCCGGCGAGATCATCGGTGCGGACCATGTAGCTCTGCGCCTTGGCGAACCGGGCGCGGTCGCGCTCGTCGGCGCCGCGAGGGAGCTGGGCCTTCTTGCGGCGGACGATCCAGCCGACGGGGTACTCATTGGGCTGGCCGCAGTGCGGGCAGGTGAGGGTGTGGGTGCGCTGCTCGGGCCGCTCGTCGAAGAATGCGCGCTCTTCCATGGTGAGAGTCCTTCCCGGGCCGCGCGGCGAGCGTGACGCGCGGTTCCCCTGGCGCAGAAAGTCGCGCCGAAGAAGAGTATAGGTCATCGCGATGGACGGCGCAGCGCCCGGGACTTGGTGCGCAGGCGCGAGGCGAGGTGGTTTAATCGGTGCTGCGGATGCGAACCCGAGGGCGTGATGGCGAAGAAGAAAAAGACGTTCTCCGTGGTGAAGGCGGTGAAGGAGAACGCGCGCGAGCGGGTGGGTCCGGTGCCGCCAGAGCGGGTGATTCCCGACCCGAAGGACAAGCGCGCACGCCAGCCGAAGCATAAAGAGACGCTGGCGGATTTACTGAGCAAGAGCGACAATGGCGAGCGGTAAGGAGGCAGCACCGATGAAGCTTCTCCGAGTTGGACTTCTAGCTTTGGCTGCGTTCTCATTCTGCTCGGCGCTGAATGCCCAGCAGATCCAGATCAACAAAGAGAACAAGACGATTGCGATTACGACGTCCGATGAAGCCGTGGCGCTGGCGGATACGGCGGTGCTGACGGTTGGTTTTCACATCTATGGCAGGGACCAGGACGGGACCTACGCGGATGCAAGCAAGGCGTCGAACGCAATCATGGATGCAATGAAGGCAGCGGGCGTGGTGAAGGAAGCGATAGAGAGCGACGATCAGTCGCTAAACCCTCTGGACGAAAGAGATATGACGGAGAAGGATCGCTTCGCACAGGGAATCCGGTTCGAGTTCTCACAAAAGTGGAAGGTTACGGTCCCGGCGGATGCAGTTGCCAATGTGCTGCATGTAGCGATTACCTCGGGTGCGAACGAAAGTGGCGCCATCGATTGGCAGTTGAAGAAGGATGATGCGCTGGAGGCGGAGGCGGCGAAGAAGGCCCTGGAACATGCGCGCCAGATTGCCGCGCAGATGGCTGAGGGGCTTGGCGTGAAGCTGGGAGCGCTGGTTTACGCGAGTAACGAGACGCCGCCGCGGGGACTAGCAGCAGCGCTGGGGATGTTTGGCGTAGGCCAGATTAATGCGACGGTAGATACGATTGCGGCGAAAAAGAATCTTGCGCCGCTGGCGATCGCGCCGGAGCGGATCACGAAGTCGGCGACAGTGTATGCGGTGTTTGCGATTGAGTGAGGGCTATGCCGGCGGCAGGCCGGACTGCTGGCGTTTGAGTTCGGTTTCGAAGGCGTGTTCGCGCTCGCCGACGGCGGCCTTGTAGCCGTCGGGGTCGATCCAGACCTTTTCGCCTTCCCCGGCCTTCATGCGGGCGAGCTTCGAGTCCATGTTGAAGTAGTTGCCGTGCGCGCCGAGGAAGATGTCGCAGGGCATTGCTGGCTTTCCATCGGGGAGTGGCGTGCTCTTTGGCCTCCATCTAAATTGCAGGGTCAAGACGCACTTCGCTTTCAACTTCAAATGCAGCTTGCCTAAGACCACGTCGCACGCGAAGTGCGATGAATGGGCGCTCTACACCTAAATACAGGAGTGACGCGACTCCGAGACACGCTACGGCATAGATAGCCGAAGACTTCCATCCCGTATGAGCTGTGAGGATAGGTAGTAGACGATGTACAGCGTGAGCCACTGATTTGTGGGTGAGATAAAGGCTGAAAGCCAACGTTGCAAGCGTCGATGCTCCGGGAACTCGTGTCCGCAAGAATCCCCGTTCGCTAACTGCGGAGGCGACAAGAAGACCGAACCCACAAGAGAGGGCAGGAAACGTAAAGAGGATGCTCAGCGGAAGGCCAGGGTCAGGGAATTCAAAGTCGCATAGCCAAAGTGCTCCCAGTACACAGGCAGATCCCAACAGAGCCAGGAGCCATCCATGCCGGGTCAATCGCGACCACCAATGCACCTTGAACGTGCGAACGACGGCAAGGCTTACACCGACTACCAGCCCATCCAGGCGCGAATAGGTTGGGTAGTAAACGTACTTCATCATCAGTGTGCCTTGCTGGTCACCCGCAGGTCCGATGACTGAGTGCAGCAACCATGCCCGTAGCGCGATCCCTCCCAGGACAATGAAGCCCAGTACGCAAGTGGTCTTCAACACTGATGGTCTGCGCATCACGAGAAGAAGCAGAAGCGGAAAGAACAGGTAGAAGTGCTCTTCAACGCAGAGCGACCAGACGTGCGAAAACGCGCGATTTGCGGGATATCCAAGGAGCAAAAGATTCCACGTGAAGGTCGGATACTGCCAACCGGCGTAGGGGCCGGGTGCTTCGCGCCAGAGAGGCACGACCAGATACAGCAGGAAGACGACGAAGAACGCTGGCAAAATACGGTAGGCACGACGCGTATAAAAATCCCTGAGTGAGGGATTTCTCCCCGCCAGATACGGCTTGAGGAGCTGAGAGCCGATGAGAAATCCGCTTAAAACGAAGAAGAGGTCGACACCCACCCATCCGATCTTAGCAACAGGCCAGATAAGCGACGGAAGCAGCCCTTGAATAGCGAGGTGATAAAGCATGACAAAAAGAATGGCCAGAGCGCGTAGTGTGTCGAGGCCATGCAAGCGTGTGGAAACCGTGCTTCGAGAGGGGCTCATTGATGCCATCTATGATATCGAACCGTGTAACGTTTCTCGTAGCCATTGAATATGCAAGCGAAACTGCTTATCTGTAACGGTCGTCGGGATAGGCGAAGTCGGTGCGGCCGCCGGACTGGACGACGCCGACGTCGCCATCCATGACCATGTATTTTGCGTGTGTCCACTTGAGGATCTGGGCGCTGCCGGCGTCGTGGTCGATGTGCGCGTGGGAGATGAGGAGGATTTTGACGTCGGTGATCTTAAAGCCGAGTTGCTGGATGCTGGCGCGGATGAGCGGCGGCGAAGAGGGTGCGGAGACAGGAGCGCATAGGCGCGGACAAGTATAGCGGCGGATTCGGTAGACTGAATAGCTGAGACCAGAGAACAGCCCTGAGCCAAGAGAACAGCCCTGAGCCAAGAAAAAATCATGAGTGATGCGATGAAGAGCGCCGCGCCGAAGCGCGTGCTGAGCGGGATGCGGCCGACGGGTAGGCTGCACCTGGGCAACTACATGGGCGCTTTGAAGAACTGGGTGGCGCTGCAGAACGAGACGAATCCCGATGGCTCGGCGAAATATGAGTGCTACTTCTTCGTGGCCGACTATCATGCTCTGACGACGGATTACGCGGACACCAGCGGACTGAAGCAAAATGTGCGCGATGTGGTGCTGGACTTTCTCGCAGGCGGCCTCGATCCAACGCGGTCGGTGATCTTTCGCCAGAGCCATGTGTTGCCTCACTTCGCGCTGCATAATTTGCTGGAGATGATTACGCCGCTGAGCTGGCTGGAGCGCGTGCCGACGTATAAGGACCAGCAGGAGCAGCTGCGCGAGAAGGACCTGGCGACGATCGGGTTTCTTGGGTATCCGGTACTGCAGTCGGCGGACATTTTGATCTACCAGGCGGAGTTTGTGCCAGTGGGTCAGGACCAGGCGGCGCATGTGGAGATCACCCGCGAGATTGCGCGGCGGTTCAATCATCTCTATGGCAGCAAGGGCAAATTTGCGGATGCGAAGTCCGACAAGGAGCGTTTGGCGGAGCTGGAGCAGGAGACCGACGTGCGCGAGATCCTGCCGGAGCCGAAGGTGCTGCTGACGCCCAGTCCGAAGCTGCCGGGGACGGATGGGCGCAAGATGTCGAAGAGCTACGGCAACACGATCCTGCTGAGCGACCCTGAAGATCAAGTTCGCGCGAAGCTGAAGACGATGGTGACGGACCCGGCGCGGGTGCGGCGGACTGATCCGGGGAACCCGGATGTTTGTCCGGTGTTTGATCTGCATAAGGTCTTCTCGAGTGCCGAGGTGCAAGCGCAGGCTGCGGAGGGTTGCCGGACGGCGGGGATCGGATGCATTCAGTGCAAGGGCTGGGTGGCGGATGCGGTGGTGGCGGAGTTGAAGCCCATTCAGGAGCGGCGGGCGTATTTTGAGGCGCATCCGGCTGAGGTGGATGCGGTGTTGCGCGAGGGTGCGCGGCGAGCGAATGCGCGTGCGGCGGAGACTCTGGAGCAGGTCTATGCCGCAGTGGGGTTGGAATAGATGGCGGACGAGATAAAGATCGCTGAAAGACCCGACGAGCAGCTTGCGCCAGTTGCGGAGCCGTTGGTGCTGACCTCGCCGGTGACGGCGGAGAAGACCGCACCTGCGAGCGACGTCGCAGCGAAGAAGACCGAGGAGGCGTCGCAGTCGCCGTTCTCGATCACGGTGGGGCAGGTGTATGACGGGCCGCTGGACCTGCTGCTGGACCTGATCCGTAAGCAGAACATCGACATCTACGACATTCCCATCGGACTGATTACGGCACAGTTTCTGGAGTATTGCCATCAGCTGAAGCAGACGGACGTGGATGCGGCGGGCGAGTTTATTTATGTGGCGTCGCTGCTGATCCACATCAAGTCGAAGATGCTGTTGCGGCGCGATCCGGCGGAGCTGACCGGCGGTTTGGAGGCGGAAGATCCTCGTCGGGAGCTGGTGGAGCGCCTGCTGGAGCATGAGCGCTTCAAGGCGGCGGCGCAGATGCTGCGCGAGAAGCAGCAGGTGGAAGAGGCAACGTGGTCGAACCCCGGCATGAAGGCGTTTCTGCGCGAGCAGGCGGGCGAGCAAGCGGGCGGCGAGGCAGGTAGCTCTGACTTAGACCAGGAGATTGCGGCGGACGCGCTGGACGTGGCGCGCGTCTTTCGCGATGTTCTGGAGCGGATGCGGGCGCGGCCGGTGCTGGATGTGAGCGCGGAGAGCGTGACCGTCGCCCAGATGATCCAGTACGTGAAGCAGCGGCTGGTGATGGAAGACCGGCCGGTGAGCCTCAGGCGGCTGCTGCACTCGACGTACTCCGAGCGGGCGCTGATCTGCCTGTTCCTGGCGATGCTGGAGCTGGTGCGGCTACAGGCGGTGCTGCTGAACCAGCCGCGCGATCTGGGCGACATCCTGGTGAAGAAGTCAGATGACTTCGACCGGGTATTTGCGGAGCAGGCGGCGGCCAGGGACGACTGGCGCTGATTTTGCGGAGTTGTAACACTCCTTTCGCAATGGACGCGTAGGTTGGCAGAGTTCCTACAAACTCTCGACCAGGTGATGCATGGCCACGCCCGCTACGCTGACGCAAACTCCTCCCTCCACCTCGATCCTTGACGAAAAACTGAAGAAGGGTTCGCCCGGCAAAGTCGGCATGGCGGTCTTCGGGCTGATCCTGCTGGGCGGCATCGGCTACATCGTCGCGCAACTGTGGGGCGATATCTCGGTGGTGCACAACGCCAGCGTGTATCCGTATGTGCTGCTGGGGCTGGCGCTGTTGATCGCGCTGGGCTTTGAGTTTGTGAATGGATTTCACGACACGGCGAACGCAGTGGCGACCGTCATCTACACGCATTCGCTGGAGCCGCACGTGGCGGTGGTGTATTCCGGCATTCTGAACTTTATTGGTGTGCTGCTGAGCCCCGGGACGGTGGCGTTTACGGTGATCTCGCTGCTGCCGGTGGAGTTGATCCTGCGGGTGTCGAAGGGCGCGGGCTTCTCCATGGTGTTTGCGCTGCTGGTGGCGGCGATTATCTGGAACCTGGCGACGTGGTACAAGGGGCTGCCGGCGTCGAGCTCACACACCATGATCGGATCGATCATTGGGGTGGGCGTCGCCAACCAGCTGATGCAGGGCAACAGCGGGACGGCGGGCGTGGACTGGGCGCAGGTGACCAAGGTCTTCCAGGCGCTGTTCTGGTCGCCGGTGATCGGGTTTACCGCTGCGCTGCTGCTGTTCCTCTTGTTCAAATTTGTGGCGCGCGATCCGCGGCTGTACAAGGCGCCCGAGGGCACGGCGCCGCCACCGTTCTGGATCCGCTGCCTGCTGATCCTGACCTGCGGCGGCGTGAGCTACGCGCATGGATCGAATGACGGGCAGAAGGGCATGGGGCTGATCATGCTGATTCTGGTGGGAACGGTGCCGACGGCGTATGCGCTGAACCATGCGGTGCCGATCAAGGACACGCAGACGTTTGTCGCCGTCTCGACGGCAACTGCCACCACGCTGGACAACTATGTGCAGCCGGGCTCGGTGATGCAGGATGCGGATGCGGAGCTGGAGAACTTTGTCAGCACGAAGAAGTACGAGCCGGGGGTGGCGCTGGCGCTGCAGCAGATGGTGATCGACATCCGCAACGAGGCTTCGCAGTACGGATCGCTGAAGGGCGTGCCGCAGGAGATGCAGGCCAACGTGCGCAACCAGATGTACCTGACCAGCGAGACGCTGCGGCTGATGGCCAAGAGCGGGCCGAAGGTCTCCGCGGCGGACGCCGCGGTGCTGAACAACTACAAGGGCTATCTGGACCGCTCGACTAAGTTCATCCCGACGTGGGTAAAGGTGGCGGTGGCGCTGGCGCTGGGCATGGGCACGATGATCGGCTGGAAGCGGATCGTGGTGACGGTGGGCGAGAAAATCGGCAAGACGCACATGACGTATGCGCAGGGTGCGTCGGCGGAGATTGTGACCATGGCGACGATCCTGGGCGCGGACCGGATTGGAGTGCCGGTGTCGACCACGCACATCCTGAACTCGGGCGTGGCGGGCACGATGGCGGCGAACCGCAGTGGGCTGCAGCTCTCCACGGTGCGCGACATTGCGCTGGCTTGGATCTTCACGTTGCCAGTGGCAGCGCTGCTGTCAGGATGCCTGTTCTGGCTGTTCAGCCGGTTTGCGCACTGATTTCTTCCCACCCGTCCCACACAATGCGCGGGATGAATGGGGCACCCATGAGTTGTCGGCCCTTAGTTCTCACTTGTTAGTATTTTCAGATGAGCCTCGGCGTTGAGCCGGGGCTCACATCTTTCCTGAGCCGATGTCGGCGAGCTGTGCGGCGGGGTTGTCGGCGTCGAGGAAGGCTGCGATGGCGGCGTCGAGTTTGCCCTGCGCGGCGAGGATGAAGTCGATAGCGTCGCGGCCGGCGCCTCGGCCGCCGGGGTTGGGCGTGATGTAGTGGGCGGCGGCCTTGGCCTGCGCGCGGGCGTTGGCGACGGCGATGGAGAGTCCGCAGGCGCGCATAACGGGCAGATCGACGACGTCGTCGCCGACGTAGGCGAGCTCGTCGATGGTGATGTTGGCGCGGCGGAGGATATCTGTGACGGCGGCCATCTTGTGGGCCTGGCCCTGGTAGACGAACTCAAGCTTAAGGTCGCGCGCGCGGATGGCGACGGTGGCGGATTCGCGCTTGGTGATAAGGCCGACGCGCAGGCCGCCGAGGCGCGCGAGAGTGATGCCGAGCCCATCGTGCGCGGTGAAGCCTTTGAACTCCAGGCCGGACTGGGTGCCGTCGGGGCTGGTGTGCGGAAGGAAGTAGAGCTGGCCGTCGGTGAGGACGCCGTCGACGTCAAAGATCAAAACTTTGATGCGGCGCGCGCGGTCTTCAGCGGAGAGGCTTGTTGAACTCATGCTAACGATGATAGCGAGTTCAAAACAGGAAACCCCACCCATCCCGCTCAGCGGGATGAATGGGGCACCCGAATGCATTACTTTTTCGGACTAGCGCCAGTGGCCTTCGATCCAGACGTATTCGCCATGGCGAGGCGCCCAGTGGCCGGGGACCCAGCGCGCGTGGGGACGGGGCGGCTCGGCATACGTTCCGGGGACCCAGACGTAGGCGCGACCATCCCAACGGTGATAGCCAGCCTGCCAGACCCAGCCCGGATGCGGAGGCGGTGGCGGAACTTCGCGGCGCGGAGGCGGTGGGGCGATGGTGATATGGAACCCGACCTGAGCGGTTGCGGCGCCGACGGCCAGAAAGGCTGCGCAGGCTGCGGCGAGAATCTGTTTCTTCATGGTGCATTCTCCTTGGGTGCTGCGGGTGCTGCGATGAGCGGCAGGCTGCTCCACTCCAAACTACTCCAGATTAGGACGCGCGTTTTCGGGAAGAAGTTGCGGAGGCAACATGAAGTTTGGGGGCATCGTGCTGATTCAGCTGGCTGTCCGAAGTGGCCGATGCGAGGTTGCGGCCGCCGGGGATAGCAGTGAGTGGTAGAGCAGCGAAGTTCTGGCGATAGGCCGACGAGTAGCGGTAGAGCTCTGCGGCAGCGGCGAGATGGGCGCGGACGGGGATCTGGTGCACGAACGCGCGGACGATCTCAAGATCATGCTGGTTGGCGACAGAGTAGCCGGTGAAGCCGGGCTGCCAGACGGGAAGCTGCGAGTCGAGGCGATAGGCGAAGCCGTGCTGGATGAGCTCGACGGCCTGGTTGAGGGTGATGTGCTGGGGCGTGATGAGCAGATGCACGTGGTCGGGCATCACGACGTAGGCGTGCAGCTTGTAGTGGCCGACGGTGCGGTAGTGCAGCAGGGTGTCGACGAAGAGGTCGGCGATGCGCGCGATCTCGAAGATCGGGCGCTTGTCATGCGTGGTGAGCGTGACGAAGGCGATGCCGGGCCGGTATGGCTGGGAAGACTTGGCCATTCTGCGATGGTAGGGACGGGCGGCGGCGAATCGTATCCCACAAATGGGGAGGGCTGGAGGCTTGGCCCAAGATGCGCGTTTATCGAATGAACGGACGGAGGTACCTGTCCAACGCCTGGGCGGCGGCGGGCATCCGAACGATCTGACCGGATCGTAGAAAGAGGACCGAATGCAGCGTAAGTTACTGCCGGGGCGGCCCTACCCACTGGGCGCCAAGGCCAGCTCCAAAGGAACGAATTTTGCGGTCTACTCCGAGCACGCGACGCAGGTGCATGTGTGCCTGTTCGATGAGGCGGGCAAAGAGACTGACTGCATTGCGTTGCGCGAACGCACGGCGTTTGTGTGGCATGGGCTGGTGCTGGGGATCAAGCCGGGGCAGTTGTATGGGTTTCGCGTGGAGGGGCCGTGGGAGCCGGAGAGGGGCGAGCGGTTCAACGCGAAGAAGCTGCTGGTGGATCCGTATGCGGAGGCGATTGCCGGCGAGGTGGACTGGAAGGCACCGATCTTCGGGCACCAGATGGGCGACGACCTGAAGAAGTGCGACCAGGACGATGCCGCGGGCGTGCCGAAGAGCGTGGTGGTGGAGCACAAGTTCGACTGGGGGAATGATTGCCTGCCGCAGACGCCGCTGGCGGATTCGGTGATCTACGAGGTGCACGTGAAGGGATTTCTCGGAGCGCAATCCCAACGTGCCGGAGAAGCTGCGCGGGACGTATGCGGGGCTGGGGCACCAGGCGAGCATCGATTATCTGAAGGCGCTGGGCGTGACGGCGGTGGAGCTGATGCCGATCCACGAGATGGTGGATGACGGGCACCTGGTCGACCGCGGGCTGAGGAATTACTGGGGGTACAACACGCTGGGATACTTTGCGCCGGCGGCGAGATACAGTTCGAGCGGGCGACCGGGGCGGGCAGGTGCGCGAGTTCAAGGAGATGGTGAAGGCGCTGCACGCGGCGGGGATCGAGGTGATTCTGGACGTGGTGTACAACCACACCTGCGAAGGCAACCAGATGGGGCCGATGCTGAGCTTCAAAGGAATTTGTAACACTACCTATTACAGACTGGCCGAGAGCGACCCGCGCTATTACATGGATTACACGGGCACGGGCAACACGCTGAACGTGCGGCATCCGCAGGTGCTGAAGCTGCTGATGGACAGCCTGCGCTACTGGGTGACGGAGATGCACGTGGACGGCTTCCGCTTTGATCTGGCGGCGACGCTGGCGCGCGAGTTGCACGACGTGGACCGGCTGGGCGGCTTCTTCGATACGATCCACCAGGACCCGACGCTGGCCGACGTGAAGCTGATTGCGGAGCCGTGGGACGTGGGCGACGGCGGCTACCAGGTGGGGAATTTCCCCGTGCTGTGGGCGGAGTGGAACGGCAAATATCGCGATACGGTGCGGCGCTTCTGGAAGGGCGACGGCGGGCAGCTATCGGACTTTGCGTACCGGATGACGGGATCGAGCGATCTGTACCAGCACGACGGGCGCAAGCCGTATGCCAGCATCAATTTCATTACCGCGCATGACGGCTTTACGCTGTGCGACCTGGTGAGCTACAACGACAAGCACAACGAGGAGAACGGCGACAACAACCAGGACGGCGACAACAATAACAACTCGTGGAACATGGGCGCGGAGGGGCCGACGGATGATCCGGAGATCAACAAGCTGCGCGAGCGGCAGATCCGGAATTTTCTGGCGACGCTGCTGCTGAGCCAGGGCGTGCCGATGATCTGCGGCGGGCGATGAGTTCGCGCGCTCGCAGATGGGCAACAACAACGCCTATTGCCAGGACAACGAGATGACCTGGTACGACTGGAAGCTGGACGAGTCGCGGGTGCGGCTGATGGAGTTTACGCGGCGGCTGGTGAAGCTGCGGCTCTCGCATCCGAACCTGCACCGGAGGAAGTTCTTCCAGGACCGGACCATTCGCAAGAACGTGATGCGCGACATTGCGTGGTATGCGCCGGACGGAAACGAGATGCCGGAGGAGGCGTGGAACACGGAGTGGACCCGGTCCATGGCGATGATGCTGAATGGCAAGACGCTGCAGGCCTCCGATGACAACGGCGATCCGCTGATGGATGACAGCTTCCTGATCCTGGTGAATGCGTCGCACGAGGGCGTGGAGTTTACGCTGCCCCCGGTGCCGAACGGCTCACCGTGGTGCCAGGTCATGGACACCGAGGACATCGACGATCCCTTCCACGAGGCGAAGGTGGGCGAGAAGGCGATTGTCGGCGGACGGGCGATGAAGCTCCTCAGCGATGGCGCGGGAGTGCTGCAGCGGCTGAATGAGCCGGTGGCGAAGGCGGATCCAAAGAGCGGAGCTGCTGCTGCGGCGAGATCACAGAGTCAGGCGAAGGGTAACGCGGTGGGCAAGACCGCAGAAACGAAGTGACGGCTGCTTTGTCGAGGTTCATTGGGGTGAAAGAGAGGAGCCGTATCGGCTCCTCTTTTTCCTGCAGGGATGAAGCTGCGGTTGGTTTACTTCTTTTTCAGCTCGGGAGAGTAGGCCTCGCCGTGACGCTGGACGCGTGCGGGATCGAAGCTCTCGGTGCCGGAGGTGTCCCACGAGGCGCCGGGCGGCACGAGCTCGGTGTCCGCGGTGCGGTCTTTGGTCTCGCCGGTCCGGACCTCGATGCGGCTGGCATCGATGCCCTTCTCGGTGACGAGGTATTGCTTGATGTTGAGGGTACGCTCGGCGGCGGCGTCGGGCTTCTCATCGGGATCGTGCCGGCCGACGACGACAAGCAGCGCGTTGGGATCGCGGCCGAGTGCGAGGGCGATGTCATCGAGGCATCCCTTCGCCTCATTGTCCACGCGCACGGGGCGCTTCTTGTCGCGCTCGAAGGAGATGCTGCAGAGCGCCTGCGCCTGCGGTGCGGGCGGAGCGGGCGGTGGAGGCGGCGCGACGATGCTGACGGCAGTGGACGATGAGGCGTTGTGGCCCTGGTCATCAACGGCGTTGCAGGTGACGGTGACGTTGCCGGGGGCGACATCCGCGGTAGCGAGGGTTGCGTGCGGGCCGTTGGCGGTGAGTTGGCCGGCGCTCGAGCCAAAGGAGTAGGTGAGCGGCCGGTTTTGCGGGCTGCGGCCGTCGGCGGAGATAGTGGCATAGCCGCCGGGCGCGACGCTGGTGGGATTGGCAGAGCAGGCCACGGTGGGCGGCTCGTATGCCATTACCCGGAAGCTGGCCGAGCAGGTGGCGTGGCGATTGGGCGCGGCGCCCTCGCTGACGACACCGCCGACGGTGTAGTCGCCCGGGGCGAGTCCGGTGGTCGAGACGGTGTTATTGGGCGAGTCGGTCTGCGGCTTGATCTGGCCGCCGGTCGAGTTCCAGGTGTAGACCGGGAGCAGATGCTTGCCCTCTTCGAGGTTGAGGGTCTTGCCGGTGACGTTGATGGGGTCGCCGGGATAGACGGCGACGGGCTGTGCCTCGCAGGCGTAGGAGGCAGGCTCAGGCGGCGCGGCTGCGCCCAGGCGGATGACGAAGCCGGCGCTCAGGCGGACGGCTTGGATCTCGCCTACGCCCCCGGTGAAGCTGCCCGGAGGGTTCTGCGGGCCGAAGTTGGCTCGGGCGTACTGGAAGTCGGCCTCAGGTAGGCGAAGGGCGAGGCGATTATGAAAGGCAGGAAGGATGAAGTCGACGCCGACACCGCCGTTGAGTCCCCAACCCCAGATGCACTGGTTGGCGCTGCCGCTGTGCTGGTAGGAAGGACTGATCTGCGCGCCGCCGCCGAGGGCCTGCGCAAAAGGCACGACGCGGCCCATCTGATGGCGATACTTCAGGCCGCCCTGTAGCGTGGCGAAGCAGTAGTCGGGGCTGTTGAACTGATGAGCGTATTCGGCATCGATGCCCCAGGAGGGTCTGAAGTACGCAGTGACGCCGCCGATGGCGCCGAACGGGAGTGTGTCGTAGGTCTGGCCGTAGAGATCGCTGGAGAAGGGCCGCAGGTAGGAGTAGCTGCCGAAGATGTCTACCTTGGAGGGCGTAGGCGGCTCATTGCCGGCCGATGAGGCCTGGGCGATAGCGGCGGAAGGCAGCGCTGCGACGGCGGCGGCAAGCAGCAGGGTTGAGAAAGTTTTGCGGAGACGGAGATACATCGGCAGGTTCCTCGGAACAAGTCTTGCAAATTCCTGTACCGAAAGGGGCTTGGAGGAACCGGCGAAGGCACGTTGCGATTCGGTTAACGCTTGGTGCGATCAACGCAGTGATGCGGGTGGTCAACTTTGTCCGGGGGCGACGATGTCGAGGCGGTTCCACCTACGATGACGCCTGCGCCGAATGTTCTGCGGCATTTAAGCTGAGAGAGATGGATGTACAGGTGCAGGCCTTGCCGGACGGAGGAGATTTCGACAGCGCTGAACCTGCGCCCGGCGCGGTGACCGAGGTGCGAGGGAGCCGGCGCGAGGCGCAGCTGGTGCTGCTGCTCTCGATCTTTGTGGGCGTGATCTCCGGGCTGCTGGTGGTTGTGTTCCGCATCGCCATTGCACGGCTGAGCGCCTTGCTGCTGGGAGCGACTCCCGCGCCGCACTATCTGCGGTTGATCATTGCGCCGACTGTGGCGGGGTTGGTGATCGCGCTGCTGGTGCGGTATGTGTTTCCCGATGCGCAGGGCAGCGGAGTGAACCAGACCAAGGCGGCGCTCTACATTCGCAACGGGTATGTTTCGTCGCGGACGATGATCGGGAAGTTTCTGCTGTCGGCGCTGGCGATTGGCAGCGGCTATTCGCTGGGCCCGGAGGACCCGTCGCTACAGATTGGCGCGGGCGTGGCGTCGCTGATCAGCCGGAGGTTTGGACTGACGCGCGCGCGGCTGCGCGTGTTTGCGCCGATTGGCGCTGCGGCGGGGCTTGCGGCGGCATTCAACGCGCCGATCTCGGCGATTCTTTTTGTGATTGAAGAGGTGATCGGCAGCTGGAGCGCGGCGGTGCTGGGCTCGATTGTGCTGGCGGCGATCTCGAGCGTGGTGGTGGCGCGCTGGCTGCTGGGCGCGGATGCCGATGTTCCGCATTCCTACGGTGAATCTTACCGACCCGCGCGAACTGCCGGCATACGCGATTCTGGGCGTGGTGGGCGGGCTGGCGTCGCTGATCTTTACCCGCGCGCTGGGATGGCTGCGGCCGCTGCTGCGCAGCCAGACTGCCAACTGGCGGCTGCTGCAGCCGGCGGCGGCGGGGCTGCTGGTGGGATGCATTGGATACTTTGGGCTGCCGCAGGTGATGGGTGCGGGGTATGGCGCGATCGGCCAGGCGATGCAGGGCGAGTTTGCGTGGAAGATGCTGCTGCTGCTGGCGGCGTTCAAGATCATCGCGACGACCGTGTCTTTTTCGAGCGGCACGCCGGGCGGGATGTTTGCGCCGACGCTGTTTATCGGCGCGATGCTGGGCGCGGCGGTGGGTTCGGTGGAGCAGCACTTTATTCCGCACTTTGCGACGGGCTCGCTGGGATCGTATGCGCTGGTGGGGATGGGCGTGTTGTTTGCGGCGTTTCTGCGCGCGCCGCTGACCTCGATCTTTATGGCGATGGAGGTGAGCCAGAACTACTCGATTGTGCTGCCGGTGATTCTGGCGAACACGATTGCGTATCTGATTGCCGTCGCGCTGCAGCCGGAGCCGATCTTCGAGGTCTTCAACCATCAGGACGGGATGTACCTGCCTTCGATGGAGGAGCGCCGCGAAGAGCGCGACCTGCATCTGGAGGATGCGATGCAGCCGGCGACTGTACCCGTGCTGGAAGGCACGGACACGCTGGCCGCTGCGGCGCTGGCGGTGAGTTTAGACCGGTATGGCGAGGCTGGTATGAATGCGCCCGCGATGCTGGTGCGCTGCAGCGATGGACGGTGGTATGCGGCGACACCCACCGAGCTACAGGAATTGCTCCGCGGAGTGGGTGACGATCTGTTTACCGCGCAGCAGACGCTGGAACAGATGCTGGGCGTGGAGCGCACGCCGATTCTGTTTCCTGATCTGCCGCTGGATGCGGCGCTGCCGCACTTCCGGCGCTGGCCGCTGCTGCCCATCACCAACCGGGCGGTGCGCGGCGCGCTGGAGGGAACGGTCTCGCAGGAGGATGTGCTGCGGCGGTACCAACAGAATTAGGCGCCTGCCGTATCCTTAAGGACGATGGGACGCAGCCTCTACATTCTTGCCGCCGCGCTGACGGTGTTTGCGATGATCTCGTTCGGGGTGTCGTACACGGGCGTCGCGCAGTCGCCGGGCGATGCGTCGCTGTGGCGGACGATGGGGCTGGTGTTCCTGGTGATTGCGCTGGTGGTTGCGCTGGGCGGAGTTCTGACGGCGCTGTTTGAGCAGGCAGAGCGACGGGCTGAAGATGAGCGGGCGCAGCGGCGGAGCCGGCGGCGATAGCGGGGGCAGGTGACGGCTGCGCGGATACAATCGAACAGAGCGCGAGGCTGCATGAAACGCGTACTCTTCCGGAGCAAAAGCGAATGTATGAGGTAACGGTGGAGGCGGGGTTTTCCTCCGGCCACTATCTGCGCAACTATCACGGCAAGTGCGAGAACCCGCACGGGCACAACTACCGCGTGCTGGTGACGCTGGCCGGCGCGGAGCTGGATGCGGCCGGGCTGCTGCTGGACTTCAAGCTGTTGAAGGGGCTGCTGCGGCCGGTGGTGGAGTATCTGGACCATCGGATGATCAACGACCTGGAGCCGTTTACCACAATCAACCCATCAGCCGAGAACCTCGCGCGCTACTTCTTCGACGAGACGAACAAGGAGCTGCGGGAAATGACCTCAGGCCGCGTGCATGTGAAGGACTGCACGATCTTCGAGACGGACACGAGCTTCGCTCGGTACTACGAGTAGCTGCGGGCATTCAGAAGCATGGAGATCCTTTGCTCCCAGTGCGCTGCGCCAATGGCCTGCGAGCCTGCCGGGAGATGCTGGTGCGCCGAGTTCCCGCAACTGTTGCCGGTACCCGAGGATAAAGCGGTTGGCTGCCTTTGCGTGGTCTGCTTGAAGAAGAAGCTGGCTTCAACAGCGCTTGGGTTGGGCCGCAGCGGATGTTGAGTGCCCGCAGCGGATGTTGAGTGGATGATGAGGTCTGCGATTGAGCGCCGCTAGCTCATCTGTTTTTTATAGACCAGGGCGTGGACACCGCGGGCGTAGAAGTTCTCTGCCATGCGCAGGCGGCTGTAGCCGAGGGATTCATAAAAAGTGATGGCGTCGCTGTTGCCGGTGAAGACGTGTAATGCGATCTCGCTGGCGCCGGCGGCGAGGGCGTGTGATTCGGTTTGCGTCATCAGTGTGCGCGCGAGGCCGCGGCGGCGGAAGGCAGGCGCGACGTCCAGCGTGACGATGTAGGCGGTGCGGCCCTCCATGTGCGCGATGACGAAGGCGGCGAGCTGCGGCGGCTGCGTGTTTGTCTCAGAAAGGATCGCGATGGCGCCGGGCTGTTCGGCGAAGCGGCGCATGGCGCGACGGGTGAAGCGGAAGGGCGGAGCAAAGCATTCCAGATCGAGCGCGTACATGGCGGCATCGTCGCCGGGGCGATAGTCGCGCAGGGTGATGGCGTCGGGCGGGTTGGGTGGAGTGGGCATGACTTTGCGGCTTCCGCCGCAGCTTCCAGATGTACCATCTCTTATGCGCCTCCTCTGCTCTGTTCTTCTGCTGGCAACGGCCAGCAGCCTGCCGGCACAGGTGTCTCCCGCGCCCGCGCCGGCTAAGCCGATCGAGATCAAGGTGGTCGTGCTCGCGATGTTTGAGCAGGGCGCGGACACCGGCGATGCGCCCGGCGAGTATCAGTACTGGGTGGAGCGCGAGCATCTGGACACGGTGCTGCCGTTTCCGCAGGGCAATCATGACCTGCGGCTGAATGCGCAGACCGGCGTGCTGGGCATTCTGACCGGCGTGGGTGAGACACGCGCGGCGGCGAGCGTGATGGCGCTGGGGCTCGATCCGCGCTTCGACCTGACACATGCGTACTTCGTGGTGGCGGGCATCGGCGGGATCGATCCGGCGGCGGGGTCGCTGGCGTCGGCGGTGTGGTCGGACTATGTGGTCGATGGCGACCTGGGGTACGAGATCGATGCGCGCGAGATTCCCCACGCGACCGAGGCCGAGCGCAAGCTGTGGACGACCGGCTACGTGCCGCTGCGTAAGTCCGTTCCGTATGAGCAGCCACTGGCCCAGGGCGATGAGCTCCTGGTCTACCAGATGAATCCTGCGCTGCTCCAGTGGGCCTACAAGCTGACGAAGGACGCGGAGCTGCCGGATTCGCCCGAGCTGAAGCAGCTGCGCCTGCAGTTTGCGGGCGACGCGGCGCACCAGCCGCCGTTTGTGATGGTCGGCGGCAATCTTTCGGCCAGCACCTTCTGGCATGGCCAGCTGATGAACCAGTGGGCGGAGAACTGGACGAAATACATGACCGCCGGCAAGAGCACGTATGCGATCTCCGCGATGGAGGACACCGGCACGCTGCAATCGCTGACGTTCTTGGCGCGCGCCGGTAGGGTGGACATTCACCGGGTGCTGGTGCTGCGGACGGCGAGCAACTACGACGTGCCGAAGATCGGCGTGAGCGCGGCGGAGTCGATTGCGCAGACCAAGCTGGGGCATTACACGGCGTTTCTGCCGGCGCTGGAGACGGCGTACCGCGTGGGGCATGTGGTGGTGGACTCGATTGTGGCGAACTGGGCCCAGGACCGGGAGACGATTCCGGGATCGAAATAGCGGCTACAGAATGCGGCGGAGGGTGCGGCGGACGAACTCCACGGTGAGACCGAAGACGACGTGCGAGGTCAGCTCGCTGGCGCGTGCGCGGGTGGTCTCGCTGCCGACGGGCAGTGAGATGCCGAGCGCGGGCAGAGGCGCTTCATGGGTGAGGGTCTCAAGCGCCATGCCGAAGGCAGCGCCTTCCTTGGCAGTGGCAGCGGGGTAGAACTCGGCGAGTGCTCCGTAGGTAGCGCCGGAGAGAGCGCCGAACTGCCAGGGGATGGCGTGGCCGGGAATCGCAGCGGCGGATGCGGCGTGTTTCGCGAGCGAAGTACCGGCGGGCTGCGGTGCAGACTGGGCGCGGGGCGGGAACATGCGTTCGGCGAGCGTCTTGGCGACTACGCCGACCAGGCCGGCGACCAGGCCGGCGGCGAGTCCTTTGGCGAGCGAACGGTCGCGGCTGGTGTTGTGGTTTGAATCGGGTGCACTCATGCAGGCCTCGTTTTATGTCTTGTCCGCGAAGAGTATCAAAACCCTCTGATGCGCGCAGGCGGCGCAGCGTCCTCAAGAACCTTCAGCGGGGTGTGCCCTCGGTCCAGTCATAGACGACGACGCCGAGATCGTTGAGGGTCTTGATGGTGTTCTCGACGTTGCGGCGGACGGCGGGCTCGTCGGATTTTGGCGTGCCGTGCGGCTCTTCGATGGCGACCACGCGGCCATAGGGCCAGGACGACTCCGGGACGGCGTCGAGTGCGTCGGGTAGGTCCGAGAGGCGGAGGGTGACGTCCTGGTGACGCGCGCTGGCCGGGCGCAGCATGCCGCCGACGCCGAGCGTGGAGGGGTTGGCGTCGGCGACGGTGACGTGGAGTGTGGCCATGTTGGCCTGCACGGTGAGGTAGGGATTGTCCCAGTCGGAGATGGAGTGGACCGCCATATAGCGGCTCTTGGAGGGCGGCGGAATGAGGTCGATCTGCTGCCGCGCGCTGGCGACTTCCTGCGGATCGGGCAGGGACGTGGCAGAAGCACGGCTGCAGCCGGTGAGCAGCGGGGGCAGCACGAGGGCGGTGCAGGCGGCGGCAGCGAGGACGGGGGCGAGGGGAGAACGAGGGCGAGACATGGCGCTGATTACAGGATACCAAGGTCGTGCAGAACGGAAGACGATGGCAAACGCGGCGATGATGCGGCCCTGGTCATTTGCCCTAGACCATGGAAGGGCTTGTAGGGCTACTAGAGGTGTGAGAGCATGGCTACCGTGAAAGAGACGGCACTGATATTCGTGTCAATGGCAGCCATCGTTGCCGGTGGCTTGCTGATTCATCTTGCCCTTTGGAATCCCGGCGGCGGGCCAGCCTTCTTCCTCGTTGCTCCTCTAGCGATAGCGTTGGTAGCTGCTGGACTGACTAGCATATGGATGAGCAGTATCTTCTACCGTAAGGGCTGAAAACTGAACAGTACCGAAGGTGCGCTGAGAGGATCAGCGGCCGGTGAAGTTGGGGGCGCGCTTTTCAAGGAAGGCGCGGGTGCCCTCGCGCATGTCTTCGGTCTGGCAGAGGCGGCCAAAGAGCGAGGCTTCAAGCGCGACGGCCTGATCGAAGGGGAGGTCGGCACCGCGGTCGACGGCCTCAAGGAGTGCGGCGACGGCGAGCGGCGGCTGCGCGGCGAGGGTGCGGGCCAGCTCCATGGCGCGGAGGTCGATGTGCTCGGCGGGGACCACCTCATCGACGAGGCCGATGCGGAGGGCCTCGTGGGCGTCGATGGGCTGGCCGGTAAGCATGATCTTCAGCGCGGCGCCACGGCCGACGAGGCGCGGCAGGCGCTGCGATCCGCCGTAGCCGGGAAAGATGCCGAGGCGGATCTCGGGCTGGCCGATGCGCGCGGTGTCGGCGGCGATGCGCAGTGTGCACGCCATGGCGAGCTCGCAGCCGCCGCCGAGGGTGTGGCCGTTGAGGACGGCGATGACGGGCTTAGAAAGCTGCTCGATGCGGCGGAAGATGCTTTGGCCGCGTGCGGCGAAGGCTGCGGCGTCCGCGGCGTCGACCGCGGCAAGCTCGGTGATGTCGGCGCCGGCGGCGAAGGCCTTGTCGCCACCGCCGCGCAGCAGGATGACGCGGACGGAGGCGTCGGCGGCGAATGCGGTGAAGGCTTCGTCGAGCTCGCGCAGCATGGTGGTGTTGAGCGCGTTGTGCACACGCGGGCGATGGAGCGTGATGGTGGCGATGTGGTCCTCATTGGCAACGAGGATGGTTTCAAAGTCCATGCAGGCTTCCTTTCGTATGCGCCCATACGAGCACGCGATTGGTGGCGTACAAGCACGCGACTGGTTGAGATGCCAAGCGGTCGCAACTCAGACGATACAATCGAAGGAATGGTGAAGGGAATCACGCTGGTGACGCAGGTGGCGGCACTCGACCGGCTGGGCGCGCTGTTTGGCACGCTGGGCTTTGAGCCGGGCAAGGGCTGGGAGGACGAAACTGGCAAAGGCGCGGCGTTTCTCGCGCCGCTGGGGAATCTGGAGCTGGTGGCTGGGCGCGCGCCCGCAGTGCCGCCGGTGCTGGTAGAGGTGACGCACCTGGATGCGGTGCGTGCGGCGGTGGTGGAGTGGGCCAGCGTGGAGATTGTTGTGGGCGAGATCGCCACGACGCACTGGGGCTCGCGACTGTTCACTGTGGCGCTGGACGCGTCACTGACGATTGGCTTCTGGGAGTCGGAGAATCCGCTGCATGGCAAGCCGGTGGCGATAGAAGGTGATCTGTGCGCGCAGGGAATGCGCTTCGCCGATTGTTGTGGCCCGGTGGAATGCGGTGATCACCGACCGGCTGCTGCAGGGGGCGCTCGATGCGTTGTATCGCTCGGGCGCGGCGAAGGGCGATGTGGAGATTGTGCGTGTGCCGGGCGCGTGGGAGATTCCTGCAGCGGCGAGAACGCTGGCTGAGACGAGAAAGTTTGACGCGATCGTGACGCTGGGCTGCCTGCTGCGCGGCGAAACGGCGCACTACGAGGCGATCTACAACGAGGTCGCGCGGGGCATTGGGCAGTCGCAGCAGGAGACCGGCGTGCCGCATGCGTTCGGCGTGCTGACCTGCGAGACGCTGGAGCAGGCGCTGGATCGCGCCGGCGTGAAGGCAGGCAACAAGGGCTTTGAGGCAGCGATTGCGGCGATTGAGATGGTGTCCGTTTACAAAAAGCTGCAGGCGCCTCAGCGAAAGATTGCGACGGTGAGCGCATAGTGGGCACGCGAAGGAAGTCGCGCGAGCTGGCCATGCAGATGCTGTTCCAGGCCGACCTGGGCAAGCAGGCTCCGGAGGAGTCGCGGCGTCTGTTCTGGGCCTCGCGCGATGACGTGGACGACGAGACGCGCGGTTTTGCCGACGACCTCTATCGCGTGGCGACGGAGCGCAAGGAAGAGATCGATGGGTTGATTGAGCGGCACGCGCAGAACTGGCGGCTGGAGCGGATGGCGGGGGTGGACAGGAACCTGCTGCGCGCCGCCGTGGCGGAGCTGCTGGGCTGGCCGAACCAGCCGGCGGCGATCGTGATCAACGAGACGCTGGAGATCGCGCGGCGCTACGCTGCACCGGAGTCGGTGAACTTCCTGAACGGCGTGCTGGACGCGATCGCGAAGTCGGTACTGAAGGAACGGCTCGCCTAGCTTCTCTTCTGAGGACACCAGTCCTGTTCGTCCCGAGAGCGGCCGCAGACAACACCTGAAGCCAGCTTAGACTACGTGGTCTTGCGCGGCTTCTGGACCATGAGGTCGACGGGGACGGCTGCGCCGGAGGGGCTGGTGAGGCCGGGCGAGAAGGTCGAGGAGTCCGCCAACGGCGCACGCGTGATGACGTGGATCAGATTGTCGCCCGAGGTGCCAATGTATGCGGTGGAGTTGTCCGGGGTGATGACACCAATCAGAGGCGCAGTGGCGGAGCCGGAGAGATGGACATTGGTGAGGGTGCCGGGGCCGCTGGGTTGCGGTACGTAAGCGGGCAGCAATCCGCCGGAGCCAGCGTAGGTGATGAAAGCGATGGAGGAGTCTGAGGCAGGCAGGACGCCGGTGATCGAGGATGCGGTGATGCCGGCGAGCGGAAGCGTGTTGAAAGTATCAGAGAACTGGAGGCCGCCACTCGTGGGGCAGGCGATGGAGACGACGGGACCGGAGCTGTTGCCGGCGGGGATCTGCACACGCAGGTCGTTGAGGGCGGGGGTAGGCGAGACGGTTGCGCCGAGGATGTGTTCGCCGTCGTTGGTGGCCGCGACGCGGTCCGTCACAGCGGCCGAGGTGTCGGCGAGAGGATAGAACACGTTCGTGGCGGAGATTGTGCCGGCCAGCGCGGTGGTGGCGGGGCAATATCCGCGGGCGGTGGTGACGGGGCCGGCGAAGTAGGCGCCAACGGCCGGGACCGTGACGGCGACGTCGGTGACGGGAGTGCTGGAGGGTGTGGCGGGCGAGATGGAGGCCCATCCGGTGACGCTGTTATAGACAAGCACCTGGTTGCCGGCTGAGATGTAGACGGTTTGGTTGTCCGGTGTGAACTCGGCGTGCGTGCCGACTCCGCCGTAAGTGGAGATGATGCTCCCGGTTGCGCTCTCGAGCGTAATGGTCTGCTTGACGGGATCCGTAATGACGACAGTGCCGTCATCGGGAGAGATGGCGAGGACGACGCCGGGCGAGGTGAGGTCAGTGCGCGTGATTGTAAGGCCGACCGCGTTGAGGACCATCAGGCCTGTGGAACTTCCCATATAGAGTCCGGCGCCGTCGTTGCTGATGACCATGGAGTTGGGCAGGTAGGGCAATTGGAGTGGCTGCCCGATGTTTGGCTGCGTGAAGTCGCGCGCGACGAGGTACTGCGATTGCGTGCTGGCCATGTAGAGGATGTTGGAGTTGGTGCCCGGCGCAACAATATTCACGGAGTTGGAGGTGACAGGCTTGCCGTTGCCGAAGATGCCGATCTGGTTGTAGGCGGCTGGATTGCAGATATTCGGCTGGCAGATGACGGAGACGGAGGCAGCGCCGGCGAGTGCAGGTGTGATGGAGTTGGAGAGTGCGGGAATCGTGATCGGCGAGGTGGAGACGTATTCCAGGTTCAGCCCCGTGATGGGATTGTTCTGCGTGTCCAGTACGGTCGCGCTGAGCGGGAGTGGATTATTCTGGTTGACCGTGATGGGTGCGTTACCGCTGTATCCGGGTGAAGAGAGAACGATAGACGCTGGCGGACAGGTGGAGAAGAACCCGGCCGAGCTTGAGGCATTCGCGATGTTGGCGTTGATGAGAGTGGAACCCGGCTGCGCGGCAGTGGCGACGCCATTCTGATCGATATTGACCACGGTAGCCGTGCCGGTTGTGGTCGTGGAGGTGGAGAAGATAAGGTGGCCGACCTGGCAGCTGATATTGGTCTGGTTGCCGGTTGTCCCGGCGTAGACACGGGCGACCAGTTGCGCCGACTGGTTTTGCGAGATGCAGGAGCTGGCGGTATAGGGCGTAGGCGGGGTGAGCAGAGCGGAGAGGGCGGTGTTCGGAGGGATAGTGCAGCAGCCGTTTGCGAGTGGCGGGTTTGAGGGGTAGGCGGCCGAGGTCGGGCAGGCGCCGTTTGCCTGGGCGGCGATCTGCGAGTTGATGGATATTGGCGCGCAGATGGTGGTGGGATCGGAGCTGCAGTTGGTCGACGCGCCGCCGAGCACGATGGAGGTGACGACGGGGTGGACAAAGACAGGAAGCGGATTCGAGGTGGCGCCGCCCGATGAGGCAGCGATGTAGGCGACTCCGGCTTTGCCGGTGGAGTTGCAATAGGTATAGTCCGCGATGCCGCCGCCGGTATTGCGGTTCCATGTGCCCGCACACAGATGCCCGTTGGCCGGGTTAATGTCGGCGATGGTCATGTCGGTGGTGGAGTAGGTAAAGGTCGGGGCATTGATGTTGTCGCCCTTGCAGTCGGCAGCGAGGGGAGGCTGCACTTGCCCAATCTGCCCCTCATTGAGCGAGATGCCGTAGACAATAGGCTGCAGGGTGATGGTAGTGATCTGCCCGGTGGTAACGCCGGAATCGCCGTTATTGCAGTAGATGGGTGCGACGACGTGTTTGCAGCCCGAGACAGAGACGCCGAAGGGAATAGCAAACAGGAAAAGTACAAACAGAGTGACAAACCGACGCATTCCACCTCCCCGCTCGCGCCGAAGGGCAGCGAACGGTAACACCGCAGTGCAGATTTTCTCAAGCCTCAGTGTAGAAGCTGCGCACACAGGAGGCAAATGAAGGCAGCAGGCGCGGCGTGGTTTTTAGACGAGCGGAAGCATGAAAGGTTGAGGTTGCAGGAGTTGAGATTTCAGATCAGTGCGGGTGGCAACGAGTCTTGCTTCGGGTCCGATGGCTTGCGGGCACCAGCCTGAGATTGCCTGATTCTTCTTCCCGGTGATCCTGGACGGGGCGCGGATGGCGGTCCGCACTGCGCTCCCGACGATGTACCTTGAATGTTCTCCGGGAAGCGCAGGATGGGTCCAGCAAATCGGACGAAATTCGCGACGTGGAGCTTGACCCGGTGAACCGTGCTTGTTATTGTTAGAAGGTTCCGCGTGAATCGGGAACTCCGCTCCGTCTGGTGACCTAAGGATTGGGGAACAGGCGGACGGGCTGGTGTGAGTGGGCCGGAGTTAAATCTTCGGGCTGCGATACACTAGGAATGAGTTTGAACTTTGCAATATAGATAGTGTCCGGGGCTTTCGCCGAAGTAAGCGCGAAGCTGATGTGGTAAAAGGACGCGAATCCTTCGCAATCGCACCTGCGACACCCTCCCTCCAGGGATGGGCTATGCGGGGCGGAACAGGCGAAACGGAGCCAACTCCAACTTCCAGGAGTACCGGCGGCAGGGCTCGATGTGAGCCAGGTTTTATGCCCAGCCGGAGGAAGCAAGGGACGCTCGGCCACCGTCGACTGTTGTTCGTCTGAGATTGAGTTTGCAGACGGGGTGCAGGGAAAAACTCCGCGCGAGGCACGTCAGTGTCCTCATTCTTTTCGTGCGTTATTCAGCGCGAGATGCGAATGGCGCGTGAGGTTCTCTCCTCCCCGGCTGAACGGTTTGGGAAGTATTGGATGTATTAAGGAGTTCGAGTGCCTACGTTTCATCAGCTCGTCAAGCAGGGGCGCACGCCCACCAAGTACAAGACTGCCAGCCCGGCGCTGCAGGGTTCGCCGCAGCGGCGCGGCGTCTGCACCCGCGTCTACACCCAGACGCCGAAGAAGCCGAACTCTGCGCTGCGCAAGGTGGCGCGCGTGCGGCTGACCAACGGCATTGAGGTCACGACGTACATTCCGGGCATCGGCCACAACCTGCAGGAGCACTCGATTGTGCTGATCCGCGGCGGCCGTGTGAAGGACCTGCCCGGCGTGCGCTATCACGTGGTGCGCGGCTCGCTCGATTCGGTAGGCGTGGCCAACCGCAAGCAGAGCCGGTCCAAGTACGGCGCGAAGCGGCCCAAGGCGGCAGCGAAATAAGGATTTTCAAGCAAGACAGGCTCAGCGCGTGAGAGGTTGACCGGGCTGAGGGAAGACGAGAAGGGAAGCGAGAAAAGCAGATGCCAAGAAAAGGTCATGTAGCAAAGCGCGAGGTTTCGGCGGATCCGGTGTACGGTTCGACGTTGGTGACAAAGTTCGTGAACTCGATGATGTGGGGCGGCAAGAAGTCCACCGCGCAGTCGATCTTCTACGAGTCGATGAGGAACCTCGAGACCAGGGGCGGCGACGAGGCTCTGAAGCTGTTCAAGAAGGCGGTTGAGAACTGCAAGCCGTTGCTCGAAGTAAAGAGCCGGCGTGTGGGCGGCGCGAACTACCAGGTGCCGATCGAGGTGAACCCGGAGCGGCGCACGTCGCTGGCGATCCGCTGGATTGTGACCTACGGCCGGGCGCGCGGCGAGAAGGGCATGGTCGAGAAGCTCTCGGCCGAGCTGCTGGACGCGGCCAACGGCCGCGGCGCGGCGATGAAGAAGAAGGAAGATGTGCACCGTATGGCCGAGGCGAACAAGGCATTCGCGCACTATCGCTGGTAGTTGGGGCACTCGTTTTCGGGGCCTGAATTTGAGGGCTTCGAGTTGGATTGTGTGGTTTCAAGATTTTTTCCGCGAGAGCAATCAGCTCCGCAGAGTGAGAGAGAAATACCGTGGCACGCACCGTACCTCTAAATCGTTGCCGGAACATCGGAATCATGGCGCACATCGACGCCGGGAAGACGACGACGACCGAGCGCATTCTCTTCTATACGGGCATCACGCACCGTATTGGCGAGGTGCATGAGGGCACGGCCACCATGGACTGGATGGAGCAGGAGCAGGAGCGCGGAATCACTATCACCTCGGCCGCGACCACCTGCACCTGGAAGAACACCCGCATCAACATCATCGACACCCCCGGCCACGTGGACTTCACCGCTGAGGTGGAGCGCAGCCTGCGCGTGCTCGACGGCGCGGTGGCTTGCTTCGATGCGGTCGCCGGCGTGCAGCCGCAGTCGGAGACGGTGTGGCGGCAAGCGGACAAGTACAAAGTCCCGCGGATTTGCTTCATCAACAAGATGGACCGCGCCGGCGCGGACGCAGTGTATGCGACCTCGACCATCGTAGACCGGCTGGGCGCGCGCGCGGTGCCGATCAACATCCAGATTGGCGCAGAGGCGAAGTTTTTGGGCGTAGTCGACCTCGTCACGATGAAGGCGATCATCTGGCACGACGAGACCATGGGCGCGGAGTATTCGGTCGAAGAGATTCCCGCCGATCTGAAGGAGCTGGCCGAGAAAGGCCGGCACGACCTGATCGAAGCGGTTGCCGACTCCGACGATCACATCATGGAGATGTACCTCGAGGGCAAGGATCCGTCGGTTGAGGAACTGAAGGCGGGCATCCGCAAGGCGACCATCGCGATGAACATCTTTCCGGTGCTCTGCGGCTCGGCCTTCAAGAACAAAGGCGTGCAGACACTGCTCGACGCAGTGGTCGAATACCTGCCGAGCCCGCTCGACATTCCTCCTATCGTGGGCCACGACCCGGAGAACATGGAGAAGGAAGTGGTGCGCCACGCCGACGACTCCGAGCCGTTCGCCGCGCTGGGCTTCAAGATTATGACCGACCCGTTTGTCGGCCAGCTGATCTTCATCCGTGTGTATTCGGGCCAGCTCAAGACCGGCGATTCGGTCTTGAATCCGCGCACCCGCAAGACGGAGCGCATCGGGCGCCTCTTGAAGATGCACGCCAACAAGCGCGAAGAGATCACCGAAATTCTCGCCGGCGACATCTGCGCGGCGGTCGGCCTCAAGAACCTGATCACCGGCGACACCATCACCAACGAGCGTTACCCGGTGGTGCTCGAGTCGATTGATTTTCCGAAGCCGGTCATCGAGGTTGCCGTCGAGCCGAAGACCAAGGCCGACCAGGAGAAGATGGGCATGGCGCTGGCCAAGCTGGCGCAGGAAGATCCCACCTTCAACGTGCGCACCGACATCGATTCCGGCCAGACGATCATCGCCGGCATGGGCGAGCTGCATCTGGAGATCATCGTCGACCGCATGATGCGCGAATACAAGGTTGAGGCCAACGTGGGCAAGCCGCAGGTGAACTACCGCGAGACCATCCGTGGCAATGCGGAGGCCGAGGGCAAGTACATCCGGCAGACCGGCGGCTCGGGCAACTACGGCCATGCCAAGATCCGCATCTCGCCGAACGAGCCGGGCAAGGGTTACGAATTTTCGAACGACATCAAGGGCGGCACCATTCCCAAGGAGTACATCAAGCCGATCGACCAGGGCATCCAGGAGGCCATGCAGGGCGGTGTGCTGGCGGGCTACGAGATGGTGGACGTGAAGGTGTCGCTCTACGACGGCAGCTACCACGACGTCGACTCGAACGAGATGGCGTTCAAGATTGCCGGATCGATGGCCTTCAAGGAGGCCGCGCGCAAGGCCAAGCCGGTGCTGCTGGAGCCGGTGATGGCGGTCGAGGTGACGGTGCCCGAGGACTACATGGGCACGATCATCGGCGACCTGAACTCGCGCCGCGGTCGCATTGAGGGTATGGAGATGGTGGGCAACACGCAAGCCATCCGCGCGACGGTGCCGCTTTCGACGATGTTCGGCTATGCGACGCACATGCGCGGCGCGACCCAGGGGCGGGCGAATTATTCAATGCAGTTCAAGCAGTATGAAGAGGCGCCGCGGTCGGTGTCGGAAGAGATTATCGCCAAGGTGCAGGGCAAGGACGACAAGAGATAGGTTTTGCGATTGCAGGTGCACGCTGGAGCCGGCGAGGGAAAATTCGCCTGGCGCGTGCGGAACGAAAACGGGGCCCTGAAGAGGGTCGGGAACCGAAGAAGGATTGAAGGAGAAGGATCATGGCGAAGGAGAAGTTTGACCGGTCGAAGCCGCATGTGAACATTGGGACGATTGGGCACATCGATCACGGCAAGACGACGTTGACGGCGGCGATCACGAAGGTGTTGTCCAAGCACAACCCGAAGAACACGTTCCGCTGGTTCGACACCATCGACAACGCTCCTGAAGAGCGCGAGCGCGGCATCACGATCGCGACGGCGCACGTGGAGTACGAGACGGCGAACCGGCACTACGCGCACGTCGACTGCCCGGGCCACGCGGACTACATCAAGAACATGATCACGGGCGCGGCGCAGATGGACGGCGCGATTCTGGTGGTCGCTGCGACCGACGGCCCGATGCCGCAGACCAAGGAGCACGTTCTGCTGGCGCGCCAGGTTGGCGTGCCGTACATCGTCGTGTTTCTGAACAAGTGCGATGCGGTCGAGGACGAAGAGCTGATCGAGCTGGTCGAGATGGAAGTCCGCGAGCTGCTGTCGAAGTACGACTATCCGGGCGACGACACGCCGATCATCCGCGGCTCGGCGCTGGGCGCGCTGAACGGCGAGGCGAAGTGGGAGGCGAAGGTCGACGAGCTGATGGCGGCGGTGGACAGCTTTGTTCCGCAGCCGGCGCGCGCGATCGAGCTGCCGTTCCTGATGCCGATCGAAGATATTTTTTCGATCTCGGGACGCGGCACGGTGGTCACGGGCCGCATCGAGCGCGGCAAGGTGAAGGTGGGCGAGGAGTGCGAGATCGTCGGCTTCCGCGAGACGCGCAAGACGGTGTGCACGGGCGTCGAGATGTTCAAGAAGCAGCTGGACGAGGGACTGGCGGGCGACAACGCGGGGCTTCTGCTGCGCGGCATCGCGAAGGAAGATGTGGAGCGCGGCATGGTGCTGGCGAAGCCAGGATCGATTACGCCGCACACCAAGTTCAAGGGCGAGGTGTACGTGCTGTCGAAGGAAGAAGGCGGGCGTCACACGCCGTTCTTCAACGGCTACCGTCCGCAGTTCTACTTCCGCACGACCGACGTGACGGGCTCGGCCAAGCTGCCTGCGGGCACGGAGATGGTGATGCCGGGCGACAACGTCGCGCTTGAGATGACGCTGCATACGCCGGTCGCGATGGAGAAGGGTCTGCGCTTCGCCATCCGCGAGGGCGGCAGGACCGTCGGCGCGGGAACCATCAGCGAGAT